>NZ_CP141058.1:1467694-2935389 GCF_034661175.1 Nocardioides renjunii | reverse complement strand
CGATCACCCCCGCCGCGGGTGCCGTCGACATCGGCGGCGCGGTGGCCATCGGCGCCGTGGCCGGCGCGGTCTGCGCCTGGGCCGTCGGCCTGAAGTACAAGCTCGGCTACGACGACTCCCTCGACGTGGTCGGCGTGCACCTCGTCGGTGGCGTCATCGGCACCCTGCTCATCGGTGTCTTCTCCACCGCTGAGGGCGCCGGCGGCGTCGACGGGCTCATCAACGGCGGCGGGTTCGGCTCGCTGGGCGACCAGACCCTCGGTGTCCTGGTGGCCGTCGTCTACTCCGGTGTCCTCACCGCCGTCATCGCCCTGGCCATCAAGTACACGATCGGCCTGCGCCTCGACGAGGAGGACGAGGTCAACGGCATCGACCTCGTCGCCCACGGCGAGTCGGCCTACGACCTGCACAGCGGCACCAGCGGCGGCAGCAGCAGCGTCCTCGCTGCCTCCACCGTCCCGGCCGCGACGACCACCAAGACTGAAGGAGCCAGCGCATGAAGCTCGTGACCGCGGTCATCAAGCCGCACAAGTGGGAGGACGTCCGCGAGGCGCTCGAGACCTTCGGCGTCGCCGGGATGACGGTGTCCGAGGTGAGCGGCTACGGCCGTCAGAAGGGCCACACCGAGGTCTACCGCGGTGCCGAGTACGACATCGCGCTCGTGCCCAAGATCCGCATCGAGATCGTCGTCGACGACGCCGACTCCGACGACGTCGTCGGGATCATCGTCAAGACCGCGCAGACCGGTCGCATCGGCGACGGCAAGGTGTGGGTCAGCCCGGTCGAGACCGTCGTGAGGGTCCGCACCGGCGAGCAGGACGCGTCCGCGCTCTGATGGTGCTCGTCTCGGGACCAGCCGCGTGAGCGCAGCAGGACGACAGACCAGGGCCACCTCGGCCGACGAGCTCTGCCGCGAGGCGTACGCCGCCTCCGGCGGGCCCGCCGCCGGGGTGGCCCTGGTCGCCGTCGGCGGCTACGGACGCGCCGAGCTCGCCCCGCACTCCGACCTCGACGTGGTGCTCGTGCACGACGACGACGTCGAGATCGGTGAGCTGGGCAGCACGCTGTGGTACCCGCTGTGGGACTCCGGGCGCCGCCTCGACCACTCGGTGCGCTCGATGAGCGAGGTGCTCGAGGCCGCGGCCGACCTCCGGGTGGCGCTCGGCCTGCTCGACGCGCGGCACCTCGCCGGCGACCCAGGCCTGAGCCTGCGGCTGCGCACGACCATGCTGGCCGACTGGCGGCGTCAGGCCCGCACCCGGCTGCCGGACCTCCAGGCGATGACCCGCAAGCGCCACGGCGTCACCGGCGAGCTCGCGCACGTGGCGGTGCCCGACGTGAAGGAGGCCGAGGGCGGCCTCCGCGACGCCGGCGTGCTCAGGGCCATCGAGGCCAGCTGGCTGGTGGACGCCTCGACGCCCGCGCTCGAGACCGCGCGCCTGATGCTGCTCGACGTCCGCGACGAGGTGCACGACCTCGCCGGGCGGCCCAGCGACCGGATCGCCCCGGAGATGTGGGGTCCGCTGGCCGAGCGGCTGGACCTGGCCGACGCCGAGGCCGCCCAGCGCCACGTGCGCTCCCTGGGCCGCCGGATCGGCCACCTCTCGCGGCTGGCGTGGCGGCGCACCGACGCGGTGCTGGTCCGCCCGACGGGGGAGAAGGGGCGTCGCACGCCCGCCCTCGAACGTGTCGCCCCCGGCATCGCCCTCTCGCGCGGCGAGGTCGTGCTGGACGCAGGCACCCGGCCCGGTGACGACCCGACGCTGCTGCTGCGGGCCGCCGCGGAGGCGGCCGGCCGCAACGCCGTGCTGGCGCCCACGACCGCCGCCCGGCTGGTCCGCGAGGGCGCCGAGCTCCCGGCGCCATGGCCGGCGCCCGCGCGCGACGCCCTGGTCCGGCTGCTCGCCAGCGGTCCCGCCCTGCTGCCCGTGTGGGAGACCCTCGACGAGGTGGAGGGCATCGCCACCTTCCTCCCCGAGTGGGAGCAGATCCGCCTGCTGCCCCACGCCTCGGCAATCCACCGCTTCACCGTCGACCGCCACGTGGTCGAGACCTGCGCCGAGGCGGGCGCGCTGATCCGGGGCGTCCGGCGGCCCGACCTCCTGCTGGTCGCGGCACTGCTCCACGACATCGGCAAGGGCTCGCTCCACGACCACTCGGTCGCCGGGGAGCCGGTGGCCCGCAAGGTCGTCGCCCGGATGGGCTTCACCGACCTCGACTCCGAGGTGGTGGCGTCCCTCGTGCGCTGGCACCTCCTGCTGGCCGACCTCGCGACCACGCGCGACCCGGACGACCCGGCGACCACCGCGGAGCTGCTCACGCACGTGCCCGACGCCGCGAGCCTGGAGCTCCTGCGCGCCCTCACCGAGGCCGACGCGCGGGCGGCGTCGCCCGCCGCGTGGACCTCGTGGCGCGCCTCGCTGGTCGACCGTCTCGTGTCGCGCGCCGGGCACGCGCTCGGCGCCGAGATCACCCACGTCGTC
Organism: Nocardioides renjunii; assembly: GCF_034661175.1. Taxonomy (NCBI): domain Bacteria; kingdom Bacillati; phylum Actinomycetota; class Actinomycetes; order Propionibacteriales; family Nocardioidaceae; genus Nocardioides; species Nocardioides renjunii. The sequence goes on along the minus strand of NZ_CP141058.1, from coordinate 2,932,906 downwards.
CCCGTCGAGTCGCTGCCCGTGCCGGACGTCGTACGCCGCGAGGCCGGGGCGGTGTCGGTCGAGATCACCCCGCACGAGGTGGGCGCGACCGTCACGGTCATCGCCGCCGACCGCGTGGGGCTGCTCGCCGCCGTCGCGGGCGGGCTCGCCGCCATGCGGGTGCCGGTGCACGCCGCCCGCGCCTGGTCGCAGGTCGACGGCGAGGGGGAGTGGGGCGTCAGCGCGTGGGAGGTTCCCGACGCCTACCTCGATCCCGCCGTGGTGCGCGAGCGGATCCGCCGGGTGGTCGAGGGCACCCAGCAGCTGCCCGACCTCCCGCCCCGGCGGGAGGACGAGCTGCCGCCGATCGTGGAGGTCCGACCGGACGCATCGCGCGCCTCGCTCGTGCTCGAGATCCGCACCTCCGACCGTCCCGGCGTCGTCCACCGGGTGCTCACCACCCTGGCCGGGCTCGGGCTCACCGTCGCCTCCGCGCACGTCTCGACGCTGGGCCCGCAGGCGGTCGACGTGTTCTACGTCCAGGAGGTGGGCGGGGTGCGCCCCTCGGAGGAGAGGGCGGCGGCCGCGGCCCACGCCGTCCGCACCGCGCTCGGCGGCTGAGCCGCGCTCCGCCCCGTGTGGCCGTCGAGGCTGTCCGGGCGGGGTCGGGCCGTTAGTCTTGGTCGTCGTACCACCCCTGACTCCACCCCTGACTCCACCTCTGACGACAGCCCTGACTCAGCCACCGATGCGAGGGACAGACCCACACCGTGTTCGCCACACTCTCCGACCGCCTTGCCGACACCTTCAAGAACCTCCGCGGCAAGGGCCGGCTCTCCGAGGCCGACATCGACGCCACCGCGCGCGAGATCCGCATCGCGCTGCTCGAGGCCGACGTCGCGCTGCCGGTCGTCAAGGAGTTCGTCGGTGCGGTGAAGGAGCGGGCCCGCTCCGAGGAGGTCAGCGGCGCCCTCAACCCCGCGCAGCAGATCATCAAGATCGTCCACGACGAGCTCGTCACCATCCTCGGCGGCGAGACCCGGCGGCTGCGCTACGCCAAGTCCGGCCCCACCGTGATCATGCTGGCCGGCCTCCAGGGCGCCGGCAAGACGACCCTCGCCGCCAAGCTCGCGCTGTGGCTCAAGGACCAGGACAAGACGCCGCTGCTCGTCGCGGCCGACCTCCAGCGGCCCAACGCCGTCCAGCAGCTCCAGGTCAACGGTGAGCGCGTCGGCGTCCCGGTCTTCGCCCCCGAGCCGGGCAACGGCACCGGCAACCCGGTGGACGTCGCACGGGCCTCCATCGAGGAGGCCAGGCGCCGGCTCCACGACGTGGTGATCATCGACACCGCCGGCCGGCTCGGTGTCGACGAGACGCTCATGCAGCAGGCCGCCGACATCCGCGACGCCGTGCAGCCCGACGAGGTGCTCTTCGTCGTCGACGCGATGATCGGCCAGGACGCGGTCACCACCGCGCAGGCCTTCCTCGACGGCGTCGGCTACGACGGCGTCGTGCTCACCAAGCTCGACGGCGACGCCCGCGGCGGTGCGGCGCTCTCGATCCGCTCGATCACCGGCAAGCCGGTCATGTTCGCCTCGAGCGGCGAGAAGATGACCGACTTCGACCTCTTCCACCCCGACCGGATGGCCTCGCGCATCCTCGACATGGGCGACATGCTCACCCTGATCGAGCAGGCGGAGAAGGCCTTCGACTCCGAGCAGGCCATGAAGGCCGCGGAGAAGCTCGGCACCAAGGGCGGCTTCACGCTGGAGGACTTCCTCCAGCAGATGATGCAGATCCGCAAGCTCGGCTCGATGACCAAGATCATGGGGATGCTCCCGGGCATGGGGCAGTTCCGCGACCAGCTCGAGAACTTCGACGAGCGCGAGATCGACCGCATCCAGGCGATCATCCAGTCGATGACCCCCGCCGAGCGGGAGAACCCCAAGATCATCGACGGCTCGCGCCGCGCCCGCATCGCCAAGGGCTCGGGGCGCCAGGTCAGCGACGTCAACCAGCTCGTCGACCGCTTCTTCGAGGCGCGCAAGATGATGGAGCAGATGGCCCGCGGCGGCGGCGTGCCCGGGATGCCCGGCATGCCCGGGATGCCGGGCCTCGGCGGCGGCAAGCGCTCCGGCGGTCGTCAGCCGGCGCAGGCCAAGGCCAAGAAGGGCAAGAAGCGGGTCTCCGGCAACCCGGCGAAGGCGGCCCAGCAGAAGGCGGCCGAGAAGGCCGCCGCGAGCGAGAAGGCGGCCAACCCGTTCGGCAACCCCGACGGCGCGGACATCGACTACGAGAAGGCCGCCGAGCAGCTCAACCTCCCGAAGGACTTCTCCCAGTTCCTCAAGTGAGCTCGGTCCTGGTCGTCGACGGCGCCAACGTCGTCGGCTCCGTTCCCGACGGCTGGTGGAAGGACCGCGCCGGCGCGGCCCGTCGCCTGCACGAGCGGCTGCTGGTGGGCGACACGTCGTACGACGAGGTGGTGCTGGTCCTCGAGGGCCAGGCCAAGGCGGGCGTGAGGGCCGGCCGCGACGCCCACGTCACCACCGTGCACGCGGCGCGCGACGGCGACGCCGAGATCCGGTCGCAGGCGAGCCGCGCGGCCGGGCGAGGTGCCCACGTGGTCGTGGTGACCGCGGACCGCGCGCTGGCCGCCAACGTGTCCCCGGCGCAGGTGCTCAGCCCCTCCTGGCTGCTGGACCGCATCTGAGCGGAGCCGGTCAGTCGCCGGCGGTGACCATCGCGACGGCCATCGTCACGGCACCGACCACCTCCGCGCGCTCACCCAGGCGGCCGGGGCACACCTGCAGAGCCGCGGCGGTGGCGGGCTGCGCGTAGCGGTCCACCGCGCGGCGTACGCCCTCGACGACCGAGGCGGCACCGCCGAGCGGCCCGCCGATGACCACCATCGAGGGGTTGAGGTGGTTGCTGAGGTCGGCCAGCGCCCGGCCGATCGTGGCGCCCGCGTCGGACAGCACGCGGCGTACGCCGGCGTCGCCGGTCGCCTCGAGCTCCAGCACGCGGGCGATGGTGAGGTCCTCGTCGTGGGCCGGCTGCAGGACGTGCAGGAGGCGCCGGGCCGAGACCCGCGTCTCCAGGCACCCCCGGTTGCCGCAGCGGCACACCTCCCCGTCCTCGCCGATCTGCACGTGGCCGAGCTCGCCCGCCATGCCGGTGGCACCGCGGTGCACCCGTCCCCCGAGGACCAGCCCGGAGCCCACGCCGCTGGCGAGCTTGACGTAGACCACGTCGTGGTGGCCGCGGGCCGCCCCGTGGCGGACCTCGGCCAGGGCGCCGAGGTTGGCGTCGTTGTCGACGATGACCGGCGCCTCGATCCGGCGCCCGAGCTCGGCGGCGGGGTTGATGCCGCGCCAGCCCGGGAGGATGCCGGTGCTCACCATGCTGGTCTCCCGGTCGATCGGTGCCGGCACGCACATGCCGGCGGCGTGCACCTGGCTCGGGTCCAGTCCGGCGTCGGCCAGCGTGGAGCGGATCATCGCGGCCGCCAGGTCGAGCGTCGCGGGTCCGGCGGCATCGACGTCGACGCGGCGCACGGACTCGGCCAGGACGTCCCCCGTCGGCCCGGCGGCGGCGACCCGGACGTGCCCGTGGCCGATGTCGACGCCCACCACGCCGCCGGGGGGAGTGGCGAGCTCGACCAACAGGGGCGGCCGGCCGGAGCCGCCCTTGTGGGCGCGGCCGACGGTGGTCTCGCGGACGTGACCGGCCTCGAGCAGCTCGGTGACCAGGCTGGAGACGGTGGAGGCGGACAGGCCGCTCGCGCGGGCCAGCTGCGCGCGGCTCTGCGGGCCCTCCGTCACGAGATGGCCGAGGACGGTCCGGCGGTTGGCCCGGCGGAGGTCGTCGAGCGAGCCGCCGCGGGTGCGGACCGGGTGTGCGGGCACGGCCACCCCTTCCTGCGGGCTCCGGACGAAAGAGGGCCGGGACGCCGTCTTTTCGGCATTGACGCGCACTTTAGCGGCTTCCTACGTTCCGATGTGACGGGCGTCACCTCGACGCTCTCGACTCGGGCAAGGGAGCACCCCATGGCACAGCACCGTCCACGTCCATCCGGACGACCCCGTCGTACACCTCACGGCCGCGGCGTCGTCGCCGCGCTCGCGACGGTGACGCTCGCCGCCGGCCTGCTCGGCAGCGTCCCCTCCGGCGCCACCGCACCACCGACCGGCGCGTCCGCCGGAGCCACCGGCGTCCGGCTCGCCGAGGCGGGCGCCGAGCTGCTGCCCTACCAGGACGCGACCCTGCCGACCCGCCGGCGGGTGCGCGACCTCCTCGGGCGGATGACCCTCGCCGAGAAGATCGGCCAGATGGCGCAGGCCGAGCGGGCCGACGTCGCCGCCGACCCCACGACCATCACCGAGCTCGGGCTCGGCAGCGTCCTGTCGGGCGGCGGCTCCGTGCCGACGCCCAACACCGCCGAGGCATGGGCCGACACCGTGGACAGGTTCCAGCAGGCGGCGCTCGAGACGCGACTCGGCATCCCCCTGATCTACGGCGTCGACGCGGTGCACGGGCACGGCAACCTCCTCGGCGCCACCGTCTTCCCGCACAACATCGGGCTCGGCGCCACCCGCAACCCGGCGCTGCTCGAGGAGATCGGGCACATCACCGCGATCGAGACCCGGGCCTCCGGCCCGCAGTGGAACTTCGCGCCCTGCCTGTGCGTGGCCCGCGACGACCGCTGGGGCCGCACCTACGAGTCGTTCGGCGAGGACCCGCGCCTGGTCGAGAGCCTGGCGACCGTGATCGACGGCCTCCAGGGCGAGCCCGGACAGCTCGACCAGCCGGACCGGGTGCTGGCCACCGCCAAGCACTTCGCCGGCGACGGGCTCACCGACTGGGACACCGGGGAGGGTGACTACACCCTGGACCAGGGCATCAGCCGGGTCAACAGGCGCGAGTTCCGGCGCCTGGCCCTGTCGCCCTACCCGGCCGCGATCGACCGGCACCACGTCGGCAGCGTGATGCCGTCCTTCTCCAGCGTCGACTGGACCGAGGACGGGATCGGCAACCCGCTGAAGATGCACGCGCACGAGGAGCTCCTCACCGACGTCCTCAAGGGCGAGATGGGCTTCGAGGGCTTCGTGATCTCCGACTGGCGCGCCATCCACCAGATCCCCGGCGACCTGGCCACCCAGGTCACCGCGTCGGTCAACGCCGGCGTCGACATGTTCATGGAGCCCGGCTCGGGCACCGAGCCGGCGTTCCGCGAGCTCATCACCACGCTGACGCAGGTCGTCGAGGACGGCCGGGTCACCGAGGAGCGCATCGACGACGCCGTCTCCCGCATCCTGACCGCCAAGTTCGAGCTCGGCCTCTTCGAGAAGCCGCTGACCGACCGCTCGCTCATCGACACGATCGGGAGCCCGGCCCACCGCGCGGTCGCCCGCGACGCCGTCGCCCAGTCCCAGGTCCTGCTCCGCAACGAGGGCCGTACGCTCCCGCTGTCGTCGCACGAGTCGCGCGTCTACGTCGCCGGGAGCAACGCCGACAACATCGGCAACCAGGCCGGCGGCTGGACGCTGACCTGGCAGGGCGGCTCGAGCAACGTCATCCCCGGCGACACGGTGCTCGACGCGATCGAGGCGCAGGCCACCCGGCCGGTGACCTTCAGCGAGGACGCCTCCGCCCGGGTGCCGCGCGGCGCCGACGGCGTCGTCGTCGTGGGGGAGACGCCCTACGCCGAGGGGTTCGGCGACGTCGGTGGACCGGAGTGGGCCTACGACCCGGCCGACAACGGCGTCCCGCGTCCCGAGCAGACGATGCGGCTCTCCGCGGCCGACCAGGAGGCCGTACGCACCGTCTGCGACCGCGCCGCCACCTGCACGGTGCTCGTGGTCTCCGGCCGTCCGATGGTGATCGAGCCCGACCTGCTCCGCCGCATCGACGCGCTGGTGGCCTCCTGGCTGCCGGGCAGCGAGGGCAGGGGCGTCAGCGACGTGCTCTTCGGTCGCAAGCCGTTCACCGGCCGCCTCCCGGTGTCGTGGCCCCGATCGGTGGAGCAGGAGCCGATCAACGTCGGCGACGCCGACTACGACCCGCTGTTCCGCTACGGCTTCGGCAGGCGCACCCGCCCCTGACCGCTGTCGCGCCCACGTCCGTGGCCCGACCCGTGCGGGGTCGGGCCACGGTCCTGTCCGCCCGCGCCCGTCCGCCCTCGCCCGTCCGACCCGACCGTCCACGGCCCACCGTCGCTAGGGTCGGATCCATGCCCCACGAGCCCGCCCAGCGCTTCCGCGGACCGGTCCTGCCCGACGGCGAGGCCCGCGACCTCTACGTCGTCGAGGGCCGCATCACCCACGAGCCGCAGCCCGGCGCCGAGACGGTGGCGGAGGGCTGGATCGTGCCCGGGCTCGTCGACGCGCACTGCCACCTCGGCCTCGACGACTTCGGAGCCACCGACGACGCGGCCACCGAGCAGCAGGCCATCGCCGACCGTGACGGAGGGGCCCTGCTCATCCGCGACGCCGGCTCGGCGGCCGACACGCGGTGGATCCAGGACCGCGACGACCTGCCCCGGCTGATCCGGTGCGGCCGCCACATCGCCGCCACCCGGCGCTACATCCGCGGCTACGCCCACGAGGTCGAGCCCGCCGAGCTGGCGACGTACGCGGCGCAGGAGGCGCGCAACGGCGACGGCTGGATCAAGCTGGTCGGCGACTGGATCTCCCGCGACGAGGGCGACCTGGCCCCGTCCTTCCCCGCCGAGGCCTTCGCCGACGCCATCGCGGCGGCCCACGCGGAGGGCGCGAAGGTCACCGCCCACTGCTTCGGCCACGGCGTGCTGCCCGGGCTGATCGAGGCCGGCATCGACTGCATCGAGCACGGCACCGGCCTCACCGAGGACCTGATCGACGCCATGGTGGAGCACGGCACCCGGTTGGTGCCCACGGTGATGCAGCTGGACAAGTTCCCCGAGCACGCGGCGGCCGGTGCCGAGCGGTTCCCGGCCTACGCCGCGACGATGACCGACCTCTACGCCCGGATGCCCGCCACGATCATGGCCGCCCACGAGGCCGGGGTGCCGATCTACGCCGGCTCCGACGGCGGCGGCATCAGCCGCCACGGCAACATCGCCGGGGAGGTCGAGGCCCTGGTCCGGATCGGGATGCCGGCCCGCGACGCGCTGGGTGCCGCCAGCTGGCGAGCGCGGGAGTGGCTCGGGGTGGACGGCCTCGAGGAGGGCGCGTCGGCGGACTTCGTCGTCTACGACCGCAACCCGGTCGAGGACCTGTCCGTGCTCCGGACCCCCGCGTGCACCGTGCTGCGCGGTGTGGTGCGGGGCGTGGTGGGGGGCCGGTGAGCCGGGCTCAGTCCAGCTCGAGGACCTCGACGCCCGGTCCGGGCTCGTAGACGACCAGCGCGCAGTTGCGCTTCACCAGCTCCTCGCCGACCTGCTCGCCGGTGCGGCGGTCGATCACCCGTCGCCACACCTGGTTGCGCCGGAAGACCCGGCCGTCGCGGCGCAGGAACTGCTCGTCGCGCGCCTCCACCGTGTAGCGGAGCCCGGGGGGCTCGTCGGTGCGCAGCTGGCCGTGCAGGTAGCGATCGCCCACCCACGCGCGGAGCTGGAAGGGGCGGTCGGTGTCGTTGCGCACGACCAGGTCGACGTAGTTGTAGACGATCGAGCAGCCCACGCCCCACGGCAGCATCCGGCCCTGGTCCGGGAACGGGTCGAAGGAGTGCTCCGAACGCTCCACGACGGTGAGCGGCGAGTGCAGCACCATCCAGTGCACGAGGTTGGCGAGCTGGCAGATGCCGCCGCCGACGCCTGCGTCGGCCGAGCCGTCCGAGAGCCTCATCCCGTCGAGGTAGCCCTTGCGCCGCGTGCAGTTGCCGACCACCTTGTTGAACGAGAAGGTCTGGCCGGGCGCGACGACGAGGCCGTCCACCCGCGCGGCCGCCAGGCGCAGGTTCGTGACCTTGTTGTGCTGCAGGTGCATCCGGTCCGGGTCGAGCTCGCGCAGGAGCAGCGAGCCGTGCTGCTTCACCCGCACCGGCAGGTCGGAGCCGGTGTGCTGCGTCGCCCACACGACCCGGCCCGACCACGCGTCGCGCACCCAGCGCGTACGTCTCCGCGTCCGGTGCGTGGCCACGGCGACGGGGAGCAGCCACGGGTGGCGCTGCGTCAGGCGCGGGGGAGCGGTGAGCCGCGCGGGCAGCTCCAGCGGCTCGACGGACGGCGTGGTCATGACCGGGAGACGTCGTGGACCCCCGTTCGGTTGCGGGAGATTTGTGGTCGAGCGCCGGACCGGCTGGGATGGGCCGGTGTCCACCGTCGCCGACCTGTTCCCGCCCCTGGGCCTCACCATCGAGGCCGGACCGCTGGTGCTGCGCGGCATCACCGACGAGGTGCTGCCCGACCTGTGCGACCTCGCGGTGCGCGGCATCCACGACCCGGGCGCGATGCCGTTCTACGTCCCGTGGACCGACGCCCCGCCCGACCAGCTGGCCCGCAACACCGCCGCCTACCACTGGCGGACCCGTGCCGAGTTCGGCCCGGACGCCTGGGGCCTGCACCTCGCGGTGTTCCACGACGACCGCCTGGTCGGGACGCAGGCCTTCGAGACGTCCGACTACCTCGTCACCCGCACCGGCGAGACCGGCTCGTGGCTGGGACGCGAGTTCCAGGGCCGCGGCATCGGCACCGCGATGCGGCAGGTGATCTGCGCGTTCGCCTTCGACCACCTCGACGCGGCCGTCATCACCTCGGGGGCCTTCCTCGACAACCCGGCCTCGCTGGCGGTCTCCCGCAAGCTGGGCTACCGGCCCAACGGCGTGCGGCGGCTCAAGCGCCGGCCGGGGGAGCTGGCGCTCAACCAGGCGCTCGTGCTGACCCCCGAGGACCTCGTGCGCGGGCCGCACCCGCTGCGGGTCGAGGGGCTCGAGGCGCTCCGGTCGTGCCTCGGGCTCGACGCCGTCCGGGCGTGACGGGTCGGGCGATTGGTGGCGCGCCGCCCGCGTCTGGCAGAATCATCGCTCGTGTCCTGCGCGCCCGGACCCTCTCATCCGAGCACGCAGCGCCCATCGAGTGGCTGGACCCGGTGACCCCACCTGGGGCAAGGCCTCTCACCCACGACAATTCTGAGGAGACACCACAAACGTGGCCGTCAAGATTCGTTTGAAGCGCCTGGGCAAGATCCGGGTGCCGCAGTACCGCATCGTCGTCGTCGACTCGCGCAAGAAGCGCGACGGTCGGGTGCTCGAGGAGATCGGCAAGTACCACCCGAAGGAGGAGCCCTCCTTCATCGAGGTGACCTCCGACCGGGCGCAGTACTGGCTCGGTGTCGGCGCGCAGCCCTCCGAGGCCGTCGAGGCCATCCTCAAGGTCACCGGTGACTGGCAGAAGTTCAAGGGTCTCCCCGGCACCGAGGGCACCCTCAAGGTCAAGGAGCCCAAGCGCTCCAAGGTCGACATCTTCAACGAGGCCCTCAAGGAGGTCAGCGCCGAGCCCCGTGGCGGTGCGACCACCACCCGCAAGAAGGCCGACAAGCCGGCCGCCGAGGAGCCCGCCGCCGCGACGCCCGCCGCGGTCGAGGTCCCGGCTTCGGAGACGCCCGAGGGTGCCGCCGAGGCCAACGCCGACCTGGAGAACGTCACCGCCGAGGAGGCCGGCAAGAACACGTCCGGCGTCGACGCGGACAAGCAGGCCTGATCGTGCTGGCCGAGGCGCTCGAGCACCTGGTGCGCGGGATCGTCGACCACCCCGACGACGTCGTCGTCCGCGACAAGCAGCTGCGTCGGGGCTCGATCCTCGAGGTCCGGGTCCACCCCGACGACCTCGGCAAGGTGATCGGCCGCAACGGTCGCACCGCGACCGCCTTCCGCACCGTCGTCTCGGCCCTCGCGGGCCGCGGCGGGGCGCGGGTGGACTTCGTGGACACCGACCGCCGCCGCTGAGCGACGTGCACGCCTGACGACGGGCGCCACCCCCACCGGGGTGGCGCCCGTCGTCGTTCCGCGACCTCTACGCTGGCCGCGTGAGTGATCAGCAAGCGGGCGAGATCGAGGTCGTCGTCGGCCGCATCGGCAAGCCCCACGGCATCCGCGGCGAGGTCACCCTCGACGTCCGCACCGACGAGCCCGACCGCCGCTTCGCCCCCGGTACGACCCTGCGGGCCGAGGCCCCTGCGGGCGCCGACCGCCGGCCCTCCAGCCTCACCGTCGCGCGGGCGCGCTGGCACCAGACGACGCTGCTGGTCACCTTCGAGGAGCTGGCCGACCGCAACGCCGCGGAGGCCGTCCGCGGCACCGTCCTCCACGCCACGATCGGCCCCGACGAGACGCCCGAGGACCCCGACGAGTTCTACGACCACCAGCTCGTCGGGCTCGACGTCGTCGACCTCGACGGCACCCACCTCGGCACCGTGAAGGGCCTCGTGCACGGCTCGGCCCAGGACCTGCTGAGCGTGCGCAGCACCGACGGCCGCGACGCTCTCGTGCCGTTCGTGACGGCGCTGGTGCCGGAGGTCGACCTCGACGCGCGCCGCGTGGTGGTGGCCGACCGTCCCGGGCTCGTGTCGCCGTTCCCCGACGACGCACCGGACGCGCCCGCTGCGTCCGACGCTGGGGTTGGCGACGCGTCCGACGGCGGGTCGGGCGACGCATGAGGATCGACGTCGTCACGATCTTCCCCGACTACCTCGCCCCGCTCGACCTGAGCCTGCCCGGCAAGGCCCGGGACAAGGGCCTGCTCCAGGTGGCGGTCCACGACCTGCGCCAGTGGACGACCGACCGCCACCACACAGTCGACGACACCCCCTACGGCGGGGGAGCCGGGATGGTGATGAAGCCGGAGCCGTGGGGACGAGCGCTCGACGCCGTCGCGACGGGGGCGACGATCGTCTTCACGACGCCGAGCGGGGAGCCGTTCACCCAGGCGCTCGCGCACGAGCTGAGCGGCCACGAGCACCTGGTCTTCGCCTGCGGGCGCTACGAGGGCATCGACCAGCGCGTGGTGGAGCACGCCGCCACGATCGGCACCGTGCGCGAGGTCTCGCTCGGTGACTACGTCGTCAACGGCGGGGAGGTCGCCGCACTCGCGATCACCGAGGCGGTGGTGCGGCTCCTGCCCGGCTTCATGGGCAACGCCGAGTCGCTCGTCGAGGAGTCGCACGCCGACGGCCTGCTCGAGTACCCCGTCTACACCAAGCCGGCGTCGTGGGAGGGCCGCGAGGTCCCGGACGTGCTCCTCTCCGGCGACCACGCGCGGATCGCCGCCTGGCGGCGCGAGCAGGCCGAGCGCCGGACCGCCGCGCGCCGCCCGGACCTCCTCCCGGCGACCGGCGCCGTCCGCGGCCTCGCCGACCTCGACGTACGCCCGGCCGTGTCCGCCGACGCCGGCGAGATCTACACCCTGCAGCGCGCCTGCTGGCTGCAGGAGATGGAGGCCAACCCCGGCGTGGAGATCCCGGCCCTGCGCGAGTCGCTCGACGACGTACGCCGCGGCCTGGGGGAGTGGACCGTGATGGTCGCGCGCGAGCCGTCCTCGGGCCGCCTCGTCGGCGCCGTGCGCGGTCGGGTCGACGGCCACGGCGAGTGGGACATCGGGCGGATCATGGTCGCCCCCGACCTCCAGGGCCGCGGTCTCGGCCGCGCGCTCCTCGAGCTCGTCGAGGGACTCGCGCCGCCGGAGGTCGAGACCTACGTCCTCTTCACCGGCGCCGGGTCACTGGACAACCTGCGGATGTACAAGAAGGCGGGGTTCCGGGTGCGCGGCGACCGGGTCGCCCCACCGGGAGCCGTCGTGCTCACCAAGCGGATTTCCCGCTGACGCCGACGCTCTGGCAGACTTCACCCCTGGTCCGCTCGAGGCCAGGGTCGCCCGGACGCATCCCACCAGATGCACCGCCCCGGGGTCCCGCCGTACCGCACCTGCCACAGGGGGCGCGCCGGCCGGCCAGCTCGGGCACGGACCGACCCGATCACCACCTCTCACACCGCGGCTGACCTGTGGCACTCGCGAGGAGCAGTCATGACCAACGTCATCGCCGACCTCGGCACCTCCCTCAAGCGCGACGACGTCCCGGCCTTCCGTGCCGGCGACAACGTCAAGGTCCACGTCAAGGTCATCGAGGGCAGCCGCTCGCGCGTCCAGGTGTTCCAGGGCGTCGTGATCCGCGTCCACGGCTCGGGCATCGGCCGCACCTTCACCGTCCGCAAGGTCTCCTTCGGCGTCGGCGTCGAGCGCACCTTCCCGCTGAACTCCCCGATCTTCGACAAGATCGAGGTCGTCACCCGCGGTGACGTGCGTCGCGCCAAGCTCTACTACCTGCGCAACCTGCGCGGCAAGGCTGCCAAGATCAAGGAGCGCCGCGAGGCCTGATCTCGCCACCCCGCCCTGCTGGGCGGGGAGCGACCAGCGACTCGTTAGTCTCTGCGAGTGACTTCCGACGACCGCGGTTCTGCGTCCCTCTCCACGGACGAGGAACCGCGGTCGTCGCGTTCCACGGGCAGCTCGGCGAGCGGCCGCAAGGGATCGGGACAGGGCAAGCCGAAGCGCAAGCAGCTGCCCCTGTGGCAGGAGACGATCCTCCTGCTCGGGGTCGCCCTGGTCCTCGCCGTGGTCATCAAGACGTTCTTCGTCCAGGCCTTCTACATCCCGTCGGAGTCGATGGAGCCGGGCCTGATCCTCAACGACCGGATCCTCATCCAGAAGGTCTCCTACTGGGGCGGCGGGGAGCCGGAGCGCGGCGACGTCGTCGTGTTCAAGGACCCGGGCGGCTGGCTGCCCCCCATCGACAGCGCCGGGCCCACCAACCCGGTGGCCAAGGCGATGGCCAAGATCGGGCTCTACCCGACCGGTGGGCACCTGGTGAAGCGCGTCATCGGCGTCGCGGGCGACACCATCGAGTGCTGCGACGACCAGGGCCGGCTCGTCGTCAACGGCCAGCCGCTCGCCGAGAGCGCCTACGTCAAGCGCGGCACCGGCAAGTGCAACGGCCCCATGCCCACCAACGGCACCTGCGACGAGGACTGGCAGGTCGGCCCGATCCCGGAGGGCCACATCTTCGTGATGGGCGACAACCGGTCGCGCTCGGCCGACTCCTCGCAGAAGATGTGTCGCACCGACGAGACCGAGTGCGTGCCCGGCGACGAGTTCGTCCCCGTCGACCTGGTCGTCGGCAAGGTCTTCGTCCTGCTGTGGCCCGCCGACCGCTTCCGCTGGAACACCCGTCCGGACACGTTCGAGGACGTGCCCGCACCGACCTCGTGACCCAGCCGCCCCAGCCCCTGCCGGGCGGCATGACCGTACGTCGTGACGCCGGGATCTACGGCTACGAGCGCGCCCTGCGGCGGGCCGGGCTCGACCCGATCGCCGGGGTCGACGAGGCCGGCCGCGGAGCCTGCGCCGGCCCGCTCGTCGCCGGGGCCGTCGTGCTGCCGGCCGGCAAGGCCGGCGTCGTCCCGGGGCTCGCCGACAGCAAGCTGCTGACCGAGGCCGCCCGCGAGCGCGTCTACGCCCAGGTCGTGCGCCGCGCTCTCGCGTGGTCGGTCGTGGTGATCGACGCCGAGGAGTGCGACCGCCTCGGGATGCACGTGGCCAACGTCGAGGCGCTGCGCCGTGCCGTCGCCCGCCTCGAGGCTCGGCCGTCCTACGTCCTCACCGACGGCTTCCCGGTCGACGGGCTGGGGGTGCCCGGCCTCGCGGTGTGGAAGGGCGACCGGGTCGCGGCCTGCATCGCCGCGGCCTCCGTCATCGCCAAGGTGACCCGCGACCGGCTGATGGTCCAGATGCACGACTCGTGGCCGCACTACGACTTCCGCACCCACAAGGGCTACTGCACCGCGGAGCACGACGCGGCCCTCGCCGCCCACGGGCCGTGCCCCCAGCACCGGATGCGCTTCGTCAACGTGCGCCGCGCCGCCGGCCTCGAGCCGCTGCCGGAGACGTCGCCGCCCGAGCCGTCGTCGTCCGAGGCGTCCCCGCCCGAGGTGCTGGAGCGGGCCACTAGTGTCGGTCGGGAGCAGCCGGGCAGCACGGGGCCGGACCCGACGGAGGAGGACGCATGAGCGCCGAGGACCTCGAGAAGTACGAGACCGAGATGGAGCTCACCCTCTATCGCGAGTACCGCGACGTCGTGGGCATCTTCAAGTACGTCGTGGAGACCGACCGCCGCTTCTACCTCTGCAACCAGGTCGACGTGAAGGCACGCTCCGAGAGCGGCGACGTGTTCTTCGAGGTCTCGATGAGCGACGCGTGGGTGTGGGACATGTACCGACCCGCGCGCTTCGCCAAGAACGTGAAGGTCCTGACGTTCAAGGACGTCAACGTGGAGGAGCTGGCTCCGCAGGAGATCGACCCGCCCAAGGACTGAGCCACCGGGCGTCCACAGCCGTCCTCGTCCGCCACTTCTCCACAGCCGCCGCCGCGCACCCGCCCGCCCTGTCGGCGGGCCGCGGTGTGCTGGTGCCTCCCCGATCTGCCCGACCGGAAGGCACCCACGATGGCCCGACCTGCCGCCACCTCACCCTTCGTCCCCGACCCGGCCGCCCAGCGCAAGCGTCTGCTCGGCGAGCGCGGCGAGACGATCGCAGCGCGCCACCTGACCGGTCGCGGGATGGTGCTGCTCGACCGCAACTGGAGGTGCGAGGCCGGCGAGATCGACCTCGTGCTGCGCGACGGGCAGGTCCTGGTGATCTGCGAGGTGAAGACCCGCACCTCCACCGACTACGGCGCACCGCTGGAGGCGGTCGACCGGCGCAAGGTCGACCGGCTGCGCCGCCTCGCCGCGAGGTGGCTGCGCGTCCACGACTGCCACCCCGAGGACGTCCGGATCGACATGGTGGGTGTCCTGGCGCCGCCGGGTCGGCCGGTCGAGGTCGAGCACGTCGAGGCGATCGGCTGATGGCCTTCGCGACGGCCCGCTCCTTGGCCCTGAAGGGCGCGGACGGGCACGTGATCGACGTCCAGGTCGACGTGTCCCCGGGCGTGGTCGGGACGACGCTGGTCGGCCGGGTCGACAAGAGCCTGTCCGAGGCGCGTGACCGGGTGCGGATGGCCATCAACAACGACTGCGGCCGCTGGCCGGCCACCAAGCGCGTCACGGTCCTGCTGTCGCCGGCCGACCTGCCCAAGGGCGGCACCCACTACGACCTCGCGATCGCCGTGGCGGTGATGGCGGCCGACAAGAAGCACGACGAGCTCGCTCCCGAGCACCTCGAGGGCTGGGCGTTCGTCGGGGAGCTGTCCGTGTCGGGCGGACTGCGCCCGGTGCCGGGGGTGCTGCCGATGGTGATCGCCGCCGCGGCGCACGGGATCACGCGGGTCTTCGTGCCGGAGCCGCAGGCGGCCGAGGCCGGTCTCGTCCCCGGGATGACGGTGTTCGGCGTGCGCTCGCTGTCCCAGGTCGTCGCCGTGCTGTGCGACGTCGAGGTCCCGGAGGCGCCACCCGTCGTGGCGCCGTCCGCCAGCCCGCTCACCTCGTGGCGTGGTGCCGACCGGCTCGACGACGTCGACCTGGGCGACCTCGACGGCCTCGACGACGTCCGCTACGCCGTGGAGGTCGCGGCGGCCGGCGCCCACCCGCTGATGCTCGTCGGACCGCGCGGGACGGGCAAGACGTCGATCGCCGAGCGGATCCCCACGATCCTCCCCGACCTGACGATCGAGCAGTCGCTCGAGGTGACGGCCCTGCACTCGGTGGCCGGGACGCTCCCCGAGGGCGCGGGCCTGCTCCGGAGACCGCCGTGGTTCGCGCCCCACCACAGCGCGAGCGCCGCGAGCGTGCTCGGCGGTGGCACCGGTCGCGTCCGACCGGGCCAGGTCAGCCTGGCCCACCACGGCGTGCTGTTCCTCGACGAGTTCCCGCACTTCCGCTCCGACGTCATCGAGGCGATGCGCCAGCCGCTGGAGTCCGGGGAGGTGACGATCGCCCGGGGCGAGGAGTCGGCCACCTATCCCGCCCGCTCGCTCGTCGTGCTGGCGGCCAATCCCTGCCCGTGCGGCAACTTCCACGGCCTGACCGGGGGAGGCTGTGAGTGCTCGGAGGTGCAGCGCGCCCACTACCAGCGCAAGCTGTCTGGCCCCATCGTCGACCGGGTCGACATCTGGATGCAGGTCCGCCCCCACGGCCCGAGGAGCGGGCGGAGCTTCGCCCCGCCCCCGGAGTCGTCGGCCGACGTCCGGGCCCGCGTCGAGAGCGCTCGGCTGCGCCAGCACCGTCGCTACCGCGACTGCCCGTGGCTGCTCAACTCGGCCGTCCCGGGGCCCGCCCTGGCCGAGCGGTGGCCCCTCCACCCCGCGGCCCAGCGCCTCGTCGAGGCGGAGCTCGCCGCGGGGCGGCTGACCCGACGGGGCCTCACCCGGGTCCAGCGGCTGGCGTGGACGGTCGCCGACTGCGCCGACGTCGACCGTCCGGGTGAGGCCGAGGCCCGGGTCGCCCTCGTCCTGCGGTCGCCCGACCCGTCGCGCGTCCTGCCCGCCGAGGTCGTGCGGACGGTGGCGTCATGAGCGTCCGGGCGATCCGCCCGGCCGGCGGCCCCACGGAGGCCGACCGGCTCGCCCGGGTGGTGCTGAGCCGTGCCGTCGAGCCCGGCGACCGCACCACCTCCTCGCTCGTGCGGCAGCTCGGCCCCCAGGGCGCGCTGCGCACGCAGCTCGAGCCCAAGCCGGGCAGCGGCCTGCCGGACCGGCTCCTGCAGGTCGACCCCGTCCGCGAGCTGGATCAGGCCCAACGGTGCGGCATCCGCTTCGTGGTGCCCGGTGATCCCGAGTGGCCCCCCGGCCTCGACGACCTCGACCACGTCGAGGACGTCCAGGCGCTCGGGGGCACCCCGCCGGGGATCTGGGTGAAGGGCCCGATGCCGCTGACGGAGCTGGCCACGTCGGTGGCCGTGGTCGGGTCCCGGTCCTGCTCGGTCTACGGCGACGAGGTGGCCCGCTGGATCTCGGGCACCGTCGCCGCAGCCGGGACGCCGGTGGTCTCGGGGGGAGCCAAGGGCATCGACTTCGCGGCGCACGACGCGGCGCTCCTGGCCGGCGGTGCCACGGTGGCCGTCCTCGCGTGCGGCGTCGACCGGACCTATCCCGTGCAGCACCGCCGACTCCTGGCCCACCTCGCCGCCGAGTTCGCGGTGGTCTCCGAGCAGCCGCCGGGGTCCGCCCCCACGCGGATCCGGTTCCTGGCGCGCAACCGGCTCATCGCCGCGCTGACCAGCGGGACGGTCCTCGTCGAGGCCGCCCTGCGCAGCGGCGCCCTCAACACCGCCAGCTGGGCCGAGCAGCTCAGCCGACCCGTCATGTGCGTGCCCGGCCCCGTCACCAGCTACACGTCGGAGGGCGTGCACGAGTGGTTTCGGCGCGGCGGCGCCTCCCTGGTCACCCGCGGCGCGGAGGTCCTCGAGATCGTCGGTGCCGCGGGTCAGCACCTCCCGGAGGTCCGTCGCGGCGAGGAGCGGCCACGCGACAGCCTGAGCCGCACCGACCAGCTGGTGCTCGAGGCCGTTCCGGTGAGCGCCCCGGCCGACGTGGAGTCGATCGCCGGGATGTGCGCGCTCCACGTCCGCGAGGCGGCCAACGCGCTGGGTCGCCTCGAGCGGGGCGGCTTCGTCCGGGAGGTCCCCGGCGGGTGGCGACTCGCGGGTGCCGGGTGAGAGGCGTCCCGACGCCTACGATCGTGGCGTGGCCGACGAGGAGGCAGGTGCGCCGGGGCTGCCCGAACCCATGATGCGCGTGCTCGCCGACTACGAGCGCCACCTGGTCTCCGAGCGCGACCTCGCCCCGCACACCGTCCGTGCCTACCTCGGTGACGTCTCCGGCCTGCTCGACCACTGCCTGCGGCTCGGCCACGACGACGTCACGGACCTCGACCTCCGCACGCTGCGGAGCTGGCTGGCCCGCCTCCAGTCCACCGGCCGCAGCCGGACGACCATCGCGCGCCGGGCCACGGCGGCCCGCGTCTTCACCGCGTGGCTGCACCGGACCGGGCGCCTGCCCACCGACCCGGGGGCTGCGCTCGGATCGCCGAAGAAGCACAAGACGCTTCCCCCGGTCCTCCGGGCCGACGAGGCCGAGGCCTTCATCCGCTCGGCCGCCGAGCTGGCCGACGACGGCACCCCGGTCGGGGTCCGCGACGTGGCGATGCTCGAGCTGCTCTACGCCACCGGCATCCGGGTGGGCGAGCTGGTCGGGCTCGACGTCGACGACGTGGACGACGAGCGACGGGTGGTCCGGGTCCTCGGCAAGGGCCGCAAGGAGCGTTCGGTGCCCTACGGCACCCCGGCGGGCCGCGCGCTGGACCGGTGGCTGCGCTCCGGACGCGCCGCGCTGCGCGTCGAGGGGTCCGGGCCGGCGCTGTTCCTGGGCGTACGCGGGCGACGCATCGACCAGCGGGCCGTCCGGGACCTCGTGCACCGACGCATCGCGGACGTCCCCGGCGCCCCCGACATCGGCCCGCACGGCCTGCGGCACTCCGCCGCCACCCACCTGCTCGAGGGGGGCGCGGACCTGCGCTCGGTGCAGGAGCTGCTCGGCCACGCCTCGCTGGCCACGACGCAGCTCTACACGCACGTCACCACCGACCGGCTGCGTCGGGCCTACCAGCAGGCGCACCCCCGGGCCTAGGCAGACCGGCGTCGTCAGACGGCGCGGTCGACCGGGCGCCGCCAGCGCTGGAGCGGGGGAGTCCACGGCAACCGCGTCGTGGCCGGCGCGTCGCGCCAGAGGGGGAGCAGCCGCACCGGGCCGCCGCCGACGAGGGACAGCGGGTCGAGGTAGGTCTCGCCCTCGATCAGCCCCCAGTGCAGGCAGGCCGCGGGGAAGCAGTGGCTGTCGGTGACCACCAGCCTGCCCAGCACCGAACCGGCAGCCACCTCGTCGCCCCGTTCGACCGTGGCCACGACCGGCTCGTAGGTCGTACGCCGCCCTCCGTGCAGCACCGTGACGACCGGCTTGCCGCCGATGGAGCCGGCGAAGCCGACGGTGCCGGGCAGGGCGGCCCGCACCGCCTGGCCGGGGGCACCGGCCAGGTCGACGCCGCGGTGCCCGGAGGCGTACGGGTGCGGCGGGGGCTCGAGACCGCGGACCACGTCGGGCTCGGGGTCGAGGGGCCACACCCCGTCGACCTCGGGCTTCGCCGACGGGGTGGGCCAGGCGTAGGTGGCGGGAGAGAGCGGCACGGAGGACGCCGCGAGCAGGAGGGCCGTGAGGACGGCGACGAGGTGGGTGCGCACCCTGCGAGGCTGCCCGGCAGGGGCCCCGAGGGCGACGGCCGACGTGCGCGGCTGTGGAGTGCGACGGTGCCGGGTCGGTTGTGGACGGTTGCCGGTGCGTGCCCAGCGGGAAGACGCCGCTCCGCCGCAGCGTTCCGCCATTTCGCCCGGCGTGAGTCCCTGGCCTACGATGTGCGGAGCAGTCCACCCGGACTGACTTCGCACGCTCGCAGACCGCGTCGGGATGCTCCTCGGTCCCGGACCGCCCGTGGGCGTCGGTCCTCAGTTCCCGCCAGCCCCACCGGTGCGGATCGGACCGGCGTGTGAGCGTCAGGGCACCCGGCACCCGCCGGGGGCAGCAACTGAAACCAACAGGAGTCACGCTCCCGGTCCGGCCTGCGCAAGGTCGGGCACATCGGTCAGCGCCTCCGCCACCACAGGAGAACCCATGGCAGTCGTCACCATGCGCCAGCTGCTCGAGAGCGGCGTCCACTTCGGTCACCAGACCCGTCGCTGGAACCCCAAGATGAAGCGCTTCATCATGACCGAGCGCAACGGCATCTACATCATCGACCTGCAGCAGTCGCTGTCCTACATCGACCGCTCCTTCGCCTTCGTCAAGGAGACCGTCGCGCGCGGCGGTGTCGTGATGTTCGTCGGCACCAAGAAGCAGGCGCAGGAGGCCATCGCCGAGCAGGCCACCCGCGTCGGCATGCCCTACGTCAACCAGCGCTGGCTCGGCGGCATGCTCACCAACTTCCAGACCGTCCACCAGCGGATCAACCGCCTCAAGGAGCTCGACGACGTCGACTTCGAGACGGTCGCCGGCTCGGGTCGCACCAAGAAGGAGCTCCTGCAGATGAAGCGGGAGCACACCAAGCTCGAGAAGACCCTCGGCGGCATCCGCGAGATGACCAAGGTCCCCTCGGCCGTGTGGATCGTCGACACCAACAAGGAGCACCTGGCCGTCGAGGAGGCCCGCAAGCTGCGGATCCCGATCATCGGCATCCTCGACTCCAACTGCGACCCCGACCTCGTCGACTTCCCGATCCCGGGCAACGACGACGCCATCCGCGCGGTCGGCCTGCTGACCCGCGTGGTCGCGGACGCCGTCGCCGAGGGCCTCATGGCCCGTTCGGGCGTCAAGGGCGGCGACGCCGACGAGACCGTCGGTGCCGAGGAGCCCCTCGCCGAGTGGGAGCGCGAGCTCCTCGCCGGTGACGCCGAGAAGGCCGCTGCCGCCGCCACGGGCGACGCCGCCGCCGAGACCCCGGCCTCCGAGTCCACCGGTGCCGCTGCCGAGGCCCCCCAGGCCGACGCCGCCGCCGGCGCCGCTGTCGAGGCCCCGGCCGACGCCGCGACCTCGGACGAGGCGCCGGCTCCCGTCGCCGGCAGCGACGCGTCGGCTGACGAGGTCGCCGCCGACGTCGACGCCGCCGTCGCCGAGGCTGCGTCCGTCGACACCGCCACGGCCGTCACGGACGCCGAGCCGGCGACCGACGAGCCCACCGCCTGAGACGTCCCGACCGCGGCGGCGCGCACGACCTGCGCGCCGCCGCGCCGTACCCAACGAACCTGAAGGAAGAAGGACCATGGCCAACTTCACCGCCGCCGACGTCAAGAAGCTCCGTGAGCAGACCCAGGCCGGGATGATGGACTGCAAGAAGGCGCTGACCGAGGCGGACGGCGACTTCGACAAGGCCGTCGAGCTGCTCCGGGTCAAGGGCGCGGCCAAGGCCGCCGCCCGCGGCGCCGAGCGCGAGACCGCCGCCGGCCTCGTCGCCACCTCCGGCAACGCCCTAGTCGAGCTCAAGAGCGAGACCGACTTCGTCGCCAAGAACGAGGACTTCATCAAGAAGGCGCAGCAGATCGCCGACGTGGCCAACGAGGTCAAGGCCGCCGACACCGCCGCCCTCAAGGCCGCCGAGCTGGACGGCAAGACCGTCGGCGAGGTCGTCGAGGACCTGGCCATCACGATCGGCGAGAAGATCGAGCTGGGCGAGGTCGCCTACTTCGACGGCACCACCGTCACCTACATGCACAAGCGTGCCGCCGACCTCCCGCCGGCCGTCGGCGTGCTGGTCGAGTTCGAGGGTGACGAGGCCGCCGCCCGCGGCGCCGCGATGCAGATCGCCGCGATGAAGGCGCAGTACCTCACCCGCGACGAGGTCCCCGCCGACGTCGTCGAGTCCGAGCGCTCGATCGCCGAGCAGAAGACCCGCGAGGAGGGCAAGCCCGAGCAGGCGATCGCCAAGATCGTCGAGGGTCGCCTCGGTGGCTTCTACAAGGAGATCGTCCTGCTCGAGCAGGAGTCGGTCACCGAGTCCAAGAAGAGCGTCAAGGCCGTCCTCGACGCGGCCGGCACGACCGTGAAGCGGTTCGCCCGCTTCGAGGTCGGCGCCTGAGCCACGCACCACCCGATCACCGACGAGGGGCCGTACGCCAGTGGCGTACGGCCCCTCGTCGCTCGGGTTCGACCCCCGGGCCTGCCGGCCGGTAGGTTTCCGGTGACCCACCCAGCCGTGTGAAGGGATCCCAGTGACGGCCTACAACCGTGTCCTGCTCAAGCTCTCGGGCGAAGTCTTCGGCGGGGGCGAGGTGGGACTGGACCTCGACGTCATCAACGCCACGGCGAGCGAGGTGGCCGAGGTCGCGAAGTCGGGCGTGCAGATCGCCATCGTGGTCGGCGGCGGCAACTTCTTCCGCGGCGCCGAGCTGCAGCAGCGCGGCATGGAGCGAGCCCGCGCCGACTACATGGGCATGCTCGGCACGGTGATGAACTGCCTGGCGCTCCAGGACTTCATCGAGAAGCACGGCGTCGAGACCCGCGTGCAGACCGCCATCACGATGGGCCAGGTCGCCGAGCCCTACATCCCGCGCCGCGCCATCCGGCACATGGAGAAGGGTCGCGTCGTGATCTTCGGCGCCGGGGCCGGCATGCCGTTCTTCTCGACCGACACGGTCGCGGCCCAGCGCGCCCTCGAGACCCGGTGCGAGGTCATCCTCATGGGCAAGCAGGGCGTCGACGGGGTCTACGACTCCGATCCCAAGCAGAACCCCGACGCGGTCAAGTTCGACCATCTCACCTACGACGAGTACCTCGCCCGCGACCTCAAGGTCGCCGACGCGACCGGGATCGCGATGGCGCGCGACAACGCGATGGACATGGTGTTCTTCAACCTCTCCACCCCGGGCACGATCGTGCGGGCGGTGCGGGGTGAGAGGATTGGCACGCTGGTGAGCAGCGCGCCCGAGCCGACCGCCTGACCGCCGCACCGAGACGTACGACGAGAGAGAGCAACCCGTGATCAACGACGTCATGAACGATGCCGACGCCAAGATGGACAAGTCCGTCGAGGCCACCCGCGAGGAGTTCGCCGCGATCCGCGCCGGCCGGGCCAACCCGGCGATGTTCGCCAAGATCACGGCCGACTACTACGGCTCCCCGACCCCGCTGCAGCAGCTGGCGAGCTTCACCTCCCAGGACGCCCGCACCATCTTGATCCAGCCGTTCGACGTCGGCGCGATGGGCGCCATCGAGAAGGCCATCCGCGACTCCGACCTCGGCGTCAACCCGGCCAACGACGGCAAGGTGCTGCGCTGCGTCTTCCCCGAGCTCACCGAGGAGCGCCGCAAGGAGTTCATCAAGCTCGCCAAGGCCAAGGCTGAGGACGGCCGGGTGTCGGTCCGCAACATCCGCCGCACCGCCAAGCAGGCGCTCGAGAAGCTCGAGAAGGACGGCGAGGTCGGCAAGGACGACGTCACCGGGGCCGAGAAGCGCCTCGAGGGCATGACCAAGACCCACACCGACAAGATCGACGAGCTCCTCAAGCACAAGGAAGCCGAGCTGCTCGAGGTCTGAGCGCCCCTCCATGACGACTCCTGACAGTCCACCGGCGCCGGGGACGCCCCAGCCACCGCAGAAGGACCACGGCCGCGCCGGCCGGGACCTGCCTGCCGCCGTCGGCTCGGCGGTGGTGCTGGTCAGCGCGATCCTGCTCTCGCTCTTCTTCTGGAAGACCGCGTTCATGGGGATCGTGGCGGTCGCCGTGGCGGTGGCCGTGTGGGAGCTGCACCGCGGGCTGTCGGCCAAGGACATCGACCTCCCCGAGCAGCCGCTGATGCTGGGCGGCGTCGTGATGGTGGTCGTCGCCTACTTCTGGGGGGCGCCGGCGCTCGTGACGGCCACCGCCGTCACTGCCCTGGTCGTGATGCTGTGGCTGCTGCGGCGTGGCGTCGACGGCTACGTCAAGAACGCCACCGCATCGGTCTTCACGCTCGTCTACGTGCCCTTCCTCGCCTCCTTCGTGGCGCTGCTCCTCGCCGAGGGCGGTCACGACCCGGCGTTCGGCTTCGACGTCGACGACGACGGCGTGCGCGGCGTCATCACGTTCATCGCGATCGTGATCGCCTCCGACACCGGCGGCTACGTCGCCGGCGTGCTGTTCGGCAAGCACCCGATGGCCCGCGTGATCTCGCCCAAGAAGTCCTGGGAGGGGTTCGCCGGGTCGATGGTCGCCACCATCGCGGTCGGCGTCTGGCTGGTGACGTCCTTCCTCGGCGGCGACTGGTGGGTCGGCGTCATCCTCGGTGTCATCACCGCCGTGATGGCCACCCTCGGCGACCTCTGCGAGTCCGTCATCAAGCGCGACCTCGGCATCAAGGACATGAGCCAGGTCATCCCCGGCCACGGCGGCCTCATGGACCGGCTCGACTCGCTGCTCGCGACGGTCGCGCCGATCTGGCTGGTGCTCTACTACCTCGTCTTCTGATGCGGATCCTGGTCACCGGCGGCCGCACCGGCTATCTCGGTCGGCAGGTCGTGGCAGCGGCCGAGGCCACGCACGACGTCGTCGCGGTCGGCTCGGCGGACGCCGACGTCCGCGACGAGGCCGCCGTACGGGCGCTGGTGGAGCGGCACCGCCCCGCGGCGATCGTGCACACCGCCTACGTGCAGGCCGACTGGGAGGTGACCGCGACCGGCGCCGCCCACGTCGCCCGTGCCGCCGCCGGCGTGGGTGCGCGGCTGGTGCTGGTCTCCTCCGACGTGGTCTTCGGCGGGTCCGACCGGCCCTACACCGAGGCCGCGCCGACCGACCCGGTGTCGTCGTACGGCCGGGCGAAGGTCGCCGCCGAGACCGAGGCGCTGGCCGCCTGCCCCGGCGCCGTGGTCGCCCGCACCTCCCTCATCCTCGGCGACGGCGCCTCGAAGCACGAACAGCTCGTGCGCGCGCTGGCCACGGGCGCCGAGGGCGTCCTCTTCGAGGACGAGCGCCGCTGCCCGGTCCACGTCGACGACCTCGCCACCGCCCTCGTCGAGCTCGCCGGCAACGACGTCCGGGGACTGCTCCACGTCGGAGGCGGGGAGCCGACCAGCCGGCTCCAGCTCGGCCGGCTGATCGCCCGCCGCGACGGCCTCGACGCCGGCGCGCTCCGCCCGGGTCGGCGGGCAGACCTCGCCGACCCCGGCCCGATCGACGTACGCCTCGACTCGGCGCTCGCCGCGACCCTCCTCGCCACCCGGCTCCGCGGCGCGTCCGAGTTCCTGGCGCCGAGGCCGCGATGACGCTCCACCTGGTCCGGCACGGGCGGCCGCTCGTCGTCCCCGGTGTGCCCGCGTCCGCGTGGGACCTCGACCCCGCGGCGTACGACGACGTGTGGGCGCTGCGGGCCTCGGGTCGCCTGCCGGGACGCGCCGCCTGGCTGACCTCGCCCGAGCCGAAGGCGGTCCAGACGGCGCAGCTCCTCACCGACGCCGAGGTCGGCGTGCTCCCCGACCTGCGCGAGCACGAGCGGGGAGGGGAGTGGGTCGAGGACTTCGCCGGGGCGGTCCGCCGCGCCTTCGAGCGGCCCGACGAGCCGGCCGTCGACGGCTGGGAGCCGCTCGCCGCCTGCCGGGACCGTGTCGTCCCCGCGGTCCGGCGGCTGCTGGAGGTGCACGGACAGGAGGACGTCGTGCTGGTCGGCCACGGCACCGCCTGGACCGTGGTCGTCGCCGACCTCACCGCTCGCCCGCCCGACCTCGACCGGTGGTCGGGGCTCGGGATGCCCGACGTCATCACCGTCGACCGCTGAGCCGGCGCCGCCCGCCGGTGCCACGAATTGCCTGCCACCGCGTGCCCACCGGCGCCGGACGGACGCGACCACCTACTCTGGGCGCGTGGAGACGCAGCCGGTGCAGGAGGTCGGGACGACGCAGGAGGGGCGCTTCGCGTGGTGGCACTCCAGCCACCCGACGTTCGCCGGGATCACGGGCTTCTTCGCCGGCATGTTGTTCGTCACGGCGCTGCCCGGCGCCTTCGCCGGCATCCTGCGGCTGCTGTTCCCCTACGAGACGGCCGAGCGGCTGTTCCCGTTCGTGCTCGTCTTCCTGGCGCTGCCGATCTTCCTGCTGGTCAAGCGCAAGACCCGCCGCTTCGGGCAGTTCATGTTCGTCGGCATGATCGTCACCGCGATGGTCGTGCTGGGCGTCGCCTCACTGGTGCTCTACTTCATGGTCGACGCCTGATCCGCTGAATCGTCGCCCCGACCGCCGGGGTGGGACACTGGTCCAGATGTCCGAATCCACCCAGCAGCCGATCAAGACCCTGCCGCTCGTCTTCGACGAGCCCCGCGGGCGCCGCAAGCCGCCGCGGCACCTCGCCGACCTCGACGAGGCCGGCCGCAAGGCGCTGCTGGAGGAGATGGGCCTGCCCGGCTTCCGCGCCAAGCAGCTGTCCACCCACTACTTCGGCCGCCTCGTCGACGACCCCGCGGAGATGACCGACCTGCCGTCGGGCCAGCGCGACGAGCTCGTGGCGGCGCTGCTGCCGCACCTGATGACGCCGCTGCGCACCATGGAGGCCGACCGGGGCACCACCCGCAAGACCCTGTGGAAGCTCTTCGACGGCGCGCTCGTGGAGTCGGTGCTGATGCGCTACCCCGACCGCGCGACCATCTGCGTCTCCAGCCAGGCCGGCTGCGGCATGGCCTGCCCGTTCTGCGCGACCGGCATGGGCGGGCTGCAGCGCAACATGTCGACCGCCGAGATCGTCGAGCAGGTCGTGGCCGGCGCGCGCTCCCTCGCCCGCGGTGAGGTCCCCGGCGGACCGGGCCGCGTCTCCAACGTCGTGTTCATGGGCATGGGCGAGCCGCTGGCCAACTACAAGGCCGTCATCGGCGCCGTGCGCCGCCTCACCGACCCCTCGCCCGCCGGCCTCGGCATGAGCGCCCGCGGCGTCACCGTGTCCACCGTCGGCCTGGTGCCGCGGATCAACCAGCTCGCCGACGAGGGCATCCCCGTCACGCTGGCCCTCAGCCTCCACGCGCCCGACGACGAGCTGCGCAACGAGCTGGTGCCGATCAACACCCGCTTCTCGGTCGCCCAGACCGTCGAGGCGGCGTGGAACTACGCCGCCAGGACCAAGCGCCGGGTCTCGATCGAGTACGCCATGATGCGCGGCATCAACGACCAGGCAGAGCGGGCCGACCTGCTGGGCGACGTCCTGAACTCGTACGGCGACTGGGGCTGGGTGCACGTCAACCTGATCCCGCTCAACCCGATCGAGGGCTCGAAGTGGACCGCGTCCGACCCCGCGGACGAGCGCGAGTTCGTCCGCCGGCTCGAGGCCAAGGGCATCCCCACCACCGTCCGCGACACCCGCGGCCGGGAGATCGACGGCGCCTGCGGCCAGCTGGCCGCCAAGGAGTAGCTCCTCCGGGGGCCTGCTCGGCCTCGGCGTGACTGGCCCGGCGGTCCCCGGATATCCGGTGACCGCCGTGCTTCGAGGTAGAGATCTCCACCTCGAAGCACGCAACTCGGGTGCGAAGCTCGGCCGCACCTTCCCGCCGAACCCCCGAGCGTCGGGGACCGTTCACGTGTCGTCCTCCCGGATCGGGGCGTCCGTTGCGAGGCGCTTCCTAGCGTCCGGGGCATGGACCTGCTCGAGAGGCGGCGTCGCAGCCGCACCGTCCCGGCCAACCTCGTCACCCTCCCGACCTTCACGCCGCGCGACCTGCATCCGCGCGACCCGGGCCCGCGCCTGCGGGTGCTCGTCGTCACCGAGTCGTTCCTGCCCCAGGTCAACGGCGTCACCAACTCTGTGCGCCGGGTGCTGGAGCACCTGGCCGCCGAGGGCCACGAGGCGGAGCTGATCGCACCGACCGGCCCCGCGACGTACGCCGGGTTCCCGGTCACCCGGGCCCGCGGGGCCAACCTGCCGTTCTACGCCGACTTCCGGATCGGGCTCGAGACCCGCCGCCGGCTCCGGGCGGCGATGCAGCGGTTCCGCCCCGACGTGGTGCACATCGCCTCGCCGGCGACGCTCGGCTACCAGGCGGCGCGCGCCGCGCGGTCGCTCGGCATCCCGACCGTCGCGATCTACCAGACCGACCTCGTGGGGTTCGCCGACCGGTACGCCGTCCCCGGCGGCGCGCGCGCCATGGAGTCGCTCACCCGCCGGATCCACCTGGGTGTCGACCGCACCCTCGCGCCGTCGACGGCGAGCATCGACCAGCTGGCCCGCCTCGGGGTCGACGCCGTGGCGCGGTGGCCGCGGGGCGTCGACCAGGTCCTCTTCGACCCGACCCGGCGCGACGAGGACCTGCACGCCGCGCTCGCGCCGGCGGGCGAGCTGCTCGTGGGGTACGTCGGCCGGCTGGCGCCCGAGAAGGAGCTCGAGCTGCTGGCGCAGGTCGACCGGCTCCCCGGCGTACGCCTCGTCCTGGTGGGCGGCGGGCCGGAGGAGGGCCGCCTCCGGGCGCTGCTCCCGGACGCCGCCTTCCTCGGCGTCCTGCACGGCGAGGAGCTGGCCCGGGCCTACGCCACCCTCGACGTCTTCGTGCACACCGGCCGCCACGAGACCTACTGCCAGTCCGCCCAGGAGGCGCTCGCCAGTGGCGTCCCGGTGGTGGCCCCGCGCGCCGGCGGCCCGGTCGACGTCGTCGACGACACCGTCGCGGGCTTCCTCTACGAGCCGGGCGACGCCGAGGAGCTGGCGGCGCACGTCGAGCGGCTCGTCACCCAGCCCGTGCTGCGGCTGCGGATGTCACGTGCGGCGCGCGCCAGCGTCCACGGGCGGACGTGGCAGGCGGTCAACGAGCTGCTGGTCGGCCACTACCGCGAGGTGGGCGCGGCCCCGGCGCTCAGCCGCCGACGCGCCGGGTGACCTCCGCCACCACCACCGCCACGGCCTCCTCGACGCTGTCGACGAGGTGGACGTGGGGCTCCATCGACCGTCCGCGCGCCAGCGCCTGCAGCAGCGGCCACACGGGAAGGTCCTCGGTCCAGTGGCGGCGGCCGACCAGCACCATGGGCGCCACGGACGTCCGGTCGGCGTAGTAGTTCTCGCAGGCGTCCTGGAAGACCTCCTGCACCGTGCCGCCGGCTCCCGGGAGGAACACGATGCCGGCTGTGCACACTTCGAGCAGCAGCGCCTCGCGCGGGGCGTTGCGGAAGAACTTCGCGATCGCCGTGGCGAAGGGGTTCGGCGGCTCGTGGCCGTAGTGCCAGGTCGGGATGCCGAGCGACGCCCGGCCGCCGGCCGTCGCCTCGACGACGTCCAGCGCGACCCGGGCCCAAGCGCCGATGTCGGGTCGGAACGACGGCACCCGCGCGACCGCCGCCAGCGCGGCGTCGAGCGCGGCGGACGCCTGACCCGATGCGTCCCCCGGCACGAACGCGCCGAGGTTGGCGGCCTCCATCGCCCCGGGTCCGCCGCCCGTGGCGACCGTCAGCCGCGCGGCCAGGGTGTGGCCGAGCCGCGCCGCGTCGGCGTACGCCTCGCTGCCGCGCTCCAGCGCGTGGCCGCCCATGACGCCGACGACCTCGCGTCCGGCGACCCACTCGCCGAGGGCGGCGTCGACGTGGTGGTCGTGCAGCGCCATGGCGAGCGCGTCCTCGGGTCCGGCACCGCGCCGGGACCAGGCGTAGGCCCGGGCGTCGAGGGTGTCCTCGTAGCGGGGTGCGTCGTAGAGCTCGGCGGGGGAGTAGAGGCCCGCCCGGTAGGGGTCGACCGGGACGTCGGGGATCGCGTGCAGCACCACCCCGCCGGCGCGACGTACGGCGTCGTCCTCGCCCTCGGCGAACTCGCAGCCGAGGAACAGCGACTGCGCCAGCGACCGCTCGAGCAGGGCGGGGCCGCGCGCGGTGAGGTCGAGGCGCAGCACCCGCCAGCCGGCCAGCGACCGCACGCCCTCGGCCAGCCGACGGTCGAGGTCGTCGAGGGAGGTGACGTCGAGGACGCGTCCACGGGAGTGCAGCACGCGCCCCAACCTATCCGCTCTCAGGCGTGAGTCCCTGAGAGACTCAAGGCGGACTTGCCGAGCGTGTTGCGAACTTCTGGGGGTGTGCACGCCCCCAGAAGTTCGGGTTTCCCCGCCTGTGCGGGGAAACCCGAAACCCGAGGACCCACCCGACGACCCCCGCTCAGAAGGCGTGGGCCATCAGCTCCCCGAACAGCTCCTGCTCGTCGACCTCGAGCCCGCGGGAGCGGAACCAGGCGCACATGTTGGCGCAGTCGCGCAGCAGGAAGTCCATCCCGCGCGGGTTGCCGACGAGGTCCACCATCTGCGGCAGGTCGATGATGACCAGCCGCTCACCGGCGGCGAGGGTGTTGTAGGGAGACAGGTCCCCGTGCACGAGCCCAGCCTGGACGAGCGTCATCAGCGCGTCGCGGAGCTGCTCGTAGTAGCCCTCGACCACGGTCCGCTCGGGGCGGACCTGGGCCACCCGGGGCGCGGTCTCGACCTCGCCGTCGACGGTGTGGGTGATCCACTCCATCAGGATCTCGGTGTCGTCGATCTGGACCGGGTAGGGGACCGGGAGGCCGAGCTCCCAGCACCGCCGCAGGGCGTTCCACTCCGAGATCGCCCACTCGCCCGCGGCGACCTGGCGGCCCCAGGTCGACTTGCGCTTGAGGGCGCGCTCGTCCCGGGAGCGCTTCATGGAGCGGCCCTCGGTGTAGGCGGCTGCACGGTGGAAGGTGCGGTGGTCGGTGTCGCGGTAGCGCTTCGCGGCCATCACGACCGCGTCCTCGGGCCGGTGCGGGTCGCCGCGCTCCAGCAGGAAGACGTCGGCCTCCTTGCCGGTCTTGAGGATGCCCAGGTCGGCGTCGATGGCGCCGCTGGAGGTGACGACCCAGTCGGGGCGCGGCTCGGGGCCCCGCATGAGGGCCTCGAGGTCCTCCCAGCGGGACCAGCGCTGACCCTCGCCGAGCTCGTCGGCGTAGGTGTGGAACGAGAAGACGAACGACTCGTCGATGCCCTCGGTGGGCGAACGGTCGTCAGTGCGGAGGAAGTCCTCCGGGAATGCGTGCGTCAAGGTGGGTGCTCCGTGCGTGAGAGAGGTGGTCGGCGGGCAGGCCGAGGACAGTGATGGACATGTCACGGCTCCTCTCACAACACGGGCGACGCGGGTCGTCGCCGGGGCGTACGCCGACCAGTCTGGCGCAGCCGTCGGCGGTCCGCACCCGAATTACGGAGTGGGCTAGGTTCGGAGGGTGACCTCACGACCGATCCCTCGACCCCTGCTCGCCGTCGTCCTCGCCGGTGCCATGACCGTCGGGCTGGCCAGCGCCACCGCCACGGCCGGAGTGCGGGCGGACGCCCCGGTCGACGGCGCGTCGGGCATCGGCGACCCCTACTGGCCGCTCGACGGCAACGGCGGCATCGACGTGTCGTCCTACGCCATCGACAACCGCTACTCGCTCGAGGACAGGCGGCTGAGCGGTCGCACCCGCGTCGAGCTCACCGCCCTGACCGAGCTCAGGAGCTTCTCCCTCGACTTCCTGCTGAAGGTGTCGAAGGTGACCGTCGACGGCGCGAAGGCCGACGTCGCCAGGACCGGCGGCGGGCACGAGCTGCGGATCACGCCGAAGCGGCCGCTGGCCGCCGGCACCGAGCACACCGTCGTCGTGTCGTACGCCGACCGCCCCGGCAGGCACTCCTACGCCGGCGAGGACAACTGGCTCGCGAGCCGGCGCGAGGTCGTCACGATGAACGAGCCGCACATGGCCCCGTGGTGGTTCCCCGCCAACGACCACCCGCTCGACAAGGCGGTCGTCGACGTCAAGGTGCGCGTGCCCAACGGGCGCGAGGTGATCTCCAACGGCGAGCTCAAGGGCAGGAAGGTCGGCCGCACCTCCACGATGTGGCACTGGCGCGCCGACGAGCCGATGGTGCCCTACCTCGCCTTCTTCGCCGCCGGCGACTTCACCATCGCCAAGGGCAGGCACCGCGGCCTGCCGTGGCTCGTGGCGGTCTCGAAGGGCCTCAGCGACGCCGAGCACGACGCCAGCATGCGGCTGATGAAGAAGACCCCGGAGGTCGTCGCCGGACTCGAGGAGGACCTCGGCGACTACCCGTTCTCGGTGGTCGGCGGCATCACGACGTCGCTCGACCCGGGCTTCGCCCTGGAGAACCAGACCCGGCCGACCTACCCCTCGGTGGGCGCCGGCTACACCAGCCTCGTGGTGCACGAGCTCGCCCACCAGTGGTTCGGCGACGACATCGCCGTCCAGCACTGGCGCGACATCTGGCTCAACGAGGGGTTCGCGACGTTCATGGAGTGGCGCTGGACCGAGAACCACGGCGGTCGCTCGGCCGCTGCGACCCTGCGCGACTACTACACCGACGTCGACGGCTCCTCCGACTTCTGGAAGCTCACCATCGGCGACCCGGGCGCCGAGCGCGTCTTCGACGGGGCCGTCTACGGCCGCGGCGCCATGACCCTGCAGGCCCTGCGCAACCGCGTCGGCGACGAGGCGTTCTGGCGGGTGCTGCGCACGTGGATCAGCGAGCAGCGCGGCGGCAACGGCTCGTCCGCCGAGTTCGAGGAGGTGGCCGCGCGGGTCAGCGGGCAGGACCTCACCGGCTTCTTCGACGCCTGGCTGCGCACCCCGTCGCGGCCGGCCGAGACGGCGGACAACGGGCTGGCCTGACCCGATGGCCGACGTCACCTGGTTCAGGGCGCCCGCCGACGGCGACCCCGGCACCCTCAACGCCTGCTACAACGCCCTCGACATCCACGTGATCCGTGGTCGCGCCGATGACGTCGCCCTGACGCTCGCCGGCAAGGAGCGGACCTTCGCCTGGCTGCTCACCGAGGTGGCCGCCTGCGCCGGCGTGCTGCGCGCCTTCGGCGTCGGGATCGGTGACCGGGTGGTGCTCGGCTCGCTGCCTCCCGAGGAGGGGGTGCTGGTGGCGCTGGCCGTGGCACGCGTCGGCGCCGAGGCGGCGTACGACGACTCGCCCGGCGCCGAGGGCCGGGTGCGGGTCGGCTCCACCGACGCCGGCGTGGTCCTCACGGTCGACGACGAGGACGTCCCCTGGGACGTCGCGATGCGCGCAGGCCGCACGGACCCGGCGCCCTGCGCCGACGTGCCCGGCGACGCCGTGCTCGCCCGGCACCGCGACGACGTGCTGACCGTGCGCGCCGCGCTCGGCGCGTCGGACGACCAGAAGGTGCCGGTCACCGCCGGCGCCACGCTGGTGGAGGTCGGCGGCGTGGGCATCTGGTCGTTCGGCGCGCCGGAGGAGCAGGCGGGCTAGCGCTGCTTGCGCAGCCACGTCGCCAGGTCGTCGTACTCGCCCGAGGCGTTGGCGTAGAGCGCCACGTTGCGCGCGGTCTCCAACCACGGCCCGATCGAGGGGCGGACCTCGGACAGGGCCTGGTCGAAGTCGGCCATCCCGATCATCCGGACCTGCCCCGAGCCGACGGACTCCATCAGCGCGTTCTCCGACGCCGACTCGCACAGGTGGGCGAGGTCGGCGCCGCTGAAGCCGTCGGTCGCCGTGGCCAGCCTGCGCGTGTCGATGCGCTCGACCGGCCGGTCGCGCAGGTGGGTGCGCAGGATCGCCTCCCGCGCCTCGCGGTCGGGCGGCAGCACCAGCAGCGTGCGGTCGAGGCGACCGGGGCGGCGCAGCGCCGGGTCGACGTCCCACGGGTGGTTGGTGGCCGCGAGCACGAAGACGCCCTCGTTGTCCGAGCCGACGCCGTCGAGCTCGGTGAGGAGCTGGTTGACGGTGGTGCGCGCGCCGCTGTTGCGCGACAGGGAGCGCTTCTGCCCGATGGCGTCGAGCTCGTCGAGGAACAGCACGCACGGCGCGGAGGTCCGGGCGACCTCGAAGAGCTCCTTGACGTTGCGCTCGCTCTGCCCGACGTACATGCCGAGCACGTCGGCCAGCGAGACGTGGATGAAGGAGGCGCCGAGCTCCCCGGCGACGGCCTTGGCGAGGAACGTCTTGCCGCACCCCGGCGGGCCGTAGAGCAGCAGGCCACCTCGCAGCGACTTGCCGTAGAGCCGGCGCAGCTCCGGGTTGCGCAGCGGCGCGAGGAAGCCGGCCTCGAGGCGCTTCTTGACCTCGGTGAGCCCGCCCACGTCCGCGAGCCGTACGCCGACCCGCTCGGCGTCGAACGCGGCCGGGCCGGGGTCCTCGGTGGCGCCGTCGACGAACATCGGTCCGACCGGGTCGCCGAGGTCGGACTCGGCGGCACGCCAGTCGAAGTCGGTCGGCGCACCCGCAGGGGGCACGTCGGTGGGCGCGTCAGTGGGAGCGTCGGTGGGCGCGTCGGCGGGAGCCTGGTCGGCGGGCGCAGGCGCCGACGGGGGAGCCACGGCCTGAGCCATCAGCTCGCGGGCCCGCGCCGACGTGGGCTCGGTGGCCAGGACGGTCGCGACGTGCTCGACGGCCTCGCCGCCGCGCCCGGCGTCGACGAGCAGCCCGGCGAGGTGCAGCCGGAGGGTGA
The DNA here is from genome assembly GCF_034661175.1 of Nocardioides renjunii. Taxonomy (NCBI): domain Bacteria; kingdom Bacillati; phylum Actinomycetota; class Actinomycetes; order Propionibacteriales; family Nocardioidaceae; genus Nocardioides; species Nocardioides renjunii. The sequence goes on along the minus strand of NZ_CP141058.1, from coordinate 2,899,029 downwards.
GGTCGTCCGGGGCGGAGCGCACCGCGGCCGCCAGGCTGTCGATCAGTCGCTCGTCCACGGCGCCCACCCTAGGAGGGCCGTCACCGACCGCGCGCGAGGTTGACCGCGGCGGCGCCGATCCAGCCGATGACGCACAGCACGCCGAGCACCCGCAGGATGCCGCCGAGCACGAGCCCGGCTCCGGCCGCCACCGGGTAGGGGGCGAAGGCCAGCAGCAGCACCGCGACGGACAGGAGCACCAGCAGGCCGATGAGGTAGCGCCCCTGCCACCGCGTCCGGCCCCAGATGCCCCGGCCCCAGCGGCTCACGCCGCGCGGGAGCTGGACGCGGACCCGGTGCAGCAGCGTGGCGAGCACGGCGACGTAGGCCGTGCCGCTCAGCGCTCGGGCCCACCAGGGCGCCTCCGTCACCAGCAGCACGCCGAGCACGATCGCCACCCCGCACAGGGACCACACCACGCGCCGGACGAGCAGCAGGAGCACGACGTCGAGGTTCTGGTGCAGCTGCTTCTCCTGCGGGTCGTTGCCGACCGCCGAGCGCAGCAGGCCGGCCGCGCGGCGGAGCCGGCCGCGGTCGAGCTCGGTCGCGGCGAGGTTGTTCTGCGCCATCGTGTGCAGCGGGTCGAGGGCCAGCGCGTTGCGGAAGGCGGCCTGCGCGCCGGCGTGGTCGCCGAGGCCGTCGAGGCACAGGCCGACGAGGTTGTGGGCGTCGGGACTGTGCGGAGCGAGCCCCACGGCCCGCACCGCGGCGTCGTACGCGTCGCGGACCCGCGGTCGCCGCTGGCTCAGCAGGGCGCGGGCGTGCTGGTAGTGCGAGGTGAAGGCGTGCGGCGCGAGCGCCAGGCCGCTCTCGGCGGCACTCAGCGCGCCGGCGCCGTCGCGGCGGTCGCAGAGGACGTCGGTGAGCTGGTGGTAGCCCGCCGCGTGCTCCGGCGCGAGCGCCAGCGCGCTGCGGACCGCCCGCTCGGCCTCCTCGTGCCGGTCCTGGCGGTTGAGGGCGCGACCGAGCCCCAGCAGGGCGGGGACCGACTCCGGGTCGGCGGCGAGGACGTCGCGGAAGCGCTGCTCGGCCTCGGCGTCGCGGCGCAGGTCGAGCAGCGTCTCGGCACGCATGAGTGCCTGCCAGTCCTCGGTCACGGCGCCCATCCTGACAAACTGGGGCGGTGACTGTGCGCGACATCGTGATCCTCGGCTCGACCGGGTCGATCGGCACCCAGGCCCTCGAGCTCGTCCGCGCCCACCCCGACCGCTTCCGCGTCGTCGCGCTCACCGCCGGCGGCTCGAACCGCGAGCTCTTCGACGCCCAGGTGGCGGAGTTCGCCCCCGCCTGGTCCGGCCTGGGCGAGGAGGCGTCGACGGAGGCCGCGGCCCGGGAGTGCGACGTCGTGCTCAACGGCATCACCGGCGCTGTCGGCCTGCGGCCCACCCTGGCCGCCCTCGACGCCGGCAACACCCTCGCGCTGGCCAACAAGGAGTCGCTCATCATGGGCGGTGCCCTGGTCACCGGCCGGGCGCAGCCGGGCCAGATCGTGCCGGTCGACTCCGAGCACTCCGCGCTGGCCCAGTGCCTGCGCTCCGGCACCCGCGCGGAGGTACGACGCCTCGTGCTGACCGCGTCCGGCGGACCCTTCCGCGGCCGCACCCGCGAGGACCTCGCCACCGTCACCGTCGACGAGGCGCTCCAGCACCCCACCTGGTCGATGGGACCGGTCATCACCATCAACTCCGCCACCCTGGTCAACAAGGGCCTGGAGGTCATCGAGGCACACCTGCTCTTCGACATCCCCTTCGACCGGATCGACGTGGTGGTGCACCCCACCAGCGACGTCCACTCGATGGTCGAGTTCGTCGACGGCTCCACGATCCTCCAGGCCAGCCCGCCGACCATGATGATCCCCATCGCGCTCGGCCTCGCCTGGCCCGACCGGGTGCCCGACGCGGCGCCCGCCTTCGACTGGACCACCCCCGGCACGTGGGAGTTCCTCCCGCTCGACGACGACGCCTTCCCGGCCGTCTCCCTCGCGCGGGCGGCGGGGGAGCAGGGCGGCACCGCGCCGGCGGTCTACAACGCCGCCAACGAGGCCTGCGTCGAGGCGTTCCGCGCCGGGCGCCTCCGCTTCGTCGACATCATCCCCACGGTTGCCGACGTCCTCGCCGCCCACGACGTACGCTCGTCGGAGAACCTGACGGTGGACGACGTCCTCGCGGCCGACGCGTGGGCGCGGGAGCGCGCCACCGCCGTCATCGCGCCTGCCTGACCTGACAAGGAACCCTCGTGACCCCGATCCTCTACACCCTGGGTGTCGTCACCTTCGTGGTGGCCATCCTGGTCTCCATCGGGCTGCACGAGTTCGGTCACCTCATCCCGGCGAAGAAGTTCGGGTGCAAGGTGCCGCAGTGGTTCATCGGCTTCGGCCCGACCGTGTGGAGCCGGCAGATCGGTGAGACCGAGTACGGCATCAAGGCGATCCCGCTCGGCGGCTACGTCAAGATCGTCGGGATGCTGCCCCCGGGTGCCGAGGGCCTCGTCGAGGAGACGACCTACGACGAGGACGGCGAGCCGGTGCACAAGGTGCGCCGCTCCAACACCGGCATGTTCACCCAGCTCATCTCCGACGCGCGCGCCGCGGAGTGGGAGTACGTCAAGCAGCACGACACCGACCGGCTGTTCTACCGGCTCACCTGGTGGAAGAAGGTGATCGTGATGGCGGGCGGGCCGATGGTCAACATCGCCATCGCGTTCTCAATCTTCGCGGTGCTGTTCGCGACCTACGGCAACCCCCGCGACGAGGTGGTGGAGCCCACCGTCGCCGCCGTGCCCGCGTGCGTCATCCCGGTCGAGGAGCTGCCGCGCGACTGCACCGCCGACGACCCGGTCACGCCCGCGAAGGAGGCCGGGATCCGGCCCGGCGACGAGATCGTCAGCTTCAACGGCACCCGGTTCAGCGACTGGGACAGCCTCCAGGCGGCGATCCGCGACAACGCCGACGGCAACGCCGTCATCGAGGTGCGGCGCAGTGACACGATGCTGACCCTCACGACCAACACCACGGTGACCCTGCGCCAGACCTCGCTCGAGGACGACACCCTCACCGAGGTCGGCTTCCTCGGCGTCCAGCCGGAGACGAGCCTGCGGACCGGTGGCCTGCTCTACACGACCGAGCAGATGGGGACGATGACCGTCGAGACGGTGCAGGCCCTCGGCCAGCTCCCGGTCAAGGTCTACGAGGTGGGCCGCGCGATCGTCGGGCTCGAGGAGCGCGCCGCCGACAGCCCCGTCTCGATCGTGGGCGGCGGCCGGTTCGCCGGCGAGGCCGCCTCCAACGAGGCGTTCCCGCTCACCGACAAGCTCGTGACGCTGCTGTTCCTCATCGCGAGCTTCAACTTCTTCATCGGCATGTTCAACTTCGTGCCGCTGCTCCCGCTCGACGGCGGCCACATCGCCGGGGCCCTCTACGAAGGCCTCAAGCGCGGCGTCGCACGCCTCCGCGGCCGACCGGACCCCGGGCACGTCGACGTCGCCAAGCTGCTGCCGGTGGCCTACGTCGTCGGGCTCGCCATGCTCGTGATGGGCGTGGTCCTGATCGTGGCCGACATCGTCGTGCCGCTGCACCTGAGCTGACCCGGGTCCCGGGTCCGCCGAGTCGGGTCGAGGAGGTCCGCCGACCTAGACTGGCGCCATGACCGCTGTCAGCCCGTCCGTCTCGCTCGGCATGCCCGCCCTGCCGCCCCCCGTCCTGGCGCCCCGCCGCAAGACTCGCCAGATCAAGGTGGGCTCCGTGGGTGTCGGCAGCGAGTCGCCGATCTCGGTCCAGTCGATGACGACCACGCTGACCTCCGACGTCAACGCCACCCTCCAGCAGATCGCCGAGCTCACCGCCACCGGCTGCGACATCGTCCGGGTGGCCTGCCCGAGCCAGGACGACGCCGACGCGCTGCCCGAGATCGCGCAGCACTCGCAGATCCCGGTGATCGCCGACATCCACTTCCAGCCCAAGTACGTCTTCGCGGCCATCGACGCCGGCTGCGCCGCCGTCCGGGTCAACCCCGGCAACATCCGCAAGTTCGACGACCAGGTCAAGGAGATCGCGCGCGCTGCCAAGGACCGCGGCACCTCCATCCGCATCGGCGTCAACGCCGGCTCGCTCGACAAGCGGATCCTCGACAAGTACGGCAAGGCGACGCCCGAGGCGCTCGTCGAGTCGGCCGTCTGGGAGGCCAGCCTCTTCGAGGAGCACGACTTCCACGACTTCAAGATCTCGGTCAAGCACAACGACCCGGTCGTCATGGTGCGCGCCTACGAGCTCCTCGCCGAGGCCGGCGACTGGCCGCTGCACCTCGGCGTCACCGAGGCCGGGCCGGCGTTCCAGGGCACCATCAAGTCGGCCGTCGCCTTCGGCCACCTGCTCAGCAAGGGCATCGGTGACACCATCCGGGTCTCGCTGTCGGCCCCGCCGGTCGAGGAGGTGAAGGTCGGCCTGCAGATCCTGGAGTCGCTCAACCTCAAGCCGCGGCGGCTCGAGATCGTGTCCTGCCCCTCCTGCGGTCGCGCGCAGGTCGACGTCTACAAGCTGGCCGAGGAGGTCACCGCGGGGCTCGACGGCCTCGAGGTGCCGCTCCGCGTCGCGGTGATGGGCTGCGTCGTCAACGGTCCGGGTGAGGCCCGCGAGGCCGACCTGGGCGTCGCTTCCGGCAACGGCAAGGGCCAGATCTTCGTCAAGGGCGAGGTCGTCAAGACGGTGCCGGAGTCGCAGATCGTGGAGACCCTCATCGAGGAGGCCATGCGCATCGCCGAGGGCATGGAGGCGGTCGAGGGCGCCGAGGCGACCGTCAGCGTCAGCTGACCTACCCCGCCGCACCCCTGACCTGACCGGTGGTCGGCGCTCACGTTGGTGGCCGGCCCTCCACCGCCCTAGGCTCGGGAGCGTGCTGAGGACCCGCGAGCAGGTGCGTGTGCTGGGCCCGGGAGACCGGGACCGCTTCGTCGCGCTCGCCGAGCAGGACCCGGTGGTCAACGTGTTCGCCGACTACCGCGCCCGCCTGACCAACCTCGACGAGCGGTGGCTCGGCGGCCAGGTCTGGGGCCGGTTCGAGGACGGCGAGCTCGTCGCCGGCTGCCACCTCGGTGCCAACCTGGTGCCGGTGCAGTGCACGCCCGCCGACGTGGGCGCCTTCGCCGACGCGGCGCTGCGGCGCCGCAGCAGCGTCGGGACGATCGTCGGCCCGAGCGAGGTGGTCGCCGCGCTGTGGGACGAGATCCAGCCCCGGTGGTCGCGACCGCGCGAGGTCCGCCCGGAGCAGCCCCACCTGCAGATCAGCCGGGCGCCGGCCGTGGCGCCCGCCCCCGACGTACGCCTGACCACGCAGCGCGACCTCGACGTCCTCTACCCGGCCTGCGTCGCGATGTACACCGAGGAGGTCGGCGTCTCGCCGGAGAACGACGCCGGCGGCGGCGACCTCTACCGGGCGCGCGTCCAGCAGCTCATCGGCCGCGGCTGGTCGCTGGCGAGCTTCGACGACCACGGCGTGGTGTTCAAGGCCGAGATCGCCTGCGCGACGCCGTACGCCGCCCAGGTGCAGGGCGTGTGGGTGCGTCCGGACCGCCGGGGCGAGGGCCTCGCCGCGCGGGGCATGTCCGCCGTGGTCAGCCACGTCCTGGAGTCCGGCCTCGCGCCGGTGGTCTCCCTCTACGTCAACGAGTGGAACGCCCCGGCGCGTGCGGCGTACGCCCGCGTCGGCTTCGAGCAGACGGCGACGTTCGCGACACTGATGTTCTGAGAAAGAAATCTCGCTCGCGGTGTATCAGCACGGCGGGTGCTCCCTCCTCTACTGACATGGGGACAATGGTCACCATGTCAGAGGACCGAAGAGCTGAGGGGCAGCTCGACCAGTCACCGTGGGACTTGGCCAGTGGGGCGTTCATCGCCTGGCGTTCGGGGGACGCCAGCGCGGTGGACGATCTGGTCTCCACGATGACACCGGTGCTCTGGCACGTGGTGAGGGCCTACGGGCACGACCGCCAGTCGGCTGAGGACGTGATTCAGGCGACCTGGCTGGGGTTCGTACGCCTGCACCAGACCATCGACGACCCCAAGGCGGTCGCGTCCTGGCTGATCACCTCAGCCAGGCGCGGCGCAGCCGCACACGCCCGGACCGCACGTCGGGCGACACCGGTGCAGGACGAGACGCTGCACGCCGTGCTCCCGGACGCGGAGTCGGCCGAGGCGCTCGCCGTGCTCGGCGACGAGGGATCACGGCTGTGGAAGGCGGTGGCATCGGTCGACGAGCGGTGCCGCAAGCTGCTGCGGGTCGTGGCCTTCATGGACCGACCCGACTACCAATCCTTGAGCCAGGACCTCGACATGCCCGTCGGGAGCATCGGACCCACCCGGGCCCGCTGCCTGGCCAAGGTCCGAACCGCACTGGAGAGAGGAGGCGAGCGATGACTACTGGGGACGCCGCTCTCCTCGAGGAACTGCGTGACATGTGGCTGACGTACGACCCGCCGCCGCCCGGACTCGTGGCGACCATGATCGCGGCCGTGGCCGCCGCCGGCCTCGACGACGAGTGGGAGATGCTCGTCCTGGTCCGTGACTCGCGCGACGAGCCGGCCGCACAGGTGAGGGGGCTCGCCACGTCGCGGATGCTCCACTTCACCGCGGGGGAGGGCTGGTCGCTCGAGGTCGAGCTCGACGAGGGCCAGGTGCGCGGTCAGCTGCTCGACCTCGACGGCGACATGGGGGCCGTCGAGGTCGTGCTCGAGACGTCCGACGGGCAGAGCTGGGCCACCGCCCTCGACGAGGTGGGGTTCCTCGCGATCGCGGCGGAGCCGACCGGTTCGGTCCGTTTCACGGTGCGCCACGCGGGCGGGTCGGCGACCAGCCGCTGGCTCGAGCTCTGAGGGCTCGGCCCGGCAACGTCGACGCTACGGGCCCGGGTAGGGCTGGCGAAGCTCGACGTGGGGTCCGACCTGGGGGTCGGAGTCGTACGTCGCACGCGCCAGGACCGCGTCCCGTGCGTCTGCGGCCGATGCCCCGGTCTCGCTGATCTCGCGGGCGATGAGGCCCGCCACGATCGGCGCGGCGAAGGAGGTCCCGCTCCACCGGGCCATCCCGGTGCTGAAGACCCGGACGTCGCCCTTGTCGGGCGACTCGTGGCACACGAAGGTGCCGTCGGGGAAGGCGTTGACCACGTTGCGGCCGAGGGCGTAGACGTCGGCGGAGACGCCGTAGTTGGAGAAGGCCGACACGCGTCCGTCGCGGTCGAGCGATCCCACGCCGACGGCCCAATCGAAGGCCGCGGGCCAGAAGGGTGCCGCCCACGAGTCGTTGCCGGCGGCGGCCACGAGCACGCAGTCCGTGCCCTCGAGGTGCCTGCGGTGGAACCGCGAGAAGGCGATCGACGGCAGGTCGTGGCGGGTGCGGCAGCCGGCGGACAGGTTGATCACCTGCGGCTTGCGGACGATGGCCTCCTCGAGCCGGCGCACGATCTCGGACTCGAGGATGCCGCCGCCGCCCACGCCGCCGACGGCGAAGCCCTCGACGAAGATCGTCGTGAGGGGGGCGATGCAACGCACGACCCCGGCGATGAACGTGCCGTGCCCGGCATAGGGCCGCAGGTCAGGACCGTTGAGCTCGTCGTCGCCCTCGACCCCGTCGAGCCAGGGCGTGCGGGGGTCGTTGCCGGACGGTGGGTTCCAGCCGGTGTCGACGACCACGACGCGCACGTCGTGGCCCTTCTCCTGCGGTGCGACGGGGGGCCACGGCTCGGCGAGCCCGGTCTCCTCGGGCTCGACGGCCGGGCAGGCGCTGCCGCTGCCCCCACCGGGGGAGACGTGCACCCAGTGGTCGGGTGACGCGGCGCCCCGTCGGAGGCCGCCATCCTCGAGCAGGTCGAGGATGTCGGGGACGGACTGCCCTCCGGGCCGCTCGGCCAGCACGTAGCGCACGAGGTCGCCCCCGAGCAGTCGTACGTCGTCACGGCGAGGCGCCTCGTCGAGGACACCCTTGTCGAGGCGCGCCACGGCGGCCTCGAAGTCGCCGGCGTCCTCGGCCCCGACCAGCACGTGGTGGGGGTGGAACAGGTAGGTGAAGTCGGCGGGCGCCTCGGTGTCCCAGGCCACCTGTCGGTCGTTGGCCGCGCGGAGGTCGCGGAGCTGGTCGGTGCTGCGTCGTCGCCGGTCGTCGCCGATCTTCCAGTCGCTCATGATGCGACGCTAGCGACGCGCCGTCGCCGCCGGAATGGTTTCGTGCCAACTCGGCGGCCGGATCGGCAAGGATGGCCGGACCATGGTGACCAGGGTCGAGGCCGAGGAGCTGCTGCGCACGCTCTTCGCCGACCCGGCGGCCGCACGTGCGACAGCGATGGCCGACCTGGTCCCCGACCCCGACCCCGCCGTGTCCTCGGTCGGTCACCAGGTGGTGGGGATCGTGCTGCGCGACCTGGGCGAGACCGACGAGGCCCTGGCCCACATCCGCGAGGCACTGAGGCTCGCGCGGCGCGTGGACGCCGAGCGCGAGGCCGACGTGCGGGCGACCCTCGGCGGCTCCCTGGTCCACGCCGGCCGCACCCGTGAGGGCCTGGCGCAGCTCGACCTGGCCGCTGCCGGGCTGGGCGGTGTTCCGCTGGCCCGGGTGCTCGTCCGACGTGCCCGGGTCCGCGCCTACTACTTCGCCCAGCTCGAGGAGGGGGCGGCCGACCTGCGGCGGGCGCTCGCCCTGCTGGACGGGTCGGGCGACGACGTGTGGCAGGCCCGGGCACTCAACCTGGTCGGATGGACGAGCATCGGTCTGGGCGACCTCGCCGCGGCCCGCCGCGCGTTCGACCGGTCCATCCAGCTCCACGAGGCGCTGGGCCAGCCGGGGGCCGTCGCCGTGGGAGTGCACAACCAGGGTTGGCTGGCCTACCTGCAGGGCGACCTTCCCCGTGCCTTCGAGCTCTATGCCGACGCCCACGCCCGCTTCGAGGCGGTGGGCCAGACCAACACCGAGCTGGTCTACGACCGGTGCGCCGCCTACCTCGCCGGAGGCCTTGCCGCCGATGCCCTCGACGTCGTCGAGCGTGCAATCGTCGCCCGCCCCCTGCTCGCGGTCGAGCGGGCCGACCTCCTGCTGGCGCTGGCCGGCGCCGCGCTCGAGGCGAGGGACCACGCTCGTGCCTGGTCGGCGGCGGACGAGGCCCGCGGCCTGCTCCGCGCGCAGGGGAGGCTGCAGCCCTGGGTGACCGCCGAGCTGCTCGCCCTCACAGCACGGGCAGGGTCGGCCGACCGACCGGGTCGGTTGCTCCACCGCGTCGAGGTCCTCATCGACGTGGCACGTGGGTCCGGGGCCCCCGAGCTGCCCCAGGCGCTGGTGCTGGGCGCCGAGCTGGCCGCTCGGTCACGATCGCCGCGCGCTGCAGGACTCGCGGGCCGCTGGTTGGACGAGGCGTCGCGGTTCCGCAACGCGGCCACCGCCACGACCCGGGCCCTCGGCTGGCTCGCCCTGGCACAGCGCCGCGACGCCGGACGTGACCTCGGCGGGGTCCTCCGGGCGTGCGAGCGCGGGCTGACGGCGCTCGACGAGCACCGCGCCAGCCTCGGGAGCCAGGAGCTGCGGGCGTTCTCCTCCGCCCACGGCGCGGAGCTCGCGGAGCTCGGCACACGCACCGCGCTCGCCGCGGGTGGGGCCCGTCGCCTGCTCCGGTGGTCAGAGCGCTGGCGGGCCACCGCTCTCACGGTCCCCTCGGCCCGCTCCGACGCCGGGACCGAGACGGACATCGCCGCGGACCTCGCGGCGCTGCGCGCCCAGCACCGTCGGCTGGCGGACGCCCGGGCGTCCGGCGAGCCGACCGATCGCCTCCAGGCGCTCGCGACGAGGCTCGAGCAGTCGGTGCGACAGCGTCTGCTCCACGCGCGCGGCTCGGGGGAGACGGGGGCGTCGCTCGACGTGGACGAGCTCCTCGCCGCCCTCGCGGCGGACGACGCCGTCCTCGTCGAGCTCGTCGAGATCCGCGGTCACCTGCACGCCGTGGTGGCGGGACGCGGACGTGTGCGCCGCCTCGAGGTGGGTGGCGCCGCCGGCGCCACGAAGGCCGTCGACTTCGCCCTCTTCACCCTCCGCCAGGCCGCCCGGGGGCGCCGGGCCCAGCTGGACGTGGCCGGTGCCCGGCTGCAGCAGGCCCTCCTCGGTCCCGCCCTCGGCCGGGCGGGGGACGCCCGGGTCGTCGTGTCCGGCACGAGTGCCTTGCAGGGCGTGCCCTGGGGGCTGCTCCCGTCGTTGGCGCACCGGCCCGTCACGAGCACCCCGTCGGCGCGGCTGTGGCTGCGCGCGCGCACCGCTGCACCCGCCGATCGGGACCGTCGGGTGATGCTCGTCGGGCCCGGCCTCGGCAGTGGTGGCGCCGAGGTGCCCGCCGTCGCCGCCCAGGACCCGGGTGCCGAGGTGATCGACGGTAACGCGGCCACGGTGGCGGCGTCCCTCGCCGCGCTCGACGGCGCGGCGCTGGCGCACGTCGCGGCCCACGGTCACTTCCGCGAGGACAGCCCGCTCTTCTCCTCGCTCACGCTCGCCGACGGTCCGCTGCTCGTGCACGACCTCCAGCGCCTCCACCGACCTCCGCACCGGGTGGTGCTCTCGGCCTGCGAGTCCGGCGTCATGGCCCCCGTCGGCGACCAGGAGCTGCTGGGGCTGGCGGCCGCCCTGCTCTCGATGGGGACGGCCGGCGTGGTCTCCAGCCTCGCCGAGGTCGACGACGCGGCCACGGTCGATGTGATGGTCGCGCTGCACGCGAGGCTGCGGCAGGGCGGCGGCCTGGGCGACGCGATGCTCGCCGCCCGCGAGGCGGCGGCCGGCGACCCCGTGCTGACGGCGACCGCCGCCTCGTTCACGGTCCTCGGCACCTGAGGGCGCGCGCCCCGGCCCCGGTTGGTGGTGGCGGCACATCGCGCACGGGCTGGCGGGGGTGGCGGCACATCGCACGCGATGGCCGTGTTCGGCTGCAATGTGCCGCCACCACCGGGATCGGGTGGGCGGGGGTGGCGGCACATCGCACGCGACGGCCGTGTTCGGCTGCGAAGTGCCGCCACCATCGGGATCGGGTGGACGGGGGTGGCGGCCCATGGTGCGCGGGCGCCGGCTGGGAGTGCGATGTGCCGCCACCACCGGGATCGGGCGCCGGACCGCCGGGCGTCCCCGGCGCAACTGGTTCGCGACGCCCGGAGGCGCGCACCTATTGTTGCGCGCATGACTGGCCGCATCCTCCGCATGTCGACCCTGTTCGTGCGCACCCTGCGCGACGACCCCAACGACGCCGAGGTGCCGAGCCACAGGCTGCTGGTGCGCGCCGGCTACATCCGCCGGGCCGCCCCGGGCATCTACACCTGGCTGCCGCTGGGCCTGCGGGTGCTGCGCCGCATCGAGGACATCATCCGCGAGGAGATGGACGGGATCGGCGCGCAGGAGGTGCTGTTCCCCGCCCTGCTCCCCAAGGAGCCCTACGAGGCGAGCGGCCGCTGGACCGACTACGGCGACAGCCTCTTCCGCATCCAGGACCGCAAGGGCGGCGACTACCTCCTCGGGCCCACCCACGAGGAGATGTTCACGCTCGCGGTGAAGGACCTCTACTCCTCCTACAAGGACCTGCCGCTCTCGATCTACCAGATCCAGAACAAGTACCGCGACGAGGCGCGTCCCCGCGCGGGCCTGCTGCGCGGCCGCGAGTTCGTCATGAAGGACTCCTACTCCTTCGACATCGACGACGCCGGCCTGGAGCGCTCCTACCAGCGGCACCGCGACGCCTACGTCCGGATCTTCGGCCGGCTCGGCTTCGAGTACGTGATCGTCAAGGCGACGTCCGGCGCGATGGGCGGGTCGGCCAGCGAGGAGTTCCTCGCCAAGGCCGAGGTCGGCGAGGACACCTACGTCCGGTGCACGCACTGCGACTACGCCGCCAACGTCGAGGCCGTCGCCGTCCCGACCCCCGCACCCGTCTCGTACGACGACGTGCCGGCCGCGCACGCCGAGGACACCCCCGGGACGCCGACCATCGACTCCCTCGTGGACCACCTCAACGCGGCCTTCCCGCGCGACGACCGTCCCTGGGCGGCCGGCGACACCCTCAAGAACGTGCTCGTCGTGCTCAAGCACCCCGACGGCACGCGCGAGCCGCTGGCGATCGGCGTGCCCGGCGACCGCGAGGTCGACCAGAAGCGCCTCGAGGGCCAGCTCGAGCCGATCGAGGTCGAGCCGATGGACGAGGCGGAGCTCGCGAGGCACCCCGCCCTGGTCAAGGGCTACATCGGCCCCGGGGCGCTCGGCGCGGAGTCCGCGTCCGGCATCCGCTTCCTCGTGGACCCCCGCGTCTCGCAGGGCACCCGGTGGGTGACCGGCGCCGACGTGCACGGCTCGCACGTGGTCGACATGGTGGTGGGCCGCGACTTCACCCCCGACGGCACCATCGAGGCCGCCGACGTCCGCGACGGCGACGCCTGCCCCAACTGCGACGCGGGCACGCTCGAGTCCGCGCGCGGGGTGGAGATGGGCCACATCTTCCAGCTCGGTCGCAAGTACGCCGAGGCGCTGGGCCTGCAGGTCCTCGACGAGAACGGCAAGCTCGTCACGGTCACCATGGGCTCCTACGGCATCGGGCCCTCGCGCGCCGTGGCCGCCATCGCCGAGGGCACCCTCGACGAGATCGGGCTGTGCTGGCCGCGCAACGTCGCGCCCGCCGACGTGCACGTGGTCGCGGCAGGCAAGGACGAGTCGATCCTGGCCGCGGCGGAGGTGCTCGCGCAGGAGCTGAAGGGCGCCGGCCTCGACGTGCTCCTCGACGACCGCACCGGCAAGGTCAGCCCGGGGGTGAAGTTCAAGGACGCCGAGCTGATCGGCGTCCCGACGATCGTCACCGTCGGCCGTGGCCTGGCGGACGGCAACGTCGAGGTCCGCGACCGGCGCTCCGGCGACCGCGAGGACGTCGCGGTGGGCGCTGCGGCGACCCACGTCGTCGGCCTCGTCCGCAGCTGACGGCGGCTGGTCCGCGCATGGCCGGGACGAGGATCGAGGCGGTCATCTTCGACTGGGGCGGGACGCTGACGCGGTGGCACGACGTGGACTTCCACGCCGAGTCGGTCGCGCTGGCTGCGGCCGTACGACGTACGCCGACGCTCGACGATGACCACCACGCCCATGCCGAGCGGCTGCACCGTGCCGGAGCCGCGGTGTGGGGCCGCAGCCGCGACCACCAGCGGAGCGCCACCATCGCGGACCTGTTCGCCGAGGCCGGGCTCGAGCACGACCCCGAGCTGCTGCGCGCCTACTACGAGTTCTGGGAGCCGCACACGCTGACGGACCCCGAGGTGCGACCGATGTTCGAGGAGCTGCGCGCCGCGGGGCTCAAGGTGGGCGTCCTGTCCAACACGATCTGGCCCCGCGAGTGGCACGTCGGCTTCTTCGAGCGCGACGGCGTCCTCGACCTGGTCGACGGTGACGTCTACACCAGCGAGATCCCGTGGACGAAGCCGTCGCCGCACGCCTTCCGCGCCGCCATGGACGCCGTGGGCGTGGCCGACCCGGCCGCGTGCGTCTACGTCGGGGACCGGCTCTTCGACGACGTCTGGGGCGCACACAACGCCGGCCTCCGCGCCGTCCACGTCCCCCTGAGCAACATCCCGGTCGACCAGGTCGGCCACACCGAGGGCGAGCCCGACGCCACCGTCGCCTCGCTCGCCGAGGTGCCTGCCGTGGTCCGTGTCCTCGACCGCGGGTGAGCGCCGCGGACGAGCCGGCGTCCTGCAACTTTGTGCGTTGCACGAACATGCAAGTCGGTGAGCCTGTTGCTGGCCGCCGATCGGCTGCATGATTGTGCATGTGGCCGCTCCACCCCCACAGGACGGCCACGCAGGGTGATGCTGACCAACCCCACGAGCGGTCCGCGTCCTCGGCCTTTGGGAGAGATCTCGGGACTTTCCCAAAGGTTGAGGCCGCGGGCCGCTTTCCCTTTACCGGTGCCTTGGTCCAGAAGACATGGCGACGCGGCCGGTCGAGTGGGGCGAAGCTGGCTCAGCCGAGCTCGGGTGCCCCCGGCCAGGTGGCGGGCGTCGCGCCCAGCCCGACCTGCCAGGTCGCCGACCACGTCGCCTCGGTGAGCGCCCACCCGCGCACCGTGCCGGTCGAGCGGGCGACCAGCGCGAGCAGGGCCTCGACGCTCGCCCCCTCGAGGTCGCGGGCGGCCGCCTCGACCTGCGCCGGGCGCAGCGCCGCGCCGTCGAGCTCGTAGGCGGCAGCGGCGGCCACCGGCTCGCCGCCGGCCTCGACCACCATCGTCCGCAGCTGGTCGCGCCGCGACCGGTGCCGGCGGTGGGCGGTGGTCAGCGCGTCGAGGAGCGCGGGGGTGGCCGCCTGCGAGGTCCGTGCCCCGAGGACGCCGTAGGTGTAGACGGCGGCGTGCTCGTCGGCGAGGACGACCTGGAGGGCGTCGACGACGCTCATGGGCTCGCCTTCATCGGCGTGGCACCCGTGGGGGCGCCGGCCAGGGCGGCGCTGTGCTGGGCCGTGGAGGCGGCGATGCTGGCCAGCACCCTGGCCAGGTCGCCGCTGGCGGCGACGGCGCACGCCTCGCGCGCCTCGCGCAGCAGGCGTTGCTCGGAGCGGCGGACCGCTCCCAGCGCCCGGTCGACCCGCGGCGGGACAGTGGGCGCGCCGGCGCTCGGGAGACCGCTTCCGGGGACCGCGCCGGCCAGCAGGTCGAGGTGCGCGGCGTGGGCCTCGCCGATCGCCGCCAGGCGGGCGCCGAGGACGGGCGCGGACGACGTGGCGGCCTCCAGGACCGACTGCGCCCGCACGAGCGACCCGACGACGGCGGCGACCAGCTCGGCGTCGGGCGGTGCTGGAGCGGCGGAGGTGCCACCGTCGCGGACCGGCGGGTCGATGTCGCAGCCCGCGAGGACCAGCGGTGCGCACAGCGCCGACCCCACCGTCGTACGACGGGTCAGCGGGCGTCTCGGCACCCCCGAACCCTAACCCTCGCGCGCGTCGCTCCCGACCGGCCGGCGCACGATTCCGGGGCAGCCCGGACGGCCGCTAGGGTGATGGCTCGACAACTGCACACGAGGAGGTCGCACCCGATGAGCACTCCCCACCAGGACGCCACCCGGGACCGCATCGAAGCGGAGCTGGTCGACCCCTTGCGCGTGATGGGCCTCGACGTCGAGGCCGTCGAGGTCACCCCCGCCGGCAAGCGCCGGGTGCTGCGGGTGGCCGTCGACAAGGACGGCGGCGTCACCCTCGACGACGTCGCTGACGCGACGCGCGAGGTCTCCCGCGTCCTCGACGAGTCCGACGTGATGGGCGAGATGCCCTACACCCTCGAGGTCACCTCCCGCGGCGTCGACCGGCCGCTGACCCTGCCGCGCCACTGGCGGCGCAACCAGGACCGCCTGGTCAAGGCCACCCTCACCGACGGGTCCAGCGTGACCGGCCGCATCGTCGGCTCGGCCGAGGAGTCCGCGACCCTCGACGTCGAGGGCACCCGGCGCGAGGTCGCCTATGCCGACGTCGCGAAGGCCCTGGTGCAGATCGAGTTCAACCGCAAGAGCGAGAAGAAGGACGACGACTGATGGACATCGACCTGAGCATCCTGCGGATGCTGGAGCGTGAGAAGGAGATCTCCTTCGAGGTGCTGGCCGAGGCCATCGAGCAGGCCCTCCTGACGGCCTACCAGCGCGCCACCGAGTCGCAGCACCCCGCGCGGGTCGAGCTGGACCGCAAGAGCGGCCACGTGACGGTCTGGGCGCGCGAGGTCGACGACGAGGGCAACGCCGGCCCCGAGTACGACGACACCCCGCAGGGCTTCGGCCGCATCGCGGCCACGACCGCCAAGCAGGTGATGCTGCAGCGGCTGCGCGACGCCGAGGACGAGATCAAGTTCGGCGAGTTCTCCGGCAAGGAGGGCGACATCATCTCGGGGATCATCCAGCAGGGCCGCAACCCCGACGACGTGATGGTCGACCTGGGCAAGGTCGAGGCGCTGCTGCCGGTCAGCGAGCGCGTGCCGGGGGAGAAGTACGTCCACGGCGAGCGCATCAAGTGCCTGGTGACCTCGGTGCGCAAGGGGATGCGCGGCCCGCAGATCACCCTGTCGCGCTCGCACCCGACGCTGGTCAAGAAGCTCTTCGCGCTCGAGGTGCCCGAGATCGCCGACGGCACCGTGGAGGTCGCCGCCATCGCCCGCGAGGCCGGGCACCGCACCAAGATCGCCGTCCACTCGTCCGTCGCGGGCGTCAACGCCAAGGGCGCCTGCATCGGCCCCATGGGCCAGCGGGTGCGCAACGTGATGAGCGAGCTGCACGGCGAGAAGATCGACATCGTCGACTGGGCCGAGGACCCGGCCGAGATGGTCGCGCACGCCCTCTCCCCGGCTCGGGTGAACTCGGTCGAGATCGTCGACCTGGCCGCCCGCTCCTGCCGCGTCGTCGTACCCGACTTCCAGCTCTCCCTCGCCATCGGCAAGGAGGGCCAGAACGCCCGCCTCGCCGCGCGGCTCACCGGCTGGCGGATCGACATCCGCTCCGACGAGGCGCCCACGCCGGACTGACGCGGCCGGTTCGTCATCCGCTGGTCCGACGCAGTAGAGTGGACCGCAGTGGCCACCACGTCTGACACCCCTGCGCCCGGACCCGTCCGGACGTGCGTGGGTTGCCGGGCCAGGGCCGCTGCGAGCGAGCTGCTGCGGGTGGTCGCAGGCTCGGACGCCGAGGGCCGACCGGCCCTGGTGCCCGATCCGGACCGCCGAGCGCCCGGTCGCGGGGCGCACCTGCACCCCACGACCGAGTGCTGGGAGCTCGCAGCACGACGCCGAGCACTACCCCGGGCGCTCCGCTCGGGGGGCCCGCTCGCCGACACACCGGTGGCCGACTACCTCGCCACCGTGATCGACCAGTCCGAATCACCGCTCGACCGACCAGAAACTGGAGCACGCAGCTCATGAGCACTCGATGAGTAACTCGTAATGAGTGTGCACACCCACTAGCTGTTCCGTTTCCCCTCTCCTTCTGGGGTCACGGACCAGAAGGAGTAGAGACCAACCGTGGCAAAGACCCGAGTCCACGAACTCGCCAAGGAGTTCGGAGTCGAGAGCAAGTTCGTTCTCGAGAAGCTCAAGGAGATGGGGGAGTTCGTCAAGTCGGCATCGTCGACTGTCGAGCCGCCCGTCGAGATGCGCTTCAAGAAGCAGTACGGCGACGAGCTGAAGGCCGCTGCGGCCACAGCCCCCGCCGCCGAGGCTGCCGCCCCCGCGACCCAGCAGGCCGCCGCGCCGGCTGCGACGTCCACCGACGCGCCCGCTGACAAGCCGGCCGACAAGAAGGCGGCGCCGCGTCCCGGCCCCAAGCCGGCCGCTGCGCCCGCCGCCGAGGCACCCGCCGCGGCTCCCGCCCCGGCCGTCGTCGAGGAGGCCGCACCGGCCGCCGCCAGGCCCGGCCCGAGGCCCGGACCCAAGGCACCTGCCGCCGAGCCGCAGGCACCCGCGGCCGAGTCCGCGGCGCCTGCCGCCCCGGCTGCCCCGGCAGCCCCGGCTGCTCCGGCCGCCAAGTCCCCGGCACCGCGTCCGGTGGGCCGGCCCGGCGCACCGCGTCCCGGCAACAACCCGTTCGCCCCCAGCCAGGGGATGGGCTCGCGCCCGGCCCCGCGCACCCCGGGCGACGACACCCGTCCGCCGCGTCCGCCGGCCGGCGGCGGCGAGGCACGCCCCGGCATGCCGCGCCCCAACCCGGCGATGATGCCCAAGTCCCCGGCCGCGTTCGGCAACGGCCCCGGCGGCCGTCCGGCCCGCGGTGGTCCCGGTGGCGGTCCCGGTCGTCCGGGTGCCCCCGCCCGCGGTGGTGCCCCGGGTCGTCCCGGCGCCGGTGCCGGTGCTCCCGGCGGCGGTGCCCCGGGTCGCCCCGGCGGCTTCGGTCCGTCCGGTGGCGGTCGCCCAGGTGGCGGTCGTCCCGGCCAGCGTGGCCAGACCCAGGGTGCCTTCGGGCGCGCCGGCGGCCCGTCGCGCCGCGGACGCAAGTCCAAGCGGGCGCGTCGCATGGAGTTCGAGGCCATGGAGGCCCCGACGATCGGCGGCGTGCGGGTCCGCAAGGGCAACGGGGAGACCGTCCGTCTCCCGCGTGGCGCCTCGCTGACCGACTTCGCCGAGCGCATCAACGTCGACGCCGCTGCCCTGGTGCAGATGCTGTTCTCGCTCGGCGAGATGGTGACCTCGACGCAGTCGGTGGGTGACGAGACGTTCGAGCTGCTCGCCGAGGAGCTCAACTACGTCGTCCAGATCGTCTCGCCCGAGGACGAGGACCGCGAGCTGCTCGAGACCTTCGACCTCGAGTTCGGTGCCGACGAGGGCGACGAGGCCGACCTGGTCATCCGTCCGCCGGTCGTGACCGTCATGGGTCACGTCGACCACGGAAAGACCAAGCTCCTCGACGCGCTGCGTGACGCCAACGTGGTCGACAAGGAGGCCGGTGGCATCACCCAGCACATCGGTGCCTACCAGGTGCACACCGAGGTCGACGGCGAGGACCGCCGCATCACCCTCATCGACACCCCCGGTCACGAGGCGTTCACCGCCATGCGTGCCCGTGGTGCCCAGGCCACCGACATCGCGATCCTGGTCGTCGCGGCCGACGACGGCGTCATGCCGCAGACGGTCGAGGCGCTCAACCACGCCAAGGCGGCCCAGGTGCCGATCGTGGTCGCGGTCAACAAGATCGACAAGCCGGAGGCCGATTCCACCAAGGTCCGCGGCCAGCTCACCGAGTACGGCCTGATCCCCGAGGAGTACGGCGGCGACGCGATGTTCGTCGACGTCTCGGCCAAGGCCGGCATCAACCTCGACAAGCTGCTCGAGGCGGTCGTCCTGACGGCCGACGCGTCGCTCGACCTGCGGGCCAACCCCACGCAGGACGCACAGGGCCTCGTGGTCGAGGCGCACCTCGACCGCGGCCGCGGCCCCGTCGCGACGGTGCTGGTCCAGCGCGGCACGCTGCGCGTGGGCGACTCGATCGTCGCCGGTCCGGCCCACGGCCGGGTCCGCGCGATGCTCGACGAGCACGGCAACGAGATCCTCGAGGCCGACCCGTCACGTCCCGCGATGGTGCTGGGCCTCTCGGCGGTGCCGGGTGCCGGGCAGAACTTCATCGTGGTCGAGGACGACCGGATGGCTCGCCAGATCGCCGAGAAGCGTGAGGCGCGCGAGCGTGCGGCCATGCAGGCCAAGCGTCGCGTGCGTCGCAGCCTCGAGGACTTCATGGCCTCCATGGAGAAGGGCGAGAGCCAGGAGCTCAACCTCATCCTCAAGGGCGACGTGTCCGGCTCGGTCGAGGCGCTCGAGGACGCCCTGTCGCAGATCGACGTCGGCGACGAGGTCTCGCTGCGGGTCATCGACCGCGGTGTCGGTGCCATCACCGAGACCAACGTCGACCTGGCTGCCGCCTCCGACGCCATCATCATCGGCTTCAACGTCCGCCCGCAGGGCAAGGCGAGCCAGATGGCCGACAAGGAAGGTGTCGAGATCCGCTACTACTCGGTCATCTACCAGGCGATCGAGGAGATCGAGGCGGCCCTCAAGGGGATGCTCAAGCCCATCTACGAGGAGTCGACCCTCGGCCAGGCGGAGATCCGCGAGATCTTCCGCTCGTCCAAGGCCGGCAACATCGCGGGCTGCATGGTCACCTCCGGCCTCATCCGGCGCAACGCCAAGGTCCGGGTCCTGCGAGACGGAGCGGTGGTGGCCGACAACCTCGACCTCCTCTCCCTCCGCCGCGAGAAGGACGACGCCTCGGAGGTCCGCGAGGGCTTCGAGTGCGGTCTGGTGCTCCGCAACTTCCAGGACATCAAGATCGGCGATGTCGTGGAGTCGTTCGAGATGCGCGAGATCCCGCGCAGCTGACGTAGGACACTGACCGGGCACCTGCACTGCTGTGCAGGTGCCCGGTCGGCATTTGAGAGAGTGAGCACATGACCAACCCCCGCGTCCGCAAGATCGCCGACCGCATCCAGGTGATCGTCGCCGAGATGCTCGAGCGTCGCATCAAGGACCCGCGCCTCGGCTTCGTCACCATCACCGACGTCCGGGTCACCGGCGACTCCCAGCAGGCGTCGATCTTCTACACCGTCCTCGGCGGCGAGGAGGAGCGGACCAGCACCGCCGCTGCGCTCGAGTCGGCCAAGGGCGTCATCCGCTCCGAGGTCGCCCGGCAGCTCGGCATGCGCATCGTGCCGTCGCTGACCTTCATCCCCGACGCGCTCCCCGAGAGCGCCCGGGAGCTCGAGGAGGTGCTCGCCCGCGCCAAGGAGCAGGACGAGGCGGTCGCCGCGCAGCGCGGCACGGCCTACGCCGGCGAGCCCGACCCCTACAAGAAGCCGCGGGCGGCCGAGGACGACCTCGACGACGAGGACGAGCCCGACGAGGACGAGCCCGGCGGGGACGACCTCGACGGGGACGTCCGCCCCTGATGGTCGACCCCGGTCTGGTCGTCGTCGACAAGTCCCCGGGCATGACCTCCCACGACGTCGTCGCCCGGGTCCGCCGCCTCGCCGGCACCCGCAAGGTCGGCCACGCCGGCACCCTCGACCCGATGGCGACGGGTGTGCTCGTGCTGGGCGTCGACCGGGCCACGCGGCTGCTCGGGCACCTGATGCTCACCGAGAAGGCCTACGACGCGACCATCCGGCTGGGGGTGTCGACGACCACCGACGATGCCGAGGGAGAGGTCGTCGAGACGCGTGGCACCGGCGGCGTGCGGGAGGACGACGTACGCGCGGAGCTGGCGCGGTTCGTCGGCGACATCGAGCAGGTCCCGACCGCCGTCTCCGCGATCAAGGTCGACGGGCAGCGCGCCTACGCGCGGGTCCGCGCCGGCGAGCAGGTCGAGCTCGCGGCCCGGCCGGTGACGATCCACGAGCTGGCCGTGACCGACGTGACGCTGCCGGAGGTGCGCATCTCGGTCCGCTGCTCGAGCGGCACCTACATCCGCGCCATCGCGCGCGACCTGGGGACTGCGCTGGGCGTCGGCGGTCACCTGACGGCGCTGCGGCGCACGGCCGTCGGCTCCTTCGACCTCTCGGTCGCCCGCACGCTCGACGAGCTGGCCGACGACTTCGCCATGGTTCCCATCGCCGACGCCGCCCGCGGCACGTTCGCCTCGATCGACCTCGACGAGGAGCAGGCTGCGCACGTCCGGTTCGGGCGCCCCCTCGACCTGGCGCTGCCGGGGGACGGGGCGCACGCAGTCTTCGCGCCGGGAGGCGAGTTCCTCGCCCTCTACGAGCCGCACGGCGCACGCGCCAGGCCCGTCGCCGTCTTCGTCTGAGCAACGGCGGGCGGCAGCGAGGGGACGGCGGGGGGAGCGCGGGGCCGGCTCGGGGCCGCCAGTAGGCTGCCGACGTGCAGATCTGGCGAGACGTCGAGGACGTGCCGGCCGACCTCGGCCGCACCGTGGTGAGCATCGGCAACTTCGACGGCGTCCACCTCGGGCACGCCCACGTGCTGCGCGAGGCCCGCGCGGCCGCCTCCCGGCTCGGCATCGACTCCGTCGTGGCGGTGACGTTCGACCCCCACCCGATGGCGGTGCTGCGGCCCGACCACGCGCCGCCCACCCTGACCTCGATCCACACGCGCGCCCGGCTGCTCGAGTCCGCCGGCGTCGACGCGATCCTCGTGGTCGGCTTCGACCGCGAGATCGCCGGCTGGTCGCCGGAGGAGTTCATCGACCGGATCATCGTCGACACCCTCCACGCCGGCGCCGTGGTCGTCGGCGCCAACTTCCGCTTCGGCGCCAAGGCCGCCGGCGAGGTGGCCACGCTCGTCGAGGCGGGCGCCTCGCGCGGCTTCGAGACCGTCGGCGTGGCCCTCGACGGTGGGCCGCAGGTCTGGAGCTCGACCTACGTGCGCCAGTGCCTGGCGACCGGCGACGTCGCCGGGGCCGCAGAGGCCCTCGGTCGTCCGTTCACCGTCCGCGGGACCGTGGTGGAGGGGGACAAGCGCGGGCGCCAGATGGGCTACCCGACCGCCAACGTGCCGATCCCGCCGGTGGACGCCGCGCCCGCCGACGGCGTGTACGCCGGCTGGCTGACGCGCCTCGACACGCGCGAGCGCTACCCGGCGGCGATCTCCGTCGGCACCAACCCCACGTTCGACGGGGAGCGGGACCGCCGCGTGGAGTCCTACGTGCTCGACCGCGACGACCTCGAGCTCTACGGCGTGGAGGTCGAGGTGGCGTTCGTCGACCGGCTCCGCGGGATGGTGAAGTTCGAGGGCATGGAGGCACTCATCGAGACGATGCACGACGACGTGCGCCGGGCTCGGGACCTGCTGGCGTGACGGGGGACCGCACCGACCGCACGGACCTGGCGGCCGTGGAGCAGTGGTTCGTCGACCACGGGCTGCCCTACTTCGTCGACGACATCCGGGCCGAGGTCCAGCGCGGGCTGGCGCGCGGTCGGCTCGTCCGGGTCGGCCTGCTCGCCGTCGTGCTCGCGGCCGCGGTGGTGTGCGGGTTCGCCCTCACCGACCACCTGGAGTGGGACGACGGCCTGGTCCCCGGGATCAACCTCGGCCTGCTCAGCGTCGCCCTCTACGCGCTGTTCACCCTGCGTGCGTGGGTGGTGGCCCGCTGGGCCGCGAGCCAGACCTTCTCGAGCCTCGGCCTGCTCTTCCCCCTCGTGACGCGAGCGCTGCCACTGCTGCTGCTCTTCGTGACCTTCCTCTTCATCAACGCCGAGGTCTGGGAGGTGTCGGCCACGCTCGACGGCCGGGTGATGTGGCTGACGGTGGCGCTGTTCCTCACGATCACCGTCGGGTTCCTGCTCGTCCGGCTGCCCGAGGAGCTGGCGGGGTTCGACGAGCACGTCGACCCCGATGAGCTGGCACGCCACCTGGTGGGCACGCCGCTCGAGGGGTTCCGGCAGCCTGCGGGCGCGAAGGTCGTCGACGAGGTGGCCATCTCGGGGCTCCAGAAGGCGAACCTCGTGCTGATGCTGCTCATCACCCAGCTCGTGCAGGTCGTGCTGCTCAGCGTCAGCGTCTTCGTGTTCTTCGTGGTCTTCGGGCTGCTGGTCATGGACCCGGGCGTCATCGCCGGGTGGATCGGCCACGAGGTGACCAACCTGCCGTTCTCCGCCCGCGCCAACTGGGAGCTGGTGCAGGTGTCGACGTTCCTCGCGGCCTTCAGCGGTCTCTACTTCACGGTCTACGCCGTCACCGACGAGGTCTACCGCACCCAGTTCTTCAGCTCGATCGTGGCCGAGCTCGAGCGCGCGGTGAGCGTGCGGGCCGCCTACCGAGCGCTGCGACGGACCGACTAACGCAGGGCTCGCCCCCGCCCGGCGCATCGGCCCCGGACATGCCGGTGGGCGGTGCCCGAGCTGCTCGTCGTACGACGAGGACGTGGCTCGGGCACCGCCCACCGGGAGTGCCTCAGGCGTCGAGGTCCTGCTCGACCAGCGCGGCGATGGCGTCCACCGCGGCCTGGTCGTCACCGGCCACCTCGACGGTGTCGCCGTTGCCGGCGCCGAGGGTCATGATCATCAGCGACGAGCTGGCGTCGACGCCGTTGATGGTCACGTCGGAGCCGAGCTCGCCGGCCTTCTCGGCGATGATCGCGGCGGGGCGGGCGTGGAGGCCGACGGCGGAGCCGACGACGACGGACTTGCTGGGCATGGTTCTCCTTGGGGTGGGGTGGGGTGTGGGTGCGGCGGGACGGGCGTGGTCAGACAGTAGCGACGTCGGGGCTCGGGCGGCCCAGGCTCTTGAGGACGATCACGAGAGCGGCACCGACGGCGACGCCCGCCGCGAGGGCGATCAGGTAGCCGAGGACCCCGTCCACGGCGAACAGCACGAAGATGCCACCGTGGGGTGCCCGCACGCTGACGTCCATCGCCATGGCGAGGCCGCCGGTGACGGCGCTGCCGGCCATGATCGACGGGATGACCCGCAGCGGGTCGGCCGCGGCGAACGGGATGGCGCCCTCGGTGATGAACGACGCCCCGAGCAGCCAGCCGGCCTTGCCGTTCTCGCGCTCGGGGATGGAGAACAGGCTGGGGCGGATCACCGTGGCGAGCGCCAGGGCGATGGGCGGGACCATGCCGGCCAGCATGACCGCGGCCATGATCCGCAGCTCGGGTGCGTCGCCGGAGAGCGCGGCACCGCCGACGCCGGCGGCGGCGAAGCTGTAGGCGACCTTGTTGAGCGGACCGCCCATGTCGAAGGCCATCATCAGGCCGAGGATGACGCCGAGCAGGACGGCGCTGCCGCCGCTCAGCGAGCTGAGGCCGTCCTCGAGCTGGCCCATCAACCAGGCGATCGGCCGGCCGAGGACCACCAGCATGAGGAAGCCGGCCACCACGCTGGTGACCAGCGGGATCACGAGCACCGGCATCAGGCCGCGGGCCCAGGCCGGGACCTTGCGGCCCGCGATCCAGTGGGCGATGACGCCGGCGAGCACGCCGCCGACGATCGCGCCGAGGAAGCCCGTCGCGGGGTAGGCGGAGTCGCCGCTCACGCCGATCACGTTGGAGGCGAGGCCACCCATGACGAAGCCGGGGGCGATGCCGGGGCGGTCCGCGATGGCGTACGCGATGTAGCCGGCCAGTGCAGGGATGAAGAACGCGAACGCGGTCTGGCCGATGATCAGCAGCAGGGCACCGATGTAGGCGAAGAACCCGGAGTCGAACAGGGCGTGGTCGAGGCCGAGCGCCGACGGGTCGGGCAGGTTGGTGAAGGAGTTCTCGAGCAGGATCTCCTGCGCGGGGCCGACGATCTCGTAGCCGCCGAAGAGGAAGCCGAGGGCGATCATCAGGCCGCCCGCGGCGACGAAGGGGATCATGTAGGAGACGCCGGTCATCAGGACGCGTCGCGTACGACCGCCCCAGCTCTCCTGCCCGGTCGCGCCGGTGCCCTCCGAGGACCCGCCGCCGGCCGCGCCCTCGACCCGGGGCGACGCCGACGGGTCGGCGGCGTAGCGCAGGGCCTCGGCGATCATCGCGTCGGCGTCGTCGATCGGACGCTTCACGCTGGAGGTCACCATCGGCTTGCCGGCGAACCGGGACCGGTCACGCACGCCCACGTCGACGGCGAAGATGACGGCGCCGGCGGCGGCGATGGTGGCGGGTGCCAGCGGGGTGGCGCCGGCCGACCCCTGGGTCTCGACCTCGAGCTGGACCCCCGCCCGCTCGGCAGCGGCCTCGAGGGCCTCGGCCGCCATGTAGGTGTGGGCGATGCCGGTCGGGCACGCGGTGACCGCGACCAGGGTCGGCATGCCGTCGGAGGCGGGTGCCGTCGCGGCGGCCGCCGAGGTGCCGGCCGACGTACCGGCCGAGGTCGCGGGCGCGCCGTCGGAGGTGGCGGGGGGCGTCGAGCCGGTCGCGTCGGCGACGGCCTGGCCCGGGGCCCGGGTCTCGCCGCCTCCGGGCTCGGCCGCACCGGACGGGGTGCCGGACGCCGGGGCGGGGGTCTTCTTCGCCACGGGGGCCGTCTCGCCGATCTCGTGCGTGATCAGGTCGACGACCTCCTCGGCCGATCCGGCCGAGCGCAGCGAGTCGGTGAAGGCCGGCTTGACGAGGGCACGCGCGAGCTTGGTGAGGATCGTCAGGTGGTCGGCGTCGCCGCCGGCCGGTGCCGCGATGAGGAACGCCAGGTCCGCGGGGCCGTCCTTGGCGCCGAAGTCGACCGGGGGGTCGAGCCGGGCGAAGGCGAGCGTAGGCGTCTCGACCCCGGCCGTGCGGCAGTGGGGGATCGCGATGCCGCCGGGCAGCCCGGTGGACGAGGTGGACTCGCGGGCGAACGCGTCCTCGATCAGCTGGTCCCTGCTGGTGGCGCGGCCGGCGTCGTCGACGACGGCCGCGAGGGCGCGGATCACCTCGTGCTTGTCCGCGCCCCAGCCGGCACCGAGCCGGACGAGGTCTGTGGTGATGAGGTCGGTCATGCTGTGCCTCCGAGGGCGGTGACGCCGACGAGCTCGGTGCGGAGCTGCGAGGGCTGGGGGATGGTCGTTCCGGGCAGACCTGCGGCGGCGCTGCCGTAGGCGACGGCGAGTGCGAGGCGCTCGGGGGCCGGCAGCCCCCGCATGTCGCCGAGCAGGTAGCCGAACAGGCTGGAGTCGCCGGCACCCACGGTGCTGACGACGGTGGTGGGCGGGGGAGTCGCGTGCCAGGCGCCCTCCGCCGTCACGAGGACGGCGCCGTTGCCCCCGAGGGTGGCGAGGACGGCGCCCACGCCCCGCTCGATGAGCTGGCGGGCGGCCACCGCCGTGGCAGCGGGATCGGCCTCGAGCTTCTCGGCGTCGCCGCCGGTGAAGGAGGCGAGCTCCTCGCCGTTGGGCTTCATCAGGTCCGGGGCGGCTGCCGGGAGCGCCTCCACCAGCGCCTGCAGCGGGCCGTCGCTGGTGTCGACGGCCACGTGGCCACCCACGGCGCGCAGGCGGCGTACGAGGTCGGCGTAGAAGCCGGGCGGGGCGCCTGCGGGCAGCGAGCCCGCCAGCACGGTCCAGGCGGCGACCGACGCGCGGGCCAGGACCGCCTCGGCCATCCGCTCGAGGTCCTCGGTGGCCACCTCGGCGCCGGGGGAGTTGAGCTTGGTGGTGGTGCCGTCGGGCTCGGTGATCGTCAGGTTGACGCGCACGTTGCCGGCCGGTCGCACCGGGCGGCAGTCGATGCCCACGCCGAGCAGCTCGAGGACGAACGGGTCGTCCTTGAGGGCGGGCACGACGGCGATGCTGGGGATGTCGGCGCTGACCGCGGCCCGCGAGATGTTGACCCCCTTGCCGCCGGCCTGCGACGTCACCGAGACCACGCGGTGCACCTGGCCGCGGTCGAGGTGGCCGTCGAGGGCGACCGTCCGGTCGAAGCTGGGGTTGGGCGTCAGGGTGAGGATCATGCGATCACTACCTCGATTCCGGCGGATTCCAGCGCGCGGCGGTCCGCGGCCTCGATGTCGCTGTCGGTGACGAGCACGTCCAGGCAGTCGAGGGTCGCGAAGCGCACGGCCGTCTCGATGCCGAACTTGGTCGAGTCTGCGAGCACCACCGTACGCCGCGCGCAGGCGATGATGGCCCGCTTGCTCGCCGCCTCGTCGCTGTCGGGCGTGGTGAGCCCGTGGCCCACGGTGATGCCGTTGGTCGCCACGAAGGCGACGTCGGCGCGCAGGTCGGACAGGGCGGTGACGGTGTCGGCGCCCACGGCGGCGTGGGTGGCCGGGCGCACCTTGCCGGGCAGGAGGTGCAGCTCGATCTGCGGCAGGCCGGCCAGGCGGGTGGCGACCGGGACGGCGTGGGTGACCACGGTCAGGCGGTGGTCGCGGGGGAGGGCGGCCGCGAAGCGGGAGGTCGTGGTCCCGGCGTCGATCACGACCACCGAGTCGGGCGGCGGCAGCAGGGCGACCGCCGCGTTGGCGATCGCCTCCTTGGCCTGCGTGTTGGACTGGTCGCGCTCGCCGATCCCTGATTCGATGACGGTGAGCGAGCCGGCGGGGACGGCGCCTCCGTGCACCCGGCGGACCAGACCCATCCGGTCCAGGGTGGACAGGTCGCGGCGCACGGTCTCGGTGGTGACCTCGAACTCCTCGGCCAGCTGCACCACGGACAACCGGCCGCGGCGACTGATCAGGTGGGCCATGGCCTGCTGGCGCTCTTCGGCGTACATCGGTCCCCTTCCCGAGGATCTGTGTATGTGTTGTTTTAGTCCCGAATATGTTGCTTGTCAACAACGCGGTGTTCTACGGTGTGTCCATGACCACAGCCGAGCACCCCTCGTTGAGCGGGACCCCGGTCGTACCGGGTGTCGCCGCGGGCCCCGTCCTGCACGTCCGCGGCGAGGTCTCGCCCGAGGCGATCGCGCGCTACGGCGAGGGTGACTTCGCCGATCCGGACGCCGCACTCGCTGCGTACGACGACGCGGTGGGCGCCGTGGCGCAGACGTTCACCGACAAGGCGGCCCGCGCCGAGGGCGCGGCGGCCGAGGTGCTGACCGCGAGCGCAGGCCTGGCGCGCGACAAGGGACTGCGCTCGGGCGTCGCCAAGAACCTCACGGCCGGCCAGGGGCCGGTGGCAGCCGTGCAGGGCGCCGTCGAGCAGTTCGTCACGATCTTCACCAGCATGGGCGGGCTCATGGCCGAGCGCGTCACCGACCTGCGCGACATCGAGCGCCGGGTCGTCGCCCACCTCGTCGGCGAGCCGGCCCCCGGCGTGCCCACCCCGACGGAGCCGTCGATCCTGGTGGCCGAGGACCTCGCCCCGAGCGATACCTCCGGCCTCGACCCCGCGCTCGTGACCGCGCTGGTGACCGAGCGCGGCGGCGCGACCAGCCACACGGCGATCATCGCCCGCCAGCTCGGCATCCCGTGCGTCGTCGGCGCCGCGGGGGTCACCGAGCTGCCCGCGGGCACCTTCGTGGTGGTCGACGGCGAGACCGGCACGATCGAGACGGGCGCCGACCCCGACGACGCCCGCGCGCGGGTCGCGGAGAGCCTGCGGCTCCGTGAGCAGCTCGCGTCCTGGAGCGGTCCGGCGGCCACCGCCGACGGACTGCCGCTCAAGCTGCTCGCCAACGTCGCCGACGGCGCCTCCGCGGAGTCGGCCGGCCGCGAGCCGGTGCAGGGCGTGGGGTTGTTCCGCACCGAGCTGTGCTTCCTCGACCGCAAGGACGAGCCGAGCGTGGAGGAGCAGGCCGACATCTACAGCAAGGTTCTCGCGCCCTACGCCGACGGCCGCTACGTCGTCGTCCGCACCCTCGACGCGGGCTCGGACAAGCCGGTCGCCTTCGCGACCCACACGGGCGAGGAGAACCCGGCGCTCGGGGTGCGCGGGCTCCGGCTGAGCTTCGACAACCCCGGCCTGATGGACCGCCAGCTCGACGGCATCGCGGCAGCGGCCGAGCGGACCGGCACCGAGACCTGGGTGATGGCGCCGATGGTCGCGACGGTGGCCGAGGCGGCCGACTTCTCCGCGAAGGTCCACGCCCGCGGCCTCAAGGCCGGCGTGATGGTGGAGATCCCGAGCGCCGCCCT
Source organism: Nocardioides renjunii (assembly GCF_034661175.1). Classification (NCBI taxonomy): domain Bacteria; kingdom Bacillati; phylum Actinomycetota; class Actinomycetes; order Propionibacteriales; family Nocardioidaceae; genus Nocardioides; species Nocardioides renjunii. The sequence goes on along the minus strand of NZ_CP141058.1, from coordinate 2,870,014 downwards.
GCTCGCCCACCGGATGCTCGAGGTCGTCGACTTCCTCTCGATCGGCACCAACGACCTCACCCAGTACGCCATGGCCGCCGACCGGATGGCCACGGACCTGGCCCACCTCACCGACCCGTGGCAGCCCGCCGTCCTCCAGCTGATCGCGATCACCGCCCACGCCGGCACCGAGGCCGGCAAGCCGGTCGGCGTCTGCGGGGAGGCCGCCGCCGACCCGCTGCTCGCCACGGCGCTCATCGGCATGGGCATCTCGTCGCTCTCCATGGCCGCACGCGCCGTACGTCCTGTCGGTGCCCAGCTCGGCATGGTGAGCCTGGAGACGTGCGAGGCGGCAGCCGAGGCTGCGCTCGGGGCGCCCGACCCGATGGCCGCGCGAGCAGCCGTCCGCGAGCTGCTCGGCCACTGACAACCCCCACCCATCTCACGACGGAGGACGCATGACATCGACGTACGACCGGTACCGCGCGGCGGATGCCGAGCTGCCGGACGGCTCCTGGACCTGGTACCTGCACGGCGCGGGCGAGGAGAACATGGGCAAGGACGGTGCCCCCGAGCTGGTCCCCGTCCCCACGCCCGACGCCGACCACATGCTGGTGCGCATCGACAGCGTGGGACTCTGCTTCTCCGACGTGAAGATCATGCGTCAGGGCGGCAGCCACCCGAAGCTCTACGACCGCGACCTGGCCCACGACCCCACCCGGCTCGGGCACGAGGTGAGCCTCACCGTCATCGAGGTGGGGGACAACCTCAAGGACCGCTACCACCCGGGCCAGAGGCTGGCGGTGCAGCCCGACATCTACCAGGACGGCAGGAGCACGGCCTACGGCTACACCGTCCCCGGCGGCCTGACGCAGTACCACCTCATGGGCGCGGAGATGCTCGAGACCGATGACGGCGCCTGCCTGCTGCCCCTCCCCGACACCATGGGCTACGCCGAGGGGTCCACGCTGGAGCCCTGGGGGTGCGTGATGGCGGCCTACACGCAGCGTCGCCGCCTGGAGCCCAAGACCGGCGGGACGATGTGGATCGTCGGCCGGCCCGGGGACGAGCGGGACTACGAGTTCTCCTCCGGGCTCGACGCCCCGGCCACCATCGTGACGTCCGACGTGCCCGCCTCCGTGCGCGAGCTGCTGGAGAGCACCTCGGCCGACGTGGTCGTGCGCGACGGCATCGGCGTGGACGACTACCAGGCCCTGGTGGACGAGCTGACCGACGGCGCCGGCTTCGACGACATCGTCGTGCTCGACCCTCGTTCCGCCGCGACGGCAGGTGCCGTCGCCACGCACATCGCGCGGCGGGGCACCCTCAACCTGGTGGGCGAGACCGCCCTGGACGGCCTCGTGGACCTCGACGTGGGCCGCCTGCACTACGACTACACCGCCTACCTCGGCGGTCGGGGTCCGGACATCGCCGCCTCCTACGGCGAGGCGCGCAACCGCTGCGACCTGCGCCCGGGAGGTACGACGGTGTTCGTCGGCGCCGGCGGCCCGATGGGCCTGATGCACGTCCAGAGGGCCATCCAGCAGACCGACGGCCCGAAGCGGATCATCGCCACCGAGGTGAGCGACGAACGCCTCAGGAGCCTCGAGGACCGACTGGCCCACCTGGCGGAGAGCAACGACTGCGAGCTGATCACCTTCAACTCCCAGACCGCGGACCAGTCCCTCGTCGACTTCGTCATGGGTCTCACCGACGGTCAGGGGGCCGACGACGTCGTGGTCAGCGTCCCCATCTCCGCCGTGATGGCCGAGGCCGACACGCTGATGCGGCCCGACGGGATGCTGGTCTTCTTCGCCGGTGTCCCCAACGGCACGCTGGCGCCGCTGGACCTGAGCGCGGTCTACCTCGGCAACGCGCAGTACACCGGGACGTCGGGCCTGACCATCCACGACCAGCAGCAGGTCGTGGACCTGGCCAACCAGGGCCAGCTCTCCCCGGGATCCATCGTGGGCGCCGTCGGCGGCATGCTGGCGGCCAAGGACGGCCTCCGGGCCCTGGTCGACGGGACCTACTCCGGCAAGGTGCTGATCTTCCCCCAGATCCACGACCTCCCCCTCATGGGACTCGACGAGCTGGAGGAGAAGCTTCCGGACGTCGCCGCCCAGCTGGGGCCCGGCGGCACGTGGAACGACGAGGTGGAGAGGGCGTTGTTCGACAGCCAGCTGAACGACTGAGGCGGAAAGCCACACAGTCGGGCACGAAAACGTGCCCGAATGCTTGGCAACAGGCCCGTTCGTGAGGTTTAATCGCGGACATCATGTGATGGGGCTCACCCCACGTTCGACTGGAGGACATCAAGCATGGCGACCACAACTTCCACTCCCGCGTCGAGCTCCGGCGCGCGGGTGCGCGTGCAGAAGTTCGGCACGTTCCTCTCCAACATGGTCCTGCCGAACATCGGCGCGTTCATCGCGTGGGGGCTCATCACCGCGCTCTTCATCCCCACCGGCTGGATCGCCCTCATCGGCGACAACGCCTTCGGCTACACGCTGGAGGAGGGCTACACCTACGGGTTCGTGGGCCAGCTCGGCGGCTGGGAGGGCACGGACAGCGTCGGCATCGTCGGCCCGATGATCACCTACCTGCTGCCGCTGCTCATCGGCTACACCGGCGGTCGGATGATGTACGACGACAGCACCCGCGGCGGCGTGGTCGGCGCGATCGCCACCATGGGCGCGATCGCCGGTGCCAGCGTCCCGATGTTCCTCGGCGCCATGGTGATGGGCCCGCTCGGCGGCTGGTCGATGAAGAAGCTCGACGCGCTGTGGTCCCACAAGATCCGACCCGGCTTCGAGATGCTCGTCAACAACTTCTCCGCCGGCATCTGGGGCGCCATCTTGGCGATCCTCGGCTTCGTCGTGGCGGGGCCGTTCGTCGAGCAGTTCAGCAAGCTGGCGTCCAACGTCGTCGACACGCTCGTCGACAACGGCCTGCTGCCGCTCACCTCGATCTTCATCGAGCCGGCCAAGATCCTGTTCCTCAACAACGCGATCAACCAGGGCATCCTGACGCCGCTCGGCACGACCGAGGCGCTCGAGGAGGGCAAGTCGATCCTGTTCCTGCTCGAGGCCAACCCCGGCCCCGGCCTGGGGCTGCTGCTGGCCTTCACGTTCTTCGGCCGTGGTGCCGCCAAGGCGTCGGCGCCGGGCGCGATCATCATCCAGTTCATCGGCGGCATCCACGAGATCTACTTCCCCTACGTGCTGATGAAGCCCAAGCTGGTCCTCGCCGTCATCGGCGGCGGCATGGCCGGTGTGGCGACCAACGTGGCCTTCAGCTCCGGCCTGCGCTCGCCCGCCTCGCCCGGCTCGATCATCGCGGTGTGGCTCTCGACCCCGGCCGGCAGCTTCGTCGGGGTGACCCTGTCGGTGGTCGCCGCCACCGCGGTGTCCTTCGCGATCGCTTCCTTCCTGCTCAAGCTCGACCGCTCCACCGACGAGGGCGACCTCGCGGCCGCCACCGCGCAGATGGAGGCCAACAAGGGCAAGAAGTCCTCGGTCAGCGGCATGCTCGGCGGCTCCGCCGCCGCCGCGGGCCCGGTGCGGTCCATCGTGTTCGCCTGCGACGCCGGCATGGGCTCCTCCGCCATGGGCGCCTCGGTGCTCCGCCGGAAGATCCAGCAGGCGGGCCACGGTGACGTCACGGTCGTCAACAAGGCGATCTCCAGCCTCGACGACAGCTACGACCTCGTGGTCACCCACCAGGACCTCACGGACCGGGCCCGCCAGAGGACGCCGTCCGCCATGCACGTCTCGGTCGACAACTTCATGGGCAGCCCGCGCTACGACGAGATCGTGGAGATGCTCGGCACCTCCTCCGGGACCGCCGTCGCCGACGAGGCCCCGGCCGCCGCGGCGGCCGACGTGCTCTCGCGCGACTCGATCGTCCTCGGCGGCTCCGCCCGCACGCGGGACGACGCCATCGCCGAGGCGGGCCAGCTCCTCGTCGCGGCGGGCGCGGTCGACGCGTCGTACGTCGAGGCGATGCACGAGCGCGAGAAGTCGGTCTCGACCCACATGGGCAACGGCCTGGCGATCCCGCACGGCACCAACGAGGCCAAGGGGGCGATCCGCCGCTCCGCGCTGTCGTTCGTCCGCTACGACCAGGGCATCGACTGGAACGGCAAGCAGGCCGACTTCGTCGTGGGCATCGCCGGCGCCGGCGACGACCACCTGGCCCTGCTCCGCTCGTTGGCCATGGTGTTCGCGGACGAGTCGCAGGTGGCTCGTCTCCGGGCGGCCACGACGGCCGACGAGGTCCTCGCCGTCCTCGACGGGGTCACCGTCTGACCCACCAGCGTGAGCGCGACGGGGCCGGCCCATGGGGGTCGGCCCCGTCTCGCACGTCCGGGCCACGGGCGACACGCTGACAGCGTGCTGCGCGGTACTGCGCGATACGGAGTAGTGTGCGCTGCATGGATCAGACCCAGCTCCTCAAGGGCGTGCTCGACCTCGCCGTGCTGGCGGTGGTCGAGGGGGAGGACGGCTACGGCTACGACATCGTGCGGCGGCTGCGCGACGGTGGCCTGCGGGAGGTGGGCGACGCCTCGGTCTACGGGACGCTGCGCCGCCTCTACGCCGCGGGCGCACTGACGTCGTACGTCGTGCCCTCCGAAAGCGGACCGCACCGCAAGTACTACGGCATCACGCCGGTCGGTCGTGGGCAGCTCCATGAGCAGCGCACGGACTGGTACGCCTTCGCGTCCACCCTGGACGGGCTCCTCGCCTCCACCGCACCTCACTCGACCACTCCGGGAGTCAGCGCATGAGCACCACCGATCTTCCCGTCCGACCTGACGTCGCCGGCTTCGTCGACAGAGTCCGCGACCTCCTCTCCGACCTTCCCGAGGAGGACCGGCTCGAGCTGACGGAGGGACTCGAGGCCGACCTGGCGGACCAGGTCGCGGAGCAGGGGGCGGACGTCCTCGGCGACGCGGTGGCCTATGCCCGCGAGCTGCGCACCGCCGCCGGGTTCGACCCGGTCCCTGGCCGGCGCCCGAGCCCGCCGGCGGGAGTGATGCTGCTCGAGCAGCTCGACGCCGCCCGGGCGTGGTTCGACCTCCAGGTCTCGCGGCCGCGTGTGGTGTCGGCGTGGCGGGTGCTCGTCACCCTGCGTCCTGCCTGGTGGGTGCTGCGCGCCTGGGCCGCCTCGGTCGTGGTCGCGTTGCTGTGGCCGGGGTGGTACGACTACGGGCTGACCTGGTTGCCGGGCGTGCACCCGGCGATCGGCCTCCTCATGCTCGCGGTCTGCGTGGTGGGAAGCGCGCTCGTGGGGCTCGGTGTGCTGTGGCCGGGCGCGCGCACCCCCGGCTCGCGGAGTCTGCTGGCTCGTGTGGTGCTCCTGGCGCTCAACCTGTGCGCGATCGTGAGCCTGCCCGTCATCAACGGCGAGCTCGACCAGCAGTCCTGGAGCCGCTACAACCAAGGCTACGGGGAGGCCGAGCTCTTCATGACGGAGTCCGGCGTCCTCAACGGCGGCCGCGAGGTCTGCAACATCGCGGCCTACGACGCGTCGGGTCAGCCGCTGACCGGCGTGCAGCTCTTCGACCAGGAAGGACGACCGCTCGACGTGCGGTGCTGGGACCAGCAAGCCCGGACCGTTCCGTGGATCCTCGGCGACGTCGCGCGCTGGAACGTCTTCCCCCTCGCCGAGCGCGAGCGTCCCGCTCGTACGTCGGCGCGCCGTGCCGACCTCGGCGAGACTGCGTTCCCGGTCCCTGACCGGGCCACGACGCCGGAGGTCACCCACCCGCTCGTGAGCCCCGGACCGGCGGACGAGCCGCAACCGGACCGGGCCGAGCGGCGCGAGAAGGCCGGCGAGGGTCGTGAGACCCCACGGAACGACCGAAGGCCATGACCCCGGTTGCGCACGTCATGGGGAGTGGTCGCGGGGGTGACCTCTCCCCATGACCGCCGGCCCTCAGCGCAGCCAGGCGAGCACGGCCAGCACCCGCCGGTTGTCGTCGGGCGCGAGGGGCAGGTCGAGCTTGGTGAAGATGCTGTTGGTGTGCTTGGCGACGGCCTTCTCGGAGACGAAGAGCGCGCCGGCGATGGCGGCGTTGGAGCGCCCCTCCGCCATCAGCGACAGCACGTCGCGCTCGCGGGCCGTGAGCCGGTCGAGCGGCTCGTCGCGCCGGTGGGCCATGATCGCGGCGATGACCTCGGGGTCGATGACGGTCCCGCCGGACACCACCCGGCGTACGCCGTCGACGAACTCGCCGACGTTGGCGACGCGGTCCTTGAGGAGGTAGCCGACCCCGCCCTCGCCGCTGGCGAGCAGCTCGCGGGCGTAGAGCTGCTCGACGTACTGCGAGAGCACCATCACGGGGTAGCCGGGTCGCCGGGTGCGCACGGCGATGGCGGCCCGCAGTCCCTCGTCGGACCAGGTCGGCGGCATCCGCACGTCGAGCACGGCACCGTCGGCCTCGACGTCACGGAGGGCCGCGTCGAGCTGTGGGGCGTTGTCGACGGCCGCCACGACGGTGCAGCCGTTGGCCTCCAGCAGCCGGATCAGTCCGTCGCGGAGGAGAGCGTTGTCCTCGGCGATGACAAGGCGCACGGAATCTCCAACGTGATCAGCGTGGGCCCCCGGTCGGGGCTCGAGACCACCATCGTGCCGTCAAACGCCGACAGGCGTCGCATGACGCCGAGCATGCCGGTGCCGTGTCGCGCATCGGCCCCGCCGCGGCCGTCGTCGCCGATGGAGGCGCGCAGCACGCCGGAGCCGTGGCGCAGGTCCACCCACGCGCGGCTCGCCCCCGCGTGCTTGCCCACGTTGGCGAGGCACTCCGCGACCGCGAAGTAGACCGCCGACTCCACCGGCTCGGGTGGTCGGCCCTCCAGGTCGGACAGCACCGTCACCGGCAGCGCCATGTCGAGCGCGAGCGCCTCGACGGCGCCGGCGAGCCCGCGGTCGGCGAGCACCGGCGGGTGGATGCCGCGGACGACGGCGCGCAGGTCGGCGAGGGCCGCCCCGGTCGTGTCACGCGCCTCGGCGACGAGCCGGAGCGCGGCCTCGGGGTCGCGCTCGAACAGGTCGTCGGCCAGGCCGAGCGTCATCCCGACCGCGACGAGCCGCGCCTGCGCCCCGTCGTGGAGGTCGCGCTCGATCCGTCGCAGCTCGGCGGCGTTGTGGTCGACGGTGTCGGCCCGCGACACCGTCAGGTCGACGACGCGCTGCTCGAGCTGCTCGGTGTGGCCGCGCGTGAGAAAGGTCCGGTCGAGGGTGGCGCGCAGGCGCATGACGTGCGGCGCGCCGTACCACCAGATGGCACCGGTGACGACGAGGAGCAGCAGCAGCACGGTGAGGAGGGCCAGGGCGAAGCCCGCCGTCAGGGAGACCAGCACCCACAGCAGGTCGCGCCAGGTCATCGGGTCCACCGCCCACGTGCGCACCCGGGCCAGCGTGCCGAGGCCGCTGGTCGGCAGGTAGCCGGCGGGCACCTCGTGGCCGAGGGTGCGCGCCGCCATCGAGCGGTGCCGCTCGGCGATCCAGCGCAGCGCCGGCAGGCCCAGCACCAGGATCGGGACGCCGACCGTGACGAGGGCGAGCAGTCCTCCGACACCCACCAGCACAAAGGCCACGACCGTGGGCACGAGGAGCAGCAGCTGGCAGGCGGCGAACCCGGTGACGGTCCACGGACCGGCTGGCGTGCGCATGCCCCCATCCTCCCCGAGCCGGGCGCTGGGCGCAGTGGACCTAGGTCCACCCCGGCAGGGGACCTGGCGCCAGCGACGCGGCCCTCGCGCCGGCCGAGGCTGAGGACGTCCCTCCACCTCGACCCAGGAGTCCGTCATGTCCGTCCGCAACCCTCTCGCCGGAGCCCCGATCCGGGCCGCCCGCTGGAGCGCCACCCACCCGTGGCGCGCGATCCTCGGCTGGCTCGCCCTGGTCGCCGTGGCCGTGGTGCTCGCCGCGGCCGTCCCCACCAACACCGCCGACGACGTCGACTACCGCGAGCACGAGTCCGGGCGCGCCGCCCAGTGGATCGACGACGCCGGCATGTCCGACCCGCTCACCGAGAACGTCCTCGTCACCGCCGGCGCCTCCGGCCTGGACCCCGCGCGGGCTGAAGAGGCCGCTGCGCAGCTCGGGCGGGAGATGGCGAAGGTCCCCGGCGTCGAGGAGGCGATGGCGCCCGTGTGGAGCCAGGACCGGTCCGCCCTGCTGGTCGCCGTGCGGCTCGCCGCCGACCACGAGGAGACCGGGGAGATGACGGCGGTGACCGACGCGGTGCAGGAGGAGTACGCCGACCTGCGCATCCGCCAGGCCGGTGACCTCACCATCGACGAGGGCATCAACGAGCAGGTCGAGGCCGACCTGGCCTCGGCCGAGGGCATCAGCCTGCCCGTGACGCTCGTGCTGATGCTCTTCGCGTTCGGGGCCCTCATCGCGGCGGGCATCCCCGTCCTGCTGGCGGCGAGCAGTGTCGTCGTGACGATCGGCATCACCGCACCCGTCTCGTGGCTGGTGCCGGCCGAGGCCACCGTCACCAGCATGATCGTGCTCATCGGCATGGCGGTCGGTGTCGACTACTCGCTCTTCTACCTCAAGCGCGAGCGCGAGGAGCGCGCCCGTGGTCGCTCGACCCTCGACGCCGTCGAGGTGGCCGCCGAGACCTCCGGCCACTCGATCCTGGTGTCCGGCCTCGCCGTCGTCGTCGCCATGTCGGGCCTCTACGTCGTCGGCGGCGTCACCTTCAACTCGCTGGCCACCGGCGCGATCCTCGTGGTCGCGATCGCCGTGCTCGGCTCGATCACCGTGCTGCCCGCCCTCCTGGTCACGCTCGGCCGCTGGGTCGACCGCCCGCGCGTCCCCGGCCTCTGGCGGCTCAACCGCCGGATCGGGCGGGGCGGGATCAGCCGTCGGCTGCTCGCGCCGGTGCTGCGACGCCCGGTCGTGGCGCTCGCCCTGGGCGGCGCGGTCGTGGTGGCGCTCGCCGTGCCGATGCTGGGCATGAAGGTGCACAGCGCCAACCTCGAGACGCTGCCCGACTCCATTCCGCAGGTCGTCACCGCTCGCGACATGGCGAAGGCCTTCCCGCTCGAGGGTGCGTCGGCCGAGGTCGTGGTGCAGGCCGACGCCGCCGACGCGGCTCGGGTCCGCTCGGCGCTGGTCGGGCTCGACGAGGCGGCGGCCCGGACCGGCGACTTCGTGGCGGCGGGTGACGCCGGCATCGAGGTCTCCGACGGCGGCCGGACGACCGTCCTGGACCTCGCCATCCCCCACGAGGAGAGCGACCCGCGCGTGGACGAGGCGGTCGAGCTGCTGCGCGACGAGCTCGTGCCCACGGCGCTCGACGGCCTCGACGTCGAGCACGCGGTCGGCGGGGGAGCGGCAGAGTCGTACGACTCGGCGCACCACCTGGCGACGTACCTCCCGATCGTGATCGGCTTCGTGGCGCTGCTGACGATGGTCATGATGGGCATCGCGTTCCGCAGCGTCCGGCTGGCGCTCGTGTCCTCGGTGCTCAACCTCGCCTCGGTGGCGGTCGCCTTCGGGATGATGACGCTCGTGTTCCAGCACGGCTGGTTCGAGGGAGCGCTCGACTTCACCTCGCCGGGCTTCCTCATCGACTGGATCCCGATGATCGTCCTCGTCATCCTGGTCGGCCTGTCGATGGACTACCACGTCTTCGTCCTCAGCCGGGTCCGCGAGCACGTGCGACGCGGGCTGCCCGCCCGGCTCGCGGTCGAGCAGGGCGTCACCGACACGGCGGGCGTCGTGAAGAGCGCCGCCGCGGTGATGGTGTCGGTGTTCGCCATCTTCGCCACGCTGTCGATGCTCGAGATGAAGATGATGGGCGTCGGCCTCGCCGTCGCGATCCTGCTCGACGCGACCCTGATCCGGCTGGTGATGCTGCCGGCGGTGCTGGTGCTGCTCGGCGACCGGGTCTGGGGGCGCCGGGAGGTGCCCGGGGAGCAGGTGGTGGAGCCGGTCCCGGAGCTGGCGGTCAGCCGGCAGCCGTGACCTCCACCGGTACGCCGTTGAGGGCCGCGTTGCCCGACACGTCGAGCAGCTCGGGATCGGTCAGGTCGTTGGCCGAGACGCCCGGCACCTCACGGCTGCGGGTCATCAGGACGCCCTCGCGGGCGTGGCCGTAGCCGTGGGGGAGCGAGACCACCCCGGGCATCAGGTCGTCGGAGGCGGCCACCTCGACCTCCACCGTGCCGGTGCGGGAGGTCACCCGCACCCGGGCCCCGTCCGCAAGCTCGCGGACGGCGAGGTCGGCGGGGTTCATCAGCAGCTGGTGGCGGGCACGGCCACGGGTCAACCGCTCGGAGTTGTGCATCCAGGAGTTGCAGTCGCGCTGGTGGCGGCGGCCGATGAGGAGCAGCCCCTCGTCGGGCGCAGCCGCCGCCGCCAGCCGGACGACGTCCTCGACGACGAGGGGCGGCGCGAGGTCGATCCGCCGGTCGCGGGAGGGCAGCCGCCCGGGCAGCTGGCCGCCCCGCAGTGGTCCCAGGTCGATGCCGGCGGGCCGCGCGCGGAGCTTCTTCAGCGTCACGCCGCTGGTGCCGCGGCGCAGGAGGCCGGCGACCAGCAGCGTCGGGCTGGCGGTGAGGCGGGCCCGCTGCACCAGCCGTTTCCTCAGCGGTGCCCTGCGGCCGAGCCGGGCGGCGGTGCGCAGGGTGATCTCGCGGAAGATCTGCCAGTCGTGCCGCTGGTCGGCCTCCTTCTCGAAGACCGCCGGGGTGAAGCGCGCGGTGTTGCGCACCGCCAGCAGGTGGAAGACCAGGTCGTAGTGGTCGCGCTCGAGCGCCGTGGTCGGGGGCAGGATGACGTCGGCGTGACGGGTGGTCTCGTTGACGTAGATGTCGACGGCGGCCATGAAGTCGAGCCCGTCCAGCGCGCGGTCGAGCCGCGCTCCGTCAGGGGTGGAGAGCACGGGGTTGCCGGCCACCGTCAGCAGCGCGCGGACCTGGCCCTCGCCCGGCGTCTCGATCTCCTCGCGCAGCGCCGCGACCGGCAGCTCGCCCGCGGTCTCGGGGAGGCCGCGGACCCGTGAGCGCCACACGTCGTGGTGCCCGCGCCCGATCAACCCGGTGCCGACCGCGTCGATCGCGGGCGTGGTGAACATGGCCCCGCCGACCCGGTCGAGGTTGCCGGTGAGGATGTTGAGGCAGTTCACGGCCCACTGGCACACCGTGCCCCACGGGCCGGCGGAGACGCCGATCCTGCTGTAGACGACGCCGCCGTCGGCGGCCAGCAGCTCGCGCGCGAGGCGGCGGACCTCGCCGGCGGGGAGCCCGCTCATCGACTCGGCCAGCTCGGGCGTGACGTCGGCGACGAGGTCGACCACCGTGCCCAGCCCGTCGACGTACGACGGCACGGTGGGCAGGTCGTCGGGGGAGACCTCGGTGGTGAGGACGTGCAGCATCGCGAGCAGCACCCACGCGTCGGAGCCGGGGCGGACGAAGTGGTGCTCGTCGGCGACCTTGGCGGTCTCGGTGCGGCGGGGGTCGAGCACGACCATCCGGCCGCCGCGGGCGCGCAGGTCACGCACCCGCTGGGGGAAGTCGGGCACGGTCATCAGCGACCCGTTGGAGGCCATCGGGTTCGCGCCGACGACGAGGAACCACGACGTGCGGTCGATGTCCGGGACCGGCAGGAACAGCTGGTGGCCGAACATGAGGTGGGCCACCAGCTGGTGGGGGAGCTGGTCGACCGAGGTCGCGGAGTAGCGGTTCCTGGTCCGGAAGGACTTCGCCATCGCGGTGCCGTGGGTCATCGAGCCGAGGCTGTGCGCGTTGGGGTTGCCGAGGTAGAGCGCGAGGGCGTCGTCGCCGTGCTCCCGCACCACCCGGGCGAGGTTGTCGGCGACCAGGTCGAACGCCTCGTCCCACCCGATCTCCTCCCACCGTGCCCCGGCGCCCTCGCCGACCCGGCGCACCGGGCGCCGCAACCGGTCGGGGTCGGCGTACACGTCGGCGATCGCGACGCCCTTGGGGCAGACGTGGCCGCGGGAGAGCGGGTCGGCGGCGTGGCCGCGGACGGCGACGACGTCGCGGCCCTCCACGGTCAGCTCGAGCCCGCAGATGGCCTCGCAGAGGTTGCACACGCCGATCCGCTTCTCACCCATCCCGGGATCGTCGCACGTCGGGCACCCCAGGGGAGGGTGACACCGGACCGGGAGGCGGCCAGACTCTGCGCGGCCCGGCCACCGCCGGGCCGCATCCCCACAGAAAGGGAGACCGTCATGGGTTACGGAGGGCCGATCGGCCTCATCGTCGTCGGGCTCGTCCTGGCGCTCGCGTTCAACCAGGAGCAGGTGGGACCGCTCAACGTCACCACGCTGGGCTGGATCCTGGTCCTGGCCGGCGCGCTCTGGCTCGTGCTCACGATCGTGCAGCAGAACACCCGCCGGCGGCACACCACCACGGCCACCACGACCGACGCGCAGGGACGCCAGGCCAGCAGCCAGCGCACCACCGAGTCGGACCCGCCCCCGCCGGCCGTCTGAGCGATCCCGACCGGGGGACGTACGTCCTCGTCGCGCGGCGCGGATTGGGCCGGCGGTCCGGGGCCTCGATATGCTGCTGCGGTTGCCCGGGAGGGTGACACGCCGTCACGACGGCCGCGGATCCAGAGTGCCCCGGTGAACAGGCCCGGGCGCGCCGCGCAACGAGAACCGAAGGAGCCCCCATGTCGATTGGTACCGACGCGGAGACCAAAAAGAAGATCATCGCCGAGTACGCCCTGACCGAGGGTGACACCGGTTCCCCCGAGGTCCAGATCGCGCTGCTCAGCCACCGCATCTCGCACCTCACCGAGCACCTCAAGACGCACAAGCACGACCACCACAGCCGTCGTGGACTGCTGCTGCTGGTCGGCCAGCGCCGCCGGCTGCTCAACTACCTGCAGAAGACGGAGATCGAGCGCTACCGCTCGATTGTGGAGCGCCTCGGCCTCCGCCGCTGATCGCGACAGGAGCGGTTCCCCGCCACGGGGAGCCGCTCCTCTCACATCCGGGACCCGCCGCGCTAGTGTCGACCCGGAACAACTGAACACACAGCCAACAGGAGCGACCCGCACGTCCGGCCCGGTCCTCGGTAGTGGCCTTCAGATCGGCACCCGTCACCGGGAGATCTGCGGGCCTCGATCGAAGACCGGCCCCGCGGGGCCCTCGATGCCCCACACGTTCGAGTGTGGACGACGCGGATCGCTCCGCGAAGAGAAAGCAGATCCTGCTTCCATGAGTGAACCCATCATCTCCGCTGTCGAGACCGTCCTCGACAACGGTTCCTTCGGCAAGCGCACGGTCAAGTTCGAGACCGGCCTGCTCGCCCGCCAGGCCGCCGGCTCGGTCACGGCCTACCTCGACGACGAGACCATGCTGCTCTCGGCGACGACCGCGGGCAAGACGCCCAAGGACCACTTCGACTTCTTCCCGCTCACGATCGACGTCGAGGAGCGGATGTACGCCGTGGGCCAGATCCCCGGCTCCTTCTTCCGCTCCGAGGGCCGCCCGGGCGAGGACGCGATCCTCACCTGCCGCCTCATCGACCGCCCGCTGCGCCCGACGTTCAAGAAGGGCCTGCGCAACGAGGTCCAGGTCGTCATCACCGTCATGGCGCTCGACCCCGACATGCCCTACGACGTGCTCGCGATCAACGCCGCGTCGCTCTCCACCCAGCTCTCCGGCCTGCCGTTCTCCGGCCCCGTCGGCGGCGTGCGCGTCGCCCTCATCGAGGGCCAGTGGGTGGCCTTCCCGACCCACTCGCAGCTCGAGTCGGCCGTCTTCGACATGGTCGTCGCCGGTCGGGTCACCGAGTCCGGCGACGTCGCGATCATGATGGTCGAGGCCGAGGCCCCCGAGGCCACGCTCGACCTCGTGCAGAACGGCGCCCAGGCGCCGACCGAGGAGATCGTGGCCGGTGGCCTCGACGCCGCCAAGCCCTTCATCAAGCAGCTCGTCGAGGCGCAGGCCCAGCTCGCGGCCGAGGCCGCCAAGCCGGTCCAGGACTTCCCGGTCTTCCTCGACTACGAGGACGACGTCTACGCCGCGGTCGAGTCCGCCGCGAAGGACGACACGGCCGCCGCGATGACCATCGGCGACAAGCAGGAGCGCGAGCTCAAGGTCGACGAGATCAAGGGCGAGCTCCTCGAGCAGCTCTCCGGCCAGTTCGAGGGCCGCGAGAAGGAGATCGGCGCGGCGTTCCGCTCGCTGACCAAGAGCCTGGTCCGCCAGCGCGTGCTGCGCGACAAGGTCCGCATCGACGGCCGCGGCCTCGCCGACATCCGTCCGCTGCACGCCGAGGTCGACGTGATCCCGCGCGTCCACGGCTCCGCGCTGTTCGAGCGTGGCGAGACCCAGATCCTGGGCGTCACCACCCTCGACATGCTCAAGATGGAGCAGCAGCTCGACACGCTCTCCCCGGAGAAGCACCGCCGCTACATGCACAAGTACGTCTTCCCGCCGTTCTCCACCGGCGAGACCGGCCGCGTGGGCTCGCCCAAGCGTCGCGAGGTCGGCCACGGCGCCCTCGCGCGCCGCGCCCTCCTGCCGGTGCTGCCCTCGCGTGAGGAGTTCCCCTACGCGATCCGCCAGCTCTCCGAGGCCATGGGCTCCAACGGCTCGACCTCGATGGGCTCGGTCTGCGCCTCGACCCTGTCGCTGCTGCAGGCCGGTGTGCCCCTCAAGGCCTCCGTCGCCGGCATCGCGATGGGCCTCATCTCCGACGAGGTCGACGGCGAGACGCAGTACGTCGCGCTGACCGACATCCTCGGTGCCGAGGACGCCTTCGGCGACATGGACTTCAAGGTCGCCGGCACCCGCGAGTTCGTGACCGCGCTGCAGCTCGACACCAAGCTCGACGGCATCCCGGCCGAGGTCCTGGCCGCCGCCCTGACCCAGGCCCGCGACGCGCGCCTGGCGATCCTCGACGTGATGGCCGAGGCCATCGACGCGCCGGAGGAGATGTCGGTCCACGCCCCGCGCATCATCACCATCCGGGTGCCCGTCGACAAGATCGGCGAGGTGATCGGGCCCAAGGGCAAGGTCATCAACCAGATCCAGGACGACACGGGCGCGACGCTGTCCATCGAGGACGACGGCACGGTCTACATCGGTGCGACCAACGGCGAGGCGGCCGAGGCCGCCAAGGCCGCGGTCAACGCGATCGCCAACCCGACCATGCCCGAGGTCGGCGAGCGCTACCTCGGCACCGTGGTGAAGACCACCAACTTCGGTGCCTTCGTCTCGCTCATGCCGGGCAAGGACGGCCTGCTGCACATCAGCAAGCTGCGTGCGCTCGCCGGTGGCAAGCGTGTCGAGGCCGTCGAGGACGTCCTGTCCGTCGGCCAGAAGGTCCAGGTCTCCATCGCCGAGATCGACGACCGCGGCAAGCTCTCGCTGGTCCCCGTCGTCGACGAGGCCGAGGGCGGCTCCGAGGACGAGGCCGACGCCGGCTCCGACGTCAGCCCCGAGGCGACCGACGCCGAGTGACCTGATCCACCACCACGACCGGCCGGCCGCCTGGCCGGCCGGTCGTGTTGCTTCACCCCAGGCATCACCCCCGGAAGGACCCCTGTGCAGAAGAACGGCACCACCCGCACCCTCCACACCGTCAAGGACGCCGACGGTGCGGTGACCTCACGCGTCCGGCGCACGGTCCTGCCGAGCGGCCTGCGGATCGTCACCGAGCAGATGGTCGGCACCCGCTCGGCCAGCATCGGCGTGTGGGTCAACGTCGGCTCGCGCGACGAGACGCCCGTGCTGCACGGCTGCTCGCACTTCCTCGAGCACCTGCTCTTCAAGGGCACCCCCGAGCGCACCGCGATGGACATCTCCGTGGCGCTCGACGCGGTCGGGGGCGAGTTCAACGCCTTCACCACCAAGGAGTACACCGTCTTCCACGCCCGCGTCCTCGACGAGGACCTGGCCACGGCGGTCGACGTGCTCGGCGACATGGTCACCGCCTCCACGATCACCGAGGCCGACGTCGAGGCCGAGCGCGACGTGATCCTCGACGAGATCGCCATGCACGACGACGACCCCGACGACGTGGTACACAACCTCTTCGCCCACCAGGCCTGGGGCGACACCCCGCTCGGTCGTCCCATCGCCGGCACCGAGGCGTCGATCACCGCGATGACCCGCGCGCAGATCCACCGCTTCTACCGCCGCCACTACCGCCCCGACAACATGGTCGTCTCGGTGGCCGGCAACGTCGACCACGCCGCTGTCGTGCGCCAGGTCCGGCAGGCCTTCGGGCGCGCCGGATTCCTCGACGGGGAGGCCGAGCCCACCCCGACGCAGCAGTCGGAGAAGGCCCGCAAGGTGCACCCCGGCGAGGCGCGGACCGTGCGGCCGCAGGAGCAGGTCAACCTCGTCCTCGGCGTCAAGGGCATGACCCGCACCGACCCCCGCCGCTACACCCTCGGCGTGCTCAACACCGCTCTTGGCGGCGGCACCTCGTCGCGGATGTTCCAGGAGGTGCGCGAGCACCGCGGCCTGGCCTACTCCGTCTACTCCTTCGCCTCCCACCACGCCGACGCCGGCGTGGTCGGCGTCTCGGTCGGCTGCCTGCCCGGCAAGTACGACGCCGTGCTGGAGACTGTGCGCGGCGAGCTCGCCAAGGTCGCCTCCGAGGGTCTCACCGCGGAGGAGGTCGAGCGCGGCAAGGGCCAGCTCAAGGGCGGGCTCGTGCTCGGCCTGGAGGACTCCGGCTCCCGGATGTCGCGCATCGGCAAGGCCGAGCTGGTCCACGACGAGCTGCTCACCATCGACGAGGTCGTCGCTCGCATCGAGGCCGTCACCCTCGACGACGTCAACGCCCTGGCACGCGAGCTCTTCACGCAGCCCGAGCTGCTGGCCGTCGTGGGGCCGACGACGTGACGGTCGGCACCGGCAGCGTCAGCGGCGGCCGATGAGCCCGATCACCGGGGGAGCCTTCTGCTCCACCACGCTGACCCGGAAGCCGCCGCGGACGAGGTTCTCCGAGGCCTTCTTGACGATGTTGGGCACCAGCTCGGGGCGAACGGCGTCGTAGAACAGGTAGACCGCGCCACCGGGGACGACCCGCTCGTGGAGCAGGGCGACCTCGTCGTCGCAGTCGCGGACCCAGAACAGGTTCACGTTGAACGCGAAGACCTTGTTGAGCCGCTTGACCGGCACCCGCAGCGTGGCGAGGTCGATCTGGCGTACGACGAGCCGGCCGGCGTCGACGTACTTCTGGTTGCGGCGCTTGGTGCGGTCCACGCCCGACTCCGACCGGTCGATCGCGAACAGCTTGCCGGTCTCCAGCTTGCTGCAGATCGCCTCGGCGCCGGCTCCGGGGCCGCAGCCGATCTCGAGGACCTGGTCGCCCGGCTGGACGTCCATGAGGTCGACGGCCCACTTGATGCGCGGCGGGATGGTCGAAACGGGCATGGCGCACAGCCTGCCAGACCCGTGTTCGCCCGTCAGCCACCGCCACCCGGCACGTGGGGGCACCGGGCGCGTCGGCCGATAGGTTGGACCCGTGAGCGCACCAGGAGAGACCACCGTCCGCGTCGGCGTGCTCGGAGCGCGGGGCAAGGTCGGCGCCGAGGTCTGCCGCGCCGTCGAGGCGGCCCCGGACACCGAGCTCGTCGCGCGGGTCGACGCGGGCGACGACATCGAGGAGCTCGCCCGCTCGGGCGCTGCGGTGGTCGTCGACTTCACCCACCCCGACGTCGTCATGGACAACCTGCGGTTCTGCATCGAGCACGGCATCCACGCGGTCGTCGGGACCACGGGCTTCGATCGTGCCCGGCTCGACCGGCTCGAGGAGTGGCTCGCCGACGCGCCCGGCGTCGGCGTGCTGATCGCCCCCAACTTCTCCATCGGCGCGATCCTGATGATGCGCTTCGCCGCACAGGCGGCGCCGTTCTTCGAGTCCGTCGAGGTGGTGGAGCTGCACCACCCCGACAAGGCCGACGCGCCGTCCGGCACCGCCCGGCGCACGGCGGAGATGATCGCCGCCGCGCGTCGTGAGGCGGGCAGCCCGCCGATGCCCGACGCCACGTCCACGGGCCTCGAGGGCGCCCGCGGCGCCGACGTCGACGGCGTACGCGTCCACGGCCTGCGGGTCCGCGGCCTCGTGGCGCA
Source organism: Nocardioides renjunii (assembly GCF_034661175.1). Lineage (NCBI taxonomy): Bacteria > Bacillati > Actinomycetota > Actinomycetes > Propionibacteriales > Nocardioidaceae > Nocardioides > Nocardioides renjunii. Next base: position 2,851,941 of record NZ_CP141058.1, on the reverse strand, counting down.
CCAGGAGGTCCTCCTCGGCACCGCGGGGGAGACCCTGACCATCCGCCACGACTCCCTCGACCGGGTGTCGTTCACGCCGGGGGTCCTCGTCGGCGTCCGCTCGATCGGTGACCGGCCAGGCCTGACCGTGGGCCTGGAGGAGCTGCTCGACCTCGGGTGACCCGGTCGGGTCGCTCAGAGCAGGCGGGCCACGGCGGCCACGACCGCCGCACCCACCACGACGACCGGGAACGGCATCCGCAGCAGCAGGGCCACGACGGCGAACGCGAGCCCCAGCGCCCGGGCGTCGACGGCGAGGGCGTCGCCCGACGAGAAGGTCTGGACGGCGACCAGCGCCGCGAGGAGCGCGACCGGGATGAGGTCGGCCACCCGCTCGACCGTCGGGTGGCTTAGCACGCGTTCGGGCAGCGACATGCCGGCGAGCTTGAGGAGGTAGCAGCCCGCGCAGGCGAGGAGCACCGCGGTCCACATCAGCGCTGCCCTTCCGCCGTCTCGTCGGTGCCCGGAGCCGGGTCCCGCTCCGGGTGCCGGCCCAGCACCCCGACGAGGAGGGCCACGCCGCCGGCCGCGAGCACGGGTACGCCGGGCGCGGTGAGGGGCACCATCGCCAGGGCGACGGCGGCGGCCAGGAGGGCCACGAGTACGTTGCGCAGGTCGTGGAGCCGAGGCCACAGAAGTGCGAGGAACGCGGCGCCCACTGCGGCGTCCAGGCCGAAGGTCCGCGGATCCCCGACGGCCTCACCTGCGAACGCGCCGATCGCGGTCGCGACGTTCCACAGGACGAACACCGAGGCGCCGGTGGTCAGGAACCCCAGGCGGGCGGCCTCGGTCGTGTCGCGGTTGACCGACATCGCCGTGGACTCGTCGATGAGGACGTGGGCGGCGGCGAACCGGCGCCAGCCGCGCCACTTCAGCAGAGGGGCCATCCGGAGGCCGTAGAGCGTGTTGCGGGTGCCGAGCAGCAGGGCCGTGGCGGCACCGGACATCGGCGCTCCGCCGGCGGCGACGACGCCGATGAGGGCGAACTGGCTGGCTCCGGTGAACATCAGCAGCGACAGGACGCAGGTCTGGGCGACGCTGAGCCCGGAGGCGACCGACACGGCGCCGAACCCGACGCCGTACGCGCCCGTGGCGACGCCGACGGCCAGGCCGTCACGGATGATGGCGGATCGGTCGCCGGGGTCGAGGGTGCTCTCGGACACGCCCGAAGGCTAAGGCACCCTGCGCATCAGCCCCGTCGCATTTTCGCCGGCTCCGTCAGTGAGGCCGACGACGGGCGCGCAGTCGGCGCGACTCGCGGCGATGGAAGTCGTGGACGAGCACGAACGCTGCCGCGACGCCCGCGCCGGCGCCGGCCAGGAGCCCGACCCGGAGGTTCACGTGGGTCTCGGGGACGGCGCCGAACCACAGGCCGAGGCCGATGCACACCACGAGGGCGGCGAGGACGAGGACGAACCGGTGCAGAGCGGGAAGCGGACCTAGCATGACGGACCCCCGAACAGGCCGGCGGAGTAGCCGGACCTCCATGGTGACTCGCCGCGGGCGAAAAGCAAGGTCCTCCGGGGGTGGATTTTGCCGCGGCGGACGGCCGGTGGTCCGCTCAGCCGATCGCGGTGTGCAGGCGGACCTGCTTGACCGTGGTGCTCCCGGTGCCGTCGAGGTCGAGCTCGCGGTGGGCGGTGTCGGGGGCCCAGCCGGCGTCGGTGAGGAAGGTGCGCAGCGCGTCGTCGGCGGCGTTGACCCACGACACCGCGCGGGTGAAGCGGTCCGCGGAGAGGGTGTCCACCGCGGCCTGCAGCAGCCGCGAGCCATGGCCCTTGCCGCGCTCGGTCGGGTCGAGCGTGAGCTCGGAGAGCTCGCCGTCCGCCACGGGGTCGCAGTCGGGGTCGGCGGCCGCGGACGTCAGCGCGAAGCCGACCACGCGGTTGCGCTCGAGGGCGACCAGCACCCGGTTGCGGGCGTCGGCGGGCCGGGCGAGGACCTCGCGCCACTGGGCGGCGACCGCCGCCACGTCGGTGGGCAGCACCTCGGCCGGCAGCAGGCCGGCGTAGAGGACGGGCCACGCCCGGAGCTGGACCTCGGCGATCGCCGCGGCGTCGTCGGCCCAGGCCACCCGCACCGACACGTCGGCGCTCGGCCCCCCGCCGGGGCCGTGCGAGTGGCTCATCGGTAGGACTCGGGCAGCTTCTCGCCGATCCGGACCTGGGCCTTGGGCAGGCGCAGGAACTTCATCTGCAGCGAGCGCATGGCGGCGTAGAGCACCGCACCCTTCGGCGACTCGTCGGGGAAGCGCCGGGCCAGCTCGCGGCGCAGGCGTAAGCGGAGCATCACGACGTCGAACACGATCACCAGCAGCGTGGTGAACAGGATGGTGTTGCTCAGGTTCTGCATCGACCGGTTGCCGGAGTAGCCCAGGACCATCGACACCACCAGCAGCGGGACCATTAGCTCGATGAACGAGAAGCGGGAGTCGACGAAGTCGCGGATGAAGCGGCGGACCGGTCCGCGGTCGCGGCTGGGGAGGTAGCGGTCGTCGCCGGTCTTCATGGCCTCGCGCATCCGGCGCGAGGTGTCACCGCGCGCGGAGCGCTGCGCGGCCACCTGCTCCTTGCGGGTGCGGGGGACCTTGGCGCGGGCGCGCGCGGCCGCCTCGGCCTCCTTGCGAGAGGGCGTGGGGCGACCCTTGCCACCGATCTTGTCGTCGATCGGCGGGGTCTCCGGCTCGGGGCTGGTGCGACGGAACACGCGTGCTGCCTTCAGGTGGTTCGGATGCTGGGGGCACCCTATCCCCGCGGGCCCCACGAGGCGCGCCCGCGGGATGCCCTACCTCCGACTTGGGTTTGGTCCTAGGGTGAGAACGTCGACCGAGCCACCACCCACGCTTGACCAAGAGAGGGTTTCCACCCCGATGAGTCTCATGAAGCGCATCAGCCTGATCTTCCGCTCCAAGGCCAACAAGGCGCTGGACAAGGCGGAGGACCCCCGCGAGACCCTCGACTACAGCTACCAGCGCCAGCTCGAGCTCCTCTCGAAGGTCCGTCGCGGGGTCGCCGACGTGGCGACCAGCCGCAAGCGCGTCGAGCTGCAGGTCAACCAGCTCGAGCAGCAGGCCGCCAAGCTGCAGGGCCAGGCCGAGAAGGCCATCGGCGCCGGCCGCGAGGACCTCGCCCGCGAGGCACTGACCCGCAAGTCCGGCCTCGCCTCGCAGATCACCAGCCTCAAGGAGCAGCGCGCCGCCCTCCAGGGCGAGGAGGAGAAGCTCGTCCTGGCCCAGCAGCGGCTGCAGGCCAAGGTCGAGGCCTTCCGCACCCGCAAGGAGACCATCAAGGCCACCTACACCGCGGCGGAGGCGCAGACGCGCATCGGCGAGGCGATGTCGGGCATCGGCGAGGAGATGGGCGACGTCGGTCTCGCCATCCAGCGCGCCGAGGACAAGACCGCCCAGATGCAGGCCCGTGGTGCGGCCATCGACGAGCTGATCGCCTCGGGCGCGCTCGACGACGCCTCCCAGCTCAACGCCGGCGACGACATCTCCCGCGAGCTCGACGCGCTCAGCTCCGACTCCGACGTCGAGGCCGAGCTGGCGCGGCTGAAGGCCGGCTCCGCCCCGCAGGCCATCGAGGCCCCCGACGGCGACATCCTCGCCGCCGAGCCCGAGGCCGTGCGCGCCGAGGGCGACTCCACCGAGGGCGGCCGGGCATGATCGTCCGCATCCTCGGCGAGGGTCAGTACGACCTCGACGACCACGCCCTCGACGCCCTCAACGGCCTCGACAACCAGATCGAGCAGGCGATCGACGCCGGCGACGAGGACATGTTCCGCACCGCGCTGCACGGACTCCTGTCGGGCGTGCGCGCCAGCGGCACGCACCACGAGCTCGACTCCCTCGACGAGTCCGACCTGATCCTGCCGCCCCCGGACGCCACGATCGACGAGGTGCGCCAGCTGCTGGGCGACGACGGCCTGATCCCGGGCTGACGCCCACCGCATGGCCACCTCTCGCTTCATCAAGGACAGCGGGCTCACCGCCCGGATGACCCTCACCATGTTCCTGCTCGGCGCGCTGTTCGTCGGGCTCGTCGTGGGGCTGATCTACGCCGTGGGTCCCGGCTACGCGCCCGTCGTCGCGATCATCGCCATCGGCATGGCGTTCTACCAGTGGTGGAGCTCGGACAAGGTGGCGATGCGGGCGATGCGGGCCCGTGAGGTGGCGCCCGAGGAGGCCCCGGAGCTGCACGGGATGATCGACCGTCTCTGCGCGCTCGCCGACATGCCCAAGCCGCGGGTCGGCATCTCCGACATGGCGCTCGCCAACGCCTTCGCGACCGGGCGCTCGCCCGACCGCGCGGTGGTGTGCGTGACGACCGGCATCCTGCAGACGCTCGACGCGGAGGAGCTCGAGGCCGTGCTGGCCCACGAGCTGAGCCACGTGGCGCACCGCGACGTGCTGGTCATGACGGTCGCGTCGTCGGCCGGCATCGCCGCCGGGCTGCTGATGCGCTTCGCGCAGTTCGGCGGGATGGGCCGCTCGCGCAGCAACAACAACAACGCGCTGCCGGCGGTCCTCGTCGCCCTGCTGGTGAGCCTGGTCGTCTACGCCGTGAGCTTCGTCCTCCTGCGCCTGCTCTCGCGCTACCGCGAGCTCAGCGCCGACCGGGCCGGGGCCTACCTGACGCTCAAGCCGGCGGCGCTGGCCTCCGCGCTGCAGAAGATCAGCGGCGAGGTGGCCGCCACCCCGCAGCGCGACCTGCGCTCGGCCAGCGCGGCCAGCGCACTGTGCATCGTCCCCGCCCTCCGCGGCGGTGGCCTCGGCGGCCTGATGGCCACCCACCCGCCCCTGCAGCAGCGGCTCGAGCAGCTGGCCCGCATCCAGGCCGAGCTCAGCCGGCCGACGGGCTGAGGGGCACCCGATGGGACTCTGGGAGGCGCTGCGGGGTCGTACGCAGCCCAAGCGCAACAACCTCGACGCACTGTTCCTCGTGCCGAGCGCGGCGATCACGCTGCAGACCGCCCTCGGCTTCGAGCCGACCGGCTCCGGCTCGGTCTGCTACCGCTCCGCCGCCGGCGCGGCCTTCGCGCAGACGCAGCAGGACGTGGTCGCGCTGATCCGTGACGACGCCGAGGCGCCCGAGGTCTCGGTCACCCAGGACGACTTCGGGTTCACCTGGCTCGTCGTCTCCGGTGACGCCTCCGACATGTCCGGGCTGTGCACCGACCTGCACGCCGTCAACACCTCCTTGGAGCTCAACGGCTTCGAGGGCGGCCTGCTGTGCTCGATGGTGCCGTTCCGCAACGCCTCGGGACAGGCCTTCGGGCTGACCTACCTCTACAAGCAGGGCACGTTCTACCCGTTCGCCCCCGCCGGCGAGCAGTCCCGTGACACGCTGCTCGAGCTGTCCGTGCGCGACCTGTTGGGAGAGGAGCTGCCGATGGAGCCCGACCTGCAGCGGTGGCTGGCGATCTGGAAGGCCCCGGGACTGTGAGCGACGACCACGGAGCACGACGCCGCGAGCAGGCGATCGCGGCGTACGGCGTGGTCGACGCTCCACCGCGTCGCGAGCTCAGCGCCCTGGTCGACCTGGCGGCACAGGTCGCCGGCGTGCCCTTCGCCGCCGTCAACCTGCTCGACGCCGAGTCCCAGCACGCGATCGCCACCCGGGGGTTCCCCCCGGAGCGGATGCCGATCGAGGAGTCGATGTGCCGGCGTGTCGTCGAGTCCGGCCGCCCTGTCATGGTCGAGGACGCCAGCAGGGACGAGCGCTGGTCCCACAGCCCCTGGACCACGGGTGAGCGGGCGGACGTGCGGTTCTACGGCTCCCACCCGCTGACGACCCCGGCAGGCGTCGTCATCGGCACGCTCTGCGTCTACGACGACGAGACGCACGAGGTCACCCCGGAGGCCGCCAAGGGGCTCGCACAGCTCGCCGACCGCGTCGTCGACGTGCTGGAGCTCGAGCTCGCCTCGCGGCGGCTGAGCGAGGCCAACGCGCGCCTCAGCACCTCCAACGAGCGCCTCGCGCACTTCGCGGGACAGGTCAGCCACGACCTCAAGAATCCGCTCACCTCCGTCTCGCTCTCGCTCGAGACGCTCGAGCTCGACGTCACCGAGCCCGACCAGGCCGACACGGTCGCGCGGGCGCGCCGCGGCGTCGACCGGATGACGGGCCTGATCAACAACCTGCTCGAGTTCGCCTCGCAGGGGGACGCCCCCGGCGACGCGGTCGTCGACCTCGGTGCCGAGCTGTCCTCCGCGCTCGACGACCTCGCCGGGCGGGTCGCCCGCGAGCGGGTGCAGGTCGGTCCGCTGCCGCGCGTGCGGGGCGACGCCGCCCAGCTGCGCTCGGTGCTGATGAACCTCGTCGACAACGCAGCGAAGTTCGTCGACGACGGGGAGGCCCCGGAGATCGAGGTGGACTCGCGCCCGCTCGACGGGCACCACCGCATCGAGGTGCGCGACCGCAGCCGCGGCATCCCGCCCGACAAGCGGGAGCGGGTCTTCGCGCCGCTCGCGCGGCTCGACAAGAGCGTGGAGGGCTCGGGCATCGGCCTGGCCACCTGTCGGCGCATCGTCGAGGCGCACGGCGGGACGATGGGCGTCGACGGGCGCGAGGGCGGCGGCTCCGTGTTCTGGTTCGAGCTGCCCGACGCCGGCGACGACGAGCCCGCCGCGGACCACCGGGGCTAGGGCAGCCTCGCCTGCTTCATCTGCCGCGAGGCGTAGACGTTGCCGATCACGGTCCCGTCGAGCCATGCGGTGAGCCGCTCGGCCTCCCGCTCGAGGGCGTCCCGCCCGGCCGGCTCGACGTCGTCGAGCAGGGAGAGGCGCACCACGCCCGCGTCGTCCTGCACCCAGCAGCCGACGACGCGGCCGTCCCACCACGCGGTGGTGCCGGCGTTGCCGTTGGTGTCGAAGAGGTAGGGCACGTGGGCGGGGTCGAGGTAGAAGGCCCGGGACCGCCAGCCCATGACGGTCGGGTCGAGCGTCGGCAGCAGCGCGGCCCATGGCTCGACCGGCCCCACGTCGGTGTCGTCGGGCAGCACCCAGCCGCTGGAGCCGTCGTCGAGGGCGACCTCGACCGCCTCGAGGTCGGCGAGCGCCCGGGTCACGGCCGTCTTCGTCGAGCCGAGCCACCACTGCAGGTCGGCCGCCGTGCCCGGCCCGAAGGTGCCCAGCCAGCGGCGTACGAGCTCGGCGTAGCCGGCGGCCTCGTCCAGCGGTGCCGGGACCGTGTCGAGCCAGTCCTCCGCGCGGGTCCACGTCGGCTTGTTGAGCCGCCAGTGCCCGGCGTTGCGGCCGCGCAGCGCGGCGCCCTCCAGGCCGAGGTGGGTGAGCACCCACGGCGCCACCGGCACGGCCCGGTCGTAGGGCTTGCCCGAGTCGCCACCGACCATCCCGGCGAGCTCGGGCACCTGTGCGCGCAGCTCGGCGGTGGTGGCGGGGCCGGCGGCCAACCGGGCGAGGGTGGCGTCGCGGGCCGCCGCGAGCCACGCCTCGCCGTCCTCGGCGATGCCGGCCGCGGCGATGGCCTTGGCGATGCGCCGGCCCTCGGCGGTGGCGACGCGCGCCGACGCGCTGCCCCAGGCGGCGGGGAGCAGCTCGCGCGGGAACACGAACAGCGTCCGTCGCATCGCCAGCTGCTTGACGACCGAGCGCTCGTCGTGGAGCGCGGCGTCGACGTCCTGCGGGGCGAGGCCCTCGGAGCGGGCTGCGACGGCGAGGTGGACGGTCGCCGCCTCCGTGGCGTGGAGCACCGTCATCGCCCGGGTGACCGCGAGGACGCTGTCGAGCCGGTGCGCGGGCGCCAGCGCGTGGCGTACGGCGATCCGGCTCCGACGCTCGGAGTCGCTGATCCTGCGCAGTGCCGTCATCGGTGCGTCCCCTGGTCCGGTGGGTCAGTCGCGGTGGGACTTGCCCGGCAGGTCGAGCATGCGCTGCAGCGCCACGAGGGCGTCGGCCTCGGTCTCGGGGTCGACGGCGATCCGGTTGACGACCGTGCCCGCGACGAGGTTCTCGAGGGCCCACACGAGGTGCGGCAGGTCGATGCGGTTCATCGTGGAGCAGTAGCAGACGTTGCGGTCGAGGAAGACGATCGTCTTGTCCGGGTGGGCGTCCGCGAGCCGCTTGACGAGGTTGAGCTCCGTCCCGATGGCCCACACGGTGCCGGGCTCGGCGGCCTCGATCGTCTTGATGATGAACTCGGTCGACCCCACGAGGTCGGCCTTGAGCACCACCTCGTGCTTGCACTCCGGGTGCACCAGCACCCTGATCCCGGGGTGCTGGGCGCGCAGCTCGTCGACGACGTCCTCGGAGAAGCGGCCGTGGACCGAGCAGTGGCCCTTCCACAGGATCATCCGGGCCCGCTGCAGCTCCTCGGCGCTCAGGCCCCCGCCCGGCTGCTGGGGGTCCCACACGACGCACTCGTCGAGCGCGATGCCCATCTGCAGCACGGCGGTGTTGCGACCGAGGTGCTGGTCGGGCAGGAACAGGACCTTGGCCCCGTCGGCGAGGCCGGCCTTCTGGTCGAACGCCCACTCCAGCGCCACATCTGCGTTGGAGGAGGTGCACACCACGCCGCCGTTGCGGCCGCAGAACGCCTTGATGTCGGCGCTGGAGTTCATGTAGGTCACCGGCACGACGCTGTCCTGGATGCCGGCATCGGCCATGGCGTCCCACGCGTCCTCGACCTGGCGGAGCCGGGCCATGTCGGCCATCGAGCACCCGGCCGCGAGGTCCGGCAGGACCACCTGCTGGGCGGGGGAGGTGAGGATGTCGGCCGACTCGGCCATGAAGTGCACGCCGCAGAAGACGATGAACTCCGCGTCCGGTCGCGCGGCGGCGTCCCGGGCCAGCTTGAAGGAGTCGCCGGTGACGTCGGCGAACTGGATGACCTCGTCGCGCTGGTAGTGGTGGCCGAGCACGAACACCCGCTCGCCCAGCGCCTCCTTGGCCGCGCGTGCCCGGGCGACCAGGTCCGGGTCGGAGGCCGCCGGCAGGTCACCGGGGCACTCCACGCCACGCTCCGCGTCGAGGTCGCGGCCCTTGCCGAGGGGGAGGAGCGGCAGGTCGACGATGCTCATGGCGCCATCCTAAGAGGGGACCCGGCCGAAGCCCCTGTGCTGGCAGGCTGGGGGTATGTCACGACGCGGAGAAGTGCTCGCCCTGGTCCAGGCGGGCGGCCAGGGGTCCCGGATGGACGTGCTGACGCGAGAGCGCGCCAAGCCGGCGCTGCCCTTCGGCGGGGTGCACCGGCTGATCGACTTCGCGCTGTCGGGCCTGGTCCACGCGGACCTCTCCGACGTGTGGGTCTCGCTGGAGTACCAGGTCACCTCCATCGACGACTACCTCTCCGGCGGGCGGCCGTGGAGCCTGGACCGCAACCGCGGCGGCTTCCGCCGCATCGTGCCGCAGACCGGGACCGGCCCGGCGACCGAGAGCGGGTTCGCCCACGGCAACGGAGACCTGCTGCTGCGGATGTCGGCCGACATCGAGTCCTTCGGTGCGCGCACGCTGGCGGTGTGCAGCGCCGACCACGTGTTCAACATGGACCTGGCGCCCGTGATCGAGGAGCACGTCGCCTCCGGCCGCGTCGCGACCGTGCTGACGAGCGAGGTGGCCAAGCGGGACGCCTCCGACAACGTCGTGGTGCTGGCGGACGCGGACGGCACCATCACCGGTGTCGAGCACAAGCCGGCGCGCCCGTCGGGCGGCACGGTCGCGACCGAGATCTTCCTCTACGACACCGAGGTGCTCCTTGGCGTGCTGCAGGACCTGCGGCGCGAGCTCTCCGGCGACGAGGACGGCGACAGCGGCATCGGCGACTTCGGCGAGCACCTGCTGCCGCGACTCGTGGAGACCGGCCGGGCCAGGGCCGTGCCGCTCACCGGCTACTGGCGCGACGTCGGCCAGCCGTCGCTCTACCTCCAGTCCCACCGCGACCTCCTCGCCGGCCGGGTCGACGTCTTCGACCACCCCGGCCGGCCGGTGATCTCGCACTGGCCCGACCGGCCCGCCGCGCGCGTACGGGCGTCCGGCGAGTGCCGCGACTCCGTGGTGTCGCCGGGTGCGGACGTCGGCGGCCTCGTGGTCGGCAGCGTCCTCGGGCCGGGCGTCGTGGTGGAGAAGGGCGCCGAGGTCCACGACAGCGTCGTGATGGAGGACTGCGTCATCCGCGCCGGCGCGGTCGTGCGCACCGCCATCCTGGACGAGCGCTGCGAGGTCGTGCGGAGGACGACGGTCGGCTCGGAGTCGTCGCGGAGGCGGGCCCGCGACGAGGACCTCGTCCTCGTCGGGCGCGACTCGCGCGTCGACCTCGACATCGCGGCCGGAGCACGCCTCGAGCCGGGCTCGGGCGGCTAGCCCGTCCTCAGAGGAGGCTGCCGTGGTGCAGGTAGGGCACCGGCGGCTTCATCCGGCGCAGGCACAGGTAGCCGCTCTGGTGGATCGCGAGCCGGGCCGCCAGCCCGACGTCGAGGGCCCAGGCGTTGCCAGCGGTGATGTGCTGCACCGACACCTGTGACCCGGGGCGGGTCGAGGCCAGCGCCTCCCACATCAGCCGGGCGGCCGTACGCCGGTTGGTGGCCGCGACCAGCACCGGCACCCCGTCGTCGTCGACGTAGGCGTAGCCCGAGCCGGTCGAGTGGTCCGTGACGACCAGGCGGAACTGCGCGAGCAGCAGCTCGTGGTCCGAGAGGTGCGCGGCGCCGCGGGTGCGCCGGTCGACCGAGTCCATCAGGTCGATGTCGCTCGCCGTGCCCTCGCGGACCCGCTCGACCACCGGGATGGCGTCGCGGTCGACGACCCCGGTGAGCATCATCTGCGGGTGCAGGTCGAAGCCGGCCAGCCGGTAGCGGCGTACGGCGCCGGGGTCGGCGCTGGCGGAGAACATGCCGCGCAGGCACCCACGGCCGTGGTGCATGGCCGCCGCGAGCAGCTGGGCGCCGATGCCCTGCCCCTGGTGCTCGGGCCGGACGGCGAAGGACGCGAGGATCCACATGAGCTCGCGGACGCGTGACACCGCACCACCCACGACGGCCCCGTCCACCTCCGCGACCCAGCACCCACCGGGGTCGGTGACCAGCGCCTGCCCCGTCCGGTGGAGCCAGTGCCCGTTGCGGGACGCCGGGCGGCGCACGGGGTCGGGCCAGGCGCGCTGGTAGGTCCGGGCGTCGACCTCGTAGTAGCTCGTCGCCGTGATGTCGGCGAGGTCCTCGAGGTCCTCGCGGCGCATCGGCCGGATGACGGGTGCGGTCACGACACGTGCGCGGCGTAGCGGCGGAGCAGGTCGTCCCAGTGGGTGTACCTGGCGCGCACGTCCTCGCTGCCCTCGGTCCAGCCGCGGTGCTCGAGGTGGACCAAGGTGCCCTCCGGCGCCTCGGTGAAGGTGACGTCGAGAGTGGTCGGCTCCTCCTCGGCGTGGCCGAGCCAGAACTCCTGCGTGTAGTGGCCGATCGGGTCCCACCCGACGACCCGGCCCCAGACGTACTGCTCGTCGCCGTGCACGCTCGCCACGGGCCCGTCGGGATCGATCGCGATGCCGGTGTAGCCGGCCGGGTCGGGGGTCAGCATGGGGTCCCACCACTCGCCCATCTGGGCGGTGAAGCCGACGAAGGCCTCGGTGGTCGTCACCGGCACGGTGACCTCCGCGACGATGGGATCGAGAGTCATGCCGCAAGCATGCCGGAACCGGGGCTCCGGGGCTCCGGGGCCGTGCTGGATCATGGCCGCCATGCGTGTCCTGATCGCCCCCGACAAGTTCGCCGGCACCCTCACCGCGGTGCAGGCCGCCGAGGCGATCGCCGCCGGGTGGCGCCGCCAGTCACCCCACGACGACCTCGACCTGGCGCCGATGGCCGACGGCGGACCCGGGTTCGTGGACGTCCTGCACGCCGCGCTCGGAGGTGAGCTCTCCGCCGTGACGGTCTCCGGCCCGCACGGGGCCTCGGTTCCCGCCGTCGTGCTGCGCGTGGCGGGGACGGCGTACGTCGAGAGCGCGCAGGCGGTCGGGCCGCACCTGGTCGACGGCGACGCCGAGACGGCGTCCAGCAGGGGCGTCGGCGAGCTCGTGCTGGCCGCCGTCGCGGGCGGCGCGCGGACGGTCGTCGTGGGACTGGGCGGCTCGGGCACGAACGACGGCGGAGCCGGCCTGCTGGCCGCGCTCGGCGCGACCTCCGACGGCACGCTCGACCGGGGCGCGGCCGGACTGGCCTCCGTGTCCGAGGTCGACCTCGCGGGCGCCCGGGAGCGGCTGGCCGGTGTCACGCTCGTCGCCGCGAGCGACGTCGACAACCCGCTGACCGGGCTCTTCGGGGCCACCAAGACCTACGGGCCGCAGAAGGGCATCGGCGAGGACCGGATCGCCGAGGTCGACGGCTGGCTGGAGGGGTTCGCCGCCGCCACGGACCGGCGTACGTCCCTCGAGAAGGGCGCGGGCGCCGCGGGCGGCATCGGCTACGCCCTGCTCGTGCTCGGTGCGACCCGCGAGCCCGGCATCGGCTTCGTCACCGACGCGGTCTCGCTGGCCGAGCGCGCCCGCCGCGCGGACCTGGTGGTGACGGGGGAGGGCGCCTTCGACTTCTCCTCCCGCGCCGGCAAGGTGCCCTACGGCGTGGCCGGCGTGGCCTCCGAGGCGCTCCGCCCCTGCATCGCGCTGGCCGGCCAGGTCCTGGTGGGTTCGCGCGAGATGCGCGCCCTCGGGATCGAGTCGGCGTACTCCGTCGTGGAGCTGGTCGGCGAGGAGCGCGCCTTCGCCGCCCCCGCCGAGGCCCTCGCCGACCTCGCGCAGCGGGTGGCGCGGACCTGGTCGCGCTGAGGGACGGGGGTCCTCGTCCTGGCCCTTCGCCCTCCGCCCTCCGCTGTTGGGTGGCGGCACATCGCGTGTGGCGGGGTTGTCGATCGGTGATCTGCCGCCACCTTCGCCGGGGGCGACGCCGCCTGCGCTGTTGGGTGGCGGCACATCGCGTGTGGCGGGGTTGTCGATCGGTGATCTGCCGCCACCTTCGCCGGGGGCGAGCCACCGGGAGTCCACAGGTGACCCCGACACCCGGCAGTCCCCAGGCTCGACCAGCGACATGGGCGGAGACCGTCCGGACGGCCTCAACCTGCGGTCATGGGATCGAGCGAGCCGGTCAGGGGACACCGCCGGGGCCGGGCGTGGGCTCACGTCACCTACGGGATCCACCGTGGCGCGACGGCGCCTGAACCCGTCGACCACCCACCGTTCTGGGACGAGGACGACCTCGCCGGATGGCAGCTGCTCCTGACCGACGACGGAGCGTTCACCGGTCTGACGGCCCTCGAGGTCTGGGGCGTCCCGCATCCGCCGCTGCCCGCCGAGTGCCCGGTCTTCCTGGCACTCGGGAAGGACGACCCGCGACCGCTGCGTCGCGGCGTCCACACCAGCCGGCACGTGCGCCCGGTGCCGTACGCCTTCCAGCGCGGTCTGCGGGTCGCCGTCGTCGCCGAGGCGCTTGCCGCAGCCGGCCGCTGGGTCGGGCTCATCGACCTCGTGGCGATGGTCGACGCGGCCCTCCAGCTCGAGCTTGTGGCCGAGGAGGAGCTCAGCGAGGTGGCTGCGACGAGGCGTCCGGGCGCCCGTCGACTGCGGGAGGCGCTCACCCTGGTGGACGGACGCTCCCAGTCGCTCTGGGAGTCGTTGCTGAGGCTGGTGCACGTCTCGTGCGGGATCGACGTCGAGCCCCAGTGGACGTTGACGGACGGCGACGGCGTCTTCGTCGCCGACGCGGACCTGTGGCTGTGCGGCACGACGGCGCTGCACGAGTTCGACGGGGACGAGCACGAGAAGGCGCCCCGACGGGTGCAGGACCGGCGACGCGACCGCCGTATCGAGAGGCAGGGCTTCACGCGTCGCGGCTACACGGCCGGTGACGTCATCCACCGCGCGGTGACCATCCTCGAGGACGCCGACCGGGCGCTCGACCGGCCGCACGACCCCGCGCGGATCAGGCTGTGGCACGAGCTCCTGCGTGACTCGCTCTTCACCCCCGCCGGCCGGGCGGCGCTCCTCGCACGCGTCCCTGCGGCGCCCGTGCGACGTCGTACGGCGTGAGGGTGGCGGCAGATCCCCTGGAAGGGCCGGTCGGGGGACCGATGTGCCGCCACCTTTCCGACATCGCGGCGCGAGGTGGCGGCAGATCGCCTCGAACGGCCGGTTCAACCCGCGATGTGCCGCCACCCCCGGCGGCAGGCAGTCGGCGCAGGAAGGAAGGCGGGCAGGCGGACCGCCCGAACCCGCCGCCGTGGGGAATAACCCCGCGTGTGCGACCATTGGAGCCTGCAGTACCCCGAGACTTCCTGGAGTGATGAGATGACCGAGCAGGTCGAGACCACTGAGCGCCGCACCGACCAGATCAACCTCTCCGCTGTCGCCGCCGGCAAGGTGAAGAGCCTCCTGGAGCAGGAGGGTCGTGACGACCTGGCCCTGCGCATCTCCGTGCAGCCCGGTGGCTGCTCGGGCCTGCGCTACCAGCTCTTCTTCGACGAGCGGACCCTCGACGGCGACGTGACCACCGACTTCGACGGCGTGACCGTCGTCGTCGACCGGATGAGCGTCCCCTACCTCAACGGTGCCGAGATCGACTTCGTCGACACCATCGAGAAGCAGGGCTTCACCATCGACAACCCCAACGCGACCGGGTCCTGCGCCTGCGGCGACTCGTTCCACTGAGCGAGGTCACGACCCGCGTGTCGAGACCTGACGCACCATGACGAAGGGCCCCAGCCACCCGGCTGGGGCCCTTCGTCGTACGTGGGTGGCGTGCCGGTCAGGCGTCAGTCCAGGTGCAGGTGCAGCGCGTTGGCCAGGCGGGCGGCGGCGTCGGAGACCCGGATCTCGCGCTTGCCGACCTCGGCCGGGTAGTCCTCGAAGCGCAGGCTCGGCGGTGCCGTCACCGCGGCCCGGGCGGCACGCTCGAGCGGGGAGCCGAGCCGCAGGTTGCGTCCGGCCTCCTCGCAGTCGGCGGCCAGCTCCGCGGGCGTGCCCAGCTCGTCGTGGACCAGGTGTGCGGGGTGTCGCGACGTCGTCATGAGGTCGACGCTAGGGGCTACTGATGCGTATCCGGAGGCGTACCGGGAGGTAGTGTCTCGCGGCGTGTCCCTCCTCGTTGCCGGATCCATCGCGACCGACCACCTGATGTCCTTCCCGGGCAAGTTCGCCGACAGCCTGGTCGTGGACCAGCTCGACAAGCTGTCGGTGTCCTTCCTGGTCGAGGACCTGGAGGTGCGCCGCGGTGGCTGCGCCGCCAACATCTGCTTCGGCCTCGGCAACCTGGGCCTGCGCCCGGTGCTCGTCGGTGCCGTCGGCGAGGACTTCGCCGAGTACCGCTCGTGGCTGGAGCGGCACAACGTCGACTGCGACTCCGTGCACGTCTCCGAGACCCGGCACACCGCCCGGTTCGTGTGCACCAACGACAGCGCGCACGCGCAGATCGCCAGCTTCTACGCCGGCGCGATGAGCGAGTCGCGCGAGATCGAGCTCAAGCCGATCATCGACCGCGTCGGCGCCCCCGACTACGTCCTCATCGGCCCCGACGACCCGCAGGGGATGCTGCGCCACACCGAGGAGTGCCGCCAGCGCGGCTACCCCTTCCTCGCCGACCCGTCGCAGCAGCTCGCCTTCGGCGACGGCGACCTGATCCGTCCCCTCGTCGACGGCGCCGAGATCCTGTTCTCCAACGAGTACGAGGCCAGCCTGATCACGCAGAAGACCGGCTGGAGCGCCGAGGAGGTCCTCTCCCGCGTCGGCACCTGGGTGGTGACCCTCGGCCCCGCCGGTGTCCGCATCGACCGTCAGGGCGAGGAGTCGATCGTCGTCCAGGCGGTGCCGGAGATCGAGAAGGTCGAGCCCACCGGCGTGGGCGACGCCTTCCGCGCCGGCTTCCTCGCCGCGCTCAGCTGGGGCCTCGGCCACGAGCGCGCGGCCCAGCTCGGCTGCCTGCTCGCGGTCTACGTCGTGGAGCAGGTCGGCACCCAGGAGTACGAGATCTCGCGTGCGGCGTTCCTCGCGCGCTGCGCGGCCACCTACGGCGACGAGGCCGTTGCCGACTTCGAGCCGCACCTCGAGACCATCCGGCCCTGAGGGCCGAGCGCCCCCAGCGCCCCACAGATGCCCGGGGGTCCGGCGTCAGCTGACGCGGCGTACGACGTGGCGTGGGGCGCCGTCGTCGGCGGTGTCCGCGCGCACGTAGTCCTGGCCCTTCATCCGGCACCACGCCGGCACGTCGACCGCCGCTGCGGGGTCGTGGGCGACGACCGCCAGCAGTGCACCGACCTCGACGTCGGCGAGGTGGCGGGCGAGCTCGATGACGGGCATCGGGCAGGGCAGGGCACGGCAGTCCAGCTCGAGCGCGACGTCAGGGACCGGGTCGGCGCTCACAGGCCCACCCGCGCCCGGATCTCGGCCACCAGCCCGGGCAGGACCTCGCAGAAGGCGTCGACGTCGGCGCGGGTGGTGTCGCGGTGGAGCGAGAGCCGCACGTTGCCGTGGGTGAGCACACCCATGGCCTCGAGCACGTGGCTCGGGGTCAGGGTCGAGGCGGTGCAGGCCGAGCCGCTCGCGATCCCGAAGCCACGGCGGTCGAGCTCGGTGACCAGCGCCTCCCCGTCCACGTAGAGGCACGAGAAGGTGACCAGGTGGGGGAGCCGCCGGTCCGGGTCGCCGACCACCTCGACGTCCGGCACCTCCGCCGCCACCCGTCGGCGTACGACGTCGACGAGCTCGTGCTGGCGGGCGTTGACCTCGGTGCGCTCGGCCACCACGGCCTGCAGCGCGGCGGCGGCCGCGAGGACCGCGGGCACGTTCTCGAAGCCGGTGGACCGCTCGTCGACGCGGTCGTCGCCGGGGAACGGGTTGCGCCATCGGGCGCGCTTGCGCACCAGCAGCACGCCCACCCCCGCCGGGCCGCCCCACTTGTGCGCAGAGCCGGCGGCCGCGGCCCAGCCGGAGGGCAGCGAGAGCCGCCCCATCGCCGCACAGGCGTCGGTGAAGAGCGGGACGTCGTCCGGCAGCCCGAGCTCCCCGACCGGCTGCGTCGTGCCCACCTCGTGGTTGGCCGTCTGCAGCGCCACGACGCCCACATCGGGGGCGGCTGCCTCCTCGATCAGGCGGGCGTCGTCGACCCGGCCGTTCCTCCCGCACGGGACCACCCGGGCCCGGGCGCCCCACGCCACGGCGTGCCGCACGGCGGAGTGCTCGACCGCCGGGTGGACCACCACGTCGCCGCGCCGGGAGCCGCGGACCAGCCCGAGCAGGCCGAGGTGCACGGCGTGGGTGCCGCTGGGCGTGAAGGTGACCTCGTCGGGGCGCACGCCCAGCGCGTCGGCCGTCGCCTCGCGCGCGTTGTCGAGCAGCAGGCGTGACTCGCGGCCGGCGCGGTGCAGCCGACGCGGGTCGGCGTACCCCCGCTCGAGGGCCGCGAGCAGGACCTCCCGCGCCGCCGGGTGCAGCGGCGCGGCGGAGGCGCTGTCGAGGTCTCCTGCTCCCTGGCCAGGCCGTGTCACAGGGGCAGCCTAAGCACGTACCGGAACGTTGTCCGGACCTTGGCCAGCCGGGATCACAGCCCTCGGGGTGTGACGGTCGGCACGATCGCGCGACACCGGACCCTGCCCCGCACGGACGGGGAAGATGGGGATACCCTCTGTGTGTCGAGAAGGACCGAGAGAGAGGCTCGTCAGTGGGTCTGCAAGTCCCCAAGCGTTCGGGCGCGCTGCGGCGCAGCCTGAGGGTCGCGCTCCTGGGCGTGACGATGCTGGTGCTGGCCGGGTGTTCCGAGGCCGACACGCGCCAGATCAGGAACCTCGCCATGCCCGACCGCGCCACCGAGCAGGGCCCCTACACCTACGAGCTCTGGAAATGGGCCTGGGTCGCCGCGATGATCACCGGCGTCATCGTCTGGGGCCTGATCGCCTACGTCGTGGTCAAGTTCCGCCGACGCAGCGACGACGAGGTCCCGCGGCAGACGCGCTACAACCTGCCGCTCGAGGTCTTCTACACGATCGCGCCGGTCCTGATGTGCATCGTGTTCTTCTTCCACACCGTCCGCGTGCAGGACGTGATGACCGAGCTCGAGGACACCCCCGACCTGACCGTCGAGGTCGTCGGCTACCAGTGGCAGTGGGGCTTCAACCACGGCATCGGCGAGCAGAACCCGGACGCGTTCGGCGACGACGGCGACTTCGCCTACGAGGAGTACGTCTACACGACCGGCGACGCGAGCGAGATCCCGACACTGGTGCTGCCCGTCGACCAGCGCATCCAGTTCAACCTGCACTC
Organism: Nocardioides renjunii; assembly: GCF_034661175.1. Taxonomy (NCBI): domain Bacteria; kingdom Bacillati; phylum Actinomycetota; class Actinomycetes; order Propionibacteriales; family Nocardioidaceae; genus Nocardioides; species Nocardioides renjunii. Next base: position 2,833,654 of record NZ_CP141058.1, on the reverse strand, counting down.
GCCCGACGTCATCCACAACTTCGGCGTGCCGTCCTTCCTCACCCGCATGGACGTCATCCCGGGCCGGGTCAACAAGCTGCAGGTCACCCCCACCGTCGAGGGGACTTACGCCGGCAAGTGCTACGAGCTCTGCGGCGTCTACCACTCGCGGATGCTGTTCCAGGTCGAGATCGTGAGCCAGGCCGAGTACGAGGCCTACCTCGCCGAGCTGGCCGAGGCCGGCCAGACCTCCGAGGAGCCGCTCCTGGGCGGCGCCAACGCCACCACGCAGACCGGACTCGGCGAGAGCCAGTCCCAGGAAGGGAGCGAAGAGTGAGTGCTCCGACCGCGACCGAGTCACAGCGCATGACGCCCGGCGAGCCGCCGCGCAAGGCGCTGGGCACCCAGGTCGTCCGTCTGCTGACCACGACCGACCACAAGCTGATCGGCAAGCTCTACCTCGGCACCTCGTTCGCGTGGTTCCTCATCGCCGGCCTGATGGCCATGCTGATCCGCTCCGAGCTGGCCTACCCCGGCCAGCAGGTGGTCAACGAGCAGGTCTACAACCAGCTGTTCACCATGCACGGCACGATCATGCTGCTGCTGTTCGCGACCCCGCTGTTCTTCGGCTTCGCCAACGTCATCATGCCGCTCCAGATCGGTGCGCCGGACGTGGCGTTCCCGCGCCTCAACATGTTCAGCTACTGGCTGTTCCTGATCGGCGGCCTCATCGCCGCCTCGGGCTTCCTGACCCCCTCGGGCGCCGCCGACTTCGGCTGGTTCGCCTACACGCCGCTCTCCGACGCCGTCCGCAGCCCGGGTGTCGGAGGTGACCTCTGGATCATGGGCCTGTGGATGGCGGGCCTCGGCTCGATCCTCGGTGGCGTCAACTTCATCACCACGATCATCTGCATGCGCGCGCCCGGCATGACCATGTTCCGGATGCCGATCTTCGTGTGGAACACGCTGATCACCAGCATGCTCGTGATCATGGTGTTCCCGATCCTCGCGGGCGCCCTGCTCTCGCTCGAGGCCGACCGGATCCTCGGCGCCCACGTGTTCGACCCCTCGCACGGCGGTCCGATCCTGTGGCAGCACCTGTTCTGGTTCTTCGGGCACCCGGAGGTCTACATCATCGCGCTGCCGTTCTTCGGCATCGTCTCCGAGATCCTGCCGGTCTTCAGCCGCAAGCCGATCTTCGGCTACGTCGGCCTGGTGGCCGCCACGCTCGGCATCGCGATGCTGTCGGTCGCCGTGTGGGCCCACCACATGTTCGTCACCGGGGCGGTGGACCTGCCGTTCTTCTCGGGCATGACGTTCCTGATCGCGGTGCCCACCGGGGTGAAGTTCTTCAACTGGATCGGCACGATGTGGGGCGGCAGCCTGTCGTTCGACACCCCGATGCTGTGGTCCATCGGCTTCCTGGTCACGTTCCTCTTCGGCGGCCTGACGGGCATCATCCTGGCGAGCCCGCCGCTCGACTTCCACGTGTCCGACTCCTACTTCGTGGTGGCGCACTTCCACTACGTCGTCTTCGGAACCGTGGTGTTCGCGATGTTCGCCGGGTTCTACTTCTGGTGGCCGAAGATGACCGGCCGCATGCTCGACGAGCGACTGGGCAAGCTCCACTTCTGGATCCTCTTCGTGGGCTTCCACACCACCTTCCTCGTCCAGCACTGGCTGGGTGTCGAGGGCATGCCGCGCCGCTACGCCGACTACCTGCCCGAGGACGGCTTCACCACGCTCAACCAGATCTCGACGGTGGGCTCGTTCCTGCTGGCCGCCTCGACGCTGCCGTTCCTCTACAACGTCTACGTCTCGGTCAAGGCGCCGAAGGTCACGGTCGACGACCCGTGGGGCTGGGGCCGCTCCCTCGAGTGGGCCACCAGCTGCCCGCCGCCGCGCCACAACTTCCACTCACTGCCGCGCATCCGGTCGGAGTCGCCCGCCTTCGACCTGCACCACCCGGAGGTCGCGCTGCTCGAGCTCGACGAGAACGACGCCGAGCGTGACGGTGACGTCGCCGACGCGCCCGATGTCGAGGGTCGCGAGGGCATGCTGCGCGACCGCGTCGACCCCGACGGACCGACCGAGGAGGAGAACCGATGAAGGCGGAAGCCTGGATCTTCGGCATCACGGCCATCTTTGTGGCGGTCGTGAGCCCGGCCTACTGGTTCCTCTCCGAGGACTGGACCGGCACGTCGGCGCTCGTCATGACGGCGCTGCTGTTCGGCATGATCACGCTCTACCTCGGCTTCCACGCTTCCCGCATGGACGCACGGCCCGAGGACCGCAAGGACGGCGAGATCGCCGACGGTGCCGGCGAGCTGGGCTTCTTCCCGCCCTACTCGTGGTGGCCGCTGTGGTGCGCCCTCGCCCTCGGCGTGATCGTCTACGGCACGGCGATGACCGCGTGGTGGCTCGTCATCATCGGCTTCACCATCGGGGCCGTCGTGGTCTGCGGCTTCATCTTCGAGTACTACCGCGGTGAGCACGCGCACTGACCTGCGCACCTAGGACACGCTCGCGCCGACTTCGGCAGGACCCGCCCAGCACGTACGCTGGGCGGGTCCTTGCGCGTCCGCGCCTGGCCGCAGCTCGTTCCATCTGCTCCACCACCTGCACCGCCTGGGGGTCCGTCGCATGCGCACTCGCGCGCTCCGTCCACTGCGCTCCGCGCACCGTCGTACGACGCTCGCCGCGGCGCTCCTCGCGCTCAGCGGCGCGCTGGCCGCCTGCACGTCGACGTCCGGCGGGTCCGACGGCCCGGGGGACGGCTCCGGGGGCGGCCCCGGTGCCTCGACCGCCTCGGACGCGCCCCGTCCGGAGCCGGTCCGGCTCACGACGAGCTTCGCCGACCCGACGGCCGTGCCGGTGGCAGCGCCGCTGACGGTCGCGACCTCCTCCGGCACCCTCGACGACGTCGCGGTGAGCTCGCCCGAGGGTGACGTCGCGGGCAGCATGGCCGGCGGCACGTGGACCGCCGTCGACCGCCTCGAGCCCGGCACCGCCTACACCATCACCGCCTCCGCGACCCGGTCCGACGGCGAGCGCGTGGAGCGCACGCGCCGGTTCCGCACGGTGGACCTCACCCTGGACGAGCAGACCTTCGCCGCCGTCGCCCCGCTCGACGGCGAGACCGTCGGGGTCGGCATGCCGGTCGTGGTGAGCTTCGACCTCCCGGTGACCGACCGGGCACTGTTCGAGAAGCACATGCGCGTCACGAGCACCCCCCAGCAGCGCGGCTCGTGGTTCTGGCTGAGCAACCGCGAGGTGCACTGGCGTCCGGCGACCTACTGGAAGGCCGGCACGGACGTCTCGGTCGACCTCAACATCAACAGCCTGCCCGCGGGCAAGGGCATCTACGGCCAGGAGTCGCGCAGCATCGACTTCCAGATCGGCGACGCGCACGTCTACAAGGTCAACGCCCGGACCCACCAGATGCAGGTGTTCTCCAACGGCGACCTGCTGCGGAGCATCCCGATCACCACCGGCAAGCCCGGCTTCACCACCCGGTCCGGCACCAAGGTGATCATGGAGAAGTTCGAGACGAAGCGGATGAACTCCGAGACCGTCGGCATCAACCGCAACAGCCCCGAGGCCTACGACATCGACGACGTCCAGTGGGCGATGCGGGTGACGTACTCCGGTGAGTTCATCCACGCCGCACCGTGGTCGGTCGGCTCGCAGGGGTACGCCAACGTCTCCCACGGCTGCACCGGTCTGTCGACCGCCGATGCCGGCTGGCTCTACGCCATGAGCCGGCGCGGAGACGTCGTCGAGTACACCGGCACCGACCGCCAGATGACGCTGGACAACGGCTACGGCGACTGGAACCTCCCGTTCGCCGACTGGAAGGCCGGCTCCGCCCTCTCCTGACGCACACCGGAAACGGGCGGTGCAAGCCGATTCCGGGTACGTAGGGTCGCGCCCGGTCCGCACGAGCGGGCCGCGACGAAGGAGGAGGACCGATGGAGCACCTGACCCCCGGGCTCGTCAGCTGGGCGTCGATCCTGGAGCGCGACACGCGTGCGCAGGCGGAGCAGACGGCGGAGATGCCGTTCATCCACCCGCACGTCGCGCTCATGCCCGACGCCCACCTGGGCCTGGGCGCCACCGTCGGGTCGGTGATCCCGACCCTCGGGGCGATCATCCCGGCAGCCGTCGGCGTGGACATCGGGTGCGGCATGATCGCCGTGCGCACCCAGTACGCCGTCGACGACCTGCCCCGCGACCGCCGGCCGGTCCGGGAGGCGATCGAGCGTGCGATCCCGCTCAACGCGGGAGCCGCCAACCGGAGCGTCAGCCGCGACCACACCGAGGAGCGCCTGCAGCGGCTCCGCGAGCTGGCGGCGGAGGCCGGCTTCGACCCCACGACGTACGCCGGGCGCTGGGAGCTGCAGCTGGGCACCCTGGGATCGGGCAACCACTTCATCGAGGTGACGGCGGACGAGGGCGGGGGAGTGTGGCTGTTCCTGCACTCCGGCTCGCGGGGCGTGGGCAACAAGATCGCGCAGAAGCACATCGCCGTGGCACGAGAGGCCTGCGCCGGAGTGGACCTGCCGCACCGCGACCTCGCCTACCTCACCGAGGGCACCGAGCAGTTCGACGCCTACATCCGCGAGATGCGGTGGGCACAGACGTACGCCCTGCTCAACCGCGAGGAGATGATGGACCGGGTCGTGCGCCAGTTCGGGGAGTGGGTCGGAGGCGGCGTGCAGCGGGTGGAGGAGATCAACTGCCACCACAACTACACCGAGCCCGAGCACCACTACGGCCGCGACGTGTGGCTCTCCCGCAAGGGCGCCATCAACGCCGAGGCCGGGCGGCCGGGCCTGATCCCCGGCTCGATGGGCACGGCGTCGTACGTCGTGGTGGGCAAGGGTGACGCGACCTCGCTCAACTCGGCGCCGCACGGGGCCGGCCGGGAGTACTCCCGGACCCGGGCCCGGAAGACGTTCACCGCCGCCGACCTGCGGAGCGCGATGGTGGGGATCGAGTACCGCGACACCGACGCCTTCATCGACGAGATCCCGGCGGCCTACAAGGACATCGACCAGGTGATGGCCGACGCCGCCGACCTCGTCGAGGTGCGCCACGTGCTGCGCCAGCTGGTCAACGTCAAGGGCGACTGACGCCGATCGGCGCTCCGCTGGGGCTGCGACGACGAGGGCCCGCCGGGATGTTCCCGGCGGGCCCTCGTGTCGTGCTGCGGTCGCGAGGCGATCAGTGGTCGCGCAGCGGTACGTCGTCGGTGTTGCGCAGCTGGTGGTCGTCGAACTGGTGGCCGTCAGCGGGGTGGTCGAGGCCGGCCTGGAGCTCCGCCTCGTGCTCCGCGTGGTGGTGCGCCGCCTCGAGCTCCGCGCGGGTGGGCTTCTGCACGTTGTGGCTGTACATCCACGACGACAGGCTCGCTCGGACCCGCTCGGACCGCGAGTTGGGTGCGGGCACGCCGGCCGCGTCCGTCTCGCCGTCGACCGCGAACACCTCGTCGCGGTCACGCGCGGTGAGCGCGTAGGCCGCCTTCTCGTTGATCGGGAGGTGCCGCTCGGCGTACTGGCCGTCGGGGGAGCGGGTGATGATGCCGGTCTCGTAGCCGTGGAGCAGCTTCTCGTTGTCGTGGCGCTGGAGCGAGATGCACCAGCGGCGCGTGATCAGGAACGCGATCACCGGACCCACGAAGATCGCGACCCGCATGAAGTAGGTGATCTGGTTGATGCTCAGGTCGAGCCTGATCGCGATGATGTCGTTGCCACCGGCCGCCCAGGCGAGCCCGTAGAACGTCATCAGGGCCACCATGACCGCGGTGCGGGTCGGCGCGTTGCGCGGGCGCTGGAGCAGGTGGTGCTCGCGCTTGTCGCCGGTGATCCAGCCCTCCAGGAAGGGCAGGAGCATGAGGACCACGAGCATGAGCGGCGGCACGATGAGGATGGGCAGCATCACGTTCCACGAGATGGTGTAGCCGAAGATCACCGACTCCCAGTTGCTCGGGATGATCCGCAGGAGGCCGTCGGGCCAGCCCATGTACCAGTCGGGCTGGGACCCGGCCGTCACCTTGGTCGGGTCGTAGGGGCCGAACTTCCACACCGGGTTGATCGACAGCAGACCGCCCATGATGGCGATGACGCCGAACACCATGAAGAAGTAGCCACCGGCCTTGGCGGCGTAGACGGGGAGCATCGGGAAGCCGACGACGTTCTGCTCGGTGCGGCCGGGCCCGGGCCACTGCGTGTGCTTGTGGTAGACGAGCAGCAGCATGTGGGCGGCGATCAGCGCGAGCAGGATGCCCGGGATGAGCAGCACGTGGATGATGTAGAGGCGCGGGATGATCGCCTCGCCGGGGAACTCGCCGCCGAAGAGCAGGAACGACATGTAGGAGCCCACGACCGGGGTGGCCTTGAGGAACCCGTCCGCGGCCCGGACGCCGGTGCCCGAGAGCAGGTCGTCGGGAAGCGAGTAGCCGGTGAAGCCCTCGAGGGTGCCGAGGAGGAGCAGCACGCAGCCGATGACCCAGTTGAGCTCGCGTGGCTTGCGGTAGGCGCCGGTGAAGGCGACGCGCAGCAGGTGGACCAGCATCGAGGCGATGAAGATGGACGCCGCCCAGTGGTGCATCTGCCGCATCAGCAGGCCACCGCGCACGTCGAACGAGATGTGCAGCGTGGAGGCCATCGACTCGGACATGCCGACGCCGCGGAGCTGGTCGTAGGAGCCCTCGTAGGTGACGTGGCCCATGGAGGGGTTGAACCACAGGGTGAGGAACACGCCGGTGAGGAGCAGCACGACGAAGCTCCACAGCGCGATCTCACCGAGCATGAAGGACCAGTGGTCCGGGAAGACCTTGCGCAGGTTCTTCTTCATCACCGTGCCCAGGCCCAGGCGCTCGTCGGCCCAGGTGGCGAGGGAGCCCGCAGGGCCCGGCTTGGTGGCGGTCGCGGCATCCGTGCGGTTGCTCGTCGCGACCTTGCTGGTGTCCAGCCTCGCGTCGGTGCTCACTTGTGCTTCTCACGCTCCCAGTAGCTAGCCCCGATGGGCTCGTTGAAGTCGCTCTGAGCGACCAGGTACCCCTCATCGTCCACTGCCAGTGGCAGCTGGGGAAGGGGGCGGGCAGCCGGACCGAAGACGACCTTGGCGCCGTCGGCGAGGTCGAAGGTCGACTGGTGGCACGGGCAGAGCACGTGGTGCGTGGTGCGCTCGTAGAGGGAGATCGGGCAGCCCACGTGGGTGCAGATCTTGGAGTAGCAGATGATCCCGTCGACGGTCCACTTGTCCGGGCGGGTGGCCGGGGTGAGGTCGTCGGGGTTCATCCGGACGATGATGATGGCGCCCTTGGCCTTCTCGGCCTGCTCCTCGGCGCCCTCGAGCTCGGGGTAGCCGTTCTCCTCGGTGGGGAACATGGCCTCCGGGGCGGCGTTGATCAGGTCGCCCATCTCGATCTCGCTGGCGAGGATCGGGGTGCCGACGACGTCGCGCACCAGGCGCATGCCCGGCTCCCAGATGGTGTGGGCCAGCTTGCTCGTGTCGAGCGCGTCGCCGGGCGCGAGGTCGCGCAGGAGGACGACGGCCGGCAGGCCCAGGACGCCGACGGCGCCGATCATGGTGTTGCGGACCAGCGGGCGGCGGCCGATGCCGGACTCCTCGATGCCGTCCTGGAGGGCCTTGACGGTGGCCTCGCGGTCCTCGACCGGCGAGGCGGCCGGGTGGCGCATCTCGACCATCTCGGCGTCGGCCATCAGCTTGCGGGCCAGGTGGATGATGCCGATGCCGATGAGCAGCAGCGAGGTGCCCAGGGTCAGGCCGAGGGCGATGGTGGAGGCACCCATGCCGGCGAAGGTGGTCCAGTTGTCGCCGATGTCGAGGGTGAAGTAGGCGACGACGAACAGCACCGCGCTGAGCATCGCGGCGATGAACATCGCGGCGATCTGGCGCTCGGCACGCTTCTCGAGGCGGGGGTCGACGTCGGTCGGGCGCCAGGTGTGCGCGGGCAGCCCGGGGTCGGGGATCGGGTCGGCCTCGCGGTGCGCGGGGACGTGCGACTCGTGGGGCTCGACCGAGGACGCGTGCGAGTCGTCGGCGTAGGGCTCGGGGGTGCCGTCGGGCCCGTTGACCTGCCGGCTGTCGTCGTTGCTCACGCTTCCACCTTGTTCTTCTTGCTCCGGGTCGTGTGCGAGGCGATCCACACGGCGCCGCCCACGAGCCCACCGATGCCGACGAGCCACCCGAACAGGCCCTCCGAGACCGGACCCAGGCCGCCAAGGGTGAAGCCGGCGTACTCGGGGGTCTCCTGCAGGCTGCCGAGGTAGGCGATCACGTCGCGCTTCTCCTCGGGGGACAGGTTGCCGTTGCTGAAGTTGGGCATCTGCTGGGGTCCGGTCAGCAGGGCCTCGAAGATGTACTTGCCCTCGACGCCGTGGAGGCTGGGGGCGTAGCCGCCGCGCGGCATGGCGCCGCCGGCGCCGTTGAAGTTGTGGCAGGCGGTGCAGTTGGTCAGGAAGATCTGGCCACCGCGCGAGATCGCCTCCTCGCGCTCCTCCTCCGAGAGACCCTCGAGGGTGTAGTCGGACTTGTTGGGGACCGCGGGGCCGGGGCCGAGCGAGGCGACGTAGGCCGCGAGCGCGTCGATCTCGTCCTGGCTGAACACGACCGGCTTGTCCTGGGCCTGCTGGCCGGGCTGTGCCATGGGCATGCGGCCGGTGCCGACCTGGAAGTCGACAGCGGCGGCGCCGACGCCGACGAGCGACGGGCCGACCTGGTAGCCCTCGCGCACGGTGGGGATGCCCTCACCGTTCTTGCCGTGGCAGAACGCACAGCTGGCGAGGAAGAGCTTCTTGCCCTCGGCGACCTGGTCGGTCTGGCTGGCCTGGCTGTCGGCCTGCGCGGGGGCGAGGGCGGTGTAGAGCGAGCCGCTGACGAGCAGCCCGAGGAGCAGCACGACGATCCCCGCAAGCGGTCCGCGGCGGTGCCGGGAGAGGCGCCCAGCGGTTCGGTTGAGCAAACGCACGATGAGTCCTTGCCGGTTGCGGTTCGGTGCTTACTTGATGACGTAGATCGTGAAGAAGAGCCCGATCCAGACCACGTCGACGAAGTGCCAGTAATAGGAAACCACGATGGCGGTGACGGCCTGCTCGTGGGTGAAGCGTCGCGCGAGGTAGGTGCGGCCCAGGACGAACAGGAACGCGATGAGTCCGCCGGTCACGTGGATGCCGTGGAACCCGGTGGTCAGGTAGAACATCGAGCCGTAGGCCGAGCTCGGGATGGTGACGCCCTCGTGGATCAGCTCGGCGTACTCGAGCGCCTGGCCGCCGATGAAGATGGCGCCCATGACGTAGGTGAGGATGAACCACTCGCGCAGCCCCCACCGGGTGAAGTTGAGCAGCGAGCCGGTGCGGCCGACCTGGCCGCGCTCGGCGGCGAAGACGCCCCACTGGCAGGCGAAGGACGACGCCACGAGGATCGCGGTGTTGGCGGTGGAGAACGGGACGTTGAGCTTCTCCGTCTCCTGCGCCCACAGCTCCGGGCTGACCGCGCGGATGGTGAAGTAGGCCGCGAACAGCGCCGCGAAGAACATCAGCTCGCTGGCGAGCCAGATGATCGTGCCCACGCTGACCATGCTGGGTCGGTCGTGGTGCCCGTGAAGTCGGGAGGCCGGAATCGCTGCTGCAGTCGCCACGACATCATTATGGCTGCTGGGGGAGGAGGAGGGCACCCCGACCCCCTGTGTAGTGGGGTCATAAAGTTCACAGTGTGCTGCTCACCCTCGCGACCGACGCGGAGGTCCTCCCGAGATTCACGCTCGGCCGGGCCCTGACCGACTGGGGGATCGATCCGATCCCCTTCGTCGTGACCGTCTGGGCCGTGGGTCTGTACGCCCTCGGGGTGCGGGTGCTGGCCCGTCGCGGGGACCGGTGGCCGGTCGGTCGCACGCTCTCCTTCTGCGGTCTCGGCATGGGCTCCTTCGCGCTCGCCACGATGTCCGGCCTCGGCCGCTACGACACGACCCTGCTGAGCGTGCACATGGTGCAGCACATGGTCCTGTCGATGGTCGTGCCGCTCGCCCTGGCCCTCGGCGCGCCGGTCACCCTGGCGCTGCGCACGTTGCCACCGCGGCCGAGGCGGTGGCTCCTGACGGTGCTGCACTCACCGGTGGCCACGGTGCTCGCGTTCCCGCCGCTCACCTTCGCGCTCTACGTCGCCTCGCCGTGGGCGCTCTACTTCAGCCCGTGGTACGACGCCAGCCTGAGCTCGTCGTTCGTGCACCAGATGATGCACATCCACCTGGTGCTCGTCGGCACCCTGTTCTTCTGGCCGCTCATGGGGGTCGACCCGGTCCCCGGCCGGGTCAGCCACCCCTTCCGGGTGCTGCTCACCCTGATGACGCTGCCCTTCCACGCCTTCCTCGGCGTGACGATCATGGGCCAGACGACGCTCATCGGCGCGGAGCACTACGCCGAGCTGCGGGAGGGACCCATGGCGTCCTGGCTGCCGGCGGCGATCGACGACCAGCACCTCGCCGGCGGCATCCTGTGGGCCAGCGGCGACCTCATCGGCATCCTGTTCTTCGCGGTGCTGTTCACCCAGTGGGTGCGCTCGTCGCTCAAGGAGGCCGCGCGCGAGGACCGGCGCCTCGACCTCGAGGAACGACGCGCCCGCGCCTGAGGCCGTCAGGCCCGGTTACGATGCTCGGGTGACTCCGCCCCCCGCAGACCGCATCAAGGTCCTCGTCTACAGCGACGACGTGAACACCCGCCAGCAGGTGATCCTGGCGCTCGGTCGTCGCCCGCACCCCGACCTGCCGGAGCTCGAGTACGTCGAGGTCGCCACCGAGCCGGTGGTGCTGCAGAACATGGACCGCGGCGACATCGCGCTGGCGATCCTGGACGGCGAGGCGGTCCCGGCCGGCGGGATGGGCATCGCCAAGCAGCTCAAGGACGAGATCTACAAGTGCCCGCCGGTCCTCGTGCTGACCGGCCGGCCGCAGGACGCCTGGCTTGCGACCTGGTCGCGTGCCGAGGCGGCGGTCCCGCACCCGATCGACCCCATCCAGCTGGCCGAGGCGGTCATCGGGCTGCTGCGACCGTCGGTGCCGGCCACCTCCTGAGGCGTCCCGCGCGAACCACCACCTGACACCCGAGCGGGTCCCCGGTCCGCTCGCCACTAGCCTGATCCCCATGCCCCACACCTGGCCCGACGTCCTCTCCACGCTGGTCGCCGGGAGCGACCTGACGACGGAGCAGGCGCGATGGGCGATGGACGAGGTCTTCGCCGGCGCGGCGACGCCCGTGCAGCTCACCGGGTTCGTCGTGGCGCTGCGCGCCAAGGGGGAGACGGTCGAGGAGGTGTCCGGCATCGCGGCGGCCATGCTCGCCGCGGCCAACCCGATCTCGGTCCCCGGCCGGCTGCTCGACGTGGTCGGCACCGGTGGCGACCGGTCGATGTCGGTCAACATCTCGACCATGGCTGCCATCGTCGCGGCCGGTGCCGGGGCCAAGGTCGTCAAGCACGGCAACCGGTCGGCGTCGTCCCAGTCGGGCTCGGCCGACGTGCTCGAGGCGCTCGGCATCCGGCTCGACCTGCCACCGGCGCGCGTCGCCGAGGTGGCGGAGGAGGCGGGGATCACCTTCTGCTTCTCGGCCGCGTTCCACCCGGCGATGCGTCATGCCGCGGTCCCGCGTCGCGAGCTCGGCATCGCCACGACCTTCAACATCCTGGGTCCGCTCACCAACCCGGCGCGACCGCAGGCGCAGGCGATCGGCTGCGCCGACGCCCGGATGGCGCCGGTGATGGCCGGGGTCCTGGCCGAGCGCGGCGTGGACGCCTGGGTGTTCCGGGGCGACGACGGCCTGGACGAGCTGACCACCACCACGACCTCGACCGTGTGGCGCGTCCACGCCGGGGCGGTCACCCGGCTGACCGTGGACCCGACGACGCTCGGGATCGCGCGGGCCACCACCGAGGACCTCCGCGGCGGCGACGCGGCGCACAACGCGGACGTCGTACGGCGCCTGCTGGCGGGAGAGGCCGGTCCGGTGCGCGACGCGGTGGTCCTCAACGCCGGCGCTGCGCTGGCGGTTCACGACGCGCCGGCCGAGGACGTCGACACCGCACTGGCGGCCGGGGTGGAGAAGGCCGCCGACGCGATCGACTCGGGTGCGGCGCAGGCCGCCCTCGAGCGGTGGGTCCGGGCGACGGGTCAGAGCTCGAGCGCGTAGGACTCGCCCTCGCGCCGGAAGCCCAGCCGGTCGTAGTAGGCGCCGACCATGCCGGGGGGCGTGACCACCCGACGGATGCCGCGGTCGGTGAGGAGGCCGCTGCGCCGCCACACGAACTCGCCGGGGGAGAAGTCGCGGTAGCGCGGGGTGACGTAGTCGAGGAGGACGTCGGCGGTGTCGCCGTGCTTGCGCAGCAGCACCACGCCGACGGTCTCGTCGCCCTTCTGCACGAGGAAGGCGTCGTGGGTGTCGGCCGGGTCGTGGACGAAGTCCGGGTTGAACCTGAGGATGTCGGCGCCGTGCACCCGCAGGGTGTGGCGCAGGTACTCGTCGGCGGGGCCCACCTCGAGCACCTCGAAGGCCGTCTCGTCGTGCCGCTCGCGGAGGAGCTGCACGATGAACCACGCGTTGATGGCGACGAGGACGATGTTCATCCCCACCATCGGCCAGACCGCGAGCATCGCGTTGAAGACGATGAGGAGCACGCACGCCACGGCGTTCAGCACGCGCAGCCTGAGCACGCTGGCCTGCAGGAGCGAGTAGACGAGCAGCGCGCTGCCACCCCAGCCGAGGACGTCGAGCCAGTGGTCAGCGAGCCAGTTCACGGCGGGAGCCTACTTCCCGCCGCGAACCGGCCCGCGGACGCGTCACTTGACGATGTACAGCACGATCTTCTTGGACTTCGAGCCCAGGACCTCCGAGGTGCCGAGGTAGACCACCTGCAGCTTGTGCTTGCCCTTCTTGAGCTTGGCGAGCGTGAGCGTCTTCTTGCCCTTGTGCACCGGGGCCATGGTGAAGGAGGCGACCTTCTTGCCCTTGTCGAGCACCTGGACGGTGCCGTTGGGCGCCGCCATCCCGGACACGCTGAGCGTGACGGTGATCTTCGCCTTCTTGCCCACCTTGACCCGGTCGGCCTTGAGCGAGCCGCTGACCGTCGACGTCATCCGCGCCACCGGCACCGCCGCGCTGGCGGCAGCGCCATCGGCGAAGCCGGTCTTCGTCGCGCTCACGACCACCGAGACGTCCTTCCCGGCGTCCTCGGGCATCAGGCGGTAGGTCGAGCTCGTGGCACCGGGGATCGCCGCCCCGGTGCGCAGCCACTGGTAGCGGAAGGTGGGCGAGGGCTGCGACCACGTGCCGGGCGCGGCCTTGAGGGTCTGCCCCACGCTCGGGGTGCCGGTGACGCTCGGCGGCGTCGTGGCCTGCAGCGCACCGCTCGCGGTGGCCGTTACTCCGCCACTGACCGCGACGGCGTCCTGGAAGCCGGTCTTGGAGCCGGTGGCCCGGAGCGAGACCTCCTTGCCGAGGTCGGCCGCGGTCAGCACGTAGGTCGGCGCCGTCGCGCCGCTGATCGGGGCGCCGCTGCGCAGCCACTGGAACGACGTGGCCACGTCCGGCTGGTTCCAGGTGGGAGCCACCGCGACCAGGGTCGCGCCGACACCGGTGCCGGAGGGGGCACTGACCTGGGGGAGCGAGGTCGCGAGCAGCGACTGCACCCGGACCGGGGCGGAGTGCGCCAGCCCGTCGGCGTAGCCGTTGACGGACGCCGTCACGCGGAAGACCAGGTCCCGCGACAGGTCGGCCTCCGTCGGGGTGTAGCTGGTGCTGGTCGCACCCGGGATCAGGACCCCGTCACGCAGCCAGGCGTAGGAGTAGCTGATCGTTCCCTGTCCCGACCACGTGCCGCGGCTGCCCGTCAGTCGGCTGCCCAGGGACGGGGTGCCGGAGATCGCCGGCAGCTCCGTGCACTGCGGCGCACCGCCGGCGGTGGCGCCGATGACGTTGCTGATGGCGACCTCACTGGCGAACCCGGGCTTCGACCCGGTGACCTGCAGCGAGATCGACTTGCCGAAGTCGGCCGTGGTGAGGGTGTAGGTGGCGTTCGTCGCGCCCGAGATCTTCGCGCCGTCGCGCAGCCACTGGTAGCTGTTCACCACACCGGGCTCGCTCCAGGCCGGCGGCACGCTGGTGACGACCTGGCCGACACCCGTGCCCCCGGTCGCCTCGATCTGCGGGCCCTGCACGATCTGCAGCCCGGCGTCGACGGTGAAGGTCGCCGTCGCGCTTCCGATCACGTTGTCGGCAGCGTCGCGGGCGGTCACGGTCCACTGGTAGTTGCCGGTGACGAAGTTGACCTGAGCGGCGTAGGCCGACGCCACGGTGCTCTGGGTGCTGACCGACGTCCCACCCGGGGACAGCGGGGTGATGCTCACGTTGTAGTTGCGCGCACCCTCCAGCGGAGCCCACTGCAGCACCGGGCCGTTGGGCCGCTGGCTGACGCCGGCTACCGGGGCCAGCGGGTTCATCTCCTGGCTGCCCACGAAGAACCGGCCGGTCACCGACCACGGCCCCTTGTTGCCCTCGGCGTCGGTGCGCCGCACCCGCCAGCGGTAGGCCGACGGGGATGCGGGCAGCGGGTCGGTGTGGGCGTACGCGGTCGTCTTGAGGGCCGGCCTGTTGACGACGCGGTTGGCGGTGGAGAAGGTGGCGTCGTCGTTCTTGAAGACCTCGAGGTCGTAGGAGCTGGCGAACGCCTGCGGCTGCCAGCGGAACGGCGTACGGCTGCTCACCGACAGGTTGCCCACCGGCGACTGCAGAGGCACCTGCGGGCTCGCCTTGGTGAAGCTCTGCACGTCGGACCACGCGAGGCCGTTGGCGTCGGAGTCCACTGCCTGGACCCGCCAGAACAGCGGGCCCTCGGGGTAGAGCTCGTCGGGAGCGGTGTAGGTGGTCTGGTCGACGAGGCGCTCGTCGACGAGCGTCCCGGCGAAGGACTCGACGTTGTTGACCTGGATGCGGTAGCGCATCGCCGCCTGCGGCCGGTCCTCGTTGGTCTGGGGCCACTGGGCGCTGCGGTTGGTGTCGAAGTAGTCGTCCCACCGGAAGGTGATCTCGGTCCCGCTCGGCGAGGTGCTCTGCAGGCCGGTCACCTTGGGGGAGCGCTTGACGAAGCTGTGCTGCCACTTGCCGATCGTCGACACCGGGTCGGGGCCGCAGTTCAGCCGGTTGCGGCAGGGTCGGGCGTACCAGTAGTAGGCGCCACCCGCCTGGCTGTCGGCGTAGGTGTGGGCGTCGTTGTCGAGTGTCGGGACGTACATGTTGCTCGTGGTGGCCGGCACCCGGTTGCTCGGCTCGAGCAGGTTGGTGAAGCTCGCGTCCTCGCTCACGTAGACCATGTAGAACGCGGCGTAGGGGTCGGGGGTCCAGCGGAGCACCGGGGTGCTCGGGACGGTGCAGACCTCGCCCGGCGTGCAGGCGTTCGCGGTGTTGTCCTGGGCCACGGCGGCACCGTCGAGGGCGACCTCGTGGCCGGTGGTGAGCGCGACGTCCTCGACGGTGAAGCGTCCCTCGGGCCCAGTGCCGATCACGGCGTTGTCCTCGTCGTAGGCCTTGACCTGCCAGTCGTACTGCCCGGGCAGGAGCAGCCGGTCGGACGTGTCGGTCATGGCCGGGTAGGGCACCGACTTGCGGAACAGGTTGTCCCCGCTGGTGCCGAACCAGATCTGGCCCGTGTCCATGGCGGTGCCGATGTCGACCGAGTAGTGGTGCGCGCCGGGCATCGGCTCCCAGGTCAGCTGCGGCGCGTGCTTGATGCCCGTGGTCGACGACGTGGGCGTCAGCGGGGTCAGCGGCGCCGCGCCCGTCGTCGGCGGCTCACCCGCGATGTTGAACTGCGTGAAGTAGAGGACCGAGCTCTGGCCCTTCGTGGTGATCGCACGGACGCGCCAGGTGTGGGGGTTGTCGGCCGGGTCCAGCCGGGCGGTGCCGGGGATGGTCCAGGACGGGGACTTGGTCTCGGCGGCACCGACGACCGTCCCGGCCTTGGTGGCGACCTCGACCTCGTAGCGCTCCGCACCGATCACGGGGGTCCAGGAGAAGGTCGGCACGGCCACCGTCTGCCCGCCGGACGGGGACCGCCCCGCGATGCTGACCGGCTGGTAGAGGAAGGCCTGGGTCTCGGAGTAGATGCCCTGGACGCCAGGGATGTCGCCCGCCTTGGTGAAGGGGCGGTCGAGCGGTCGCACGCGCCAGTAGTTGAGCTGGCCCTGCTGCGGCTCGCAGTCCTCGTTCTCACGGTTGGTGGAGGGCTGGCCGGTGGTGTTCACCGCGAACTGGCCCGGCAGGTAGGTGGTGCCCGCGACGCGGCAGCTCTCGAAGGTGCCGACGGTGAAGTTCGGCTGCGTGCCGATCTGGATCTCGTACTCGGACGCGTGCCGCACCGACTCCCACTGGAAGTAGATGGACGCACCCACGACCTCGTTGCCGGGCGCGGCGGGGAAGACCAGCGTCGGCACGTCGGGCCAGGTGCGGTTGAAGCTGGAGCGGGCGGGGCTCCAGGCGGTGGCGCGGTCGTCCAGGTCGACCGCCCGGACCCGCCAGAAGTACTGGTTGTTGTCGTAGGTCGTGGCCGGGGAGTAACGGGTGCCGACGATCCCGGTCTTCGTCTCGATCAGGGACGCACCCTGGGTGAAGTCCTCGCTGGTGGAGACCTGGATGTCGTAGGACTTGGCGCCGGGGACGGGGTCCCAGTCGAGCACGACGTCCTGGAGCTCGAGGTTGGCGTCGTCCGGCGGCGAGGTGCGCGTCGGCGAGGGGAGGGGGAGCACCGTGAAGGTGGCCGTGTCGCTCGGCAGGGACTGGAGGGTGGGGCCCTTGAGCGCCGAGACCCGCCAGAACCACGGCGCGGCGTTGAGCGGTCGGTCCACGACGAGGGAGGTCGTCCTGGTCTCGAAGGACATCGCCCCCACGAAGTCGGCGGCGTCGTCGACCTCGACCTTGTAGCCGATGGCCCCGGGCACGGCGGTCCACGACAGCAGCGGTGGGTTGATCGGCTGGGCGAGCGTCGTTCCGTTGGTCGGGGCGACGGGAGTCGGCCGGGCGACCGGTGCCTTGCCGAACTCCGAGCCGGACCACGCGGACGCCTCGGCGCCCGTGAAGGCCCGGACCCGCCAGTAGATGGTGCCCCCGGCGAGGTTCATCGGCGGCACGAAGGAGGTGTTGACCGTCGAGACGCTCAGGTAGGTGCTGCCGAAGGCGGGGTCGTCGTCGACCTGCACCTCGTAGCGGGTCGCACCCGCGACGGCCGCCCACGTCAGGATGTTCGAGGAGTCGTCGGGCTGCTGCACGTTGAGCGAGCCCGGCTGGGCAGGCGGGGCCGCCGAGGCGGTCGTCGTGGGTGCCGCCAGGGCGGCGACCAGCGCGACGACCAGGGCGATGGTGGCCAGGGCGGCACCGCGTGCGGTGCGGTCCGGGCGGCCGGCGGTGTGCGACATGTGTGACTACTTCCCCTCGAGCAGGTCCGTGACCCGATCACGCTAGGGGCGCCCGTCGTCCCCCGAACGGCGAATGGGACCGGGTAGTCCGAAATGACTAGGTGGTCCGGCTGATCGGTCAGCCGGCGCCGGCCGGCGGCGCGGGCGCTACGGTGACGTCATGATCACCGCCATCGTCTTCGTGAAGGCCGACGTCGCGCGCATCCCCGAGGTCGCTGAGGCCATCGCCTCCCTCGACGGCGTGAGCGAGGTCTACTCCGTGACCGGCCAGATCGACCTCATCGCGCTCGTGCGGGTGCGCGAGCACGAGGACGTCGCCGCCGTGGTGGCCGACCGGCTCAACAAGGTGGAGGGCGTCACCGAGACCGAGACGCACATCGCCTTCCGCACCTACTCCCGGCACGACCTGGAGTCGGCGTTCAGCATCGGGCTGGACTGACCCACGGGCGCACCCGACGCGCCACGCCTCTCGCCCAGGCCCACCGCCCTCGCGCAGGTCTTATCGGGCGGGCCGGTGCACCGGTGACGGCAGGCGTCGCTCGTCGAAGGGCACGAGCGAGAGCCGCGACTCGTTGACGGCGTCGTAGACGGCGAGGTGCCGCGCGGCCCCGCCGAGCGGGCAGATCCAGTCGCCCTCGACGTCGACGAGGCGGACGCCGGGTGACTCCAACCACCGCAGGACCTTCTCGGACTCCTCGGCCGTGGCCGCGGGCACCGGGCCGGGCGCATCGGTCACCGTCTCCGCGCTCGCGGTGAGCTCGCGGACGTACTGGTGGGCGTCGGCCCCCGGCGGGATCACGCCCGCCGCTGCCAGCCGGCCGTGCCGCACCACGTGGACGGCCCAGCGGCCGCTGTCCTCGCGTCGGGCGGCGACGATCTCCGGGCACCGGGTCAGGGCGGAGAGCCGCTGCGTCCGGGCCGCCGCGCGGACGAATGTGGCCAACCGGTCGCGGTGCACGCCGGCCTCCTCGAAGCGCTCGCGGTCGGCGAGGGCCGCCATCCGCTGGTTGATGGCCTCGACCACCTCGTGCGGGCTGCGCAGCAGCGTGTCGCGCAGCTGGCGCACGACCGCGGCGTAGGTCGTCTCGTCGGTCGACCCGTCGCAGGGCGACAGGCAGCGCCCCATCTCGGCCAGCACGCAGGCCGAGCGCGACGGCGTCCGCGGCAGCCGGCCGCTGCACTGCCGCACGGGGAACGTCTCGTGCAGGGCGGCCAGGCACTTCTCGGCTGTCTTCTTGGACGAGAAGGGGCCGAGGTAGTCGGCGTCGTCGTCGAGCACCGTGCGGACCAGCGACAGGCGCGGCCACGTCTCGCGGGTGAGCTTGAGGAAGTGGACCTTCTCGGGGAACCGCGAGCGACGGTTGTAGCGCGGCTTGTGCTCGGCGATGAGCCGCAGCTCGCGGACCTCGGCCTCGAGCGGGGTGGCGCACTCGATCCCGGTGACCGAGGTGGCCAGCCCGACCATCTCGCCCATGCGGGTGCGGGTCTCCGACGCCGTGAAGTAGGTGCGGACGCGGGTGCGCAGGTCGCGGGACGTGCCGACGTAGAGCACGCGGGACCTGTCGTCGCGGAAGAGGTAGACACCCGGCGCGTGGGGGAGCCCCTCGGCGAGGTGGCGCTTGCGGCGCTGCGCCGGGCTGACCCGCGCCGAGAAGGTCTGCAGCTCCTCCAGCGTCTGCACCCCGAGCCCGCCCAGCCGCTCCATCAGGCCGTGGAGCACGTCGACGGTGGCGCGGGCGTCGGACAGCGCCCGGTGGTTGGGCGTGGTCGTGGAGCCGAACGCCTTGGCCAGCGAGGACAGCTTGCAGTTGGGCGCGTCGTCGCGGGTGATCACACGACGGGCGAGCTTGGCCGTGTCGAGCACCTCGAACCTCGGCCAGGGCCGCCCCTGCTCCCGGGCGAAGTGCTGGAGGAAGCCGACGTCGAAGGGCGCGTTGTGGGCCACGAGCACGCAGCCCGACGCGAAGTCGAGGAACGCGGGCAGCGCCGAGTCGATCGACGGCGCGTCGTGCACCATCGAGTTGGTGATGCCGGTGAGCACCGCGATGAACGCCGGGATCTCGGTGTGGGGGTTGACCAGGGTCTGGAACTCGCCGAGCACCTCGCCGCCGCGCACCTTGACGGCCCCGATCTCGGTGATCATCGAGCCGGCCTGGGCCGAGCCGCCGGTCGTCTCGAGGTCGACCACGCAGAAGGTCAGGTCGCGCAGCGGCCGCCCCAGCTCGTCGAAGCTGCGTTGCGCCTCCCAGCGGGACTGCTCCCGGGACGGGCGGTGGGCGGTGGTGCTCATGTCGGGCGACGCTAGACGTGGGATCCGACAATGGTGGGAGGGCACGCGCACTACGCTGACCGCGCCTGTCCGAACAGACGTCCCCGACCGAGGAGCACCCGCCCGTGAGCGACCAGACCGCCGACCTCCGCGTTCCCGGCGACGGCGAGCGGTGGCGCTGCGCCGGCTGCGGCAACCTCACGCGCTTCGACGTCACCCGCACCCGCCGCACCACCGAGTACTGGCACTTCGACCTCGCCGGCGAGCACCAGGTCGAGGAGGAGACCGTGCGGTCCGAGGCGGTCGAGTCCGTGGCCTGCCGCTGGTGCGGTCGTGCCGACGCGATCGAGGTCGTCGACCGCGCGTCGGCCGACACCACCGCCGACCCGGCCGCCGGGTGACGGGACGGCCGTGACCGGCCCGGTGCCCCTTCCCGAGCGCCTGCGCCTGCGGGTGGTGGCCCTCGTCTCCGCCGTGCTGCCCTCCGTCAGCCCGGTCCCGGCGCCGCTGCGCAAGGTCGCCTCCTTCGCTCCCGCCCGGCGCGCGCGCCTCGGCGGCGGCGCCATCTGGGACGCCCTGGCCGACGACGACTTCCGTCAGCACGCAGCGGTCCAGGTCGCGGCGGTCCCCGCCGCCCCCGACGACCCGCTCGACGCTGCCGCCCGGGCCTGGCTGGTGCGCGAGGACGGCTGGGAGGCGGTCGTCGCCGAGGTCGCCGACGGCCTCGGCGAGGAGGAGGCGCGCGACGACCAGGGCCGCGCCGAGCTCGGGCGTCTCGTCGCGCAGGTGGCAGCCCTCCAGGCCGAGGTCGGGACGCTGCGGTCGGAGCACCGC
This sequence comes from Nocardioides renjunii, assembly GCF_034661175.1. Taxonomy (NCBI): domain Bacteria; kingdom Bacillati; phylum Actinomycetota; class Actinomycetes; order Propionibacteriales; family Nocardioidaceae; genus Nocardioides; species Nocardioides renjunii. The sequence continues at coordinate 2,813,093 of NZ_CP141058.1, read as the reverse complement.
CAGGAGCTCGACCGCGTCCGGTCCGAGCACAAGGTGCTGCGCCAGCGCCTGGGCGAGACTCGGAGCGCCCTGCGGGCCGCGGAGGCGGAGCGCGACGCGGCCCTCGCTGCCCGTGACGAGGCCGTCGCCGCGGCGGCGGTCGCCACCCGCACCGCCGAGGCGGACGTACGACGCCTGCGGGCGCAGCTCGAGGAGGCCGAGGCCGGGCTCGCCGCCAGCCGCCGCGGCACCCGCTCGGAGCGCGACGCGGCGACCATCCGCACCCGGCTGCTGCTCGACGCCGTGGTCGAGTCCGCCACCGGGCTGCGCCGCGAGCTCGGGCTGCCTGCCGTCAGCGGGACGCCCGGCGACGCCGTGGAGGGGGAGCTGGCCGGCGTCGAGGCGGCGCCGGCGTCCAGCGCGCCCGCGACCCCCGCCCTGCTCGAGCAGGTGCTCGGGATGCCGCGCGCCCGCCTCGTCATCGACGGCTACAACGTCACCAAGGAGGCCTGGCCCCACGCCAGCCTCGAGGCGCAGCGCAGCCGGCTGGTCGCCGCGCTGGGGCCCGTCGTCGCCCGGTCCGGGGCGGAGACCACGGTCGTCTTCGACGCCGCGGAGTCGTCGACGAGGACCGTCATGCCGGCGCCCCGGGGGGTCCGCGTGGTCTTCAGCCCGGAGGGCGTCATCGCCGACGACGTCATCCGCCAGCTGGTCGCGGCCGAGCCGCGCGGCCGCGTCGTGGTCGTGGTCACCGGCGACCGGGAGCTGTCCCGCGACGTCGTGCGGGCCGGGGCGCGGGCCGTGCCCGCCTCGTCGCTGCTCGGGATCGTCGCGGGCTGACCGGCTGACGGGCTGACCGGCTCGAGGCGTCCGCCGCCCGCGGGACGGTCCGCAGGGCCGTTGTCGGTGGGCCCTGCGACGGTTCAGCACATGACGACACGGATCGACTGCGACACCTGCGTGGTGCGCGGGCTGCACTGCCACGACTGCGTGGTGACGGTGCTCCTCGGGCCACCGCCGGAGCTGACCATCGACGACGACGAGATGGCCGCGCTGGACGCGCTGGCCACCGGGGGACTGGTGCCACCGCTGCGGCTGGTGGAGCCGGTCGCGGGGCCGGTGATCGAGTCCGCCTGAGACACGTCGTGAGAAGTTTCCCCGAAGATTGGCGGGGCCGACGGCTCCGGTCTAGGGTGTGGGCTGACGTCCGTGGCAGTGGGTCACCAGGCCCGCGCGGGCGTCGCGCCGAGTCGAAGGCCACACCCCCGCACCACGGTGGCCGACGAGCCGGGGAACCACACTTCCCCCTGGGGTGAATCCCCTGTGAGGCGCACCGCGCGAGCGGTGCGTGGAGCAGGGGTAGGACAGTCGTGCCGAACCCGTCAGCTCACCCGGTAGGCGTACGACATCCCCGAGGAGTTCCCCCGCTCGTGGCTCACACCCGCAAGCGAGTCGTCGCGTCCGCTCTTGGACTGTCCGCGATCGCTGCCATCGCCCTCGTGCCCGCGACCCCCGCGCAGGCCGACCCCGACATCAAGGACGTGAAGGCCCGCGTCGACCGCCTCTACCACGAGGCCGAGGCCGCCCAGGAGCGGCTGCACGACGCCCGCCTGGAGCTGACCGACCTGCGTGGCGACCTCGCCGACCTGCGCGCCGACCAGGAGCGCCAGGACGACCGCCTCGACGTCGTCCGTGACCAGGTCTCCGACGCCGTCGTGCGCCAGATCGAGGGCGAGGGCATCTCGACCGTCGGCCAGATCGTGGTCTCCGAGGACCCCGGCTCCTTCCTCGACAGCCTCTCCACGATGTCGTCGTTCAACGACCTCCAGGCCTCGCTGCTCGCCGACTACGACACCGAGCTCCAGGCCCTCGAGATCCGCCGCGAGGCGACCGACGCCCGGGCCCGTGAGATCGCCGAGCTCACCCAGCAGCTGGGCGCCGAGAAGGCGACCGTCGACGACAAGCTCGGCGAGGCCAAGGAGGTCCTCGCGGACCTCGAGGCCGAGGAGCGCGAGCGCCTGCTCGCCTCGCGCAGCGGCACGACTACCCGCATGCCGAGCTCCGTGCCCGCCTCCGGCCGCGCCGCCGCGGCCGTCCAGTACGCGATGGCCCAGGTCGGCGACGCCTACGTCTACGGCGCCATGGGCGAGAGCGCCTTCGACTGCAGCGGCCTCACCATGCGTGCCTGGGCCCAGGCCGGCGTGTCGCTCCCGCACTCCTCGAGCGCCCAGTTCGGCTCCGGACCGCGCGTCGCCGTGAGCGACCTGCAGCCCGGCGACCTGGTGTTCTACTACAGCCCCATCAGCCACGTCGGCATGTACATCGGCAACGGCATGATCGTCCACGCCGCCAACCCCGGCACCGGCGTCGCCGTCTCGGGTCTCCACTCGATGCCGTTCGTCGGCGCGGTCCGCCCTGGCTGACCAGCAGACCACGAAGGCCGGCCGTCCACTCCTGTGGGCGGCCGGCCTTTCGCTGTGCCTGGTGGTCGTCACGACGATCGGCGTGCTGGTGCCGGCGCGCGACGGGCGCCACGACGTCGACCCGGCCGCCGTGGGGCGCGTCGGCGGCGAGGCGTGGCGGGCCAGCCCGGCCGAGGCCGCAGACGCCCTGGCGAGGTTCGTCGACGGGGTGGTCGCGCGCGACGTCGGGACGCTCGTCGACCTCGCCCCTCCTCAGGACCGCGCGGCGGAGGCACTGCTGGCCGGGATCGCGGCCAACGCGCGTTCGCTCGACCTGCGGGCGGTGGGCGCGCGCCACGTCGACCAGGTGGGCACGGTCGGTGCGGACGGCGCCTGGACGGGGACGGTCGAGCTGACCTGGCGGGTCGGCGCGCTGGACCCGTCGCCGTCCCGGGCTGAGGTGGCCGTCCGGTTCGTGCCTGCCGGCGACGGCCTGGCGATCGGCGGCTTCGGTCCGCACGGTGCCGCTGCCGACGGCCGGCTCCCGCTGTGGCTGCGTGACGAGCTCGCGGTGGCCCGTGCGCGGGACGTGCTGGTCATGCTGGACGGCGACCGGCCGCAGGCGCGCGCGGAGGCCCGCGCGGTGGCCCGCCGGGTGGTGCGCGGGATCGGGGTCGTCGAACGGGTGCTGCCCGGCCGCACCGGGCCCGTGGTCGTCGAGGTGCCGAGCAGCGCCGCCGACCTCGAGGAGGCGCTCGGCGCCCGGCCCGGGACGTACGCAGGGACAGCCGCGGTCACCGCCGCGCCCGGCACCTCAATGGACGACGACGCTCCTGTCCACGTCTTCCTGAACCCGGAGATCACCTCGATGCTGGGTCGTGCCGGCGCGCAGGCGGTGATGAGCCACGAGCTGGTGCACCTCGTCACCGACGCGGCGCGCACGCCCGTGGAGCCGTGGCTGCTCGAGGGCTTCGCTGACCACGTCGCGCTTCGCGCAGTGCTGCCGGACCGCACCACGCTGCGTCGGCTCCTCGCGGAGGTGCGCCGCGACGGCGCGCCGCGCGCCCTGCCGACGGCGGCGGACTTCGACGCTCCCGGCGGCGCCCTGCAGGCCAGCTACGAGGCGGCCTGGCTCGCCTGCCGGATCATCGCGGAGAGGCTGGGGGAGCAGGCGCTGGTGGAGGTGTACGACGGCGCCGCACGCGGTGTCCCAGTGGAGCGGGCCCTCGCCCGAGCCGGACTCCCGCTCGCCGAGCTCACCGCAGCGTGGCGCGGCGAGCTGACGGCGCTGGCCCGCTGACCCCGGAAATGCGCTGGAGGCGACCGGGTGTTCCGGTCGCCTCCATGAGCAGCGATCTGGCGGGCTCCGCGAGCCCTGCGGTCACGGACCGTCGAACGTACCGGCCGGGACCATGAAGAGCTCGCTGACGGACACACCGAACGCCGTCACCGCGATGATGATGGCGACCGCGATGCAGCCGACCATGAGGCCGTACTCGACGGCCGTGGCTCCGCGCTCGTCGCGCTCGAGGTCAGGTGTCCTCATGCGCAGCCTCCTCTGGACGTGTGGAGCGGGAAAGGGAAAGGGCCGGCGCGCCGCCTCAGGCGGGCGCCGGCCCTTGTCATGTCCCTACGGATCAGGGCGCGGTGTTGTCGGCGATCTCGCCGCCGACACCGTCGAACAGGGCGGAGAGGTTGTCACCCAGGGTGGCGACGACGGTGATGATGGCGACGGCGATCAGCGCGACCATGAGGCCGTACTCGACGGCGGTGGCGCCCTTCTCCTCGTCGCGGCGGGCGTTGAGCAGGATGGTGAGGAACTGGATCATGGTGATAACCCCTTGGAAGATGTGGATTGATGAGTCCGGATGTCCGAGCCCCAGTGGACCCGTCAAGAAGAATCTTCGTCTTTTCCCGAGCTGCACGAATCGGGTGATCGGCCGCAGGTGGGTAGTCCCTTGTGACTAGTTCCGGATGTCTCCTCGGACCACCGGGGAGGGCCGGTCAGGGCACCCGTCAGAACCGTTGGGGCGAGAGGTGGTCCAACAGGCCCATGCGCATCGCGGTGACCAGCGCCTGGGCGCGGTTCGCGGCCCCGAGCTTCTGGTAGATGTGCGTGATGTGGGTCTTGGCGGTCGACTCGCTGAGGTAGAGCCGGCCGGCGATCTCGCTGGTGCCCAGGCCGTCGGCGAGGAGCGTCAGGACCTCCTCCTCGCGTCCGGACAGCCGGGGCGTGGACGGGCCGGTGGTGCGACGCACCATCGCGGCGCTGAGGCCGGCGCAGAGAAAGGTGCGCGGCGCGACAGCGGCGTGCTTGGCGGCACTGACGACCTCCGAGGCCTTGCTGTCCTTGCCGACGAACGCCGATGCCCCGGCCTCCATGGCGGCGAAGATCTGGTCGTCGCCCGCGTGCATGGTCAGCACGACCACACCGGTGGTCGTGTCCGTCTCCCGGATCGCCCGTACGACGTCGAGGCCGTGACCGTCGGGCATCTGCAGGTCGGTGACCACGACGTCCGGCTGCAGGTCACGCCAGACCGAGACGCCCTCGGAGACGCTCCCGGCCTGGCCGATCACGCTCATCTCCTCGTCGCGCTCAAAGGCGCGGGCGAGGCCCTGACGGATCAGCTCGTGGTCGTCAACCAGTAGCACGGTGATGCCCATGGGCAGTTTCTCCTTCACGAGGTGCGGTCGCGGGGGACCGCAGGGTGACGACGGTTCCGCCGCCAGGTCGAGGGGTGACGTCGAGCGCGGCACCGACGCTGTCGGCGCGCTCGCGCATGCCTTGCAGGCCCCAGTGGTGCTCGCGCGGTCCGGCGTTGCCGACGCCGTCGTCGGCGACCTCGAGGCGCAGCGCCGACCCGTCGGAGTCGAGGCTGACCCACAGGTTGCAGGCACGGGCGTGCTTGCGCACGTTGCCGATGGCCTCCTGCGCCACGCGCAGGACCTCGGTCGCGGCCCGCGGGGGGAGCGGGGGGCCCGACTCCGCCAGCGACAGGTGGACCCGCAGGCCGGCGGCGTCGCTGACCCCGCGGGCGTAGTCGGCGAGGGAGGCGGCCAGCCGGCCGTCCGTCACCTCGTGGCGCAGGTCGAAGATGGAGAACCGGATCTCCGACACGAGCCGGGTGATCTCGGTGCGCAGCGCTGCCGCGAGCTCGCGCGTCTGCTCGTGGTCGCTGATGGACTCGATCTCGTCCACGATGTAGCCGAGGCCGACGATCTCCTGCGCGACGCCGTCGTGCATCTCGCGCGCGATCCGGTTGCGCTCCTGCGACGCCGCGAAGGCGCGTACGTCGTCGAAGAGGACCGCGGTGTCGAGGCGGACCGCGAACTCGTCGGCCACCTCCAGCGCACGCTCGTCCAGCTCGTGGGTCCAGCGCGGGACCCCGACGAGGACGCAGTAGCCGAGCGTCTGCTGGGCGCCGCGCAGCGGCACGACCGCGGCGCCGGGCGTCCACTCGGCCCGGGGGAGCTCGATCTCGCGGGCCAGGCGCTCGACGTCGTCACCGCCGTTGAGTGCGCGGATCGTCTCGTCGGGGTCGACGACGAAGACGGTGGACCGGGCGCACCCGGTGACCTCCCGCATGGCCGTGTCGAGGTCGATGGCGAGGGAGGCCGTGTCGAGGCCCAGGTTGCCCGAGCTGGCCAGCTCGTGGACGCGCTCCATGAGCTGGTGCGCGGCGGCGTACGGCGCCTGGCGGGCCACCAAGGTGCGCGTCGAGCGCGACTGCCAGCTGGCGAGCAGGCCGACGCCCAGGCCGACCAGCAGCCAGGGGAGTGCCTCGGCGATGCGGGTCAGGCCCTCGTCGGCAGGGTCGGCCGCGACGGTCGCGCCGACGGTCAGCGCGGACACGAGCGTCACGTTGAGCGTGGTGACGAGGCCGTGCCGCACCCCCGCGGCGATCAGCGGGACCGCGAGGTAGGGGCCCAGCTCGGAGGTGGACTGAGTGGCGACGATCAACGTCGTGACCGCCACGGCCTCCGCCACCGCGTGCCAGTGCGCGGGCCGGTTGCGGGTCATCCACTCCAGCGTCGACGTCACGGCGGCGACGAGCGCCAGCACCACCATCAGCGGCGCCGACTCCACGAGGACGCCTGCCCGGAGGGCGGCGCCGGTCGCGAGCGCCGTCGCGAAGACCCGCACCGCCGTCGTGGTCCGCCACGACTGCAGTGCGGGCCGGGGCGCGCCCGAGTCCAGCGCCGGAGGTGTCATCGACGGATCACGTCTTGCTGAACGTGTCTGCGATCTGGATCCCTGCCGGGCCGAGGATGACGATGAACAGGCACGGCAGGATGAAGAGGACCAGCGGGATCATCATCCGCACCGGCACCTGCTGGGCCTTCTCCTCCGCGCGCTGGCGCCGCTTGGTCCGCATCTCCTGGCTCTGGATCCGCAGGACCCGGCCGATCGGGATGCCGAGGCTGTCTGCCTGCACCATGGAGAGGCAGAACGACTTGAGGTCCTCCAGCGAGCTGCGCTCGGCCATGGCGCGCATGGCGTCGACCCGGCCGACACCGAGCTGCATCTCCTGGAGCAGCCGCGCGAACTCCTCGGACAGCGGTCCGGTGGTGTTGCGGGCGACGCGCTCGACGGCGGCGTCGAAGCCGAGTCCGGCCTCGACGGAGACGGTGAGCAGGTCGATGGCGTCCGGGAGCGCGTTGCGCATCAGCAGCTCACGCTTGGAACCGGCGTTGTAGAGCAGGAGGTTGGGCAGGCAGTAGCCGAAGGCCGCGATGGCCGCGGTGCCGAGGAGGACGCGGTAGAAGGGCCAGTCCATGCCGATGAGGTAGAGCAGGCCCACCCCGCCGAGCACGGACAGGCCGAGCACCTTGAGGCCGATGAGCCGGTTGACGTCCCAGCCCTCGGGGTTGCCGGCGACGTTGAGGCGGTAGTGCAGCTTCTTGGCCGTGTCGGCCCGCACCAGCTTGCGCCCGGTGCCGACCAGCTGGTCGCCCAGCGGACCCAGGACGCGCTCGGCGAACGGGCGCTCGAGCTCCTGCTTGACGATGTCGGGAGCCCGGTCCATGGCCTGGATGGCGGCCACGGACCGCGCCACGCCCCGACGCTCGGTCGTGACGACGCCGATGATGGACAGGGACAGGGCGATGGCCACGAAGACGAGTGCGGCACCGATCATCAAGAACATGGGGTCACACCTTCACTGTCGCGAGCTTGGACATGGCCCAGGAGCCGACGGTCAGCAGCGTGACGGCCGCTGCGAGCATGATGTACCCCAGTCCCGTGGTGTAGAGCACCGAAACATACTCCCGGTTCGTGAAGAACATGTAGAGGAAGATCAGCGGCGGCAGGCCGACGAGGATGTAGCCGGAGAGACGGCCCTCGGCGCTGAGCGCCTTCACCTGGCGGCGCAGGTACTCCCGCTCGCGCAGCGTCTCGGACACCGTGTGCAGGATCTCGGCCAGGTTGCCGCCGACCTCGCGCTGGATGCGGATGGCCATGACGACCCACCCGAAGTCCTCGCTGTCCATCCGCGCCCCGACGCTGTCGAGGGCGTCGGTGATGTCGACGCCGAGGCGCTGCTCGATGAGGGCACGGCGCAGCTCGCCGGCCATCGGCTCGTGGCCCTCGCGCACGACGGTGTCCACCGCCTGCGGGAGCGAGAGGCCGGCCTGGAGGCCGCCCGCCATGAGGCCGAGGGTCTGCGCCAGCTGGCCGTTGAACGCGTTGAGGCGACGACCGTGGCGCCACTTGAGGTACATCCAGGGCACGACCGTGCCCATCACCAGGCCGAGCACGCCGAGGACGCCGCCGCCCATGAGGAAGCCCACGACCGCACCCGCCACGGCGATGCCGGAGTGCAGGAGCAGCCACTCGGACGCGGTCAGCGCCGAGCCGGCTCCGGTGAGGCGCCGGGCGATCCGGGTCTCGAGGTCGGCGTTGACGACCTTGTCCGTGACGGCGAGCGCGGACTGCCGCAGCGACGCGGCCTCGGTGCGCGTCTTCTTCTTGCGCTTGCTGCGTGCCGTCGTGTCCGTGCCGGCGAAGTACGCGTCGAGGCGCGCCTCTGCGGTCGAGGGGCCACGCGGACCGGTCAGCGAGACGGTCAGGAGCCCGCCCAGGCCGAGGAACACGGCGACGGCGCCGAGCAGCATGACGGGCGTGCTGACCAGCGCCTTGCCGGTCTTGACGACGTCCGGAGTGTCGAAGCCGAAGGCGCCCAGCGCGACGAAGGCGGAGTCGGAGTACGTCTGCTCGCCGGAGGTCACCGACACGTCCACGGACGCCTCGTCCTCGACGCCCTCGGGGACGTCGAAGCTCACCACGAGCTGGTGGGCGAGGATGTCGCCCTGCTCGGCCAGCACGGAGCTGAGCGCCTCGGGGTCGGCCGGGATGACGCGACCACCGGTGCTGTCCGCGAGCGAGCTGAGCTGCTTGGAGTCGCCCTGGCCCTCGGTCTGCAGCGCCACGACGTCGACCACGACGCCGGCGTCGACGGCGCCACCGCCGGCGACGTCGAGCGTCGTCGAGCTGCTGGTGTCGGCTCCGTCGGAGAGGACCATGAGCGAGCGGGCACCCTCGGTGCCGAGGAGCTCCCGCGCCGCGTCGATGGCGTCGTAGACGCTGGTGCCGCGCGTGAGCTCGGCGTCCTCGACGGCCTGGAGGATGGCGTCCCGGTCGGTGGACGGCGGGATCTGGTCCTTGACCTTGCCGGCGAACGTGACGAGGCCGACGGCGATCTCGGGCGGCGTGGACTCGAGGTAGGCCTGCACGGCCGCGACGGCGGCGTCGTACTTGTTGCCCTTGCTCATGCTCGAGCTGGTGTCGACGACGAGCACCGTGGACCGCACGATGTCGCCGGAGGCCGCCGTCTCGACGCTCGCCTGCACGGGGTTGCCGTCGACGGTGACCGAGAGCGTCTCGTCGTCCACGACGCTGCCCTCGGGCAGGCCGTCGGCGGACAGGAGCATCGACACGGAGCCGGACTTCGACTGGACGTGGTCGATGTTGATCTCGTTGGTGGCGTGGGCCGGCGCCGCGACCGCCAGTGCGACGAACGCACCCGCGGCCGTGGTGGCCAGGACGCGGCGCAGCGTGGTGCTCATGCGCCCCTCGCGGTCATGAAGATGGCCGGGTCGACCCGGACGCCGTGGTCCTGGAGCCGCTCGAGGAAGCGGGGGCGCAGCCCGGTGGAGATCAGGTGGCCCTTGAACTTGCCCTGGTCGTCGACGCCGGCGGCGTAGTCGAACAGGAACACGTCCTGGGTGGTGATGATGTCGCCCTCCATGCCCACGATCTCGGTGATGGCGGTGATGCGACGCGTGCCGTCCTTGAGACGGGTCTGCTGGATGATCAGGTCGACGGCGCTGGACACCTGCTCGCGGATGGCGCGGACCGGCAGGTCCATGCCGGCCATGAGCACCATGGTTTCGAGTCGGGCGAGGGCGTCGCGCGGCGTGTTGGCGTGCAGCGTCGAGATCGACCCGTCGTGACCGGTGTTCATCGCCTGGAGCATGTCGAGCGCCGCGGCGTCACGGATCTCACCGACGACGATGCGGTCGGGACGCATGCGGAGGGAGTTCTTGACCAGGTCGCGGATCAGGATCGCGCCCTTGCCCTCGATGTTGGGCGGGCGCGACTCGAGCCGCAGCACGTGGTCCTGGCCGAGCCGGAGCTCGGCGGCGTCCTCGATGGTGACGATGCGCTCGTCCTCGGGGATGAAGGAGGACAGCACGTTGAGCGTCGTCGTCTTGCCGGCACCCGTTCCTCCGGAGACGAGGATGTTGAGGCGACCGCGGACGCAGGCCTCGAGCAGGCCCGCCGAGGCACGGCTCAGGCTGCCGAACCGGATGAGGTCCTCGACCGTGAACGGGTCCTCGGAGAACTTGCGGATGGTGAGCTTGGAGCCGTCGAGCGCGAGCGGGGGGATGATCGCGTTGACACGGCTGCCGTCTGGCAGCCGCGCGTCGACCATCGGGCTGGTCTCGTCGACGCGGCGGCCGATCTTGCTGACGATCTTGTCGATCGTGCGCCGCAGGTGGGCCTCGTCGGTGAACGCGGTGTCCACCTTGACGAGCTTGCCGCTGCGCTCGACGTAGATCGAGTCGTAGGCGTTGACCATGACCTCGGACAGGGTGGAGTCACGCAGGAGCGGCTCGATGGGCCCGTAGCCCAGGATGTCGTCGGCGATCTCCTGCGAGATCCGGGTGCGGTCCGCCGAGGACATCGGACGGTCGTTGTCGTCGATGGCGCGGGCCAGGGCGATCCGCACCTGCTGCTCCAGGTCGCCCTGGGTCATGTGGGCGTCGTAGAGCTTCGGGCCGAGGGCCTCGACGAGCTGGGCGTGCACGACCCGCTTGACGTCGATGAAGGGGTCGACCGCACTGACCTTCTTGCGGGCGCCCGCCACGGTCGTGGCCGGGACGTTGCCGTCCGGCGCCGGCGCGGCTCCGTTGGCGGTGCTGGGGGCGGGGGCCTCGGTGCGGGAGCGAGCCGCGGCCAGCCGATCGGTGAGACTCACGTCAGGCCTTCCTCAGTCGGAGGCGGCCGGGGGACTTCCGGCCTTCGGGCGTCCCCTGCGAGGGGACCTTGGGCGAGAGAGCCGCCGCCAGCGAGGCGGCGAGGGCCTTGAAGGCCTTGCTGTTGGCGTGCCCGGGGTGGGCACGGACGATGGCCTCGCCCCTGTTGACGCAGGCGAGGACCTCGCGGGCCGACTCCAGCGAGTGGTCGGCCTTGAGGCCCACCGTCGACTCGAACTCGTCGACCGACAGGCCGACCTTGGCGTCGGCCCGGTTGAGCACGAACTTCCACGTCTCGCGTGGGAAGTTGAGCAGGTCCAGCGTGCCGGTCGCGAGCTTGAGGCCCTTGAGCGAGGGGATGTCCAACGTCGCGACGAGCACGATGGTGGCGGAGTGGTCGAGCGCGGTGAGGGCGAAGTCGTCGAAGGACCCCGAGGTGTCGACCACGACGAAGTCGAACATCAGCTGCAGGGTGTCGAGCAGCTTGCCGACGTCCTCGGCCGTGGCCTTGTCCGGCGAGTCGAGGTGGACCGGTGCGGCCACGATCGAGAGCCCGGGGGAGTGCGGCGTGAGCAGCGTCTCGGCGGCCGACTTGTCGATGTCGCCGTTGAAGGCGACCAGGTCGGCCACGGTCCGGTGCGGGGTCGACTGCAGCATGATCGCGACGTCGCCGTTGTTGACGTCGAGGTCGACGAGGCACACGTTGTGGCCGAGGTCGGCGAGCGCGGCGGCCGTGTTGGTGGCGACGAGGCTCTTGCCGACGCCGCCCTTGGTGGCGAAGACCGTGAGGACCTTGGCGCGGGGGTTGTTCTCCGCCTCGGTGGCGGCCGCGGCTGCCGCCTGCGCGGACTGCAGGGCGCTCTGGGCGGCGGCCTGCACCTCGTCCTCGAAGGTCTGCACGATCGCGGAGGCCACGTTGCGGGCCCGCTGCACGGCGGTGGTGATGCCGGCGAGGTCCTTGGCGGCGACCACCTCGCGCATCCCGGCGCGCAGTGCGAGCGAGAGGGCGTTGCTGTCCACCTCGTGGCGCAGCAGGATCACGCCGAGGTTCGGTCGGTTGACCCGGGCCCACTGCGCGAGCGTCGAGGCGTCCTCGGAGGTGATGGAGGGTCCGATGACGACCGCGAACTCGGCAGGTGTGGCCTGGATGTGATCGCCGAGCTCCTCCATGGAGCTGAAGGCGTGGGAGCCGTGCAGCATCGCCTGGAGCAGGGCGAGGTGCGCCCGGTCGGACTCGACGATCGCGGTCATGACGCGGTCCGCAGGATCTCGGGCATCAGGTCGCTGGCGGTGACGCCCGGGCCGTCGTCGACCTTGGAGTCGTCGGAGAGCAGCGCGAAGGAGATCTCGGCGTTGCGGGCGGCGTAGATGATCTTCTCGGCCTGCGTCTGGTCGACCGCGACGGTCAGGATGGCCCGCGGGACCTCCTCAACGATCTGCTCACCCTCGTCCGTCGTGGTCGTCTTGGACGAGATGCTCGAGGTGCCGACGCCGATGACCTGCACCTTGGGCAGCAGCAGGCGGGTGTAGGCAGGGAGCGTCTCCTCGGTGCCGTCGGGCAGCTTGCGGATGGGGTCGGCGGAGAAGAAGATCGCGATGTCGGAGCCCGGGTTCACGAAGCCCGCCACCCGGGCCGGGTCGCTGAGCTCGACGGAGATGGCGAGCTTGTCGTCGGGGATGATGAGCCCCTCGGTGTCGCTCAGGGTGCCGAACTTGGGGGCGATGACCTGCTCGCCGGCGAAGATCGTGCCGAGCGAGACCAGGTCGGAGATCGAGCCGGTCGAGGACAGCGCACCGTCGACCATGTCGTCGCGGCGCACCTGACGCTTCGCGAACTTGCCAGCCTCCATGGCGGCGGACACCGACTCACCGGGCTCGATGGTGTCCGTGGCGGCCAGCACCTCGACCAGCTCCTGGCCCGCGGAGGCGCGCTTGTCGATGCCCTGGACGTAGAGCACGATCAGCGCGGTGCCGACCAGGGCGATGATGAGCGCGACCGTGAGGAGAACAGATCGGCGTGCCATAGGGGCCTTCCTTCGGGTGTGGGTGTCCGGTGACGTCAGGAGACGGGGGTCGCTCGTGACGGCGTCGCTGAGGAGTGGCAGGCCCGACGCGTTCGCGGCTCGAGGACGCGTTCGCGCACGTGGATGCACCCCTCTCGCAGCTCGGCGGGGGTCCCGGATGATCCCCAGCGGACCGAACATATGGGCGCCCTGAACGGCGGGTGGGGCTAAACCTCACAAACCACCCGAAGGTGGTGCCGGGGTAGTCCGAAGTGACTACGCGGAGGTAGTCCGGACCGGGTCACCCGAGGTAGAGGGCCTCGATCTCGGCGCGTGCCTCGCGCACGACGACGTTGCGCTTGAGCTTGAGGCTGGGCGTCAGCTGGCCGCCCTCCTCGGTCCACTCCCCGGGGAGGATCGTGAACTTGCGGATGGACTCGGCCTGGGAGACCGCCTTGTTGGCGTCGTCCACCGCGTCCTGCACGGCCGCGACCAGATCGGGGTCGTGGAGCATGCCGGCGAGGTCGCCGGACTTGCCGTGCTGCTCGGCCCAGCCGGGGAACGTCTCGCGGTCGATGGTCACCAGCGCGCCGATGAACGGCTGCCCGTCCCCGACGACGAGGCACTGGTCGACCAGGGCGTGGGCGCGCAGGCGGTCCTCGAGCACGGCCGGGGCGACGTTCTTGCCGCCGGCGGTCACCAGGATCTCCTTCTTGCGCCCGGTGATGCGGACGAAGCCCTCGTCGTCGACCTCGCCGACGTCGCCGGTGTGGAACCAGCCGTCGCGGTCGACGGCCTCGGCGGTGGCGGCCTCGTCGCCCCAGTAGCCGGCGAAGACCTGGCCGCCCTTGAACAGCAGCTCGCCGTCATCGCCCACGCGGACGCTCGTGCCGGGCAGGGGGCGACCCACGGTGCCCACCTTCTGCGCGTCGGGGAGGTTGACGGTCAGCGCGGCCGTGGTCTCGGTCAGGCCGTAGCCCTCGAGCACGGACAGGCCGATGCCGCGGTAGAAGTGGCCGAGCCGGTCGCCCAGCGGCGCGCCACCGGAGACGGCGTACGCACAGCTGCCGCCGAGCGCCTGGCGCAGCTTGCCGTAGACGAGCCGGTCGAAGAGGGCGTGCCGGGCGCGCAGGCGTAGCGGGACCCGCTTGCCGTCGAGGGCACGGGAGTACGCGATCGCGGTGTCGGCGGCGCGGTCGAAGATCTTGCCGCGGCCGTCGGCCGTCGCGCGCTGCGAGGCGGTGTTGAAGACCTTCTCGAAGACCCGGGGCACGGCGAGGATGAACGTCGGCCTGAATCCCTGCAGGTCGGCGACGAGGTTCTTGATGTCGGCGCTGTGCCCCATCCGGGCGCGGCTCTTCACGCAGCCGACCTGGATGATGCGGGCGAAGACGTGTGCCAGCGGCAGGAAGAGGAGCGTCGAGGCCTCGTCGCCCTCGAACAGCTCAGGGAGCTCGTCGACGGCGACGCCGAGCTCGAACATGAAGTTGCCGTGGGTCAGCATGCAGCCCTTGGGCTTGCCGGTGGTGCCGCTGGTGTAGATGAGCGTGGCCAGGTCGTGCGGGGTGGCGGTGGTGCGCCGCTGCTCGAGCAGCTCGTCGGAGATGTCGGAGCCGAGGCGGCCGAGCACGTCGACGGCGTTGTCCTGCAGCGACCAGACGTGCTGGAGCTCCACGAGGTCGGCCGACTGCCGGGCCTCGCGCACCCGCGCGAGGTGGTCGGGGCCCTCGGCGACGACCGCGCGCGCACCCGAGTCCTGGAGGATCCAGCCGATCTGCTCGGCCGAGGACGTCTCGTAGATCGGCACGGTGACGGCGCCGGCGAACCAGATGGCGTAGTCGAGCAGCGTCCACTCGTAGCGGGTCTTGGACAGCAGGGCGACCCGGTCGCCCGCCCCGACGCCCGCGGCGACGAGGCCCTTCGCGACGGAGCGGACCTCGTCGTGGAACTCGGCGGCCGTGACGTCGACCCAGCCGTCGTCCGACGGGCGGCTGAACACCGCGGTGGACGCTGCCTCGCGGGCGTTGGCCACGACGTCGTCGGTGAGGTTGCCCGTGGTGGGGACGGCAACGGAGAGCGGCGTGGTGAACTCACGCACCGGGGAACCTCCTGGATCGGCGATCGACTGCGAAGCGCAGGCTATCGCCCGGCGCGGGCGGCGCCGCACGCCCGTCCCGCACGCCCGTCCCGCCCGGGCGGTGGCGCAGCCGTGGCCCGGGCGGGCGCCGGCTGTCGGCTAGGCTCCCGGCCATGGCCGAACAGACCTCTTCGTCGATCACGATCGACGCCGCTCCGGCCGACATCATGGCCGTCATCGCCGACTTCGAATCCTACCCCGAGTGGGCCAAGGGCGTGCAGACCGCGGAGGTCACCGCACCGGGCGCCGACGGCCGGGCCGAGCAGGTCTACTTCGCGCTCGACGTCTCCCCGATCAAGGACCAGTACACCCTCGCCTACGACTGGGACGGCGACCGGGAGGTCACCTGGACCCTGGTCGAGGGCAACATGCTCAAGGCCCTCGACGGCGCCTACACGTTGGTGGACCGCGGCGACGGCAGCACCGAGGTCACCTACCGGCTCGCGCTCGACGTCACCATCCCCCTCATCGGGATGCTCAAGCGCAAGGGCGAGAAGATCCTGATCGACACCGCGCTGAAGGGCCTCAAGAAGCGCGTCGAGCAGCTCTGACCACCGGGTCCGGCGTGCGGATCCTGCCGTCCACCACCGCGGGCGACGAGCTGGTCGTGTCCGTCGCGTCGTATCGTCGCTTCCTGAACGCCCAGCCCGCGACCCGTCAGGAGACCTCATGACCGACGCCGCCGGCACAGACCCCGTCGGCTCCCTGGGCGAGGAGGCCGCGAAGCTGTTCGGCGCCCTCTCCGGGTGGGCGCGCGAGCAGGTCGAGGATGCGGGGGACGGGCTGTCCGACATGGCCGCGCAGGCGGCGGCCACCGTGCACGACCTCGACGAGCACCTCGCCACCGGCTCCGCCGAGTGCACCGTGTGCCCGGTCTGCCGCACGATCCACGCCGTACGTCAGCTGGACCCCGAGGTGGTCACGCACCTGTCGAGCGCGCTGACGTCGCTGGCCCAGGCGGCGGCCTCCCTGCTGTCCACCCGTCCACCGGCGCAGGACGACGCCTCCGGTGACGAGCGCGCCGCCAGTGACGAGCACGCCGACCACGACGACGCGTGGCCCGAGGACGCGTGACCGGTGGCCGCTGACGGGCCGGGTGTCGGGCCGGGTGTCGTGGTCGGCGTCGACATCGGCGGCACCAAGGTCCTCGCCGGGGTCGTGGGCGACGACGGCCGGGTCTCGAGCACGGCACGGCGTACGACGCCCGGGCGCCGGGTCGTGACCCAGCGGGTCGAGGACGCCCTGGTCGAGGCGATCGTGGAGGCGACGGCCGGTCGGCCGCTGGCCGGTGTCGGGGTGGCGGCGGCCGGCTTCGTCGACTCGGGCGGCGAGCGCGTGATGTTCGCCCCGCACCTGCCGTGGCAGGGCCAGCCCCTCCGCGAGCTGCTCGAGGACCGGCTCGGGTGCGAGGTGCGGCTCGACAATGACGCCAACTGCGCGGCGCGGGCCGAGTCCCGCCACGGGGCGGCCCGGGGTGCGACCTCGGCACTCATGATCACGATGGGCACCGGCATCGGGGGCGCGGTGCTGGTCGACGGCCACGTGCTGCGTGGCGCCAACGGCATGGCCGGGGAGTTCGGGCACATGCAGGTCGTCCCCGACGGGCAGGCGTGCGAGTGCGGGCGGCGTGGGTGCTGGGAGCAGTACTCGTCGGGCAACGCGCTCGTCCGTGAGGCCCGGATGCTGATGCGCGAGCAGCCGTCCGTGCTGTCCGAGATGAGCGGCTCCGACCACGACCGGATCACCGGCCCGATGGTCACGGCCGCCGCCGAGGAGGGCGACCTGGTGGCGCGGCGCGCCTACGCGTCCGTGGGGGACTGGCTGGGCGTCGGCACCGCCAACCTCGTCGCCGCGCTGGACCCGGAGGTCGTGGTGATCGGGGGAGGGGTGTCCGCCGCGGGCGACCGGCTGCTCGACCCGGCGCGGGCGGCGCTGCAGCGCACGCTGGTGGGGGCCGCGCACCGGAGGGTCCCGCCGCTCGTGGCCGCGCAGCTCGGGCCTCAGGCGGGGATGATCGGCGGGGCGCTGCTCGTGTCGCGTCCGGGTCGTCGTCCCGACCCCGCGGGTCAGGCGCGCCGGTAGTCCGGCACGAGCTCCAGCGAGAGCTGCTCGAGGAACAGCCCCACGTCGGCCACGATGCCGCGACCACGGTGGGTGCCGCGGTCGGCCAGCCTCGTGACGGTGGCCGGGTCGAGGTCGACGCACACCAGCGGGACCGTCGCCGGGAGGATGTTGCCCGTGGCCACCGAGTGGTGCTGGGTGGCGAGCATCAGGCAGTAGCCCACGTCGTGGATCTCCTCCCGCATGGCGCGCAGGCCCTCGAGCACGTCGGTGTGCACGTCGGGGAGCGGGCCCTCGTCGCGCACGGAGCCCACGAGCACGAAGCGCTTCCGCTCCGTCACGAGCGCGTGCATGATCCCGCTCGTCAGCACGCCCGCCTCGACGGCGGCGGCGATGGAGCCGGCCTTGCGGACCGTGTTGAGCGCGCGCACCCGGTGCTCGTGGCCGTGCTCGACGCCGGCCGCGGACACCTCGCCGCCGCGGCCGGTGCCGTAGAGCGCGGACTCGACGTCGTGGGCGGCGAGGGCGTTGCCGCCGAACAGCGCGTCGACGAAGCCGGCGCGGACGAGGGAGACCAGTGCCTGGGAGGCGCCGGTCCGCACCACGCCCGGGCCGGCCACCCACAGCAGCCTCTTGCCGGCCTCCCGGGCCTGGCGCATGCCGTCGGCCACCTGGCGCACGACGACCGTCTGCGGGCGGTCCGTGGGGGAGCCGCCCCGCGCGGCGAGGAGTCCGTCGTCGACCGGCGCCGGCCGGGGGACCGACACGCGGATCCCCGACGCGCCGACGACGCACCGCATCCCGGCCTCGACGTCCGACATCGGCACCGTGCGCACGCGTACGTCGCCGGCCGGTGCCTCGTCGACGACCAGGCCGCAGTCCATGGCGGGGTTCTCGACCTCGTGCCAGGCGCCGCCGATGCGGACACGGGTCTCGAGGTTGGTGGTGGCGTAGAAGCCGTCGGGCAGCACGCCCGGGATCTCGGCCTCCGCGGTGAGCGCGTCACCGACGGCGACCTGGTTGACGCCGCGGGTCTGCAGCCGCATCAGGAGCCGCTGGAGGGAGGTGTCGTCCTCGGCCTCGACGGTGATCCTCGCGCTGGAGGGGTCATGGGCCTCGTGGCCGACGTCGAACTGCTCGATGACGTAGTCGCAGCCGTAGTCGCGGATGTCGTCCAGGACGCGGGACAGGATGCCGCTGTCCATCAGGTGTCCGGTCACCTCGACGGTCTCGCGTGCCCCCACCCGAGCGACCCTACTGGGTCCCTCGGTCTCAGACGCGCGAGCCGTCGTCCCAGGGGTCACGGGGCGAGCGCGGCATCTCGAGGACCAGGTAGAGGAACCCGCCGACGAACCAGGCGACCAGGAGCCACCCCACGACGGAGGGGACGTAGAGCGACAGCAGCCCGATCAGCAGCGCCATGGCCGGAGCCACGGCGATGCCGGCCCAGGCGAGCCCGCGCTGCCACGTGCGGGGGAGCGGCAGGGGCGGAGGGGGCGGCGGGGTGAATCGCTCGGAGGCGGCGATCGCCCGCTCGCGGACCTCGACCTCGTCGTCGTCGACGAGGTGGTCGGGCAATGGCTCGGTCGGCGCGTGGCCCGCCGGAGCGGCGGGCGGCTCGGACGAGGGCTCGGACTCCGACGGGGACGTGCCGGTGTCGGTCGCCGGTCCGGTCGACGGGTCGGCGGTGGCTCCGGGCGGCACGTCCTGGGTCGGTTCGCCGGCGCCGGCGCGCGCGTCGTACGCCTCGTCGTCGGGGAGCACCGCGCGCTCGCCGTAGTGCTCCACGATCTCGCGCCACGCCAGCTCGGTGCGGCTCTCGTCGCCAGGCGTCGTCACGCCCGCCACGGTACCCGGCACGTGGTTCTCGACGGGTGCCGCGACCGTCCCTCGGGCGGCGGTGCGGCGGTGTCGGTGTGGTGCACACTGTGCCCGTGAAGATCCCGTTCCTCGGTGCCCCGGCGGCTCCCCTCGACCCCGCCCTCGTCGCGCCGATGTCCACCGCGGCCGACCCCGCGAGGACCGGTGGCCGCCGGCTCGGCGTCCTCGTCCAGCACGGGTTCACCGGCAACCCCGCCTCGATGCGTCCCTGGGCACAGGACCTCGCGGGTCGCGGGTACGCCGTCGAGATGCCGCTGCTGCCCGGCCACGGCACCCGGTGGCAGGACTGCAACCAGGTCACCTGGGGCGACTGGGTGGCGACCGTGGACGGTGCGTTCGACAAGCTGGCAGCCGAGAACGACGCGGTCGTGGCGGTCGGGCTGTCGATGGGCGGGGCGCTCTGCCTGCGCCTGGCGGCGGACCGGGGCGACGAGCTCGCCGGCATCGTGGTCGTCAACGCTGCCGTCGACACCCTCCGCAAGGACGTCAAGCTGCTGCCGGCCCTCAAGCGCGTCGTGCCGGGGATGCCGGGCATCGCCAACGACATCAAGAAGCCGGGCGCCGACGAGCACGGCTACCCGACCACCCCGCTCAAGGCGGCCGCCTCGATGTTCGCCGGCTACGCCGAGCTGCGGCGCGACCTGCCGAGGGTGACGGTCCCGGTGCTGTTCTTCCGCTCCGCGGAGGACCACGTCGTCGACATCTCGAGCTCGCGGGCGCTCAACGCGCGGCTCTCCTCCAAGGACTTCGAGGAGCGGGTGCTGCAGAACAGCTACCACGTCGCGACCCTCGACCACGACGCCCCGCGGATCTTCGCCGAGTCCGCGGAGTTCATCGAGCGGGTCACCGCGGCACGGGACTAGGCTCGGCCCGTGCTCTATTGGTTCCTGAAGTGGATCGCCCTCGGGCCGGTGCTGCGACTCGTGTTCCGGCCCAAGGCCTACGGCGTGGAGCACGTCCCCGACGTGGGTCCCGCGATCCTCGCGAGCAACCACCTGTCCTACGCCGACTGGCTGTTCATGCCGCTCACGCTCAACCGGCGGGTCACCTTCGTGGCGAAGGCGGAGTACTTCACCTCGCCGGGCATCAAGGGCTGGTTCCAGAAGAAGTTCTTCACCGGGGCGGGCCAGGTCCCGATCGATCGCTCGGGCGCCAACGCCGCCGAGGGGGCGATGAAGTCGGCGATGAAGATCCTGGCCCAGGGCGACCTGTTCGGGATCTACCCCGAGGGCACCCGCTCCCACGACGGCAAGCTCTACCGCGGCAAGACCGGCGTCGCCCGGCTGGCCCTCGAGACCGGCGCCCCGGTGGTCCCGTGCGCCGTGGTCGGCACCGATGTCGTCGCTCCGACCGGCAAGGTCTACGGCACCTGGACGCGCCCCGTCGTGCGCTTCGGCCCGCCGCTCGACTTCTCCCGCTACGCCGGGATGGAGAACGACCGCTACATCCTGCGGTCGATCACCGACGAGATCATGTACGAGATCATGCGCCTGTCCGGGCAGGAGTACGTCGACCTCTACGCCAGCAAGGCCAAGGAGCTCGACAAGGAGCGGGCCAAGCAGGCCGCGGCCGAGCAGGCCGAGCGCGACAAGGCCGCGGACGGGCCGGAGCAGAAGGCGTCCTGAGCGCCCGACCCGGTCCGTCCTCCGCGGCTGTGCGGGGCGACTCGGCGCTCGCCGTCGAGGACCGGCTCTACTCGGCCCTGGCCATCGTGCGGGTCGTCGTCACGATCAACATGGTCGGCCTCAACGCCTACCGGCGCGAGAGCTTCGAGCACCCGACGGCCGGCCTGGTGGTCGTCGCGGCCCTCGCCGGCTGGACCGCCGTCGCCATCTGGCTCTACCGCGACCGGCGCCGTCGTGTGCCGGCGCTGCTGGTGGCCGACCTGGCGATCGCGCTGGCGGCGATGGCCGTGACGCCGTGGGTGAAGTCGGAGGGCTTCAACGCCACGATCCCGGGCTACTGGGTGATGGGCGCCCTGCTCGCGTGGGCCATCCACTGGCACTGGCGCGGCGGCCTGGCGGCGGCCGCGCTGATCGCCGCGGCCGACCTGCTGCCGCGCTCGGAGGTCGACCAGGGCAACTACGGCAACGTGTTCCTGGTCCTGATCGGCGGTCCCGTCGTCGGCTACCTGTGCGAGTCGCTGCAGCGCATGGCCCGCGAGCGCGACGTCGCCGAGCGCGCGGCCGCGGCGGCGGAGGAGCGCACCCGCCTGGCCCGGGCCGTGCACGACGGCGTGCTGCAGGTGCTGGCCATGACGCAGCGCCGCGGTGCCGCGGCCGGTGGCGACTGGGCGGACCTCGGCCGGCTGGCGGGCGAGCAGGAGCGCAGCCTCCGCTCGCTGATCCGCCAGCAGGACACCGTGCCGGCGGGGCACGGGCACCGGCCGACGGGACAGGTGGACCTCGCGGGCGCGCTGGAGGCGATGGCCACCGCTCACCCGGTGCGGGTGGAGGTGGCCACGCCCGGCGGGACCGTGCTGGTGGACGAGCGCGTCGCGACCGAGGTGGTCGCGGCGGCGCGGTCCTGCCTCGACAACGTCCTGACCCACGTCGGTGCCGACGCGACGGCCTGGATCCTCGCGCAGGCCGCGCCCGACGCCATCACCGTCTCGGTGCGCGACGACGGCCCGGGCATCGAGCCCGGGCGGCTCGAGCAGGCCGAGGCCGAGGGCCGACTGGGCGTCGTGTCCTCCATCCGCGGGCGGATCGAGGAGCTCGGCGGCACCGCCGCGGTCGACAGCGGACCCTGGGGCACCGAGTGGGACCTGACCGTCCCGCTAGCGTGACCGGGTGACCATCCACACGACCCACCCGTTCCTCGAGCCCGAGGGCGACCGCGACCCCGTACGACGCCTGCGCGGGCGTGTCGGCGGCACGGTGTCGCTGTGGACGGCCGGCGTCGAGGCGAGCGGGCGGGCCGGGCTGACGGTGTCGTCGTGGCTGGTCGCCGGTGGCGAGCCCGGGCGCGCGCTGGCCCTGCTGGACCCCGACGCCGACCTCACCGACGCCCTCCTCGAGACCGGTCGCGGCGTGCTCCAGCTGCTCACTTGGGACGACCGCGAGCTGGCCGACGCCTTCGCCGGCACCGCGCCCGCCCCGGGCGGTCCGTGGCGGCTCGCCGACTGGGTGGCGTCCCCGCACGGCCCGCGGCTGGCGCACGCGACCACGTGGGCGGGCCTGGAGGTCGAGTCGGACGTCGAGGTCGGGTGGTCGCGGCTGGTGACCTGCCGGCTGGTCGAGGTGGTCGTCGGCGAGGACACGGCACCGCTGGTCCATCGGCGTGGCCGTTACCGTCCGCCCGCCGACTGACCGGTCTACGATTCCCACACCTACGAGGGGGACGACGTGGCGAGGGTGATGACGTGGTGAGAGTGATGGTGGTCGACGACCACCCCATGTGGCGCGACGCGGTCGAGCGCGACCTGCAGGCGGCCGGTCACGACGTCGTGGCGATCGCCTCCAACGGCCGCGAGGCGATGGCGCGGTTCCCGGCGGCGGCACCGCAGGTCGTGGTGCTCGACCTCCAGCTGCCCGACCACAGCGGCGTGCAGGTGACGGGCATGATGCTCGAGCACGACCCGACCGCCCGGGTGCTGATCCTGTCCGCCAGCGGTGAGCAGGCCGATGTCCTCGAGGCGATCAAGGCCGGCGCCACCGGCTACCTCGTCAAGTCCGCGTCCAGCGCGGAGCTGGTGGACGCGGTGACCAGGGTCGCCGACGGCGACACCGTCTTCACCCCCGGGCTGGCCGGGCTGGTGCTGGGGGAGTTCCGCCGGATCGCCGACGGTCCCGCTGACGACCCGCGCGACCAGCTGACCGAGCGCGAGACCGAGATCCTCAAGATGGTCGCGACCGGCATGAGCTACAAGCAGATCGCCGCCCGCCTGGTGCTCTCCCACCGCACCGTGCAGAACCACGTCCAGAACACCCTGCGCAAGCTGCAGATGAACAACCGCGTCCAGCTCACCCGGTGGGCCATCGAGCACGGGCTCGACGGCGACGACTGACCCCTGACCGAGCCTGCGGGCCGGACCGGCTCAGGACAGGTCGACCTGCGCCACCACGCGGCCACCCGCGTCGGCGCCGGTGAGCTCGACGTGCCACTGACCCTCCGTGTCCGCCTCGCCGCAGGGCGTGGGGGACGGTGAGCCGGCGGTCGCGCACGCCAGGGAGAGCACCGCCTTCGAGCGGATGACACGGGTGTCCTCGGGCTGCTGGGCCGACACCTCCAGCGCCGTGGTCGTGGCCAGCCCCCGGCCGAGCACCGAGGTGCTCCGCTCGACGGCCCCGGCCAGCTCGTAGCTGACGAGGACCCGGGTCGCCTCGCTGAAGACGTACGACGCACTCGTGAACGTGATCACCTCGGGACCCGACGCCGGCTGGTCGTCGGCCGTGACCTCGACCGCCGACGCCTCGAGCAGGATGCCGGGCGCGAGCTCCGGCAGCGCGACGTCGACCTGGTCCAGCGGTTCGGCCGCGTGGATCCAGTGCGTCACCTCGAGCACCCCGTCGGGGCGGACGCGGGTGACCGTGCGCGACGCGCCCGCCTCCGGCCAGCTCTCGGCGGCGGCGGACGCCGTGCCGGCGTCGTCGCGCCCGTCGTCGACGACCTGCCAGACCACCAGGCCGCCGACCACGAGCGCGGCCACGCCCAGGAGGGCGAGAGCGGCTGCTCTCCGCCGGCTGCCGCGAGCGCGATCGGACGGGGGGCCGACCGGCGCGGCGACCGGAACGGGTGCCGGGGCGGGTGCCCGGGCGGGTGCCCGGGCGGGTGCCGGGGCGGGTGCCGTGATGGCCGGGGCGGTGGCCGCAGCGGTGGCCGGGGCGGTCACCGGCACCTGCCGCTGTGCCGGCTGTGCCGGCGCGGCCGGTGCGGCCGGCCGCGCCGGAGCCGCAGGGGCTCGCAGCGCCTCCGGCTCGACGACCGGTGCGGCGGCCACGGGCTCGGCAGCGGGCGCCGTGGCGGCGGCCTCGGGCTCGGCCGTCGGGGCGACGGGCTCGACGTGGGGGGCGAGCGACTCCTGCTCCGGCGCCGGCCGCTGGACAGGCGGGAGCACGGTGGGGAGGCGCTTCTTGTACTGCTTCTTCGGGCTCACGTCTGCTCCGGTGGTCCGAGGGGCACGGCGGTCACGACGGCCAGGTGCTGGTAGCCGCCTCGAGAGGCATCGTAGGGAGGGGCGCAGGTGACCAGGGTCAGCCGGCCTGGACCTGACACGTCGAAGATCCACGAGTCGTCCGACAGCGTGCCCTGCGGCACCAGGCGCCGCGAGCGCACCTCGAAGGCCTGGCGCACCCCCGCCGACACGAGCACGACTCGCGCCCCGCGACCGACGGTCAGCAGCTCGGCGAAGGGGCCGAGGCCCTCGGTCCGCGAGTCGACGTGGGCGGCCACGAGGATCGAGCCGAACGGGTCACCGAGGCGCGACCCGCCTCGCCACCACCCCGCGACGTCGACGTCGTCGGGCACGTCGAGGAGCCCCGACGGCGTCGTGCCGACGGCGCTGATCCGCACGGTGCGACCGCTGGGGAGCGTGGCCTCGCGGGGCGCCCGGGCGGCCACCACCGAGGGTGCCCGACGTGCCGGTGCGACGGGTCGTCCCTCCGCGGTCGACCGGGCGGTGGGCGTGGGAGAACCGGGTGGGGTCGAGGAGGCGGTCGGAGCACCGGCGGGCTCGACGGTCCCACCTCCGCAGGCCGCGCTCGTCCAGAGCAGTGCGCCAGCCACGATCATCGCCGGTGTCGGTCTCATCCTGCCGGGCGGCGGTGCGCGGCAGGCGTACGCCGGCGCAGGCCGAGGGCCACGGCGGCCGCGGCGGCGAGCAGGACGCCCAGCAGGCCGAGGAGCGTCGGGCCACCGGCACCGTCCGCGGGGCCGTCGAAGGTGACGACGGCCTCGGTGGCCAGGCCCGCGGACCCGGTGTCGATGCGGGTGGGCTGCACGCTGCCGTCCGGAGCGAGCTCCGCCGTGTGGGCGATGACGTTCATGGAGCTGTCGCGCGGGTTGCCGTAGGCGTAGATCATCGACAGCGTCCCCGCCTCGAGGCTCACGTCGAGCGGGCCGAGGATGGGGTCGGCGGCCGATCCGGACGGCAGCAGTGCCACCTCGATGCTGCCCTCCGGGACGTCGGCGTCGGCGAACTCGCCGTTGGCGATGTTGGTGAACACCGTCTGCCCGTCCACCTGCACGTCGGCCGGTGCGACCGTCGCGGTGTGGGCGAGGAGGACGCGTGCCTTCCCGGGGCCGATCGGTCCGTCCGGCGCGGCGTAGGAGTGCACCAGCGGCTCGCCGCCGACCTCGGCGGGCAGGTGCAGCACGACGTCGCTGGCGGCGCCGGCGCGCACCTCGAGCGTCGACTCCACGTCGACCCCGTCACCGCTGAAGGCGATGTCGTGGGCGCCGGGCGCCAGCTCGAACGGCCCGAGCACGTCGCCGACCGCGCTGTCCTGCGCGACGGAGCGGCCGTCGACCGACACGTCGACCGCGACGCCGGGGACGGCCTGGATCACGGTCACCCGGGCGGTCCCGGCGGCGGCCGATCCCGGCTGCGCGGGGGCGAGTGCGAGCATCGCGAGCGTCGCGACCAGCAATGACGGAACAGCTCTGCGCATCTGGATTCACCCCCGTGTCGGGTCCCGGGCGCGGGACTGGCTCCCACCTGAACACCGGGGGGCGGGCGCCTCAACCCCCAAATCGGGTACGAGGGGTGGCAACCCGCACCCATCGGGGTAGGTTTCGACGCGCTGCGGAGCGCCGGGCGTGCCGGCGACGGGTGCCGGAGGACCACGGCTCGAGGCAGTGACGACTCGGAGAGGGAGGCAGGGGTGGGCGAGGCGGAGACGCTGCTGGAGGCGTACCTCGGGCGGCTGGGCCTCACCGAGCGCCCTCCCGCCACCCTGGCCGGGCTCCGCCGGGTGCACCGGGCCCACGTCGCGCGCATCGCCTACGACAACCTCTCCATCATGCTCGGCCGTCCCGACCCGGTGGACGCAGCGGCCGGGACCTCCCGCGCCGCCGCGGGGGGACGGCTGGGCTACTGCTTCCACCAGAACGGTGCCTTCGGCTGGCTGCTCTCCGAGCTCGGGTTCTCCGTCAGCCGGCGTCACGGGCACGTGTGGGTCCGCCCCGAGGACCAGCTCGGCACCACGCTCAACCACCTAGTCCTCGTCGTCTCCGGACTGCCCACCGACGACAACCCCGGCGGCCACTGGTGGGCCGACGCGGGGCTGGGGGAGGGCTTCGCCGAGCCGCTGCCCCTCGTCCGGGGCGACCACGTGGTCGAGGGGTGGTCGTTCGGCATCGGGGCCGGGTTCGGGGCACAGGCGGCCGGCCGCCCCACCGGCCCCGCCGCCTGGACCTACCGCCACCTGCCGGGCGGGGTGCTCCGGGGCATCGTGGTGACCTCTCGCGACCACTCGCCGGCGGCCGTCGCCACGGCCCACGAGTGGCTCAGCCTCGCCCCCGAGTCCCCCTTCCGCCGGGTGCTGGTGGCCCAGCGCGTCGACGGGCCCGACCAGCGGACGGTGCGCGGGCTGGTGCACCAGGTGATGACCCCGGCCGGGCGCGACCAGCACGACCTGGCGTCGTACGACGAGTGGCGCGGCGCGCTCGTGGACGACCTGCTGCTGCCGGTCGACGACGTGACGCCGGAGGAGTGGCGCTCGCTGTGGGACCGCACGCAGGCCTCGCACCGCGCGTGGGACGAGGCGGGGCGGCCGTGACCACCGAGGGCCACGCACCGCGTCGCGGGTGGCGTCGTGCGACGGCCGACGACGTCGTCGCCCTCCGCGACCTCGAGCGGGCCGCGAGCCGGGCCGGCCTGGCGCACGTGTTCGGCGACCTGCCCTACCCCGACGACGACGTGCTCGCCCGCTGGGCTCTCCTGCTGGACGACCCGACCGTCGTCGTCGACGTGGTCGACGACGAGCACGGGCTCGTCGTGCTGGCCGCCCACGACGGATCCACCCTGCGGCACCTCGCCGTGCGACCCGACCGCTGGGGCGCGGGGCTGGCGCGCGACGGCTTCGCCCGCGCCGAGGCCGCGGGGGCGCGCCGGCTGTGGGTGCTGGCCGACAACCACCGGGCACGCACGCTCTACGAGTCGCTCGGCTGGCGGCCCACCGGCGAGAGCCAGGAGTGCCCGTGGGCGCCGTACCCGACCGAGGTGGAGTACGCCGCCCCCGCGGAGGCGGGCTCCTAGGATCACCCCATGCCCGACTCGAGGTCCGACCCGCTGCTGCAGATCGCCGACGACCTCTACGCCCTGCCGCTCGCCGACTTCACGCCGTCGCGCGACGCGCTCGTCAAGGAGCACAAGGCCGACAAGGCCCTCGCGGCCGGCATCAAGGGACTGCGCAAGGCGTCCGCCGCCGCGTGGGTGGTCAACCTCCTCGTGCGCCGTGACCCCGACCAGGTGGACCAGGTCCTGGCGGTGGGCGCGGCGTTGCGCGACGCCCAGGAGAACCTCGACGCGGCCCAGCTGCGCGAGTTCACCAAGCAGCGTCGCCAGCTCACCGCCTCGGTCACCACGGCAGCGCGCCGGATGGCCCGCGAGGAGGGCGTCCGGACGACCGAGTCGGTCGCCGACCAGGTCGAGGCGACCCTCACCGCGGCGATGCTCGAGCCCGACGCCGCCCGGGCGGTGCGGAGCGGACTGCTGGTGACCGCCATCGAGGCCACCGGTCTCGGCGACCTCGACCTCAGCGGCGCGGTGGCGCTGCCGGAGGCGCTCGGCTTCAGCGCCACGGCCCGACCCGCCCCGGGCCCCGACCCGACCACCCGGCCCCAGCTGCACGTCGTACCCGACCCGGACGCGGACGCCAAGGCCCGCGCGGCAGCCGACGAGCGGCTCTCCGATGCCAGGTCGGCGCTGTCGGAGGCGGAGAAGGAGCACCGGGCCGCGCGCCGGACCGTGGAGAAGCTCCAGGCCCGGACGCTGCAGGTGCAGTCCGAGATCGACGAGCTGCGCAGCCGGATCGCGGAGCTCGAGGGTGCGCTGGAGGAAGTCGACGACGAGCTGGGCGACGCCGAGGCCGTCCAGGCCGAGACCGAGGAGGCGGTGGACGAGGCGCGCGAGGAGGCCGAGACGGCGCGTGCCGCCCGCGACAAGCTCCGGGGCGGCTAGCCGGCCCAGCCCTTCGACCGCTCCACGGCGTCGCTCCAGCGGGCGTACGACGCGTCGAGCGCCTCGCGGTCACCGGCCGGCTCGAAGCGCCGGTCGAGCGCCCACGTGTCGCGCAGGTCGTCCGTCGAGGCCCAGAGGCCGGTGCCGAGCCCGGCGAGGAAGGCCGCCCCGAGGGCGGTCGTCTCGACGATCTCGGGGCGCTCCACGGCCCGACCCACCTGGTCGGCCTGCACCTGGCACAGCAGGTCGTTGGCCGCCGCGCCCCCGTCGACGCGCAGGGTCGTCAGCCCGGGCAGGGTCTCGAGGACGTCGCGGACCTCGAAGGCGATCGCCTCGAGCGTGGCCCGCACGAGGTGCGCCCGCGTGGTGCCGCGGGTGATGCCGATGATCAGGCCGCGCGCGTGGGGGTCCCAGTGGGGTGCGCCGAGCCCCGTCAGTGCCGGCACGAACACCACGCCGTCGGTGTCGTCGACCGTGGCCGCGATGGCGGCCGTCTCCGCGGCGCTGCCGACCACCTGCAGCCCGTCGCGCAGCCACTGCACCGCCGCTCCGGTCACGAAGATGGCGCCCTCGAGGGCGTACGTCATCGCGCCGTCGGGGCCGCGCCAGGCTGCGGTGGACAGCAGGCCGGCGTCGCTGCGCACCACCGCGTCACCGGTGTTGGTGAGGATGAAGGACCCGGTGCCGTAGGTGCACTTGGACTCGCCCTCCTCGAAGCAGGTCTGCCCGAAGAGCGCGGACTGCTGGTCGCCGGCGATGCCGGCGATGGGCAGCGAGAGCCCGAGGAACACGGCCGGGTCGGTCGGTGCGACCTCGCCCCAGTTGGGGACCAGGTCCGGGAGGGCGTCGCGCGGGACGCCGAACAGGTCGCAGAGCTCGTCGGACCAGTCGCCGCCCTCGAGGTCGAAGAGCAGGGTGCGGCAGGCGTTGGAGACGTCGGTGACGTGCCAGGTGCCGCGCGTCATCCGCGCCACCAGGTAGGAGTCGACGGTGCCGACGGCGTACCTGCCGGACTCGACGAGGGCCCACGTGTGCGGCTCGTGCTCGGCGAGCCAGGTGAGCTTGGTGCCGGAGAAGTAGGGGTCGAGGCGCAGCCCGGTGAGCTCGGCGACCCTCTGCTCGTGGCCCTCGGCGCGCAGCCGGTCGCAGATGTCGGCCGTGCGCCGGTCCTGCCACACGATGGCGCGCCGCGGCGAGCCCAGCGTCTCGCGGTCCCAGAGCACGACCGTCTCGCGCTGGTTGGTGATGCCGACCGCGGTGAGCTCGGACCGGTCGACCTTGCCGAGCACCTCGCGGGTAGCCTCGAGGGTGGCCTGCCAGATCTCCTCCGGCGAGTGCTCGACCCAGCCGCGCTGCGGGAAGTGTTGGCTGAACTCCTGGTAGCCCTTGGCCCGGATCCGGCCGTCGGCGGTCACCACCACGGCCGTCACGCCGGTCGTGCCGGCGTCGATGGCCAGGATGCTCACGCGGGGTCCCCGCCCTGGGCCGCGTCGGGGTTCTGGTCGCGGATGATGGCGAGGATCCGCCGGTCGATCCACGCGGGTCGCGCACCGGAGTCCACGCGCATCTCGTAGTTCTCCGAGCCCACCCACATGTGGAAGCTCTCCTTGCCGTCGGCCTTCGCCAGCGCCTCGAGCTCCATCATCAGCGCGTCGTCGACGGGCACCTGCTCCTCGGGGGTCGAGGCGGTGAGGTAGAGCTCGTTGAGGCCGACCAGCCGCGCCAGCTCGGTCACGGGGTCGCTGTGGTCGTCGACCCGGAGGTCGACGGCGACGTCGTCGTGGCCGCCGTAGCCGGCGCCGTCGCGGACGACGAGCAGCGCGGCCGACTGGCGCCCGCGGCTGTCCCCACCGGCGGCGTCGCCGGCCGTCAGCGCCGCGAGGAGCCGGCGCTCCAGCGACAGGTCACCGGCGTCCTGCCACGCCCGCTCCATGGCCTCGACGACCTCCGGGCCGGTGAGGATGTTGCCCTGGATGGCGTAGCCGCCGCGCTCGCCGCTGCGACCGGTCACCCCGCCGGCCCACGCGAAGCACTCCGCCCCCGTCCACGTGGCGGCGTTGCCGTCGGAGTCGACCACGCCGACCTGGCGGTGCTCGCGTCCCTCGTCCTCCTCGACGAGGCGGTCGAGGGCGACCTGCGCGGTGGCGCCCTCGTCGAGGTGGGCGAGGCCGAGGTACTTGTAGGAGATGTTGGCGTCGGCCTGGGTGGCGATGGCCCCCACGCCGGCTGCGGCGGCGGGCACGGCGGAGCCGACCGCCAGGAACTTGGAGGCCACGGCCACGCCCCAGGATTCGCCGTCGTCGGACCTGGCCACGATCGAGAACGTCATGCACCGAAACATAGCCGGAGCCGGCCCTAGGGTGAGGGTGTGCTGTCCCGTCTCGGATTCCCCCGCGTGGGGGAGCATCGCAGGTTCGTCACGGCCATCGTGGCCGACACCGTCGGCAGCGGGCTCTTCATGCCGATCACGCTGCTCTACTTCCTCGCCATGACCGACCTGTCGCTCGTGCAGATCGGCTCCGCGCTGTCGTTGTCGGCGATCCTCACGATGCCCGGCGCGTTCGTCATCGGCACCCTGGTGGACCGCTTCGGGCCCCGCCTGATGATGCTCGGCGGCAACCTCGTCCAGGCCGCAGGGATGGTCGCCTACCTGTGGACCGACTCGCTGCTCGCGGTGGCACTGTGGACGGCCCTGCTCAACGTCGGCCGGCAGGCGTTCTGGGGGTCCTTCGGCAACGTGGTGACCGCGATCTCGGCGCCGGGGGAGCGGGAGGTCTGGTTCGGCTTCCTGCAGGCCGTGCGCAACCTCGGCTACTCCGTCGGCGGCGTGCTGGCCGGCATCGCCCTGCAGGTGGGCACGGACGTGGCCTTCCAGGCGGTGGTGGTCATCAACGCGGTGACGTTCGTGGTGGCGTTCGTGCTGCTGCTCGACGTGCCCGACCACCGCGTCGCCCACGCGGACGATGCGCCGGTCGAGGGCTGGGGCGTCGTGCTGCGCGACCGCGCCTACCTCCGGCTGGTGGTCGCCCAGCTGGGCTTCGTGACCGGGATGATGGTCCTCAACTTCGCCCTGCCGGTCTACGCCGCCGAGACCATCGACCTCCCCGGCTGGGTCGTGGGAGCGATCTTCACGCTCAACACCGCCCTGGTGGGCCTGGGGCAGGGACTCGTCGTCCGCGGGATGACCGGGCAGGTCCGCGCCCGGATGATGGGGCTGGCCCAGCTGGTCTTCGTGGCCAGCTACGCCATGTTCGTCGTCGCCGGGTGGCTGCCGGTGTGGCTCGCCGTGGTGGTGATGCTCGCGGGATCGGCGGTCTACACGTTCGGCGAGCTGACCGGTGGCCCGGTCTTCAGCGCGACGGCGGCCGAGGCCGCCCCCGACCACCTCCGCGGGCGCTACCTCGGGCTCTTCCAGCTCAGCTGGGGACTCGGCGGTGCCGTGACGCCGGTGGCCTTCACGTGGCTGCTCGCCCACGGCGACACCACCCTGTGGTGGGTCCTCGGGCTCGTGGCGCTCGTCAGCGCGGCGTACCTCCAGACGCTGCCGCGGGTGCTGCCCGCCGCCGGCGCCCGTGTCACGCAGCGCGCCCCGGAGCCGGACGCCGCCTGAGGGTGGGGGCTGCCGGCCGGTCCGCCGGTCCGCCGGTCCGCCGCTGGGTGGCGGCAGATTGCAGCTTCGGGATGCCACGGGTGCGATGTGCCGCCACCTTGCCGACGTACGCCGTGGGGGTGGCGGCAGATTGCAGTTTCGGGCTGGCACGGGTGCGATGTGCCGCCACCTTCCCGACGTACGCCGTGGGGGTGGCGGCAGGTTGCAGGCGGCGGGCGTCCGCAACAGCGATGTGCCGCCACCTTCCCGACGTACGCCGTGGGGGTGGCGGCAGGTTGCAGGCGGCGGGGGTCCGCAACAGCGATGTGCCGCCACCCACCGCCGCAGACGAAGCCGGCCGGGCCCTCAGCCCTGGCCGATCCCCGCGAGCAGCTCGGTGAACCACGGCTGCGAGTCGTCGAAGGGCTTGTGGCCGGCGATCCGCTCGAACTCGATGGAGCGCAGCTCGTCACCGCGGTCCTCGTCGTGACCGATGACCCCGGGCCGGCCCTCGAGCGCGCAGGTCACGGCCAGCTCGGCCATCTCGCGGATGAGCGCCAGGTCGGTGTCGTTGGCGGGCGCGGAGCGGGAGAAGTAGCCGGACTTCTGCACCATCTGCTTCTCCGCGCCGATCTCGCGCGCGAACCGCTCGGCGAAGTAGCGGCCCGGGTTGATCGTGTCGATCTTGACGTGGCCGAAGGGGTCGCGACCCACCGTCTCCCCGGCGGCCTCGAGGTCCGCGACGATGTCGTCGATGCCGGCCCCCTCGGCGAGGAAGATGTTGACGCACCCGATCTCGTCCATGACCGCGCGCAGCCGCGTCGCCTCCGCTGCCAGGTCGATGCCGCGCTCGGGGACGTAGACCGCGTGGATCGCCCAGCGGCGCGGGTCGAGCCCGATCCCGGGGAGCCAGTCCTGCTCGGCGTGCCAAGCCATGTAGTCGCGCGCTGCGGCGGCGGTCAGCCAGCCGCTCGCGCGGCCCATCACCTCGTGCACGATGAGCATGCGCGGGTTGGAGCCGTGCTCGGCCAGGACGTTCTGCGCGAACCGTGACGCCTGCTCGGCGGCGGTCTGGGCGCCGAGGCTCTGCCGGATCGGGACGATGTCGTTGTCGATGGTCTTGGGCAGGCCGACGACCGTGAGCTCGGAGCCCTGGGTGCGGAGGTACGCCGCGAGGTCGGCCGCCGCGGTGTTGGTGTCGTCGCCGCCGATGGTGTGCAGGACGTCCACGCCGTCGGCCTGCAGCCGGGCCGCCGCCACCTCCAGCGCGGTCTCGTCCTCGCCGATGAGCCCGCGACGGCGGCAGTCGGCGTCGTTGGTCAGCTTGACCCGGCTGTTGCCGATCGGGCTGCCGCCGAAGCGATGCAGCAGCGAGGCGCCGGCACGCTCGTCGGGCCCGATCGTGACGCTGTTGCCGGTGAGCAGGCCGTGGTAGCCGTGCCGGTAGGCGATCAGCTCGATCTCGGGGTCGGTGGCGTCGTAGGTCTCGATCAGGGCACCCACGGCGGAGGACAGGCACGGGGCGTAGCCGCCGGCCGTCAGGAGCGCAACACGCTTCGGCATGGGCGACAGGGTAGTTAGAACGATCCAACACCGGAAGGGCGGTCCGGCGCCGTGGGCCCCCGGACGACACGGTGCACCCCGAGGGGGAGGGGTGGTTGCCACCTCCCACGCGGAGGTCCATTGTGAGCCTGACCGCGCACGTGCGTGGACCGACGAGGGGAGTCTCGATGAGCGCCACGGAAGCGACCCAGAAGGACGTCAACGGATCCGAGCCGGAGCTCAACCGGGTGATCGGCCCCCGCCTGCTGCTGCTGTTCATCGTCGGGGACATCCTCGGCACCGGCGTCTACGCCCTCACCGGGTCGGTCGCTGGTGAGGTCGGTGGTGCCGCCTGGGCGCCGTTCCTCGTGGCGTTCGTGGTCGCGACGATCACCGCCTTCTCCTACCTCGAGCTGGTCACCCGATACCCCCAAGCCGCCGGTGCCGCGCTCTACACGCACAAGGCGTTCGGCATCCACTTCGTGACGTTCCTGGTGGCGTTCACCGTCATGTGCTCCGGCATCACCTCGGCGTCCACGGCGTCCAACGCCTTCGCCGGCTTCCTCAACGACGGCTTCGACCTCGGCTTCGAGGTGGGCGGCGTGGGCATCCTCGTCACCGCGCTGGCGTTCATGGCGCTCGTGGCGGCCGTGAACTTCCGCGGCGTGGGCGAGAGCGTCAAGGCCAACGTCGTGCTCACGCTCGTCGAGCTGTCCGGTCTGCTGATGATCATCTTCATCGGCCTGTATGCCGTCACCCAGGGCAACGCCGACTTCTCGCGGGTGGTGGTCTTCGAGAGCCCCAGCGACAAGAGCACCTTCTTCGCGATCACCGCCGCCACGTCGCTGGCGTTCTTCGCGATGGTCGGCTTCGAGGACTCGGTCAACATGGCCGAGGAGTGCCACGACCCGATCCGCGACTTCCCGAAGATGATGCTCACCGGCCTCGGCGTCACCGGGGTGATCTACCTCCTGGTCTCGATCACGGCGGTGGCCCTGGTGCCGGTCGGCGACCTCACCGACCCGGCCAAGGGGCAGGCGCTGACCCAGGTGGTGGCCGCCGGCGCTCCCGACTTCCCCTTCGACACGATCTTCCCCTTCATCGGCATGTTCGCCGTGGCCAACTCGGCGCTCATCAACATGCTCATGGCCAGCCGCCTTCTCTACGGCATGGCGAACCAGGACGTCCTTCCCCGCGTGCTCGGCAAGGTGCACCGGACGCGGCGCACGCCGTGGGTCTCCATCCTGTTCACGACCGCGATCTCGTTCGCGCTGATCATCTACGTCGTCCGGGCGAGCGCGTCGGAGGAGGGCGCCACCTCGGTGGCCCTGCTGGGCGGCACGACCGCCCTGCTGCTGCTGTGCGTCTTCACCGTCGTCAACATCGCGCTGATCGTCATCCGGCGCCGCCCGTCCGACCACCAGCACTTCACCGCCCCGACGGTGCTGCCCTACGTCGGCGCCATCACGTGCGCGTTCCTGGCGGGTCCGTGGGCGCGCAGCGAGGAGCAGCAGGAGCAGTACGTCATCGCGGGCTTCCTGCTCCTCGCCGGGCTGGTGCTCTGGGTGGTCACCTGGCTGGTCAACCGGGGCGGTCGGGCGAAGAAGACGGGGTTCCGCGACATCGAGCACCTCGAGGACTGAGCCCCTCCGCGACACGGCCGGGCACCTACCGGCCGGGTGGGTCGCGCCATCTACGGTTGGCGCGTGACTCGACGACCCCTCGGCCCGGTGCTCGCCGTGCTGATCGCCTCGGCGCTCGGCTGCACGTCGGTCAGCCCGTCGGCGCCGTCGGCGAGCGCGACGCCCGGCGGGGACGAGTCCGGTGCCACGGTGCGCCCGACGCCTCCGGCGCAGGATCCCGCCGCACGCGAGCCCGGGGGCCCGCGCGACCGCCCCCAGGTGCCGCACGCGCCCGACGTGCCCGGTGCCTACCGCTTCATCTCAGCGCCCGACTTCCTCAACCAGGACGTCGCCGACCTCACCGCCGGGGGCCGCGAGGAGTACGTCGTCGAGGCCACCGGCGAGGTGGCCAACTCCACCAACTCCGAGTACGACGTCGCGCTCGACCGGGTCCTCGACGAGATGGGTTCACACGGCACCGACGACGTCCTCGTCGCCGGCGACCTCGTCGAGGGCCGGTGGGGCCGCGACGACTCGGGCACCGGGGTCTTCGGGCCGGTGCGGACCGAGGCCCAGCGGCTCCGGGCCTGGCGCCGCGCGGCCGCGGTCTACTACCCGGCCTGGCGCGAGCGCTTCGCCGAGCGCGGCCTGCGGACCTACACCGCGGTCGGGGACCACGAGCTCGGCGACGACCCGTGGCGGGCGCCGCACAGCCCGTGGGTCGACTTCAAGCGACGACACGTCCCGCAGTTCAAGGAGATCTACGCCGAGCAGATGCTCACCCGCGCCGACGGGACGCCCCGGTTCACCGACCGGCCCCGCCGCGGTCCGGCCCGCGACACCGCGTACGCCGTGCGCCTCGACGCCGACGTCCTGCTCGTCACCCTCGACGTCTTCGAGCGCCGCGACGGGGACGTGCACACGTCCCTCGACCCGGCACAGCTGCGCTGGCTGCGACAGGTGCTGCGCCGAGCCCGCGCCGACGAGGTCCCCTGGGTGGTCGTGCAGGGACACACGCCGATGACCGCCGACGTCCGCACCCGCAGCTCCAGCAGGCTGGTCTACGAGCGCGGCGCGCGCTCGGACCTGTGGCGCACCATGGTCGAGGGCGGCGTCGACGTCTACCTGAGCGGTGAGGTGCACGACCAGACGGTCCACCAGCGCGACGGGATCCTCGAGGTGTCCCACGGGTCGCTGTTCTACCGCGGAGAGGCGTCTTACGTCGTCGGGCAGGTGACGGGCGACCGCCTCGTGCTCGAGAACCGGCAGTTCCGCGGCGAGGTCGGCTTCGAGGACCGGCTCTGGACCACCTCGCGACAGGGTGCGCCGGGTCACATCAGCTATCCGCGCCGCTCGATCGTCACGGGGACGCTGGAGGCCAGCCGCACCCGCTCCGGCGGGGTCCGCGTCGACGACGCCGACGGCATCTTCACGCTGCGGCGCTGATCGCTCCCCGACCGGTCCGTTCAGGGGTCGGTCACGGTTCGGGCGACCTGCGGCGCCCGCCGTACCCTTGCAGGGTGAACGCCATCCCCACCCTCGAGCAGCTGCACGCGCTCGGGCCCCTGCAGCAGCCGCGCTACCCCGACGCCGGGGCGGTCGACGCAGCCGTGGCCCGACTGAGGACCGCGCCGCCGCTGGTCTTCGCGGGCGAGTGCGACGACCTCACCGAGAAGATCGCCGCGGTCACCCGCGGCGAGGCCTTCCTGCT
Source organism: Nocardioides renjunii (assembly GCF_034661175.1). Classification (NCBI taxonomy): domain Bacteria; kingdom Bacillati; phylum Actinomycetota; class Actinomycetes; order Propionibacteriales; family Nocardioidaceae; genus Nocardioides; species Nocardioides renjunii. The sequence goes on along the minus strand of NZ_CP141058.1, from coordinate 2,776,564 downwards.
CCAGGGCGGCGACTGCGCCGAGACCTTCGCCGGCGTGACCGCCGACAACGTCCGCAACAAGCTGCGGGTGCTGCTGCAGATGGCGGTCGTCCTGACCTACGCCGCCTCCGTCCCGGTCGTGAAGCTCGGCCGGCTCGCCGGGCAGTACGCCAAGCCGCGCAGCTCCGACGAGGAGACGCGCGACGGCGTGACGCTGCCGGCCTACCGCGGCGACGCCGTCAACGGCTACGACTTCACGCCCGAGGCGCGCATCCCCGACCCGCAGCGGCTGGTCGACGTCTACAACTCCTCCGCGGCGACGCTCAACCTGGTGCGCGCCTTCGTCACCGGTGGCTACGCCGACCTGCGCCAGGTGCACACCTGGAACACCGACTTCGTGCAGTCCTCGCCGTTCGGCCAGCGCTACGAGGCCGTGGCCGACGAGATCGAGCGGGCGCTGACGTTCATGAAGGCCATCGGCGCCGACCCGGACGAGTTCCACCGCGTCGACTTCCACTCCAGCCACGAGGCGCTGCTGCTGGAGTACGAGCAGGCGCTGACCCGCATCGACTCGCGCACCGACCTGCCCTACAACGTCTCGGCCCACTTCGTGTGGATCGGCGAGCGCACCCGCCAGCTCGACGGCCCCCACGTCGAGCTGATGTCGCGGATCAAGAACCCGATCGGCATCAAGCTCGGCCCGACCACCACCCCGGACGACGCGCTGGCCTACGCCGCCCGGCTCAACCCGGAGAACACCCCCGGCCGGCTCACCTTCATCACCCGCTTCGGTGCCGGCAAGATCCGCGACGGCCTCCCGGCCCTCGTGGAGAAGGTCAGCGCCGAGGGCCTCAACGTGGCGTGGGTCTGCGACCCGATGCACGGCAACACGTTCGAGGCCTCCTCGGGCTACAAGACCCGCCGCTTCGACGACGTGATCGAGGAGGTGCAGGGCTTCTTCGACGTCCACCGCAGCCTCGGCACGTGGCCCGGTGGCGTGCACGTCGAGCTCACCGGCGACGACGTCACCGAGTGCATCGGCGGCGGCGAGGAGATCGACGAGGCCGGCCTGGCCAACCGCTACGAGTCGGTCTGCGACCCGCGCCTCAACCGGGTGCAGTCCCTCGAGCTGTCGTTCCTCGTCGCGGAGATGCTGCGCAAGGCCTGAGCACCGCCCGAGCGGTGAGTGAGGCACCTTTCCGGGCGGCAGAACCTGGCTCACGCACCGCTGCCCGGTACGCCTGCGACGCCGGGTAGGTTCGCCCCGTGATCGACCTGCGCTCCGACACCCTCACCCGGCCGACCGACGCGATGCGCGAGGCGATGGCCCGCGCCGAGGTGGGCGACGACGTCTACGGCGAGGACCCGACGGTCACCGCCCTGCAGGAGCGCGTCGCGGACATGTTCGGCCACGAGGACGCGCTGTTCACGCCCACCGGGTCGATGGCCAACGTGCTGGCGGTCGCGTCCCTCGTCGCCCCCGGCGAGGAGGTGCTCTGCGAGTCCTCCGCGCACATCGCCCGCGCCGAGCTGGGCGCGCACGGGGCGATCAGCGGCATCACCATGCGCACCTGGACCCACCCCCGCGGGCAGGTCGACCTGGCCGCGGTCGAGTCCCTCCACGCGCCCGACATGGGCCCCTTCTTCGTCCGGACCGCCGCGGTGTCGGTGGAGAACACGCACAACTTCGCCGGCGGTGCGGTGCTGCCGCTCGAGGACCTCCGGGCCCTGCGCGCGTGGGCCGACGGCACGGGCACCCGGATCCACCTCGACGGCGCCCGGCTGTGGAACGCCCACGTCGCCACCGGCACCCCGCTCGCCGACTACGGGCGCATCGCCGACGTCCTCGCGGTGTGCCTGTCCAAGGGCCTGGGTGCGCCCATCGGCTCGCTGATGGTCGGCTCGGCGGACGCCGTGGCCGAGGCCCGGGTGCGCCGCAAGCGGATGGGCGGCGGGATGCGGCAGGTCGGCGTCCTGGCCGCGGCGGGGGCGTACGCCCTCGACCACCACGTCGAGCGGCTCGCCGAGGACCACGCGCACGCGCGGCTGCTGGGCGAGGCCCTGGGCCTCGACCCGGCGACGATCGACACCAACATCGTCGTCGTCGAGCGCCCCGACGCGGCGGCGTTCGTGGCGGCAGCGGCCGAGGAGGGCGTCCGGATCGCCGCGGTGGGTCCGCGGACCGTACGCCTGGTGACGCACCTCGACCTCACCGAGGCCGATGCGCAGCGGGCGGCGGCCGTGCTCAGCCGGCTCGCCGGCCGATGACCGACACCTCGCTGATCGCGGTGTAGTCGCGCCCGAGGTTGCCGCTGCCCGGCGGGGTCACGGAGCCGATGGTGATCGTGACGGTGCCCGTCTCCACCGGCGGGACCTTGAGCGTCTGCAGCCCGGGTCGCTCGGCGAAGGTCTGGTCGACGGAGGTGCCGTCGTCGAAGGTCCAGGTGACGGCGAGGATGCGGCGGTTGTTGGGGTACCAGTCGACGCCGGCGACCTGCTTGGCGTAGCCGTTGACGAGCCCCACTCGCGACACCACGCCGGGCTCGGTGAGGGTCACCGTCACGGCCTGGCCGGTGGCGTCGCCGGCGGTGCGCCACGTGGTGCTCGGGTCGCCGTCGCCCATCTGGCTGGCTTCGTAGGCCACCAGGTTGCCGTCGAAGTCGGTCGTCGGGGGACCGGTGCCGGGCACCTCGAAGGTGGCCCCGCGTGCCAGGTCGAGGCGCTCGCCGACACCCGTCGGTCCCTCGTCCGGCGCCTCGCCCTCGGACGCGGATTCCTGCGGACGCTCGGCGGCACTGCCCGCTGACGTCTCCTCCGTCGTCGGGTCGGAGGCGGTGTCGTCGCCGTCGGTGCCGAGGACCCGGAGCAGCACGAACACCAGCGCGAGCAGCACCACCGCACCGACGACCCAGGCGATCCAGGCGCGTCCGCGGAGCGGGGCGTCGGCGTCGAGGTCGTCCACCTCCTCGTAGGGGAGCAGCTCGACGCGCGGGTCCCACTCCGACGCGCGGCGCGCGGGCGCGGGTCCTGGGGCGGTGACCGGCGGGACCGGGGTCGGGTCGGCGGCCTGCACGGGCATCACGGTGGTCGCCTCCGGAGGGGTCGGTGCCGAGGTGCTCGGCTCCGGGGTGTGATCGGTGGCCGGCTCGGTGGTCGGCTCGGTGGTCGGGTCGGGCGTCGGGTCGGGCGTTGGCGCGGCCGGTGCCTCGTCCGCTCGGGTAGCGGGCTCGACGACCGCTGCGGCCGTCGGCGCGGCGACGGGCGCCGCGACCGGCGGTGCCTCCTGGCGCACTGGTGCGGGGGCGCCGATGCGGTGGCCGCAGTTGAGGCAGAACCGGCCCACGCCCAGCTCGGCCCCGCACGCCACGCACCTGTCCACGCGCCCACGATAGGGGGACGCGCCCACGGCGTGCCTCCTTCCCAGGGACAGGGTCGACGGGCGGTGGACGCTGAGGTCGCCCGAGAGGTCGTCGCATGCGGGTCAGACGGCGATGTGCGTGACCTCGCCCTCGACGACGCGGCGTGGCGCGAGCTCGACGGTGAGCATCGCGACGAGGACCATCGACCCGCCGAGCAGCAACCGGGTGGTCAGGCTCTCGCCGCCGAGCCAGACGGCGAAGAAGGAGGCGAACACCGGCTCCATGCTCATCAGGATCGCGCTGCGGGTCGGCGGCAGGTGGGCCTGCGCCCAGGTCTGCGCGAAGAGGCCGAGCGCCGCGACCACGACGGCCATGTAGAGCACGGACAGCCAGTCCGACGTGCGGTCGGGCAGGACGATGCCGTCGTGCGCGGTCGCCACCGTGCAGACCGTCGCGATGACGACCATCTGCAGGATGGTCATGCCCAGGGCGTCCTGCGGACGCGACCAGGCGCCCAGCCCCACGATGTGCAGCGCGTAGAGCACGGCCGAGGTCAGTGTGATCAGCTCGCCGTAGCCGATGCTGAAGCCGTCGAGCGCCAGGACGCCGAGCCCGACGGTCGCCAGCACCACGGCGGCCCAGGTGACGGGCGGGATGCGGGTCTTGAGGATCGCGGCCGCGAGCAGCGGCGTGAAGACGACGTAGAGGCCGGTGACGAAGCCACTGACGCTCGCCGGGGTGTGCGCCAGGCCGGCCGTCTGCAGGATCTGCGCCACGCCGTAGAGCAGTCCGAGGACGGCGGCGTGCGTGCGCACCTCGGGGGAGAGCCGGCCCAGCGCCCGCGGCGCCACGACCAGGAGCACCACCGAGGCGATGGTGAAGCGGACGGCGAGGAAGTCGAGCGTCGGCACCCGCTCGAGCAGGTCCTTGATGAGGAAGAACGTGCTGCCCCAGCAGGCCGCGATGGCGAGGAGTGCGGCACTGGCCAGCAGGGTCGTACGACGGGTCTGCTCGGCGTGCACGCCGACAGGCTAGGACCTCAGACGACGAACAACGTGATCGTGGATCCCTTGGGCACGCGCTCGCCCTCACCGGGGTCCGAGCTCGAGACGTAGCCGAGGCCGAGGTAGATCTGGGCCTGCTCGGTCTCGACCTCGAAGCCGAGGTCCTCGAGCACGTCCGTGGCCGCCTCGACGCCCATCGCCTCGAGCCGCGGCACCTCGACCAGCTCCGGTCCCAGCGAGACCACGAACGACACCGTGTCGCCGCGGAACAGCGTGCCGGTCGCGGGGTCCTGCGAGATGACGGTGCCCTCGGGGACGGTGTCGCTGTACTCCTCGCCGGCCACGCTCACCTCGAGCCTGCGCTTCTCCAGCGCGGTCCGGGCGGCGTCGAACGACCGGCCGGTCCAGTCCTTGACCTCGATCGGCTTACGGCCGCGGCTGAGCACCAGGTCGACGGTGGCGCCCGGCTTGAGGACCGTTCCCACCTTCGGCGAGGTGCGGATGACCTGTCCCTCGGGCACCGTCTCGCTCCACCGGCCGACGCTCTCGCCGAAGTCGAGGTTGGTCGCGGCCAGCGCGTCCTGCGCCTGGTCCTCGGTCTGCCCGGCCAGGTCAGGCACGCCGTAGCGCTCCGGGCCGAGGGAGAGGACCAGGGTGACGGTGCCGCCGTCGAGGACCCGGTCGCCGGGACCGGGATCGGTCGAGATGACCAGCCCGGCGGCGAGGTTCTCGGAGTATGCCGGCTCGCCGACCTCGGCCTCCAGGCCGGCGGACTCGAGCTCGGCGGTCGCCGTGGCCTCGTCGACCGACAGGACGCCGGGCGTGGTCGTGTAGCGCTCCCAGCCGAACCACCAGGCCCCCGCGCCGACCCCGGCCACCAGCAGGACGGCGAGCACGAACGCGATCGGACCCTTCCGGGAGCGGCGACTCGCGGTCGTGGCGACGGGGGCGACCTTCGACGGCGCCCGCCCGGGAGCGGGGCCCGGACGACGCGGCGCGTCGGCGCTTGCGGGCAGCGCGGTGGTCGCCGCCTCGACGGACCCCGTGCCGTCCGGGCGCGGCGTGGTCGTCATCGGCTCGGTCATCGGGGCCGGCGCGGGACCCGTCGAGGGCACGAGGTGGCGCTCGAGGGCGGTCGTCCGGTCCGGGCTGCCGTCGGCGACGAGCCCGGAGTCGCGCGGGTCGACCTCGGTGAGCAGGGCCAGCGCGCCGGCGTCGAACGGCTCGGGCGTGGTGTCGTTGCGGGTGTCGCCGGCGGTGCCCGCGCCGTCGTCGCCGGGGACCCGGCGGGGGAGGAGGTCGGTGGCGAGGTCCGGGTCAGACGCGAGTCCGTCGCGCAGCGCCTGCTCGACGCGGTGCAGGTGGTGCAGCAGCACCGTCGCGTCGGCGGGACGCTGGTCGCGGTCGCGCGAGGTGGCGCGGGCGACGAGCGCGTCGACGTAGTCGGGGATGTCGGGCTGCAGCACCGACGGCATGGGGACGTCGTGGTGCACGTGGCGGTAGGCCACCTGGATCGGCGACTCTCCCTCGTGCGGCTTCTTCCCGGTCAGCAGCTCGTGGAGCACGACCCCGGCGGCGTAGACGTCGGCGCGGGCGTCGGCCCTGCCGTCGACCACGAGCTCGGGAGCGAGGTAGGACACGGTGCCGATCAGCACCCCGCCGGTGGCGGTGTGCTGGGTGTCGGCGCTGACCGCCTTGGCCAGGCCGAAGTCGGCCACCTTCACCCGGCCGCCGTGCGCCTCGTCGGCGATGAGGACGTTCTCGGGCTTCACGTCGCGGTGCACCAGCCCGGCGCGATGGGCGGCGGCGAGCGCCGAGACGACCGGCTCCAGCAGCGCGAGCGCCCGGGTGGGAGGCATCGGCGCCTCCTTGCGGATCACGTCGCGCAGCGTGTGGCCGGGCACGTACTCCATGACCAGGAAGACGGTGTCGGTGCCGTCGGAGGTGTCGTCGCCCTGGTCGTAGACACCCACCACGTGGGGGTGGTTGAGGCGGGCCGCGGCGCGGGCCTCGCGCACGAACCGCTCCGCGAACGCCTGGTCGTCGCCGAGGCCGGGGTGCATCACCTTCACCGCGACCGTCCGGTCGAGGCGGGTGTCGGTGGCCTCGTAGACACTGGCCATGCCGCCGCGGGCCACCCGGGAGAGGATGCGGTAGCGACGGTCCAGCAGCCGTCCGACCAAGGGGTCGCCAGACACGCCGGGCGCGGCTGCGCGGGCGTGCTCGGATGGCTCCACTGATCGACCTCCAACGCCGGACGGGGAAGGATCCGGCGCGACCATCGTACGGAAGGGCCGCGTGCGGCCACGCCGACGCGCGGGCTCCGGCGTGGCGTGGCGTCCCGCGCCTGCCGGGCGCGGACGCTCAGGCCGGTGGCCGGCCGTCCTCGAGGCGGCGCTTGATGGCCTCGACGTTGCGGACGTACGTGCGGGTCTTGTCGTAGAGGCCGTGGCGGCGCACCGCGCCGAGGCCCTGGTAGTAGGCGCCGATCTTGTGCGCGCGGCGCTCGGTGTGGGTCGCGAGCACGCGGAGCAGCAGGACCCCGGCCCTCGCGTTGTCGCCGAGGCGGCGCAGGTCGAGCGGCCTGCCGGCGTAGTGCTCCATCCAGCGACCCGTGGAGGGCAGGACCTGCATGGCGCCGATCGCACGCGCGTGCGACACCACGTCCATCTGCCACCCCGACTCCTGCCAGGCCACGGCCAGCGCCAGGTGCGGGTCGACGTCGTGACGGCGTGCGGCCCCGGCGATCACCCGGCGCACCTTCTCCCGGTCGCCGTCGGGGTGCTGCCACGCCGCGGCGGCACGGTCGTCGTCCGGCGACCCGCCCGTGCGCACGACCGGGATCACGATCTCCTGCCCCACCCGCAGGCGCCCGGCGCTGCCGAGGTGGTTGTGGGCGAGGATCTCCGCGGTCCACGCGTGGAACCTGACGGCCAGTCCGGAGGCGGTGTCGCCGGGCTGGACGACGTACGAGACCGGGGTGCGGCCGGCAGGCAGGCGCTCGTGGTCCGCGCGGGCCGGTGCGGCGACCCCGAGCGAGCCACAGGTCACCGCGAGGCCGAGCACGAGGTTCGCCAGGGTCGTTCCCGGGCGGCTCCGGGCGATGCTGCGGGTCGGGGTGCGGTCGGGTCGGGGCACGGCTGCTCTCCTTGCTCGTCCGTTGCGCCCGGGTCCGGGGACCCGGGAGGGAAGCGCGCGAACGAGCACTCGACGTTACCGACCCGGCTCCGCACGGGCGTGTCGGGGCGCCGGCCGGGCGTGTCGGGCGCTGCCCGGGCGGAGGGCCGGGAGGCGGGTCAGCAGGCGGCGGGGAACGAGCTCAGCTCGAACGGCGGGGCCTTGATCGAGCGCTCGTTGGGGGCACGCATCGTCCAGTAGCGCATCCAGTCCATCTGCATCCGGGCCGGGTGCATCGTGGCGCCGTCGCGGGCACGCAGCTCGAACTTGAGCTGGCGGCGCACCGGGTCGAGGGCCTCGGGACGGCGCTCGGTGTTGATGACGTGCGCGTCGACGAACCACGAGATGTGGTCCTCGGCGACCTCGACGGCGTAGGTGTGCCAGCGGTCGTTCTCGAGATGGCGGCCGTGGAAGCCGCGGTAGGAGCTGTTGGGCAGCGTGTGGACGTAGGACTTCACCGTGTTGGTGCCCACCGTGAAGTTCTGGACCCCGATGTCGCGCCCGCCGCAGTGCTGGTCGCGGCTGCCGGCCGGGACCAGCTCGGTGACCACCTTGTAGTCCTTGCCGCCCTGCGTCTTGTCCATGCGGCGCGCGCGCATCCGGATCTCCCAGCGGCCGTAGGTGTGGCCGGGGAGGTCGAGCGTGGCCGCGACGCTGCCCTTGCGGGTGGTCATCAGGGTGAGCATGCCGTTCTGCGTCCGTACGATCCCGCGGCCGGACTTCTTCCAGTAGCCCGGCTTCGGGCCAATGAACTCTTGGCGGAACACCCCGTGCTGGTACCAGCCGAAGGTGTTGCCGGCGTGGATGGGACCCGGTGCGGCGCCGTTGTGGTGGTCGGCCGACGCGGGGGAGGCGACGGGGGAGAGCGTGAGCGCCATCAGGCCGACCAGGGCCGCGGCGAGCACGGAGCGGAGGGGGTGCATCCGCCACACGCTAGGCGGCGCCCGCCGCGCCCACAACTCCCGCCTCCCGGGCCGCCTCACCTAGGCTTCGCGCATGAGTGACGTACCCCTGGCCGACCGTGACCTGGCGGCCCTCGTGCCGGAGTGGCTCGACTGGAGCGAGGTCGCCCAGCTGCTCGGCGTGACGCCCGGCAAGGTCCGCACCATGATCCGCGAGCACGAGCTGGCCGCCGCCGTCCCCTGGCCCGGCGCCGGGCCGCGCGTGCCGGCCGAGTTCATCCACGACGGCCTCGTGGTCAAGGGCCTGCCGGGGCTGCTGACCCTGCTGCACGACCACCGGTTCGACGACCGTGAGTGCATCGCCTGGCTCTTCACCGACGACGACCTCCCCGGCCGCCCGATCGACGCGCTGCGAGAGAACCGCGGCAGCGAGGTCAAGCGGCGCGCGCAGGTGCTGGAGTACTGATGGCCGCGTCGGCGGGACGGCGGCGCTACCGGTGGCTGGTGCTGCTGGTCGCCGCGGCCATCCTGCTGGTGTCGATGTTCATCCCCGCCGACCGGGACGGCACCGACTCGGGAGCGGGCGCGGAGGACGCGACGTCGGAGCGGGCCTCGGAGCCGGACTTCTCCTCACCGACGGTGGCCGCCACCCCCACGAGGGACTCGACGAACTTCCCGGCGACCCCACCGCCGTCCGCGTCGGGAGCCACCGACCCCGGGAGCGGCCTCCCGGTGGTGCGGCTCGACGACCTGCCGCCCGAGGCGACTCGCATCGTCGAGGCGATCGCGGACGGGCCACCGTTCCCCGAGGACCGCGACGGGGTGACGTTCGAGAACCGCGAGGAGCTGCTGCCCGACCGGGCGCGGGGCTACTACCGCGAGTTCACCGTGCCGACGCCCGGCTCGTCAGACCGCGGCGCCCGACGCATCGTGGCCGGTCAGGGCGGCGAGCTCTACTGGACCGCCGACCACTACCGGTCCTTCTCGCGCATCGCAGGCTCGCCGTGAGCGGCCTGGCAGCGCTGCTCGCGGGGCGCGAGGCGCCTGACCTCTACCTGTGGCACGCCGCCTTCGACCCCGAGGACGTCCGCCACACCGTCGAGCACGCCGGCTGGGGGTTCGGGCACGTCGACGGCTGGACCGGCGCCGACACCAAGCCGGCGTTCCTCGCCGCCGTCGGGGAGGCGCTCGACTTCCCGGACCACTACGGCCAGAACTTCGACGCGCTCGCCGACTGCCTCCACGACGTCGGCACCGGTCACGACGGCGTGGTGCTGCTCTGGGACGGGTGGGCCACCCTGGCTCGCTCGGACGAGAAGGCCTTCAGCATCGCGCTCAGCGTGCTCGGCTCCCGGGTCCACGCCGATCGCGGCATCCCCTTCGCGGTGCTGCTGCGCGGCGAGGGCCCGGTCGTGCCCGGGGTCCCCAGCCTGGACTGAGGGCCGCCACCCCCGCGGCCCGGGACGGGCAGCGGTCAGAGCGTCCGCTGCGTGGCGGCGGCGGCGAGCTCGGTCAGCACGACGCGGGCGTGGTCGTCGACGTCGGCCGGCTGCAGGGCAGCCACCGCACGGTCGGTGAGCGCCCCGATGACGTCCTCGACCTGGGCGCGGGCGCCCGAGTCCTCGATGATGCCGCGCAGCTCGTCGACGTCGGCGGGGCCGAGCGGCGTACCGAGTGCGCCGTCGAGGCGACGGGCGGCGGCCGGCGAGGCCGCGTCCAGGGCGAGCGCGACGAGGACCGTCCGCTTGCCCTCCACCAGGTCGTCGCCGGCCGGCTTGCCGGTCTCCTCGGGGTCGCCGAAGACCCCGAGCAGGTCGTCACGGAGCTGGAAGGCCTCGCCGAGGGGCAGTCCGAAGCGGGTGAGCTGCTCGATCTGGTCGGCCGCGGCGCCGGCGAGCCCCGCCCCGATGTGGAGAGGACGCTCGATGGAGTACTTCGCGGACTTGTAGCGCAGCACCGTCATGGCGGTGTCGACGTCGGCGCGCCCGCGCGCCTGCACGGACACGTCGAGGAACTGACCCGCGATCACCTCGCTGCGGCACTGCTCGAACAGGGCGAGGCCGGCCGCCGTCTCCTGGGTGCCGAAGCCGCTGCCGCGCAGCATGTCGCCGGCCCAGCCGAGGAGGAGGTCGCCGAGCAGGATGGCCGCCGCGGCGCCGTACTGCTCGGGGGCGCCGCGCCAGCCCGCCGCTCGGTGCTCGGCCTCGAAGGTCCGGTGGGTGGCGGGGCGGCCGCGCCGGGTGTCGGAGGCGTCCATGTAGTCGTCGTGCACCAGGGCGCTGGCGTGCAGCACCTCCAGCGAGGCGCACGCGCGGGCGAGGGCGGCCGGGTCGGCGACCTCCGGCCGGATCGCGCGGTAGCCCCAGTGGCAGAACGACGCCCGGAACCGCTTGCCGCCACGGACCGCGGTGCGGGCCTCCGCGACGAGCCGGCCGGCGTCGGGCCCGAGGGGCGCGAGCTCGGCCTCGCGCGCGGCGAGGAAGTCGTCGAGCACCTGCTGGACCTGGTCGCGGAAGGCGGCGGGGTCCCAGGTCGTCACGCGAGCAGCCTAGACAGTGGGACAGGTGCCCGACGCATTCCGGTCATCCGTAGGCTGTTGCGCATGACGCACGGACGGGACCTGAGCATGCGCGAGCTCCTGGAGCGTGGCGACCGGTCCTTCTCCTTCGAGTTCTTCCCGCCCAAGGACGAGGCGGGGGAGCAGCAGCTGTGGCAGGCGATCACCGAGCTCGAGCCCTTCGGGCCGACGTTCGTCTCGGTGACCTACGGCGCCGGCGGCACCACCCGCGACCGCACGGTCGCGATCACCGAGCGCATCGCCCGGGAGACGAGCATGCTGCCAGTGGCGCACCTGACCTGCGTGGGCCACACCACCGACGAGATCGGCGCCATCCTCGACGAGCTCAGCGAGGCCGGCGTACGGCACGTGATGGCGCTGCGCGGCGACCCGCCGGGCGGCCCGGGGACGCCGTGGACCCCGACCGAGGGCGGCCTGACGTACGCCGACGAGCTGGTCGCGCTGATCCGCCGGCGCCCCGACATGCGGATCGGCGTCGCGGCCTTCCCGGAGGGCCACGTCGACGCCGCGGACCTCGACGCGGACGCACGGGTGCTCAAGGGCAAGTACGACGCGGGCGCCGAGTTCGCCGTGACCGAGATGGTGCTCCGCGCCTCCGACTACGTCGGGCTGGTCGAGCGGGCGCGGGCGGTCGGCGCGGACCTGCCGATCATCCCGGGCATCATGCCGATCCTCAACCTCCGCTCGATGGAGCGCATGGTCGAGCTCTCGCGGCGCCAGCTCCCGCAGGAGGTCGCCGACCGGCTGGCGCCGCTCGCCGACGACCCGCAGCGGCTGCGCACGGAGGGCATCGCCATCGCGACCGAGCTGTGCGAGGCGCTGCTCGACGCGGGCGCACCGGGCCTGCACTTCTACACGCTCAACCGCTCGAGGGCGACGCGCGAGATCTTCGCCAACCTCCGCATCACCGCCTGACCGACAGGTCCGCGCCGGGCCCACTACGGTGAGGGCATGCAGACCGTCACCGTGACCGGGACCGGCACCGCCAGCGTTGCTCCGGACTCCGCGGTCGTCCGGCTCGCGGCGGTCGGGCGTGGCAGCGGCGTCGCGGAGGCCTTCTCGGTCATGTCGGCCGCCGCCGCGTCGGTGGTCGAGGTCGCCCTGCGGCACACCGACGAGCGGCGGACCGCCTCGACCGGCATCACCGTCTGGCCGGCCCGCGACCACGAGGGCCGCGAGGCCGGCTTCGAGGCGCGCCACTCCTACGCCATCGCGTGCGCCGACCTCGCCGCCGCGGGCGCGATGCTGGCTGCGCTCGCCGACGAGGTCGGTGACCGGCTAGCGATCGACAGCGTGGGCCTCGAGGTCACCGAGGACCACGGTGCCGGGGCCAAGGCCCGCGAGGCGGCGTTCCACGACGCCCGCGACCGCGCCGCCCAGCTCGCCCGGATGGCCGGCGCCGGGCTCGGCGCGGTGCAGACGATCGTCGAGGCCGACGGCGGCCACGGGCCGTCCCCGGTGGCGAAGCTGGCCCTGGCCCGCGACCAGGCGGGCGGTCTCGAGCCCGGCGAGGCGACGATGACGACGACGGTGACCGTGGTGTGGGAGCTCGCCCACTGACTCAGGCGCGCCCCACCAGGTCGGCGACGCGGGCCGCGCTGAGCCCGGCGAACGGCAGCCCCGAGCCCGTCGTCGCGTGGGCGCCCGCGGCCAGCACGCCTGCGATCGGCGTGCGTGGTCCCAGTCGGGTGCGTGCGGTCCGCGGCCCCTGCCACCGCATGCCGTGCGGCGAGCCGCCCCAGGCCTCCACGAGCTCGCGCGGGCTGCGGTCGACGCGCGCGACGACCCGCTCGCGGACGTCGAGGCCGTGGCGGGCGAGCCCGGTCAGCACGTCCTCGGTGATCGTGCCGCGGGCCAGCACCGTCCAGGCGGCACCGCCGGCGGGCGCGCGCCCGCCGGTCCGGACCACGAGGAGCGGGTCGCCGTGCAGGACGACCTCGTGGGGCAGGTCGGGCACGTCGCCGTCGAGCCCGACGTGGCTGACCGCGGGAGGCATGGCCGGCGTCGTGCGCCGGACGTAGGGCGCGAGCGCCGGGAGCCGTCGCGGGTCGATCGCGACGACCGCGTGGTCGGCGTCGACCTGCGCCCGGACCCCGTCCTGCCGGGTCCGCACCGCGGCGACCCGGCCCTCGCGCACGACCAGGTCGGTCGCGTCCGTGCCGGTGAGCACGCTGACGCCGCGGAGCGTGAGCCGGTCGGCCATGGCCGTGCCCAGCGCGGCGAGCCCACCGGGCACGGTCCACGCCCCGAACCGCTGCTCGAGGTAGACGTCGACGCCGGCGAGGACGGGCACGTCGCGCAGCGCGTGGCCGTCCATCACCAGCCGGTGCCCCGCCACCAGCCGCAGCCGCTCGTCGCGGAACGTCCGACGGAGCCTCTTGTGCAGCGACTCGCGGCGGTCGAGCAGGGCGATCAGCTCGCGTGGTGCGACGTCGTCGTCGAAGGGGCGCTCGAACCACTCCTTGCGCAGCAGCTCCCACGTGTCGCCGTACGACGCGACGTGGTCGACCCACTGCTGTCCGAGGCCCGGTCCCAGCTGCTCGAACGCCGCGAGCTGCGCCGCGCGCGACCCGCCGGGCAGCCGCACGGACGACCCGTCGGCGAACCGGTGCTCGCGCACCGGGTCGAGCGGCTGGAGGTCGACCTCGCGCTCGAGCGGACGCCCGGACTTGCGGAAGAGGTCGCGCACGACGGCCGGGAGCAGCGTGCTGCTCGGTCCGGCGTCCCACGCGAAGCCGTCGACCTCGAGGGTCGTCAGGGCGCCACCGAGCCGGGCCGAGCGCTCGAGGAGGGTGACCTCGTGGCCGAGCTTGGCGAGCCGGGCCGCGGCGGCCATGCCGCCGAAGCCGCCACCGATCACCACGACACGAGCCACGGGGGAACCCTAGGACCCGGTCGTGGTCAGGCGGTGGGGTGCACCGGGTCCTTCTTCTTCCACCGGCGCCAACCCCGTCGGACCAGTCGGGTGAGGACGACCAGCAGGACCAGCCCGACGAGCAGCAGCACCCCGGCGATGGCCGCGGCCGCCTGCGGGTGCTCGAGGGAGAACCACACGACGCCGAGCACGGCGGCGTCCTCGGTGAGGCTGGCGACGACGTTGGTCACCGGCTCGGGGGAGGAGTTGATCGCGAGCCGGCCGCCGGCCTTGGCGAGGTGGCTGAGCAGCGCGGTGCCGCCGCCGACGACGCCGAGCACGGCCTGGTCGAGCGAGGACGCGTCACCGGCGAGCAGGATGCCGATCACGGCACCGGCGGTGGGTCGGATCGCGGTGGAGAACGCGTCCCACGTCGAGTCGATGTAGGGGATCTTGTCCGCGACGAACTCCATCGTGAAGAGGAATCCGGCCACGGCGAGGACGTCCCACCGGCCCAGCACGTCGGGGATGTCTGCGACGGTGCCGAAGCGGTCGGCGAGGCCCAGCACCAGGACGACGAGGTAGGCGTTGATGCCGCTCGCCCACCCGCTGGAGAAGGTCAGTGCGAGGGCGTCCACGCGTCGATCCTGCCAGCCTCGTCCGACGTCACGGCTCGTCGACCTCGGACTGCACCTCGGGCTCCACCTCGACCTCGACGGCGCCCGTCATCGCGACCAGCTCGTCATAGGTCGAGGAGAACACGGCCGCCGGGTGCCCGGCCGCCGCCCACACCACGTCGTGCTGTCGCAGCCACGGGTCGATCCACGTGCGGATCGGGGCGGGGTGGTCGATGGGGGAGACGCCGCCGATCACCTGGCCGGTGTGGCGGCGCACAAAGTCGGGGTCGGCCCTCTTGAGGCGACCCACGCCGATGCGCGCCGCGACCGCCCCGGTGTCCACGCGGTGGGCGCCCGAGGTGAGGATCAGCACCGGCTCGCCGTCGGCGTCGAAGAGGAGGCTGTTGGCGATGGCGCCGACCTCGCAGCCGAGGGCCGCCGCGGCGAGTGCCGCGGTGTGGGCGCTGTCGGGCAGGATGACCACGTCACCGGTGCCGCCGCGCCGGGAGAGCTCGCCTCGGAATGAGGCGACGGATGCGTGCTCGATCGACATGATGCGAGCCTAGCGACGACGACGACTGCCCAGGGGGACATCAGATGGCGCGCGACCTGCCCGGACCTGTGCTCAACAGCGTGCGAGCGCTGGGCCTGATCGTGGCCACCTCCGGCGTGATCACCCTGCTGATCTGGTGGATGCGCGACGAGGTGGTCCTCGGCTGGGCGGAGGGCAACCCGTCGGCCCAGGACATCCTCGCCCAGGGTGGGATCGAGCAGCTGCGCGAGAGCCCGATCGTGCCCGGCTTCGTCGCGCTGTCGGTGGTGGCGTTCGTCGGCTTCGCCCTGCTCGCGCTGGTCCTCGGCTCGTTCTTCCTCGGCGGGCACGCCTGGACCCGGCCGGTCCTCGCCGCCACCGCCGGCGTCGGCGTCCTCGTCGGCGCCGTCTGCCTCGACGCGCACCTGCCGGTGATCTTCGTGGTGCTCTCCGCGCTGGTCATCGTCGAGGGCCTCGCCCTGGTCTTCTTCCTCTGGCAGCGCGAGACCACGTCCCACCTGCGCGACGACTGACCGATTGGCGCCGCGTCCGCCGGATCGGTGGACGGGCCTTGACGCGTTGTCGGTGGGGGGTAGTACCGTTCTGGGTGTTCGAACACATGTTCGATGCGACCCGGGTGGCGGTGACCTCGACCCCCACCTCCGCCCGGGTCGGCCCCGGGGTCGACGGATGTGTCGAGGAGGCGCGATGAGGCAGTACGACGACCCCGTCGAGGTGCGACGAGGCGAGGCGGAGGACCCCGACCAGTTCCTGTGGCGCGGGCGGTTGTGGAAGGTGCGGGCGATCGTCGCCCACTGGGTGGAGACCGGCCCGTGGTGGCAGGGGCGGGGCGACGACGGTGCGGTGTCCGACCCGGTGGCCGACCTGGTGGCCGAGCGCGAGCTGTGGCGGGTGGAGGCCGGCCGCGGCGAGCAGGAGACCTACGGCGTCTTCGACCTGTCCTTCGACTGGACCGACGGGCGCTGGCAGCTCGTCGGCTGCCTGGACTGAGGGGAGCGACGTGATGACTCCCCACCTGCTCCCGGCCACCGCCCACCACTACCTGCAGCGGTCGGCGACCTCCCTGCACGACGCGATCACCGCACGCGACGTGCCCACCCGCTACGCCTGCGCCCACGTCGCGGCGCTGTGCGCCGCGGCGGCGCTGCTCGCGGCGCGTGCCCGGCCGGCACCGCGCGGTCGGCGGCAGAAGAACGCGTGGGTGCTGCTGGCCGAGGTCGCTCCTGAGCTGTCCGAGTGGGCGAGCTTCTTCGCCGCCGGCGCCGCCAAGCGGGCCGCCGCCGAGGCCGGGTCGACGCGCGCCGTCACCGAGCGCGAGGCCGACGACTTGGTCCGCGACTCCGACCGGTTCCTGGCGGTGGTCGAGCAGGCGCTGGGCCTGGTGCCGCACGCCAGTGTCGCCTGACCCGTTCGTCCACCTCCACGTCGCTTCCGGCTACTCCCTCCAGTACGGCGCCTCGCACCCGCACGTCCTGGTGGAGCGGGCCGCGGAGCAGGAGATGGACACGCTCGCGCTCACCGACCGCGACGGCACCTACGGCGCGGTGAAGTTCGTCCGCGCCGCCGAGTCGGCCGGCATCCGCCCGGTGCTGGGTGTCGACCTCGCGGTCGCGCCGACCGGCCCCGGTCCCGCAGGCGCGGGTCGACCGGCCCCGCGGCGTACACCCGTGCGTGGCGGCGCGCTGCGCGACCCCTCCTCCCAGCAGGGTGGCAGCGCCCGGGTGACGTTCCTCGCCAGCGGGCGGACCGGCTGGGCCGCGCTCTGCCGGATGGTCTCCGCGGTCCACCTGTCGGGGGAGCGCGGCCGTCCGGTCGCCACCCTCGACGTGGTGGCTCCCCACCTCGCCGGCGGTGACGTGCTCGTCCTGCTCGGCCCGTCCTCGGAGCTGGGAGTCGCCGCGACCCGGCGCCGTGACGACCTCGGGCTCGCCGCGCTCGCTCCCTGGCTCGAGGTCGTCGCCCGGGAGAACCTCGTCGTCGAGCTCGTCTCCCACCGGCTCGGTGGCCGGCAGGGAGCGTGGGGACCGGGCTCGTCCCCCCACGCGGCCCGGATGGCCGGCATCGCCCGCACCGCCGGCCTCACCACGGTGCTGACCAACGCCGTGCGCTACGCCGACCGGCTCGACGCCCCGACCGTCGACGTCCTCGACGCCGCCCGCCGGCTCGTCCCCCTCGGCTCGGCCAGCCTGCGCGACATCGGCCCCGACGCCGGCCGGGGCAACGCCGAGGGCTTCCTCAAGTCCGGCAAGCAGATGCACGAGGTCGCCGAGGAGGTGTGCCGGCTCGCCGGGCTCGGGCACGACAGTGACGGGGAGGCCCGGCGGCTGCTCGCGCGGACCCGAGCGGTCGCCGACAGGTGCGCGCTCGACCCGCGCACCGACCTCGGCCTGGGTGAGGTGCACTTTCCCGAGCTCGCGCTGTCCGACACGACGGCACCGTCCGCCGACGTCGCGCTCCGCCAGCGCTGCGAGTCGGCGGTCGGCGCGCGCTACGGCGACGCGCCGAGGATGCGGATCTGGACGAGGCTCGACCAGGAGCTCGAGACCATCCGCACGCTGGGCTACGCCTCCTACTTCCTCACCGTCGCCGACGTCACCGACCTGATCGGCGAGATGGGTGTGCGGCGGGCGGCGCGCGGCTCGGGTGCCGGGAGCCTCGTCAACTACCTGCTCGGCATCTCCGGCGTCGACCCGATCCGCCACGGCCTGCTGATGGAGAGGTTCCTGTCGCCGCTGCGCGCCTCGCTGCCCGACATCGACATCGACGTGGAGTCCGCCCGGCGCGAGGAGGTCTACCGCGCGATCCTCGACCGGTTCGGTGGCGAGCGGTGCGTGTGCGTGTCGATGATGGACACCTACCGCGTCCGCCACGCCGTCCGCGACGTTGGCGCCGCGCTCGGGATGCCGCCGGGCGAGATCGACGCCATCGCCAAGGCGTTCCCCCACATCCGCGCCCGCGACGCCCGGATGGCGCTGCGCGACCTCCCCGAGCTGCGGGTCGGCGGCCTCGCCGACGGCGGCCTCGACCGCTTCTTTGGCCTCGTCGAGCGCCTCGACGGCCTGCCGCGGCACATCGCGGTCCACCCCTGCGGCGTGCTGCTGTCCGACGCGACGCTGCTCGACCGCACGCCGGTCGAGGCGTCCTGGGCCGGCTTCCCGATGAGCCAGTTCGACAAGGACGACGTCGAGGAGCTCGGCCTGCTCAAGCTCGACGTCCTCGGCATCCGGATGCAGTCGGCGATGGCGCACGCGGTCGCGGAGGTGGAGCGGGTCGACGGCGTCCGCATCGACCTCGACGACGAGGTGGTGGTGCCCTTCGACGACTCGACGACCTTCGACATGATCAGCACGGCGCGGACCCTCGGCGTCTTCCAGATCGAGTCGCCCGGTCAGCGCGAGCTCGTCGGCAAGTCCGGCATCGAGAGCTTCGACGACATCATCACCGACATCTCGCTGTTCCGTCCGGGGCCGGTCAAGAGCGACATGATCACCCCCTACCTCGAGGTCAAGCAGGGGTGGCGGACCGCCCACTACCTCCACGACGACCTGCGGCCCATCCTCGGTCCGACCCGCGGCGTGGTGGTGTTCCACGAGCAGGTCATCGAGATCATCGCCCGGTTCGGCGGCGTCTCCTTCGCCGAGGCCGACGAGAAGCGCCGTGCGCTCGGCGATCCCGACGGGATGGCCGCGACCAGGGCATGGTTCGGTCCCCGTGCGCTGGCCCGGGGCTACGACGTGTCGCTGGTCGAGGAGATCTGGAAGGTGCTGAAGGCCTTCGCGTCGTTCGGGTTCTGCAAGGCCCACGCCGCCGCCTTCGCGCTCCCGACCTACCAGTCGGCGTGGCTCAAGGCCCACTGGCCGGCCCACTTCCTGGCCGGTGTGCTCACCCACGACCCCGGCATGTACCCCAAGCGGCTCATCCTCGACGACGCCCGCCAGTTCGGTGTCGGCGTCCGCGGCCTCGACGTCAACGCGAGCGCGTCCACCTACGTCGTCGAGCGTGACGAGGACGAGGGCGACGAGGACCAGGGCGACGAGGACGAGGGCGACGCCAGTGACGGCGAGACCGGCGGGGGCGGGCACGCGATCCGGCTCTCCCTCACCGACGTCAAGGGCATCAGCGAGTCGGAGGTCGCCCGCATCGTGGAGGCCCGCGACGGCGCCCCCTACGTCTCCCTGTCCGACTTCTTCCACCGCGCACGGGTGTCCCGGCCGATCCTCGAGCGGCTGGTGCTGGCGGGCGGGTTCGACGGGGTCTACGGCATCGGGTCGGGGGAGCAGGCCGTCACCCGGCGCGGCCGGGTGACCCGGCGCGACCTGCTGCTCCAGGTCGCCGAGCTCGACCTCCACGCCCGCTCGATCGACCGCGCCTCGCGGGCCCGCGGCCGCGCACCGGCGACCCGTCGTACGCCCCTCCCGGCCACCACCGCGGCGGTGGACGCGGCAGCGCGCAACAGCTCCGACCCCGCCGTCCGGGCGGCGTCGGGGCCCGTCGAGCGGCACGCCCTCGCCGACGGCGGGGTCTGGGCCCGCGCGGCGGCCCAGTCGCGGGCGGCCCGGCCGGTGGTCGCGGCGGACTCGGTGCAGCTCACGCTCCGGCTGGGCGACGAGCCGGGCGAGCCGGGGGAGCAGCCGACGGGGCTGCCCGAGATGACGACCGTGGAGCGGATGCGGGCCGAGCTGGAGATCCTCGGCCTCGACGTCAGCCAGCACGCCGTCGCCGCCTACGACCCGTTCCTCGACGCGCTCGGGGTGACCCGCAGCCGCGACCTGCTGCGCCGCCGCAGCCGTGCCGAGCTGCTGGTGGCGGGGGTGAAGGTCGCCACCCAGACCCCGCCGATCAGGTCCGGTCGCCGGGTGGTGTTCCTGACCCTCGACGACGGAACCGGACCGGTCGACGCCACGTTCTTCGAGGACGCACAGGGCCCCTACGCCACCACCGTGTTCTCGTCCTGGCTGCTGCTGGTGCGCGGTGAGCTGCGGCGCACGGGACGCCGCGGTGTCTCGGTGCGCGCCACCGGCGCGTGGGAGCTGCCGGTCCTGCACGCGCTGTGGCAGCGCGGTCGCACCGACGAGGAGGGCGTCGGGCTGGTGCGGGCCGAGCTGGCCCGCGTCCCCGAGGCGCTGGCGCAGGACGACCACGAGCCGGCCCGGCGCCGGGTCCTCGTGCACACCAGTGGCTTCCAGCTCTCGCCCTACGCCGACGTCAGGCCCGCCGGCGACGATGCCCGCGACGTCGCGCGCAAGCTGTGGCACCGCAGCCCGGGGAGCCCGGGATGAGCGGCCTTGCCACGGCGGCACCACTAGGGTTGCCCGCATGGCACAGCCCTCCGCGAGCGACCGCCGCCAGTCCGTCCGCACCGGCGTGGTGTGGGAGGGCGTACGCCGCCTGCTGGACGACGGCACTCCCGGCGAGCCGGTCCGGATCGTCGACATCGGCGGCGGCACGGGCGGTTTCGCGGTGCCCCTGGCCGAGCTCGGCCACACCGTCCAGGTCATCGACCCCAGTCCCGACGCGCTCGCGGCCCTCGACCGCCGGGCCCGCGAGCGCGGGGTGGCCGACCGCGTCACCGGCCAGCAGGGCGACCTGTCCGACCTGGGCGACCTCGTCGACGAGGCCGACCTCGTCCTGTGCCACGGCGTCCTGGAGATGGTCGACGACCCCGCCGCCTCCCTCTCCTCGATCGCCGCGGTGCTACGTCCCGGTGGTCACCTCAGCCTGCTGGTGGCCCAGCGTCACGCCGCCGTGGTGGCGCGCGCCATGGCCGGACACTTCCAAGCCGCTCGCGAGCTGCTCGACGCAGGCCCGGCGGCCGGGTCCGGGCACCGGGGCGGGCGCCGCTTCACCCACGACGACGTGGTCGACCTGCTCGCCGCGGCCGGCCTGCAGCCGGCGTCCGTGCAGGCGGTCCGGGTGTTCGCCGACCTGGTGCCCGGCAGCCTCCTCGACGTCGAGCCCGGTGCGACGGCTGCCCTCCTCGAGCTCGAGCGCGCCGTCGCCACCCGCCCGGAATACCTTCCCCTCGCGACCCAGCTGCACGTCCTCGCCGGTCGCTGACCGGTCGCAGGTCCCTCGACACGTCCGCCGACAGGTCCGCCGGAGCGGCCCACATGCCGCCGCACGCCCGGGTGGCGGCCGGTGACCGACACCCCGATCCTCCACGTCGACATGGACGCGTTCTACGCGTCCGTGGCACTGCGCGAGCGTCCCGACCTCGTCGACGAGCCCGTGGTGGTGGGCGGCAGCGGGCGCGGCGTGGTGCTGGCCGCCAACTACGTCGCGCGCCGCTACGGCATCCGCTCGGCGCTGCCGATGACCCGCGTCCGCCGGCTCTGCCCGCACGTGGTGGTGCTCGCTCCCGACTACGCCACCTTCACCAGCGTCTCGGCGTCGGTGATGGAGACGTTCCGCGAGGTCACGCCGGTCGTCGAGGCGATGTCGCTGGACGAGGCGTTCCTCGACGTGCGCGGGTCCACACGCCGCCTCGGCCCGCCGCGGCAGATCGCCGAGCAGCTGCGCTCGACCATCCACGACGAGCAGGGCATCACCTGCTCGGTCGGCGTGGCGGCGTCGGTGTCGGTGGCCAAGCTGGCCAGCCGTCGGGCCAAGCCCGACGGCGTGGTCGTGGTCCCGCCGGCCGAGGTCACGTCCTTCCTGCACCCCCTCGACGTCGGTGAGCTCTACGGGGTGGGGGAGAAGACCCAGGCGCTGCTCCACCGGTTCGGCCTGCTCACCGTCGGCGACGTGGCGCACACCCCGCTGCGCACCCTCCAGCGTGCGGTCGGGGCGCACCTCGGTCGCGAGCTCCACCACCTCGCGTGGGGCACCGATCGCAGCGAGCTCGTGCCGCGGGCCGGGGACCACGAGCCCGAGCGGTCGATGGGCGCCGACGAGACGTTCGCCCGCGACACCGACGACCGCGAGTTCGTCGTGCGGGAGCTGCTGCGGCTGTCCGCCAAGGTGGGCGGGCGGATGCGTGCCGCCGGGGTGGCCGGCCGCACGATCACGCTCAAGGTGCGCTTCGCCGACTTCACGACGATCACCCGGTCGCGCACGATGCCCGAGGCCACCGACGTGACCGTGGAGATCCACCGCACGGTGACACGGCTCTACGACGCGCTCGGCCTCCAGCGCGCGCGGCTCCGCCTGGTCGGCGTGCGCGTCGAGGGCCTGGTGCCGCGCGACACGGTCCACCATCAGCTCGTGCTGGGCGAGCCGGAGCGCGGGTGGCCCGAGGCCGACCGCGCGGTGGACCGGGCGACGAGGCGGTTCGGGTCGGCGGCGGTCCGGCCCGGGAGCCTGATGTGACCGGCCGGCGACCGGTCCCGGGACCAACCTTGGACATCCGTCCCGCCTGCGGACCCTGCGTGAGGGTGAATTTTCACCATGACGCCTACCCTTGGTGCACCGGCGTGCCTAGACTTGCAAGTGAAGAGGTGAGGAGGAACCGTGGAGCTCTCCGAGGAAGAACTGCGACTGCTCGAGCAGATGGAACGCGCCCTCGTCGAAGAGGACCCGAAGCTCGCCTCCACCTTGCGTGGCACGTCGTTCCAACGCATGGCTCGTCGCCGCATGATCCTGGGCGGCGCCATCCTCCTCGTCGGCATCGGCCTGCTCATCGTCGCGGTCCTGCTCGACCTCACCGCCGTCCTCCAGACCGTCGTCGGGGTGCTCGGCTTCGTGGTGATGCTGGGGGGCGCGATCCTCGCGCTGACCTCCGCCCGCAGCCCGGGGCACTCGGTGCCCAAGGTGCGTGCCTCCGGCAAGTCCGGCCTCGGCGTCGTCGACGGTGGCCGTCCGCACCGCCCGAGCCGCCAGCGCTCCGGCAGCCCCTTCATGGAGCGCATGGAGGAGCGGTGGCGTCGCCGCCGCGAGCGCGGCCTCTGACCCACCCGCCGCACTGACCCGCGGGACCGCACCGGTCCGCGGAGGGTCGCTGCTCCACCGTCCGAGCCGCGTGTCGCCGCGTGCTGCGGAGACGCGACGATCCTCGATCCCTGTGCGCAGCGGTGCGCCAGCCACATCCGGCGCTGACGGAACCTGGCTCAGCCACCGCCGCGCCGGGACACGCCCGCGTCCCCGCGTGATCAGCCGACGAGCTCGTCGACCGTCCGCGTGGTCTCGCCGTCCGGCGTCGCGGTGCGGGTCCGGCTCGAGCGGGGCGGACGCCCCGGTCGGCGCCAGGACGTACGCCGTCCGACGACCGACGCGGGCCACCAGGTGGCACGTCGTACGTCACGGGGCGGGACACCGGCCGCGAGCGACTCCTCGACGAGGCTCGCGTCCCCGGCGAACCGGTCGGCGGTGAAGGTCTCCGGGTCGCGGGCGTAGCGGCTGTGCTCGAGCGCCACCACGAGGCGGTCGAGGGCGTGGGCGGCCTCCGGCGCCTGGTCGCGGCCGCGGCGCGGACGATCGGGGCGCGGGCCGTCGGAGGCAGGGGCGGCGAGCTGCCGGCCCAGCCAGTCGCCGACGCGGCGGGGTGAGCGGCCCGCGGGCCAGGCGTGGCCCAGGTCGCGTGCGACGTCGGCCAGCTCCACCCACAGGTCCTCGATGTCGCCGGCCATCCGGCGCTTGCGGCGGGCGCCGCGGACCAGCCGGGGGGTCAGCAGGACGAGGGCGAGCAGCCCGAGCCCGAGGAGGCCGGCCAGGACCGGGACCCAGGGGATCGACGAGGTGTCCTCGTCGGCCGACTCCGAGTCGGCGCTCGGCGACTCGCCGCGCTCGGGGAGCAGCTCGGTAGAGCTGCTCGCGCTCGGCGACGGCGCCTCGGTGACGGCCTCGAACTCGGCGCTGGTGTACTCCGGGATGCCGGTCGCGCGCGCCTGCGGGGTGGGCTCGAAGCGCACCCAGCCCGACCCGGGGAAGTAGAGCTCCGGCCAGGCGTGCAGGTCGTGCGAGGAGAACTCCCACGAGCCGCTGGTCGACTTCTCCGGCTCGAGGAACCCGACCGCGACCCGGCTGGGGATGCCGATGACCCGCGCCATGATCGCCATGGCGGCGGCGAACTGCTCGCAGTAGCCGACCTTGTCGTCGAGGAACTGGGTCAGGTCCGCACCCCCGCCGCCGGCCGACTCCACCTGCCCGAGGTCGTAGCGGAAGCCGCCGTCCTCGCGGAACCACTGCTGCAGCACCTGGGCCTTCTGGAACCGGGTCGGCGCGTCGGCGGTCAGGCTGGCGGCCTGCCGGCGGATCTCGTTGTTGAGGTTGGTCGGCACGTCGGTGAAGATGCCGGCCACCGACCCGGCGCCGGAGACCGACTCGTTCATCGACTGCGCGTCGTAGGTCAGCTGGGCGCCGGTGAAGTCGTAGGTGCGGTCGGCGGTCGTCACGTCGTCGCGCGCGCCGATGAAGTCACGGGTGCTCACGTCGTAGCGCCAGTCGGTGCCGGCCGCGATCCGGGTGACCTGCGCGGTGGTGGGGAGCCAGGCCGAGCTGAAGTCCGGACTGACCCGGACGTCGTACTTGAACTCCCGGCGCGCCACGTCGCTGGAGACGCCGTCGAGCGGCGGCAGCGAGCCGGTGGCGGTCTGCGTCTCGGGGATCTCGCGGTCGCCGGGGGTCCAGGTCGAGCCGTTGAATCGGGCGAGCACCGAGATCCGCAGGTACGTCGGCCGCGGGCCGGGGGTGGTGACCCACAGCAGCGGGACGTCCTCCCCGCGGGCGAGGTCGCGGCGCAGGTCGACCATCGGGTCCTTGACCTCGACCTCGCGGGTGCCCGGGCCGTTGCCGTCGAAGACGCTCATGCTCATCGTGGGGACGGCCGCCGGCACCACCACGGCGAGCGCGATCGCGGCGGCGCCGAGGGCCACGGCGGTGTTGCCGATGGCGCCGGTGCGCACGGAGAACGACGCCTTCTCGCCCTCGGGCGAGCGGCCCCACGAGGTGACGCGATCGCTGTGCTGGATGTAGACGAGGGTGAGGAACAGCGCGGCGATGACGGCGAAGAGCCACCACGACACGGCCTCGCCGGTGACCGCCACCGGGAGGGTGTACGCCGCCAGCAGCACGAGCCCGGCCACCGGTGCGCGGCGCAGGGTGCAGGCGATGACGTCGACGAGGAGGACCACGAGCGTGCCGCCGACGAGCAGCAGCGGGTGGACGGGCGGGACGCCGAGCTGGACCGGCGCGGCGTAGCTGCGCGAGGTCTCCATCGCGTCGCCGAGCGCCGCCCGGAACGCGTCGACGTTGTCGGGCGTCGGCAGCGGGGAGCCGGTCGTGGTGCCGAGGACCAGCAGGCCGCCCACGACGAGCTGCGCGCCGATGATGGCCGGGGCCGGCAGGCGGCTCCACCTCGCCAGCGCGCCGCCGCCCGCGAGGACGACGCCGATGAAGAGCAGCGGGAAGCCGACCTCGGCGAAGCCGGCGGTCAGGACGCGCCACGACAGGATCGTCACCCAGGCGGCCAGCATGGCGATGCCCGCCACCCTGAGCTGGTGGGGGAGCGTGCTCCAGGAGGACCTCATCGTCCGACTCCTGTCGAGGCGGTGGACCGGCTCCGCATCATGCCGAGCTCCTGCCAGGCGGTGTCGAGGCGGTCACGGGGACCGAGGGTGACCGAGCGCCAGCCGGTCGCGGTGAGGTGGGACGCCGCGCCGAGGCCGGGTTGCACCGGTAGGTGCGGCGCCCACGCGTCCACGTCGAGGGCGATCGCCAGGCTGGAGGACGCGTGGTGCTGGAGCCGGCGCAGGAACGGCAGGTCCATCTCGCCCAGGCCGCCGAAGACGCCGATGGTGAGACCGCCGTTGCCGGGCTCGGCGAGCCACTGCGTGTCGGGTGCGGGGGAGTGGTCGAGCTGCACCACGGCCAGCGCCTCGAGGAGCGGGATGGTGCTCGCCTCGGCCGCTTGCGAGTGCCACTGCGTCTCGCGGCTGTCGCCGGAGGCCGTGACCAGCCGGACGGTGTAGCCGTGGTGCGCGAGGTGCACCGCGATCGACGCGGCGGCGGAGACCGCGCCCTCGAGGGAGCTCGCGGCACCCTGGCCGCGGTGCGAGGTGCCGCGGTTGTCGAGGAAGACGGTGGCGCGCGACTGCCACGGCTGCTCCTCGCGGCGCACCATGAGCTCGCCGAGCCGGGCCGAGCTGCGCCAGTGGACGCGCCGCAGGTCGTCTCCGCGGCGGTACTCGCGCACGGTGACGTCCTCGGCACTGCCGGTGGCGAAGGCGCGCGGACGGTTGTCGCCGGACCCGGTCCACGCGCCGCCCAGCGGGATGCTCGGCAGCGCGATGGTGCGCGGCGTCACCGTCAGCCGCGTGGTCGCGTGGAACGTACGACCGAGCTCGACGAGGCCGAACGGGTCGGTGACGCGCACCGCCATCGGGCCGATCTCGAACTGCCCGCGCAGCTCGGAGCGGACCTGGTAGGTCGCGTGGCGGCGCCAGCCGTGGCCGAGCCCCTCGAGCACGAAGCGGGGCCGCGTGCCGAGGACGTAGGGCAGTCGCTCCTCGAGCAGGAGGACGCCGGTCGGGGTGCGTGACTCGTTGGCGACCGTCAGCTCGACCGTCGCCGGCTGGCCGGCCACCACGAGCTGGGGGGAGAGCGTGCGCACGAGCGCGAGGCGGTAGCGCGAGCGCCCCACCCACCATGCCGTCAGCAGCGGCAGCACCGCGACCAGCACGCCGATGCGGACCACCGAGGAGTGGCCGACGACGATCGCGGCCACCACGGTGGTGATGCCGGCGGCCAGGAACGCCCGTCCGCGGACGGTCAGGGCGGCGAGTGCCTCACGCACGGTTCGCGTCGGGGACGGGGACCGACTCCACCAGCCCGGACAGGATCGCCGCGGTGGTGCGGCCGCTCATCGTCGCCTCGACGTTGGGCAGCAGCCGGTGGGCGAGCACCGGCGAGGTGATGCCGTGGATGTCGTCGGGCAGGACGTAGTCGCGGCCCTGCGTCGCGGCGACCGCCTTGGCGGCGCGGACGAGGTGGAGCGTGGCCCGCGGCGACGCGCCGAGGTGCAGGTCGTTGCTCGTGCGGGTGGCGGTCGTCAGCGCGACGGCGTAGCGGTGCACCGCGGACGAGACGTGGACCCGGCCGACGATCTCGATCACCTTGCGGATCTCGCCGGCGTCGGTGACCGGCTCGAGGTCGTCGAGCGGGTTGTGGGCGGTGTGGCCCTCGAGCATCGCGATCTCGGCGGACTCCACCGGGTAGCCGACCGAGACCCGCGCCATGAAGCGGTCGCGCTGGGCCTCAGGCAGGGCGTAGGTGCCCTCCATCTCGATGGGGTTCTGGGTGGCGATGACCATGAACGGCTTCTCGAGCATGTAGGTCGCGTTGTCGACCGTGACCTGGCGCTCCTCCATCGCCTCGAGGAGGGCGGACTGCGTCTTGGGGGAGGCCCGGTTGATCTCGTCGCCGACCACGATGTTGGCGAAGACGCCGCCGGGGCGGAACTCGAACTCCCGGGTGTCCTGGTTGAACACCGACACGCCCGTGACGTCGGAGGGCAGCAGGTCGGGGGTGAACTGGATCCGGCGCACGGAGCAGTCGATGCTGCGCGCCAGGGCCTTGCTCAGCTGGGTCTTTCCGACGCCGGGGACGTCCTCGATGAGCAGGTGACCCTCCGCGAGCAGGACGACGAGCGCGGCGTTGACCACGTCGGGCTTGCCGGCGATCACGCGCTCGATGTTGTGGCGGACCGCGCCGGTGACCCGGTGCACGGTGTCCAGGTCGGGCGCCTGCCCGGAAAGCCCAGTCGTCACGTTGTGTCCGTCCCCTCGCTGCATGCTCGTGACCACGGTATGTGGTGCGCGCAACATACCGGGCCACCGTCGCCGGGCAGCGCCTTCCGACCGCCGGCCGAGCTGCCCCTGCGCCTCGGTTCCCCCACTTCGCCCCACCACCGGGTGCCCTTTCTCTCCACCGGCGCTCCACCACGGCCCTGCTGAGCGTGGATCGGGGCGGTTCCACGCTCGACGAGGGCTGCCGTCGGGCAGCGACGGACCGACGCGTCCGACCTGACAACGCGCAAATTGCCGCCGGAGACACGCTCGATCTGGTTGACGGTGGAGCGAAGTGGAGTACTGTGGTGCGAAGTGGGGGACAGGGTCGATCTTCCCGCCGAGCAAGGGGGAGGTGCCGGATGTTCTTCGGCACCTACACGCCCAAGCTCGACGAGAAGGGACGCCTCTTCCTCCCCGCCAAGTTCAGGGACGAGCTGACGGAGGGACTCGTGGTGACCAGGGGGCAGGAGCGCTGCCTCACTGTCTGGTCGCTGGAGGACTTCGGCCGGCTCACCGACCGGCTCCGCGAGGCGCCGGTCACCCAGAAGGGCACCCGTGACTACGTCCGCATGCTGTTCGCGGCCGCCAGCCAGGAGGTGCCCGACAAGCAGGGCCGGATCAACATCCCGGCACCCCTGCGCGAGTACGCCTCGCTCCGCAAGGAGTGCGTCGTCATCGGCTCGATGAACCGGATCGAGATCTGGGACCCCGCAGCCTGGGCGGCCTACTCCGAGGAGCAGGAGCAGAAGTTCTCCGAGCTCAGCGACGAGGTCTTCCCCGGGATCTGAGCAGGACCCGCACCACAACTCCACAGCTGACATCGGACCCGCATCACCAGGTCTCGAGCCCGCTCCCTCGCGTGGCCATCTGGGGCACTTCCCCGGCACCAGAGGGCACCTCATGCCAGGGAGCGGGCAGGGACCTGGTGCGGCGGCTCACCTCGTGCCACCCGGCGGGGAGTGTCAGCCGCACCGCCATCACCAGCAGCACCCCGGCAACAAACCCAGCACCAGCCAGCAGCAGCCAGCAGCATCCAGCACCAACCAGCACCTTTGAGTGGGGTCGAGACCATGAGCACCACCCAGCCCTGGGCACGCACGTCGGCGGCGCCGCCGCTGCGGGTGCGCGACCAGGCGCGCGCGGCGGCCGTCCTCATCGCGTTCTCCGCTGCCACGGCCTCCTGCCTGGCGCTGGCGCTCCTCGTGCTCATGCACCTGGGACACCAGGGCTGAGCCGGGCCGGACGATGACGACTCCCCGCCACGCCCCGGTGCTCCTCGACCGGGTCGTCGCCCTGCTGGCGCCTGCCCTCGAGCACCCCGGGTCGGTCTACGTCGACTGCACGCTCGGCCTCGGCGGCCACAGCGAGGCCGTGCTCGAGCGGCTCCCCGAGGCCCGGGTCATCGGCATCGACCGCGATCCGACGGCGCTGGAGATGTCGACCGAGCGGCTCGCGGCCCACGGTGACCGCTTCACGGCAGTGCACGCCGTCTACGACGAGCTCCCGGAGGTGGTCGCCTCCCTCGGGCTCGACCACGTCGACGCGGTGTTCTTCGACCTCGGGGTCTCCTCGATGCAGCTCGACGTGCGCGAGCGCGGCTTCGCCTACGCCGAGGACGCCCCGCTGGACATGCGGATGGACCCCACCACGGGACCCACGGCCGCGGACCTGCTCAACACGGCCACCGCCCAGGAGCTGACCCGCATCCTGCGCGAGTACGGCGAGGAGAAGTTCGCCAGCAGGATCGCCCGCGAGGTCGTACGTCGACGCGACACCACGCCGTTCGCGACCAGCGCGGACTTGGTCGAGCTGCTCTACGCCACCATCCCGGCTCCGGCGCGGCGTACCGGTGGGCACCCCGCCAAGCGGACCTTCCAGGCGCTGCGGATGGCGGTCAACGACGAGCTCGCCGTGCTCCGGCGGGCCGTCCCCGCCTCGATCGAGGTCATCGGCGTCGGCGGCCGGGTGGTCGTGGAGTCCTACCACTCCCTCGAGGACCGCCTGGTCAAGCGGGCCTTCGCCGACGCGACCCGGCTTGACGTGCCGCCCGACCTCCCGTTCGTCCCCGAGGGCGCCGAGCCGGCCTTGCGGCTGGTCACCCGCGGCGCCGAGCAGGCCGACGTGCACGAGGTCGAGCAGAACCCCCGGGCGGCCTCGGTCCGCCTGCGCGCCGTCGAGCGCGTCCGTCCCCCTTCCCCCGCCTCCCGCCACCTTCCCCATGGAGCCGTCAGATGAGCAGTCCCGCACTGCAGCCGAGGACCCGGGTCACCCGGATCGCCCAGGAGGCTGTCGACAAGGCCCGCCTCACCGTCGTCCCGCGGGTGCGCACGCGCGCCCCCCGGGTGCCGTTCGTGACCCTCGTCAGCCTGGTCCTCGTCGGTGGGATCGTGGGACTGCTCCTGTTCAACACCTCGATGCAGCAGGCCTCCTTCACGGCGTCCGCGCTGGAGAACCAGGCCGACACGCTGGCCGCCCGCGAGCAGACGCTGCGCATGGAGCTCGACGAGCTGCGCGACCCCCAGCGGGTGGCGCTGGAGGCCCAGCAGATGGGCATGGTCATCCCGACTGCGCCAGTCTTCCTCGACCTCGAGACCGGGGAGACGAGCGGCGTGCGCACGCCGGCGACGCGGGAGAACGCCATCCAGCTGCTGCCCCCCGCGCCCATCAAGCCCAAGGTTCTCGCACCGGACCCGACCATCGTCGAGGTGCCGGCCACCACGACCACCACCACGGACACGACCACCACGACCGGCACGACCGGCACGACCGGCACGACCGATGTCACGAACAGGAACAAGCAGGGTCGCAAGAACCGCGACCGCTGACGGCGCGGTCGCGCGGATCCGCGCGGCAGCCGACCTAGATTTCGACCGAGCCCGGGACGCACCCGGGCCCTGACCCAGGGAGACCAGTGCCGAGCACCCGCACCAGGCGTGGCGCCTCTCGCGGCGCACCCATGCTGCGACTGCGCGTCGGGTTCGTCCTCATCGCGATGGTCCTCTCCTTCTTCGGCGCGCGGCTGGTGCAGCTGCAGGGCATGGACCCCCAGTCGTACGCCGTCCGCGCCGCGGCCGAGGGGGCCGTCCGGGTCCCGCTGGCCGCCGAGCGCGGCGACATCCTCGACCGCAACGGCGTCCCGCTCGCCGGCTCGATCAAGGGCAAGATGGTCGTCGCCGACCCGGCCCTCACCGCCGCGCAGGCGCCCGAGCTGGCCCGGCTGCTGTCCGACCGGCTCTCCGTCGACTACTTCCGCACGCTGACCGCGCTGCGCGGCCGCCAGGAGGGCAGCCGCTACGAGTACGTTGCCCGGCGGGTGCCGAGCACGCTCGCGACCGACACCCTCGAGGTGCTCGACGACGCCGGCTTCGAGGGCATCAGCCTGCAGGACGACCCGATCCGTGACTACCCGGCCGGCGACGTCGCGGCCAACCTGGTCGGCTACATGGGCACCGACGAGCCGCTGGGCGGGTTCGAGCGCACCTTCGACGAGCAGCTCGCCGGCGTCGACGGCGAGGCGACGTGGCAGTCCAACTCCGGCAAGGGCGTGCGCATCCCGCTGCGCGAGAGCACGCTGAAGGCCGCGCAGAACGGCGCCCCGCTGCGCACCACCATCGACCGCGACCTGCAGTGGTTCACCCAGAAGGTGCTGGCCCAGGCGGTCCAGCAGTACCGCGCCGAGAGCGGCTCGGCGATCGTCCTGGACACCCGCACCGGCGAGACGCTGGCGCTGGCCGACGTCCCCACCTTCGACGCCAACGAGCCCACCGAGGCGCCCGAGGAGGACCTCGGGTCCCGCGCGCTCAACGACACCTACGAGCCCGGGTCGGTGCAGAAGGTCCTCACCGCGTCGGCCCTCATCGACGCCGGCAAGGCGTTCCCGCGGCAGCGGTTCAAGGTGCCCCCGAGCCTGGCCCGCCAGGACCGCGTCATCGGTGACTGGTTCGACCACGGCAACATCCGCCTGACCCTGGCCGGGATCATCGCCCAGTCGTCCAACATCGGCACCGTCCTCGCCGCCGACGCCTTCTCGCCCATCGAGCTCGTGGACTACCTCCAGCGCTTCGGCCTCGGCCAGCGCACCGACATCGGCGTGCGGGGCGAGACGGCCGGCATCCTGACGCCCGGCGAGGCGATGACGTCGCAGACCAAGGACCGCGTCGCCTTCGGCCAGTCCCTGTCGGTCAACGTCGCCCAGATGGCCGCCGCGGTGAACACCATCGCCAACGGCGGCGTCCGGGTCTCGCCCAGCCTCATCGCCGGCTCCGCGGTCACCGACGACGGCGTCACCGTCGGCACCGACGTGGCCACCCGCACCCGGGTGGTCAGCAAGGCTGCCGCCCGTGCGACCGCGCGGATGATGGAGAAGGTCGTCGACCCCGAGGACGGGGTGGCGCCTGGCGCGCAGGTGCCCGGCTACCTCGTCGCCGGCAAGACAGGCACCGCCCAGCGGGTCGCTGCGGACTGCGGCTGCTACGACGGCAGCACGTCGGTCTCCTTCGGCGGCTTCGCGCCCGCCGACGACGCCCGGTTCACCGTCTACGTGGTCGTCCACGCCCCGGAGGTCGACGGCGGCGGCGGCTCGATCGCCGGTCCCGTGTTCTCCCGGGTCATGGGCTACGTGCTCGGCCGCTACGGCGTCGAGCCGACCGACGGCAAGCCCTCCCGCCTCCCCGTCGAGTGGTGAGTCGATACCCTCGCTCGGTGGACCGCCCAGTGGACCCGCGCGAGGAGGTCGTGCCCCCGACCCGACCGCGTCGCACCCCCTCGACGGCCGCGAGCGAGCTGGCCGCCTGGATCGCCGAGACGACCGAGGTGGCCGCCCACGGCGACCTCGACGTGCCGGTCTCCGGGATCTCGCTCAGCACCGCCCGCGTCCGGCCCGGTGACCTGTACGCCGCCCTCCCGGGCGCCCGCGCCCACGGTGCGGACTACGCCGCCGAGGCGCTGTCCGCGGGCGCCGTGGCCGTCCTCACCGACCGCGCGGGGCTCGACCTGCTCCCGCCGGGCACGCCCGCGCTCGTCGTACCCGAGCCGAGGCGGGTGCTCGGTCGCCTGGCCGCCCGGCTCTACGGCGAGCCCGCGACGGACCTGCGGGTCATCGGCGTCACCGGCACGCAGGGCAAGACCACCACGACCCGTATCCTCGAGCAGGGGCTGACCGCGTCCGGCGTGACGTCCGCGGTGATCGGCACCGTCGGCACCCGCATCGCCGGCGAGGACGTGCAGACCCAGCTGACGACGCCCGAGGCGCCCGACCTGCACGGCCTGTTCGCGGTGATGCGCGAGCGGGGCGTCGACACCTGCGCCATGGAGGTCTCCAGCCACGCGCTCGTGATGGGCCGCGTGGACGGCGTGGTGTTCGACGTCGCCGCCTTCCTCAACCTGGGCCGTGACCACCTCGACTTCCACCGCGACGTCGACGACTACTTCGCCGCCAAGGCGAGCCTGTTCACCCCGGAGCGCGCTGCACAGGGCCTGACCAACCTCGACGACGAGCACGGCCGGCGGCTGCTGGACGTGGCGACGATCCCGATGTCGACCTTCTCCACCGAGGGCCGCGACGCGGACTGGCGGGCGGTCGACGTCGCGCTGGCGCCGTCGGGGGCGACCTTCACCGTCGTCGGCCCCGGCGTCACGGTGCCGGCGGCGGTCCGCGTCCCGGGCGCCTTCAACGTGTCCAACGCGCTGGCGGCGATCGCCTCGGCCGCCCTCGCCGGGCTCGACCCGCGGACGGTCGCCGACGGCATCGCACGCGTCGGCGGTGTGCCGGGCCGGCTGGAGCGGGTCGCGGCGGGCCAGGACTGGGCGGTGGTCGTCGACTACGCCCACAAGCCGGACGCCCTCGAGGCGGTGCTGGCCACGCTGCGGCCCCTCACCGAGGGCCGGGTGATCGTCGTGGTCGGCGCGGGCGGCGACCGCGACCGGGTCAAGCGACCGGTGATGGGGGAGATCGCCGCGCGGCTGGCCGACGTCGTGGTCGTCACCGACGACAACCCGCGCACCGAGGACCCCGCCGACATCCGCGCGGCCGTGCTCGAGGGCACCCGCGGCGGTGCCGCGGAGGTCCTCGAGGTCGGTGACCGCCGGCTGGCGATCCGCGAGGCACTGCGACGCGCCGCCCCCGGCGACGTGGTCCTCGTCGCGGGCAAGGGGCACGAGACCGGCCAGCAGGTCGGCAGCGAGGTGCATCCCTTCGACGACCGCGTCGTCGCCGCCGAGGAGATCCGGGCGCTGCTGACCGCCGCCGGGGAGCCCGCATGATCGAGATGACCCTGGCCGAGGTGGCCGACGTCGTGGGCGGCGAGGCGCACGGCGAGGCCGTCGTCACCGGGGCGGCGTTCATCGACACCCGCACCCCCGAGCCGGGCGGCCTCTTCGTGGCCGTCGCGGGCGAGCGCGTCGACGGCCACGACTTCGTGGTCGCGGCCGGTGGGGCCGGCGCCGTCGCGGTGCTGGGCAGCCGGCCGACCGAGCTGCCGACCGTCGTCGTCGACGACGTCGTGGCCGCCCTGGGGCTGCTGGCCCGGCACGTCGTCGACCGCCTGCCCGACGTGGTGGTGCTCGCCATGACCGGCTCCCAGGGCAAGACCGGCACGAAGGACTACCTCGCGCACGTCCTCTCGGAGGCGGGCCCGACCGTGGCGACGCGCGGCAACTTCAACAACGACCTCGGCGTGCCGCTCACGGTGCTCCGCGCGACGCCCGAGACCCGCTACCTCGTCGTGGAGATGGGCGCGCGCGGCGTGGGCCACATCGCCCGGCTCTGCGCCGTCGCGCCGCCGCACGTGGCAGCCGTGCTCAACGTCGGCACGGCGCACATCGGTGAGTTCGGCAGCCGCGAGGCGATCGCGCAGGCGAAGGGCGAGATCGTCGAGGCACTGCCGGCCGACGGCACCGCCGTGCTCAACGCCGACGACGAGCTCGTCGCCGCCATGGCCGCTCGCACCGACGCCACCGTGCGCACGTTCGGCGGCGAGGGCGCGGACGTGGCCGTCACCGCGGTGACCACCGACGAGCTGGGCCGCCAGTCGTTCGAGGTCCTCCACCGCGGTTCCGGCGCCACCGTGCACCTGGCCCAGGTGGGCGCGTTCCAGTGGCGCAACGCGGCAGCGGCCGCCGCCATGGCGCTCGCCGCCGGCCTCGACCTCGACACGGTGGCCGACTCCCTGGCGGACGCGGTGCCCGCGAGCCGCTGGCGGATGGAGGTCACCGAGCGCCCGGACGGGCTGGTCGTCCTCAACGACGCCTACAACGCCAACCCCGAGTCGATGCGGGCCGCCCTCGACACGCTCGCCGGCATCGGGTCGCGCAGCGGTCGTCGTACGGTCGCGGTGCTGGGGGAGATGTTCGAGCTCGGCGACGGCGGGGTCGCCGCACACCGCGGCGTGGGCACGTACGCCGCCGAGGTCGGCGTCGACGTCGTGCTCACCGTGGGCGACGGCGCGGGGCCGGTCTCCGAGGGCTTCGCGACCGCGGTGGCCCGGGGAGCCGGCGGGGGAGTGACGATCCCCACGGCGGGGCGTGACGAAGCGGCCGAGTGGCTGCGGCACAATGTCTCGGCTGCTGATGTCGTCCTGGTGAAGGCATCACGGGGGGCCTCGCTCGAACTCATCGCCGACGTCCTCCTCGAGGAAGGGAGTAGCACCACATGAGAGCCATCCTGTTCGGAGGAGGACTCTCCCTGCTGATCTCCCTCCTCGGCACGCGCTACGCCATCCGGTTCTTCACCCGGCAGGGCTTCGGCCAGCCGATCCGCGACGACGGGCCGACCACCCACCACGTCAAGCGCGGCACCCCGACCATGGGCGGGGCCGTCATCGTGCTCGCCACGGTCGTGGGCTACCTCGCCGCCAAGATCATCACCCAGCAGGCCCCCACCGCCTCGGCGATGCTCCTGCTGTTCCTCCTCGTCGGGCTCGGAGGCGTCGGCTTCCTCGACGACTTCCTCAAGGTGAGCCGCCAGCACAACCTCGGCCTGCGCAGCCGCGCGAAGGTCATCGGCCAGACCGTGGTGGCGGTCGTCTTCGGCTTCCTCGCGCTGTCGCCGATGCTCGAGGACGAGCGTGGCTGGCGACCGGCGTCCGACCACATCTCCTTCATCCGCGACTACGAGCGGTTCGCGCTCCCGACGATCGTCGCCATCCTGCTCGTGTGGGTGATCGTCACCGGCGCCAGCAACGCGGTGAACCTCGCCGACGGCCTGGACGGGCTGGCCACCGGCGCGAGCATCCTGGTCTTCGCCGCCTACACGCTGGTCAACATCTGGCAGAACAGCCAGTCCTGCGCCATCGAGGCGGGTCCCAAGTGCTACGAGGTGCGCGACCCGCTCGACCTCGCCGTCGTCGCGGCGGCGCTGACCGGCGCCTGCTTCGGCTTCCTGTGGTGGAACGCCTCGCCCGCCCAGATCATGATGGGCGACACCGGCTCCCTCGCCCTCGGCGGCGCCATGGCCGGCTTCGCGATCATGACCCGCACCGAGCTGCTGCTGCTCATCATCGGCGGCCTCTTCGTGGTCATCACGCTCTCGGTGATGATCCAGGTGTCCGTCTTCAAGGTCAGCCGCGCGAGCGGGCTCTTCCGCAGCATCTTCAAGGTCCAGCCCGGCTACCGCGTCTTCCGCATGACGCCCCTGCACCACCACTTCGAGATGCTCGGCTGGGAGCAGGTCACCATCGTGATCCGCTTCTGGATCGTCACCGGCCTCACCGTGGCCACCGGCCTGGGCATCTTCTACGCCGAGTGGGTCGCGGGCATTGGCTGACGGGCCCGCCCCGGACGTGGAGTCGCTCGGCCGCGGCAGCGACTGGTCCGGCGTACGCGTCGTGGTCGCCGGCTTCGGTGTCTCCGGCTACGCCGCCGCCGACAACCTGCTGTTCCTCGGCGCCCGGGTGACGGCGCTCGACGAGGCGACCAGCGAGGCGAAGGCCGAGAAGGCCGAGCTCCTCGAGACCCTCGGCGCCACCGTCCGCCTCGGACCCGGCGAGACCGCGGTCCTCCCCGACGACGTCGACCTCGTCGTCACCTCGCCCGGCTGGCGTCCGACCGCCCCGCTGCTCGCGCAGGCGGCCGAGCGGGGGATCCCGGTGTGGGGCGAGGTGGAGCTGGCCTGGCGGCTGCGCGACCCTGCCACCGCCGCGCCGTGGCTGGCCGTCACGGGCACCAACGGCAAGACGACGACGGTGCAGATGCTCCGCTCGATCCTGGGCGCCGCCGGGCTGCGCGCCGCCGCCGTCGGCAACGTCGGCATGCCGATCGTCGAGGCCGTGATGGACCCCGAGCCCTACGACGTCCTGGCCGTCGAGCTCTCCAGCTTCCAGCTCCACTACACCTGGTCGATGTCGGCGGAGTCCGCCGTCGTCCTCAACGTCGCCGAGGACCACCTCGACTGGTACGACGACGAGCCCGGGGGACCGACGGGCATGGAGCAGTACGCCGCCGACAAGGCGCGGATCTACGAGCGGGTGCAGCGCGCCTGCGTCTACAACCTCGCCGACCCCGCGACCGAGGAGATGGTGCGCGAGGCCGACGTGGTCGAGGGTGCCCGCGCGGTCGGGTTCACGCTCGGGACGCCGTCGTCGGGCGACGTGGGGATCGTGGAGGACCTGCTGGTGGACCGCGCGTTCATCGAGGAGCGCGCCACCAGTGCGGCGGAGCTGTGCACGCTCGCCGACCTCGCCTCGTCGGCACCGCACTACGTCGCCAACGCGCTCGCGGCCGCTGCCCTCGCCCGGGCCCACGGCGTGAGCCAGCAGGCGGTCCGCGACGGACTGCGCGACTTCCGGCCCGACGGGCACCGGATCGCGCACGTCGCAGCGGCCGACGGCGTCGACTGGGTCGACGACTCCAAGGCGACCAACCCGCACGCCGCCCAGTCCTCGCTCAGCGCCTACGACTCCGTGGTCTGGGTGGCGGGCGGGCTCGCCAAGGGCGCCCGCTTCGACGACCTGGTGGTCGCGGTGCGCGACCGGTTGCGGGGCGTGGTGCTGCTCGGCCGGGACCGGCAGGTGGTCGCCGACGCTCTTTCGCGACACGCGCCCGATGTGCCGGTCATCGATGTGGGTGCCGACGAGACTGGGGATCCGATGGAGCGCGTGGTCGACGCCGCCGCCGGGCTCGCCAGGTCCGGGGACACCGTGTTGCTGGCGCCGGGGTGCGCGTCCATGGACATGTTCACCGACTACGGCGCGCGCGGCGACGCGTTCGCCGCGGCGGTGCACCGCAGGATCGCCCGCGGCGGTCCCGCGCCCGACCAGACGCCCGACCAGACGCCCGACTAGACGCCCGAGGGGGACCGCGACGATGACGACCGTGGACCCCGAGGACGTCGTCGGGCCGAAGGTCCGCGCGCCGCTGGGCTCGGGGGTCGTCGCCGGCTGGCGGTCGTTGCGCGAGGCGCTCGACAAGCCGCTCGCGTCCTACTACCTCCTCGTCGGCGCCTCCGCGCTGCTGCTCACCATCGGTCTCATCATGGTCCTCAGCGCGTCGAGCGTGCGGTCCTACCTCACCTACGACGACTCCTACGCCGTCGTGAAGCGCCAGCTGGTGTGGGTGGCCGTCGGCCTCCCGTGCGCCTGGGTCGCCTCCCGGATCCCGGTCAAGCACGTGCGCCGCCTGGCCTACCCCAGCTTCCTCTTCGCGCTGGTGCTGCTCGCCCTGGTGGCGCGCTTCGGCGTGGTGATCAACGGCAACAAGAACTGGCTGGCGATCGGCCCCTTCACCATGCAGCCCGCCGAGGTCGCCAAGCTCGCGATCGTGCTGTGGGCGGCCAACATCTACGCCCACAAGGAGCGGCGGCTGCGCGAGCTGCACCACCTGCTCGTGCCCGTGGTGCCGGGGCTCTTCGCCGTCATCACCCTGGTCCTGGTGGGCCGCGACCTCGGCACCGCGATGGTGCTCGCCGCCATCCTGCTCGGGATGCTGTGGGTGGTCGGCGCGCCCCTGCGGCTCTTCGGCCTCAGCCTCTCCGTCCTCGGCGTCGCAGCCGTCGCCCTGGCCGCGACCGACCCCGAGCGCCTCGAGCGCATCACGCACTTCACCGACCCGTTCAAGGACTACACCGACGCCGGCTGGCAGCCCGCCCACGGGCTCTACGCCCTCTCGAGCGGCGGCTGGTTCGGCCAGGGCATCGGCGCCTCGACCCAGAAGTGGGGCGACCTCCCGGAGGCGCACACCGACTTCATCTTCGCCGTGCTCGGCGAGGAGCTCGGCCTGGTCGGCACGCTGCTCGTCATCGGGCTGTTCTTCACCATCGCCTACGCCGCGATCCGGGTCGCCCACAGCACGCAGGACCCGTTCGTCCGCTACGCCACCTTCGGCATCGTCGTGTGGCTGCTCGGGCAGATGATGATCAACGTCGGCATGGTGCTCGCCGTGCTCCCGGTCATCGGCATCCCGCTCCCGATCGTCTCCTACGGCGGCTCGGCGCTCCTGCCGTCGCTGGTCGCCCTCGGCCTGGTCATCGGCTTCGCCCGGCGCGAGCCCGAGGCCGCGGCCGCCCTGGCGGCA
Organism: Nocardioides renjunii; assembly: GCF_034661175.1. Classification (NCBI taxonomy): domain Bacteria; kingdom Bacillati; phylum Actinomycetota; class Actinomycetes; order Propionibacteriales; family Nocardioidaceae; genus Nocardioides; species Nocardioides renjunii. The sequence goes on along the minus strand of NZ_CP141058.1, from coordinate 2,737,314 downwards.
CGCCGGCGCAACCGCTCCGCCGGACTGTCCGCCGCCACCGCGACGACCGCGACCACCTCGGCCCCGACCCCGGTCCCCGCCTCAGCCGCCACCTCAGCCACCACCTCCTCGCCCGCGTCCGCCGGCCCCGTCCCTCCCGACGGCCCCCGCTAGATTTGCCCCGATGCGCGTCCTTCTCGCCGGCGGCGGCTCCGCCGGCCACACCTCGCCCCTGCTCGCCACCGCCGACGCCCTGCGCCGGCTGGACCCCGCCACCGAGGTGACCTGCCTCGGCACCCGCGAGGGGCTCGAGGCGCGCCTGGTCCCGGAGGCGGGGCTGCCGCTCGAGGTCGTCCCGCGGGTGCCGCTGCCGCGCCGCCCCGGCCCCGACCTGCTGCGTACGCCGGCGCGGTTGCGCGCCGCCCGCGCCGCCGCCATCGCGATCGTCGACCGGGTGCGCCCCGACGTCGTCGTCGGCTTCGGGGGCTACGTCTCCGTGCCGGCCTACCTGGCGGCTCGCAAGCGCGGCCTGCCGATCGTCGTCCACGAGGGCAACGCGATCGCCGGCGTGGCCAACCGGCTGGGCGCCCGGATGACCACCCACGTCGCCACCAGCTTCCCCGGCACCGCCCTGCCGCACGCCGTGTGCACCGGGCTGCCGATCCGCCGGCTCATCTCCACGATGGACCGGGCCGCCTTGCGCGAGGAGGCCCTCGCCGCCTTCGGGCTGCGCGCCGACCTGCCCACCCTGCTGGTGACCGGTGGCTCCCAGGGAGCTGCCCGGATCAACGCCGCCGCCTCCGGTGCCGCTCCCGCCCTCGCGGCGGCCGGGGTGCAGGTGCTCCACATCGTCGGCCCCAAGCACGAGCTCACCGTGGAGCAGGGCGACGTCCCCTACGTCGTGCTCAACTACGTCGACCGCATGGACCTGGCCTATGCCGCCGCCGACGCGGTGCTGTGCCGCTCCGGCAGCAACACCGTCACGGAGGTCTCCGGGGTGGGCCTGCCCGCCGTCTACGTCCCGCTCCCGATCGGCAACGGCGAGCAGTCGCTCAACGCCCGTCCGGTGGTCGACGCCGGAGGCGGCCTGCTCGTGGCCGACGAGGCGCTGACCCCGGAGTGGGTCGCCGCCAGCGTGCCCGGGCTGCTCACCGACGCCGAGCGGCTCGCCACCATGGGGTCGGCCGCCAGGGGCGTGATCCCGCTCGACGCCGACGAGAAGCTGGCCCGGATGGTCCTCGACGCCGGCGCGTCCCGCGCGAGGAGCGGCTCGTGAGGATCCCGGTTCCCGACGAGATCCTCCCGGCCGCCGAGCTAGGTCGCGTCCACTGCGTCGGCATCGGTGGCGCAGGGATCTCCGCGATCGCCCGCATCATGGCCCGCCATGGGATCACGGTCACGGGCAGCGACGACCACGACACCCCGTTCCTGCCGGCGCTGCGCGAGCTCGGCGTCACCTGCCACCTCGGCTACGACGCCGCCCACGTCGGCGACGCCGACACGCTCGTGGTCACGACCGCCGCCCGCGACGACAACCCCGAGGTCGTGGAGGCCCGCCGGCGGGGGCTGCGCGTGCTGCCGCGGTCCGCCGGCCTCGCCGCGGTGATGGCCGGCTCCCGCGTCCTCGCCGTGGCCGGCACGCACGGCAAGACGACGACCACCGGGTTGCTGACCTCGGCGCTGCTCGCGGCCGGCGTCGACCCGTCGTACGCCGTGGGCGGTGTGCTGACCGCCACCGGACGCAACGCCGACTCCGGCGCCGACGACCTCTTCGTCGCCGAGGCCGACGAGAGCGACGGCGCGTTCCTGGTCTACCGCCCCCACGCCGCGATCGTCACCAACGTCGAGGCCGACCACCTCGACAACTGGGGCACCGAGGAGGCCTACCACCGGGCCTTCGAGGAGTTCGCCGACACCGTCGACCGATCGGGCTTCCTCGTCTGCGTCCTCGACGACGCCGGCGCTGCCGAGCTCGCCCGGCAGGCCCGGACGCAGGGCCTCGAGGTGATCACCGTGGGGGAGTCCGCCGACGCCGACCTGCGCATCCACGACCTGGCCCTCGACGGCTCCACCTCCACCTGCCGGGTCTCCCGGGCCGGCACCGACCTCGGTGTGCTGCGGCTCCGGATCCCCGGGCGGCACTACGTCCTCGACGCCGCCGCGGCCCTCGCCATGGGCCTGCGTCTCGGCCTGCCCTTCGACGCGCTGGTCGACGGGCTCGGCGGGTTCACCGGCACCGGGCGCCGGATGGAGCTCAAGGGCGAGGCAGCGGGCGTGCGCGTCTACGACTCCTACGCCCACCACCCCGTCGAGATCCGCGGCGACCTCGAGGCCGCTCGAGCCCTCGCCGGGGAGGGCCGTGTGGTCGCCGCGTTCCAGCCGCACCTGGTCTCGCGCACCCGCATCTTCGGCGAGGCGATGGGCGTCGCGCTCGGTGCCGCCGACGAGGTCGTCGTCCTCGACGTCTACGTCGCGCGCGAGGACGCCGACCCGGAGGTCACCGGGCTCCTCGTCGCGGACGCCGTACCCCTGCCCGCGCAGCACGTCACCTACGTCGACGGCCTCGGCGCGGCCGCGCAGGTGCTCGCCGAGCGGTCCCGGCCCGGCGACCTGGTCATCACCCTCGGCGCGGGCGACATCACGGGGGTCGGACCCCGGGTGCTCGACCTGCTCGGCGGTGCCTGAGTGGAGCCGGAGGAGCGCACCGCGAGGCGCACGCGGCGGCGCTTCGCGCGCCGGCAGTGGGCACGACGCTGGCTCTCGCTGCGCAAAGTCCTGGCCCTGCTCGTGGTGCTCGCGCTGCTCGGGACCTCGATCTACCTCGTCCTCTTCTCCACCGTCCTGCAGGTCAAGAAGGTGCAGGTCGTCGGCAACGACCTCCTCAGCGACGCGCGCGTGCGCGAGATCGCCGACGTCCCGCTCGGCGACCAGCTGGCCCTCGTGGACCTCGCGCGCGCGGACAGCCGCGTCGGCTCCCTCGCCGAGGTCAGGTCCGTCGACGTCACGCGCACCTGGCCCGACGCCGTCCGCATCGAGGTGGTCGAGCGCACGGCGGTCGCCGTCGTGGAGATCGCCGGTCGGCTGCGCGGCCTCGACGCCGAGGGCGTCGTCTTCCGCCAGTACGACGCCGCGCCCAAGGGCATGCCGCGCATTCGGCCCGGCGGAGCCGCGGGCACCGACGCGCTGAAGGAGGCCGCCACCGTCGTGTCGGCCCTCCCGCAGGACCTCGTCACCCGCGTCGATCACGTCGAGGTGGCGACCGTCGACCAGATCACCCTGGTCCTCCGCGACCGGCGCCGGGTGCTGTGGGGGAGCGCCGAGGAGTCCGGACTCAAGGCCCAGGTCATCGACCGGCTCCTCGCCGCCGAGCAGGCGCAGGTCTACGACGTGAGCGTCCCGGGGAACCCGACGGTCCGCTGACCCGCTCGACCCGGCGGGAATTCCTGTCCGACCCGCCACTGCCCGGCGTGTCCGGCAGGGTTTCGTCGTCGTCGCTCCCTAGGGTCTAGCGAAAGGCGAGGTTGACATAACTATAACCCTCAGGTTCACGGTTAGGGTTCCGCGAATCGAGGGCAGTGGTCCACCACCTCGTTCCTTCCCCAGGACACCAGCACCACGAAGCAGCAGCACAGACCAGCACAGACCCACTCAAGGAAGGCCCCGGAGCCGTGGCAGCAGCGCAGAACTACCTGGCGATCATCAAGGTCGTGGGCATCGGCGGCGGCGGCGTCAACGCCGTCAACCGGATGATCGAGGTCGGCCTCAAGGGCGTCGAGTTCATCGCGATCAACACCGACGCCCAGGCACTCCTCATGAGCGACGCCGACGTCAAGCTCGACATCGGCCGTGAGCTCACCCGCGGCCTCGGTGCCGGCGCCGACCCCGACGTGGGCGCGAAGGCGGCCGAGGACCACGCCGACGAGATCGAGGAGGTCATCAAGGGCGCCGACATGGTGTTCGTGACCGCCGGCGAGGGCGGCGGCACCGGCACCGGCGGCGCGCCCGTCGTGGCGCGGATCGCGCGCTCGCTCGGCGCGCTGACCATCGGCGTCGTGACCCGCCCGTTCGCCTTCGAGGGCCGGCGCCGTGCCAACTCCGCGGAGGAGGGCATCAGCCAGCTCCGTGAGGAGGTCGACACCCTCATCGTCATCCCCAACGACCGGTTGCTGTCGATCACCGACCGCAGCGTGTCGATCCTCGACGCCTTCAAGCAGGCCGACCAGGTGCTGCTGCAGGGTGTCTCGGGCATCACCGACCTGATCACCACCCCGGGCCTGATCAACCTCGACTTCGCCGACGTGAAGTCCGTGATGGCCAACGCCGGCTCGGCCCTGATGGGCATCGGCTCGGCGCGGGGTGAGGACCGTGCGGTCGCCGCGGCGGAGATGGCGGTGTCGAGCCCGCTGCTCGAGGCCAGCATCGAGGGCGCCCACGGCGTGCTGCTCTCCATCGCCGGCGGCTCGGACCTCGGCCTGTTCGAGATCAACGAGGCCGCCGCGCTCGTGTCCCAGGCCGCCCACGCCGAGGCCAACATCATCTTCGGTGCGACCATCGACGACGCCCTGGGCGACGAGGTGCGGGTGACCGTCATCGCCGCCGGGTTCGACGGCGGCATGCCCAAGCGCCGCTCCGACGGCAACGTGCTGCGCCAGGCCCAGCCGGCCCAGACGCAGGAGCAGACCCGCGCCGCGGCGCAGCAGCTCGCCACGAAGGCGCCGGCTCCCGCCCACAGCGGGTCGACGGCGGCCACGCCTGCGACCACGACCTTCGCGCCGTCGTCGCAGGAGAGCCAGCCGGCACCGGTCCAGCCCCGTCCCGCCAAGCAGGTCCAGTTCGACGACGACGACCTCGACGTGCCCGACTTCCTGAAGTGACACGACCACGGTGACCCTGCTGCACCACCGCGACCGGATCGAAGGCGACCTCGTGATCGAGGTCGCCTTCACCGACGTCTCCCTCAGCCTGGGCGACGCGGCTGCCGACGACGTGCGCGACGAGGCGCTCGCGCAGGTCGCGGAGGTCACCGGGGCGACGCCGGTCCTGATGCGCCAGGTGCACGGTGCCGACGTCGGGCTCGTGGCCGGCGGGGCGGCGGGTGAGCGGCAGACCTGCGACGCCCTCTGCACCTCGGAGCCGGGCGTCGCGCTGCTGGCCCGTGCCGCCGACTGCGTGCCGGTCCTGCTCGCCGACCCGGCCACGGGGTGGATCGCCGCGGTCCACAGCGGCCGCCCCGGGCTCGCCGCGGGTGTGGTCCCGGCCGCGGTCGCGGCCATCCGGTCGCGGGGCGGCGACCCGTCCGTCGCCTGGATCGGCCCGCACGTGTGCGGAGCCTGCTACGAGGTCCCCGCCGACCTCCAGGACGAGGTCGCCGCCGTCGTCCCCGAGGCGCGCTCCACGACGTCGTGGGGCACGCCCGCCCTCGACCTCGGCGCGGGCGTCCGCGCGCAGCTCGACGCCGCCGGCATCACCGACGTCCGCGCCGTCGACGTCTGCACCCGCGAGGACACGTCGTGGCCCTCGCACCGCCGCGACGGGTCCGCCTCGACCCGGTTCGCCGGCGTCGTCTGGAGCCACGCGTGAGCGCCCGCCGCGACGAGCTGGCCGCCAGCCTCGACGCCGTACGCCGTCGCATCGCGGTCGCGTGCACGGGGGCAGGGCGAGGGGAGGACGACGTCGCGCTCGTCGTCGTCACCAAGTTCTTCCCCGCCTCCGACGTCCGCCTGCTGGCCGATCTCGGCGTCACCGACGTGGGGGAGAACCGGCACCAGGAGGCGGAGGCCAAGGCGGCCGAGTGCGCCGACCTCGGCCTGCGCTGGCACTTCATCGGCGGCCTCCAGTCCAACAAGGCCGCCGCGGTCGCCCGCTACGCCGACGTGGTCGAGTCGCTCGACCGCGCCAAGCTCGTCGGACCGCTGTCGCGCGGGGCGCAGGCGCGCCCCGGTGGGGAGCAGGTCGACGTGCTCCTGCAGGTCAGCCTCGACCCGCCGGGGGCCGACCACCGCGCCGGCGCCGACCCAGACGACCTGGTCGAGCTGGGCCGGCGGGTGGACGACGCTGAGGGCCTGCAGCTGCGCGGCCTGATGGCGGTCGCGCCGCTGGGGCAGGACCCCGCCGACGCGTTCACCCGGCTCGCCGGGATGCGAGAGGCGTTCCTGCTCGAGCACCCCGGTGCGACCGAGCTCTCGGCCGGGATGAGCGGCGACCTGGAGGCCGCCATCGCGCACGGTGCGACACACGTGCGTGTCGGCTCCGCGGTCCTCGGTCCGAGGCCCCGGGTCCAGTAATGTCCACAACAGTCAACAGGTGTCCGGTCCCGGGCGCCAGGTCTAGCGGAGGATCTGTCTCATGAGCGGCGCGATGCGCAAGATCGGCGAGTACCTCGGCCTGCTCGAGGACACCGGCCACTACGACGACTACGACGGCGACAGCGAGACCACGACCCAGGAGGCTGTCGACCAGCGTCCGGTCCAGCGCGAGCGTCGCCCCGCCCCCGTGTCAGACCTCGCCGAGCGCCGTCGTCCGGCGCCGGTCCAGACAGGAGTCGTGGCCGAGTTGAGCCGCATCACCACGCTGCACCCCCGCAACTACAACGAGGCCCGCCTGGTCGGGGAGAACTACCGCGACGGCACGCCCGTCATCATGAACCTCAGCGAGATGGACGACAACGACGCCAAGCGCCTCGTCGACTTCGCCGCCGGCCTGATCTTCGCGACCCGCGGGTCCATCGAGCGGGTGACCAACAAGGTGTTCCTGCTCTCGCCGCCCAACGTCGCGGTGTCCGCCGAGGACAAGCAGCGGATCGCCGAGGACGGCTTCTTCAACCAGAGCTGAGCAACACTGTCACCGTGCAAGCCATCGGTCTGATCCTCTACACGATCCTCTTCGTCTTCATCGGGCTGCTCTGGATCCGCTTCGTCGTGGACTGGGTCCAGGTGTTCGCTCGGCAGTGGCAGCCGCGAGGTCCGCTGCTCGTGGCGCTCGAAGGCGTCTACTCCGCCACCGACCCGCCGATCGTCGCGCTGCGCCGCGTCGTGCCGCCGCTGCGCCTCGGCCAGGTGGCCCTCGACCTGAGCTTCCTGCTGGTGATGGTGGGAGCGTGGCTGCTGCTCCGGGTGGTCGCAGGAGTCTTCGGCGTCTGAGGTGTGAAACCATCCGTCACACGGGTCACTGTGCCCCGCGCGACTCCGGGCGCTATTGTCTCCTGACAGCAGAGCCACCGTCTTATCGATCGTGAAAGTTTGGGTGACGTCATGCCGCTGACGCCTGAGGACGTGAGCAACAAGCGCTTTACACCTGTGCGCCTCCGTGAGGGGTACGACATGGGTGAGGTGGACCAGTTCCTCGACGAGGTCGAGGCCGAGCTCGCCCGGCTCACCAAGGAGAACGACGACCTGCGCGCCAAGCTGTCGGCCGCGCAGTCCGGTGGATCCTCGGCGCCCGCTCCCGCCCCCATGTCGTTCGCGCCGTCGGCTCCCGAGCCGGAGCCGGAGCCCGAGCCCGAGCCGGAGCCCGTGGCTGCCGCGCCGGTCGCCGCGCCCCCCACGCAGACGGCGCGCGTCAGCAACATCGCCGATGCCTCCAACGCGGCCGCGCGCCTGCTCGAGATCGCCACGCGCAACGCCGACGAGCTCGTCGAGGACGCCAAGAACGAGGCGGACCGCATCGTCGGCTCCGCCCGCACCAAGGCCGACCGCCTCGAGGCCGAGGCCAAGACCAAGGCCGACCGCATGGAGGCCGACGCCCGTCAGCGCTCGCAGATGCTCGACTCGGAGACCGCCGAGCGCCGTCAGCAGATGTTCGGCGACCTGGAGAAGGAGCGCGACAAGCTCAACAGCGACGTCGAGACCCTGCGCCAGTTCGAGCGGGAGTACCGCTCGCGGCTCAAGACCTACTTCACGCAGCAGCTGGAGGCGCTCTCCAACGGCGCCGAGAGCCAGGCGCCCGTCGACAGCGGCACGGCGCCCAAGCGGCTCCGCTCCGTCCTCGGCGACGAGGAGAACTGACAGCTCCACCCACGCTCCGCTCGCGAGGACGACCGCCCCTTGGGGTGGTCGTTCTCGCATTTCGGCGAGCCTGAGTTGGCTGGCCCTGCCGCAACGGCTAGCCTCCCTGCACCGTGTGGTTCCGCCACACCCGGAGCAGGCTGGAGGCCCGCGGAGATGGCTGGCACAACGCGCAGGTCCCTCGCCGGCACCGCGGCGGCCGCCGCCAAGCGGGTGGTCGGACGCCAGGCCTCCGACGCCGAGGAGCCGGCTCCCGCGAAGACTGCGACGACCGAGGCCGCCGCCACGAAGGCACCTGCCACGAAGGCCCCCGCCAAGAAGGCTGCTGCCACGAAGGCCCCCGCGAAGAAGGCTGCTGCCACGAAGGCCCCCGCGAAGGCCCCCGCGAAGGCTGCGGCGACGAAGGCTGCGGCGAAGAAGACCCCCGCGAAGAAGACCAGCACGACGAAGTCCGCCACCCCATCCACCCCGACCGAGAAGGCAGTGCCCGTGACCAAGGCCGCCCCTGCGCCCACCCAGAAGGCCGCGCCGGCGAAGAAGGCCCGCAAGGCCACCCCCTCCACGCTCGTCGTCCTCGAGGGCGAGGACCCGTGGACCCGCGCCGAGCTCAACGAGGTCGTCAAGGAGCTCCGTGAGCACCAGGAGCGACTGACCACCATCGTGGACCAGTCCGAGGAGGAGCTGGCGGGCCTCATGCGCGACGCCGGTGACGGCGCCGGCCAGGACCAGGCCGACCTCGGCGCGACCAGCTTCGAGCGCGATCACGAGTTCACGGTGCTCGCCAAGGAGCGCGAGACGCTCGCCCAGATCGAGCGGGCCCTGGCCCACATCGACGACGGGTCCTACGGCGTCTGCGACTCCTGCGGCAACGCCATCGGCAAGAATCGGTTGATGGCGGTGCCCCATGCGACACTGTGCATGTCATGCAAGCAGCGCGAGGAGCGTCGCTGAACCCCAGCGACCAGGCCGACGAGGGTCCTGCCCGACGTCGGCTCGGCCCCCGGTGGCTCTTCGCCGGCGTGGCCCTGCTGGCCTACGCCGTCGACCTCGGCTCCAAGCAGTGGGCGCTCTCGGCGCTGGCCGACGGTGACATCGCGGTCCTCGGTGACTGGTTCACGCTGCACCTGACCTTCAACCCCGGAGCAGCGTTCAGCACGGGCACCGACTTCACGATCGTCTTCACCGGGCTGGCCGTGGTCGCGGTCATCGTCGTGCTGTGGCTGAGCCGCCGCCTCGGCAGCACCGGCTGGGCCCTGGCGCTCGGCCTGCTGCTGGGCGGCGTCGGCGGCAACCTGACCGACCGGCTCGTCCGCGACCCCGAGCCGTTGCACGGCCACGTCGTCGACTTCCTCATGCTGCCCAACTGGCCGGTCTTCAACGTCGCCGACATCTGCATCAACGTGGCCGCCGGGCTGATCATCCTCCAGACGTTCCGCGGCATCGCCCTCGACGGCAGCCGGGAGTCCGGTGCGGGCGACCCCGCCCCGGCCGGGTCGGACGGATGAGCACCCACGCCGAGCAGCGCACGGTCTTCGTCCCCGACGGCCTGGCCGGTGAGCGCGTCGACGCCGCGATGGCGCGCATGTTCGGCTTCTCCCGCACCCGTGCCGCCGACCTGATCGCGCAGGGGCTCGTGCAGGTCGACGGGTCCGCGGTGGGCAAGAGCGACCGCGTCCACGGCGGCGCGATGCTCGACGTGTCCATCCCGGCCGAGTCCGACCCGCTGGAGGTCGTCCCCGAGGTCGTGGAGGGCATCCGGATCATCCACGACGACGACGCCATCGTCGTGATCGACAAGCCGGTCGGCGTCGCGGTCCACCCCTCGCCCGGCTGGAACGGCCCGACCGTGGTCGGCCACCTCGCCGGGGCCGGCTTCCGCATCTCCACCAGCGGGGCCAGCGAGCGGCAGGGCATCGTCCAGCGGCTCGACGTCGGCACGAGCGGCGTGATGGTGATCTGCAAGTCCGAGCACGCCTACTCGGTGCTCAAGAACGCGTTCCGCCACCGCACCGTCGACAAGACCTACCACGCGCTGGTGCAGGGCCACCCCGACCCGCTCGCCGGCACGATCGACGCCCCCATCGGTCGCCACCCGCATCACGACTACAAGTTCGCCGTGATGGCCGACGGCCGCCACAGCGTCACCCACTACGAGACGCTCGAGGCGCACCGCTTCGCCAGCCTGCTCGAGGTCCACCTCGAGACCGGCCGCACCCACCAGATCCGGGTCCACATGAGCGCCCTCAAGCACCCCTGCGTGGGTGACCTGACCTACGGCGCCGACCCCACCCTCGCGCGGCGCCTCGGCCTCCAGCGGCAGTGGCTGCACGCCATGCGGCTCGGCTTCGAGCACCCGGAGACCGGCGACCACGTCGTCTACGAGTCGACCTATCCCGACGACCTGGCCGAGGCCCTCGAGGTCATCCGGGACGAGCACTGAGGCGATGCGAGCCGGCACCGAGCTCCGCGCGGCCACGACCGCCGACCTCCCCGAGGTCGCGGACGTGCACCTGGCCGCGCGCCTCGGCGCCGGCGACGCGTTCCCGCCGGCCGTGCACACCGACGACGACGTACGCGCCTGGGTGCGCAGCTGGGACCTGGCGGCCCACGACGTGCGGGTCGCGACGTCCGGAGGACGCGTGGTCGGCTACACCCGCTCCACGCCGACCTGGCTCGACGACCTCTACGTCCACCCGGACGCCCAGGGGCGAGGGGTCGGCACGCTGCTGCTGCAGCGGGTGCTCGCGGACCACCCGGAGGGGGTCGGGCTGTGGGTCTTCGAGTCCAACCGCCCGGCTCGCGACTTCTACGCCCGCCACGGCTTCGTGGCCCTCGAGCGCACCGACGGCACCGCCAACGAGGAGCGGGCGCCCGACATCAGGCTGGTGTGGCCCGGCCACGACCCGCTCGGCTGCTTCCGCTCGATGATCGACGAGGTCGACCTCGTGCTCGGCGACGTCCTCGCCCGTCGTACGGCCCTCACCCGGGCGGTGCAGCTCGTCAAGCCCACCACCGAGCGTGACCCCCGCCGGGAGGCGGAGATCGCGCGCCGGGTGGCGGCGGTGGTGCCGGAGCTGGGCGAGGAGCGGGTCGCCCGCATCGTCGACGTCATCATCGCCGAGTCGGTCGAGGCGTCGCTCGAGGCACTGCGCCGCGAGTGACCGCGGGACGGTTGGGCGCGGGGGCATGATGTGCCGGTGCTGCCACGCCCCGGAGAGCTGCTCCACTTCAGCGAGGACCCCGGGATCGAGCGGTTCGTGCCGCACGTCGCCCGGACGGCGCGCCAGCCCGAGGCGTACGTCTGGACGGTCGACGCGCTGAACGCGCCCTGCTACTGGTTCCCGCGGCAGTGCCCCCGCGTCTGCTCGTGGTCCGACACCAGGCCCCGCGTCCACGCGGTGGAGGAGGCGTGGTCGGACACGATCCGCACCACGACGCTGTACGCCTACCGCTTCGCGGCCACGGACTTCGAGCCGTTCGGGGAGCGGCCACACGCCCACGTCGCCACGCACGCGGTGGCACCGCTGGGCCCGCCGATCGAGGTGGGCGACCTGCTCGGGCTGCACCGCGACCACGGCATCGAGCTGCGCGTGCTGCCCGCCCTCGACGGCCACTTCGAGGAGGTGCGGGCCAGCGGCCTGGAGTTCTCCGGCATCCGGATGGGCAACGCCGGCACCGGTCCGGGTGGCCCGTTCGCGGTCCGGCGCTGAGCGCTGCCGGTCACCGGGCAGGATGGACCCGTGCTGGTCCACGACGACGTCATCGCGGCCTACCGAGACTTCGCCGCCTACGCCGCGGGCGACTCGCCCTGCTTCGAGGAGTGGGCGCTGGGGGTCGTCGACGACGACGAGGTGCTCGCCTGGCTGGGGACCCTGCCGGCGATGAAGCGCCAGCCCAACCTCGTCTTCGCCGCCGCCCGCTGGCACGGTGCTCCCGCGCCCGGACCGTACGCCGGGCTCCGCAGCGTGCTGCTCGGGCAGGAGGCCGCCGTCCGGTCGACGGTGATGACGCGGGCCACCCAGACCAACGAGGTGGGCCGGCTCGCCGCGCTCACGCCCGTGCTTGGGCTGGTCGAGGGCCCGCTGGCGCTCATCGAGGTCGGCGCCAGTGCCGGGCTGTGCCTCTTCCCCGACCGCTACGACTACGACTGGCCGCCGCTCGGTGGGCTGCGGGGCAGCGGCGGCCCGGTGCTGCGGGCCGACGCGACCGGAGCGTTGCCGGTCCCGGCCGGTCACCCCGTGGTCGCGTGGCGCGGCGGGGTCGACCTCAACCCCCTCGACGTGGCCGACCCCGACGCCATGGCGTGGCTGGAGAACCTGGTGTGGCCCGAGCAGGACGAGCGGCGCGAGCGGCTCCGCGCGGCCGTCGGCGTCGCCGCCCAGGACCCGCCCGCCGTGGTCCGGGGAGACCTGTTCGACCACCTCCCGGGGCTGCTCGAGGAGGCGGCGGCGCACGGCACCCCCGTCGTCATGCACTCGGCGGTGATCGCCTACCTCGAGGAGCCCGGCCGACGGCGGTTCCACGAGCTGATGACCGGGCTCGTGGAGGCCGGGCGGTGCCGGTGGATCAGCAACGAGGGACGCCGCGTGCTGCCCGGGGTGACCGGCGACCTCGAGGTGCCGAGCGGCCGCTTCGTCACCGCCCTGGACGGCCGGCCGGTGGCCCTCAGCCACGGCCACGGGCACGCCGTCGACTGGCTCGACCGGTCGAGTGTCCTGTCGGTGGGGACCGGCACACTGTCGTAGGCTTGCTGCTCTTCCCCCTCTCGCTGCGCAGTCAGCACCCGCTCCCTGATCGACCCCCGTCTGCGACCCCCTGAAAGGTGCGGAAGACTCCTCCATGTCGGCCGGCTCACACGACAGCTTCGTGCATCTCCACGTGCACACCGAGTACTCCATGCTCGACGGGGCGTCGCTGCTCGACGGCCTGTTCAGCCGCACCAGCGACCTCGGCATGCCGGCGATCGCGATGACCGACCACGGCAACCTGCACGGGGCCTACGACTTCTACAGCAAGGCCAAGCGGGCCGGCATCAAGCCGATCATCGGCATCGAGGCCTACATCACGCCCGGCACCCAGCGCGGCGAGCGCCGCCGGGTCCGCTGGGGCCAGGGCGACCTGGCCGAGGAGGGCGGCAACGACGTCGCGGGCGGTGGCGCCTACACCCACATGACGATGTGGGCCGAGAGCACCGAAGGCATGCACAACCTGTTCCGGCTCTCGTCCCGCTCGAGCATGGAGGGCTACTTCTACAAGCCCCGCATGGACAAGGAGATCCTCGCCGAGCACAGCAAGGGCCTCATCGTCAGCACCGGCTGCCCCAGCGGGGCGATCCAGACGCGGCTGCGCCTGGGCCAGTACGACGAGGCGGTGCGCGAGGCCGGCGAGCTCCAGGAGATCTTCGGGCGCGACAACGTGTTCCTCGAGCTCATGGACCACGGGATCGACATCGAGAAGCGGGTCCGCGACGACCTGCTGCGCCTCGGCAAGCAGATGGGCATCCCGCCCATCGCCACCAACGACTCCCACTACAACAACCCCGAGGACGCCGCCGCCCACGACGCGCTCATCTGCGTCGCCTCCGGCAAGCGGCTCTCCGACACCAACCGGCTCAAGTTCGACGGCGGTGGCTACTACATCAAGTCCGCCGCCGAGATGCGGCAGCTGTGGGGCGAGCAGTTCGGGATGCCCGAGGCGTGCGACAACACCCTCGCCATCGCCGAGCGCTGCGAGGTCGAGTTCACCGAGTCCACCGGCGGCTACATGGCACGCGCCGACGTGCCTGAGGGCGAGTCCGAGGACTCCTGGTTCCGCAAGGAGGTGTGGCGAGGCATCGAGGCGCGCTACCCCGGCGAGCGGCTCGACCAGCAGGTGCGCGACCGGGTCGAGATGGAGCTCGCGATCATCTCGCAGAAGGGCTACTGCGGCTACTACCTCGTGGTCGCCGACTTCATCAACTGGGCCAAGGACAACGGCATCCGCGTCGGTCCCGGCCGCGGCTCGGGTGCCGGGTCGATCGCGGCCTACGCGCTGCGCATCACCGACCTGTGCCCGCTGGAGCACGGCCTGTTCTTCGAGCGCTTCCTCAACCCCGAGCGCCCCTCCATGCCCGACTTCGACATCGACTTCGACGACGCCCGGCGCGGCGAGGTCATCACCTACGTCAGCCAGAAGTACGGCGCCGACCGGGTCGCCCAGATCGCGACGTTCGGACGGCTCAAGGCCAAGGCCGCCATCAAGGACGCCGCCCGCGTCCTCGACCACGGCTTCGCGATCGGCGACCGGATCACCAAGGCCTACCCCGCCGACGTGATGGGCAAGGGCGTCGCGCTCAAGGACATCTTCAACGCCGACCACAAGCGCTACAACGACGGCGGCGAGTTCCGCGCGCTGCACGGCCAGGACCCCGATGTCCGCACGATCTACGAGACCGCGGTCGGCCTCGAGGGGCAGATCCGCAACTGGGGCGTGCACGCCGCCGGCGTGATCATGTCGAGCGAGCCGCTCATCGACATCGTGCCGATCATGGCCCGTCCGCAGGACGGCGCGGTCATCACCCAGTTCGACTACCCGATGTGCGAGTCGCTCGGGCTGGTCAAGATGGACTTCCTCGGCCTGTCCAACCTCCGCATCCTCGACGACGCTGTGCGCAACATCGAGGTCAACCGGGCCGAGACGGTCGTCCTGGAGGAGCTGGGCTTCGACGACCGCGCGACCTACGAGCTGATGGGCCGCGGTGACACGCTCGGCGTCTTCCAGCTCGACGGCTCGGGCATGCGGTCCCTGCTGCGCTCGCTGCAGCCCGACGCGTTCGCCGACATCACGGCCGTCAGCGCCCTCTACCGCCCCGGTCCGATGGGCGCCGACTCGCACAACAAGTACGCCCGCCGCAAGAACGGCCGCGAGGCGATCGAGCCGATCCACCCGGCGCTCGCCGACGCGCTCGAGCCGGTGCTGGGGGAGACCTACGGCCTGATCGTCTACCAGGAGCAGGTGATGGCGATCGCGCAGGTGCTCGCGGGCTTCACCCTGGGGGCCGCCGACAACCTGCGCCGCGCGATGGGCAAGAAGAAGAAGGAGGAGCTCGACAAGCAGTACGCCGGCTTCCAGGCCGGCATGCTCGAGCGGGGCTTCCCGCAGGTCGCGATCGACAAGCTGTGGGAGATCCTGCTCCCGTTCTCCGACTACGCGTTCAACAAGTCGCACTCCGCGGCCTACGGCGTCATCACCTACTGGACCGCCTACCTCAAGGCCAACTACCCGACCGAGTACATGGCCGCCCTCCTCACGTCCGTGAAGGACGACAAGGACAAGATGGCGATCTACCTCAACGAGTGCCGCCGGATGAAGATCCAGGTGCTGCCGCCCGACGTCAACGAGTCCCACGCCGACTTCACCCCGGTCGGCAACGACATCCGCTTCGGCCTCACCGCCGTGCGCAACGTCGGCCACAACGTCGTCGCCGGCATCGTGGCCGCGCGCGAGGAGAAGGACCGCTACGCCGACTTCAACGACTTCATGGAGAAGGTCCCCGCGCTCGTGTGCAACAAGCGCGTCGTGGAGTCGCTGATCAAGGCCGGCGCGTTCGACGACATGAAGCACAAGCGGCGCGCGCTCGCCGCGGTGCACGAGACGGCCGTCGACCAGTTCGTCGACCTCAAGAAGAACGAGGCGATCGGCCAGGACTCGCTCTTCGGCGGGCTGAGCGAGGACGACGCCGGCTTCGGCGTGAGCGTGACCATCCCCGACATCGACGACTGGGACAAGATGACCCTGCTCGGCCACGAGAGGGAGATGCTCGGGCTCTACGTGTCCGACCACCCCCTCCTCGGCCTCGAGCACGTGCTGTCCCAGGGCACCGACTGCACCATCGGCCAGCTCCTGCTCGACGAGGACCGCGCCCACGGCTCGACCCTCACGGTCAGCGGCCTGATCACCTCGGTGCAGCGCAAGATCACCAAGCGCGGCGACCCGTGGGCCACCATCACGCTCGAGGACCTCGACGGCGCCATCGACGTGCTGCTGTTCCCGAGCGCCTACACGCTGGCCTCCACCCTCCTCGTCGAGGACCAGATCGTGCGGATCAAGGGCAACCTGTCGCGCGACAAGGACCAGCCCGAGCTGCGGGCGCAGGAGGTCACGGCGCCCGACCTCACCCAGGGACCTGCGGGCCCGGTGGTCATCAGCCTGCCGTCGACGCGCTGCACGCCGCCCGTCGTGGCGCAGCTGCGCGACGTCCTCGGCACCCACCCGGGCATGACCGAGGTGCAGCTGCGGCTCCTGACCCGCAGCTCCACCAAGGTGCTGCGCCTCGACGACAACCTGCGCGTGAGCCCGAGCCCCGCCTTGTTCGCCGACCTCAAGCAGCTGCTCGGACCGGGGTGCCTGACCGGATGAGCACGGTGACGCACGAGTCGCTCGAGCACACCGGTGTCGGCTCGCAGCGGCCCCTGCTGCGGAGGATCGTGCTGGTCCTGGCCGCCTTCGCGGTGGCGGGAGCCGGCGCCGGCCTGCTGTGGGAGCGGCTGTGGGAGCCCCCGACCGGTCTGACCTACCAGGGCCGGTGGTTCCTCGAGCCCGCCGGACCGGACGTGTCGTTCGAGGGCATCGCGCTGTTCGTCCTCATCGCGTTCCCGCTCGGGCTGCTGCTCGGGGTGCTGGCCGGCCTCTGGCGACACCACGAGACCGCCACCCTGCTGGCCGTCCTCGTCGGCGCCGGGCTGGCGGGCGTCGTGATGTACGCCGTCGGCAGCTCCCTCGGCCCGGCCGACCCGCAGGCGCTCGCCGCCGGGCAGCCCGACTACACCGAGCTCCCGGGCGGCCTCGGCCTGACCGCCCCCGATCCCGACCGGGTGCCGTGGCACTCCACCGCGCTGGTGGCGTTCCCGGCGGGAGCGATGACTGGTCTGGTCGGGACCTATCTGTTGGGAAGTCGGGGGTTCGCGGGCCGTTCGCGTGGGTAGGCTGACCGCGACCAATCACGGCCGGTCCCGAGCTCCTCGGGGTCGGCGCAACGGGGGAGCAGGACCTACATGAGCATGACACCGGGCGGCCCGGACTACCTCGACACGTCGGGCCCGGCAGCGGCCGCACCCGACAACGACAACCGCAAGCGCCTCATCGCGGTCGGCGCGCTCGTCGCCGGCGGTGCCGTCGTGGCGGGCGGCGCGTGGGCGGCGACGAGCTTCTTCGCCACCGGCGCCCAGCCGGCCGAGGCGCTCCCCGACTCGACCGTCGCCTACTTCAGCGTCGACCTCGACCCCAGTGGGGGTCAGAAGATCGAGGCGATCCGGACGCTGCGCAAGTTCCCGGGCTTCACCGACAAGGTCGACCTCGAGACCGACGACGACCTGCGTGAGCGGTTCTTCGAGGAGGTCACGAAGTCCGGCGAGTGCGAGGGCCTCGACTACGCCTCCGACGTGGAGCCGTGGCTCGGCTCGCGCGCCGCGATGGCCGCGGTCGACCTGGGCGAGGACGAGCCCGCTGCCGTCGGCATCGTGCAGACCACCGACGCCGGCAAGGCGGAGGACGGCCTCGCCACGCTCATCGAGACGTGCGGTGGCGCCGAGGCAGGTGCCGAGGGCGACGTGGGCGGCTGGGTCGTCGACGGTGACTGGATCGTCGTCGCCGAGACCGAGGAGATCGCCCAGCAGGTCGTGGACGCCGCCGACGGTGGCTCCCTGGCCGGTGACGCGTCCTTCGAGAAGTGGACCGGGGAGGCCGGCGGTGACGGCTTCATGTCCGTCTACGTCGCCAAGGCGGCCGCGCAGTACCTCGACGACGCGGCCGGGATGGGCGCCATGCTCGGCGGCGTGCCCGGCACGTCTCCCGACGGGATGTCCGGCGAGGAGGTCCCCGAGGAGCTGCAGCAGATGATCGACGACTTCGACGGCGCGGCGGCCACGGTGCGCTTCGACGACGGCGGCGTCGAGGTCGAGTACGCCATGTCCAACTACCAGCAGGACATGACCAAGTTCGTCGACGGCGACGCCGGGGTGTCCATGGTCGCCGGCCTGCCGACCGACACCGTGGCCGCGTTCGGCTTCGCGCTCGAGGAGGGCTGGGCGCAGGCGATGCTCGACTACGTCAGGTCGACCCTGCCCGAGGACAGCGCCACGATCGACGAGCAGCTCGCGCAGCTGGAGACCGAGACGGGGCTGGCGTTCCCCGAGGACCTCGAGACCCTGCTCGGTGAGGGCGTCACGGTCTCCCTCGGCAGCGGGATCGACCCCGACGCCATCGCCAACGGCGGCCCGGGCGAGGTGCCGGTCGGCATCAAGATCAAGGGCGACGCCGGGGAGATCCAGGCGGTGCTCGACAAGATCGCGGCCCAGGCGGGCCCCGAGCTGGCCGACTACATGAAGGTCACCGAGGGTGACGGCTACGCCGTGCTGGCGCTCCAGGACGACTACCGCGGCGCGCTCGAGTCCGAGGGCGACCTCGGCGGCAGCGACGACTACACCTCGGTCGTCGAGGACGGCGATGCGCAGACGGTGCTCTACGTCAACTTCGACGCCGACGACAACTGGCTCGTCCGGCTCACCGAGGACATGCCTGAGGTCAGCGAGAACCTCGAGCCGCTGTCGGCGTTCGGCGTGAGCGGCTGGGTCGACGGCGACGTCGTCCACGGCCGGATGAGGCTGACCACCGACTGACCCGCTCAGCGACCGATGGTGGCGGTCACCGCTCCGGTGACCGCCATCAGGTCGCGCGGTGCCAGCTCGATGTCGAAGCCGCGGCGACCGCCCGACACGAGGATCGTGTCGTGGTCCAGCGCGGACGCGTCGAGGACCGTCGGGTGCGCGCGCTTCTGGCCCACCGGCGAGATGCCGCCGGCGACGTAGCCGGTCGCGCGCTCGGCCGCGGCGACCTCCGCCATCACGGCCTTGCTGCCGCCGAGCGCCCGGGCGAGGGCCTTGAGGTCCAGCTGGCCCGAGACCGGCACGACGCCGACGACCAGCCGGCCGTCGAGCGAGGCCAGAAGCGTCTTGAACACGCGTGCCGGGTCCGCGCCCAGCGCCTCGGCCGCCTCGAGCCCGAACGACGTGGCCCGGGGGTCGTGCTCGTAGGCGCGCACCTCGAACGCCACGCCCGCGGCCGTCAGCGCCACCGTGGCCGGCGTACCGCCACCGCCCGCGCGGGACTTCTTCGCCATGGGTGCCCGGCTCCGGTCGGCCGTGTCAGTTGGGGGACCAGGCGGTCCGCGCCACCTGGGTGGCGGGCAGCGACGGGATGACGTTGATCGCGCGCAGCTCCTCGGTCAGCAGGCGGGTGACCAGCACGAGACGCTCGGTGGCGTCCTCGGCCTCGAGCAGCGACTGCCGCTCGGCCATCGGGAGCGGCGTCAGGGCCGACAGCGTCCAGGCGAGGTAGTCGGGGTCGCGGGGGAGCGTGCCGCTGAACGGGTCGCCCTGGAGCTCGGCCATCGCGGCCCGGAAGGCCGTGAACGTCGCCCGCGCCTTGTCGAGCAGCTCCTGGGGGACCTCGACCTCCGGCTCGGGCAGCACCGCCACCACGCCCTGGGGGAAGTCGACGCCGCGCTCCATCTGCTCCAGCTTGAGCCGCTCGCGTGCCACGGCCACGATGTCGTAGGTGCCGTCGGAGCGCCGGTCCGCCTCGGTGAGCTGCAGGACGCAGCCGACCCGGTAGACCGACTGGGCCCCGTGGTCGCCGACCTCGTAGCCCTCGCGGATCGCGACGGTGCCGAACACCCGCGCCGCCGGGTCCCCGACCTCGAGCAGGTGGCGGACCAGCATCCGGTAGCGGTCCTCGAAGACGTGGAGGGGCACGCTCATCCCCGGGAACACCACGGTGTTCAGCGGGAACATCGGCAGCGGGTCGCTCACACTCCAGACCCTAGCCCGGTGTGTCCACCGGGCACCCGCGGCTCTCGGTCGACCCGCCGGGGAACCTAGACTCGGGGGCATGTCCCTGATCCGTCGCATCGACCTGAGGGGCGCCGACCGGGCGTCCGTCGACTACCGCGCGGCCGTGCCCCGCGCCGAGTTCGACGTCGAGGCCGCCACGCATCAGGTGCAGCCGATCATCGACGCCGTGCGCGCCCGGGGCGTCGAGGCGATCGCCGAGTTCTCGGCGCAGTTCGACGGGGTCGACAGCGACGACATCGCCGTCCCCCGCGAGGCCATCGACGCGGCCCTCGCCGACCTCGACCCGGCCGTGCGCGCCGGCCTCGAGGAGTCGATCCGCCGGCTCCGCTTGACGAGCGAGGCCGAGCTCGAGCACGACGTCACCAGCCAGGTCGCCGACGGTGCCACCGTGACGCACCGCAAGGTGCCGATCGACCGCGTCGGTCTCTACGTCCCCGGCGGGCTCGCCCCGCTGGTGAGCAGCGTCGTGATGAACGTCGTCCCGGCGCAGGTCGCCGGCGTGCGCTCCATCGCGCTCGCCAGCCCGCCGCAGAAGAACAGCGGCCGCCTGCCCGAGTCGACGATCCTAGCCGCGTGCGCGCTGCTGGGCGTGCACGAGGTCTACGCCGTCGGCGGT
Source organism: Nocardioides renjunii (assembly GCF_034661175.1). Taxonomy (NCBI): domain Bacteria; kingdom Bacillati; phylum Actinomycetota; class Actinomycetes; order Propionibacteriales; family Nocardioidaceae; genus Nocardioides; species Nocardioides renjunii. Next base: position 2,716,828 of record NZ_CP141058.1, on the reverse strand, counting down.
GCGCAGGCGATCGCCATGTTCGCCCACGGCGCGGGCCCGTGCCGTCCGGTCGACCTCGTGACCGGCCCCGGCAACATCTACGTCGCCGCGGCCAAGCGGCTCCTGCGCGGCGTGGTCGGCATCGACTCCGAGGCCGGGCCGACCGAGATCGCGGTCCTCGCCGACGACAGCGCCGACGCCGCGTTCGTCGCGGCCGACCTGGTCAGCCAGGCCGAGCACGACCCGATGGCCGCGTCCGTCCTCGTGACCGACTCGCTGGCGCTCGCCGACGCGGTGGAGGCCGAGCTCGACAAGCAGGTCTTCGCGACCCGCCACACCGAGCGCATCCTCACCGCGCTGGGTGGGCGTCAGTCCGGCATCGTCCTGGTCGACGACATGGACCAGGGCGTCGACGTCGTCGACGCCTACGCCGCGGAGCACCTCGAGATCCAGACCCGCGACGCCTCGGCCCACGCGGCCCGGATCCGTAACGCCGGGGCGATCTTCGTGGGCCCGTGGGCGCCGGTGTCCCTCGGCGACTACTGCGCCGGCTCCAACCACGTGCTGCCCACCGCCGGGTGCGCCTGCCACTCCAGCGGTCTCTCGGTGCGCGCCTTCACCCGGTCGGTGCACGTCGTCGACTACTCGCGGGCAGCCCTCGCCGAGGTCGCCGGCCACGTGGTGACGCTGGCCGAGGCGGAGGACCTGCCCGGCCACGGGCAGGCCGTGTCGGTGCGGTTCGACTCCGAGCGCCCAGCCCGATGACCGGCACGTTCCCACCCCTGCGCGAGGAGCTGCAGGGGATCGAGCCCTACGGCGCGCCGCAGCTGACCCGGGAGCAGGCCCCGGTCCAGCTCAACGTCAACGAGAACCCCTACGGCCCCTCGCCCGAGGCCGCCGCGGACATCGCCCGGTCCGTGGGCGAGGCCGCGGTCTCGCTGAACCGCTACCCCGACCGCGAGCACGTCGAGCTGCGCGCCGGCCTGGCGGCGTACCTCAACGGCTCCGGCGGGTCCGGCATCACGCCCGAGATGGTGTGGGCGGCCAACGGGTCCAACGAGGTGATGCTGCAGATGCTGCAGGCCTTCGGCGGGCCCGGGCGGGTCGCGCTGTCCTTCGCGCCGACGTACTCGATGTATCCCGAGTACGCCCGCGACACCCTCACCGCGTGGGTGGCGGGGCACCGGGCGGAGGACTTCTCGCTCGACCTCGACGCCGCCCGCGCGCTGGTGCTGGAGGAGCGCCCGTCGGTGGTCCTGCTGCCCAGCCCCAACAACCCGACGGGGACGGCCCTGCCGCCCGAGGCGGTGACCATGCTCTGCGAGGCCGCGGCGTCGTACGAGCCCGGCGGCATCGTCGTGGTCGACGAGGCCTACGGCGAGTTCCGCCGCTCCGGCACGCCGAGCGCCCTGGAGCTGCTCCCGCGCCACCGCAACCTCGTCGTCACCCGCACGATGAGCAAGGCGTTCGCCCTGGCCGGGGCCCGGGTGGGCTACCTCGCCGCCGACCCGGCGATCTGCGACGCGATCCGCGTCGTCCGGCTGCCCTACCACCTCTCGGCCGTCACCCAGGCGACGGCGCTGGCCGCGCTGCGGCACGCGCCGGAGCTGCTCGGGCGGGTCGACGACCTGCGCGCCGAGCGCGACGCCACCGTGGCCTGGCTGCGCGAGCAGGATCTCGAGGTCGCCGACTCCGACGCCAACTTCGTGCTCTTCGGCCGGTTCGCCGACCGGCACGCGGTCTGGCAGGGTCTGGTCGACCGCGGCGTGCTGATCCGCGAGACCGGGCCCGACGGGTGGCTGCGGGTCTCGGTCGGCACGCCCGACGAGATGACAGCATTCCGGCAGTCACTGCTGGACACCATCGGAGAGACGGAGGCCCGGGCATGAGCCGCACCGCCAGGATCGAGCGCACCACCAAGGAGTCCCAGGTCGTCGTCGAGGTCGACCTCGACGGCAGTGGGCGCTCCGAGGTGTCCACCGGTGTCGGGTTCTACGACCACATGCTCGACGCCTTCGCTCGCCACTCGCTGACCGACCTCGTCGTGCAGACCACCGGTGACACCCACATCGACGGGCACCACTCGGTCGAGGACACCGCGATCGTGCTCGGCCAGGCGCTGCGCCAGGCGCTCGGCGACAAGGTGGGCATCCGCCGCTTCGGCGACGCGACCGTGCCGCTCGACGAGGCGCTGGTGCAGGCGGTCGTCGACGTCTCCGGCCGGCCCTACTGCGTGCACTCCGGCGAGCCGGAGGGCCAGGCCTACGTCGCGATCGGCGGCACGGGCGCGGCCTACCAGGGATCGCTGACGCGCCACGTCTTCGAGACCATCTCGTTCCACGCCCACCTGGCTCTCCACGTGCGCGTGCTCGGCGGGCGCGACCCGCACCACGTCGTCGAGGCGCAGTTCAAGGCGTTCGCCCGGGCGTTCCGCGACGCGGTCGCGATCGACCCCCGGGAGACGGGCGTGCCCTCCACCAAGGGGGCGCTGTGACGGCCCCCGACGTCGTCGTCCTCGACTACGGGTCGGGCAACCTGCGCTCGGCCGTCCGCGCGGTCGAGCGTGCCGGCGCGTCGGTCACCCTGACCGGTGACTTCGACGCCGCGCTCGAGGCCGACGGCCTCGTGGTGCCCGGTGTCGGCGCCTACGCCGCCTGCATGGCCGGGCTGCGCGAGGTCAAGGGCGACCGGATCATCGGGCGCCGGCTCGCGGGCGGGCGCCCGGTGCTGGGCATCTGCGTCGGCATGCAGGTCCTGTTCGCGCGCGGCGTGGAGCACGGCGTGGAGACCGCCGGCTGCGCCGAGTGGCCGGGCACCGTCGACCGGCTGCAGGCCGACGTCGTACCGCACATGGGCTGGAACACGGTCGAGGTGCCGTCCGGCTCGCCCCTGTTCGCGGGGATCGAGGACGAGCGGTTCTACTTCGTGCACTCCTACGGCGTGCGCGACTGGGAGCTGGTCACCAACGACCGGACCGCCGCGCCGCTGGTGACGTGGGCCGAGCACGGGGGAGACCGGTTCGTGGCCGCGGTCGAGAACGGTCCGCTGTCCGCGACCCAGTTCCACCCCGAGAAGTCCGGGGACGCGGGCGCGAAGCTCCTCAAGAATTGGGTCGAGTCGCTGCAGCGCTGAGCGCTACCGTCCGGGGATGGCCCCGGAGCTCAGCATGAACCAGATCATCCACGCCGCCGTGCGCCGCGACGTGGCACGCACGGAGCGGGCGCTGCGCGCCCTGGGTGACGGCGACACCGCGCGGGCGCGGGAGCTCCAGGTCGCCTGGCGCAACCTGGTGCGCGAGCTGACCCACCACCACGAGGCCGAGGACGAGCACGTGTGGCCCTTCCTCGAGTCGCGCGGCGTCGGGCTGGGGCTCCTCGAGGAGATGGAGGCCGAGCACGTGGCGATGAAGACGGCGCTCGCCTCGGTGAGCGAGCGCCTCGAGGCGCTGGTCGCGGACACGACCGCGGCCAACGCCACGGCCGCCGCCGAGGAGGTCGCCCGTGCCGAGGTCGTCATCAACGGGCATCTCGACCACGAGGAGAAGGACGTCGAGGGGCCGATGGGGGCGCTGCACGACGACCCCGAGTTCAAGGAGCTGTCCAAGAAGCTGCGGCCGGCCAGCGTCGTCGACGCCGCCAACGCGCTCGCCTGGATGCAGGACGGTGCGGGGGAGCGGGAGCGGTCCTCGCTGCGCGCGACCATCCCCGGGCCCGTCGTCGCCGTCCTGACCACGGTGGTGGCCCGTCGCTACCGTCGCGAGGTCGCCCCGGTCTGGCGCTAGACCTGACGGGTCGCGTCGGCCTCGGCCAGCGCCTTGAGCGTCAGCAGCTGCTTCCTCGCCATGACCAGGTCGCCCACAGACAGCGCCGGCGCCAGCCAGCGGCTGGTCCGCGCGACCACCTTGAGCACGAGGCGTACGCCGTCCGCGGCCGGCAGCACGGCGTACGACAGGTGCGCACCCATGATCGTCGCGGTGAGCTCGCGGCCGGGGTCCACCGCCACGACGCGGCCCTGGTCGCGCACGCCCGCGCGCGTGAAGGGATCACCAACCTCCGGCTCGGGCACGTCCACGAGCTCGCGCGGCGACCGTCGGCCGAGGTTGTCGACCAGGTCGTAGGAGTAGGGCGCGAGCCGCACCTGCCGCAGCCGGGCCCACACGGCAGCCGGGTCGGCGTGCACGGTGACACCGCGCCACGCCTCGAGGGTCGGCGCGTGCACGATGTCGTCGCACCCGTAGCGCCGCCGCAACTCGTCCTCCGTAACACCCCACCGGTCGCCGATCATGACGGCGACGCTACCCGTGACCTACCCCGGCCCATTCGATGGACGGCCTCGCCCACCAGCTGCCCCGGGGGCGGCGAGGTCACCACTTATCGGCGTGACGGTGCGCTTTGGTGGTCGAGCATCCGAGGAACGAGGCGTATCGAGACCTGCCCGGCCTCGCTGGTCGGGTGGCTGAGCGAGGGACGAGCGCGGCGTTTCGAGACCCCCCCTCGGTGGTCGAGTGGCCGAGGGACGAGGCATGGTCCTCCTCGATGGTCGAGTAGCCGGAGAACGAGGCGTATCGAGACCCCTCCATCGGCTTGCTCAAGCACTGTCCGCTGTCGGTGGTCCGCCGTAGAATCGAACACATGATCGAGACGCTGGCAGGGCCGAAGGCAGAGGTCGAGGACCTCTCGGCCTCCGCGCTGCTGGCACTCGCCCGCGACCGGAAGGCCGCTGAGGACCGCGCGGCAGCTGACCTGTTGGAGGTGGCCGCGCGGTGGGCGGACCTGCACCCGCCGGAGTCGATCCACACCGCCGCGGTCTTCAGCGACGGTGGCCGTTACGGCCTGGAGCACGAGGAGCCGATCGCCGGCGAGGGTTGCCCGGCGGTGGCGGAGTTCTGCATCGCCGAGCTCGGAGCCGTCCTCGGCATCTCGTCGACGTCGGCGAAGCGGCTGATCGGTCACGCCCTCGAGCTGCGGCACCGCCTCCCGCGGCTGTGGGCGCAGGTCCAGGCCGGTCAGGTCCCGGCGTGGCGGGCCAGGACAGTGGCGGAGGCGACGATCCACGCGACCCCGTCCCTGACCATGGAGGCGGCGCGGTGGGTCGACACCCAGGTCGCCTCTGTCGCCGCGCGGGTCGGGCCCGCGCAGCTCGACCGCCTTGTCGCCGAGACGATCAAGCGCCACCACCTCGACACCTCCGACGCGACCTCGGACCCCAACGACGGGTGGCAGCACGTCGACCCGCGCCACGCCACCCTCCACGCCGAGGACGTCCACTACGCCGGGACCATGCGGTTCGAGGCCGAGCTCGACATCGCCGACGCCTTCGACCTCGACCGAGCCCTCGCCCACGGCGCCGAGACGCTGAAAGCACTCGGCTCACAAGCTCCGCTCGACGCCCGACGATCGGCTGCGCTCGGCGACCTGGCCCGCACCCAGACCGCGCTCGACCTCCACGCCCAGGGCTCGACCGCCGCCAGGAGCGAGGACGGCCTGCCAGCCGCTCGGGAAGTCGTCCTGCACGCCCACTTCGACACCGGCCTCGACGGGTTGGAGACCGTGTTCGGTCCCACCGGACGCCTCGAGGAGGGCCAGCGGCTTGTCCTGCTCGAGCAGGTGAAGGGCTGGTGCCGCGTCTCGCGGACGAAGGTGACCGTCAAGCCGGTCATCGACCTCAACGCCGAGCTGAGCGCGCCGGGCTACGACATCCCCGACCGGATCCGCGAACAGGTCATCCTCCGCGACCGCACCTGCGTCTTCCCGTGGTGCACCCGCCCAGCGCGGGCCTGCGACATCGACCACGTCATCGCCTACGACCACGACGCCGCCGCCGAGGGCCGCACGCAACCCGGTCCGACAGTCAGCTCCAACCTCGCCCCGGAGTGCCGATGGCACCACCGCCTCAAGACCCACACCGCCTGGCGCTACGAGGTGACCGGAATCGGCATCTACGAGTGGACCAGCCCCCACGGCCACCGTTACCGACGCGACCGCACCGGCACCACTCGGATCAGTGGCGCTGCAGACGACGCGGCGCCGCCCGGCCGACCATGACCCCGCCCCACACCCCGCCGAGCCGACCCGGCGGGGCCACAGGCATGTGGCGAGCCGCCCGGGGAGCTTCGAGAACGGCCGCGAAGCAGTCCCGGACAGTGACTGATTGAAGACCACTCGCGTGCGGGAGAACAAGCGAAGCGGCGTGGTCATCGTCCATCGGGGCCGGGCCACCGAGCCAGGCCCGCCCGAGGAGACCCCGCCCACACCCCGCTGCCCGCGTCGCTGCCCTTCGTCGCTCCCGCTGCCGCAGGCGGGCTCGTGCTGCACGGGGTCAAGGGCCGCCCGTGGCTCGGGATGCTCGCGCTCGCGGTCCTGGTCGTCGTCCTGCCCGTGCTGCTGGCCCCCGCGCTGGGCACGGGTGCGTTCTCCGACCTCGCCGAGTGGGTGAACGACCCCCAGTGGTGACGTACGGCCCCTGGTGAGGCGACGACGGGCTCTCTTCACCCGTTCGAGGCAGGGTTGGACATGGGTTCGTCAGTGATGGGTACGCCATGTGTCCCCGTAAGCAACAACCCAGGAGGATCGAACATGCACGAGAACGAGATCCAGAGTGTCATCGGCAAGAACGCCTACGACAGCAACGGTGACAAGATCGGAAGCATCGGCCACATCTTCTTGGACGACGAGACCGGGCAGCCCGAGTTCGCGTCGGTCAACACCGGTCTCTTCGGTATGAAGGAGACGTTCGTGCCCATCACGAACGCCACGGTCGAGGGCGACCGCCTCGTGGTCCCGTTCACCAAGGACCAGGTCAAGGACGCCCCCAACGTCGACGTCGACGGCGGGCACCTCGACCAGGCCGAGGAGCGGCGCCTCTACGAGCACTACAACATGTCCTACTCGGAGTACTCCAGCGACTCGGGTCTGCCCGAGGGTGGCACCGGCTACGCCGCCGGCACGGCCGGCACGGCGGACTACGACACCAGCCGGACCGACCACACGGTCGGCCACGACACGTCCGGTCCCACCACGGACGAGGCCATGACGCGCTCGGAGGAGCGCCTCGACGTCGGCACGTCGCGCGAGGAGGCCGGCCGCGTCCGGCTCCGCAAGTACGTCACCACCGAGCAGGAGACCGTGAGCGTCCCGGTGAAGAAGGAGCGCGCGGTCCTCGAGACCGAGCCGATCACCGAGGCCAACCGCGACGAGGCCCTCTCGGGCCCCGCCATCTCGGAGGAGGAGCACGAGGTCGTCCTCCAGGAGGAGCACGCCGTCGTCGGCAAGACCGCCGAGCCGGTGGAGCGCGTACGCCTCGGCAAGGAGACGGTCACCGACGAGGAGACCGTCACCGAGGAGGTCCGCAAGGAGCACATCGAGACCGAGGGTGACCTCGACGACCGTCGCGGCACGATCTGACCCAGCACGACCCAGCACGACCCTGCACGACCAGCACGGTGGCCGGTGCCCCTCGGGGCGCCGGCCACCGGCGTCTGCGCACCGGACCGACGTGCCGGAGCGGGTGAGCCGGCTCCTAGGATCGAGCCATGCCCAGCACCCCCGAGCAGCCCTACCTCGAGCTCCTGCCCGCCGTCGACATCAAGGGCGGCCAGGCCGTCCAGCTGGTCCAGGGCGTCGACGGCTCGGAGAAGCGCTTCGGCGACCCCGTCGAGGCGGCTCTGCGCTGGCAGCAGGCCGGTGCCGAGTGGATCCACCTCGTCGACCTCGACGCGGCGTTCGGCCACGGGCACAACCGCGAGCTCCAGGCCCGGATCGTCGGGACCCTCGACATCCAGGTCGAGATGAGCGGCGGGATCCGCGACGACGAGTCGCTGGACGCCGCGATGGCCACCGGCTGCCGCCGGGTCAACATCGGCACGGCGGCGCTCGAGCAGCCGGAGTGGTGCGCGCGGGCGATCGCGACGTACGGCGACCGCGTGGCCGTCGGCCTCGACGTGCGGGGCACGACCCTGGCCGCGCGCGGCTGGACCCGTGAGGGCGGCGACCTCTACGAGACCCTGGCCCGGCTCGACGCCGAGGGCTGCGCGCGCTACGTCGTCACGGACGTGAACAAGGACGGCATGCTCCAGGGGCCGAACCTCCAGCTGCTCCGCGACGTGTGCGCCGCGACCGACAAGCCCGTCGTCGCCAGCGGGGGAGTGACGACCCTGGACGACCTCCGCGCGCTGATGGGCCTCGTCGACGAGGGCGTCGAGGGCGCCATCGCCGGGACCGCGCTCTACGAGGGCCGCTTCACCCTCAAGGACGCGCTCGCCCTCACGAGGGGCGCCTGAGCATGGAGTTCACCGACTACCACACCCGGCTGGCGGCCTACGCCCTGCTCGTCGACGAGCGGGAGCGGGTGCTCCTCGCGTGGTGGAACGGCGAGGGGCACAGCGACCCGGAGTGGTCGCTGCCCGGAGGCGGCATCGAGTTCGAGGAGTCGGTCCGCGACGGCCTCGTGCGCGAGGTCTTCGAGGAGACCGGCTACCACGTCGAGCCGGGTCCCCTCGTCGCCGAGCACTTCTTCACCGCGCGCGGCCGCAGCTTCGACGGGTGGTTCCGCGCCCAGCGGTTCGTCTTCGACGCGACGATCACGGGCGGCGAGCTGGGCACCACCGAGGTCGGCGGCTCCACCGACCACGCCGCCTGGGTGCCGCTCGCCGAGCTCGGGGGCCAGCCGCGTTCGGAGATCGTCGACGTCGCGCTCGCCGCGTGGCGGGGCGAGGAGGCCCGGCGATGAGCCTCGCTGTCCGGGTGATCCCGTGCCTCGACGTCGACGGCGGACGGGTCGTCAAGGGCGTCAACTTCACCGAGCTGCGCGACGCCGGCGACCCCGTCGAGCTCGCCCGGCTCTACGACGCCGAGGGCGCCGACGAGCTGACGTTCCTCGACATCTCCGCCTCCCACCAGGGCCGGGCGACCACCATGGAGGTGGTCAGCCGCTGCGCGGAGGAGGTCTTCATCCCCCTCACCGTCGGCGGTGGCGTGGGCAGCGTCGACGACGTCGACCGGCTGCTGCGCGCGGGCGCCGACAAGGTCGCGGTCAACACCGCCGCCATCCGCCGCCCCGACCTGGTCGCGGAGATCGCCGACCGGTTCGGCAACCAGGTGCTCGTCCTGAGCGTTGACGCCCGCCGGGTGCGGCCGGACGCGCCGGGCACCGCCAGCGGCTTCGAGGTGACCACCCACGGTGGTCGCAGGAGCGCCGGGCTGGACGCGATCGAGTGGGCCGTGCGCGCCGCCGAGCTGGGAGCCGGCGAGATCCTGCTCAACGCGATGGACGCCGACGGGACCACCGACGGCTTCGACCTCGAGCTCATCCGCGCCGTACGCCGTGAGGTGACGATCCCGGTCATCGCGAGCGGGGGAGCGGGTGCGGTCGAGCACTTCCCGCCCGCGGTCGACGCCGGCGCCGACGCCGTGCTCGCCGCGACGGTGTTCCACTTCGGCACGCTGAGCGTCGGGGACGTCAAGACCGGCCTGTCCACGGCCGGTCACCCGGTCCGCTGGGCACCGCCCGAGCCGTAGGATTCGGCCCATGCTGAAGACTGTCCGGCCGTTCGGCCTCGCCGCCGTCGCGGCCGCCACGATCGCCCTCACCGCCTGCGCACCGACCGACGAGGCCGACAGCGGCGAGAACACCGCCTCCGACACGTCCTCGGACTCCGCGGGCTCCTCGGAGTCGCCCGCCGCCGACGCGTGCACCCCCGACTCGATGGAGACGGTCGCCGACGGCACGCTGACCATCGCGACCGACACCCCGGCCTACGAGCCGTGGTTCGTCGACAACGACCCCACCAACGGCGAGGGCTACGAGTCCGCGGTGGCCTACGCCATCGCCGAGGAGCTCGGCTACACCGCCGAGCAGGTCTCGTGGGTGACGGTGCCGTTCAACAAGGTCGTCCAGCCCGGCCCCAAGGACTTCGACTTCGACGTCAACCAGGTCTCCATCACCGAGGCCCGCCGCAAGGCCGTCGACTTCTCCTCCGGCTACTACGACGTGGTCCAGACCGTCATCACCAACGAGGGCAGCGCCATCGACGGCGCCACCAGCGTCGCCGACCTCGCCGACGCCAAGCTGGGTGCCCAGGTCGGCACCACCAGCTACACCGCCATCACCGACACGATCCAGCCGTCGGAGGACCCGGCGGTCTTCGACACCAACGACCAGGCGGTGCAGGCGCTCAAGAACGGCCAGATCGACGGCATCGTCGTCGACCTGCCGACCGCCTACTTCATGACCGCGGTGCAGCTCGACGACGGCGTGATCGTCGGCCAGCTGCCGCTCCCGGAGGGCGAGCCCGAGCAGTTCGGCGCGGTGCTGGCCAAGGACAGCCCGCTGACCGACTGCGTCTCGAGCGCCGTCGACGCGCTGCGCGAGGACGGCATCCTCGACCAGATCAACCAGGAGTGGCTGGCCCAGCAGGGCGCCCCCGAGCTGTCCTGATGGCCCACCGGGTCGTCGGGGAGACGGCAGGGCCGGCGGAGGACTGGCAGCCCTCGGAGGTGCAGCGCGAGCGTGACGAGTGGCGGCGACGCCGTACGCTCCGCAGCGCCGCGATCGCGGTCGTCAGCACGCTGCTGCTGCTCGGTGCGGTGGGCACGGCGGTCGTCAGCTCGCCGGGCTGGGAACGGGTGCGCGAGACCTACTTCGACTGGGACAAGGCGGTGTCCTCGTTCCCCGCGGTCCTCGAGGGGCTGTGGCTCAACATCCGCGTCATGGTCGTCTGCTGGGTGCTGATCCTCCTGCTCAGCCTCACGATCGCGATCGTGCGCACCATCCGCGGGCCCGTCGCATTCCCGCTGCGGCTGCTCGGCACGGCGTACGTCGACGTGTTCCGCGGGCTGCCGCTGCTGCTGGTGATCTTCCTGCTCGGGTTCGGCGGCCCCGCCCTGAGCCTGGGTGGGCTGCCGACCTCGGCACTGTTCTGGGGCGGCGCCGCGCTGGTGCTGTCCTACTCGGCCTACGTCGCCGAGGTGTTCCGCGCCGGCATCGAGTCGGTGCACCCCAGCCAGCGGCTGGCCGGGCGCTCGCTGGGGCTGAGCTACGGGCAGACGCTGCGGCACGTCGTCCTGCCGCAGGCCTGGCGCCGGGTCATCCCGCCGCTCATGAACGACCTGGTCTCCCTGCAGAAGGACTCCGGCCTCATCGCGGTGCTCGGCGTCACCGACGCGATCCGCGCGGCGCAGATCGAGACCGCCATCGACTTCAACTACACGCCGTACGTCGTCGCGGGCGTGCTGTTCTGCTGCCTGACCATCCCGATGGCCCGGCTCACCGACCGCTACGCCCGCCGCAAGGGCTACCACGGAGCAGGAGGACACTTGTGAGCGAGCTGCTCCGGCTGGACGGCGTCCGCAAGTCCTTCGGCGAGCATGTCGTCCTCCGCGACGTGGACCTCACCGTCGAGCCCGGCGAGTGCGTCGTGCTGATCGGCGCGTCCGGGTCCGGCAAGTCCACCCTCCTGCGGTGCGTCAACCTCCTCGAGGTCGTCGACGACGGCGTGATCACCTTCGAGGGCCGCGACATCACCGACCCGCGGGTGGACGGCGACGAGGTGCGCTCGCGGATGGGCATGGTCTCCCAGGCCTACAACCTCTTCCCGCACCTCGACGTGATCGGCAACGTGACCCTCGCGCTGCGGCTCGTGCACGGGGTCGACGCCGAGGAGGCGAGGTCGCGCGGGCTCGCGATGCTCGACCGCGTGGGGCTCGCCGCCCGGGCCGAGGCCCGACCCGACGACCTGTCCGGTGGGCAGCAGCAGCGCGTGGCCATCGCCCGGGCGCTGGTGGCCAACCCGCGGCTGATGCTCCTCGACGAGGTCACCAGCGCGCTCGACCCCGAGCTGGTGGGCGAGGTCCTCGACCTGCTCACCGAGCTCAAGGGCGAGGGCGTGACGATGCTGCTCAACACCCACGAGATGGGCTTCGCCCGCGACGTCGCGGACCAGGTCTGCTTCCTCCACGACGGTCGCATCCACGAGCGGGGGACCCCGCAGCAGGTCATCGGCGAGCCCCGCGAGGAGCGCACCCGCGCGTTCCTCTCGCGCATCCGGGCCTGACACCCGGACGACCACAGCCGATTCGCCCGGCGTTGGTGACGAGGAATAGCCTGACGCGGTCGGGTGGTTGCGCTCGGCAACTGACGCGACGACGAGGGGGCGGGCGACACCGGTGGGCAAGGATGCGGAGCCGCGGGGCGCCACCACTCTCGACGGGTTCCGGGTCCTGTGGGTCGGCATCCGCCGCGAGCCCCGGATCTTCACCGTCGCGACGCTCGGTGCGGTCCTGTTCGGCGTGCTCACCGTGGCCGACGCCTGGGTGCTCGGCTGGTCGACCCAGCACGTCCTGATCCCCGCCTTCGACGACGGCGAGATCGGCACCGGGCTCCTGGTCTGGGTGGTCGCGCTGTTCATGGCCGTGGCGATCCTGCGCGCGGTCGGCATCGTCGCCCGGCGCCTCGGCGGCGGCATCATGTACTACCGGATGCAGTCGCACACGCGACGCGGCGTGACCCGCCAGTACCTCTCCCTGCCGATGGAGTGGCACCAGCGCCACCCGACCGGCCAGCTGCTCTCCAACGCCTACTCCGACGTCGAGGCGGCCTGGGCGCCGATCATGCCGCTGCCGATGGCGCTCGGCACCGTCGTGATGATGGTGATCGCGGTCGCCCAGATGTTCGTCGCCGACGTCGTCATGGCGCTGGTCGGCCTCCTCGTCTTCCCGGCGGTCGTGGTCGCCAACCTCGTCTACCAGCACTACTCCTCGCCGTTGATGACCCGGGCCCAGGGCCTGCGCGCCGAGGTCAGCGAGATCGCCCACGAGTCCTTCGACGGCGCGATGGTCGTCAAGACGCTCGGCCGCGAGGGCGAGGAGACCGATCGCTTCCGCGCCAAGGCCCGCGAGCTCCGCGACGTCAACATCCGCGCCGGACGGGTGCGGGCCCTCTTCGACCCGGCGCTGGCCAGCCTGCCCAGCCTCGGCGTGCTCGTGGTGCTGGCCGTGGGCGTCTCCCGCGTCGCCAGTGGGGCCACCGAGGCCGGCGACGTGGTGACCGTCGCCTACCTCCTCACCATCGTCTCGTTCCCGATCCGCGCCATCGGCTGGCTGCTCGGGGAGTTCCCCCGCTCGGTGGTCGGCTACCGCCGCGCCAAGGCGGTGCTCGACGCCCGCGGCAACATGGCCTACGGCGACGACGAGCTGCCGCCCTCGTCGGTCGGCGCCCTGCTCGAGGTCGACGACCTGCACTACTCCTACGACGCCGACGCACCGCTGCTGCGCGGCGTCGACCTCGACGTGCAACCGGGCCGGACCGTCGCGCTCGTCGGCGCGACCGCGTCCGGCAAGAGCACCCTCACCAGCCTGATGACCCGGCTGGTGGACCCCGACTCCGGCGCGATCCGCATCGACGGCCACGACGTCAAGGGCCTGCGCAAGGGCCAGCTCCCGCGCGACGTCGCCCTCGTCCCGCAGACCGCGTTCATGTTCGACGACACGGTCCGGGGCAACGTGACGCTCGGCGCCGACGTACCGGACGAGGAGGTGTGGGCCGCGCTGCGCACCGCCCAGGCCGACGGCTTCGTCGCTGCCCTCCCCGAGGGCCTCGACACCAAGCTGGGCGAGCGCGGCACGTCGCTGTCGGGTGGCCAGCGGCAGCGCCTCTCGCTGGCCCGCGCGCTCGTCCGCCGTCCGCGGCTGCTGATCCTCGACGACGCGACCTCGGCGGTGGACCCCGAGGTCGAGGCGCGGATCCTCGCCTCGCTGCGCGACGACGTGGGCGGGTCCGACGCCTCGCTTGTCGTCGTCGCCTACCGCAAGGCCACGATCTCCCTCGCCGACGAGGTGCTCCACCTCGAGGGGGGTCGCATCGTCGGCCGCGGCACCCACGCCGAGCTGCTCGACTCCAGCCCCGCCTACGCCCACCTGGTCAACGCCTACGAGTCCAGCGCCGACGCCGCCGCCGAGCCCGGGCCTGCCACCGGACGATCCGCCGGGAGCCACGAATGAGCACCACGACGACTGCTGCCACCTCCACCTCGGGCACCCGGATGGACACCGGCGAGGACATCGGCGCCATCGCCACCATCCGGCTCGGGATGAAGTACTCGCCCGAGCTGCGCGAAGGCATCGGCACGACCTTCCTGCTCGCGATCATCGCGTCCTGCGGCCAGATCGTCGTGCCCATCGCGGTCCAGCAGACGCTGGACCGCGGCCTCAACGCACCGGGCGGGCCGCGCTTCGACTACGTCGCCTGGATGGGTGTGGCGGCCGCCGTCGCCATCGGCCTGACCGGCTGGGCGTCCTACCTGATGACCAACCGGCTCTTCACCACCTCCGAGAACGGCCTGGCGACCCTGCGCACCAAGGCGTTCCGCCACGTGCACGACCTGCCGCTGCTCACCCAGAACACCGAGCGCCGTGGGGCCCTGGTGTCGCGGGTGACCTCGGACGTCGACCAGGTCAGCCAGTTCCTCGTCTTCGGTGGCCTCATCTTCGTGGTGAGCATCGGGCAGATCCTCGTCGCGACCGTCCTGATGCTCGTCTACAGCTGGCAGCTGGCGGCCGTGGTGTGGCTCTGCTTCGCGCCGCTGTTCCTCTCGATCCGGTGGTTCCAGAAGAAGCTGTCCGCCGCCTACACGGTCGTGCGCCACCAGGTCGGCGTCCTGCTCGGTGCCATCTCGGAGCCGGTCGTCGGCGCCGCGGTCGTCCGCTCCTACGGCGTGGAGGACCGCACCCAGGCCCGCATCGACACCGCGATCCAGGACTGGCAGAACGCCTACACGCACGCCCAGACCTACACCGTCACCTCGTTCTCGCTGGGCGGCATCTCCGCGGGCCTGGCCAACGCCGGCGTGATCGTGGTCGGCGTCCTGCTCGGCTTCACCGGTGACATGACCCCGGGCAAGGTGCTGGCCTTTGCCTTCCTCGTCACCCTCTTCGTGGGACCCGTGCAGATGGGCACCCAGATCCTCACCGACGCCCAGAACGCCATCGCGAGCTGGCGCCGCGTGCTGGGCATCCTGGAGACGCCCGCCGACCTCGTCGACCCCGGCCCCGACGGCGAGCAGCTGCCGCGCGGCCCGATCGACGTACGCTTCGCCGACGTCACCTTCGCCTACCCCGAGGGCCCGCCGGTCCTGCGCGACGTCGACCTGGCCATCGACGCCGGGACCCGCGTCGCGATCGTGGGCGAGACCGGCTCCGGCAAGTCGACCTTCGCCAAGCTGCTCACGCGCCTGATGGACCCCGTCGAGGGCGCGGTGCTGCTCGACGGCGTCGACGTACGCCGCATCGACGCGCGCTCGCTGCGGCGCAGCGTGGTGCTGGTGCCGCAGGAGGGATTCCTCTTCGACGACACCATCGCCGCCAACGTCCGCTACGGCAAGCTCGACGCCACGGAGGACGAGATCCGCGCGTCGGCGGTCGAGCTCGGCATCGACGACTGGCTCGCCGGCCTGCCGCGCGGCCTGGACACCCAGGTCGGGCAGCGCGGCGAGTCGCTGTCGGCGGGGGAGCGGCAGCTCGTGGCGCTGCTCCGCGCCCACCTGGCCGACCCCGACCTGCTCGTCCTCGACGAGGCCACGAGCGCGGTCGACCCGGCGCTGGAGATGCAGATCGGGCGGGCGCTCGAGCGGCTGATGCAGTCGCGCACCTCCGTGACCATCGCGCACCGGCTCTCCACCGCGGAGAGCGCCGACGAGGTCATCGTGGTCGACAAGGGCCGCGTCGTGCAGCGCGGACCGCACGCCGAGCTGGTCACGCAGGCGGGCAGCGTCTACTCAGGGCTGCACGCCAGCTGGATCGCCCAGCACTCGCAGGCCTGACGAGGCGGGTGTCAGGACGCCAGGACCTGGCTGATGAGCAGGTCGGCGTCGAAGAAGTCCGACTCGGTGCCGGGCGCCACGATGGCGACCGTGCGGGCGAGGAAGTCGTCGACGTCGGACGCGCGGGCGAGCAGCACCAGGTGGCCGTCGGGCGAGCTGAGCTCGATGCTGACCATGGCACGGCCGCTGAGGCCGATGGCGGGGGAGACGTGGACGTCGCCGTCACCGGTGGGCGTCTCGGTGCCCCGCATGAGCAGGTCGCGACCGAACGTCCACACGAGGTTGCCCTCGCCGGTGACGAAGGTCATCGCGACCGCGAACGGGTCGGAGCTGCGGTATCCCAGGACGGTGTCGATCTCGTGGCGGATGCCGCGGTCGTCCATGCACTCGACGGTGATGTCCAACGCCACGTCGGACAGGGTGTGCCCGCTACCGGACATGTTCATCGAGACTCCTTGGGGTTTCCCGGGAACGGTCCCGGGGGGTGGTGGTGCTCATGAGACGGCATCCGGCCGGGGTCGTGATGCGAAACGGCAAAATATGGTCAACACCGGTCCAGACCGGATCTTGAGCCTCACTCGTGCCGTCCTTGACGCTACGTGCTGTTTCGCGAGGGAAATGGTGTGGAGCCGCCTTGTAGGTTGCACCCATGGCGGGGGCAGGCAAGCGCATCGTGCTCGAAGGGCTGGGCTGGCTGTTGCTGGTGCTCGGCGTGGCTGCGATCTTCCTGCCGGGTCCGGGGCTGCTCGGCATCTTCGCCGGCCTCGCGCTGCTCTCCCAGCAGTACGACTGGGCCGAGCGCCGCGTGGAGCCGGTCCGGCTGCGCGCGCTGCGCGGCGCGGCCGAGAGCGTCGAGACGTGGCCGCGGATCATCGCCTCGTGCCTCGGCGCCGCGGTGCTGGCCGCCTGCGGGGTGCTGTGGATCGTCAAGCCCCCGTCGCCGGAGTGGTGGCCCCTGTCCGACACGTGGTGGCTCCCCGGAGGGATCTGGACGGGCGTCACCCAGGTCGCCTCGGCCTTCATCGCCCTGGCGCTCATCGTCTACAGCTACCGGCGCTTCCACGGCAAGCCGGAGGCGGTCGCCGAGCTGGACCGCGACGTGGAGACGGCGCGGGCCGACCGGGGCTGACCCGATTGCCGGTCCGGGCGGACCATGGGATATCGTTCCCGCGGACTCGGGCGATTGGCGCAGTGGTAGCGCGCTTCGTTCACACCGAAGAGGTCACTGGTTCGAACCCAGTATCGCCCACCGACGCCACACAGGCCCTGACCAGCGGAGACGCCGGTCAGGGCCTGCTGCGTCTCCTCGTCCGGTGCCCGGACGGGGGTGGGCGCTCAGAAGCCGCCGAAGTCGAACCCGCCGCCGTCGCCGCCCCCGTCGTATCCCCCGCCGTCACCGCCACCGCCGTCGCCACCGTCGGATCCGCCGTCACCGCCGCCCCCGTCGCCGCTGTCGTAGCCGCCACCGAGGTCGCCGAACATCATCCCGCCCATGAACATCCACGTCATGGGTCCGAAGGCACCGAAGTAGCCCGCGGCGTAGGGCTCGTAGGCGCGACCGCCCTGCCAGTAGGGGACCCGCTGCGCGCCGACCATGACCTTGCGGACGTCCGGCTCGGCGCCGGCGTTGACGCGTTCGACGTCGAGGGCGCACGCGGGCACGTCCCGCTCGACGCCGTCGGGCGGGACGAAGAGGACGTCGGCGACGGAGGGCCCGTGGCGTGGGTCGAAGAAGCACGGCGGCCGACGGGTGGGGAGCGGCCGCCCCTCGACCCGGGCACGCACGCACGCGATGGCGTAGCGGCCGTCCTCGACGATCGAGGTGACGTGCCGGATGTCGCCCGGCTCGGTGATGGAGTCGCCGGCGGTCTTGGCCGACTCGTAGGTGTCGAGCGCCCGCTGGTAGTCGGCGTTGGCGCCGGCGTCGAGATGCTGACCGCTCAGCTCGAGGTCGAGGTCCTGGAGGTCGACACCGAACGCGGTGATGTCCTCGAAGGCCAGCTTCCTCACCGGGGCGAGCTCGTCCTCACGCCGCTGGAGCTCCTGCGCCTTGCTGCGTCGTGCCAGGACGACCGCGCCGGCACCCACCACGGCCAGGACCACCAGCAGCAGGATCAGCTCCATGCCGAGAGCCTACGTCGCCGGCCGAAGGCGGTGCGCGCGTCAGGCGCGCGTCAGGATGGTGTCGAGCTCCGTCAGGGCGCGGTCGGCGTACCCCATCCACATCCGGCCGATGACGTTCGTGGTCAGCCGGGCCGGCGAGGCCTTCGGGTAGAACGTCCAGGCCCAGGTGACGCGAGCGCCGCCGTCGTGCGGCGCGACCGTCCAGAGCCCGTCGATGGTGCGGACGAAGTGCCGCAGCGGCCCCTCGATCCCGTCGAGCCGGTAGGCGAAGCTGTGCGGCCGGGCGACGTCGGTCAGGGTCTCGCGCAGCCGACCGCCGTCGGCGAGCACGATCGTGCGGGTCTGGCCGACGACGCCCCAGCCGTCCGGCTGGTCGACCACCTCGGCCACGGCCGGCAGGGCCGCGTAGCGCCGGGCGAACACGTCCGTCAGCGGCGCGTCCATCAGCCGCTCGAAGGCGACACCCGGTTCGACCTGGACCACGCGCGACGCCTCGACCCGATGACCCGACATGGCGATCACACTAACCGGGCGGCGCGCCGCGCGGCACCGGTCGCCGCGGGTGGTGTGGCGGGCATGGCTGGTGCGAGGGTGGGCGGGTGACCAGCGACGAGCGTTTCGACCGACTGATGGAGCTGGTGGTCCACGGCTTCGAGCTCGCCGGCGTGGCCGTCCTCGTGATCGGGGCCCTCGCGGCCTTCGTCCACGCGGCCCTGGTGGCCCGACGGGACGGCGCGGCGACCGCCTACGAGACGGCCCGGCGGAGCGTCGGTCGCGCGATCCTCCTCGGCCTCGAGCTCCTCATCATCGCCGACATCGTGCTGACCATCACCGTCGACGCCACGCTCGACAGCGCGCTCGCCCTGGGACTCATCGTCATCGTCCGGACCTTCCTCAGCTTCTCGCTGGAGGTCGAGCTCGAGGGCAGCCTGCCCTGGCGTCGGCGGCCCGCACCCAGCGGGCGGGGCGCCGCCGACGCGAGCGGCGAGGGGCCGTCCGCCTGAGTCACCGGAAGTCGCGGGACGACGCCCGTGCCTGCAGCACGGCGCCGGCGCCCGGGACGACCACGTCGATCGGCTCGACCCGGTCGGCGACGAGGTTGGTGACGCCCTCGTTGCGCTCGAGGCGGCCCCGGACGACCACCGCGACCCGGTTGCGCGCGGCCTGCCGGTGCGCCTTCATCACGCCCACCGAGCACACCACGTTGAGCATGCCGGTCTCGTCCTCGAGGTTGAGGAAGGTGACGCCCATCGCCGTGCCGGGGCGCTGGCGGTGGGTGACGAGCCCGCCGACGTGGACGCGCCGACCGCCCTCGGTGGTCTCCAGCTCGGCGATCGAGCGGACCCCGGCGCGGCGGAGCTCCTCGCGCAGGTGCTCGACGGGATGACGGGCGGGGGAGACCCCGGTCGCCCACAGGTCGGCGAGGGTGATCTCGGGCTCGCTCATGCCGGGCAGGGTCGGCGCAGCGGGCGCCGGTGTCGTGCCGGGCAGGTGGTCGGCGCCCTCGGCGAAGCCGGCCGCCCACAGCGCCTCGCGGCGGTCCATCCCCCAGGCGTCGAAGGCGCCGGCGGTGGCTAGCGCCTCCAGCTGCGCCGAGGTGAGGCCGGCACGCCGGGACAGGTCGGGGACGCCCGTGAAGGGCGCCTCCTCACGGGCCGCGACGATGCGGCGCGCCACCTCCAGCCCGACACCGCGCACGGAGTCGAGCCCGAGCCGCACGGCGAGAGCCCCGTCGCGGCGGTGGGCGGGGACCGGGTCGGGGGTGCCCGGCACCCACTCGGTGCGCTCGAACCGGGGACGGCAGCACCCGTCGGGCCCGGTGGCGGCGACCGGACCGGTGACGACGCCCTCCAGCTCGGCCTGCGCGGCGGACCGGGTGATGTCGGGACGGCGTACGTCGACCCCGTGGCGGCGCGCGTCGCCCACCAGCGACTGGGGGGAGTAGAAGCCCATCGGCTGGTTGCGCAGCAGGCCGGCGAGGAACGCCGCGGGGTAGTGCAGCTTGAACCAGGAGGAGGCGTAGACCAGCAGGGCGAACGACAGGGCGTGAGACTCGGCGAAGCCGAAGTTGGCGAAGGACAGGATCTTCACGTAGATCGAGTCGGCCAGCTCGCCGGTGATGCCGCGTCGCTCCATCCCGGCGTAGAGCTTCTGCTTGACCGACTCGATGCGCTCGACTCCGCGCTTGGACCCCATCGCGCGGCGCAGCAGGTCGGCGTCGTCGCGGCTGCAGTCGCCGAGGGTCACCGCCATGGCCATCAGCTGCTCCTGGAACAGCGGCACCCCCCTGGTGCGCTCGAGCACCGGCACCAGCTCGGGGTGGTCGTAGGTGACCGGCTCCTGGCCGGTCGCCCGGCGGACGTAGGGGTGCACCGCGCCGCCCTGGATCGGACCCGGCCGGATCAGCGCGATCTCGATCGCCAGGTCGTAGAACTCCCGCGGCCGCAACCGCGGCAGCGTCCCGATCTGGGCCCGGCTCTCCACCTGGAACACCCCGATGGAGTCGGCGCGGCAGAGCATGTCGTAGACCGCCGGCTCCTCCTTGGGCATCGTCGCGAGGTCCCACCGCTCGCCGAGGTGGTCGGCGACCAGCCGCATCATGTGGTCGAGGGCGCCGAGCATGCCGAGGCCCAGCAGGTCGAACTTGACCAGTCCCATCGACTCGCAGGCGTCCTTGTCCCACTGCAGCACGGTGCGCCGGTCCATCCGGGCCCGCTCGATCGGGCACACCTCGCCGATGGGCCGCTCGGTGAGCACCATCCCGCCGGAGTGGATGCCGAGGTGGCGGGGCGCGCCCAGCATCTCCTCGGCGAGGGCGACGACCGCCGGCGGGACGTCGTGCGCGGTCGCGTCGCCCATGTCGCCGGCCACCACCGACGTCCAGCCGTCGATCTGCTTGGACCAGGCGTCCTGCTGCCCGGGGGAGTAGCCGAGCGCCTTCGCGGCGTCGCGCACCGCCATCCGCGGCCGGTAGCCGATGACGTTGGCGACCTGCGCCGCGTTGCGCCGCCCGTAGGTGTCGTAGACCCACTGGATGACCTCCTCGCGCCGGTCGGAGTCGAAGTCGACGTCGATGTCGGGCTCCTCGTCGCGGTGGGCGGAGATGAAGCGCTCGAAGGGGAGCCGGTAGAAGACGGCGTCGACGGCGGTGATGCCGAGGGCGTAGCAGACCGCGGACGCCGCGGCGGAGCCCCGGCCCTGGCAGAGGATGCCGCGCCCCCGCGCGAAGGCGACGATGTCGTGGACGATGACGAAGTAGCCGGCGAAGTCCTTCTCGGCGATGATTCGCAGCTCGTGCTCGAGCCGCTCGCGCGCCTCGGCCTCGTGGGGGACGCCGGAGTAGCGCTCGGCGAAGCCCCGCTCGGCGAGGGTGCGCAGCCACGAGTCTGCGGTCTGGCCCGGGGGGATCTGGCGCTTGGGCAGCGCGGGGGACGCCTTGCGGAGGTCGAAGGCGAGCTCCTCGGCGAGCGAGACGCTGCGGGCGACGGCGGTCGGGTACGCCGCCAGCGCGGCGGCCGTCTCGGCGCCGCTGCGCAGGTGGGCCGAGCCGGACAGGTCCATCCAGCCGTCGAGGTCGGCGAGGCTGCGGCGCGCACGGACGGCCGCCATGGCCGACGCCAGCCGGTGCCCCCGGGGCGTGGCGTGGTGGACGTTGCCGGCCGCGACGACGTCGAGGCCGTGGACCGCGGCCAGCCGCGCGAGTGCCGCGTTGGTGGCGTCGGCGCCCGGGCGCGGTGACAGCTCGACGAGGACGTGCTCGAGCCCGAACCGCGCCGTCAGCCGGTCGAGCTCCTCCGCGGCAGCCGCCTCGCCCCCGCGCGCCAGCGCCTGCTGGACCGCGCCCTTGCGGCAGCCCGTCAGCACCACCCAGTGCCCGCGTCCCCGCTCGCCCAGCTCGTCGAGGTCGTAGACCGGCCGCCCCTTCTCGTCACCGCGGAGGTGGGCGTCGGTCATCGCTGCGGCGAGCCGGTGGTAGCCCTCGACCCCTCGGGCGAGCACCAGCAGGTGGCTGCCCTCGGGGTCGGGCACCCCGTTCTGGGGGCCGGTGAGGCCGAGCGACAGCTCGGCGCCGAAGACGGTGGGCAGGTCGTAGGCCGCCGCCGCCTCGGCCAGCATCGGCGCGCCGTAGAAGCCGTCGTGGTCGGTGACCGCGAGCCCCCGCAGCCCGAGGCGCACGGCCTCCTCCACCAGCTCGGCCGGGGAGCTGGCGCCGTCGAGGAAGCTGAAGTGGCTGTGGCAGTGGAGCTCGGCGTAGGGCGTCGCCTCGACGGGGCGGTCGATGGACGGTGGCGTGCCGGGAGCCCGCTTGCGCCGTGACACCGGCGCGTCGTCGGCACCGGGCAGCCCGCTGAGCCGGCGCTCGAGCTCCTTCCAGCGCATGGCGGGGTTGTTCCACCCCATCAGCGCCGTCCCTGCCCCAGCGGCTCAGTCATAGCCGGCCTCCAGCGACCAGCCCTCGGGCGCGCGCACCAGCAGCCAGGCCCGCCCATCGGCGCCCACGACCTGGAACCGGGACGTGAGACCTGCCCCTCCCGACCACCAGCCCTCGTCGGTCGGCCACGGCCCGGCCCACGCCGTCACCGGCTGCCAGGGCAGCACCCCGCCGCCCACCCGGAACCGGCGCGGCTCCCCGGTGACGACGCCGCGGTCGGTGACGAAGACGTCGCGTCCGGCGTCATCGACGACCTCCGCCGCGGGCGGCGTCGCGAAGACCCGCACCGGCGCCGGCCCCGGCACCCGGCCGGGCCAGGGCCGGTCGACCGGGCGCAGGTCGACCGCGCGCTCGCCCCACGGCACCAGCGCCTGGCGGGCGGCGGGACTGCGGCCGCCCTGCAGCACGGGGCGTCGTACGGCGTCGAAGCCGACCATCCCCTGGACCCGCGCCACCCCGCGCTCGACGAGGTCGTCGGAGGCGGCTCCCCACAGGGCCTCGCCGTGGGCGGCGGCCGGCTCGACGACGTCGGGCACGAACCGCACCCGGTCGATGGGAGCGCGCACCCCGCCGGAGTCCTTGCGGGCGCGCAGCGAACCCCCGACGGTCGAGGACTGCAGCTGCCAGTGGACCCGGTCGACGAGGTCGCGGGCGCCGAAGTGGCGAGGGTGGAGCCAGGTGCGCGACGAGCAGACGGCGCCATCGGACTCCGCCTCCACACGCACGCCCGTGGCGACCAGCTGGTGGTGCGCCAGCTGCGAGACGAACCGCTCGGCCGTGGTGCGCACGCTGAAGGTGATCGCCTCGACCGAGTCGAGCGGCGGCTCGAACGCGACCTCGGCGTCGAGCTCGGGTGGCGGCGTGCGGGCCGAGAACAGGGCCGGGTCGTCGCCGCGGGCCCGACGCCGGACGGTGGCGCCGTAGGTGCCCAGGCGGTGCTCGACGGCGTCGCCGGGCAGGTCGGCGAGGTCGCCCAGGGAGCGGAGGCCGAGCCGCTGCAGCAGGCTGACCAGCTCGCGTCCCTGGGGGCCGTCGTCCTGGAGGACCTGCACCGGCAGCCGGCGCAGGAAGGCCGCCGACCCTCCGGCCACGACGACCTCCCAGGACTGCACGTCGGCGGTGCGTGCGGCCTGCTCGGCGGTGAACAGGTCGTCGGCGATCCCGACGCGGACGTCCCACACGCCGGCCTCGACCAGGGCCTGGCAGACGGTCGCGGCGGCCTCGGCCTCGCTGCCGTACCAGCTGCCGGGGGCGCGCACGGCGAGCAGGCCGGGCCGCAGCGCGGCCACCCCGGGCCGCAGGTCCTCGACCGTGGCCAGCACGGGCTCGAACGCCCGGGCGTCGCGGTCGGGGTTGGCGGGCAGCAGCAGGAGCTCGGGGCAGCGGGCCTGCGCGTCGCGGCGGCGCTGCCCCCGGCGCACGCCCTCGGCCCTGGCGGGACCGTTGCAGACCTCGACGACGTTGGCGGACAGCACCGCGGCGGGGGAGCGCGGTGACCGCTCCGCCTCGTCGAGGGCCGCGACCACGGACCAGTCGGGGCACCACACGACCATCGTCCTCACCCGACCCGCACCCTGACGTCGTCGGAGCCGGACGTGGTCCGGAGGCCGCGGACCGGCTGGTCGACGCGGTGCACGCCGGGCCAGGTGAGCTCGGCGCGCTGAGGCGGCCGTGCCCCCCGGCGCACGACGACGCGAGCGCGGCGCTCCTGCAGCTGGCCGGCGCCGGACCCGGGCCCGGTCCACACCGACTCCTCGACGCTGACCCGGGCGTCGGCGCGGGGCCACTGGCCGTGCACCACGAGCACCGCCGAGCGGGTGCGCAGGCGCGAGTCGAGGACCGACGCGGTCCGCTCGTCCACCGAGGCCGGGGGCCGCAGCACCACGACCCGCAGCACGTCGACCAGCGCCGCGGTGACCTCCAGCCAGTGCTCACCCGGGTCGGGCACGAGCACGGTGCGGGAGAGCTCGATGCCGAGCTCGGCCGCCGCCTCGACCCCGAAGTCGGCGCAGCCGGCGAAGCCGACCCACTCCCCGGCCTGCGAGGCGCCGGCGGCGAGCGCGAGCGCCAGGGACGCGGAGTCGACCGCGTAGGTCGCACCGGCGTGCAGGGGGACCAGCGAGGCGAGACCGGGCAGGGTCGCGACGGGCTGCGCGGCGGGCTTGTGCTCCATGGCCGCCACCCGCTCGCGCAGCTGCTCGACCACCGACCGCGCCGGGTCGAGCGCGACGACGGAGCGGCTGGACGGCATGCGTCCATCTTCGAACACCTGTTCGAACGAGTCAAGGTGGACCCGGGTGCTAGACGCCCGAGGCAGGGAAACCTACACCGGTCGGTGCCGGCCGCTCCACCGGTCGCCGGGGATCGCATGCGCGTGGCCCTGAGGGGTACGACGCGGCATGGACGATCGCGAGCGCCCGACCACCAACCAGCCCCTCAACGCACCGGGGCCGCGGCCCAAGGTGACGCCGCTGCTGGCGGTGCTCGGCCTCCTCGTGCTCATCGCGGTGATCTTCGGGGTCATCTCCCTGCTGCGCTACAACACCTGAGCGACGCGCCTGACCACGAGCAGCGCCACGTCGTCCTCGGGCCGGTCGTCGATCATGCCGACCAGCAGCCGGTCGCAGAGGTCGTCGGCAGGCAGCCCGTCGGAGGCGGTGTCGCGCAACAGCTCCGCGAGGAGCTCGATGCCCACGTCGATGTCGCGGTCACGCCGCTCGACGAGCCCGTCGGTGTAGAACACCAGCGTCGCCCCGCGCTCGAGCGTCGTGACGCGCTCGACGCGTGAGGTGGCCGGGTCCAGGCCGAGGAGCAGGTCGTTGTCGCGCTCGTCGGCGAGGCGGGACACGCTGCCGTCGCCGTGCAGGAGCAGGGCGGGCGGGTGGCCGGCGTGCGCCCAGCGGACCGTCAGGACGTCGTCGTCCGGGCCCTCGCCCGGCGCGGCGTGCTCGAGGCGCGCCACGACCGCGGTGGCCGTCGCGCCGAGCTGCAGGGACTCCATCACGGAGTCCACGCCCGACAGGATCGCGGCCGGCGCGTCACCGCTGTGCACGGCGATGCCGCGCAGCAGCCCCCGCACCTGGCCCATCGCGGCCGCCGCCTCGACGTCGTGCCCGGCCACGTCGCCGACCACCACGACCACGTCCGGCACCCCGGTCGAGGCCGGCTGCAGGAACGCGTCGTACCAGTCGCCTCCGATCCGGGCCACCTCGCCGGCCGGGGCGTAGCGCGCCACGATCTGCAGGTGCTCGGGCTGCGGCGGGTCCGTGAGCATGCTGCGCTGCAGCGCCTCGGCCACGTCGCGCTGCCCGGCGTAGAGCCGGGCGTTGTCGAGGGCGAGCGCGGCGCGCGACCCGATGTCCTGCAGCAGGACGACGTCGTCGCGCCCGAACCGGCGGCGTGCGGCGCCGCGGAAGACGGTGACCACGCCGACCGTACGACCGCGCGCCCGCAGCGGCACCACCACGGCCGACACGGGAGCGAGCTCGGCCAGCCGGTCGCGCGCGCGACCGGGGACGAGCACGGCCGCCACGAGGGCGGCGGCGTCCGACTCCATCAGCACCGGCGTGGTCTCCCGGATCGCCCGGGCGAGGTAGGACTCGTCGGTCATCGCGCCGAGCCGGAGCGAGGCGTACTCGCGCACGGCCTCGGCCGCGGCGGGGTCGGCGTGCGCCCAGCCGACGTCGCGCAGGCCGCGTCGCCAGTCGGAGGTGTGCGGGTCCTCGACGAGGGTGACGAGGCACCAGTCCGCCAGCTCGGGGACGAGGTGCTCGGCCAGCCTGCTGACCCCCTCCGCCGGGTCGAGGGTGCTCGTCAGCGCCTCCGACACCGACGCCAGCAGCGCCAGGCGGCGGGCCGCGCGGTCCAGGGCCTCCTGGGCCTCGCGGCGGGCGGTGATGTCGACGAAGTAGACGGCCAGCCCCTCGGGCGAGGGCCAGGCGCGCACCTCGTACCACGCGTCGAGCGGCGGCGGGTAGAACGCCTCGAAGGAGACCGGTCGGCCGGATGCGACGGCGCCGCGGTAGCGCTCCTCGAACTCGCTGCCGAGGGCCGCGGGGAACGTCTCCCAGAGGCTCTCGCCGAGCAGGTCCGTGCGGGGCGAGCCGAGCAGCCGCTCCGCCTCGGTGTTGACGTAGGTGAAGCGCCAGTCCACGTCGAGCTGGAGGAAGGCCGACGACATCGACTCGAGCACACGGCCGACGCGGGCCTCGCCGTCGCGGACCTCGGTGGTGTCGTAGGCGGCGCCCACGAGCAGGGCGGCGGGACCCTCGGGGCCACCGGCGGGGTCGGGGAGCGCCCGGCCCCTCGCCTCCAGCCAGCGCACGCAGCCGCTGGGGAGGACGACGCGGTACTCGGCGTCGTAGTCCCCGCACGACTCGATCGCGCGCGTGAGGGCGGCGCTCACGCGGGGCAGGTCGTCGGGGTGGACGCAGCGGTTGAACGTCTCGATGGTCCCGCCGAAGGACTCCTCGTCGAGGCCGAAGAGCTCGAGCAGGCGCCCGTCCCACCGGAGCTCGCCGGTGACGAGGTCCCATACGAACGCGCCGACGCCGGCGGCGTCCACGGCCAGCCGCCACGCCACGCGGTCGCTCTCGGGCCCCAGCATCAACGACGAGGCCGAGGAGGCGCGTTCCTGCGGCTGGGGTGCGTCGGGGGACGCGGCACCGACCTCGGGCAACGGACCGTCCTCAACGCGAGTGCTGGGCAACCCGTCGTCTCCAGGCACCGGCCCCAGCGTTTCACACCCACCAAGGCGGCGCAGCCGAACCGCCCGGCTTCAGCCCCGGGCGGCGGCGGGGAGGTCGGACGTGGGTGCCGCCGGAGCGCCGAGGGGGTCCTCCGGCAGCTGCCGGACCTGCTCGCGGCACCACGCGGAGACCGTCCGGCTGCCGTCGAGGACGGCGGCGCGGAACTCCGGCCACGGCTCCCACGTCGTCGCCTCGACCTCGTCGGGGTCACGGGTGACCGGTCCGTCGACGACGGCCACGAAGACGGGGCACATCTCGTTCTCCACGACCCCCTCCTGCTCGGCCGTGTAGCGGAAGCGGGGCAGCACGAGCGTGAGGTCGCGCACGCCCGTGCCGAGCTCCTGCTGCACCCGGCGGCGTACGGCGTCGGGCAGGGACTCGCCGGGGGCGGGGTGCCCGCAGCAGCTGTTGGTCCACACGCCGGGGAAGGTCCGCTTGGCGAGGGCGCGCTGGGTGACGAGGACGTTGCCGGCCTCGTCGAACAGGTAGCAGCTGAATGCCAGGTGGAGCGGTGTGCCGGCGTGGTGGACCTGCGACTTGTCGGCGGTGCCGACGGCGCCGCCGTCCTCGTCGAGGAGGACGACGAGCTCGGGCGTGCGCTGGACGGTGTCGGTCATGCGGGCCTCCCCACGGGTCGGGCGAGCTGGTTGACGGCGGCCCCGAAGAGCCAGGGCAGCCGGGTCGCCGCGGGCACGAGCCGACGGCGGACGGGTGGGTGGGCGGTGGCCCGGAGCAGCAGGTGGGTGAGCAGCTCGTGGCGCCTCCCGAGCCGGCGCGCCCACGGGTCGTAGCGGTCGGGGCGTCCGGCCGCCACGCACGCCACCGCGGCCCGCGCCTGGCCGAGGCCGAGCGCGATGCCCTCGCCGGTGAGTGCGTCGACGTAGCCCGCCGCGTCGCCGACCAGCAGCACGCGCCCGCGCGACCTCGCGCTCACCCGCTGGCGCAGGGGACCGGCGCCCATGACGCGCGTGCTGGGACCGGTGAGGCGCTCCTGCAGCAGCGGGAAGTCGGACAGCAGGTCCTCGAACCGGGCGCCGGCGTCACCGAGGACGGCCACGCCGACGAGGTGGTCGTCCACGGGCGTGACGTAGGCCTCCGCGCGGTGGGACCAGTGGACCTCGACGTAGGGGGTCCAGGGCGCCTGCCGGACGTGGCAGCGCAGCCCGAAGCGGCGGCGTCCCGGCGCGGTGGCGTCGAGGCCGACCAGCCGGCGCACCGGCGAGTGGAGGCCGTCGGCGGCGACGAGGTAGCGGGTGGGACGCCCGTCCACGAGGAGGTGGTCGCCCGCGTCCTCGACGGACTGGACGGGGTGGGGGTGCACCTCGATGCCGCGTGCCGCGACCTCCGCGGCGAGCGCGTCGTGCAGGACCGTGCGCCGTACGCCGCGGCCGGGGCCGGCGGTGAAGCGGGCGGTGGCCCCGGGACCGGTCCCGTCGAGGTAGTGGATTCCGGAGATGGGCCGCCCGTGCGGGTGCACCCCGAGGTCGGCCAGCTCGGCGACGGCGCCCGGCATCAGGCCCTCGCCGCACGCCTTGTCGATGGGACCGGTGCGCGGCTCGTGCACGACGACGTCGAGCCCGGCACGGTGGGCGTGCAGCGCCGCCGCCATCCCGACCGGGCCGCCACCTGCGACCACCACGTCATGCACCGGCGGTCTCCGTCGTGGGGGGCAGCGTGGTGCGGGGGAGCGTGGCGAGGGCGGCGTCCTCCGCGC
Source organism: Nocardioides renjunii (assembly GCF_034661175.1). NCBI lineage: Bacteria > Bacillati > Actinomycetota > Actinomycetes > Propionibacteriales > Nocardioidaceae > Nocardioides > Nocardioides renjunii. Next base: position 2,688,020 of record NZ_CP141058.1, on the reverse strand, counting down.
GGATGCGTACGGCGAGCAGCCCGGCGTTGAGGACGGTGAAGACGACGGCCGTGATCCACGCGGCGTGCACCAGCGGGAGCGCGACGCCCTCGACGACCACGGCGACGTAGTTGGGGTGGCTGAGGAAGCGGTAGGGCCCCGACCGCACCGGCGCGAGCCCCGGGACGACGATGACCCGGGTGTTCCAGCGCCGCCCCAGGGTGGCGATGCACCACCACCGCAGGGCCTGGGAGGCGAGGACCAGGGCGAGCATCGACCAGGCGAGCAGCGATGGGACGTCGGGGCGTCGTACCCACGCCTCGACGAGCGCGCCGACGAGCAGCCCGATGTGCAGCACCACCATGAAGGGGAAGTGGCCCAGGCCGGTCTCCACGCCGCCGCGCTCGCGGCTCCAGGCGGCGTTGCGGGTGGACACGACGAGCTCGGCGATCCGCTCGAGGCCGACGAGGGCGACCAGGACGGTGAAGGCGAGCAGGGTGGTCACGCGTCGGCCCTCAGCAGCACGATCTCGGAGCAGAAGCCGGGGCCCATGGCGAGGAGGACGCCGTGGCTGCCGGGCTCCGGTGGGCGCTGCGCGAGCGTGTCCTCCAGGACGTGCAGCACCGAGACCGACGACAGGTTGCCGACGCGGGCCAGGGACTCCCAGGTCAGCTGCACGGCCTCACGCGGCACCTCGAGCGCCGTCTGCAGCGCCTCGATGACCTTGGGCCCGCCCGGGTGGCACACCCAGAACCCGATGTCGTCGCGGGTGAGGCCGTGGTCGGCGAGGAAGGCGTCCACGTCGGCGCGGACGTAGCGCTCGACGAGGCTGGGCACCTCCGCGTCGAGCACGATCCGCAGGCCGCTCGCGGCCACGTCGAAGCCCATCGTGCGCTCGCTGTCGGGGTAGAGCCGGCTGCGGGAGTCGAGGACCTGCACCCGCCCGCCCGAGCCGCTCTCGTGGGCCCTCCCGCTGGCCGGCCCCGTGGCGACCACGGCCGCGGCGCCGTCGCCGAAGAGACCGCTGGCCACCAGGTTGGGCACCGAGACGTCGTCGCGCTGCAGGGTCAGCGAGCACAGCTCGACGGCCACGAGGACCGCGGTGTGGTCGGGGTGGCCGAGGAGGTAGTCGTGCAGCCGGGCGACGCCCGCCGCGCCGGCCACGCAGCCCAGACCCACCAGCGGCATGCGGCGCACGTCCTCGCGCATGCCGAGCTGCGCCGCGATCCGCGCGTCGAGCGACGGCACGGCCAGACCGGTGACGGTGGCGGTGACGACGAGGTCCACGTCGGAGGGGGTGAGGTCCGCGGCCTTCAGGGCGTCGGCGAGCGCCCGCGAGCCCAGCTCGACGGCGTGCTCGATGAACAGGTCGTTGGCGTGCCCGAAGTCGCGCAGGCCGGCGTAGTCCTCGAGGGGCAGCACCGTGTGCCGCCGCTCGACGCCGGCGTTGGCGTGGAAGCGCCGCAGCAGGGCGTGGTCGAGGCTGCGCTCGGAGATCACGTGCGAGAACGCTTCGGTGATCTCGGCCTGGGGGTGCGCGTAGGGCGGGAGGGCGCTGCGGACAGTGAGGATCCTCATGTCAGCCACCTCGGACTTCCTGGGGGTCGGTGTCGAGCTCGGGGGAGGGGCGGGACGGTCGGGCGAGGGAGCGGAGCAGGCCGGTGGCGAGGCGGGCGTCGATGCGGCCGCCACCGAGCCCGAGCTCCACGAGGGTGTCGAAGACGTGGCGGTCGCGGCCGGCCGCCTCGATCCCGGCGTCGACGAGCCGGGGCGCGCGGGCCAGCCGGGACGCCACGAAGGTGTGACGCAGGTGTCGGCCCAGCAGCGAGCGCACGACCCGGCGGTGCCGGGCACCGGCGTCGTCGGCCCGCCCGCTCCTGATCGCCCCGGCCGCGTTGCGGCCCGCGGCGATGCCGGTGGCGACGGCGTAGTAGATGCCCTCGCCCGTCATCGGGTTGACCAGTCCGGCCGCGTCACCGACCAGGAGGACGCGCCCGTCGGGCTGGTCCCACCGCCAGCTGCTGAGCGGCAGGTGGTGCCCGCGCCAGCCGGAGCCGGTGGCGGCCGCGCCGGGGACGAGCTCCTCGAGCTGCTCGAGCAGCAGCGCCCGGCTCGGGGGAGCGGCCCCGGACCGGTCGTCCGGCAGCAGCTCGCCGTAGCCGACGTTGGCCAGGCCGTCGCCGCGGTCGAAGGCCCAGGCGTACGACGGCTGCCGGCGGTGGCCGTAGCGGATGAGCTGCCGACCGCGCATCTCCGGCGTGGTGGGGGCGTAGCCGCGGATCGCGATGGCGCGGGGGTCGCGACGCCTGCCCAGCAGCGCCTCGCGGACCAGGGAGTGGGCGCCGTCGGCCCCGACGACCACCTCGGCGCCGATCTCCCCGGAGACGACCGGGACCCCCGGGGTGCTGACCGAGGTGGCGCGGTGCCGGCGCAGGACCGCGCCGGCCGCGACGGCCCGCTCGACCAGGCGGGCGTCGAAGACCTCGCGGGGCACCACGTGGACCTCGCGCCGCATCGCGCCCGACACGGACACGTGGCCGTGGGACATCTCGAGGTCGCGCAGCGGCGCCCAGTCGTCGATGACGTCGCCGGCGCCGACCTCCGCCAGGGAGTCGAGGACGTGCGGCGCGATGCCGTCGCCGCAGGACTTGTCGCGCGGGAAGTCGCTGCGGTCGAGGAGCAGGACGCGCAGTGCCGGGTCGGCGGTCAGCGCGCCCAGCGCCGCGGCGGCGCCCGCCGGGCCGGCCCCGACCACGACGACGTCCCAGTGCTCCTCCACCTGCGGGGTCGTCATCGCGCCACCACCAGGAGCGCCGCGTCGGCGAGGGCGATGGCGATGGCGGCCAGGAAGGGCAGCCGACCCGAGCCGCGGACCACGACGACCGCGAGGACCAGGACGCACGCGGCCGCCGCCACGGCGACGACGGTGGGCGGTGCGGCACCCACGAGCACCACCGCGGATGCGGCGACGAGGACGGCGCCGGCCACCGGCGCGATCCGACGGGGGCCGAGCCGGTGCGGCAGGCCGCGGACGCCGGTGGCGGCGTCGTCGTCGAGGTCGGGCAGGACGTTGAGCAGGTGGGCGCCCACGCCGAGCAGCGCCGCGCCGACGGGCCACCACCACGGCGGCGCCTCGCCGTCGGCCCAGGTCACCACGGCCGTCAGCCCCCCGAAGGACAGGGCGTAGGGCACCCACGACCAGACGGTGGCCTTGAGGCCGAGGTTGTAGGCCCACGCCGACGCGACGCAGCCCAGGTGCAGCAGCCCGGCGACGGTCCCGAGCGCCAGGGACAGCCCGACGCAGGCCACGACCGCGCCCGCGCACGCCAGGCGTACGACGCGCCCCGACCCCGCGCCGGTGACCAGCGGCTTGTCGAGGCGTCCCGCCCGGCGGTCACGGGACAGGTCGACGAGGTCGTTGCTCCAGCCGATGGACAGCTGTCCGGCCAGCACCGCCGCCACGACGAGCGCGGCGCGGCCGGGGCTGAGGCCCTGCGCCGCGGCGAGGAGCCCCGCCAGGACGGTGACGGCCAGCGCCGGCGCAGGGTGCGACGCGGCGACCAGGCCCCGGACGGGAGAACGCCCGGCGGCCGGCTCAGGAGCGACTCCGGCGGTCACCAGGCCCTCCGTCCGCGCGTCGGGGCCGGTCATGCGTCGCCCGGCCCGGGTGAGGAGGGGTACCCGTGGGGAACCCGCGCATGCGTGCCCAGCAGCGCGCGGCCCGCCCGTGGGGCGGCGGCGCCGAGGGCGGCGACGAGCCAGCCCGCCGCGACGTCGACGACGTAGTGCTCGCCGGTGTAGACGAGGGTCAGGGCCATCGCCACGGCGTAGGTCAGCAGGGCGGCCCGGGCGATCCGGCCGACGGAGGGCCAGAGGAACAGCGCGGTCAGCAGGGCGGCACCGGCGTGCAGCGACGGCATGGCGGCGACCGGGTTGCTGCCGGACTGGCCGAGCTCCACCAGGGACCCGATCCCACCCAGCCCGAGGTGCTCCCACCCCACGTGGGAGATGCGGTCCACGGACTCGATGGCGCCCCGCTGCGAGGCCAGCCAGGGCGGCGCGGCGGGGTAGAGGAGGTAGCCCGCGATCCCGATGAGCGACATGGCCAGCACGGCGGTGAGCCAGTCGCGGAACCGGTCGCGCAGCCGGAACCACACCACGGCCGTCAGCAGCGGGATGGTGACGAAGTGGGTGACGTAGACGAGGGCCGCCACCGCGTCGTACCAGTGCGTGCCCCCGTCGGTGAGGCGCTGCTGAAGCCAGCTGCTGGGGACCGTGCCGAAGACGCGCTCGTCGCCGTGCGCCGGACCCAGGACGTGCAGGCCGGCGCCGAGCCGGTTGGTGGACGCGCCGTCGCCGGTGCCGAGCGGGGCGGTGATCCACTGGGCGAGCCAGTAGGCGGCGAGGATCGCGCTGAGGGGGGACCAGGCGATGAGGAGCTGCGCGATCGGCCCGTGGCGCGACCCGGTCCCCTCGTCGGGACGGACCCGGGCGCGGGGGGTTGCCTGGCGTTCGGCGGCTTCACTGCTCATGCGGGCTCCGGCGTCGGGACAGCCGCTCGATCAGCGACTGCGTACGGAAGCGGTTGTAGCGCTGGATGGCGATGAACGGAAGGTTGACCAGCACGCCGTAGGCGACCAGCAGGCCTGCCGCGAGGGGCGGGTTCCACAGCACGAAGAGCGGACCGCACGACAGGGCCCACCAGTGGGCCAGCTCGGCGCGCCGGGTCTCGCGGACGAACAGCAGCAGGCCGTCGAGGTCGTGGGCCGGCAGCTGGCGCTTGCTGACGCCGCCCTGGAACAGCGCGCCGGCCTCGGGGAGCCGGTCTTTCCAGCGGTGGATGCGCAGCCGCCGCCGGTACCACGTCCCGCCCGCCTCGAAGCGTCGCGGCCGCAGCGCCCAGCGGTCGCGGTCGAGCCACGCGGCGGGGACCCGGTGCGCGGCGTAGCCGGTGGCGGCGTGGAAGAAGCCCCACGCGAGGACGTCGACGACGACGGTGAGCGTCTGCGGCATGACGTAGCGCAGCATCACACCACCTCCCTGGCCGACCCGCGCCCGCGCAGGTCGACCTCGCGCCCGCGCCAGGGCACGGAGCGGCGTACGACGGTGAGCGCGGCGGAGCGCGCGAAGACGAGGTCGAACGCGAGCAGCGGCAGCGGGAACAGCGCCCACGTCCACCAGCGGAACGCCCCCACCTGCCGCAGGACGTGGCGCACCTGCCACGACGTGCCCAGCCAGGCGACGGCCCACAGCAGCGGGTGGCCGGTGCTGAGGCCATCACCGAGCCCGGTCACGAGCTCGAGGAGCGAGCTCACCGCTCCGACCGCCACGGCGTGGTGGGCGCTGATCCACAGCACCGTGCCCAGCGTGGCGGACGGTGAGGCGGCCGACGCCCCGGACGCGATGTTCTTGGTCCACCCGGCCACGAGCTGACCGAGCCCGCCGGGATAGCTGCGCATCCGCAGCGCGTCGCCGCCGACCGCGCACCACACCGGCAGGCCGGCCCGGTGGTAGGCGGCGGCCAGCGACGCGTCGTCGAGGACCTCGCCGCGGACCGCCGCGTGCCCGCCGGCGTGGGCCAGGTCGTCGCGGGCGGTGAGCAGGCACGGGCCGAAGGCCATCGCTCGCCGGGGGTGCCGGGTGAAGGCGGAGCTCGCCATCACCGCCACCAGGTTGAAGTAGGCCGACAGCTGCTCGTAGGGCCGGCGGACGGCGTGGAACGGCTGCACCGACACCAGTCCGCCGCGCCGGCGATGCTCGACCAGGAGGGACTCGAGGGCGTGGGGCGCGAGCACGGTGTCGGCGTCGAGGAACAGGAGCAGGTCGCCCGACGCCTCCTCGGCGCCGCGGTGGCAGGCCCACGCCTTCCCGGTCCAGCCGGGCGGAGGCGTGCCGGCGGGTACGACGCGCGCACCGGCCCCGGCGGCGACGTCAGCGGTGCGGTCGGCCGAGGCGTCGTCGACCACGACCACCTCGGCGACCGGCACGGTGAGCGTCGCCAGCGAGGCGAGGAGGTCGGGGAGGGTCTGCTCCTCGTCGCGCGCCGGCACCACGACCGACACCCGCCGGTGTCCCGCACCGGGAGCCGGTGCGGGACGAGTCCCGGGTGCAGGGAGCGTCCGGAGGTCGGCGACCAGCCACTGGGCCCACGCCGCGGCGGCCAGCAGGAGCAGGACGATCACGACCTCGGTCATGCCGGGCCGCCTCCCGTGCGGGTCACGACGAGAGGCATCCCCCCGCGGGGGTGCACGGCGACCTTGGCCTCCGCGCGCGGCCTGACCCAGCCGGCGGGCACGGTGACGCGGTGCTCGCGCAGCAGCTCGGCCAGCACCACGACCATCTCGCCGAGGGCGAACTCGCGGCCGATGCACAGTCGCGGGCCGAGCCCGAAGGGCAGGTAGGCCGATCGTCCGGCCCCGCTGTCGAGGAACCGCTCCGGCCGGAACGCCAGCGGCTCGGTCCACGGGTCCTCGCGGCGGTGCATCAACCACGGGCTGATGATGACCAGCGTCCCGGGCGGCACCTCACGCCCGCCGATGACGTCGGCGGCGTCCGAGCGGCGCGAGAGCGCCCAGGCGGGCGGGAAGAGGCGGAGGGCCTCGTCGATCACGGCCCGGGTCCAGGGCAGCTGGTCGCGGTGGTCGAGCAGCGTCACGGGTCCGGGGTGGTCGGCCAGCTCGGCGCGCAGCCGGTCCTGGGCCTCGGGGTGCTCGGCGAGCAGCATGAGCGTCCAGGCCAGCCCCGCGGCCACCGTCTCGTGCCCGGCGACGACCATCGTGACGAGCTCGTCGCGCACCTCGCCGTCGGTCATGCCGCTGTCGAGGAGCAGGCCGAGGAGGTCGTCGCCGTGGGTCGAGGTCGCGCCCCGTGCGCGCCGCTGGGCGATGATCTCGGCGGCACCGGAGTCGAGGCGACGCCGGGCCGAGCGCAGCCGCAGGTTGGTGCGGGTGGGCGTCCAGGCGGCCGTCGGGAGGACGGAGCGGCCGAGGCGCACGACGAGCTCGGCGGCGTCGCTCGTGGCGTCCAGCAGCGCCTGCGCCTGTCCCGACAGGTCGGTGGAGAAGAGCGCGCGGCCGACCGCGTCGAGCCCGATGGTGTGCGTCAGGGCCGCGACGTCGACGGTGCGGCCTTGCGCGGGGGCGGACCGGTCGAGCGTCGCGCCGACGGCGTCGCGGGCGGCGGCGCGCACCTGGGCGCTCACCGCGAGGAGCCGCTGGTGGTGGAAGGCGGGTGCCGCCAGCCGCCGGTGCTCGATCCAGCTGGGCTCGGCCGAGGCGAGGAGGCCCGGACCGGTGACCCGCGCCAGGGCGGCGTACTGCACCGTCTCCTTGCGCCAGTTGCGGGCCGCGGTCTGCAGGACGTGGCGGGCGTCGGCGGGGTTGTTGAGCAGCAGCGCCGGGGCTCCCGGCACCGGGAAGGACACGAGGTCACCGAACCGCCCGGACACCGCCACCAGGAACGACAGCGGATCGGCACGGATGGACCGGAAGCCCCGCGCCATCTCCAGCGAGGTGGGCCCGGGGACCCCCACGTCGGTGGGCTGCATGGACTCCTGGAAGGCCTGGATCCGCGTCGTGACGCTCACGACGTCGCCCTGTCGACGGCGCTGTCGACGGTGCTGTCCGCGGCACGGTGGCGGCCCAGCCACGTCCAGGCCACGCAGCTGGTGAGCACGAGCGCGAAGCCGAACGCCAGGTCCTCCACCGGTGCGAAGAGGATCCGGCCGTCCCCGACCAGGACCACGTCCTCGCTGCCGAGGATGGTGTCGGGGTCGTAGCGCACGATGCCGCGCCCGGTCAGCCAGCCGTTGGTGAGCAGCTGGAAGAACACGATGATGGCGTAGGCCGACCACCAGTCGCTGGTCGAGGTGATCCTGGTGCGCGCGACCCAGCGGTCGAGGACGATCGCGGCCACGACGCCGAGGGCCGCGAGGGCGGTGTAGCTCATCGGGCCTCCTCGCGGCGCCGGCCCGACCCGGGCCGTACGCCCCGGCGGGCTGCGCGGACCCCCTCCAGCGTCAGCACCGCCACGACCGGGATCACGACGAAGAAGGAGATCTCCTCCAGCGGCAGCCCGGCGACCCGCCACGGCAGGGTCTGCTCCTCGTCGAACCACCAGTGGCCCGCGTGGGTGGCGTAGAGGTCCCACAGCAGGAACGGCGTCCCGGCCAGGAGCACGGTCAGGAGGAGGCGGCGCGGCTGGCGCAGCACCCGGAGGCGGAACGCCGGCACGAGCGGCAGGGTGCCGACGAGGCAGAACACCAGCATCGCGACGTAGGACCAGTGCGGCAGCGTCATCGCCCCACCGGCAGGCTGGACCGGTCGCCCGACAGCCGCTTGAGCACCAGCTCGGCGCTGATCAGGCACATCGGCAGGCCCACGCCCGGCACCGTGCTGGCGCCGGCGTAGAGCAGGCCGTCGACCTTGCCCGAGACGTTGCCCGGCCGGAAGAAGGCGCTCTGCCGCAGGGTGTGCTCCAGGCCCAGGGCGCCGCCGCGCCAGGCGTTGTAGCGCGTGGCGAAGTCGTCGGGGCCTACGGTGTGGCGCACCCGGATGCGGTCGCGGAGGTCCGGGATGCCGGCCCAGCCGGCGACCTGGTCGATGGCGGCGTCCGCGGTGCGCTCGACCAGCTCGGACCCGGCCCCCTCGTCGCCACCGGCACCGATGGCGGTGTCGGCGGGCACGGGCACCAGCACGAAGAGGTTCTCGCAGCCCTCGGGCGCGACGGAGGGGTCGGTCTCGGAGGGCTTGCAGACGTAGATCGAGGCCGGGTCGGGGACGCGGGCGTCCTTGCCGAAGATGTCGCCGAAGTTCTGCCTCCAGTCGGAGGTGAAGAACAGCGAGTGGTGCGGCAGCTCGGGCAGTCGCCCCTCGACGCCGAGCATGGCCAGCACCGCCCCCGGACCGGGGGAGCGGCCGCGCCAGGACGGCTCCGGGTGGGTCTGCAGCGGCTCGGGCAGCAGGGCCGTCTCGAGGTGGTGCAGGTCGGCGGCACCGACCACGACGTCCGCGGCGAACGTGCCGGTCGCACCGCCGTGCTCCTCGCGGTAGGCCACGCCCGCGACGCCGGGCCGCCCGCCGCCGGCGGGGTCGGCGGTGACGATGCCGGTCGCCGCCGTGCCGGTGTGCAGGCGCGCACCGTGACGGCGCGCGAGCGAGGCGATGACCTCGATCAGCTGCGTGAAGCCACCCTGCGGGTAGAGCACGCGGTCGCCCAGGTCGAGCCGGCTCATCAGGTGGTACATGCTCGGCGCCCGGCTGGGCGAGGAGCCGAGGAAGACGGCGGGGTAGCCGAGCACCTGGCGCAGGCGGTTGTCGGAGAACGACGCGGCCACGTGGCTCTCGAGCGACCGGGTGAGCAGCCGGCCGAGCCGGGGCGTGCGCCGCACCACGTCGGGGTGCAGGAAGGACGACGGCGAGTCGAAGTTGGTGTAGAGGAAGCGGCGCAGCGCCATGTCGTAGGTGTCCTCCGCCGAGCGGAGGTAGGCGTCGAAGCGCTCGCCGGCACCCGGCTCCAGCGACTCGAAGAGCGCCCGGTTGTGCTCGCGGTCGGGTCGCAGGTCGATCGGCTCGGGGTGCCCCTCGAAGAACACCCGGTAGCTCGGGTCGAGCACCCGCAGGTCCAGCTCGGCGTCGGCCGAGGTGCCGAGGAGCTCGAAGAAGTGCTCGAAGACCTCGGGCATGAGGTACCACGACGCGCCGGTGTCGAAGCGGAACCCGTCGCGCTCGACGCTGCCGACGCGCCCGCCCAGGTCGTCGTTCTTCTCGAGCAGGTCGACGCTGTGCCCGCGGGAGGCGAGCAGGGCCGCCGTGGCGAGGCCGGCGATGCCGCCGCCGATGACGACCACGCTCGCGGACGAGCCGTCCTCGGCGGGGTGCAGCGCGGGACCGCGCCGGGTGATGCGCTCGGGAAGACGCAGGGTCACGACCGACCTCCGTGGATGGCGCCGACTGCGAGGCGCAGCTTGACGGCGGTGGGGACGCGGACGCGGGTCCGCCGGATCTCGTCGGCGGAGGCGGCACGCAGGCGCGTGGCCAGCTCGGCGAACGTCGCGTGCGCGGCCCGCACCGCGCGGCGGCTGCTGGGCGGCAGGTCGGGGACGACGGCCGCGGCGGCCCGCAGGTCGGCGTCGATGTCGTCGAGGATGAGGTCGCGGTCCCGGTCGCAGAAGGCCTCGACGTCGAGGCCGGGGAAGTAGTCGCGGCGCAGCACGTCGTGGTCGTCGGACAGGTCGCGCACGAAGTTGAGCTTCTGGAAGGCCGCCCCGAGTCGTCGGGCGCCGGGCGCCAGCCGGTCGTACTGGTGCCCCCGGTCGGGCGGCGCGTCGGGTGCGGCGAGGAAGGCGCGCAGGCACATCAGGCCCACCACCTCCGCCGAGCCGTAGACGTAGCGCTCGAAGCTCTCCGGCGTGTGCCGGGTCGTGTCGAGGTCGGTCCGCATCGAGGAGAAGAACGGCGCCACGACGTCGTCCTCGATCCCGACCGCGATCGCCGTGCGGGCGAAGGCGTGGACGACGAGGTTGCCGCTGTAGCCGGTGCGCAGGGCGTGCCGCACGTCGTCCTCGAGCCAGTCGAGCATGGTGGCGCGTGCCTCCCGCGCCAGCGTCGGGTCGGGGTTGTCGACGATCTCGTCGGCCACCCGCACCAGCGCGTAGACGTTGCGGACCTGGGTGCGGACCGGCTCGGCGAGCAGGCGCGAGGCGAGCCCGAACGAGCTGGAGTACTCGCGGATGACGACCGCGGAGCTCGCCTCGGAGACGACGTCGTAGAGGCTGCGGGGGGTGCCCCTGCCGACGAACAAGCTCATGCCGCTGCCCCGCTCCCGGCGAGCGCCGGGGGGCGCGTGGTGACGTCGTCGAGCATCTCGAGGCTCATCCCGAGCTCGTCGAGGACCGTGCGGGACGCCTTGAGGTGCTCCTCGGCGAGGTCCTCGACGAAGCGGCGCGACCCGGAGGCCGTCAGCAGCCCGCGCACGTGGTCGAGCTCGTCGGCGTCGAGGTCGCGGCCGACGTAGGTCCTCAGCTCCGACCACTGCGCGGTCGACCGCGCGTGGACGAGGAGGGGGGTCTGCTTGCGGGTGCGGAGGTCGCTGGTCGAGCTCTTGCCGGAGCGGTCCGGGTCGCCGAAGACCCCGATGAGGTCGTCGACGAGCTGGAACGCGATGCCCATGGTGCGACCGGCCTCCCCGAGCCGCGCCGTCGTCGCTGGCTCCGCCTCGGCGAGCACGGCGCCGGCCTGCAGCGGGAGGGCGAACGAGTAGGCGCTGGTCTTCTGCTCCTCCATCGCCAGGCTCTCCGGCAGCGTGGCCTCGACGACGTCCATGGACAGGCGCACGTCGGCGAGCTCGCCGGAGGCGGTCGTGTGCAGCGCGGCGTCGAAGAGGTCGAGCAGGTGGTGCACGACCGGGCCGGGGGCTCCGCACGTGGCGACGGCCCGCACGGCGGCGGCGAGGGCGAGGTCACCGGCGAGGATCGCGGCGGTCAGCCCGTAGTCGGCGGCCTCGTCGGGTCCCGCGCCGTCGGAGCGGGCCTGCGCGCGGAAGGTCCCGCTGACGTTGAGGCGGCCGCGGCGCAGGTGGTCGCCGTCGATGACGTCGTCGTGGATGACGAAGGCGGTGTGGAGGAGCTCGACGGCGGCGCCGACCTCGGCCGCCGCGCTGGCCTGGGCGCCGCCCAGGGCGTCGTGCGCGGCCACCACGAGGCCGGGGCGGAAGCGCTTGCCGCCCTCGGTGGCCGCGGCGAGGGCCGTCCACAGGTTCGCGTGGTGCGGGTCGACGGCGGCGGCGCGGCTGCGCCCCGCCTCGAGCAGGCGCGCCAGGGCAGCGTCGGTGTCGGTCGAGGTCATGTGTCCCCCCTGAGTCGCTCCGGTCCCCGCGTTGATGAACCTATGCAACACTGCCAACTAAATCTAGGCGAAACGTGGAGGGGGGGTCGGGTTGCAGCCCTTGTCCCGCGCCTCGCTCACCATCGGAGAGCTCGCGCACAGGACGGGGGTTCCCATCACGACGCTCCGCAGCTGGGAGTCACGCTACGGGTTCCCCCGGCCCGACCGCGCCGCGGGCGGTCACCGGCGCTACGCCGAGTCCGACGTCGACGCCGTGCTGGAGGTCCTCGAGCGCCGCCGCGGCGGCCTGTCGCTGCACGCGGCCGTGCAGCGCGTCGTCGCCGAGCCGGTCTCGTCGGGGTCGGTCTTCGCCGACCTGCGCCGCCGCCGGCCCGAACTGGCCCCGCAGGTCCTCTCCCGAGCCACGCTGTCCTCGATGAGCCGGGCGATCGAGGACGAGTGCTGCGCCCGCGCCGCGGAGCCCCTGCTGTTCGGCGGGTTCCAGCGCGTGGCCTACCTCGAGGCGTCGTACGACCGCTGGCGCGAGCTGGCGCGCACCGCCTGCGACACCGTGGTCTTCGCCGACTTCACGCACTCGACGCCGGTCCGGCCGCTCACGCCGGTGGAGGTGGCGCTGCCCGAGCACGCCCCGCTCAACCGCGAGTGGCTCGTGATCTGCGACGCGCCCGACCTGCCCGCCTGCCTGGCGGCGGTGGAGCTCCCGGGACAGGACTCGCGCGCGCCGGAGGGCCGCTCGTTCGAGGCGATCTGGTCGGTCGACCCGCAGGTGGTGCGGGCCGCGAGCCGCGTCGCCGCGTCGCTGGCCGACGCCTACCGGCCCGGGTGGCGCACCTCCGGACCGCGCCACGCACCCGTCCTGGACGACGAGCCGACGGCCGCCTCGGGCGACCTGCGGCGAGCGACCCAGCTCTTCGACCGGATGCTCGGCTACCTCGACGACGCCCGCCCCTCCGGACGAGGCCGGGCCCGCACCTAACCTGTGCGGCGTGCCACAGCCCGCCACCCCCGACGCGACGCCCGACGCGACGCCCGACGTGACGCCCGACGCCGTCCAGCCCCTCCGCGCCCTCTGGCGCCGCTACGGCGCCTACCGCAGCCGCTTCGTCGGGGCCGTGGTCGCCTCGACCGTCAACAAGGTGGCCGACGTCGTGCCCGAGCTGCTCATCGGGGCCGCGGTCGACGTCGTGGTCCGCGGTGACGGGTCCTTCGTGGGCGCCGTCCTGGGGGTGGAGTCGCGCTACGCCCAGCTCGGCTGGCTGGCCGTCATCAACGTGGTGGTGTGGGTGGTGGAGTCCCTGTCGGACTACGTCGCCAACGTGCTGTGGCGCGGGCTGGCCCAGGGCGTCGAGCACGACCTCCGCGTCGAGGCCTACGACCACGTCCAGCACCTCGACCTCTCGTGGCACGAGAGCCGACCGGCCGGCTCGACGCTGGCCACGCTCAACGACGACGTCAACCAGCTCGAGCGGTTCCTCGACATCGGGGCCCCGGCGATCCTGCAGACCGCCCTCAACGTGCTCATCGTCGGCGGCGTGTTCGCCGTCGCCTCCGGCCAGCTCCTGGTGCTGGCCTTCCTGCCGATCCCGCTCATCGTGGTCGGCTCGCTCGTCTTCCAGCGCCGCCTCGAGCCGCTCTACGACCGGGTGCGCGTCGCCGTTGCGGACCTCTCGGGCACCCTCAGCGCCAACCTCGCCGGCATCGCGACCATCAAGGCCTTCACCGCCGAGGACCGCGAGCGCGACCGGGTGGCCGCGGTGTCGCAGGCCTACCGCACCGCCAACACCGACGCCATCCGCACGTCCGCGGCGTTCGTCCCCCTGGTGCGGATGGCGATCCTCGCCGGGTTCACCTGCACGCTGCTCTTCGGTGGCTGGGCGACGCTGCGCGGGGACCTCGAGGTGGGGCTCTACTCCGTGCTGGTCTTCATGACCCAGCGCCTGCTGTGGCCCCTGACCGAGGTGGCCGAGGTCCTCGACCTCTACCAGCGCGGTCGGGCCTCGGCCAGCCGCATCCTCGGCCTGCTCGAGGTGCCGGTCACCGTGCCGGCCGGCCACACCGCCCTCGCCCGGCCCGTGGCCGGTCGTGTCGAGCTCCGGGGCGTCCGGGCCGGCTACGCCGACGGGCCCGACGTGCTGCACGGCATCGACATGGTGGTGCCCGCGGGCGAGACGCACGCGATCGTGGGAGCCACCGGGTCGGGCAAGTCGTCGCTGCTGCGCCTCGTCCTCCGCTTCGACGACCCGCGCCAGGGCCACGTGCTCCTCGACGGGCAGGACGTGCGCGACCTCGACTGGGACTCGCTGCGCGGGTCGATGGGCTACGTCGCCCAGGACGTCTTCATGTTCGCCGGCTCGGTCGCCGACAACATCGCCTACGGCCGTCCCGACGCCTCCCGCGAGCAGGTCCGGGCCGCCGCGGAGGGGGCGGCCGCGCTCGACTTCATCGAGGCGATGCCCCAGGGGCTCGACACGTGGGTGGGGGAGCGGGGCGTGACCCTGTCCGGCGGCCAGCGGCAACGCCTGGCGCTGGCGCGGGCCCTGCTGCGCGACCCTGCCGTCCTCGTCCTGGACGAGGCGACCAGCGCGGTCGACAACGAGACCGAGGCCGCGATCCAGCGCTCGCTGCGCCGGGCCACCGCCCAGCGCACGGCGATCGTCGTGGCGCACCGGCTCTCCACGGTCCGGCACGCCCACCGCATCTGGGTGCTGGACGCCGGCCGCGTCGTCGAGTCCGGCACGCACGACGAGCTGCTCGTCCGCGACGGGGCGTACGCCGCCCTGTGGCGGGTGCAGACCGGCGAGCAGGACCCGGTGGGCCGGCCGTGATCCGCGCCGTGGTCCTCGACGTCGGGGGCGTGCTGGAGGTCGTCGACGACGACGCCTTCCCCGCGCCGGCCGAGCAGCGCCTCGGCCTCCCACCCGGCAGCATCGCGGCCGGCCTGGCTGCGCTGCCGGGCGACGCCGCGCTCGGGCAGGTCACCGAGGCGGAGGTGCGTGCCGAGTGGCAGCGCACCCTCGGCCTCGACGACGTCCAGGCCGACGAGCTGATGGCGGACTTCTGGCGGTGGTACGTCGGCACGCTGGACCGCCGGCTGGCGGGCTGGTTCGCCGCGCAGCGACCGGCCCGGCTGACCGCGATCCTGTCCAACTCCGGCCCCGGTGCCCGCGAGGCCGAGCGGCTCCACGGCTTCGAGGACATCACCGACGACATCGTCTACAGCCACGAGGTCGGGCTCGCCAAGCCCGACCCGGCGGCGTACGAGCTCACCGCCCGCCGCCTCGGCGTCGCGCCCGGCGAGGTGCTGTTCCTCGACGACGTCGAGGCCAACGTCGAGGCGGCCCGCGCGGCCGGCTGGCACGCGGTCCTGCACACCGGCACGGAGGAGTCCATCGCCGAGATGGAGCGGATCATCGCCCGCCAGGCCGACGGCGAGGCGGACCGGGGTCAGCCGCCGTCGACCGGCGGCGGCCAGACGTAGTCGAGGTCCGGCGGCACGCCGGGGAAGAGCGGGCCGTAGAGCTCCGGGTCCTTGCGCAGCAGCGCCGACTGGTGGGAGCGGTGGAAGTCCTCGTCGCCCAGCCAGGCGGGCAGCGCGCCGGCCTCCGCCAGCTCGGCCTGGGTCCGGACCTGCGTCACGCCCGCGGCCCGCAGGTCGGTCATGACCGTGGCGGCGCACGTGTCGGCGCGTCCGGGCTCGGTCCACACCTCGCAGCACACGAGCGTGTAGCGGCCCAGCGCCTCGAGGTGGCCGCGCCACATCTTCACGGCCGGGTGGTGCCGCCAGCCGTAGGTGGGGACGGTGAGGCCGCGCACCACCTGGAGGCACTCGACCCGCTGCTTGCCGAGCCGGCGCGCGTCCAGCGACCGCGCCGAGCTCTCGAAGTCCGGGTAGGGCAGGAAGGTCTGCATCGCCTCCAGCCTAGGCACGGCCGGACCCGTGGACCCACTGCGGGTGAACCCGCCGCGGGTGGGTACGGGGGCGCATGGATCGTGCATCGACGAAGACCCACGAGAACACCGACAAGCCGGACTCCCCGGGCCAGCTCACCAAGCCGTCGTGGACCTACGTCCTCCGCAAGACGGTGCGGGAGTTCATGGACGACCAGTGCACCGACCTCGCCGCCGCGCTCACCTACTACGCCGTCCTGGCGCTCTTCCCGGCCGCCCTCGCGATGCTGTCGATCGTCGGGCTGGTCAGCGACGGGCGCAAGACCGTGGACGCGCTGCTGAAGGTCCTGGAGGACATCGGCGCGGGCAGCGCCGCCAGCACCCTCGAGCCCACCCTCGTCCAGCTGAGCCAGAGCTCGGCGGCCGGGCTGGCCCTGGTGCTCGGGATCGCGGCCGCCCTGTGGTCGGCGTCGGGCTACGTCGGCGCCTTTGGCCGGGGGATGAACCGCATCTACGAGATCGAGGAGGGACGCCCGATCTGGAAGCTGCGCCCGATGATGCTGCTCGTCACGGTGATCACCGTCGTCCTCACCGCCCTCGTGGCGCTCAGCCTCGTCCTGACCGGCCCGGCCGCGGAGGCGGTCGGCAACGCGATCGGGCTGGGCTCCACCGTGGTGACCGTGTGGAACATCGCCAAGTGGCCCGTGATGCTGCTCGTCGTCGTGTTCATCGTCGCGCTGCTCTACTACGCCACGCCCAACGTCAAGCAGCCCAAGTTCCGCTGGATCAGCGTGGGCGCCGCCGTCGCCATCGTCGTGTGGATCCTGGCCTCGGCCGCGTTCGGCTTCTACGTCGCCAACTTCAGCTCCTACGGCAAGACGTACGGCTCGCTGGCCGGCGTGATCGTCTTCCTGCTCTGGCTCTGGATCACCAACCTCGCCCTGCTCTTCGGCGCGGAGCTCGACGCCGAGCTCGAGCGCGGTCGCGAGCTCCAGGCCGGCCTGCCTGCGGAGGAGGAGATCCAGCTGCCGCCCCGCGACACGACCAAGATCGACAAGGCCGAGGCCAAGGAGCGCGAGGACGTCGCGCGTGGCCGCCGGCTCCGCGAGACCGCCGGCAACGACGCCGACCCGGACGACGCCTCCTCGTCCTCCGACGCGCACGCGTCGCGGAACGGCGACCGGTGACCCCGGGCCCCCGGGTCGTCCTGGTCACCGGAGCCTCGAGCGGCATCGGCGAGGCCGCCGCCCGACAGGCGGCCGAGCGGGGTGACCACGTGGTCCTCCTCGCGCGCGGACGCGAGGCGCTGGAGCGGGTGGCCGTGGACTGCCGGGCGCTCGGCGCGCCGTCCGCCCTCGTGACGCCCGCCGACGTCGGCGACGACGCGCAGGTCGCCGCCGCCGTCGCCGAGGCCATGGCCCGGCACGGACGGCTCGACGTCGTCGTCAGCTGCGCGGGCGTCGTGGCCTACGGCCGCATCCCCGACGTGCCCGTGGAGGTCTTCGACCGCGTCCTCACCACCAACGTCCTCGGCACCGTCAACGTCGCGCGCCACGTGCTGCCGGTGCTGCGCGACCAGGACGCCGGGAGCATGGTGATCGTCGGCTCGGTGGTCGGCCACCTCGCGGTGCCGGACATGGCGGCGTACGTCGTCAGCAAGTGGGGCGTGCACGGGCTCGTGCGCCAGCTCCGCGTCGAGAACCTCGACCGTCCGGGCGTGCACATCGGCTACGTCGCACCCGGCGGCGTCGACACGCCGATCTACCGCCAGGCGGCGACCTACGGCGACTCGGTCGGCCGGCCGCCGTTCCCCGTCACGACCCCGGAGCGGGTGGCCGCCCGGGCCCTCGCGGTCGCCGACGGACGCACGCGTCGCAGCCAGGTCGGGATCGCCAACGACGTGATCCGGTTCGGCTACAACGCGCTGCCGTGGGTCTACGACCGCCTCGTCGGCCCGTTGTTCACCCTCGCCGCGCAGGACCTCACGGCACCCGTCGAGCACGGGCCCGGCAACGTGCTCTCGTCGAGCCAGGAGCGCTACGGCCTCCGCGGCGGCCACGGCAACGCCCTGGTGGGCATCGGCGCCAACCTGGTCGAGCTGGGCCGGCGCCGCCTCGGTCGCGATCGGTGACGTCCCAGCCGCTGTCCCGGCGCGGGAGCGTGCACCGCGGGCGCACCGACCTGGCCGTCTTCGAGG
The DNA here is from genome assembly GCF_034661175.1 of Nocardioides renjunii. Taxonomy (NCBI): domain Bacteria; kingdom Bacillati; phylum Actinomycetota; class Actinomycetes; order Propionibacteriales; family Nocardioidaceae; genus Nocardioides; species Nocardioides renjunii. The sequence goes on along the minus strand of NZ_CP141058.1, from coordinate 2,670,113 downwards.
GCGGCGACCCCGACGGTCCCACGCTGGTGATGGTCCACGGCTGGCCCGACACGCACCGGATGTGGCACGGCGTCGCCGACCTGCTCGCCGACACGCACCGGCTCGTCGCCTACGACACCCGCGGGCAGGGCGAGTCGGTCTCGACGCAGCCGGACGACGGCTTCACGCTCGACGTGCTGGGGTCCGACCTGCTGGCGGTCGTGGACTCCGTCAGCCCCGACCGGCCTGTGCACCTGCTCGCCCACGACTGGGGCTCGGTCCAGGCGTGGGAGGCGGTGTGCCGCCCCGGGGCGGAGCAACGCATCGCGTCCTTCACCTCGATGAGCGGCCCCCACCTCGGCCACGTGACGGAGTGGGTGCGCGGGACGCTGTCGCGGCCCAGCGCGCGCGGGGTGGGCGAGGTCCTGGGGCAGGCGTTGTCGTCGTCCTACGTGCCGTTCCTCGTCTCGCCGCTCGCGCCGCCGGTGCTCCGGGCGGTCGGCGGTCCTCGAGGGTGGCGGCGCCTGCTCGGGGCGGTGGAGGGCCGCCCGCCCGCACCCGAGGCGTACGCCGACTCGCTGGCCGACGACATGGTGAGCGGCCTGCGCTACTACCGGGCGAACCTGCTGCGCCGCCACGACCGCCGGTCGGGCCTGCGCACCAAGGTCCCGGTCCTCCAGCTCGCCCTGACGCGGGACCCGGCGATCAGGCCGGCGGCCCTCGCGGCGAGCGACCCGTGGACCGAGTCGCTGGAGCGGCGCGCCCTGCCGCTCGGGCACTGGGCGCCGGTGACCCACCCGGCCGTCGTCGCCGACCAGGTGGCGGGGTTCGTGCGCGAGCACCCGGTCGCCTGAGACCGGTCGGCGCGCAGGACGTCGCCTACCTCGACTTCGCCGCCCGGGCGAACCTCGCGGAGGTGGCCCTCGGCAAGCTGGCGAAGAAGCACGCGCACAGCCAGGAGATTCGCGACTTCGGGCGCGACATGGTCCGTGACCACCGCCGGCAGTACCGCGCCCTCGAGGGCGTCGCGTCGGCGGTCGGCGTGACGCTGCCGACGCGGCCCTCCCGCGAGCAGCGGCGCCTCGCCAGCGCGTGGGCGCGCTTCGACGGCAAGGCGTTCGACTGCGCCTACGTGCCGTTCCAGTGGGGCGACCACCAGCTCGTGATCGCCATGACCGAGAAGGAGGTCACGACCGGCCCCGACCCGGCGGTGACCCAGGCGGCCACCGCGTCGCTGCCCGTGCTGCAGGAGCACCACGAGCACGCGACCATGCTGCTGCGCGGCCTGCGGGGCTGCTGAGCCCGGGCGGGGAAACCGGGGCGAGGTGTCCCGGCACCGGCCGATAGCATCGCCGGGACATCCGTCCCCCCTCGCACCGCCTCCCGAAGGAGCCCCCGTGTCCGACATCAAGGTCGTCCGCATCCACGCCGGTCAGCGTGCGGAGACGGCGGTCACGACGGGCACCAAGGCATGGGAGCTCTTCCGCGACGAGTCCGACGTCGTCGCGGCCCGCATCGGCGGCGCGCTCAGGGACCTGGCCCACGAGCTCGCCGACGGCGACGAGGTGGAGTCCGTGGCGATCGACTCGCCCGACGGGCGCGACATCCTGCGGCACTCGACCGCCCACGTGATGGCGCAGGCGGTGCAGCAGCTCTTCCCCGAGGCGGAGCTCGGCATCGGGCCGCCGGTGGAGAACGGCTTCTACTACGACTTCGACGTCGAGACCCCGTTCGTGCCCGAGGACCTGGTGAAGATCGAGTCCGCGATGCGCAAGATCATCAAGGAGAACCAGCGCTTCGAGCGCCGGGTCACCACCGACGCCGACGCCCTCGACGAGCTCAAGGACGAGCCCTACAAGATCGAGCTCATCGGGCTCAAGGGCGGCGCGGGCACGGCTGACACCGAAGGCGCCGCCGTCGAGGTCGGCGCCGGCGAGCTGACCATCTACGACAACCTCGGCCGCAGCGGCGAGGTCAAGTGGTCCGACCTGTGCCGCGGCCCGCACCTGCCGACCACCAAGCGGATCCCCGCGTTCAAGCTGATGCGCAGCGCGGCGGCCTACTGGCGCGGCGACGAGAAGAACAAGCAGCTGCAGCGCATCTACGGCACCGCCTGGGAGACCAAGGAGGCGCTCGAGGAGCACCTCCACCGCATCGAGGAGGCCGAGCGCCGCGACCACCGCAAGCTCGGCCGCGAGCTCGACCTCTACTCCTTCCCGGACGAGATCGGCTCCGGCATGGCGGTGTTCCACCCCAGGGGTGGCGTCATCAAGCGGGAGATGGAGGACTACGTCCGCCGCCGGCACCTCGAGGAGGGCTTCGACTACGTCGGCACCCCGCACATCAGCAAGGACGGCCTGTTCCACACCTCGGGCCACCTGCCCTACTACGCCGACACCATGTTCCCGCCGATGGAGATGGAGCACGCCGAGTATCGCCTCAAGGCGATGAACTGCCCGATGCACAACCTCATCTACCGCTCCCGGCAGCGCTCCTACCGCGAGCTGCCGCTGCGGTTCTTCGAGTTCGGCTCGGTCTACCGCTACGAGAAGTCCGGCGTCGTGCACGGCCTGACCCGGGTCCGCGCGATGACCCAGGACGACTCGCACTCCTACGTCACCCCGGAGCAGGCGCCGGCCGAGGTCGAGCACCTGCTGACCTTCGTCACCGGGCTGTTGCGCGACTTCGGCCTCGACGACTACTACTTCGAGCTGTCCACCCGCGACGACTCCAAGCCCGACAAGTTCATCGGCTCCGACGACCAGTGGGCGACCGCGACCGAGGTGCTGGAGACCGCCGCCCGCAAGTTCGGCGTGGACCTCGTGCCGGACCCGGGTGGCGCCGCGTTCTACGGGCCCAAGATCTCGGTGCAGGCCAAGGACGCGATCGGGCGCACCTGGCAGATGTCGACCATCCAGTACGACTTCAACCAGCCGGCGGTCGACCGGTTCAACCTCGAGTACGTCGCCGCCGACGGCACCCGCCAGCAGCCGGTGATGATCCACTCCGCGAAGTTCGGCTCGATCGAGCGGTTCATCGGCGTGCTGGTCGAGCACTACGCCGGCGCGTTCCCGCCCTGGCTGGCGCCGGTGCAGGTCCAGGGCATCCCCGTCGCCGAGCGCCACCACGACTACCTCTTCGACATCGCGCGGCAGATGAAGGCGCAGGGGCTGCGGGTCGAGGTCGACGACTCCGACGACCGGATGCAGAAGAAGATCCGCAACGCGCAGCTCGCCAAAGTGCCGTTCATGCTGATCGCCGGCGACGACGACGTCGAGAAGAGTGCCGTGTCGTTCCGCTACCGCGACGGCCGACAGGACAACGGCGTACCCCTCGCCGAGGCGATCGAGCGGGTGGCGGCGGCCGTGGCGAGCCGCGAGCAGGTCTGAGCCGGTCATGGCGACGGACCGGCGCCCGATCGTCGACCTCACCGAGGCGGAGGCGCGGCACCGGCTGCCGCTGAAGTGGGGCGTGCCGGAGGGCGTGCTCGCGGCGTGGGTCGCGGAGATGGACTACGCCGTCGACCCGGTGGTGCTCGAGTCCGTCCAGCGGATGGTGGCCGACGGCATCACCGGCTACCCCGTCATGGAGGACCCGCAGCTCGCCGAGTCCTACGCCGCCTGGTCGGCACGGCACTTCGGCTGGGCGCCCGAGCCGGAGGCCGTGCAGCCCGTGGTCGACGTGACCGCCGGGGTGCGGCTGGCGATCGACGTGCTCAGCGGTCCGGGCGGCGTGGTGTTCCCGACCCCCGGCTACAACGCCCAGCACGGGCTGGCCGGCGTCACCGGTCGCGCCGAGCACCCGCTCGAGGTGCCGGCCTCGGCCGACCGCGCCGAGATCGACCTCGACGCCCTCGACCGGCTGCTGGCCGGGGGAGCGCAGACGCTGCTGCTCACCCAGCCGCACAACCCGTGGGGCCGGGCCTTCACCCGGGACGAGCTCGAGGGCGTCCGCGACGTCGTCGTACGCCACGGGGCGCGGGTGGTCAGCGACGAGATCCACGCACCGCTGGTGCTGCCGGGGGCCGAGCACGTCCCCTACCTCTCCGTCGAGGGCACCCACGACCACGCCGTCGCGGTGGTCGCGGCGTCGAAGGCCTTCAACACCGCCGGCCTGCGCTGCGCCCAGCTCGTCGTGCCCGACCCGGCCGCGCGGCAGCGGCTCGCCGACCAGCCGATCTCGCGCAACGACTCCTGGTCACCCCTTGGCGCCAGGGCGGCCCGCGCGGCGTACGACCACGGCGACGGCTGGCTCGTCTCGCTCATCGAGCGCCTCGACCAGCAGCGGACCCTCCTCGGCGAGCTGCTCGCCAGCCACCTGCCCGAGGTCCGGATGCGCCCGGTCGAGGCGACGTACCTCGCCTGGCTCGACGCCTCCGCCTACGGCCACGACGACGCCGCGGCCGTCGCGCTCGAGCGGGGGAGGGTGATGGTGAGCGACGGCGCCTCCTACGCCCCCGGCAGCACCGGACAGGTCCGCCTCAACTTCGCCACCTCGCCCGAGCGGCTGACCGAGATCGTGGAGCGGTTGGCGAAGGCCTGGGTGTAGGGACCTCGGTGGTCGCGCTCCTCCTCGGTGGTCGAGTGGCCGAGCGAGGGCATGGTCCTCCTCGGTGGTCGAGTAGCCGAGGAGCGAGGCGTATCGAGACCCCCTCTCCTGGTGGTCGAGTAGCCGAGGAACGAGGCGTATCGAGACCCCTCCATCGGCTTGCTCAAGCACTGTCCGCTGTCGGTGGTCGTCCGTAGAATCGAACACATGATCGAGACGCTGGCAGAGCCGAAGGCGCAGGTCGACGACCTCTCCGCCTCCGAGCTGCTGCATGCGCTCCGCGAGCGCAAGGCGGTCGAGGACCGGGCCGCGGCCGACCAGCTCGACCTCGCCGCCCGGTGGGCGGACCTGCACCCGCCGGAGTCGATCCACACCGCCGCGGTGTTCGGCGACGGTGGCCGTTACGGCTTGGAGCACGAGGAGCCGACCGCCGGTCAGGGTTGCCCGGTGGTGGCGGAGTTCTGCATCGCCGAGCTCGGCACCGTCCTCGGGATCTCGTCGACGTCGGCGAAGCGGCTGATCGGTCACGCGCTCGAGCTGCGTCACCGCCTCCCACGCCTGTGGGCGCAGGTCCACGCTGGTGCGGTGCCGGCGTGGCGGGCGCGGACGGTCGCGGAGGCGACGATCCACGCGACTCCATCCCTGACCATGGAGGCGGCGCGGTGGGTCGACACCAGGTCGCGGCCGTCGCCGGCCGGGTCGGTCCCGCGCAGCTCGACCGGCTGGTCGCGGAGACCATCAAGCGCCACCACCTCGACACCCACGACCCGACCAAGGACCCCGACGACGGCTACCTGTCGGTCGACCCGCGCCACGCGACCCTCCACCCCGACGACGTCCACTACGCCGGCACGATGCGGTTCGAGGCCGAGCTCGACATCGCCGACGCCCTCGACCTCGACCGAGCCCTCGCCCACGGCGCCGAGACGCTCGCGGCGTTGGGATCAGTCGCACCCTTGGATTCTCGTCGTTCTCAAGCGCTCGGCGACCTGGCGCGCACCCAGACCGCGCTCGACCTCCACACCCAAGGCTCGACCGCCGCCAGGAGCGAGGACGGCCTGCCCATCGCCCGGGAAGTCGTCCTGCACGCCCACTTCGACGCCGGCCTCGGCGGGCTCGACGGGCTGGAGACCGTGTTCGGTCCCACTGGGCGCATGGAGGAGAGGCATCGGCTGGTCCTCCTCGAGCAGGTGACGAACTGGTGCGGCGACTCGCGGACCAAGGTGACCGTCAAGCCGGTCATTGACCTGAACGCCGAGCTCACCGCACCCGGCTACGACATCCCCGACCGGATCCGCGAACAAGTCATCCTCCGCGACCACACCTGCGTCTTCCCGTGGTGCACCCGCCCCGCCCGAGCCTGCAACATCGACCACGTCATCGCCTACGACCACGACGCGCAAGTTGAAGGCCGTCCCCAGCCGGGGCCGACCGTGTCCTCGAACCTCGCCGCGGAGTGCCGATGGCACCACCGCCTCAAGACCCACACCGGCTGGCGATACGAGGTGACCGGACCGGGTGTCTACGAGTGGACCAGCCCCCACGGCCACCGCTACCGCCGCGACCGTGATGGCACCACCCGCATCGGGGACCCCGAGCCACCCGACCGACCATGACCCCGCCCCACACCCCGCCGACCTGACCACGGCGGGGCCACAGCCATGCCCGCGCGAGCAGCGGCGGGCCGGACGGCCGATCGGCGATGATGCGTGGCATGGACGACGTTCTGCGCGAAGCACTCGAGCCGGTGCTGCGCGACCTGGCTCGCGCGGGTCACGTCGCGCCCGTCTTCGACAGCACGGACTGGATGAGTGACGACGAGTACGCGGCGACGATGATGTGGTCGTCCGACGGCACCGGCTCGAGCGTGTCCGTCCGCCGATCGGCCCCACTCCCCGAACGCGTCGTGCAGGCGGCCGACAGGGTCCAGGAGTGGGCCATCGAGGGTGAGCTGTGGACGGCCGGGCGCACGAATTGGCCCCCGTGCCCACGACACCCTGCGAACCACCCGCTTGAAGCGACCCTGGTCCGAGGAAACGCGGTGTGGGTCTGCCCGACCGACGAGGTCGAGATCGCCGCGATCGGTGGCCAGTAGACGCCGACCGATCGGTCACGGCACGTGCGCGCCCTGACCACTGTGCAGGTGAGCCGAACCGCGCGGCACGACCGCTGGAGGTTCGTGCCGTACGTCCGGGGACTGCCGAGCCACGCGCATCGGCACGGCGCAGGCGAGGGCAAGCAGCACGTACAGGCTGGCGAACAGGGTGGCCGCCCACGCATCCTGCGGAGTGCGAGCCATGCTGAGCAGCACGGGCACCAACGCGAACCCGGCGATGCCCGTCAAGATCCTCACCCATGCCCGACCGCGCCCAGAGAGTGAGTGTCCGCCGAGCATCGCCAGCAGCACCATGATCATGGAGGCGCTGCCCTCGCCGGTCCTGAACAGGTGCCCGACCGCCCCAGGGATCGCCAGCGGACCGAGCGGCAGGAGGAGCGGCGCCGCCGTGAGCCACCGTGGTTGCCTGCCCGACCGCTGCAGGTCGAGGGCCCGCCCCAGCAAGCAGCCGACAACGGCTGCAGGCAAGAGGAGGCACAGGAAGGTGCCGGTCCAGGTGACGCTGGAGTCGTCGCCGGCGAGGTCGACCATCCAGCCACGGAGACTCGCGGCCCAGGCCAGGCCCAGCAGACCTCCGGTGGCGACCGTCCTCATCGTGTCGCCTCGCGACCGCGGCTCGACCGGCGAGGCCCGACCCGACCACGAGCGAGCTCCCAGCCCAAGCGGGCGAAGAGCACCATCCACCCGCTGATCACGAGCTGGCCGGCCGCGAAGCCGGCGAGGATGCCGGGCGTCAGGACCGCGAAGACGTAGACACCGATGGCCAGAGGCAGGAAGCGGAGCCACGGAGAGTCCAGCGGTGTCCGCGCTGCGGATGTCCCGGCCACCACCAGGCCCAGTCCGACACCGAAGGAGGCCAGGCCGTACCACGCTCCGAGGTCGGCGGAGCCGGCCATGGCGACCGACGCCACCTCGAGGCAGGCGAGGACCAGCATCGAGACGGCACTGCTGACCAGGCCCACCCGGGCGACCCGGGTGCGGCCGACCGCGGTCCGGAGCAGCGCCGCGAGGAGGGCGGCCAGCACGAGGTCGCGTGCAGTCAGGACGGCCTGGGACACGGCGAACCCGCCGGCGTCGAAGGGGTGGCTGTAGCTGCCCTCGTCGACTGCCGGCGGCCACGTGGCCAGCAGCGCGGCATGGACTGCCCCGACGAGGCCGGCGCCCGTGCCGAGTGCGCCCATGAGGCGGAGGGCCCCCGCAGAGCGCGTGCCGGTCGCTGGAGTCGTGGGCATGGAGGTGCTCGTGCCGTCTGTGGTCCGGGTCTGCCGTGGCTCGACCGTGCGCTGTGGTCCGTTCATGTCAGAGTCCGGGCACGAGAGCGGCGACCTCGGGTGGCAGCGCCTCGATCTCGTCGACGGTCTCGCCGGTGTCGCCCAGGTAGTGCGGATAGCAGCCGCGCAGGCCGGTGCGTCGCGCGAGAGGCGCGAGTGCGGCGAAGAGCGGCCTCTGGATCGCCCGCGGCGGTGAGGTGAACCGGATGACGTCGTCGAACTCGCGTGCCAACAGGGCCGACTGCAGCAGGGAGGGCCGCCCGGTGTCGTCCGTCCTGCCGTCGGAAGCAAGGCCGAAGAGGTTGCGGATCATGGCCTCGAACCGGGCCCCCGGGTCGACCTCCAGGATGACGTAGGCGGTCTCGGTGCCGGCGTTCCACCAGTCGTGGGGGGTGCCGGGCGGGATGACCACGCGGCGACCGGGCTCGACCGCCCGCTCCTCTCCGTCCAGTGTCATGCGCAGCTCGCCGCGGACCACGGTGAACGACTCGGTGCTGTGCGGGTGGGTGTGCTCGCCCACGACCGCGGCGCCGGGCGCTGCGTACAGGTCGGCGATCAGTCCCGGGTGCTCGTCGCTCGGGGTCCGACGTACGATCCCCCGTTCCTTGGTGACGGGGTTCTGGATGACGGGATAGGTCATGTCTTTTCCATTTCTGTGCGTCGTCGTGGGTCAGGAGCCGGCGAAGCCGGCGGCGGTGGCGAGGGCGGTGACAGCCAGGACCGCCGGGGGGACGAGGTGGCGCCCGGCGAGGCCGACCCGGAGGTGTGCGCCCACCGCTCCGGTCATGAGGCATGCCACGCCGGTGGCCGCCGCCGTGCCGAGCGGCGGTACGGCGATCCCGAGCGCGAGGCCGCACGCGGCGGCGGCCTCCGCGACCCCCACCAACGCCCAGATCGGCGGCGGGATCCGCAGCACGTCTCGCATGTGCTGCGAGGTCGGGGCTCGCGCGGCCTTGCGGCAGGCCGATGCGAGCATGGCGGCGGCCAGCAGGATGGCCGGGATGATGACCAGCAGGCTCATGGCGGGAACCTCATTCGTTACACTAGCAATGAATTGAATGCACCATAACTGCAATCAACTGGGAGGGTCAAGGGATGACGCGCAAGTACGACGCCCCTCGCCGCGCCGAGCAGGCCACGATCACTCGTGCAGCCATCGTCGAAGCGGCGGCCGAGCTGTTCGCCGCGCAGGGCTACGGGGCCACGACGGTCGGTGCCATCGCCACCCGAGCCTCGGTCTCGGCTCGGTCCGTCTACGCGCTCGGAGGCAAGGCCGCCCTGTTGTCCCTGGCCCTGGACCATGTCATCGCCGGTGACGACCGCGCGGCGCCCCTGGTCGAGGGCGAGGAGTTCGCCGACGTCGTGCAGGCAGACTCCACGACCGAGCGAGCCCGCCTGGTGGGCCGGTTCGGCGCTGCTCTGCTGCTGCGCCTCTACCCGCTCTACCGCGCGTTCGAGCAGGCTGCCGCGGTCGACGGCGAGGTCGCAGCACTGTGGCGCGACTACCAGGCCCGACGACGCTCGGACGTCCGACGCGTGGTCGAGGCCTTCGAGCAGACGTCGCAACTGCGTCCAGGACTGGACACCGACACCGCCACGGACACCGTCTGGGCGCTGATCGGGTGGCACCCGGTCGCCCTGCTCGTCGAGGAGCTGGGCTACGACCGCCCCCGGATCGAGCGCTGGCTGGAGGACACGATCACCGCGCTGCTCATCGGTTCGGGCGCCGACCGGTGAGCGACCTGTCCGGCACTACCGCTCGCCGCGCTCGATCACACCCCCCGTTCGGTCGGCGTCGCGGCGCTCCGCCTCAGACCTTCTTCACGTAGCGCCGGCACGGCGAGACGAACGTCTGTCCGGCCGCCGTCACCTCGTACGGCAGGTCGCCGGCGTCGTGCCAGCCGCACCGCTCGTAGAACCGTCGCGCCCGCGCGTTGCCGACGACGACGGCGAGCCAGGCCTCGCCGTGGCCGGCCCGCGCCACCTGCCGCTCGGCCTCGGCCAGCAGCTCCTCGGCCAGGCCGCTGCCGCGCGCAGCCCGGACGACGAAGACCTGCTCCACCTCGGCATCGACGACCATCACGAAGCCGAGCAGGCTACTGGCGTCGTCGAGCGCGACGGTCGTGTCGGCCACGCGCGGGGGCGTGCGCTCGTGGAAGGCGGCGAGGGTGCGCGCCGCCGTCAGTCCGTCAGGAACCCGGCCGGCGTGCCCGTCGTGCCAGCCCTCGTGCCACAGGTCGGCGACGGCCGCCATGTCGGCGGCCACGGCCGGTCGGATCGTGGTCATGGGCCCACCCTAGGATCGCGGCATGACTGGTGGCACGGACGAGGCGAGCGCCGACGGGCTGGAGCGGATCTGGACCCCGCACCGGATGGCCTACGTCCGCACCGCGGTCGACGACGACGGCTGCCCGTTCTGCGCGATCCCCGACCACCCCGACGAGACGTCCCTCGTGGTGGCGCGCGGGCGGTGGACGTACGTCGTGCTCAACCTGCACCCCTACAACCCCGGCCACCTCATGGTGCTGCCCTACCGCCACGTCGCGGACCTCACCGACCTCACCGAGGAGGAGGCCGGCGAGCTGATGACCATGACCCAGCAGGCGCTGCGGGCCATCCGGGCCGTCAGCCGGCCGCACTCGTTCAACGTCGGGCTCAACCTCGGCCGCTCGGCGGGCGGCTCGCTGTCGGAGCACCTGCACCAGCACGTCGTGCCGCGCTGGACGGGCGACGCCAACTTCATCACCGTCGTGGGCGGCACCAAGATGCTTCCCCAGCTCCTCGAGGACACGCGGAGGCTCGTCGCGGACGCGTGGGACGAGGCTCAGGCCACCCGGTAGGGATGCTCCGGCGCGCGGCCCTGGAACTCGAGGATCGCCGGGTTGCAGATGCGCCCGTCACGGATCTCGATGGCGCGGCTGACGGTCTCGTTGGCGTCCCACGCGTCGGGTCCGCCGAGCACCGTCGGCACGAACGGCAGCAACGCCTCGCTGTTCTCCCACGTGGCGGAGCTCCACAGGTAGGAGGGGCTGTGGTCGACCGCGTAGTAGTGGACCCGGTCGCCGACGGTGAACATCGGGTCGTCGAACGTCGTCGGGACCGCCCACGAGAAGCCCATGCCCTCGTCGCACGACACGTCGACGACCAGGCTGCCCCGGCGGAAGTGGGCCAGGTCCTCGAGGCGCAGGTAGGTCAACGGCGCGGTGGTGTCCTGCAGCGTGCAGTTGACGATGATGTCGTTCTCGGCGAGGTACGGCGCCAGCGGCACGCGGCCGGCGTCGGTGATCACCAGGCTCGCACCCGGGTCCTCCGGGTCGTGCTCGAACTGGCGGATCCGCACGAGTGGATCGGTGAGCCGACCGCGGCCACCCCGCGCGTGGTGAGGACGGCGACGTCCCCGACGCCGTGCGCCTTGAGCGCCGTCACCGCGCCCCGGGCCGTGGCGCCGAAGCCGATCACGACCGCGCTCAGCCGGCGCCCGTAGTCGCCGGTGATGCCGGCGAGCTCCATCGCGTGGAGGACCGAGCAGTAGCCGGCGAGCTCGTTGTTCTTGTGGAAGACGTGGAGGCCGACGTGGCCGTCGGAGGTCCAGTGGTTCATCGCCTCGAAGGCGACGAGGGTCAGCTCCCGGTCGATCGCCAGCTGCGTCATGGCCCGGTCCTGCACGCAGTGCGGCCACCCCCAGAGGACTTGGCCGGCGTGCATGGCGGCCAGGTCGGCGTGCTGCGGCTTGGGCAGCACCACGACGTCGCAGCCGTCGAGGATCTCCTCGCGGGAGGCGAACCCGGCCACATGCGGGGCCAGGTCCTCGTCGCTGATCCCGAAGCGGGCGGCGTAGCCGTGCTCGAGGGTCGTCCGCCGCGCCACCTCGGGATCGAGGCGCGAGAGGTGCTCGGGGTGCAGCGGCAGGCGGTGCTCGTTCTCCTTCGCCGACGTGCCGATGACCCCGAGGCTGAGGAGGCTCACTTCTTCTTGGGGAGGAACCCGTCGGCAGCCCCGTCCTGCTTGCCGGCCGCCTTCGCGTGCTTGTCGGCGCGCTTCTCCTTGATGGACTTGCCGGACTTCTTGGACATGCCTTGCCGTGGCGACTTGTCGCTCATCGGGGCTCCCTTGTCGAGAGCCTGGGTGGCTCCGTCCAGCCACAGTACGCCTGCCCACTAACGTGGCGGCCGTGACCGACCTGAGCCTCGCCGACGACGCCGCCCTCGCCGTGGACCTGGTCCGGCAGGCGGGCAGCCTGGCCGCCCGCACCCGCGTCGCCGGCCTCGACGTGTCCCGCAAGACCAGCGGCTCCGACATCGTCACGCAGGCCGACACGGCCGCCGAGCGGCTGATCGTCGAACGGCTCGCCGCCGAGCGCCCCGACGACGCCATCGTGGGGGAGGAGGGTGCCTCGCGCCCCGGCACGTCGGGCCGCACCTGGATCATCGACCCGGTCGACGGAACCTTCAACTTCTCGCGTGGGAGCGACTGGTGGTGCAGCGCGATCGCCCTGCACGGCGAGGACGACGTCCTGCTCGGCGCCGTCCACCACCCGGGGTCGCTACGCACGTGGGTCGGCGGCCCCGACCTGCCGAGCACCTGCGACGGGTCCCCGCTGGCGCCGCTCCCCGTCACGCCGCGCGAGGCCCGCTGCGCGACCACCTACCTGCACCCGCCCTTCTTCGGCAGCGAGGTGGGCGAGGCCTTCGCCCGCGCGCTCGGCGAGGTCGGCACGCTGCGGATGCTGGGGTCGGGGACCATGGACGCCATCGCGATCGCCTCGGGCCAGTGGGACGTCCTGTTCCAGCACAGCGTCGCCGACTGGGACCGGCTGCCCGGCGCGGCGATCATCCGGGGCGCGGGCGGGGACTCGGTCGTCGTACGCGCCGCGGGGGTGGACTGGACGATCAGCGGCGCGCCGGCCGCGGTCGCCGACGTCCGAGCCGCCCTCCTCGGGCCCGCCTGAGCACTAGGGTCGGCGCATGACTGACCGACCGAGCCGTCCGGAGGCGCCGCGCGACGTGACCCGCGCCTTCGAGGGCGTCGACTCGCCCTACTGGTCCGAGACCCGCTCGCACGTCGCGGACCTCGTCCCGCCGACGGCCGCGCGGGTGCTGGACGTGGGGTGCAACGACGGCACCTTCGGCGCGGGCCTGATGGCCCGCCGTGCCGGCCGCCAGGTCTGGGGGATCGAGCCGCACGACCTCGACGCCCGCACGGCCGCGGGACGGCTGACCGGCGTGGCGCACGGCTTCTACCCCGACGCGCTGGAGCAGGTGCCGGGCTCCTTCGACTGCGTCAGCTTCAACCACGTCCTCGAGCACATGGTCGACCCGTGGCAGGCGCTGCGGGCGACGCGGGAGCGCCTGGCCCCCGGCGGCGTGATCGTGGGCGAGCTGCCCAACGTGCGACACCTGCCCTTCCTCGTCGACCTCGCGGTCCGCGGTAGCTTCGACTACGTCGACTCTGGCCTGCTCGACCGCACCCACCTGCGCTTCTTCACGCGGTCCAGCGCCCAGGACCTGTTCGGGTCGACCGGCTACGTCGTGGACGAGTTCTTCCCGGTCGTCGCCATGGGCAACGCCCGCTACCCGCGCACCTCCCGCGTGGTCGCCCGGGTCATCGGCGACCTCTCCTACATGGCCTTCGCCTTCCGCGCGCGCCCTGCGTGACCGCGGACGGTAGCCTGCGGCCGTGCTCGACAGGTTCAAGCAGTTCTGGCAGGGCGTCGTCCTCGCCCCCTTCATCAACCTCTTCATCCGTCTGGGCATCAGCCCCGACGCGGTGACGCTCGTCGGCACGTTCGGGGTGAGCTTCGGGGCCCTCTTCTTCTTCCCCCGCGGCATGGTCTGGGAGGGCGTCCTCTTCATCACCGCCTTCGTCTTCAGCGACCTCGTCGACGGGGCGATGGCCCGCAAGACCGGCCGCAAGGACGACTTCGGCGCGTTCCTCGACTCCACGCTCGACCGGGTGGCCGACGGCGCCCTCTTCGGCGGCCTGGCCCTCTACTTCGCCTGGCAGGCCGAGAGCCGGCTCTACCTCTCGCTGTGCCTCGTCATCCTGGTCATGGGTGCGGTGACGTCGTACGCCCGCGCGAAGGCCGACCACCTCGGCTACGACGCCAAGGTCGGGATCGCCGAGCGTCCCGACCGCCTCGTCGGGATGCTCGTGCCGGCGTTCTTCGCCGACGTCCTCGACCTGTGGATCCTGCTCCACGTCGCCCTGTGGGCCCTCGCGGTCGCCGCCACGGTGACGGTCGGGCAGCGGATCTGGGTGGTCCGCCGGCAGGCGCTCGAGCGCGCCGCGTCCAGCGCCTGACGGCCCCCCGGACGGCCCCTCGGACGGCCCCCGGCCGCCCCGGTCCCGATACGTCCTTTCGGATGAGCCCGGACTACGATCCAGCCATGGCTGAGCAGACCCCCCAGACGTCGCCCGAGACCCCCATCGAGCACGGCACCAGCCGCGTCAAGCGCGGCATGGCCGAGATGCTCAAGGGCGGCGTGATCATGGACGTCGTGACCGCCGAGCAGGCGAGGATCGCCGAGGACGCCGGCGCCGTCGCGGTGATGGCGCTCGAGCGCGTGCCGGCCGACATCCGCGCCCAGGGCGGCGTGTCGCGGATGAGCGACCCCGACATGATCGACTCGATCATCGAGGCGGTCTCGATCCCGGTCATGGCCAAGGCCCGCATCGGCCACTTCGCCGAGGCCCAGGTGCTGCAGTCCCTCGGCGTCGACTACGTCGACGAGTCCGAGGTGCTGACCCCGGCCGACTACGCCAACCACATCGACAAGTGGCAGTTCACCGTGCCCTTCGTGTGCGGTGCCACCAACCTCGGCGAGGCACTCCGCCGCATCACCGAGGGCGCGGCGATGATCCGCTCCAAGGGCGAGGCCGGCACCGGCGACGTCTCCAACGCCGTCATGCACATGCGCACGATCGGCGGCGAGCTGCGCCGCCTGCACGGCATGGCCGAGGACGAGCTCTACGTCGCCGCCAAGGAGCTGCAGGCCCCCTACGAGCTGGTCAAGGAGGTCGCGGCCGCGGGCAAGCTCCCGGTCGTGCTCTTCACCGCCGGCGGCATCGCCACCCCCGCCGACGCCGCGATGATGATGCAGCTCGGCGCCGAGGGCGTCTTCGTCGGCTCGGGCATCTTCAAGTCCGGCAACCCGGCCGAGCGCGCCGAGGCCATCGTCAAGGCCACGACCTTCCACGACGACCCCGACGTGGTCGCCAAGGTCTCGCGCGGCCTGGGCGAGGCGATGGTCGGCATCAACGTCGACGAGATCCCGCAGCCGCACCGCCTGGCCGAGCGCGGCTGGTGACCGTGGGGCGCGTGCGCTACCTCCGCACCGCCTCCACGAGCACGCGCGCGGCGTCGACGAAGCCGTAGGCCTCCTCGCCGGGCTGGGCGGGAGCTCCGAGCCGCACGACGATCGTGCGGGACGTCGGGTCGACGAGCAGCACCTGTCCGCCGAGCCCGAGGGCGGCGTACACGCGCTGCGGGGCGGAGGGCGCGAGCTGCCCGGTGACCGGCCGCACCGGCTGGCCCTGCGCGTCGACGGCGTCGGTCGCACCGCGCAGCCGACCCGGTCGGTTCAGCCACCACAGGTAGCCGTAGGCGGCGTTGTGGACCGTGGACGGACGCCCGACGGCCTGCGCGACGAAGGACCTGTCGACGAGCCGCCGGCCGTCCACCTCGCCCTTCCCGAGGAAGAGCCGCCCGAGTCGGGCGACGTCGAGGCACGTGGTCTGGACGCCGTAGAACACCGCGGCGTTGCCGGCCGGGTCGGTGGTGAAGCGGGACCGGGTCATGCCGAGCGGCTCGAACAGGCGCGTGCGGGCGTACGTCGCCACCGGCGTGCCGGTCGCGCGCCGGAGGACCTGCTCGAGGACCTGGATGGCCGCGTTGTTGTAGGCCCACGCGGTGCCCGGGGCGTGCTGCTGCGGGAGGCCGACGGCGTAGCGCGTCCGGTCGCGCGCGCCCACGAGGTCGACGTAGTCGGACTCGAGCGACCAGAAGCGGCCGCTGTCGTTGGAGAGCAGGTGGCGCACCGTGACCGTCGCGGACGGCGTGCCGCGCCACTGCGGGACGTAGGTGGACACGGGGTCGTCGAGGCGCAGGTCGCCGTCGCGGACCGCGATGCCGACGAGGGTGCTGGTGACGGACTTGGTGATCGAGAAGACCTCGCGCGGCACCTCGCGGTCGAGCTGCCAGTTCCAGTCGCGCGCCAGCCTGCCGTCCCGCAGCACCGCGAAGCAGGTCGAGCCGAGTCGCCGCGCCCGTGCGGCTCCCCGCTCGAGGGCGCCACCCCGCAGGCCGAGAGCCGCGGGCGTGCCCACCGGCCAGCCCTCGACGGAGGCGGCCCGGTCACGTGCGGGCGCCGCCGGCGCCGGGACGGCCGACGCTGCCGTGGACGCGCTGCCCGCCGTCAGCAGGAGCGCCAGCAGGACGGCCGGGGGTCGGGGGAGCCTCATGCCGCCGAGCCTACGGGCGGGGCGCGGTCCTAGGATCGGCGTCCGTGAGTCCCACCATCGGCGTGCTGGCCCTGCAGGGCGACGTCCGCGAGCACCTCACGGCGCTGCGCTCGCTGGGTGCCGAGCCCGTGTCCGTACGCCGTCCCGCCGAGCTCGCCGCGTGCGACGGGCTCGTCATCCCGGGCGGGGAGTCCACCACGATGATCAAGCTGGCGACCCTCTTCGACCTCCTCGAGCCGCTGCGCGAGGCCGTACGCGGAGGCCTGCCCGCCTTCGGCACCTGCGCCGGGATGATCATGCTCGCCGACCGGATCGAGGACGGCGCGGCCGGCCAGGAGACCATCGGCGGCCTCCACATCACCGTGCGCCGCAACGCCTTCGGTCGCCAGGTCGACTCGTTCGAGGAGGACCTGCACGTGGACGGGCTGGCCGACCCGGTGCGGGCGGTCTTCATCCGCGCCCCGTGGGTCGATGCCGTCGACGACGACGTCGAGGTGCTGGCTCGGGTCGAGGACGGTCCCGCCGCGGGTAGGATCGTCGCGGTCCGTCAAGGCCCCCTGATGGCGACCTCGTTCCACCCGGAGGTCGGCAGCGACGACCGCGTCCACGGCATGTTCGTGGACCTGGTGCGCTCGGCCTGACGACGTACACCCGAACGACGAGAAGACAGAGGTTCCGATGTCAGGCCACTCCAAGTGGGCAACGACCAAGCACAAGAAGGCCGCGATCGACGCCAAGCGCGGCAAGCTGTTCGCCAAGCTGATCAAGAACATCGAGGTCGCGGCGAAGCAGGGCGGGGGCGACCCCGCCGGCAACCCGACGCTCTACGACGCGATCCAGAAGGCGAAGAAGAACTCGGTCCCCAACAAGAACATCGACTCCGCGCTCAAGCGCGGCTCGGGTGCCGAGTCGGGTGGTGTCGACTACAAGACGATCTCCTACGAGGTCTACGGCCCGCAGGGCGTCGCGATCCTGGTCGAGTGCCTCACCGACAACACCAACCGTGCCGCCATGGAGGTCCGCACCGCGGTGACCCGCAACGGCGGCACGATGGCCGACCCCGGGTCCGTCTCGCGCCTGTTCACCCGCAAGGGCATCGTGGTCGTGCCGAAGTCGCAGGACCACGACGGCTCGGTGCGTGAGGTCTCGGAGGACGACGTCCTCGAGGCCACCCTCGACGCGGGCGCCGAGGAGGTCAGCGACCTCGACGACGTCTTCCAGGTGCAGAGCGAGGCCACCGACGTCGTCGCCGTCCGCACCGCCCTCCAGGACGCCGGCATCGACTACGACTCCGCCGACGTCGAGTTCGTGCCCAGCATGGAGATCCCCGTCGACGCCGCCGGCGCCGGCAAGGTGATGCACCTGGTCGACGCGCTCGAGGACCTCGACGACGTCCAGGACGTCTTCACCAACGTCGACGTCCCCGCCGACGTCCTCGCGGAGCTCGAGGCCGCGGACGCCTGACCCGCAGGAGCTGCCGCCGCGCGTGTCGTGCGCCGTGGCGCCGACGCCGCGGGATAGCGTGGCCGCACGAACAGGTGTTCGGACGGATCCGGTCGGCGAGAGGTGTGAGGCGTGCGCGTGCTCGGCATCGACCCCGGCCTGACCCGGTGCGGTGTCGGCGTGGTCGACGGCAGTGTCGGCCGACCCCTGTCGATGGTCGACGTCGGGGTGATCCGCACCAGCTCAACGCTGCCGATCGCGGAGCGCCTCGTGACCATCGAGCGCGGCCTCGACGCCTGGATCGAGGAACACCGGCCCGACGCCGTCGCCGTCGAGCGGGTCTTCGCCCGGTCCGACTCCAGCACCATCATGGGCACCGCCCAGGCCAGCGGCATCGCCCTCGTGGTGGCCGCGCGCCGGGGGCTGCCGATCGCCATGCACACCCCGAGCGAGGTCAAGGCCGCCGTCTCCGGCAACGGCCGGGCCGACAAGGCGCAGGTGGGCGCCATGGTGGTGCGCATCCTGCGGCTCACCGAGCTGCCCAAGCCGGCCGACGCCGCCGACGCCCTCGCCCTGGCCATCACCCACGTGTGGCGCGGCGCGGCGAGCAACCGGCTCGAGGCTGCCGCCGCCCAGGCGCGCGCGATCCAGAGGAGGACCACGGTGAGGACCCGATGATCGCCTTCGTCCGCGGCGAGGTCGCCGCCGTCACGCTCAACAGCGCCGTCCTCGAGGTCGGCGGAGTCGGCCTCGAGCTGATGTGCACCCCGGGCACGCTCGCCACGCTGCGGGTGGGTCGCTCCGCGACGCTGCCCACGAGCATGGTCGTGCGCGAGGACAGCCTGACGATCTTCGGGTTCCTCGACGACGACGAGAAGCAGATCTTCGAGATCGTGCAGACCGCCTCGGGCGTCGGCCCCAAGGTCGCCCAGGCGATCGTCGCGGTGATGAGCCCCGACGACGTCCGCCGCGCGATCTCCACCGAGGACGTCAAGGCCCTCACCCGCGTGCCGGGCATCGGCCAGAAGGGCGCCCAGCGCATCATCCTCGAGCTCAAGGACCGCATCGGCCCGCCCGTCGGCGTGCACCACCCCGCGGCCGTGGCTGCCGCGGTCCCCGCGTGGCGCGACCAGGTCCAGCAGGGGCTCATCGGCCTGGGCTGGTCGGCCAAGGAGTCGGAGAAGGCCGTCGATGCCGTCGCGCCCGAGGCCGGCGACGCGCCCGACGTCGGCGCCCTGCTGCGCGCCGCGCTCCGCACCCTGAGCAAGGCCTGAGCGAGGACACGAGCACATGGACTGGGACGACACCGACCTCGACTCCGACCTCGACTCCGACCTCGACCTGACGGCCGCGGAGCTGTCGCACCTCCAGCGCCTCACCGACGCCGACGCCGACGGTGACGAGCGCGTGGTGGAGGCGGCGCTGCGGCCCAAGAGCCTCGACGAGGTGGTCGGACAGGTGCGCGTGCGCGACCAGCTCGGGCTGGTCCTCGAGGCCGCCCGCCGTCGCGGCCGCGCCCCCGACCACGTCCTCCTCTCCGGCCCGCCGGGGCTCGGCAAGACCACGCTGGCGATGATCATCGCCAGCGAGATGAGCACGCCGCTGCGCCTCACGAGCGGTCCGGCGATCACCCACGCCGGCGACCTCGCCGCGATCCTCTCGGGGCTCAACGAGGGCGACGTCCTCTTCGTCGACGAGATCCACCGGATGTCGCGGCCGGCGGAGGAGATGCTCTACATGGCCATGGAGGACTTCCGGGTCGACGTCGTGATCGGCAAGGGACCCGGCGCGACCGCCATCCCGCTCGACATCCCGCCGTTCACGCTGGTCGGGGCCACCACCCGCGCCGGCCTCCTGCCCGGCCCGCTGCGCGACCGGTTCGGCTTCACCGCCCACCTCGAGTTCTACGAGCCCGACGAGCTCGACCAGATCGTGCACCGCTCCGCGGGACTGCTCGGCGTGCACCTGACCGCCGAGGGGTCGAGCGAGATCGCGTCGCGCTCGCGCGGCACCCCGCGCATCGCCAACCGGCTGCTGCGCCGGGTCCGCGACTACGCCCAGGTGCGCGCCGACGGCGTGCTCACGCTGCCGGTGGCGCAGGCGGCCCTCGACCTGTTCGAGGTCGACGAGTCGGGGCTCGACCGCCTCGACCGCGCCGTGCTCGACGTGCTGTGCCGCCGCTTCGGCGGGGGACCGGTCGGGGTCTCCACCCTGGCCGTCGCCGTCGGCGAGGAGCGGGAGACCGTGGAGGAGGTCGCCGAGCCGTTCCTGGTGCGCATGGGCATGCTCGCCCGCACCCCTCGCGGCCGGGTCGCGACCCCCGCTGCCTGGCACCACCTGGGGCTCACCCCGCCCGCGGTGCCGACGGTCGACTCCACGCTCTTCGACGAGGTGTGAGGCCGGCGGGCGTCCGCGTAGACTCCACGCGCTCCGCCACCCGATCCCTCACCCGATCCCTCCGAGGAGAGCCCCGACCGTGAACGATCTCGCCGCCCTGCTGCCCCTGGTCGCCATCCTGGCCCTGTTCTGGTTCATGGTGGTCCGCCCCCAGCAGCGCCGCCAGCGAGAGGTCACCGCGCTCCAGAACAGCATCGAGGTCGGCCAGCGCGTGATGATGTCGTCGGGCGTCTACGGCACCGTCGTCTCGCTCGTGGACGACCGCGCCCGCCTCGAGATCGCGCCCGGCACGACCATCGAGATCGCCCGCGCCGCCATCGCGCGCGTCGACTCACCGGTCGTCGGGGAGCCGGGCGCTGCGGAGCCCGGCGATGCCTGACCGGCGTACGGCCCAGGAGGCGCTCGCGCGCCTCACCGTCGACGTGGCCGACTGGCCCACGCCGGGCGTCGTCTTCAAGGACATCACCCCCGTCCTGGCCGACCACCACGCCTTCTCGGCGATCATCACGGCGCTGGCCGCCGCCGGCCGCGACGACCACGGCACCGTCGTCGTGGACAAGGTCGTCGGCATGGAGGCGCGCGGCTTCATCCTCGCCGCCCCCGTGGCCCTCGCCCTCGGCGTCGGGTTCGTCCCGGTCCGCAAGGCGGGCAAGCTGCCGCGCGCGGCGCACGCGGTGACCTACTCCCTCGAGTACGGCGAGGCGACCCTCGAGCTCCACGAGGACGGCATCGCGCCGGGTGAGCGGGTCCTGCTGGTCGACGACGTGCTCGCCACCGGCGGCACCGTCGACGCGACCCGACAGCTGGTCGAGGCCTGCGGCGGCACCGCGACGGGCGTCTCGGTGCTGATGGAGCTGTCGTTCCTCGACCCGCGCTCGGTCACCGGCGACCTGCCGGTCGCCACCCTGCTGACGATCTGAGGACGTCGGGGCACGGGACCGCCCAGAGCGTCACTAGACTGGGCCAATGGCAGAGGAGACGGTGCCCACGCAGGAGCCGAAGGCGCCCCTGACCGCGCGCGGCATGCGTGCGCGCCTCGCCCGCGTCGGCACCCGGCCCCCCGCCTCCAACCCGGTGCTCGAGCCCCTGTTCCGGGCCGTCCGCGCCAACCACCCCAAGGCCGACCTGGCGCTGCTGGAGCGGGCCTACGCCGTCGCCGACAAGTGGCACACCGGCCAGATGCGCAAGAGCGGCGACCCCTACATCACCCACCCGCTCGCGGTGACGACGATCCTGGCCGACATCGGCATGACCGAGCCGACGCTGGTCGCCGCGCTGCTGCACGACACGGTCGAGGACACGCCCTACACCCTCGACGAGCTCCGCTCCGACTTCGGCGACGAGGTCGCGGTCCTGGTCGACGGGGTCACCAAGCTCGACAAGGTGCAGTACGGCGACTCGGCGCAGGCCGAGACCATCCGCAAGATGATCGTCGCGATGGCCCGCGACATCCGGGTGCTGGTCATCAAGCTCGCCGACCGCCTCCACAACATGCGCACCCTGCGCTACGTCCCGGCCGCGTCGCAGGAGCGCTCCTCGCGCGAGACGCTCGACATCTACGCTCCGCTGGCCCACCGCCTCGGCATGAACACGCTCAAGTGGGAGCTCGAGGACCTCGCCTTCGCCACCCTGCACCCCAAGATCTACGACGAGATCGTCCGGATGGTCGCCGAGCGAGCGCCCTCGCGCGACCAGTTCCTGGCCGAGGTGGTCGCCGAGATCGAGCAGGACCTCAAGGCCGGGCGCATCAACGCCAAGGTCACCGGCCGGCCCAAGCACTACTACTCGATCTACCAGAAGATGATCGTCGGCGGTCGCGACTTCTCCGACATCTACGACCTCGTCGGCATCCGCATCCTCGTCGACGAGGACCGCGACTGCTACAGCGCGCTCGGCGTGATCCACTCGCGCTGGAACCCGGTGCTGGGGCGGTTCAAGGACTACGTCGCGATGCCGAAGTTCAACATGTACCAGTCGCTCCACACGACGGTCATCGGCCCGCAGGGCAAGCCGGTCGAGGTGCAGATCCGCACGTTCGCCCAGCACCGCCGGGCCGAGTACGGCGTCGCGGCGCACTGGAAGTACAAGGAGAACTCGAAGGCCGGCGTCGACACCGACCGCCTCGGCGACAAGGACGACCTCACCTGGCTGCGCCAGCTGCTCGACTGGCAGAGCGAGGTCGAGGACCCGGGCGAGTTCCTGGAGTCGCTGCGCTTCGAGATGAACCAGGCGCAGGTCTACGTCTTCACCCCGCGTGGCGACGTGATCCCGCTGCCGTCGGGCGCGACGCCCGTCGACTTCGCCTACGCCGTCCACACCGAGGTCGGCCACCACACGATCGGCTCCCGGGTCAACGGCCGGCTCGTGCCGCTGGAGTCCAAGCTCGACAACGGCGACGTGGTGGAGGTCTTCACCTCCAAGTCGCCGACGTCGGGTCCCTCACGCGACTGGCTCAACTTCGTGCAGTCCCCGCGCGCCCGCTCCAAGATCCGCCAGTGGTTCACCAAGGAGCGCCGCGAGGAGGCCATCGAGCGCGGCAAGGACCAGATCGCCAAGCTGATGCGCAAGGAGGGCATGCCCCTCACCCGGCTGATGAGCCACGACGTGCTCGGCCTGGTCGCCGAGCACTTCCACCACGCCGACGTCTCCGCGCTCTACGCCGCGGTCGGCGAGGGCAACCTCAGCGCGCAGGCCGTCGTACGCCGCGTCATCGACCTGCACGGCGGCGACGAGGGGGCCGCCGAGGACCTCTCCGAGGGCGTCACGATCACCGGCCGGTCGCGGGCCAAGCGCGCCCCGACCGACTCCGGCGTCATCGTCCCCGGCGTCGACGACCTCTGGGTCAAGCTCGCCAAGTGCTGCACACCGGTGCCGCCCGACCCGATCCTCGGCTTCGTCACCAAGGGCGGGGGAGTGTCGGTGCACCGCAAGGACTGCACCAACGCCTCCAGCCTGCTCGGCCAGCCCGAGCGGGTGCTCGAGGTCGAGTGGGCGCCGACGTCGCAGTCGACCTTCCTGGTCAACATCCAGGTCGAGGCCCTCGACCGCGCCCGCCTGCTCTCCGACATCACGATGGCGCTCTCCGACGCCCACGTGAACATCCTCAGCGCCACGCTCTCCACCACCCGTGACCGCGTGGCCAAGAGCCGGTTCTCCTTCGAGATGGCCGACGCCGCCCACCTCGACGGCGTGCTCCGCGCCGTCCGGGCCGTGCCGGGGGTCTTCGACGCCTACCGCGTCACCAGCTGATTGGCGCTCGCTCCGCTCGGCGGTTCCGGGTGGAGGACGGTGCTGTCTGGCTCGCTGCGCTCGCGTGCTCGGCGCCCTTGAGGGCGCTGTCTTCCCTCCTCGGCTTGCTCGCTGCGCTCGCGTCGCTCGTCAGTGCAGACAGCGCCGGGCGCCGAGCCTCCAGATCATCTGACCTCGGGGCTCGCCACGCTCGCTGCGTACCTCGATCCGCCCACCTCAACCCACGGGCTCGCCGCGTCCTCAGGGGCGGCGAGCACGGCGAGCGGAGCGAGCCAAATCAAGCACAGCCCTCACCCGAACTCGGCCGCCGCCTTCTTCGCCATCTCGAGGAACGCCTGCTTGTTGCCCAGCTCGGACTCGAGGTCCTTGACGCGCCGGTCGTCGCCGGCGGCGGTGGCCTTGTCGAGCTTGGCCTGGGTCTCGGCGATGCCGGCCTCGAGCTTGCTGATCATGTCGTCGGCGCGGGCGGACTTCTCCGGGTCGCTGCGGCTCCACTGCTCGTCCTCGACCGCACGGATGGCCTGCTCGACCTTCCGCATCCGGCCCTCGAGCTCCTTCATCCGGTCGCGGGGCACCTTGCCGGCGGCGTCCCAGCGGTCGGCGAGGTCGCGGAAGGCCTTCTTGGCGGCCTCGAAGTCCGCGCCGCCGCGCTGGGCCTGGGGCACGAGCGCCTCGGCCTCGACGATGATCTGGTCCTTGACCTCGGCGTTGGCGGCGAACTCCTGGTCGAGGGCGGCGTTGGCCGCGTCGCGGGCACCGAAGAAGGTGTCCTGCGCTCCCCGGAAGCGCTGCCAGAGCTGGTCGTCGATCTCGCGGGGCGCCGGGCCGGCGGCCTTCCACTCGCGCATCAGGTCGCGGTAGCGACCGGCGGTCGGTCCCCAGTCCGTCGAGGTGGCGAGCGCCTCGGCCTCCTTGGCGAGCCGCTCCTTGACCACGCGGGCGGAGTCGCGACGCTCGTGCTCCTCGGCGAAGTGCGCCTTGCGGTGGCGGGTGTACGTCGTGCGCGCGGTGGAGAAGCGCCGCCACAGGGCGTCGTCGGTGGCACGGTCGAGCCGGGGCAGCTCCTTCCACGTGGCGAGCAGCTCGCGCAGGCGGTTGGCGCCGTTGCGCCAGTCGGTGCCCTCGGCGAGGCGCTCGGCCTCGGCGACCAGCGTCTCCTTCTGGGCCTTGGACTCGGCGCTCTTCTGGGCGCGCTCCTCCTTGCGGGCGGCGCGCTGGGCGGCGATGACGGGGGCGAGGGCGTCGAGCCGCGCGGCCAGGGAGACCAGGTCGCCCACGGCGTGCGCGTCCACGACCTGCTCGCGCAGCGCCTTGATGGAGGAGGTGGCCTCCTCGGGGGCGAGCCGGCCGGACGCCACGCGCTGCTCCAGCAGGTGGACCTTGCCCTCCAGCTCCTCGAAGCGCTTGGTGAAGAAGTCCAGTGCCTCGGCCGGTG
The DNA here is from genome assembly GCF_034661175.1 of Nocardioides renjunii. NCBI lineage: Bacteria > Bacillati > Actinomycetota > Actinomycetes > Propionibacteriales > Nocardioidaceae > Nocardioides > Nocardioides renjunii. Next base: position 2,645,215 of record NZ_CP141058.1, on the reverse strand, counting down.
TGCCGGCCTCGTAGGACCCGACGGATCGCTCCCCGTCGGCGGTGCGGACGTAGACGGTGCCGTCCTCGGCCACCCGTCCCCAGGTGGTCTCACCCGGGGCCGAGTCGTCTCGGGACTGCTTGTCGGCGCTCATGGTCGCCCATCGTAGTCATGGCGGGGAGCGGCCTCGGTAGGCTTCCCGCCGGAGCACGACACCTCGCGCTGCCCGACGAGCCGCACGACAAGCAAGGACTGACGCCTGTGTTCATCGCTGGCTTCCCCGCCGGACCCTGGGGGACCAACTGCTACGTCGTGGCGACGGGACCCGGCGCCGAGTGCGTCGTGGTCGACCCGGGCAAGGACTCCGCCGAGGGGGTCGCGCAGGTGGTCCGCGAGCACCGGCTCAAGCCGGTCAGCGTGCTCGTCACCCACGGCCACGTCGACCACATGTGGTGCGTCGCTCCCGTCGCCGGCACCTACGACGCGACGGCGTGGATCCACCCCGCGGACCGGCACCTGCTCTCGGACCCGATGGCCGGGATGAGCCCGGAGACCACCGCGATGCTGCTCGGCGGCGACTACTCGTGGGCCGAGCCCGACGACGTACGCGAGCTGGCGGACCTCGCCGAGCTCGAGCTCGCCGGGATGAGGTTCGTCGTGGACCACACGCCGGGCCACACCGAGGGCTCGGTGACCTTCCGCTCGCCCTACGCGCAGCAGGACGTCTCCGAGGTGATGTTCTCCGGCGACCTGCTGTTCGCCGGCTCCATCGGGCGCACCGACCTGCCCGGCGGCGACCACGCCGCCATGCTGCGCAGCCTCGCCGAGAAGGTGCTGCCCCTGGCCGACGACGTCGTCGTGCTGCCCGGTCACGGCGAGCAGACCTCGATCGGCCGCGAACGCGCCACCAACCCCTTCCTCCACGACCTCAGCCAGGACCCCCGATGAGCAAGATCAGCCCGCTGAGCGGGTTCCCCGAGCTGCTGCCCGCGCAGCGCACCGTCGAGCGGGAGGTCGTGGCGTCGCTGTCGCGCACCTTCGAGCTGCACGGCTTCGCCAACATCGAGACCCGGGCCGTCGAGCCGGTCGAGCGGCTGGCGAAGGGCGGCGAGATCGACAAGGAGATCTACGTCCTCCAGCGCATCTCCGCCGAGCCCGACACCAGGGCCGAGCTGGGCCTCCACTTCGACCTCACCGTGCCGTTCGCGCGCTACGTCCTCGAGCACGCCGGCCACCTCGAGCTGCCGTTCCGGCGCTACCAGGTGCAGCCGGTCTGGCGCGGCGAGCGCCCGCAGGAGGGGCGCTACCGGCAGTTCACCCAGGCCGACGTCGACATCGTCGGCCGCGACGAGCTGCCGTTCCACCACGACGTCGAGGTGATGTCGGTGATGGTCGACGCCCTCGGCCGGCTGCCGATCCCGCGCGTGTCGTTCCAGTTCAACAACCGCAAGCTGATCCAGGGCTTCTACCGCGGCCTCGGCATCGACGACGTCACCGACGCGATCCGGGTGATCGACAAGCTCGATAAGCTCCCCGCCGACGAGGTCGCGCGGATGCTCGTCGAGCGGGTCGGTGCCACGCCGGAGCAGGCGCGGCAGTGCCTCGAGCTGGCCACCATCCGGGTCGCCGACACGTCCTTCGTCGACCGCGTCCGGGCGCTCGGGGTCACCGACGAGCTGCTCGAGGAGGGCCTGGCCGAGCTCGCGGCGGTCGTCGAGGGCTGCAGTGCCGTCGCCGGCGACCGCGTCGCGGTCGAGGCCAACCTGCGCATCGCGCGCGGCCTCGACTACTACACCGGCACGGTCGTGGAGATCTTCATGGAGGGCTACGAGCGCCTGAAGTCCGTCGGCGGGGGAGGGCGCTACGACGCCCTGGCCAGCGACGGGCGTACGACGTACCCCGGCGTCGGGGTCTCCTTCGGCGTCTCCCGGACGCTGGTCCCGCTCATCGCCGACGGCGTGCTGTCCGGGAGCCGGCCGGTGCCCAGCGCGGTGCTCGTCGCGCTCAACACCGAGGACGACCGCGCCGCGAGCACCCGGGTGGCCGCCGGGCTGCGGGCGCGCGAAATCGCTTGCGAGGTGGCCCCCTCACCAGCCAAGTTCGGCAAGCAGATCCGCTTCGCCGAGCGGCGCGGCATCCCCTACGTCTGGTTCGTCCAGGCCGACGGCCGCCACCAGGTCAAGGACATCCGCAGCGGCGAGCAGGTCGAGGCCGATCCGTGGACCTGGACCCCGCCGGCGGCCGACCTGCGACCCAGCATCACCAGCACGGTCATGACGACCGGCACCACCGCCAGCACCACCACCAGCACCAGTGACACCGAGGAGAACCAGTGATCCGCACCCATGAGGCCGGCGCCCTGACGCAGCCCGCGCACGTCGGCCAGACCGTCACGCTCGCCGGGTGGGTGGCGCGGCGACGCGACCACGGCGGGGTGGCGTTCATCGACCTGCGCGACGCATCCGGCGTCGTCCAGGTCGTGATCAGGGACCCCGAGGTCGCGCACCCGCTCCGCAGCGAGTTCTGCCTGAAGGTGACGGGGGAGGTGGTCGAGCGCAGCGAGGGCAACGTGAACCCGCAGCTCCCGACCGGGCACTACGAGGTCGTCGCGGCCGAGGTCGAGGTGCTGTCCACCTCCGACCCGCTGCCCTTCCCCATCGACGACGCGTCGGGCCACAAGGGCGGAGAGGTCGGCGAGGAGGCGCGCCTGCGGCACCGCTACCTCGACCTGCGCCGCTCCGGGCCCAACGCCGCCCTGCGGCTGCGCAGCAAGATCAACAAGGCGGCTCGCGACGTCCTGGACGCGCGCGACTTCGTCGAGGTCGAGACGCCGACGCTGACCCGCTCCACGCCCGAGGGTGCGCGCGACTTCCTGGTGCCGGCGCGGCTCGCGCCCGGCAGCTGGTACGCCCTGCCGCAGAGCCCGCAGCTGTTCAAGCAGCTGCTCATGGTCGGCGGCATGGAGCGCTACTACCAGATCGCGCGCTGCTACCGCGACGAGGACTTCCGCGCAGACCGCCAGCCCGAGTTCACCCAGCTCGACATCGAGATGAGCTTCGTGGACCAGGAGGACGTCATCACGCTGATGGAGGACGTCCTGGAGGCGATGTGGGCCCAGGCCGGCCACACGATCGAGCGGCCGCTGCCGCGGATGACGTACGCCGAGGCGATGGCGCGCTACGGCTCCGACAAGCCGGACCTCCGGATGGGCCTCGAGCTCGTCGACTGCACCGAGTACTTCGCGGACACGCCGTTCCGCGTCTTCTCCCCGGCGAACGCCGCCTACGTCGGTGCCGTGGTCATGCCCGGCGGCGGCAGCCAGCCGCGCCGCCAGTTCGACGCGTGGCAGGACTGGGCCAAGCAGCGCGGTGCCAAGGGCCTGGCCTACGTCACCGTGGCCGAGGACGGCGAGCTCGGCGGCCCGGTCGCCAAGAACCTGTCCGAGGCCGAGCGCGAGGGCCTCGTGGCCCACGTCGGCGCCCAGCCGGGCGACTGCGTCTTCTTCGCCGCGGGAGCGATCAAGAGCAGCCGCGCGCTCCTGGGGGCCGCCCGTCTTGAGATCGGCCGCCGCGGCGGGATGCTCGACGACTCGACGTTCGCCTTCACCTGGGTGGTCGACGCGCCGCTGTTCGAGCCGAGCTCCGAGGCGGTGGCCAGTGGCGACGTGGCCGTCGGCGCCGGCGCCTGGACGGCCGTGCACCACGCCTTCACCAGCCCCAAGGCCGAGTTCCTCGACACCTTCGACACCGACCCGGGCAGCGCGCTGGCCTACGCCTACGACATCGTCTGCAACGGCAACGAGCTCGGCGGCGGGTCCATCCGTATCCACCGTGGCGACATCCAGAAGCGCGTCTTCGCGGTGATGGGACTGGGGGAGGAGGAGGCGCAGGAGAAGTTCGGCTTCCTCCTCGACGCCTTCAAGTTCGGTGCACCTCCGCACGGCGGCATCGCGGTCGGGATGGACCGCATCGTGGCCCTCCTCGCGGGCACCGACTCGATCCGCGACGTGATCGCGTTCCCCAAGTCCGGTGGCGGCTACGACCCCCTCACGGCGGCGCCTGCACCCATCACGGCGGAGCAGCGCAAGGAAGCCGGCGTGGACGCCGCGCCCGCGAAGGACGTCCCGCTCGAGGGCTGATCACCCGCAGGTTTGCCGGGCTGCAGGGCAACTGGAAGGTCAACGCGTCGTAACGGGATCGTTACGCGCCAGTGATCGTCCATGCGGCACGGGTCACATAGAGTCCCGTCTCGGCGCGGGCCTCGGGTGACCCCCGGACGCGCGCCGGGACAGTCCCGAAGCAGATGGGGAGAGCATGTCGGCAGGAACCGCAGGGCCGGAGACGCTGGGCTCGCTGAGCAGCGAGCCGCAGCCGCAGGATCCCAACAGCCACGAAGCCAAGGAGATCGCCGGCAAGTCGCCGATGCGGATCGCCCTGGGCCGACTGGCCCGCGACAAGATCGCGGTGGTGTGCGCGATCGTCGTGCTGTTCTTCATCATCTGCGCGGTGTTCGCCGGTCCGATCTGCAGCCTGTTCGGCGTGAGCCTCGAGACGCCGCTGGCCAGCGAGCGGGTCGACGGCCTCAACAACGGCCTCCCCAAGCCGGAGATGGGCCCGCCCAACGGCCCCTTCACGTGGGACCACCCCATGGGCGTGGCCCCGCTCACCGGCCAGGACAACCTCGCCTACTGGCTCTACGGGTGCCGGGTCTCGCTGATGATCGCGACGATCGCGGCCGTGGTGGCCTCGTTCGTCGGCATCGTGATCGGCCTGCTGAGCGGGTTCCTCGGCGGGGCGACCGACAAGGTCCTGTCGTTCTTCATCGACATGTTCCTCACCATCCCGTTCCTGCTGGCCGCGCTGACCCTGGCGCCGATCCTCAACGACCGGTTCAACACCTCCGACAACTACGCGACCGTCCAGAAGGTCAGCCTGGTGATCGTGCTGTCGATCTTCGGGTGGATGGGCACGGCCCGGCTGATCCGCGGCGAGGTCCTCTCGCTGCGTGAGCGCGAGTTCGTCCAGGCCGCCCGGGTGATGGGGATGCCCACCTCGCGCATCCTGTTCAAGGAGCTGCTGCCCAACCTGGCGGCGCCGATCATCATCAGCATCTCGCTGATGCTGCCGGCCTTCGTGGCCCTCGAGGCAGGGCTGGCGTTCCTCGGCATCGGCGTCACCGACGGCGTGTCGTGGGGCCAGATGATCCTCGACGCCGCGTCCCCGGTCTACTTCCGTGACTACCCGCAGTACCTGTGGCAGCCGATGATCGGCGTCGTCGCCCTGGTGCTCTCCCTCAACCTCCTGGGTGACGCGATCCGCGACGCCCTCGACCCCAAGACCCGGCGCTGAGGCACACCTCGGCCCAGGTCATGCACGTCGCCGGAGACGCCGTCCTCGGTGAGAACAAAAAGGAAAGGCTGGACAGCATGAAGCGGAACAAGCCGCTCGCGCTCGTCGCTGGAGCCGCTCTTCTGACCCTCGCTGCCTGTGGCGGCGGTTCGTCGGACGACGGTGGCAGTGGCGACGGAGGCACGGACCGGGAGTTCGGTGGACAGGAGGGTGGCACCAAGGACGCTGAGCGTCAGGGCCCCGCTCCCGAGGTCGAGGGTGCGGCTGCCGGTGGCACCATCACCGTCTACCTCCCCGGTGAGCCGGGACCCGACACCCTCGACCCCACCGGTGGTTGGTCGGTGGCGGGCAACTCGATCCAGCAGGCGCTCACGAGCCGCTCGCTGACCCAGTACGCCCGTGACGAGCAGGGCCAGCCCGTCCTGGTCCCCGACCTCGCCACCGACCTCGGCACGCCCAACGAGGACTTCACGGAGTGGACCTTCACCATCCGTGAGGACGCCACGTGGGAGGACGGCAAGCCCGTCACGCCCGAAGAGGTCGCGTTCGGCATCTGCCGCTCGCTCGACGCCACGGCGTTCCCGTCCGGTCCCGGCACCGAGTACTCGAAGACCTACTTCGCCGGCGCCGACGAGTACGAGGGCCCCTACACCGCGAAGGACCCCAACTGCGAGCAGTGGGACGGCATCGAGGTCAGCGGCCAGGACATCATCATCAAGATGTCCACCCCGTTCCCCGACATGGACTACTGGGGCGCCTTCATGGCCATGGGCCCGGCCCCGCTCGGCAACGCCTCCAAGCCGCCGAACTACGGTCAGAAGCCGCTGTCCAACGGCCCCTACAAGGTCGACAGCTACAAGCCCAACGAGGAGCTGGTCCTGGTCAAGAACGACCAGTGGTCCGCTGACTCCGACCCGGCCCGTCACCAGTACGCCGACGAGTTCGTGTTCAAGTTCAACCAGGACCAGGCCAAGGTCGACGAGATCATGCTCTCGGACAACTCCGACAGCCAGACCGCCGTCGCCACCTCGCTCGGCTCGGGCAACTACAACGACGCCAACGGCCAGCTCGGTGACCGCCTCGTGCAGCAGACGTCGCAGTGCGTCTCGACGCTGACGCCCGACTACGAGAAGATCCCCGAGATCGAGGTCCGCAAGGCCCTTGCCTACGCCTACCCCTACGAGGACGTGTGGATCGCGGGCGGTGAGGTTCCGGGCGTGACCCGCACCTACGCCAACTCGGTCATGCCTCCCGGCATGGCGGGCAAGAAGGAGTTCCAGGTCGACGGGGAGCAGATCAAGTACGACCCCGAGAAGTCCAAGGAGCTGCTGGCCGAGGCCGGCTACGGCGACAAGCCCTACGAGATCACCATGGTCTACTACGAGGTCGACCCGCTGGCCAAGGACGCCCAGGACCAGATCACCAAGGGCTTCGAGGCCGGTGGCTTCTCCGTCAAGGCCATCCCGGTCCAGGAGTCGCCCTACAACATCTGGCTCGACCCCGACAACAAGGTCAACAAGCAGCTCAACCTCCGTGGCGTGAACTGGTGCTCGGACTGGCCGTCGGGCGCCACCATGGTCCCGTCGCTGCTCAAGACCGGCGCCGTCTACAACACCGCCTACTTCTCCGAGCCGGCGATCGACGAGGAGATGGAAGCGGTCAGCACGCTGCCGCAGGAGGACCAGCCCGCTGCCTGGGGCGACCTGGACGAGAAGATCATGACGGAGTACTTCCCGATCATCCCGACCGCGTTCCGCAACGACCTGTTCGTCTTCGGCACCAAGATCGGCAACCCGACGGGCGATGGCTCGATCGGTGCGCCGAACTACAAGGACCTGTTCGTGATGCAGTGATCCTCGGTGCCCCGCTCCACGGGGGCACCACCCAGCACCACCAGCACCAACCCAGCATGATGTAGCAACCACTGACGGGTGGGGGCCTCCGAACCGGGGGCCCCCACTCGCCAGCCCGGGCCCGGTAGGCTGTCTGCCTCGGGGGCCCGACTCATCCACCACCCCCGGAGAGTGACCTGCGATGTTCGCGTATGTCGTGAAGCGGCTGATCTCGGGAGTCCTCGTCGTGACGCTGGTCTCGATGGCGATCTTCCTGCTGTTCTGGTACGGACCGTCGAGTCCTGCGCAGCCGATCTGTGACCGCGAGACCAGCAACCGCTGCACCAGCGAGCGGCTCGACGTCTACGAGGAGACCCTGGGCTACAACAACCCGGTCTACGAGGAGTACGGCAAGTTCGCCGCCGGCGTCTTCGTGGGCCGGACCCTGACGATCGCCTCCAACGAGTACGAGTGCGCCGCGCCCTGCCTGGGCGTCAGCTTCCGCACCAAGCAGCCGGTCAAGGAGGAGCTGGTCGCGCGCATGCCCGCGACCTTCTCCGTGGCCATCGGCGGTGCGTTCCTCTACCTGCTCTTCGGCGTCCCCATCGGCGTGGCAGCGGCCCGGCGCCGCGGCACCGTGGCCGACAAGGCCCTCGTCTCGAGCTTCCTGTTCATCAGCTCGATCCCCTACTACCTCTTCGCCCTGCTGACCTGGCTCTACCTCACGATCAGGTTCGAGATCCCGCTGTTCAGCGACACGGGCTACTTCTCACCGATCACCGACGGGCCGTGGGCCTGGTTCAGCGGGCTCTTCCTGGCCTGGATCGCGCTCGGCATCTTCGGGTGCACCCAGTACACCCGGTTCACCCGCGGCGCGATGGTCGAGGCGCTGTCCGAGGACTACATCCGCACGGCGAAGTCCAAGGGCCTGCCGGCACGCACGATCGTCTACAAGCACGGCCTGCGCGCCGCCCTGGTGCCGGTCGTGACGATCTTCGGCATCGACTTCGGCACCCTGCTCGCCGGCACGATCTTCACCGAACGGATCTTCGAGATCCAGGGCATCGGCTGGTGGAGCCTCGAGGCCGTTCAAGGCAGGGACCTCCCGGTGGTGATGGCGACCGCGCTGTTCAGCGCGGTGGTCCTCATCATCGCCAACCTGCTCGTGGACATCATCTACAGCGTGCTCGACCCGAGGGTGAGGCTTTCGTGACCAGCGTTCCCATGACCCAGTCGTCCGCGGCCGAGACGTCGACCGGCGAGGGGCCCTACCTCGAGGTCGAGGACCTCAAGGTGACCTTCCCGACCGAGGACGGGCCGGTGACCGCCGTCAGCGGCCTGACCTACTCGGTGGAGAAGGGCAAGACCCTCGGCATCGTCGGCGAGTCCGGCTCGGGTAAGTCCGTCTCGAGCATGGCCGTGATGGGCCTGCACGACGCCAAGTCGGCGCAGATCTCCGGGTCCATCCGCGTCGGGGGCACCGAGGTCGTCGGCCTCGGCGAGTCCAAGATGCGTGCCCTGCGCGGCAACTCGATGGCCATGATCTTCCAGGACGCCCTCGCGGCGCTGCACCCGTTCTACAAGATCGGCAAGCAGCTCGAGGAGGCCTACCTGGTGCACCACTCGAGCGCGTCGAAGCGCGACGCCCGCCGGAAGGCCATCGAGATGCTCGACCGCGTCGGCATCCCGCAGCCCGACCGGCGCGTGGACGACTACCCCCACCAGTTCTCCGGCGGCATGCGCCAGCGGGCGATGATCGCCATGGGCCTCATCAACGACCCGTCGCTGCTCATCGCCGACGAGCCCACGACCGCGCTCGACGTGACCGTCCAGGCCCAGATCCTCGACCTGCTGCAGGACCTGCAGCGCGAGTTCAACTCGGCCGTCATCATCATCACCCACGACCTCGGCGTCATCGCCGAGATGGCCGACGACGTCCTGGTGATGTACGCGGGTCGCTGCGTCGAGTTCGGCACGACCAAGCAGATCCTGACGACGCCGGAGATGCCCTACACGTGGGGCCTGCTCTCCAGCGTCCCGGACGTGCTCGCCTCCACCGACGCGCGCCTGATCCCCATCCCGGGCAACCCGCCGAGCCTGCTGCGGCCGCCGACCGGTTGCTCCTTCCACCCGCGGTGCGTGCACTCCGACAAGGTCCCCGGCGACCTGTGCCGCACCCAGCTCCCCGAGCTGTTGCCGGCCAGCTCGGGCACGGCCCATCTCAAGCGCTGCCACCTCGCCGACCCGACCGCGGTCTACCGTTCAGAGGTGCTGCCCGAGATCGCCCCCGACCTCGTCGAGGAGACCCGATGACCCAGGACCCCAACGCCGAGGCTCGGATCGCTCCGACCGAGGTCGGCGCCAACGCCGCCGAGACCGGCGACCGCCAGCTGGCCCCCGACGCGAGCGACGCCTACGGCACGCACGAGGTGGGGATCGAGAACCTCGACTTCGCCACGGTGGCCGAGCACGGGCACACCGCGGCCGAGCTCGACCCCGACGCCCCGGCCGTGCTGACGGTCGACAACCTGAAGATGTACTTCCCGGTGAGGTCCTCGGGCCTGGTGCGCCGCACCATCGGTCACGTGCAGGCCGTCGACGGGATCTCGTTCGAGGTGCCTAAGGGCGGCTCGCTCGGCCTGGTCGGCGAGTCCGGCTGCGGCAAGTCGACGACCGGCCGGCTGATCACGCGGCTCTACAAGCCCACCGGCGGCTCGATGATGTTCGGCGGGCACGACCTGGCCAAGGTCTCCAACAAGGAGATGAAGCCGCTGCGCCGCGACGTGCAGATGATCTTCCAGGACCCCTACACCTCCCTGAACCCGCGCCACACCGTCGGCACGATCGTCGGCGCCCCGCTCGAGGTGCACAACGTCGTGCCGAAGAACAAGGTGCTCCCGCGCGTGCAGGAGCTGCTGGAGATCGTCGGCCTCAACCCCGAGCACTACAACCGCTACCCCAACGAGTTCTCCGGCGGCCAGCGCCAGCGCATCGGCATCGCCCGCGCGCTCACGCTCAACCCGAAGGTGCTCGTCGCCGACGAGCCGGTCTCGGCGCTCGACGTGTCGATCCAGGCGCAGGTCGTCAACCTGCTCCAGGACATCCAGACCGAGTTCGACGTGGCGTTCCTCTTCATCGCCCACGACCTCGCGATCGTGCGCCACTTCTGCCCCGAGATCGCCGTGATGTACCTCGGCAAGATCGTGGAGATCGGTGACCGCGAGACGATCTACGGCAAGCCGCACCACCCCTACACGCAGGCCCTGCTCTCCGCGGTGCCCGACGTGAAGCAGGCGGCGGTCGGCGGGCGGCGCGAGCGCATCCGCCTCGAGGGCGACGTCCCGAGCCCGATCAACCCGCCGTCGGGCTGCCGGTTCCGCACCCGCTGCCAGTTCGCGCAGGAGATCTGCGCGAAGGTCGAGCCGCCGCTGCTCCAGATCGGCAAGCGGCACAAGGTCGCCTGCCACTTCGCCGGCGAGCTCGGCGCCCACCCGGCCACGCCGGTGACGACCGAGCTGCTCGGGGTCGACGACCAGGGCACCCCGGTGCCCGGCGCCACGCCCACCAACACGCAGCTGACCATCCCGGGCTACGAGAAGACCTGGTTCGACCTGCGCACCAAGCAGACGACCGGCGTCTGACCGGACCGAGGCGGGTCGGCCGCGGCCGGCGCCGCGGGGGATACTCACCGACGTGGACGGCTTGTTCGAGATACCGGGCGCGGGACACCCCGCGCCCGGATCGGTGTCGGGATCCGGGTCGGGGACGCCCAGCGCCGGGTCGCTGGGCACCAACACGCATGCCTCGGCGCCGCTGGCGGTGCGGATGCGGCCGCGCACGATCGACGAGCTCGTCGGCCAGCAGCAGCTGCGGGCCGCCGGGTCGCCGCTGCGCCGGCTGATCGAGGGCGACCAGTCGATGTCGCTGCTGCTGTGGGGACCCCCGGGCACGGGCAAGACGACCATCGCCGCGATCGTCAGCCAGCAGACCCGGCGCCGGTTCGTCGAGGTGTCCGCCGTCGCGGCGGGCGTCAAGGAGGTCCGGGCCGCGATCGACGGCGCCCGCGCCGAGCTCGCCCGCGGCGGGCAGGAGACGGTGCTGTTCGTCGACGAGGTGCACCGCTTCACCAAGGCGCAGCAGGACGCGCTGCTGCCGGGGGTCGAGAACCGCTGGGTGACCCTCATCGCGGCCACCACGGAGAACCCGTTCTTCTCGGTGATCAGCCCGTTGCTCTCGCGCAGCCTGCTGCTGCGGCTCCAGTCGCTCACCGACGACGACGTGGCCGAGGTGATCGACCAGGCGCTCACCGACGAGCGCGGGCTGGCGGGGGAGACGGACCTCGACGAGGAGGCCCGCGCGCACCTCGTACGCCTCGCCGGAGGCGACGCACGCCGCGCACTGACCTACCTGGAGGCGGCGGCGGGCGCCGCGGCCAGCAACGGCCTCGACACCATCGACCTGGCCACCGCCGAGACCGCGGTCGACCAGGCGGCCGTGCGCTACGACCGGCAGGGTGACCAGCACTACGACGTCATCTCGGCCTTCATCAAGTCGATCCGCGGCTCCGACGCCGACGCCGCGCTGCACTACCTCGCCCGGATGATCGAGGCGGGGGAGGACCCGCGCTTCATCGCCCGCCGGCTGGTCGTCAGCGCCAGCGAGGACATCGGCCTGGCCGACCCGACCGCGCTGACCACCGCGGTCGCCGCCGCCCAGGCGGTGCAGCTCATCGGCCTGCCGGAGGCGCGCCTCAACCTGGCCCAGGCGACCATCGCCCTGGCCGTCGCCCCCAAGTCCAACTCAGTCATCACCGCGATCGACGCCGCGCAGGCCGACGTGCGCGCGGGAAAGATCGGCGCCGTCCCGCCGCACCTGCGCGACGGCCACTACGCCGGCGCGGCCAAGCTCGGGCACAACAGCGGTGCCCCGAAGCCGTACGTCTACAGCCACGACGCGCCCTACGGCATCGCCGAGCAGCAATATGCGCCCGACGAGCTGCAGGACGCCGAGTACTACAAGCCCACCGCGCTGGGCGCGGAGGCCGGCATCAGGGAGCGGTGGGAGCGCGTACGACGCATCGTCCGCGGCCGCGGCTGAGCCTTATAGGGTGTCCCGGTGACGACGGAGCAGCAGTGGCTGGGCGCCGGTGGCGCCCTGGTGGTGGGAGTGGCCCTCGTGGCGCTCCTGCTCGCCGTGCTGGCCCGGCGTCGCGCGCTCCGCGCCGAGGCCGCCCTCACGCGGCTCGCCCACCGGGTCGCGGAGCTGGAGTCCCCGGCCGGGCCGGCCGCGGTCGCCGAGCCGGGCTCGTACGTCATCACCGCCCTCGACGCGGGCGCCGAGCCCGCGGTCGTGGAGGCGCGTCCGCTCGCGCAGCCCATCGACGGGCGCCTGTTCGCCGACGTCGTGGCCCGCGAGACCGTCGTCAAGGCGGCGTCGTGGACCCACGGGCTGCGGCGCGCGCTGTCGGCCGAGAGCCGCAACCGGATCAGGTTCCAGGTCCGCCAGGAGACCAGGCGGAGCGGACGCGAGCGGCGGGCCGAGATGAAGCAGGCGCTGCGCGAGTACCGCGCCCGTGAGCGTGCGGTCCGGGAGGACGTCGCCTGATGGGTCGCCCACTCTGGTTCGTCGCCGGGGCGGGGGTCGGGGTGTACGCCGCCGCCCGCGCCCGCCGTGCCGCCGAGTCCCTCACCGCCGACGGCCTCCGCGACCGCCTGCGCGGCTGGCAGGTCGGCGCCCGGCTCTTCGCCGAGGAGGTCCACCACGCTCGCACCGAGCGCGAAATCGAGTTGCGTGAGCAGCTCGGGCTCAGGCCCACTGCTGGCAGCACCACCCCCGAGCTCACCACCCCCGAGCCCGCCCCCGAGCCCGCCCCCGATACGAAGGACCCGACCTGATGGACACCGCCGAGATCCGCCGCCGCTTCCTCGCGCACTTCGAGGCCGCCGGACACGCCGTGGTGCCCTCCGCCTCGCTCCTGGCCGACGACCCCAACCTGCTGTTCGTCAACGCCGGGATGGTGCCCTTCAAGCCCTACTTCCTCGGCCAGGAGACCCCGCCCTACGACCGCGCGACGAGCGTGCAGAAGTGCATCCGCACGCCCGACATCGAGGACGTCGGCAAGACCACCCGGCACGGCACCTTCTTCGAGATGTGCGGCAACTTCTCCTTCGGCGACTACTTCAAGCAGGGCGCCGTCGAGCTGGCCTGGGACCTCATCACCAAGCCGGTCGCCGACGGCGGCTTCGGCCTCGACGAGGCGCGCCTCTACCCGTCCGTGCTGGTCGGCGACGAGGAGGCCATCGACCACTGGATGACCGTGACCGGGCTGCCGCGCGAGCGCATCATCGAGCTCGGCCCCAGGGAGAACTACTGGTCGATGGGCGTCCCGGGCCCCGGAGGCCCGTGCTCGGAGATCCTCTACGACCGCGGTCCCGAGTTCGGCCCCGACTTCGACGCCGCGACGCTCGGGCCGGACATGCCCTTCGAGCTCGAGGACCGGCTGCTGGAGATCTGGAACCTGGTCTTCATGCAGGACGACCTGAGCGCCGTGCGCTCCAAGTCCGACTTCGACATCTCCGGGTCGCTGCCCAAGAAGAACATCGACACCGGCATGGGCCTGGACCGCGTGGCCCTGCTGCTGCAGGGCAAGCAGAACATGTACGAGATCGACGTCGTCTTCCCCGTCATCGAGCGGGCGGAGCAGCTCACCGGCCGCCGCTACGGCGCCGGCGGGCCCACCTCGGCCGAGGACGACGTCCGGTTCCGCGTCGTCGCGGACCACGTGCGCTCGTCGATGATGCTCATCGGTGACGGCGTCACGCCGGGCAACGACGGCCGCGGCTACGTCCTGCGCCGACTGCTGCGCCGCGCGGTGCGCTCGATGCGGCTGCTCGGCTGCGAGGACCCCGTGCTGCCCGAGCTGATGCCGGTCTCGCGCGACCGGATGGGCCAGACCTACGACAACCTCCTCACCGACTGGGCCCGCATCTCGCAGGTGGCCTACGCCGAGGAGGAGGCGTTCCGCAAGACGCTCCAGGCCGGCACGCAGATCTTCGACCTCGCCGCCTCGGAGGTGAAGGGCACCGGTGGCTCGACGCTGTCGGGCGAGCGCGCCTTCGCGCTGCACGACACCTACGGCTTCCCGATCGACCTGACCCTGGAGATGGCCGCCGAGCAGGGCCTCCAGGTCGACGAGCAGGGCTTCCGCGGGCTGATGGCCGAGCAGCGCGAGCGTGCCAAGGCCGACGCCCGTGCCAAGAAGGGTGCCCACGGCGACACGGCCGTCTACCGCGGCATCTTCGACCAGCACGGCCCCACCGAGTGGCTGGCCTACGAGACGCTCGAGACGGAGTCGCGGCCCCTCGCCCTGCTCAGCGGCGGCTCGTCCGTGCCCCGTCTCGGCGAGGGCGAGATCGGCGAGCTCGTCCTGGACCGCACGCCGTTCTACGCCGAGTCGGGCGGGCAGGTCGCCGACGCCGGCACCATCGTCTTCGACGGCGGGCGGCTCGAGGTCCTCGACGTGCAGCGACCGATCAAGGGCCTGGTCGTGCACCAGGTGCGCGTGCTCGAGGGCGAGCTCGACCCCGCCCGCGAGGTGCACGCCCGCGTCGACCCGGAGTGGCGGACCGGCGCGCGCCAGGCCCACTCGGGCACGCACGTCGTGCACGCCGCGCTCCGTGAGGTGCTCGGCCCGACGGCGCTGCAGTCCGGCTCCTACAACCGGCCGGGCTACCTCCGCCTCGACTTCGGCTGGACGCAGGCGCTCAGCCCGGAGCAGGTCCGCGACATCGAGCTGGTCTCGCAGCAGGCGCTGCGCGCCGACCTGCCCGTCTCGTGGGACTTCATGACGCTCGAGCAGGCCAAGGAGTGGGGCGCCATCGCCCTCTTCGGCGAGACCTACGACAACACCAAGGTCCGGGTCGTCGAGATCGGCGGCCCCTGGTCGCGTGAGCTCTGCGGCGGCACGCACGTCGACCACTCCTCCCAGATCGGCACCGTCGTGGTGACCGGTGAGGCGAGCGTCGGCTCCGGCAACCGCCGGATCGAGGCGCTCACCGGTGTCGAGGGCTTCGGCTACCTCGCGCGCGAGCGCGACGTCGTCGCGCAGCTCACCGGACTGCTCAAGACCCAGCCCGACGACCTGGTCAGCCGCGTGCAGGGCCTGACGGAGCGGCTGCGCGCGGTCGAAAAGGAGCTGGAGAAGGCCCGCCTCGCCCAGCTCCTCGGCGCCAGCGCCAGCCTCGCCGCGGCCGCCGCGCAGGTCGGCCCCGTCCGGCTCGTCGCCCATCACGCGGAGGGTGCCGGGGGCGCCGACGTGCGCAACCTGGCCCTCGACGTCCGCGGCCGCCTGCCGCAGGGCGAGCCGGGCGTGGTGGTCCTCATCGGCACCCAGACCGACGGCGGCAGCACCAAGGTGTCGGTCGTCGCGGCCACCAACGACGAGGCGCGCGCCCGCGGGCTGTCGGCCGGCGAGCTCGTGCGCGCCGTCGGTCCGCTCCTCGGCGGCAAGGGCGGGGGCAAGGACGACGTGGCGCAGGGCGGCGGCAGTGACGCCTCGCGCATCGGCGAGGCGCTGGAGCTGGTCTCCCACGAGGTCGCCCAGCGGGTGCAGTCCTGAGCATGCGCGCCGGGGTGCGGGTCGGCATCGATCCGGGCGACGCCCGGATCGGCGTCGCGACCAGCGACCCCACCGGCTTCCTCGCCACCCCGGTCGAGACGGTGCGGCGCGGCAGGGGCGACGTACGACGCCTCGCCCAGCTCGTCTCCGAGCTCGAGGCGATGGAGGTCGTGGTCGGCCTGCCGCGCTCGCTCAACGGCACGGAGGGCCCGGCCGCGGAGAAGGCGCGCGACCTTGCCGGACGGCTGGCGCGCAGGGTCGCGCCCGTGCCTGTGAGACTCTGTGACGAACGACTGACGACCGTGTCGGCCGAGTCGATCCTGCGCGAGCAGGGCCGTCACGGCGCCAGGCGCCGCGCCGTCGTGGACCAGGCAGCGGCGGTGCTGATCCTGCAGACTGCGCTCGACACGGAGCGGTCGAGTGGGCACGCACCGGGAGAGATCGTCGAGGTGACAGATGAGTGAGCACGAGGACCAGCGCTCGGAGGCGACCCTCGAGGAGGACCGCGACGGCGCCTACGAGCAGGAGTACGTCCCCGGCGGCAGGCGGCGCAAGGGCCGCGGCCTCAAGGGGTGCCTCGCCGTCCTGGTGGCGCTGGTCGTCCTGCTCGGCGGCTTCTACGTCGCCCTGACGCAGGGCGTGTCGTGGGTCTCCGACCAGTTCCAGGGCCCCGACGACTACCCCGGCCCCGGCCGCGGGTCGGTCGAGTTCACGGTCAACGAGGGCGACACGGTCGCCCAGATGGGCCGCAACCTCAAGGAGCAGGGCGTCACCAAGTCGGTCCAGGCGTTCATCGACGCCGCCGCCGGCGAGCCGGAGTCCAGCGGCATCCAGGTCGGCGCCTACGAGCTGCAGAAGCAGATGAAGGCGTCCGACGCGCTCGAGGTCCTCATCGACCCGGCCAACCTCATCGGCTTCCCGACCGTCACGATCCCCGAGGGCCTCCGGCTCACCGAGATCGTCTCGACGCTGGCCGAGAACACCGACTTCACCGAGCAGGCCTACAACCGCGCGCTGCAGCAGCCCGACAAGCTCGGCCTGCCCGACTACGCCGGCGGCAACGCCGAGGGCTACCTCTTCCCGGCGACCTACGAGGTCAAGCCGGGCATGAAGCCTGCCCGCATCCTCGCGATGATGGTCGACCGCTGGCGCCAGGCGGCGGAGGAGGCGGACCTCGAGGCCCGTGCCGCCGAGCTCGGCCACACGCCGGGCGAGCTGATGATCATCGCCTCCCTCATCGAGGCCGAGGGCCGCGGCGACGACATGCCGAAGATCTCGCGGGTCATCTACAACCGGCTCGACGGCCCCGGCGACAAGGGCGGCACCAACGGCACGCTCGGCATCGACGCCTCGATCGCCTACGGCCTGGGGCTCTCGCCCGGGTCGACGGAGCTGACCCCCGAGCAGCTGGCGGAGGACACGCCCTACAACACGCGTATCAACGCCGGCCTCCCGCCGACGCCCATCGAGGCGCCGGGCGACGACGCCATCGAGGCGGCGGCCAACCCGGCCGACGGTGGCTGGTACTACTACGTCACCGTCGACCTCTCCACGGGCGAGACCAAGTTCTACGAGGACTACGACGGCTTCCTCGAGGGACGTGACGAGTACAAGGCCTACTGCGAGACCTCGGACCGATGCTGATCCCACCGATCCTGATCCGGCCATTGCTGAGCAGGGTGGGGTGAGCGACGGGTCGCACCCGGTCCGGCGCTGCGGCGTGCTGGGCGACCCCGTCGCCCACTCGCTGTCGCCGGTCCTGCACCGGGCGGGCTACGCCGAGCAGGGCCTGGACTGGACCTACGACGCCCACCGGGTGCCGGCGGGCGGGCTCGAGGCTTTCCTCGGCGGGCTCGGTGAGGAGTGGCGCGGGCTGTCGCTCACGATGCCGCTGAAGCGCGAGGCGCTCACCCTGGTCGACCGGCTGACGGACCGCGCCCGCCTCGCCGGTGGCGTCAACACAGTGGTGCTCGACGACGGTGCCCGGGTGGGCGACAACACCGATCTCCCGGGGGCGGCTGCCGCGATCCGGGAGCGCACCTCCCGGCCCCTGGCCTCGGCGGCGATCATCGGCGGTGGGGCGACGGCCGCCTCGGTCGGCCTCGCGCTGGTGGACCTCGGTGTGACCCGGATCGAGCTGCTGGTGCGTGACGCTGCTCGGGCCACGGACACGGTGGCCGTGCTGCGCTCGCACCCGGCCGGCGTCGACGTACGCTCTGCGGCGCTCGACGGCCCGGGCGACCTCGCGGCCGACCTCGTGGTCTCGACCGTTCCCGCCGCGGCACAGACCGCCGAGCTGGTCGCGCGGTGCGAGGCGGTTCCGGTCGTGTTCGAGGCGCTCTACGACCCGTGGCCCACGCCGCTGTCCGCCGCCGCACTGGCCTCCGGCCGGGTGCTCGTGGGCGGTCTCGACCTCCTCGTCCACCAGGCGGCGCTCCAGTTCGAGCTCTTCACCGGCGTGGCAGCGCCGCTGGCCGTGATGCGCGATGCGGGCGAACGCGCCCTCGCGGCACGAAATCCCGCTTGAATGTCGCCGTGAACGACACCCTGCTGGCCACCTTGCTGGCCGGCCTCCTCGCCGCTGTCGGCGGCCTCCTCGTGCCGACGCTGGTCGCCCGGGTGCCGGAGCCGGCGCCCAAGGACGACGACCCGTCCTCCGACGAGCCGCCCAAGATGCTCTACGCCGACATCGCCGCGCGACCGGGCCTGCGGTGGCGCTCCGCCGCGGTGGCGGGCGTCTGCGGAGCCCTCCTCGGGGCGGCGACCGGGCTCGACTGGCCGCTGCTGTGGCTGGTGCCGCTGGTCCCCGTCGCGGTGGCGCTGTCGGTCGTCGACTGGCACACCCGGCTGCTCCCGCGGATCGTCGTGCTGCCCGCCACGCTCGCCGCGATCGCGGCGGTCGCCGCGGTCGGCCTTGCCACGGGGGAGCGCGAGGCGCTGCTCCGCGCGCTGCTCGCGATGGTGGTGGCCCGCTCGTTCTTCTGGATCCTGTGGTTCGTCCGGTCCGCCGGCATGGGCTTCGGCGACGTGCGCCTGGCCGCCCCGGTCGGCCTGGTGCTCGGCTGGGCCGGGTGGGGCGCGCTGGCGATCGGGCTCTGGGTCGGCTTCATCGCGTTCGCCCTGCCGGCCGCCGCCCTGGCCCTCGTCCGCCGCGACCGGGCGATGCTCAAGAAGTCCTTCCCGTTCGGGCCGTTCATGGTCCTCGGTGCCCTCGTGGGTCTCGTCTGGGGGACTGCGCTCGCTGGGCGCATCTGGGGCTGAGAGACTGCAGCCATGCTCCGATGGCTCACAGCAGGCGAGTCCCACGGCCCCTCCCTGGTGGCGATCCTGGAGGGGCTGCCCGCCCACGTCCGCGTGACGACCGACGACCTGGCCGACTCGCTCGCCCGCCGCCGGCTCGGCTACGGCCGCGGCGCGCGGATGAAGTTCGAGCAGGACCAGGTCCGCGTGCTCGGCGGCGTGCGCCACGGCGAGACGCAGGGCGGCCCCGTGGCCATCGAGGTCGGCAACACCGAGTGGCCCAAGTGGGAGAAGGTCATGTCGGCCGACCCGGTCGACCCCGTGGAGCTCGAGGCCCTCGCCCGCAACGCGCCCCTGACCCGGCCGCGTCCCGGCCACGCCGACCTGGTCGGCATGCAGAAGTACGCCTTCGACGAGGCGCGCCCGATCCTCGAGCGGGCCTCGGCGCGCGAGACCGCCGCCCGCGTGGCGCTGGGCCGGGTGGCGTCCAACTTCCTCGAGCAGGCCGTCGGCGCGCGCGTCGTGTCGCACGTCGTCGCGCTCGGTGGCGTCAAGGCGCCGGCGGGCGTCGTGCCCGGCCCGGACGACGTCGCACGCCTCGACGCCGACGAGGTCCGCTGCCTCGACCCCGACGCCAGCGCCGCGATGGTGGCGCGCATCGACGAGGCGCACAAGGACGGCGACACCCTCGGCGGCGTCGTCGAGGTGGTCGTCCACGGACTGCCGCCGGGCCTCGGCTCGCACGTGCACTGGGACCGGCGCCTCGACGCCCGGCTCGCGGGCGCGCTGATGGGCATCCAGGCGATCAAGGGTGTCGAGGTCGGCGACGGCTTCGAGCTCGCCGACACCCCGGGGTCGCAGGCGCACGACGAGATCGTCAGCACCGACGAGGGGCTGCGGCGCACCACGGGTCGCTCCGGCGGCACCGAGGGCGGCATGTCGACCGGTGAGGTGCTGCGCGTCCGCGCCGCCATGAAGCCGATCGCGACGGTCCCCAAGGCCCTGCGCACCGTGGACGTCGCCACGGGCGAGGCCACCGTCGCGCACCACCAGCGCTCCGACGTGTGCGCGGTGCCGGCCGCCGGCATCGTCGCCGAGGCGATGGTCGCGCTCGTGCTGGCCGACGCGGTCGTGGAGAAGTTCGGCGGCGACTCGGTGCAGGAGACCCGCCGCAACGCCGAGGCCTACCTCGACACCCTGCGGTTCCGCTGATGGCGCCTCGCGTGGTGCTCGTCGGTCCGATGGGCGCCGGCAAGACGACCGTGGCCGGGCTGCTCGGCGAGGCGTGGGGCGTGCCCGTGCGTGACACCGACGCCGACGTGCAGAGCACCACCGGTCGGGAGATCTCCGACATCTTCGTGGAGTCCGGCGAGGACCACTTCCGCGACCTGGAGGCGGCGGCGGTGGCCGCGGCCCTCGCCGAGCACGACGGCGTGCTGGCCCTCGGGGGCGGCGCGGTGCTGCGTCCGGAGACGCGCGACCTGCTGGCCGGCGTGCCGGTGGTCTTCCTGCGGGTCGGTCTCTCCGACGCCGTGAAGCGGGTCGGCCTTGGCGTGGGACGCCCGCTCCTGCTGGGCAACGTCCGCTCGCGGATCAAGGCGCTCCTCGACGAGCGCACCCCCGTCTACGAGTCGGTCGCCACGCACGTCGTCGAGACCGACGGCCGCACGCCCGACGACGTCACCGCCGAGATCCGGGAGCTGCTGGGATGAGCACGCCGCAGGCCGACACCGTCCTCCACGTCGGAGGCGCCTCGCCCTACGACGTCGTCGTCGGGCACGACCTCGCCGACCGGCTGCCGGCGCTGCTCGGCGAGTCGGTGGAGCGGGTCGCCGTGCTCTACGCCGGGACGCTCGGTGCCCTGGCCGACCCGGTCGTCGACCGTCTGGTCGAGCACTACGACGTGCTCGCCCTCGGCCTGCCGGAGGGCGAGCGGGCCAAGACCGCGCCGGTCGCCGCCGACTGCTGGGAGGCGCTGGGCGAGGCCGGCTTCACCCGCTCCGACGCCGTGGTCACCATCGGCGGGGGAGCGACCACCGACCTCGGCGGCTTCGTCGCCGCGACCTGGCTGCGCGGCGTACGCGTCGTGCACGTGCCCACCACGCTGCTGGGCATGGTGGACGCCGCCGTCGGCGGCAAGACCGGCATCAACACCGGCGCCGGCAAGAACCTCGTCGGCTCCTTCCACGAGCCGGCCGGCGTGCTGTGCGACCTGTCGCTGCTCGCCTCGCTGCCGCGCGCGGAGCTCGTCGCCGGCCTCGGCGAGGTGGTCAAGTGCGGGTTCGTCGCCGACCCCGCGATCCTCGACCTGGTCGAGCGCACGGACCCGGCGGCGCTGACCGCCGACTCGGCGGAGCTGCGCGAGCTGGTCGAACGGGCCATCCGGGTCAAGATCGACGTCGTGGTGGGCGACCTCCGTGAGCGCGGCGGGGGCGACGGCCACCCGGGCCGCGAGGTCCTCAACTACGGCCACACCCTCGCCCACGCCATCGAGCGCACCAGTGACTACGCCGTCCGTCACGGCGAGGCCGTCGCCATCGGCTGCGTCTACGTCGCCGAGCTGGCGGCCCGTGCCGGGTCGCTCGACGCCGCGGTGGTCGAGCGGCACCGCTCGGCGCTGTCGCGCGTCGGCCTGCCCACGACGTACGACGGCGACTCCTTCGACGACCTCCACGCCGCGATGAAGGTCGACAAGAAGGCCCGGGGCTCGCAGCTCCGGTTCGTCGTGCTCGACGACCTCGCCTCGCCGCGGATCCTCGCCGGCCCGGCCGAGGACGACCTGCGGGCGGCCTACGCCGCGATCGGGGGAGCGCCGTGAGGGTGCTGGTGCTCAACGGACCCAACCTCGGCCGGCTCGGGCGCCGGCAGCCGGAGATCTACGGCTCCACCACCCACGCCGAGCTCGCGCACCGGTGCGTCGAGTGGGGGCGCGGGCTCGGGCTCGACGTCGAGGTGCGCCAGACCAACCACGAGGGCGACCTGCTCGACTGGCTCAACGCGGCCGCCGACGACGCGGTCCCCGTGGTGCTCAACGCCGGCGCGTGGACCCACTACTCCCTCGCGCTCTGGGACGCGTGCGCCCAGCTGGCCGCGCCCCTCGTCGAGGTGCACATCAGCGACCCCCGGCAGCGGCCGGAGGAGTTCCGGCACACGTCCGTCGTCGAGCCCCACGCGGTGGCGACGATCGCGGGGCAGGGCGTCGACGGCTACCGTCAGGCGCTCGAGCTGCTGGCCAGCGCCACCAGCTGATCGCGGGTGGCGGGGTCGGCGGGGTAGAGCGCTTCGATCGCCAGCTCGGCCACCGTCACGTCGCGGGTCGTGCCGAACACCGTCGTGGTGGTGAGGAACGACAGCACGTCGTCGCCCGCGCGCAGCCGGACGGTCAGCACGATGTCGGGCGCGGCCGCGGTGGCCGGGACGGGGAACTCGGTCAGCAGCGCCGCCAGCCGGGCGTCGCCGGAGATCTCGTGCTCGTGCCGGATCCGGCCCATGATCCCCGCCTGCCACTCCGCGAGGTTGACGATGCGGGGAGCCAGGCCGCGGGGGTCCAGGGAGAGGCGGACGACGTTGACGGGTGGCTCGAGCAGCTCGCCGGGCAGGTCGGCGAGGAGGCGGTAGGCCGCGTCGTTGGCCGCCACGAGGTCCCAGCCCCCGTCGATGACGAGGGCGGGGTAGGGCTCGTGCCCCGCGAGGATCAGCTCGATCGCGGCGTTGACCTGTGCGAGGCCCGGCGAGCCCAGCGGGAGCTCGGAGGCGTCGGGCACGAAGCCCGCCGCGGTGTAGAGCCGCCGCTGGACCCGCAGCGGGACGTCGAGCGCCTCGCTCAGCTGGCCGATCATCGCCGGGCTCGGCTGCGCCTTGCCGGTCTCGATGCACGACAGGTGGCGGGTGGAGACCCCGCACCGGTCCGACAGCGCCTGCTGCGACAGGCGCCGGCGCTCGCGCCAGTGGCGGACGAGGGCGCCGACGTCGTCGCGGGTGGGGGCCTCGTCGGTGACGGACCCGGAGGTGACGGACCCGGAGGTGACAGAGCCGGTGGTGACGGACATGGTCGACACGATGGCAGGTCGGCCTCAGCCGCGGCGGGCGAGCCACGCCTGGACGGCGGCGAAGACCGCGACCACGCCGGCCTGCAGCAGCACCCAGGCGGTGCCGAGGCCGGTGAGGTCGGCGAGCACGGCGTGGTCGACGCTGGCCACGACCCAGGCGGTGTTCACCGCCACGAGCGCCCACACGCCGCGTCGGGGGATGCGGCTGCGGGTGGCGAGCAGGGCGACCCCGGCGGAGACGGCGAGCAGGACGACGCCCAGCACGCGCACGAGGTCGACGGGCATGCCGAACCAGTCGGCGAGCCAGCCGCCGGCGGCGACGTAGGCGAGGCCGTTGACGCCGGTGACGGCGGCGTCGACGAGCAGGACGGTGGCGGCCAGCGGGTGCACGACCCAGGGAGCGCGCTCGGCGGGGCGGGTGGCGGTGGTGGTGCTGTGTGTGGTGGTCATGCGTCCAGCGTGGGCGCGACGGCGCGGTGGATCCATGACCTCGGAGGTCATGGGCCCGCGCGCGGGCGGGCTGTGCTGGCCTGTGCTTGGATCGCCGGGTGCTGCCCTTCCGCCAGGTCGATGTCTTCAGCGCCGAGCCGTGGCTCGGCAACCCGCTCGCGGTGGTCCACGACGCCGACGGCGTCACGGACGCGCAGATGGCCCGCTTCGCGCGGTGGACCAACCTGTCGGAGACCACCTTCCTGTGCGCGCCCACGGACCCGGCGGCCGACTACCGCGTGCGCATCTGGACGCCCGCGGGCGAGCTGCCCTTCGCCGGCCACCCGACGATCGGCAGCGCCCACGCCTGGCTGCAGGCGGGCGGGGTCCCGCGCGGCGACGTGGTCGTGCAGGAGTGCGCCGCCGGACTGGTCGACGTACGCCGCTCGCCGCGGCTCGGGTTCGCGGCGCCGCCGCTGCGACGGTCAGGCCCGGTCGAGGCCGACCTCCGCGCGCGGGTGGTCACCGCGCTCGGGGTGCGCGAGGCGGACGTCCGCGACATCGCCTGGATCGACAACGGCCCCGGCTGGGTCGGGGTGGACCTCGGGACGGCGCAGGCGGTGCTCGACGTCGTGCCGGACGTCGCGACGTTCACCGACCTCAAGGTCACGGTGCTCGGGCGCTGGGACGCGGCGGCGGCCGCACAGCACGGCGCAGACGTGGAGGTGCGCGCCTTCTTCGCGGACGGTCGCGACCTCACCGAGGACCCCGTGACCGGCAGCGCGAACGCCGGCCTGGCGCAGTGGCTGATCGGCGGCGGCGCGCTGCCGACGGCCTACACCTCCCGCCAGGGCAGCGTGATCGGGCGCGAAGGTCGTGTCCGGCTCGAGGCGGACGGTGACCGCGTGTGGGTCTCCGGCGACGCGGTCACCCGGGTCGTCGGCGAGGTCGACCTCTAGGGGAGGGGACGCTCCCGCACGAGGTCGTCCTCCCAGGCGTCGCCGATGTGGAACCGCTTGGTGCCGACCTGGTCGAAGCCGTGCCGCGCGTAGAACGCGTTGGCCCGCGCGTTCTCCTCGCTGACCCCCAGCCACACGCCGCGTGCGCCGGTCGCCGTCGCAGCGGCGATCGTCTCCTCCATCAGCCGGCGCGCCACCCCCGAGCCGTGGTGGTCGGGGTGGACGTAGAAGCGCTCGAGCGCGACGGTCGGGCGGTGGTGCAGCGAGGCCGTCACGTCCGGGTCGGACGGCTCGCCGCCGAGGAGCATGGTGTAGCCGACGGGGTCCGCCCCGTCCACCCCGTCCACCGCGACGAGGACCACACACGCCGGGTCGGCGAGGTGGCGCCGGAAGCTGGCCGGGTCGAGCCGCGTCGCGATGTGGTGGGCGAGGAACTCCGCGGACGTCTGCGGCGTGCACGCCAGCGGGAACGTGAGGGCGGCCAGCCGGCTGAGGCCCTCGGCGTCGGCGGCGTCGGCTCGACGGACGGTCACGGGCACGGTGGGAGCGTACTGCCCGCCTCAGGTGATCTCCGGCAGCTCCTGGGCCGCGCCGAGGAGCATCCGGAACGGGTCGCCCTTCTCGTCGAGCCGGTCGAGCACCGAGCGCACCGTCCACCGGTCCGGACGCAGGTCGGGGTCGTCGAGCTCGTCCCAGGTGATCGGCACCGACACCGGCGCGCCGGGTCCGGGTCGCGGCGACCAGGGCGCGACGAGTGTCTTGTTGATCGCGTTCTGGGTGTAGTCGAGCCGGGCGAGCCCCTTGCGAGCCTTGACCTCCCACTTCCAGCTCACCAGCTCGGGGACCACCGTGCCGACCGTCCGCGACAGCTTCTCGACCCACGCCCGGGTGTCCTCGAACGAGTAGCCCGCCACGACCGGCACCCAGATCTGGATGCCACGCCTGCCGGTCACCTTCGCGCGGGCGGTGACGCCGAGGTGGTCCAGCGCCGTGCGGTGCAGGCGGGCCAGGACCAGCAGGTCCTCCCAGCTCGTCGACGAGCCGGGGTCGAGGTCGACCAGCGCGTACGTCGGCTCGTGCGGCGCGTCGGTCCGCGAGGTCCACGGGTGCCACTCGAGCGCGCCGAAGTTCGCCGCCCACACGAGCGCGGCGGGCTCGTCGGCGACGACGTACGTCTCGGTCTCGCCCTCGTCGGCCGCGGCGTTGTCCCAGGCGCCGAGCCAGTCGGGGGCGTGCGCGGGGCGCTCCTTGTGCCAGAAGCCCTTGGCCTCGACGCCGTCGGGGTAGCGGTGCATGTTGAGGGCGCGGCCCTCGACGTAGGGCAGCGCGACGGGCGCGATGCGCGCCGTGTAGGCGAGCAGCTCCCGCTTGGTGACGGGCGGGTCGCCCGGGAAGAGCACCTTGTCAAGGTTGGTGACCTTGAGCCGGCGGTCGAACACGTCCCACGTGCCCTGCTTGCCGAGGGACTCGAGCTCGGCGATGGCGCTGTCGGGCAGCGGGTCATGGAGGAGGGAGACGGCCGCCTCCGCGGCGGGGACCCCGGCGCGCCACAGGCGGTGGGGGTCGGCGAGCACCTCGTCGTTCGTGCGCCCGCTCAGCACGGAGCGCGGGTGGTCCTCCGGGTCCCAGCCCTCGACGGCGTGCTTGTCGCGCTTGTGCAGCAGCATCCAGGGCTCGCCGCTCTCGCCGTCGCCGTCGCGCCGGACCAGCACGAGCCGGCCGCGGAGCTTCTGGCCGTGCACCTCCGCGTGCAGCTCGCCGCCCTCGACGGACGCGCGGGGGTCGTCGGTCTTCACCGGCTCCCACGTGCCGATGTCCCACACGACGACGTCGCCGCCGCCGTACTCGCCGGCCGGGATCACGCCCTCGAAGTCGAGGTAGTCGATCGGGTGGTCCTCGACGTGCATGGCCAGCCGCCGGGCCGACGGGTCGAGCGTCGGCCCCTTCGGCACGGCCCAGCTGACCAGGACGCCGTCGATCTCGAACCGGAGGTCGTAGTGGAGCCGGCTCGCGCGGTGCCGTTGGACGACGAACCGGGGAGCGCCGTCGGCGGCCGCGAGCTCGCCGGCGGGCTCCGGCGTACGACCGAAGTCCCGCTTGCGGCGGTAGGTCTCCAGCGGGTCGCCCATGCGCCCATGTTCCCCCGGGCCGGGGCCGCATGCGGGCGGCGTGCGCATCGGGAGGGCTGCTGCGGGGTAAGGGGTGGCACGAGTGGACGATCCGGACGAGCGACGTGGAGGACCTGTGGGCCTGACGAGGGTGCTGCAGGGGCGGCACGGACCGGTCGAGCTGGTGCTGGTGCGCCACGGCGAGAGCGTCGGCAACCTCGCCGACACCGAGGCGCGGGACGCCGAGGCCGAGCGCCTGGACCTCTCCGCCCGCGACGCCGACGTCGAGCTCTCGCCCAACGGCGAGGAGCAGGCGCGCACCCTCGGACGATGGGTCGCGGGGCTGCCTGAGGACGGGCGTCCCGACCTCGTCGTCAGCTCGCCCTACCGGCGTGCGGCAGACACGGCGCGGACCGCCCTCGGCGACCTCGACGCGGAGATGCTGCTGGACGAGCGGCTGCGTGAGCGCGACCTGGGGGTCTTCGACGGGCTCACCGGCAAGGGCATCCGGGCGAGCTACCCCGAGGAGGCCGAGCGCCGCTCCCACGTGGGCAAGTTCTACTACCAGCCACCGTCCGGCGAGAGCTGGGCCGACGTGGTGCTGCGCGTGCGGAGCCTGCTCGCCGACCTCCGCGAGGGGTACGACGGCGCACGGGTGTGGTTGTTCACCCACCAGGCGGTGATCATGTCGTTCCGCTACGCGCTCGAGGGCCTCGACGAGGCGGAGCTGCTCGACATCGACCGCACGATGCGCATCCCCAATACGTCGGTGACCCGCTACCGCCGCCGGGACGACCGGCTGGACCTCGTGGACTTCGCCGACGACAGCCACCTCTCGACGTCGCCGGCGGAGAAGACCGAGGAGCCCGACCACGGCGGCGAGGCGCGCGATGCCTGAGGGCGTCCTCGTCGACGCCCACCTGCTGCGCGAGTGGCGCCTGCCCGAGCCGGGGTCGGACAAGGAGGAGCGCGGGCGGCTCCTCGTCGTCGCGGGCAGCCGGACCACCCCCGGTGCCGGCATGCTCTCCGCTGAGGCCGCGCTGCGCGTCGGGGCGGGCAAGGTGCGGCTGCTGACCGCTGCCGCCTGCGCGCCGACGATCGCGGTCGCCGTGCCCGAGCTCATGGTGACGGGACTGGCCGAGGACGCGGACGGCAACATCGACGCGGGCGAGGCCGATCAGGTCGTCGACTGCGCGGGCGACAGTCACGCGATCCTCCTCGGGCCAGGCTTCAGCGACCCCGACGGCGCCGCTGACCTGGTGGAGCGGATCGCCCCGCGGCTCGAGGGCACCGTCGTGATCGACGCCCTCGCCTCGGCGTACGTCACCCAGGACCCCGAGCGCGTCGCCGACCTCGCCGCCACGGTGGTGCTGACCGTCAACCCCGGCGAGCTCGCCCGCTGCCTCGGGGCGGACGAGGACGACGTGCAGGCGGACCTCGTCACGCACACGGTCGAGCTGGCCCGGCGGACCTCGGCCGTCGTCCTCTGCGGTGGCCCGACCAAGGTCGTGGCGCACGGCGACGACCTCTGGCGGGTCGAGGCGGGCAACGTGGGCCTCGGCACGGCCGGATCCGGAGACGTGCAGGCGGGCCTGGTCACCGGTCTGGTCGGCCGCGGCGCCGACCCCGCGCAGGCGGCGGTGTGGGGAGCCTTCCTGCACGCGACCGTCGGCGACCGGCTCGCCGCGCGCATCGGCCCGGTCGGCTACCTGGCCCGCGAGCTGGCCGGCGAGGTGCCTCCGCTGCTGGCGGAGCTGGCGCAGAGGTCCGAGCGGCACGACTGAGTGCCGCGGGGAGTGACAAGCACGGTGGTGGAACAGTCGTGCTGGCCCTGCTCGGACCTCTCAGAACGTCGCAGTGTTCAGCCGCTGCTGGCTGCCCTCGGAAGCGGGTGATGACTGAGCACGCTGCCGCCGCTGTACCCGCCGGGCCCGCCACGCGCGGAGCATCGCAGTCGACGCCCCGCCGGTCGATGTTTCCCTGCAAGGACGCAGCCGTGGAGCCGAGGTGCTCGGCGAAGCACATCGGGTCGCCGTGGCGCCTCGGCTTGGCGGCGGTTCTCTCGCACCGATGCTGTGAGCGGTCGTACAAGCGCAGCCTGACTCGACCCGAGGCGCGAGCCACCGCCGAGGTGTTGCCGGTGTTGGTGACAGCGAGGTCGAAGTCGCGAGCTCAGGCCCGGACGGTGCCGCGGGGAGTGACGAGCACGGTGAGTCCCGCGGGGCCCGTCCACAGGTAGGAGCCCGGTCCGGTGCGTTCGTAGCTCCAACGACCGGCGGTCTTCGCACGGTGGTGTCGCCGGCACAGGGGTGCGAGAGACGCCGGGGAGGTCTGGCCCGGCGGTCCGCCGTCACCCGGGTCCTCGAAGGGTTCGCGATGATCGAGGTCGCACTGCCGGGCGGACCGACCGCACCAGGGGAACACGCAGGTCTCGTCGCGAAGCCGGACCTGCTCGGCCATGCGGGGCGGCGGGTCGTGGCGGTCGACGGACCAGCGGTCGTCCGCGGCGACGTGCAGGACCGGTTGCACGGTCACGCGGGACCGACCGACCCACTCGCGGATCTTGTCGAGGGTCACGGGGCCGAGCGACTCGCCGGAGCCGGTGGCGGTCGGCTCGTCGGTCACGACGTCGCTGAGGGAGGCGTGCAGGTAGAGCCGGACCGTGGCGCCGCGCCGGGCCAGCGCCTCGCGTCGTGCCTGATCGCGTGCTCCGAGGTCTCCCCGGTCGACCAGGCTCGTGAGGTCGAGCCGGGCCTGCGCGTCGGCGATCACGCCCAGCGCCTTGGCCTTCCGG
The DNA here is from genome assembly GCF_034661175.1 of Nocardioides renjunii. Classification (NCBI taxonomy): domain Bacteria; kingdom Bacillati; phylum Actinomycetota; class Actinomycetes; order Propionibacteriales; family Nocardioidaceae; genus Nocardioides; species Nocardioides renjunii. The sequence goes on along the minus strand of NZ_CP141058.1, from coordinate 2,615,860 downwards.
ACGCCGAGCTCGTCGGTGTCGCCGAGGGCGCCCAGCGCCTCGGCCTCGGCACAGACGACGTCGTTGAACCGGGTCAGGTCGAGGGTGTCTCCGATGGCGCGGAGCTCGGAGGTGCCGGAGCAGCGATGGGGGTCGGGGTGCACCAGGACCACGTCCCACGTCGCGCGCGCAGCTGCCTCACGGTCGAGCTGCGCCTCCCCGTCGCAGCGGGCGGCCGCCTCGGCGACGAGGCGGTCGAGGGCGGCGGCGCCCAGTGAGGAGGACCGGCCGGCGACCTGCCGGTCGACCCAGCGTGCGGCGTCGACCGACAGGTGCCGGGTGCGGCTCGCCACCCGACGCGCCTTCCAGACCGGGACGAGCAGCGCGCGGGCCTGGTCCCAGAGCAGGGGAAGGCGGTGGTGCAGGTCGAGGGCGTCGGCCAGGACGCTGGACGCCGAGGTCGGCGAGCAGCCGAGGGCCACGGCCAGGGGCTCGGAGGTGAAGGCCGCGACTGCCGGCGTGCCGGCACCACCGAGCGTCTCGGGCTCGCTGAGGACGGACGGAAGCACCGGGCCCTCGGGCGTCTCGCAGGAGTCGAGAGCGGGGTGCGCGACGGCCCACTGGTAGGCGATGCGGAGCTTGTGGACCTCGCCCTCGCGGAGCACCGCCTCGATCTCGGCGGCCTCGGACAGCAACGCACGCTCGGTCAGGTCCGTCAGGTCGGTGGCCTGCGCCTCGACGGAGGTGGCGGTGCCCTTCATGGACCTACTCAACCAGAGCCCACCGACAGTCGGATGTGTCCGCGGAACGAGCCTGTGGAGCAACGATTCGGTGACGTCCGTTGCGTTCTTCCTGGTCCCTCGCGACCCTCGTGCGATGAGATCGGTGAGGGCATCGGCCGCCGCGGCGCTGGCGGCCGCGGTGCTTGCTGGCTGCAGCGGCAGCACCGCGCCCGACACCCTCCCGCTCGGTGACTCCACGGCACAGGTCCCGCCCGGACTGGAGGTCGGGTGCCCACCGGACGACACTGCCCTGCGGCTCCCGATCAGCGACCTCCCACCTGGTGCGGCAGGCGTGCGCCTGTGTCCGGGCGCGCCCGTCGTCGGGCGCGACGGCACCCGTCATGGGCCGTTCGTCCAACCGGTTAGTGACGAGCTCACCACGGGCGTCGAGTCGCTCGTCGACCTGGTCAACGGACTGCCGGAGCACGAGCCCGGGGCCTGTCAGCTGGACGGGGGCCCGCTCCTCGTCTACTGGTTCCGATACCCGGACGGCGACGCTCGAGCGGTCGCGTACGGAGAACGCGGATGCCACACCCTCACCGCGGGCGAAGGCCTCGTGCGCGAGGACGGCGAGAAGCTCGCCCACGCGTTCGCGGACGCACTCCGCTCACAGCGCGCCGCCTCCGCACCTCCGGTCATGACGCAGGAACGTCGGAAGACGCCGAAGTGCGGGCTGCCGAACACCGAGACCCCCGTCAGCATGCTGCCGCAGCTGCCTCCGACGATGACCGACGCCACCTGGTGCCAGGGCGTGGCCCCCTACCGCATGCGGACGGCGTCCGTGCCGGCGTCACTCGTACGCCGCCTCAACGAAGGGCTGGTGGGGGAGCCTGTCGAGGGCCGGGACCCGTGCAAGCCGGTCACCTACGGCGAGTCGATCGAGGGCGTCAACGAGTGGGGTGACCGGGTCTCCTACTGGGTGGTCTCGGACTGTCGCATCCACGCCCGCGTCGGCTACGGCCGCGACACCGCGACGGCGACGTTCGCTGCCGCACCGGAGCTCGTCCGGGCCCTGAGGGCGCTGCCGCCGACCGCGGTCCTGCGGTGGAAGCGCGAGTGAATCCGAGGCGTCACCCCTCGTACTGCAGCTGGCGCACCGCGACCACCGTCGCGTCGTCGCCCTCCAGCCTCGCGGCGTCGGCAGGCGTGAGGCGGATGCCGGTCACCACCTCGGCCATCGCGAGGCCGACGGCACGCGTGTCGTCCTCCCGTGCCTCGAGCTCGTCACGGCTGAGGTCGACCCACGCCAGGTCGAACAGCGCGCGGATCTCCTCGGGCACCGACGAGCGGTCCTCCACGAACCTGTACTCGTCGTCGTCGAAGAGCAGCTCACCGTCGCGGGCGCACCCGAACCGGCCGTGTGCCTGGATGTTGTCCCGCACCACCGCGGCCGCCCGCCCGCCCTCGGACAACGCCACGAGGACGGAGCTGGGCGGATCCGCGTAGCCCGTGTCCTCGCAGGCGAGCACCCCGCCCTCGATCGCGGTGAGCCTGTAGGCCGCCCAGACCGGCTCCTCGCCGTAGAGCTCGTCCTCGGGCACGTCGGCGAGGGGCACCCCACCCAGCGCGTCGACCACGTCGCTGACCGAAGCGCCGCGAACGACGAGCGTGGTCTCGTCCCCGATGACCAGGCTCCTGTAGTGCTCCACCAGCTCTGCTGTGTCCCCCATGGGCCGCAGCCTAGAGAGTCGGACCGAGGCGCAGACAGCGGTTCCGGAGAAGCGGGCAGGCCCGCGGATGCCTAGGGTCGTCGTACGTGCAGCCCCGGAGGCTCGCCGACGACACCGCACCCCGCACTCCCACGACAGGAGCAGAGCCGATGAGCGGCTTCCAGACCTACCTCGACAACGCCGAGCGCCAGACCGGCGTGACCCCGCAGCAGTTCCTCGACATGGCGACCGAGCGCGGTCTGCACCAGGCCAAGGCGGGGGAGGTCATCGCCTGGCTCAAGAACGACTTCTCCCTCGGCCACGGCCACGCCGCCAACCTCGCCCAGCTCATCACCAAGGGGCCCGAGGCCACCGCCACCAAGTACGGCGACGACGGGGTCCTGCACCTCGACGGGCTCGCGGCCCGCTGACGGGGCGGCACCACCCGAGTCCGCCCTCAACCTTTCCGCCTCGCCCGCCGTCAAGAGGGCGAGGGTGGGAGGTTGGCACCCCAGGGACGAGAGGGAACGGGATGGACGACGCCACGAGAGCCGAGTTCGCGGACTTCGTGACGGTGCAGGCACGACCGCTGCTGGGGTTCGCGCACGCCCTCACGGCCGACCCGCACGATGCCTGGGACCTCACCCAGGAGACGTTGGCGCGGATGGGGGAGCGGTGGGGACGCACGACGTACGACGCCCCGGGGGCCTATGCCCGCACGGTGATGGTCCGGCTCAACATCGACCGCATCCGGCGGCTGCGCCGTGAGCTGCCCCGTTCCACCGCCGGACCGGACGTCGCCGTGCCCGTCGAGCACCTCGACGGCATGGACCCGTGGCTCGTGGACGCCCTGGCCACGCTCTCACCCCGCCAGCGCACGGCGCTGGCCCTGCGCTACGTCGAGGACCTCGACGTCCGGGGGATCGCCGAGCGGATGGGCTGCTCGGAGGGCACCGTCAAGAGCCAGCTGTCCCGCGGCACCGAGCGCCTGCGCGAGCACGCCCGCCACCGCGGGCTGCTCACCACACGAGAGGGATGACGCGATGACCGAGCAACAGATCAAGGACGGCTACGAGCGGCTCGACTCCGCCCTGCACGCGCCCCAGGACGCGGTCGACCGGGTCGAGAAGCGGATGGGGGCGCGTCGACGGCACCGCCGCATCGGCGCCGCCGCCGGCACCGCGGTCGTCCTGGCCGCGGTCGGGGGCTACGCCGTGGCGTCGACGGGCGGGTCCGACGACGGTCGCGACGGGCTCGTGGCCGTCGACCCGCCGCCGTCCGGCCTGGTGATGACGCGCCCCGACGGGTCCACGTTCGTGTTCGACGACCTGACGGTCAGCTGCGCCCCGCGGGGCCTGGGAGGCGGGTCCGCCGGCCGTGACCGCGACCTGGTCAGCCTCACGAGCCCGGTCCTCGTCGAGGGCGAGCGGGTGACGCAGCCGTTCATCATCGTCGACGCGTACGCCGACCGGCTGCAGCAACCGAGCACGCTCTCGCTGCCGATCGAGAGCGCCGACGGCTCCTCGGAGTCGCTGCCGCTCACCCTGTTCGTCGCCGACACGGAGGGTGGCCCCGACGGCAACGAGGTCGTCAGCTCGGCGCCGAGCACCGGCACGGTGCGGGTCGTGCGGGCCTCGTGCGAGCCGACCCCGGTCCTGGAGATCGAGGTCGACGTCACCCTCGCGAGCGAGGAGCAGACCGCCGACGGGCAGCCCAAGCAGTCGTTGCGGCTCGAGGGCGTCGTGCGCTGACCGCTGTCGCGTCAGAGCGAGGCGAGCCAGTCGTCGACCGGGACGTCGCCGTCCCCGAAGACCAGCGTCCGGCGGGAGGCACGCCGGTCGTCGAGCACCGCGACGGCGACCTGCGCGACGAGCTCGCGCGAGGTGACGTCGCCGTCGTTGAATCCCGCACCGGGGTTGACCGAGCCGGATCCCGGCTCGAGGGTCAGCGTGCCGGGGCCGAGGACCGTCCAGTCCAGGCCGGTGCTGCGGAGGTGCTCGTCGGCTGCGATCTTGGCGTCCTGGTAGTGGCGGAACGGGTTGTCCTCCGGCACCAGCACGTCGGGGGAGGACCCGGAGAAGGACACCATGACGTAGCGGCCGACGCCCGCCCTGGCCGCGGCGTCCATCGACCGGATCGCGGCGTCGCGGTCGACGGCGTAGGTCCGCTCCGGGCTGCCGCCGCCGGCTCCCGCGGACCACACCACGGCGTCCTGGCCGGCGAGGAGGTCGGCGAGGGCGTGCTCGTCGGCGTCCTCCACCGAGGTCACGCGCGCGGTCGCGCCGGTCGCCTCGACGTCACCCACGTGGTCGGGGTTGCGGATGACGGAGGTGACCTCGTGCCCTGCCTCGACCAGCATCGGAGCGAGGAGGAGCGCGATCTTGCCGTGTCCGCCGAAGATGGTGACTCGCATGGTGGCGACGGTACACACGGCTACGGTGTCGCGGTGCAGACGTCCACCCACGGCGTGACGATCGGTGCCTCCGAGGTCCGCAAGGAGTTCGTCGCCGACCACGAGGCGCAGGCCGAGCGCGAGTGGGCGTGCCTGACCCTCCTCGCCGAGCACGCACCCGGCCTGGCCCCCCGCCCCCTGCGCCGCGAGGACGGCGAGACGCCGGTCATCGTCATGGAGCGGGTCCCCGGGAGCCCGCTGGCAGCCCGGCCGCTGGACCACGCGCAGACCGCCGCCCTCGGCGCCACGCTTCGCCGGCTCTACGACGTACCCATCGAGGCGGTGCGAGCCGCGGGGATCGGCGAGCGGAGGTACGGCGCCCGCCAGCACGCGCAGCTGCTGGTCGAGTGGCTCACGGACGACGTCGACCTGGGGGAGTGCCTCGACCCGCCGCTGGTGTCCGAGGCGCTCCAGCTGGCGCGTGCGTACGTCGCCGACCCGCCGCTGCCGGACCCGCGCGACACGGCGCTCGGGATCGCCGACCTCAACCCGCCCAACGTGCTGTGGGACGGGCGGGTGGTGCGGCTGGTCGACTTCGAGGACGGCGGGCTCAGCGACCCGGCGTACGAGCTGGCCGACCACGTCGAGCACCTCGGCAGCCGGCTGCCCGGCGTCTACGACCCCGGTGCACTGGTCGCGGCGGTGGGGCTCGGCGCGGAGGACCGGCAGCGGATGGCGGCCTACCGGCCGCTGTGGGCCGCGTTCTGGCTGGCCATGCTGCTCCCCGGCAACGGCGGGTGGCGGCGCAACCCACGGGGGACCACCGAGGCGCAGGCCGCGCATTTCATGGCGCTCGTGGGCCAGCACTAGACTTGCGCGTCGGCGCGCAGCCCCCACCCGCGCGGCCGGCCCATCGACAACTCGACGAAGGCGGACGAAGACCACATGGCAAGCACCAACGACCTCAAGAACGGCATGGTCCTCAAGATCGAGGGTCAGCTCTGGGCCGTCGTCGAGTTCCAGCACGTCAAGCCGGGCAAGGGCCCCGCGTTCGTCCGCACCAAGCTGCGCAACGTCGAGTCGGGCAAGAACGTCGACAAGACGTTCAACGCCGGCACCAAGGTCGAGACGGCCAACGTCGACAAGCGGACCATGCAGTACCTCTACAACGACGGATCGTCCTACGTCTTCATGGACACCAGCACCTACGAGCAGATCGAGGTCACCCCCGAGGTGGTCGGCGACGCCAAGAACTTCATGCTGGAGAACCAGGAGGCCATCGTCGCCACCAACGAGGGCCGGGTCCTGTTCATCGAGCTCCCCGCGTCGGTCGAGCTCCTCATCGCCGAGACCGAGCCGGGCCTGCAGGGCGACCGCTCCACCGGCGGCACCAAGCCCGCCACGCTCGAGACCGGCCACACCATCGCGGTGCCCCTCTTCATCACCACCGGCGAGAAGGTCAAGGTCGACACCCGCGACTCGTCCTACCTCGGCCGCGTCAAGGCCTGACCAGGTGGCTGCCCGCTCCAAGGCCCGCAAGCGCGCGCTGGACATCCTCTTCGCCTCCGAGCTCCGCTCCGAGGACCCCGTGATGGCGCTCGACCGCGCCATCGAGGCGGGCGAGGGCCCGACCAACGACTACACCAGCACCCTGGTGCGGGGCGTGGTCGACCACCTCGCCCGCATCGACGAGGTGCTCACCACCTACAGCAAGGGCTGGACGCTCGGCCGGATGCCGGCGGTCGACCGCAACGTGCTCCGCATCGGTGTCTACGAGCTGCTGTGGGGCGACGAGGACGTCCCGGAGAGCGTCGCCGTGAGCGAGGCGCTGCACCTCGTGCAGGACCTCTCCACCGACGACTCCCCGGCCTTCGTCAACGGTCTCCTCGGCTCGATCATGCGCGACCGCGCCAGCCTCGTCTGAGGGTCCGTCCGCCGCGGCCTCACCCCCAGGGGTCCGCGGGCTCGTCGGGGTGCCGTCGCAGGCCCTAGGTTGACGACATGAACGCCTCCGACACCGCCGAGCAGGTCCAGCAGAGCGACTGGCTCGACCACGCGATCCGGGTGGGGCTGGTGGCCTACGGCGTGGTGCACCTCCTGATCGCCTTCCTCGCCGTCCAGCTGGCCCTCGGCGAGAAGGAGGACAGCGCCTCCAACACCGGCGCCCTGCACTACCTCGCCGAGCAGCCCCTCGGGGCGGCGATGGTCTGGGGCGTCGCGGTGGGCATGCTCCTGCTCGTCGTGTGGCGGCTGCTGGAGTTCGCCTTCGGCTACCGCGAGGAGTCCGACGACACCAAGCGCTGGCGCAAGCGGGCGACCTCGCTCGGCAAGGCGGTCATCTACGGGGCGCTCGGCTGGAGCGCGGTCAGGACCGCGCTCGGCGACGGCTCCAGCGGCGGGACCGACTCGACCACCGCCAAGCTGATGGACCTGCCCGGTGGGCAGTTCATCGTCGGCGCGGTCGGCCTCGCCGTCATCGCGTACGGCGGCTCGCTGGTGTGGCGCGGCTGGACCGAGAAGTTCACCGAGCACCTCGACGCGCAGGGCCAGTCGGGCAAGGACGGGTCGGCCTACGTCCTGCTCGGCAAGATCGGCTACATCGCCAAGGGCATCGCCATCGGCATCGTCGGCGGGCTCTTCGCCTACGCCGCGATCACCCACGACCCCAAGAAGTCCGGCGGCCTCGACCAGGCCCTGCAGACCGTGCTGGAGCAGCCGTTCGGCCAGGTGCTGCTCATCGCGATCGGCCTGGGCATCGGCGCCTACGGCGTCTTCTGCTTCGCCCGCGCCAAGCACCTGTCCCGCTGACCGGCTAGCGGGGCGCTCCTGCGGCCACGGCGAGGGCCGAGGCGACCATGTGGTCGCGCACCTGCTCGCCGGTGACACGGCTGATCCGCGGCACGCCGGGCGCCTCCTCCGAGACGAGGAGCGCCACCCGGCCGAGCTGCAGCGTGCCGAGGCCGCTGGCGTAGAGCATGTTGGCGAGGAGGCCCGGGTCCTCGACGTGGAAGTCGCCCGTGGCCGCTCCGGCCTCGATGGTGCGGGTCAGCACCGACAGGCACCCGGTGATCGCCTGCCCGAGGCGGTACATCGCGCTCTCGCTGACCTCCTCGAGGAGGTCGCCGCCGGGTCGTCGCATGATGGCCTGGGCGCAGTCGACGAAGGCCGGGTGCGCCAGCCCGTAGTCGACGAAGGCCCCCACCAGCCGCTCGAGCTGGGCGCGGGGCTCGTCGGTGGTCGAGGCGGCCTGCTCGAGCGCCACCCGGAGCTCGTCGAGGTACTGCACCAGCGTGAGGCTGAACAGCTCCTCCTTGCCGGTGAAGTGGCGGTAGATGATCGCGCGGTTGATGCCGACGGACCGGGCGATGTCCTCGATTTGGGCGTCCCGGACGCCGCGCTCGTCGAAGAGGCGGCGGGTCGCGGAGATGATCTCGGTCTCGCGGCGGCGCCGGCGTGCGGCGGCGGTGCCCGTGCGTGCGGGGACCGCGGCTGGCGCCGACTCGCTGCTCATGGGCCCAGTCTAGGGAGCGCGAGGCCCGGCACCGCCTGTGGTTCGATGCCGGCATGGCCCGCCACGGATCCCGCCGCCTCGTCGCCGCGCTCGTCCTCGCCGCGCTGGGCGGCCTCCTCGTCCAGCCGTCGGCCGGTGCCGCAGCGGCTCCGTCGGAGAGGTTCGCCGGGACGGCGCGGCTCCCCGGCTGCTCCGGCGCCGTGGTCCGCTGGCCGGCCGCGCTCGACAGCGACCGCGCGGTCGTCCTGACCAACGGCCACTGCGTGCGCCTGCCCTTCCTCGGCGCCCGCGAGGTGCTGGTGGACCAGGAGCGGTGGACGAGGATCGGGCTGCTCGACGGCCGCGGCGAGGTGGCCATGGAGGTGCGGGGCGTCCGCCTGCAGTACGCGACGATGTTCCGCACCGACGTGGCGCTGCTGGAGCTGCGCGAGACGTACGCCGACCTCGCCGCCGGCGGGGTGACCCCGATGGCGCTGGCCCCGCGCGGGCCGTCACGGGGCATGGAGGTCCGGATCCCGTCCGGCTACTGGGGCGAGCAGCGGGCCTGCACCACCCGCGGGTCCGCCCACCGCGTGCACGAGCGCTCGTGGGACTGGTGGCGCTCCATCCGGCTGCCCGCCCGCGGCGGCTGCGCGATCCGCGGGGGCTACTCCGGCTCGCCGGTCGTGGACCGGGCCACCGGCCTGGTCGTCGGCATCGCCAACACCGGCTACGTCGGTGGCCGCCCCTGCGTCGACTCGGCCTGCGAGGAGGACCGGCGCGGCGTCGTACGCCTGCGCAGGCAGATGAACTACGGCCAGCAGACCGCGTGGCTGCTCACCTGCATCGGCTCGGACCGGACGTTCGACCTCTCGGTCGCGGGGTGCCGGCTGCCGCAGCCCCGCTGAGGCTGGGCCGCCTCACCCCGCCACGTGGCCGCGCACCGTCTCGATCGTGTCGGCCTCGGCGGGGCCCTTGTCGTCGCGGTAGCGGACCACCCGCGCGAAGCGGAGGGCCACGCCGCCGGGGTAGCGGGTGGAGCGCTGGAGACCGTCGAAGGCGATCTCGACGACCTGCTCGGGGCGCACCTCGACGACGTAGCTGTCCCGGATCGTGGTGGGGGAGACGGCCAGCTCGGTGAAGCGCTCGGTCTGCCACGCGAGCGTCTCGTCGGTCATGCCCTTGAACGTCTTGCCGAGCATCACGAACCCGGTCGGCGACGCGTCGTCGCGCGCGCCGAGGTGGATGTTGGAGAGCCATCCCTCGCGGCGGCCGGAGCCCCACTCGACCGCCAGCACGACCAGGTCGAGCGTGTGGACGGGCTTGACCTTGACCCACGCCGACCCGCGCCGTCCGGCGGCGTAGGGCGCGGAGAGGTCCTTGAGCACGACTCCCTCGTGGCCGGCGGCGACCGTCTCGGCGGCGAAGGAGTCGGCGGCCGCGGCGTCGGCCGTCACGAGCCGGCGGACGCGGTGCCGCTCGGGCACCAGCGCGTCGAGGGCGGCGAGCCGCTCGTGTCCGGGGGAGTCGAGCAGGTCCTGGCCGTCGACGTGCAGCAGGTCGAAGAAGTGGGGGGTGACCGCGACGCCGGTGTCCTGCGCGGTGCGGCTGGCGGTGTCCTGGAAGGCGAGCGGGCGGCCGTCGTCGGACAGCGCGAGGGCCTCGCCGTCGAGGACGAAGCGCTCGGCGGGCAGCGAGCGCGCCACCTCCACCACCTCGGGCAGCCGCGTGGTGATGTCGTCGAGGCTGCGGGTGACCACGAGCACGTCGTCGCCGTCGCGGTGGACCTGGATGCGGATGCCGTCGAGCTTGGCGTCGATCGCGACCTCGGTGGCGCCGTCGGGGGAGAGCCCGGCCATCGCGGTGGCCACGTCGGGAGCGCTCGAGGCGAGCATCGGCATGACGGGGCGACCCACCTCGAGCCCGATGCCGGCGAGCGCCTCCTCGCCGGCGAACGCCGCCCCGGCCGCAGCGACGGTGCTCCCGGCGAGCATGGCGGCACGGCGCACGGCGGCGAGCGGCACGCCGGCCACCTGCGCGACCGCCTCCTGCGTGACGGCGTCGAGGGCTCCCTGGCGGATGTTGCCCGTCACCACCGCGCGCAGCCACGCCTGCTCCGCAGCGGTGGCCCGGCCGAAGAGGTCCTCCACCGCTGATCGGCGGGCCTGCTGGGAGCCGGTGCCCGAGATCCGCGACATGGCCTCGAACGCCTCGTGCACGTCGAGCACGGACAGCGACGGCTCGTCGGCGGGCGGTGGCAGGTCGCTGACGCCCCGCCAGCCCAGTCCCGTGCGCCGCTGACGGAGGGCGCCGCCGAGGTAGGACACGACGACCTCGAGCTCGTGGGGACCGACCCGGCCGAGCAGCTCGGCGAGCGCGACCACCTTGGCCTTGCGGGAGCGGGTGGCGGCGACGGCGGCGGAGGTCGCGACGAGCTCGGCGAGCAGCATGCGCCCATCCTGCCGCCACCCACCGACAGGCGCTCCCTCCGTGGGGGCAGGATGGGGGAGTGACCGACCCCCAGCTCTACGTCCCGCGCTTCAACGTGATGGACCCCGACGACGTGCGCGGGTTCGTCCACGTCGTCGCGGCCGCCCAGCTGGTCACGGTGGGGGAGGACGGGCAGCCCGACGCGACCTTCTTCCCGGTCCTGTGGGAGGGCGACCGGCTCGTGGGCCACCAAGCCCGGGCCAACCCGCACTGGCGCCGGATCGTCACGGGGTCGCCGGCCCTCGCGGTCGTCACGGGGCCGGACACCTACGTGTCGCCGTCGTGGTACGCCGCCAAGGCCGAGCACGGCAAGGTCGTGCCGACGTGGAACTACTCGGTGGTCCACCTCCGTGGCCGGGTCACCGTGCACGACGACCCGGACTGGGTGCGCGCCCTCGTCACCCGCCTGACCGACCGCCACGAGGAGCGCCGTGCGGACCGGTGGCGGGTCACCGACGCGCCCGAGGACTACGTCACCAAGAACCTCCGCCCGATCGTGGGCGTCGAGCTCGTGGTGGAGTCCGTCGAGGCGAAGGCCAAGCTCAGCCAGAACCGCTCGGACGCCGACCGCGCCGGCGTCGCCGCCGGGCTCGCGGCGGACGGCGCCGACCCCGCCGGCCTGGTGGCCCCGTGAGGGCCGGCCGGGTGCGTGAGCGCTTCCACGGGCGGATCGCCGGCGTCGGCAGCACCAGCGGCGTCCGGGTGGTCGTCGGACGGTGGGACGCCTCGCCGTGGGGCTCCTTCGCCGACGTGATGGTCGAGGAGGCCTCCGGGCACCGCGTGCTGCTCGCGCCCGACGCGCGGGTGCGCGAGTTCGTCGCGGCGACCTACACCTTCGACGAACACGTCATCGAGCCGGTCGAGGTGCGGGACACCGCCGGCGGCTGGCTGGTCGAGACGCCGTCGCTGCGCCTCCACCTCGTCACCGGGCGTCGTACGCCGCTGGGCGCGGCCCTCGGACTGGTCCCGGCGCGGGTGGCGACCGCGCCCGCCTGGTGCGCGGTGGCCGACCCCGTGGCCCGCGTGGTGCTGAGCGGCGTCCGGACCCGGGGGACCGCCGGCAACGACCGGCGCGAGTGGTACGGCGCGACCTCGGTGCACGCCGTCGTCGCCATCGACGGGTCCTGGCGCGGAGCCGACCTCGGACACCTGGCCCCCGTCGACCCGCCCTGCAGGTTCGGCTTCTCCTCCACGCCGAGGCGGCCGTCGGTGACCGACGTGGTCACGACGATTGAGCGGCCCGCCCAGGACCGCTAGGCACGGATTCGGCCGTTCCGGGGACGCCCGCCCCCGGGCGTGGGTAGCGTCCTGGGGTGAGGTTCAGGACGGTGCTGGTGGGCGCCCTCGTCGTCATCGCGGTGGCGGTCGGCGGCATGGTGGCGAGCTCGTGGACGGACATCTCCGCACTCGTCTCCGGCGTCCGCGCGAGCTCCGAGCTGTGCTCCACCTTCGACGAGGACGAGCGGCTCGACCTGATGGGCGTCGAGACGCCGACACGGATGCTGGACGTGGAGGGCTCGCTCGACCCCTACACGTGCCGGTGGTCGACGTCGGACCCGAGCCAGGGGTCGTTCGTCCAGGTGGTCTCGGCCCCGGCGGAGCAGTGGGCGGCGAGCGTCGCGACCGCCCTGGCGTCGCAGCCACCGGCGGGTGACCCGCGACGCGTGCGGCAGCTGCGCCGGGCGGCGGCGCAGCCGATCGCGACCGGCGCCGACGGGTGCCGCTTCGCGCGGAGGCTGTTCCGGCTCGGCGGCGCACCGGACGGCGCACCGCGGCTGGTGGCGGAGTCGCTCTCCACGACGGGCGAGCCGATGATGATGGCGCAGAGCTGTGTCGACGGTCGCTACGCCGCGGTCATGGTGGCCAAGCCGGCCGTGGCGGTGGACCAGGCCCTGGCGCGTCGGACCGACCGGGCGCTCCGTCGGCTCGAGGAGTCCCCGCAGGACTGAGCGGGCGTCCCTCCTCCGCTGGTGCCGATCTCCGGCACCCAGGTACCGCCCGCGGCCGAACCGGGTGACGGCCCCGTCCGGTGCGCCCACGATGGAGCCATGGTCGACCTCTGCCGCACGTCCGTGATCACAGCCGCCGTCGTCGGCACGAGCCTGCTCCTGGGCGGGCTGACCTCCTGGGCCCAGGGCGTGCTGCCGGACGCGCTGGCACCGTTCGCCAACTCGCCGTCGGGCTGGACGCTGTTGACCGTCCTGGTCGTGGCCACCGCCCGGCCCTCGCTCGGAGCGGGTGCGGCGCTGGGCGTGGCCTCTTTCGTGAGCCTCGTGCTGGGCTACACCGCGGCCTCCGAGCTGCGGGGGCTGAGCTACGACCCGGTGTTCTGGGGTGTCGTCGGCGTGGTCGCCGGGCCCGTCGTCGGTGCCGCGGCCGCAGCCGTCGTGGACCGCCGCCCCGTCGTCGCAGCGGTGGGCGCGGGCGTCCTCGCCGGCGTGCTCGTGGCGGATGGGATCTACGGCCTGACCGTCGTCGGCGGCTCCACCAGCCCGGTCTACTGGACCCTGTGCCTGGTGGCCGGCTGCGCGCTCGTCGGGACCACCGCGGTGCGGTTGCGCAGTCCTGCCGCCGCTGCCGGCGTGGTGGCCAGTGCTGCGGCGGCGACCGGCGTGCTCACCGTCGGCTACGGCGTGCTCAACCAGGTGTCCTGAGGCCGTGCCCCGACTGATGGGTCAGGAGTCCGGACGGAGCCAGGCGTAGCCCCACGCCCCGACCACCAGCGGATCGGCGTGCTCGCCGGTGACCACGTCGGTGCCGCTGAGCGGCAGGGTGATCTCCTCGCCGGTGACGTTGGTGACGCAGACCAGCTCGTCGGCCGTCCCCTCACCGCGCACGAGGACGAAGACCCGGTCGTCGAGGCGCAGCACGCGCTGGGTGCCGAAGGGCGAGAAGGCCTCGTGCCGGCGTCGCACGTCCATCAGGTGCCGCATGCCGTCGAAGACCGCGCGTCGGCGCGGGTCGTCGCGCAGCTCCTCCGCCAGCCGGTCGGCGTCGAGGACGGCGCGGTTGATGCGCCGGTTGATGCGACTGGTCACCATGCCCTCGAGGTCGGGCGGGGAGCCGACCAGCGAGTGGTAGTAGATCGCCGGCACCCCGAGGAACGCGAACAGGATGCTGTGCGCGGCCAGGGCCTTCGCCGCCAGCACCGCGGGGTCGCCCGCCTCGTCGACCGTGCAGAGGGCGTCGAGGTAGCTGAGGTTGAGCTCGTAGACCGCCCGGGAGCCGTCGGGCCGCCCGGCCCACGACACCCGCCCGCCGTGCGAGTGCGTGCGCTGCACCAGGGCGTCGCGCTCGGCGTCGTCGAGGATCCCCTCGGTCGCCCGCATCCCGATGCCGTCGTGGCTGGCCAGGAAGTTGAACCACGTCGCCGTGTCGCTCACGGGCCCGACGCCACCGGCCCACTCGCTGAGCCGCGCCGTCGACTGCGCCACGAACGAGTGCAGCACGAGCGGCGGCAGCGCGAACTGGTAGACGAGGTGCGCCTCGTCGTGGCCGTCGCCGAAGTAGGAGATGTTCTCCGCGTGCGGGACGTTGGTCTCGGTGAGCAGCCGGGCACCGGGCGCGACGTGCTCGACGAGGGCCCGCCAGACCTTGATGACGGCGTGCGTCTGCGGCAGGTGCAGGCAGGTGGTGCCGGACTCCTTCCACAGGAAGCCGATGGCGTCGAGGCGAACGGCGGAGGCGCCGCGCCCGAGGTAGCCCAGGAGCACGTCGGTGAGCTCGACCAGCGTGCCGGGGTGGCGGACGTCGACGTCGACCTGGTCGGCGCCGAACGTGGTCCACGCGCGCACCGTGCTGCCGTCGGGGCGCTCGAAGGGATGGAACAGGGGGCTGGTGCGCGGCCGCACCACGCGCGAGACGTCGAAGCCGGGCTCCTCCTCGAGGTAGAAGCCGTCGTAGGCGGGGTCGCCGGCCAGCCAGCCGAGGAACCACGGGCTGTGGCTCGAGGTGTGGTTGGCGACGAAGTCGAACATCACGGTGCGGTCCGCCGCGAGCTCGGCGACGTCGTCCCAGCTGCCCAGCGACGGGTTGACCACCCGGTGGTCGACGACCGCGAACCCGTCGTCGGAGGTCCACGGGAACATGGGGAGCAGGTGGACGTCGCTGAGGACCTCGCCGACCTGCTCGCGCAGGAAGGCGGCCAGGGTGTGCAGGGGGGCCTCGTCGCGGCGCCGGATGCCGTCGGCGTAGGTGATCAGGCACGAGGTGCGGTGCGTGGGGGACGGCACCGTCCGGCCCCGCAGTGCGGCGGCGTGCGCGTCGGCGAGCCGCACGAGCCGACGCGTGACCTCGGCGTGCCCGCCGGGGTACAGCAGCCCGACGTGCGGCGCGATGCGAGCGGCCAGGTCGTCCACCAGGTCGTCCCCCGGGTCGTCTGCCGTCCCGGTCACGACGCCGCTCCCTCGTCCTGGGCGACCCGCGCCCCGCGCCGCAGCACCTCGGTGGCCAGCGGCGCCGCGGTCCCGCCGTCGGCCAGCAGCCCGCGCACCGTGTCGAGCCCCCACGCGTCGAGCTCGCTGATCCGGTCGGAGAAGGAGCGCAGGCCGCCGAACGCCTGCGCGGCCTCGGCCCAGCGCTCCCGCGAGCCGTAGGAAGGGCGTACGACGACGCAGTCGGGGTCGTTGACCCACAGCCGGCCCTGCTGCCAGGCCCGCGCGGCGATCGGCATGAGGCCGCGCAGACCGCCCGAGCCGTCCTCGCCGCCCTCGTGGAAGGTGTCGGGGGAGACCCGCATGGCGTCGACCAGTCCGACGCTGGGCAGCAGCGGCGCTCCGCACCCGACGAGGAGCACGTCGGGACCGACGACGTCGCGCACCAGCTGGAGCCCGCTGCGGTAGGCCGCGACCTCGTCGACGTCCTCGTGGCGGCGACCGGGCACGGCGCCGCCGTAGAGGAAGTCGAGCTTGAGGTAGTCGACCCCCGCGTCGAGGAGCGCGCGCAGCGAGTCGGCGAGCACCTCGCGCACGCCCGGGTGCGTCAGGTCGAGCCCCACCAGGTCCTGGCCCCAGTTGTAGCCCGCCGGCCCCACCAGCCAGTCGGGGTGCTCGCGGGCCATGGTCGTGTCGGCGCCCACGAGGAACGGGGCCAGCCAGGCCCCCGCGCGCCGGCCGCTCGCGCGCACGTCCTCCACGACACCGGGCAGCGAGCCGAAGCGGTCGGACGGTCGCAGCAGCTCGCCGAACCCGGCACTCCACCCGTCGTCCACGAGCACGACGTCGACGCCCAGCTCGTGCCGGTCGAGGTCGCGCACCGCCTCCGCGACGTCCGCCGCGGTGACGGCCTCGAAGAAGCGGTACCAGGAGCACCACACGGTCGGTGGGTCGGACAGCGGTGGACTCGTGGCGGCCAGCGCGTCGCCGTAGGCCACCAGCGCGGCCTCGCCACCCGCCGGGTGCTCGCTGGCCGTGACCGGACCGCTGGAGCGTACGACGACGCGGTCGCCCTCGAGCGTCGCGTGGATCGACGGGACGACCAGCAGGTCGTCGGTGGCGTAGCACCGTGCGGGGGCGCCGGTGCCGGGGTCGACCACCAGCAGGCCCTCACCCTGCACGCCGCTCGCCGGCACGGGCGTGCCCGGGCGGAACCGCATGAGGTGCTGCCATCCCTCCGCGGGTGCCCGCCCGGTGGCGGTCACGGGGTACCACGTGGCGGGGCTCCAGCTCTGCCAGCCCTCGGCGTACACCCGGCCGCCGCGGGGGTCGACCGGCACCTCGTCGACCACGTCCGTGCGGACCGCTCCCTGGCTCACGCCGCCACCTCCACCGGCACGCCGCCGCGGTCGGCGGAGTCGCGGGCGGCGAGCACGAGCCGCACGGAGAGGGCGGCGTCGGCCGCCGAGTTCTCCGGTGACCGGTCCTCCTCGACCGCACACATCAGCTCGCCCATCGCGGCGGCGAAGCCGTCGACGAACCACGCCCCCTGCAGGGGGATGCTCGTCGACGACGTGCCGTCGTCGAGGTCGAGCCGGTCGGAGTCGAGCAGCACGCTGCCGCGCAGCGTGCCGGTGGTGCCGTGCACCCAGAACGGACAGCCGGAGCGGGACGACACGGCGCTGCCGGGGATGCGCAGCGTCGCCGTCGCGCCCGACTCGGCGGTCATGGACAGCGTGGCCGACCACGGGTTGCGGGCCTGCGCCGGCTGGCCGGGGACGCGCGAGTCCGAGGCCTGCACCGACACCACGGGTCCGGCCCCGCCGTCGAGGAGCCACGACCGGGTGATGTCGACCCAGTGCAGGAGGTAGTCGGTGAGCAGCATGTGCGGGACGTCGTCGAACGGCGTGCCGGCCAGCGGTGGCAGCGGCTTGTCGTGGACGTGCGTCACCCCCACCACGTTGCCCACCGCCCCGTCGCGCACGAGCAGCGTCGCGGCCCGCCACGGCGGCGCCCAGCGACCGTTGTGGTTGACCGCCACCCGCACCCCGGCGCGGTCGGCGGCCGCGAGCACCTCGGGCAGCCGGTCGAGGTCGTCGGCCGAGAGCGTCAGGGGCTTCTGCGCCAGCACGTGCTTGCCGGCGTCGACGGCCGCGGAGATCCACGCCAGCCGGTCCTCCGGTCCGGTGGCGAGGTCGACGAAGCGCACCGCCGGGTCGGCCAGCAGCTCCTCGGCGGAGCCGTAGACCCGCCGCACGCGGGGGAAGCGCTCGAGCAGCCCGTCGGTCGTGCGCGAGCTGCGGCTCCAGACGCCGGTCACGCCGACGCCGTGCTGCTCGTAGGCGGGCAGGTGCGCGGACTGCGCGATGGTTCCGGCGCCGAGGACGGCCACCCCGCCGCGGTCAGCCGGGAAGCGGGGCCGGGTGTCCGGCACCCCGACGCCGTCTCCGCCGGGACTCACCGGTCCTCCGGGGCGGCCGGGAACCGGAGCACCGCCTGGAGGACGTCGTCGTCACCCCGGTCGAGCCGCTCGAAGATCGCGGCCACGTCCGTCGCGTCGACGACGTCGGTCACCAGCGACCGTACGTCGACGCGACCCCGTCGCACCTGGTCCATGAACGTGCGGACGAGCCGGGCCTGGTCCCAGCGGGGACCGAGCGCCAGCGGCGTGCCGCTGATCTGGCTGGCGACGATGCGGACGCGGTTGTGGTGGAACTCCTCGCCGAGGCGGAGGTGCTCCGCCCCGCCCTGGTAGAACCCGGACGCGACCACCGTCCCGTCGAGCACCACCGAGCGCACCGCCTCCTGCAGGGCCCGGGTGGTGCCGCTCAGCTCGATCGCCGAGTCGACGCCGCCGCCGCCGGACCACGCGCGCACGTGGGCGCCGGCCCCGCCCGGGACGTCGGGCGCCAGCACCTCGACCGCGCCCATGGCGCTGGCGGCGTCGCGCCGCTGCGCCACGCCGTCGACGGCGACCACGTCGGCACCGCCCAGCACCGCGAGGCGGGTGGCGAGCAGGCCGATCACGCCCTGCCCGTAGACCGCGACGCGGTCGCCGAGGCGTGCCTCCGCGGCGAGCACGGCGTTGAGGGCGATCGCCCCGACCCGCGCGAAGGTGCCGCCGAGCGGGTCCTCCCCGGTCCAGGTGCGGTCGCGGAGGGCGGCGGCCGGCACGACGGCCTCGCTGCGGTGCCCCCAGATCCCGTGCACGACGTCGCCCACCACCGGTGCGTCCACGTCGTCGGCGACCTCGACCACCTCGCCCACCTCGGAGTAGCCCCACCCCTGGACGGGGTAGGCGAAGGACGGCTCGCCGTCGACGAACAACCGGCGCTCCGGGTCCCAGGTGCGGGTGAGGTAGGGGTTGGAGCCGCGGTAGGCGGTCAGCTCGGTGCCGGCGGAGATGCCGGAGTACCACGTGCGGATGCGCACCGAGCCCGGCACCAGGGGCTGCTCGTCCACCGGGACGAGCGACACCTCGAAGGGCGCGGTGAACGAGACGACGTCGGGCACCGGGTCTCAGCCCTTCTCGGCCCCGGCGGTCAGGCCACCGGCCAGCCACCGCTCGCTGAGGAAGAACAGCACGATGATCGGCACGGTGAGGATGACCGAGCCGGCCATCAGGACCGTGGTGGGGACCTCGATGCTGCCGGCGAGCTGCGACAGGCCCAGCGAGACCGTCCAGTTGTCCCGCTTCTCGACGAGGAAGAGCAGCGCGAACAGGAACTCGTTCCACGCGATCATGAAGATGAACAGGGCGTTGGAGGCGATCGCCGGCATGGCCAGCGGGAGGCTGACGTGCCACATGGTCTGCAGGCGCGTGCAGCCGTCGATCTCGGCCGCCTCCTCGATGCTGGCCGGGATGGTGTCGAAGTAGTTACGCAGCATGTAGATCGACACCGCCGCCACCTGGGCGACGTAGACCACGAGCAGGCCGGTGAGCGTCCCGCGCTGCTCGATGCGGGTGAAGAAGACGAACAGCGGGATGGCGAGCAGGATCGCGGGGAAGAAGTAGACCCCGAGGAACAGCGCGCCGATCTGGCGACGCCCGAAGAAGTCGAGCCGGCTCACCGCGTACGCACCGGGCACCGAGACCAGCAGCGTCAGCACGACCGTGCCGATGGCGACGACGAAGCTGTTGCGCAGGAAGGTCAGGAAGCCCTGGCCGCCGTCGTCGGTGGACCGGAGCACGTCGCCGTAGGTGCCCGGGTCGACCTCGCCGCCGGACGGCCACAGCGCGCCGGGGTCCTGCAGCACCGCGTCGAGCGGACGGAAGGACAGCAGCAGCATGTAGTAGAAGGGGAACAGGCAGATGAGGAGCAGGAACGCGATCGTGAGCGGCCGCACCACGGAGAAGAGCCGTCGCTCGACCCGGTCACGGTGCCAGCCGCTGGGCCCGGCCTCGGCGACCGGCCGCTCGGGGCGGGTCGTGCTGGTGGCGGTGCTCATGCGACGTCCTCCCGCCGGCCGAAGAGCCTGAGGTAGATGGTGACTAGCACGCCGAGGATGGCGGCGAGCACGAGCGCCTGGGCCGCGGCGGCACCGATGTCGCCGCGGTTGATCAGGTAGTCGAAGACGCGCACCGCGACGACCTGCGTCCCGGCGCCACCCCCGGTGAGGAGGTAGATGTCGTCGAAGTTGTTGAAGGTCCAGATGAAGCGCAGCACGGTCAGCACGGCGATCGTGGGGAGCAGCTGCGGCAGGATGATGTGCCGGAACCGCTGCGTGGGTGTCGCGCCGTCGACCGTCGCGGCCTCCTCGAGAGAGTCGGGGATGGCCTGCATGCGGGCGGTGATGAAGAGGAAGGCGAACGGGAAGGACCGCCAGGCCTCGAACAGCACCACGGTCACCAGCGACTGGCTGATGTGCAGGTCGACGCCGAACGGCGCGATCGACTTCGACGAGCTGAGGAAGGCGATCGGGTCGTCCCAGCCCAGCAGCGTGGTGCCGTAGTGGTTCACGATCCCGAACTGCGGGTTGAGCATCGTGGTCCACACGAACGTGGCGGCCACGACCGGCGCGACGTAGGGCACCAGCATGCAGGCGCGTACGAGCCCGCGACCGCGGAACGGCCGGCGCAGCGCGAGCGCCGCCGCCAGGCCCAGGCCGATGGCGCAGGCGGTGCCGCCGACCGAGTAGATGAGCGTGGTGACCAGCGCGTCGACGAAGCCGGGCGAGGTCAGCACGTTGGTGAAGTTGTCGAGGCTGTAGTCGCCGATCACCCCGGTGGTGCGGAGGTTGAGCAGCCGCACCTGCTGGAAGGCGAGCGAGATGGTCCAGAGGATCGGCAGCACCACCATCGCGAACACGATGACGAAGGTGGGCGTGATCAGCAGGTAGCCCGTCCTCCGGTCCTGCTTCACCCGGGTCGAGGCGGCTCGGCGGGGGCGTCGCCCCGGAGGCACGCGCTCGGGCGCCTCCAGGGTCGCCGCCTGCCCGGTCGGGCCCCCGGTCGTCACGGGAGCGAGTCCTGCACCGTCCGGACCGCGTCAGCCGCCTCCTGCATCGCGTCGGCGGCGTCGGTGCCCCCGGCCACCTGGTTGACGGCGTTGGCCACGGGCTGCTCGCCCTGGATCGCACCCAGCAGGTCGCCCTGCCCCTGCGGGATGGCCCAGCGCTGCAGGGTCTCGACGCCGCCGGTGAGCTGGTCGATCACGTCGGGGCCGTAGAAGTCGGAGAGCGGGGCCTTGGTGTCGACGCCGACCTCCATCGACGACCACGCGTCGGAGAAGTTGGTGGCGCCGGGGCTGTCGCCGGGCCGGACCGGGATCTTGCCCTCGGGGGCGATCTCGATCCACGGCTCGTAGCCGTCGTTCATCATGTACTCGACGAACTCCTGGGCGGGCGCCGTCGCCGCCTCGGCCGGGATCGTCCACGAGGTCACCTCGCCGTAGGTCGCCGGCTCGGAGCCCGACGGTCCCTGGATGGAGGTGACGACGCCGCTGTTCTCGGCCAGGAACTTCGGGTCGTCCTTGCACTCGGGGCAGCTGGGCAGCGCGTCGTTGCGCAGGCCGGCGAGCTCGTCCAGGACGAAGCTCGACCAGATGAGCATGGCGCCCTGGCCGGCGAAGTAGGCGGCGCGCGTGGTGTCCACGTCCTGCGCGCCGGTCACGGAGTAGTCCTGCTGGAGCTGGCCGTAGAAGTCGAGCGCCTCGACGCACTCGTCGCTGTCGAGGGTGACCTCGCCGGCGTCGTCGACCATCTGGCAGTTGTTGCCGAGCCCGATCTCCTCGAAGGTCTGCGCGGTGAAGGCGTCGCCCGCCACGTTGGCGCCGAGGAAGCCCGCCACCTCGGGGGAGTCGAGCTCCTCCGCGGCGGCCAGCACGTCGTCGTACGTCGTCGGCTCGGCCAGCCCGGCCTCCTCGAAGAGGTCCTTGCGGTAGACGAGCAGCTGCACCCAGGACTCGCTCGGCACAGCGAGCTGCTCGTCGCCGTCGGCGGTCAGCTCGACGGCGCTCTCGTTGAAGGTCGCGGGGTCGAGGGACTCCATGACCGCCGCGACGGCCTCGGTGTCGACGAGCTCGTTGGCCGACAGGGTGCGGACCTGGCTCAGCGGCAGGGCGCCGATGGCGTCCGGGAGGTCGCCCGCGGCGGCGTTGGAGGTGAGGATCTGGTTGAACTGGTCCTCGGCGACCGCGGTGAGCTCGACGTCGATGCCGCTGCTCTGGGTGAAGTCGTCGACGATCGCCTGGGCCGCCTTCACCCGGTCGGGGAGGTCCTCGACGATCCACACGGTGATGCTGTCGGCGTCGCTCTCCTGCTCGTCGCCGTCGCCCCCGCAGGCCGCCGTGACGGCCAGCATCGTGCAGGCAAGGACTGCCATGCCGGCACGCCGCCGACGGGACGTCTTCGAAGCGGTGGTGTGCGTGGTCACGGGACCTCCCAGGGGACAACGAACTTTTGTCCAAACACTGGACCTATGTTTCAAAGCTGTCAATCATTTCTTGTGCGAGAGTTTCCTCCGATCGCAGCCGAGACGGACCGGACGGACGGAGGAGCATGACCAACGGGCCCGGCGACATCCTCGAGCTCATCCGCCACCGCGAGATGACACGTGGTGACGTGCTCGAGGCGACCGGGATGTCCCGGATGACCCTCACCCAGCGCCTCGACGCGCTCTTCGGCGCCGGCCTGATCATCGAGGGCAGCACGACCGGCGCGACGGGAGGCCGACGCCGTCGCAGCCTGGCCTTCAACACCGCCCAGTCGCACGTCCTGGTCGCCTCCATCGAGACGACGCACGCGCGGATCGCCGTCACCGACCTCGGCGGGACCGTGCTCGACGAGGTGTCGCTCGACGTCGCGGTCGCGGACGGCCCCTCCCACGTGCTCGACCGCATCGCGACGGGGATGACCGAGCTCATGGCCGCGCTCGGCGTGGCCCGGAGCGCGCTGTGCGGCATCGGCCTGAGCCTGCCGGGCCCGGTCGACCCGGAGACCGGCCGGCCCAGCCAGCCGCCGATCCTCCCCGGGTGGGACGCCTACCCCATCTCCGAGCACCTGCAGTCGGCGCTGCCGGGCGTCCCGGTGCTGACGGCCAACGACGCCGACGCCGCCGCCATGGGGGAGTACGCCGCCGGGCACGCCGGTGCGCGCTCGCTGCTCCTCGTCAAGGTGTCGACGGGCATCGGCACCGGCATCGTCATCGACGGTCGCTCCTACACCGGCGTCGACGGGGGTGCCGGCGACATCGGGCACGTGCGCGTCTCCCCGGGGTCCGACATCCGCTGCCAGTGCGGGATGCACGGGTGCCTGGCCGCCGTGGCGAGCGGCCGCGCCGTGGCCGCCGAGCTGACCGCGCGCGGCGTGCCCGCGGCCTCCGGTCGCGAGGTCCGCGCGCTCCTGCAGTCGGGCGACGCCGAGGCTGCCACCCTCACCCAGGAGGCGGGCCGGCGCATCGGCGAGGTCATGGCGACCGTGGTGTGCCTCATCAACCCCGAGGTGGTGCTGATCGGCGGCGCCCTGGCCTCGGCCCCGCTCCTGGCGGGCATGCGCGAGACGCTCTACCGCTTGGCGCTGCCGCGCGCCACGCGGCACATGGCCCTGCAGCTCGGCGCCCTCGACGAGGAGGCCGCGGTCGTCGGCCTGACCCGGCTGGTCGTCGACCAGGAGTTCGCGCCCGCGGCGATCAATTCCCGGCTGCGCGGCGCCTGAGCCCACCCGGCCCGGGATGGGGTCACCCGATGCGGGTGCGCACCTCGTAGAGCTCGGGGAAGAACGTCAGGTCGAGCGCCCGGCGCAGGAAGTCGACGCCCGACGACCCGCCGGTGCCGACCTTGTGGCCGATGACCCGCTGCACCACCTGGAGGTGCCGGAACCGCCACTGCTGGAAGGCGTCCTCGACGTCGACCAGCTCCTCGCAGGTCTCGTAGACGCCCCAGTGCTCGGCCGGGGCGGCGTACACGCCCGCGAAGAGCTCGATCAGGTCCGGGTCGGTGGCGCGCGGCCGCGACCAGTCGCGGTCCAGCAGCCGTTGCGGGACGGCGTACCCCTGGCGCGCGAGGTGGGCGAGGAGCTCGTCGTAGAGCGACGGCTCGTGCAGCAGCTCCTCGAGCGTGGAGCGGGCTCCCTCGTCGTGCGCGAAGACCTTCACCATGTCGGCGTTCTTGTTGCCGAGCAGGAACTCGACCTCGCGGTACTGCGCGGACTGGAAGCCCGAGCTGGTCGCGAGGAACGGCCGGATCTGGGCGTACTCGCTCGGCGTGAGCGTGGCGAGCACGGACCACTGGTCGGTGAGGGTGTGCTGGATGTGCTTGATCCGCGCCATCCGCTTGAGCGCGGGGGCGAGGTCGTCGGTGCGCAGCAGGTCCCGCGCCGAGCGGAGCTCGTGGACCATCAGCTTGAGCCACAGCTCGGTGGTCTGGTGCTGCACGATGAAGAGCAGCTCGTCGTGCTGCGGCGGGTCGGACAGGGGCTGCTGGGCGGCGAGCAGCACGTCGAGGCGCAGGTAGTCGCCGTAGGACATCGACCGCGAGAAGTCGCGCTGGATGCCCTCCTCGAGCTCACGCTGGTGGGGAGTGGCGCCCGGTGCATCAGACATGGACGGCAACCTAGTCGGTGGTCTCGTCTAACGTCGCACCCATGGCCCTGACCGACGGCGAGCGCACCCGCACCTGGCGGCCCGCGTGGCCGTGCGCGCCGGCGCAGGTGCTCCGGCCGCAGCGCCGCGGCGCCGGCGACCCGACCCAGCGCCACGAGGAGTCGGGCCGCATCTGGCGTGCCATGCGTACACCGCTCGGGCCGGCGACGCTGTGCGTCCACCCCCGGCCGGCGGCGGGCGAGATCGTGGGCCGGGCGTGGGGCCCGGGCGCGGAGTGGGCGCTGGACCGGATGCCCGCCCTGCTGGGCGCGGACGACGACCCGAGCAGCTTCGAGGCGCACCACCACCCGGAGGTGGCCGCGGGGTGGCGCACCCACCAGCACTGGCGCATCGGCGCCACCGGGTTGGTGATGGAGTCGCTGGTGCCGTCGATCCTCGAGCAGAAGGTCACCGGCAAGCAGGCGTTCGGCTCGTTCCGCGAGCTCGTCCGCCGCCACGGCGAGCCGGCGCCCGGCCCGGTCGGGGCGCTGCGCCTGATGGTGCAGCCGACGCCCGAGACGATCGCCGCGATCCCGTCGTGGGAGTGGCTGCGTCTCGGCGTGCAGCCCGCCCAGTCGCGCACGGTTGTCACCGCCTGCCGGCTCGGGCCGTCGCTCGAGCGCATCACCGAGCTGCCCGTCGAGGAGGCCGACCGGCGGCTGCGATCGATCCGCGGCGTCGGCGTGTGGACGAGCGCGGAGGTGCGCCAGCGCGCGCTGGGGGACCCCGACGCGGTCAGCTTCGGCGACTACCACCTCGCCAACTGGGTCGGCTGGGCGCTCCTCGGGCGCGACATCACCGACGACGAGATGGCCGAGCTGCTCGAGCCCTACCGCCCCCAGCGCGGCCGGGCCGCCGCCATGGCGATGGCCGGCGGCCGGACCCGTCCGCGCCGCGGACCGCGGATGAGCGTGCCCACGCACCTGCCGACCCGCTGAGGCACCGCTCCAGACACCCCAGAATTGGAGTCGCCGCACCAGGTGCCGCGGGAGTAGCGTCGCTGACCGTGTCGAGGCTTTGAGGGAGGCCCACATGGGTGACGCCGATCCTGTCCTGCTGCTGGCCACGACCGACGAGACGTCGCGCGGCGTCCTCGGGTCGGAGCTTCGCCGCAGGTACGGCGGCGACTACGAGGTCGTCGTGTGCGCCGAGTACGCCCACGCCCGCGCGGTGCTGGAGGGGCTGCGGCGGTGGGGGCGGCAGGTCGCGCTCGTCATCGCCTGCTACGGCCCCGACGACCGCGACGGCATCGACTTCCTCCGCCGGGCCTACTCGGTGCACCCGTCCGCGAAGCGCGCGATCACCGCCGTCTGGGGCGACTTCGCCAGCACCGGCGACGTGTTCGCAGCCATCGGCCACGGCCACGCCGAGCTCCTGCTGCTGCGACCGGAGCGCCCGCGGGACGAGGAGTTCCACGGGTCCATCACCGACGCCCTGGACGACTGGCACCTCGCGCAGGGCATCGGGTTCGAGGCGGTGCGGATCATCGGCGAGCAGCGCGACGAGCGCACCCACTTCCTGCGCGACTCGTTCGGGCGCAACCACATCCCGGTCGGCTTCCACCAGGTGGGCACCGAGTCGGCCACCCGGCTCCTCGCGGGGCTCGGACTGACCGAGCCCGACCTGCCGGTGCTCCAGCTGGCCTTCACCACCCCGCCGACGACCCTCGTCGCGCCCACCGACCTGGAGATCGCCGATGCCTTCGGGCTGATGCGGCCGCCACCGGCCGACCACGTCTACGACGTCGTGGTGGTGGGCGCCGGACCCAGCGGCCTCGCCGCCGCGGTCTACGCCTCGTCCGAGGGCCTGTCGACGATGGTGGTGGAGCAGCAGGCCGTGGGCGGGCAGGCCGGCACGTCGTCGCTGATCCGCAACTACCCCGGCTTCTCCCGTGGCGTCAGCGGCGCCCACCTGGCCTTCCGCTCCTTCCAGCAGGCGTGGTCCTTCGGCACCGAGTACTCCTTCCTGCGCCAGGTGGTGGAGCTCGGCACCGAGGACGGCCTGCACACGGTGACGATGACCGACGGCACGGTCGCCCGCACGCGCAGCGTCGTCGTCGCCACCGGCGTCGACTACCGACGGCTGGAGGTCCCCGCCCTCGAGGCGCTGGTGGGACGCGGCGTCTTCTACGGCGCCGCGGTGTCCGAGGCCCCGTCCATGGCGGGTGGCGAGGTCTACGTCGTGGGCGGCGGCAACTCCGCCGGCCAGGCGGCGCTCCACCTGGCCCGCTACGCCCGCCAGGTCACGTTGCTGGTCCGCGGGCCCTCGCTCGCAGCGAGCATGTCGGACTACCTCATCTCCCAGCTGGAGGCCACGCGCAACGTCACCATCCGCTACCGCACGGCCGTCGTCGGCGGCACCGAGGAGGACGGGTGCCTCGCCGGGCTCCGGCTCGCCGACCCGCACGGGGCGCCGGACGAGGGCGACGACGTGCCCGCCTCGGGACTCTTCGTCCTCATCGGGTCGGTGCCGCGCACGTCCTGGCTGCCCGCCGAGGTGGAGCGGGACGACACCGGCTTCGTGCTGACCGGTCCCGACGCGGCGCAGGCCGGTGGGCACGCGTCCCGGCTGCCGCTCGAGACCAGCATGGAGGGCGTGTTCGCGGTCGGCGACGTGCGTGCCGGGTCCATCAAGAGGGTGGCCACCGCGGTCGGCGACGGTGCCACCGTGATCGCCCTGCTGCACGGCTACCTCGCGTCCCACCCGGCGCCCACGGCGAGGGCATGAGCGACCACGCGACCCGGCGCCGTGACGTCGTGGTCGCCCGGCCGATGCGCGCGATCCTGGTCCTGGCGGCGTTCCTCGTCTTCCTCGCCGGCCTGCAGCTGACCGTGTTCACATCCCGGACCGACGAGTGGTTCTCGTGGACGATCGACGTCCCGATGACCGCGGTCTTCCTGGGCGCGGCCTACTGGTCCAGCGCCGTCCTGGAGGTCGCGGGCGCCCGATCGGCCGGCTGGGGACGCGCGCGCCTGACGGTGTGGACGGTGCTCGTCTTCACCACGCTGACCCTCGTGGTCACGCTCGTGCACCTCGACAAGTTCCACCTCGGGGCCGACCAGCCGACCGGCGCCCGGCTCATCACCTGGGGCTGGATCGCGATCTACGCCGGCGTCCCGGTGGCGATGGTGGTCGCCCTCGTGCTGCAGCGGCGGGTCACCACGCCCGCGCCCGACGTCGTACGCCTCCCGCTGCCGGTCGGTCTGCGGTGGCTGCTCGTGGGTCTTGCGGTGGTGCTGGTCGTGACCGGGGTCGCGCTGCTGCTCGCGCCCGAGCAGGCCGCGGAGGTCTGGGCGTGGCCGCTGACGCCGCTGACCGCGCGCGCCGTCGGCGCCTGGCTCGTCGGGCTCGGCTGGGCCGCGGCGCACGCGCGGCTGATCGACGACGTGGACCAGGTGCGTCCGCTCGGCTGGACCGGGGCGGCCTTCGTCGTGCTGGAGGGGGTCGCGCTGGCCCGCCACGGCGACGCGCTCGACTGGTCGTCGTGGCAGGCGCTGGCCTACGCGGCCGGTCTGGTCTGGATCGGCGCCGTCGCCGCCTGGATCCTGCTCCTCAAAGCAGGGGGCGCAGCGGAGCGAGGAAGCTCTCGGTGAACTTCCGGTTGAGGTCGCGGGCCTCCCACTCGGCGAGGGTCAGCTCGAGGCAGTTGGACTCGTCGGTGCGGAAGACGTCCTCCATCACCGCGGCGAAGGCCGGGTCGATGACCTCGAGGTTGATCTCGTAGTTGCCCTGCAGGCTGAGCCGGTCGATGTTGGCGGTGCCGACGGTCGACCAGCTGCCGTCGATGGTGGCGGTCTTGGCGTGCACCATCGCGTCCTTGAACCGCAGGATCCGCACGCCGGCCGCGAGCAGCTGGCCGTAGTAGCCGCGCGAGATCCAGTCGGCGACGATGTGGTTGGACTTGAGCGGGAGCAGGATCCGCACGTCGACGCCACGCCTGGCCGCGTCGGCGACCGAGTCGACGAAGTCCTGGTCGGGCAGGAAGTAGGCGGTGGTCAGCCACACGTTGCGGCTGGCCCGGTTGATCGCCTCGAGGTACATGCTGCGGATCGGGAAGGACCACTGGCGCGGGATGTTGCGGTGGATCCGGATCTGCGGGTCCCAGTCCGAGGCGGTCTCCAGCAGGAGGGGGCGCTCGCTGCGGCGGATGCGGTGGCGCCGGTTGAGGTTCCAGAAGTCGGCGAACGCCCGCTTCATGTCCCACACGCCCGGCCCGCTGATCCGCACGTGCGTGTCGCGCCACTCGGTCGCGTAGGCCGAGCCGATGTTGTAGCCGCCGAGGAAGCCGACCTCCTCGTCGACGACCAGCATCTTGCGGTGGTTGCGGCCGTAGCCGCGCAGGCTCCAGAACCGGAGGCCGGCCGTCCAGATCGGGTAGCGCAGCACCTTGAGCGACGGCGAAAAGCGCTTGAAGGCGGGGGAGACGACCACGTTGGCGAAGCCGTCGTAGATGCAGTGCACGTCGACACCGCGGTCCGCGGCCGCGGTCAGGGCGGTCTTGAACTTCCACCCGATGTCGTCGCCCTTCCAGATGTAGGTCTCGAAGAGGATCTGCTTCTTCGCGCCGTCGATCGCGGCCAGCATGTCGTCGTAGAGGTCGCGCCCGAACGTGTACGTCGTGATCTCGCCCGCGCCGACCGGGACGGTCTGTGGCCCGGTCACCGGGAACGGCTTCGGCTTCTTGCCGCGGCGCCGGTAGGAGTCGACCAGTGACAGCACGACCGCGAGCCCGATCTGGAGGCCGAGCAGACCGAGCAGGGTGCGCCGGACGGTGGTCAGCGTGCGGGCGACGGTCACGCGCACAATCTAGCCAGCAGGTGCCCGGTGCAGCCGCCCGGCGTCACACGAGGCCCAGCGCCGCGTGGCGCCCGACGTCGCACGGCTGGTCGGAGAGGACGCGGAAGAGCGCGGCTCGCAGCATCGCCTGCCGCTCGGCGCCGCTGCGCCACTCGGCCAGCGCACCGGTCGGGGCGCCGTGCCACAGCACGGCGTCGAGCACGCACACCGCCTCCGCCCACAGCGGCGAGCGCCAGGCGGGGGAGAGGTCGATGACGAAGGGGGTGCCGGCCGCGTCGAGCAGCACGTTGCCGGCGAGGTCGGCGTGGACCAGCTGCTCGCGCCCGAGGTCGGTCCCGTCCAGCCCCGCGACGAGGTCCTGCACGAGCGCGGCGAGGCCGGGCTCGGGACGCCTGCGCGCCGCCGCGAGCGCGGCCGGGGCGTCGTACGCCTGCCGCTCGGCGACGGCCCAGCGGTCCGTCCGGACGTCGAGGGCGGCCGGACGCTCCGCGACGGCCGTCGCCAGGAGGGCGTGCAGGAGGTGGGCGGTGGCGCGCAGGGCGGCCAGGTCCCGGCACGGTGCCGTCGCCGGCTCGAAGCGCGTGGCCGCCCGCCCGTCGACCACCAGCCGACCGTCGCGCGCCGGGACGGGGAGGGCGAGCCGGAGCGAGCGGGGCACGGCCTCGTCGAGCCGGACCGCCAGCCGGGCCTGGTGCGGGGCGAGCCACTCCTCGGAGGCGTCGTGCCCGGGCGACACGACGAGGTCGCCGGCCCGCCAGCTCGTCCCGCGCCCGCCCGGGAGGCGCTCGAGCACGCCGTCGGCGACGAACAGGTCGAGCACGTGGTCGGGCGGCCGGTCTGCGTCGGGGCGGCCGTCCGGGGGCATGGCAGCGAGCGTAGGGCCAGCGCGCCGGCCCGCTGTCGGTGGCTCCACGTACGCTCGACGCATGCGTCCAGTGACCGATCTGCAGCGCCGGGTGGCCCCCTTCAAGGTGGTGTCCGACTACGAGCCGTCCGGCGACCAGCCGGCCGCGATCAAGGAGATCACCGGCCGGATCCAGGGCGGGGAGAAGGACGTCGTGCTCCTCGGCGCGACCGGCACCGGCAAGACCGCCACGGTCGCCTGGGTCACCGAGCAGCTGCAGCGTCCCGTCCTCGTGCTCCAGCCCAACAAGACCCTCGCCGCGCAGTTCGCCAACGAGCTGCGCCAGCTCTTCCCCAACAACGCGGTGGAGTACTTCGTCTCCTACTACGACTACTACCAGCCCGAGGCCTACGTCCCCCAGACCGACACCTACATCGAGAAGGACTCCTCGATCAACGAGGAGGTCGAGCGGCTGCGCCACAGCGCGACCAACAGCCTGCTGACCCGCCGCGACACGATCGTGGTCTCGACGGTGTCCTGCATCTACGGCCTCGGCACCCCGCAGGAGTACGTCGACCGCATGCTGCGGCTCAAGGTCGGCGAGGAGCACGACCGCGACTCGGTCCTGCGCCGCCTCGTCGAGATCCAGTACACCCGCAACGACATGTCGTTCACCCGCGGCACGTTCCGGGTCCGGGGCGACACCCTCGAGATCTTCCCCGTCTACGAGGAGCTCGCGGTCCGCATCGAGTTCTTCGGCGACGAGATCGAGCGGCTCATGACGCTCCACCCCATCACCGGTGAGGTCGTCTCCGACGACACCGAGCTGCACGTCTTCCCGGCCACCCACTACGTCGCCGGTCCCGAGCGGATGGAGCGCGCGATCCGGGGCATCGAGCTCGAGCTCGACGACCAGCTCGCCACCTTCGAGAAGCAGGGCAAGCTGCTCGAGGCCCAGCGGCTGCGGATGCGCACCACCTACGACGTGGAGATGATGCGCCAGGTCGGGTCGTGCTCGGGCATCGAGAACTACTCGATGCACATGGACGGCCGCACGCCGGGCAGTGCGCCCAACACCCTGCTCGACTACTTCCCCGAGGACTTCGTGCTCGTCGTCGACGAGTCCCACGTGGCCGTGCCGCAGATCGGGGGGATGTACGAAGGCGACATGTCGCGCAAGCGCAACCTCGTCGACCACGGCTTCCGGCTGCCCAGCGCGATGGACAACCGCCCGCTCAGGTGGGAGGAGTTCCTCGACCGGATCGGCCAGACGATCTACCTCTCCGCCACTCCCGGCAACTACGAGCTCGACAAGGTCGGCGGCATCGACGGCACGGTCCAGCAGATCATCCGCCCGACCGGCCTGATCGACCCGGAGGTCGTGGTCAAGCCGACCAAGGGCCAGATCGACGACCTCATCCACGAGATCCGCACCCGCTCCGACAAGGCCGAGCGGGTCCTGGTGACCACGCTGACCAAGAAGATGTCCGAGGACCTCACCGACTACCTCCTCGACGCCGGCATCCGCACCCGCTACCTCCACTCCGAGGTCGACACGCTCCGCCGCATCGAGCTGCTCCGCGAGCTGCGGATGGGCGAGTACGACGTCCTCGTCGGGATCAACCTGCTGCGCGAGGGGCTCGACCTGCCCGAGGTGTCGCTGGTCGCGATCCTCGACGCCGACAAGGAGGGCTTCCTGCGCTCCGACAAGTCGCTCATCCAGACCATCGGCCGCGCCGCGCGCAACGTGTCGGGCCAGGTCCACATGTACGCCGACAAGATCACCCCGTCGATGGAGATGGCGATCGGCGAGACCAACCGTCGTCGCGCCATCCAGGTCGCCTACAACACCGAGCGGGGCATCGACCCCCAGCCGCTGCGCAAGAAGATCGCCGACATCACCGAGATGCTGGCGCGCGAGGACGAGAACACCGAGGAGCTGCTGCGCACCTGGGCCGACGTCGGCCAGAAGGGCCGCGCCGGGGGAGTGAAGGCCGGCAAGTCGCCGACGCCCGCGCTGTCGCGCATCCACGCCGAGGCCCCCGACACCGCCGGCATCCCGAGCACCGACCTCGCCGAGCTCATCCAGGGCCTCACCGACCAGATGAAGACCGCGGCCGCCGAGCTGCAGTTCGAGGTGGCCGCCCGGCTGCGCGACGAGATCTCGGACCTCAAGAAGGAGCTCCGCCAGATGATGGAGGCCACGAAGTAGGACCGCGGGGCCCTCAGAGACCCTCGTCGCGGCGCCTGAGCTCCTTGCGCTCCCGCTTCTCGAGGCGGCGCGTCTCCTCCTCGACGATCTCGTCCTTCTGCCAGACCACCCGGCCGGCGTTGAGCCCGGTGCCGAGCATCACGAAGAGCGGCCACGGGAACTGCGCGGTGAAGCCGTCGCCGCCGAAGCTCGTCGCGACCCAGATCGCCCAGCAGATGAGCGAGGCGGACAGGAAGCCCCACACCGCCTGCCGGCGCGCCTGCACGTAGGCCCGCTCGGCCGCCTCCGGGAGGCTGGACCGGGGCGCCCGGGTGACCGGGAGGTCCGCGACGAGGGGCATCAGGTCCCCGAGGGTCCGGCTCGCGATCGCGGCGTCGGAGCGCTCGTCGTACTCCGCGCGCGTCAGGCGTCCCTCGGCGAAGGCGTCGGCGAGCACCGTCTCGATCACGGCGCGGTCGCGGTCCGAGGCACGCATCGGCGCGTTGGCGGGAAGGCGCGGGTCGTGGTCGAACTGGCTCCACACCTCGATGCCCGGCACGCCTCCCATCGTAGGCACGCACGCCCGACCCACCCCCCTGGAGGTGGGAGGAGTGTCGTGGCGACGCGCGGGGGACTAGCGTCGCTCGCATGAGCACTCCCATCGACCTCGGCCGCCCGGTGTCGGGCAACGTCATCGACCTGATCCTGGACGACCACCGTCGCTTCGAGGCCCTGATGCGCGACCTGCGCGACAGCACCTCGGACCGCGACGGCGTCCGCAAGGCGCTCGCCGCGCTGCACGTGGCGCACGCCGAGGCCGAGGAGAAGCACGTCTACCCGCAGCTGCGGCGCAAGGACGCCATCACCGAGCACGAGGCCGAGCACGGCGAGGAGGAGCACGCCGAGGGACACGAGGCGATGCTCAAGGTGCTCGAGCTCAAGGGGACCGACACGCAGGCCTTCGACGACGCGGTGGAGGAGCTGGCCACGGCCCTCAACCACCACCTCACCGAGGAGGAGCTCACGATCCTTAACCCGGCCCGCGAGGAGATCTCCGAGGAGGTCCTGGTGCGGCTCGGGGAGGCGTTCCTCACCGAGCGGAACTCCCAGCTCGACGCCGACTGCGGCGACATCGACAACATCCGTCGCATCGTCGCGGCCGCGGAGCGCGAGGGCCTCCTCGACGACGACGACGAGGACTCCGAGGACTGAGCCCGGGGTCCCGGCCCGGGACTCGACTCAGCGCCGGCGCATCATCGTCAGCCCGACCATGCGGGCGACGACCATGGCGACGTAGAACACGCCGACCATCATCTCGACCATGACGACCGAGCGCGCCTGCGCGCCGACGGCGACGATGTCGGACAGCCCGACGCTCGTGAGGGTCGAGAACGACAGGTAGAGCAGCTCGAACCAGGGGCGGCCGAAGCCCTCGGCGTTGGTGAACGAGTCGGGCCAGACGACCTGCACGACCGAGAAGACGTACGCGAAGCCCCACGCCACCACGGTGAAGGCGGCCCCGGTGGCGTAGTACTCGTCGGTGGTCACCTCGTCGTCGTGGAAGAGGTAGCGCAGCATCGCGTAGGAGACGTAGAAGTAGAAAGGTGCGTGCAGGAGTCCCGAGGCCAGCACGATCGCGTCGTTGTCGCGGAACACCGCCTCGACCAGCGTGAGCACCATCGCCGGGGCGCCGAGCACGATGACGACGCGGCTCACGTTGGGCGTACGCCGCACCGCCAGCACCGCGGACCCGACGGCCAGCATGCCGATGACGCCGAGGAACGCCCGCCCGACGATCGAGTCCTCGAGGAACGGCCACGCGAGCACCTGCAGCAGCTGCGCGCCCAGCAGCATCGCCGAGGGGTGCGCAGTCAGGTAGTGGATGGGCCGGCTCACGAGAACGCAGTCTAGGGAGGCGGGGCAGCGGCACACGGGCGACCGGCTGGGCTAGGTTCGCGGCGTGGGAGTGCGGAGCGGCAGGTGGGTGGTCGGGGCCCTCGTGGTCGTGCTCGTCGCGCTGCTGGTCGCCATCGGTGTCCTGGTCTCCGACCGCGGACAGGTCGACGACGAGCTGAGCGCGGCGCAGCGCGAGGTGGCGGCGGCCGCCCGGGCCGAGGCGTTGGCGTTCCTCACCGTCGACCACGAGGACATGGACCGCGTCGCCGACGCCGTGCTCGCGGGGGCGACCGGCGACTTCGCCGAGGAGTACGCCGCGCAGCGCAGGACGCTCGAGCAGGAGGCCGTGCGCACGAAGGCCACCTCCACCGCCGAGGTGGTCGCGCTCGGGGTGGGCGACCTCGACGAGGACACGGGCACCGTGCTGGTCGCGGCCAACAGCACCGTGCAGAACACCACGACCGGTGGCGAGGCGCAGGTCCGCTACTACCGGCTGCGCCTCGACCTGGTCCGCGAGGGCGAGCGGTGGCTGACCAGCGACGTCGAGTTCGTGAGGTGACCGGGTGACCACGCAGAGGCGCACCATGGCCGTCGTCCTGGCGGTCCTCGTGGTCGCCGCCGCTGCCGTCGTCGTGTGGCTGGCGCGCTCTCCCGCCAGCCCGCCGCCGGACGTCGCCGTGGCCGACGCGTCGGACGCGTCGGTCGCGTCCGTGTCGGTGAAGGACGCGGTCCGCGAGGCGGCGTCCGAGGCCGTCGCGCGGGCCTACAGCTACTCCTGGGAGACCCTCGCCGACGACAAGGCCGCGGCCCGCGCGCTCATGACCGACTCGATGCAGGTGCGCTACGACCGGACGATGGCCGGGGTGACGACCTCGAGCCAGGAGGACCGCACCGTCGCCTCCGCCGACGTGGTGGACACGGCCGTCGTCACCGCCTCCACCGACGCCGCGCGGGTGCTGGTGTTCGTCAACCAGAGCACGTCCGCCGAGGACCTCGAGGAGCCGACCCTGGACCTCGACCGCGTGCTGGTCACGCTGGAGCGCGACGACGGGACGTGGAAGGTCGACGAGCTCGACGCCCTGTGAGACGAGGGCCGTGAGCCGTGGCCCTTGTGGGCGCCGCGCTGGGCGGCGAGGATCACGGCGTGGACGACCTGACGACCGACCTGCTCATCATCGGCGCGGGCCCGACCGGCCTGTTCTCGGCCTACTACGCCGGCTTCCGCGGGATGAGCGTCGTGGTGGTCGACTCCCTGCCGGAGCTGGGCGGCCAGATCACCGCGATGTACCCCGAGAAGGCGATCCACGACGTCGCCGGCTTCCCCAGCGTCAAGGGTCGCGACCTGGTCGCCGGCCTCGTCGAGCAGGCCGCGACGGCGCACCCGACGTACCTGCTCGACCGCACCGCGACCACCCTCGAGCACCGCGACGACGACGTGGTCGTCACGCTCGACGACGACACCCGCGTCACCGCCGGAGCGGTGCTCATCACCTCCGGCATCGGCAAGTTCAGCCCGCGGCCGCTGCCGGCGGGTGACGGCTGGGTGGGCCGCGGCATGGAGTTCTTCGTGCCGAGCTTCGCGCCGTACGCCGGCAAGGACGTCGTGGTCGTCGGGGGAGGGGACAGCGCCTTCGACTGGGCGCAGCACCTCGAGCCCCTCGCCGCCTCGGTGACCCTCGTGCACCGGCGCGACGCCTTCCGCGCCCACGAGCGCACGGTGGCGGAGGTCACGGCGTCGAGCGTCGAGATCATCACCAACGCCCAGGTCACCGCGCTGCGCGGGGAGTCGCACCTCGAGGAGGTGGAGGTCAGCGTCGACGGCGAGGAGCCGCGGGTCCTCGAGGCGCAGGCGCTCGTCGCGGCGCTCGGCTTCATCGCCGACCTCGGGGCCATCCAGCGGTGGGGGCTGGAGACCCACAAGCGGCACGTCGTCGTGGACTCGGCGATGCGGACCAACCTGCCGCGGGTGTTCGCGGCCGGTGACATCACCGACTACCCCGGCAAGGTGCGCCTCATCGCCGTGGGCTTCGGCGAGGCGGCGACGGCGGTCAACAACGCCGCCGTCGCGCTGGACCCGACGGCGCACGTCTTCCCCGGTCACTCCAGCGAGGGGTGAACGGCGAGGCGCCTACCGATGAGTAGGCATAATGGCCCCGTGCGCATCGCCATGCTGTCCTACCGGAGCAAGCCGCACTGCGGCGGTCAGGGCGTCTACATCCGCCACCTCAGCCGTGAGCTGGTGCGCCTCGGGCACGAGGTCGAGGTGTTCTCCGGGCAGCCCTACCCCGACCTGGACGAGGGCGTGCGGCTGACGAAGGTGCCCAGCCTCGACCTCTACCGCGAGCCCGACCCCTTCCGCGTCCCCCGGCTCCGCGAGTTCCGCGACCTGATCGACGTCGAGGAGTTCCTCACCATGTGCACGGCCGGGTTCCCCGAGCCCAAGACGTTCAGCTCGCGCATCGCCCGGCTGATGAAGGACCGCGCTGGCGACTTCGACGTCGCCCACGACAACCAGGTGCTCGGCACCGGGATCCTCGAGCTCGAGTCCTACGGGCTCCCGGTGGTCGCCACGATCCACCACCCGATCACGATGGACCGCCAGATCGACCTCCAGACCGCGCCGACGTGGCGCAAGCGCCTCACGCTGCGCCGCTGGTACGGCTTCCTGCGGATGCAGAGCCGGGTCGCCAAGCGGCTCCGCAAGGTCCTGACACCGTCGGAGTCCTCGCGCCGCGACATCGCCCGCGACTTCGGCGTCGACCCGGCACGGATGCAGACCATCCTGCTCGGCGTCGACGACGTCTTCACCCCGCCGACCGCGCCCCGCGTGCCCGGCCGGATCCTCGCCATGGCCAGCGCCGACGCCCCGATGAAGGGCATCGCGACCCTGCTCGAGGCCTTCGCCAAGCTCTGCGTCGAGCGCGACCTGTCGCTGGTGCTGGTCACCCGGCCGGAGCCGGGCGGCCGCACCGAGCAGCTCATCGACCAGCTCGGCATCGCCGACCGGGTGACGTTCGTCAGCGGGGTCAGCGACGCCGAGCTCGTCGAGGTGATGGGGTCGGCCGAGGTCGCCTGCGTGCCGTCGCTCTACGAGGGGTTCTCGCTGCCGACCGCCGAGCTGATGGCGTGCGCCACGCCCCTGGTGGTCTCGCGCGCCGGCGCCATCCCGGAGGTGGTCGGACCCGACGGCGAGTGCGCCGACCTGGTGACCCCGGGCGACGTCGGCGAGCTGGAGGCGGCGATCGCCCGCCTGCTCGACGACCCCGAGCGTCGTACGACGATGGGCGCGGCCGGACGCGCCCGGGTCGAGCAGCTGTTCAGCTGGCGCGCGGTGGCCGAGGCCACGGCGGGCGCCTACGAGGAGACCATCGCCGGGTTCCGGCGTGAGCAGGAGGAGAGCCGCCGTGCTGACCGTTGACTTCGACCGGCTGGGGCTGCGCGCGGGGGAGCGCGTGCTCGACATGGGCTGCGGTGCCGGCCGGCACGCCTTCGAGATGTACAAGCGCGGCGCCGACGTCGTCGCCTTCGACCAGGACGCCGACGAGCTCGCGACCGTGCGGGAGTGGTTCGCGGCGATGCGCGAGGCCGGGGAGGTCCCGCCGGGGGCCGAGGCCGACGTCAAGGAGGGCGACGCGCTGGCGCTGCCCTTCGCCGACGGTGAGTTCGACCGGGTCGTGGCCGCCGAGGTGCTCGAGCACATCCATGCCGACGTCGACGCGATCCGCGAGCTGGTGCGGGTGCTGCGGCCCGGCGGCACCCTGGCCGTCTCGGTGCCGCGCTGGCTGCCGGAGCTCGTGAACTGGAAGCTGTCGGACGACTACCACAACGCCGAGGGCGGCCACGTGCGGATCTACACCGCCGAGGAGCTGGTCGACAAGGTGACCAAGGCCGGGCGCGCCAACGACGGCACCCCCGGCGACGCCATGGTGTTCACCGGAAAGTCCTACGCCCACGGCCTCCACACGCCCTACTGGTGGATCAAGTGCGCGGTGGGCGTGACCCACGACGAGCACCCGCTCGCCAAGGCCTACCACCGGCTCCTGGTGTGGGAGATCATGGAGGATCCCACGGCCCTGCGCTGGGCCGGCAAGGTGCTGGACCCGGTGATCGGCAAGAGCATGGTCCTCTACTTCACGAAGCCGCTCACGGACCAGCCGGGGGACCAGCCGGCATGAGTCCTGCTCCGGCGATCGCGGACATCCTCACGCGGGCGCAGGTCGAGCAGACGGCCGCCACGATCGCGGCCGCGCAGGAGCCGTCGGGCGCGATCCCGTGGACCGCGGGCGAGCACACCGACGTGTGGAACCACCTCGAGGCGGCGATGGCGCTGATGGTGGGCGGCGAGCGGGAGGCCGCCGAGCGCGCGTTCGCGTGGGCGCGCGCGTCCCAGCGTGCCGACGGCTCGTGGCCGATGAAGATCGTGGTGGGCGAGGTCGAGGACCACTCCGGGGAGTCCAACATGTCGGCGTACGTCGCGGTCGCGGTGTGGCACCACTGGCTGGTCGCGCGCGACGAGTCCTTCGTCCACCGGATGTGGCCGACGGTGCGGCGCGCGCTCGACTTCGTCGTGTCGATGCAGCTCCCCTTCGGCGGCATGGCGTGGTCGCAGGAGTGGCGCGACGGGGCGCCGGCCGCGGTCAACGAGGAGGCGCTGCTCGCCGGGTCGTCGAGCATCCACCACGCGCTGCGTGCCGGGGTCGCCCTGGCGGGGATGGTCGGCGACCCGCAGGTCGGGTGGGAGCTCGCCGGCGGTCGCCTGGGGCACGCGCTGCGTGAGCACCGCGACCTCTTCCTCGACAAGTCCGAGTTCTCGATGGACTGGTACTACCCCGTCCTCGGCGGCGCCGTGCGGGGTGAGGCGGGGCACCGACTGCTCGCCGAGCGGTGGGAGACCTTCGTCGAGCCCGGCCTGGGCATCCGCTGCGTCTCCACCAACCCGTGGGTGACGGGTGCCGAGACCTGCGAGCTGGTGCTCGCCCTCGAGGCGCTCGGCGACCGCGAGCGTGCCCTGCAGCTGCTCGCCGACATGCAGCACCTGCGCACCGACGAGGGCTCCTACTGGACCGGCTACGTCTGGCCCGACGACGTCAACTGGCCGGTCGAGCAGACCACCTACACCGCGGCGGCGGTCGTCCTCGCGGTCGACGCCCTCTCCGACGGCACGCCGGGCGCCGACATCATGCGTGGCACCACGCTCGCGCCCGACTTCGCCGAGATCGGCCTGGCCTGCGGGTGCGCGTCGCCCGACTCGCCCGCCTCGACAGCCGGATCAGCCGAGCGGGTCGCCGGCGTCGCCCGACGTACGGCGTAGCACCCGCATCGAGCCGACGACGTCGACCTCGGTGAAGGCGCCGCTGGCGAGGGCCGGCAGGTAGATGTCCTCGTACGGCGGTCGGCCGCCGTCGGCGGGGTCGGGGAACACGTCGTGGACGACCAGCACGCCGCCGGACATCACCCAGTGCGGCCAGCCGCGGAAGTCCGCGCGGGCGGGCTCGACGCCGTGCCCGCCGTCGACGAAGAGCAGCGACAACGGTGTGCGCCACCACCGGCTGACGGTCTCGGAGCGTCCGACCACCGCGACCACCTGCTCCTCGAGGCCGGCGTCGGCGATGGTGCGCCGGAACGTCGGCAGGGTGTCCATCACCCCGAGGGCCGGGTCGACCAGGGTGTCGTCGTGGTGCTCCCAGCCGGCCTGGTTCTCCTCCGAGCCGCGGTGGTGGTCGACGGTGAACACGGTCCCGCCCACCTCGCGGGCGGCGCCGCCGATCCAGATCGCCGACTTGCCGCAGTAGGTGCCGACCTCGAGGGCGGGGCCGTGCGGCAGCCGCTGGCGGGCCCAGCGGTGCAGCAGGGCACCCTCGTCCTCGGGCATGAAGCCCTTCGCGGCGCGCGCGTGCTCGAGGAGGTCGGCGGGGAGGTCGGACGGAACCACGGAGCGCTCGTCGGGATGCGGCACGAGCGACGACACTAGTCCGTCGACAACGGTCACACCCGGCCGCTCCCGCTCGTCAGGTGGGTGGAAGCACATCCCGACCAAGGAGCAGACCATGAGCAACCACTCGATCGTGATCCCCGTCGACGACCTGGCCACCGCCACGGCGTTCTACACCACCGCCTTCGGGGTCGAGCCGCACACCGACACGCCCTACTACGTCGGCTTCTCCGTCGGCGGGCAGGAGATCGGCCTCAACCCCCAGGGTGCGGCCGACCAGATGACCGGCCCGGTCGTCTACTGGGACACCGACGACCTCGCCGCGAAGGTGGCCGAGGTCGAGGCGGCCGGCGGCACCGTCGTACGCCCGGTGTCGGAGGTCGGCGGCGGGACGTCGCTGGCGCTGCTGACCGACCCTGCCGGCAACCAGGTGGGCTTCATCAGCCAGGGCTGACCGCCCTGGTCGGTGGACCGGCGCGGGCTCAGGCCGAGTCGTCGAGCTCGTCGGGCTCGACGCCGCTGTCGGCCTCGAGCCCGTGCCGCCACGTGTTCCAGTGCCAGCTGAGGTAGCGGTCCACCGCCCGCACCGCGTGCGCGCTGCGGATGGAGTGGAACGTGTCGAAGGCGTGCTGGGCGCCGGGCAGCTCGGCGTAGACGACCGACTTCTCCGAGGTGCGCCGCAGGTCCGCGACGAACAGCCGCGCCTGGTCGACGGAGACCAGGGAGTCGAGCTCGCCGTGGATGACGAAGAAGTCCGGTGCGTCCGGGGTGATCCGGAGGATCGGCGAGGCCGCCTCGTAGACCTCGGGCGAGTCCTGCCACGTGGTCTGCATGACACGCGGGCCGAGGAACCCGTCGCGCATGCCGATGGCGTTGGCGAGCCCGGTGGAGCCGGCGAGGTCGTAGACGCCGTAGAACGGCACGGCCGCCCGCACGCTGGTGTCGGCGTCCTCGAAGCCGGGCTGGAAGAGCGGGTCTCCCGGCGTGAGGGCG
This sequence comes from Nocardioides renjunii, assembly GCF_034661175.1. Lineage (NCBI taxonomy): Bacteria > Bacillati > Actinomycetota > Actinomycetes > Propionibacteriales > Nocardioidaceae > Nocardioides > Nocardioides renjunii. The sequence continues at coordinate 2,574,973 of NZ_CP141058.1, read as the reverse complement.
GCCAGCGCGGTGAGGTGGCCGCCGGCCGACCCGCCGGTGATCGCGACGTAGTCGGGGTCGCCGCCGTAGTCGGCGATGTTGTCCTTGACCCAGGCGATCGCGCGCTTCACGTCGACGATGTGCGCGGGCCACGGGTCGCGCGGAGCGAGCCGGTAGTTGATCGCCACGCAGACCCAGCCCTTGGCGGCCATCCGGTTCATGAGCGGTCGGCCCTGGTGCTCCTTGGTCCCGAGCGTCCAGGCGCCGCCGTGGACCTGCAGCAGCACGGGGGCGTCCTCGATGGCGTCCTCGCCCGCGGGCAGGTAGATGTCGAGGTGCCCGCGCCTGCCGGCCTCGGAGTAGGGCAGGTTCTCGATCACCTTCACCGCGTCGTCGGCGAAGTCGAACGGCCGGGCCAGGCGCCGCCACGGCGTCGCGAGGTCGGCGGGGTCGGGCACCTCGTCGAGCTGCTCGACGTAGTCGACGCCGAGGCCCTCGACGAGCGCCTCCTCGAACCCGTCCTTGACGCGCCGGCTCTGCCGGATGATGTGGGCCAGCCCGAGGGCGCTGGCGCCGGCCAGCGCGAGTCCCGCCTTCGCGCCGGCTCCCTGCCGTCGGCTCCGCGCGAGGTGCGTGGCGGCGTCGAGGGCGGTCAGGGCGAGCATCTGCGGGGCGGTCTCGCCGAAGAGCCAACCCGCGACGAAGGCGGGGACCCCGGCGCGCTGGTGGCGCGGCGGTCGAAGTGCGTTGAGGGTCAGGGCGGCGACGATGCTCTGGCGGCTCACGAAGTTCACGGGGCCCAACTTACTTGCCGGTACGAGCGCTCCGGCTGACGCCCACCGGCAGGACGGTCCGCGGCAGCACGGGGGAGGACACGATGAAGGAGCTCGTCGTCTGCCCGTGGACGAGGAACTGGTCGAGCACCCCTTCGAGGTCCTCGATCCGGGCGACGTGCACCTTGAGCAGGAAGCAGTCCTCGCCGGAGATCCGGTGGCACTCGCTCACCTGGGGGGTGGCCTCGGCGAGCTCGGCGATCCGCGGCAGCTGACCCGGGCCGGGCCGGATCCTGACCCACGCCGCCACCGGCAGTCCGATCGCGGCGGGATCGACGTCGAGGCGGTAGCCGCGGATGACGCCGGCCTCCTCGAGCCGCCGGACGCGCTCGCGGACCGTCGGGGTCGACATGCCCACCTGCCGGGCGAGGGCGGCGATACTCAGCCGGGGGTCGGCGGCGAGGGCGTCGAGGATGCCCCGGTTGACGCTGTCGAGCAGGCTGTTGCCACGTCGGAGCTCTGGACCCCGATCTGCTGCTGGATCGGCAACCATGACGCCCTCCCTGCCTCCACTTGTGCATGGTGTCCGGCGTGCCTCTGCTCGACCCTAGACGCATGGGAGCGAACACGGGCGAGACCCTCGACGCGCAGGGTGGTGGCCGTGCGCTGCTGCCCGGTGTGCGACCCGCCGCCGTCGTCGCCGTGCTGGCAGCGGCGCTCGGGATCTCCACCGCCTACGGCATGCTGCTGCTCCTCCCGCTGTACGTCCTCGCGCTGGGCGGGAGCGAGGCCGGCTTCGGGGTCGTGCTGTCGGCCGCCGTCGTCCCGGCCGCCCTCGCCCTGGTGCTGCTCAGCCGGCATCCCGAGGCGCTGCGGCCCCACTGGGTGCAGGCGTCGGCCATCACTGTCTTCGGCGTCACGGCCGCCGCAACCGCGACGGTGCGCGAGGGCTGGGAGCCACTGGTGGCCGTCGGCGTGCTCCTGGGCACCGCCTGGGCGGTCGTCTACACCGTCATGCCGATGGTGGTGAACGAGATGGTCACCGACTCCGGCCGGGTGACGTACTTCGGATACCTCACCGGGACCCAGCAGGTGGGGATCGGTACGGGGCCGGTGCTGGCCGGCTGGCTCATGACCACCTCGCTCGGCTTCCGCGGCACCTTCGTCGTGGCAGGTCTCGTCTGCGCCGCAGCAGTCGTCGCGACCGTGGTGGCCGCGCTCCTCACGCCGGACCGCCGCGGCACGGGGTCGGGGTCCGAGCCGGGCGAGTCCGCCGGGCACTCCGTCGGCCTGCTGTCGGCTGCCGGGACGATCGCCCGCTCGCCCGTCGGGCCGTGGCTCGTCGTGATCGCGCTGTTCGCCTGCCTGTTCACCACGATGACCCAGTTCCAGACGACCTTCGCCGGCGACCGGGGTCTCGACTACTCGGTGTTCTACGTCGCCTACACGGTCGCGGTGATCGCGGTCCGGTTCGTGGTGGCGCCGTGGGTCAGGCGGTTCGACCAGACCCGGGTGATCGCCGTCGCGATCACGGTGATGCTGGTCGCGGTGGCGTCCTTCCTCGCCGTCGGGTCCGACCCGCTCGCCTATGCGACCGCCTCGGCAGCCATGGGGCTGGGCTACGGGCTCGCGCTGCCGGCCACACAGGCGCACGCCGTCGCGGTGTCCCCGGAGTCGACGGGGGCCCGGGTCCTGCCCGTCGCCGGGCTGGTCTTCCAGGTCGCGATCCTCGGCTTCCCGGTGGTCGTGGGATGGATGGTCGTGAGCGTCGGGTACGGGCTGCTGTTCGCGGTCCTGGTGGCGTTCGCGTCCGTCCAGGCCCTGATCGCATGGCGGCAGGTCGCCGCGCGACGCCGCGGGGGCGCGGGCTCCGCGCCGGGGTCCTGACCTCTGCGCGTCGCGTCAGGGCAGGTCGCTGGAGCGGTCAGACGCAGGGCGCTCGTCGCCGAACCTCCACGCCATCGACCCCACCAGCCCCAGCGCTCCACCAGCAGTGAGGATCATGCCGACGAAGCCGGCCACCGCCGGCCAGGTGTCGCCGCTCTCCTCCGCGACGAAGCTCATGACGCGGAAGGTGACGTAGCCGACGAGCGCCACGCCGGCGAGCTGCAGCTGTCGCCGTTCGCGGCGCCTGCTCGTCTCCCGCGGGTGCAACGGCTCCAGGTCGCGCTCGGCGAAGCCGGCGAGGATGTTCGAGCGAGCCGATCGCCGAAGGACCCGCGCCACCACGGACACCGCCAGCGCAGTTGACGACAGCAGCACCCCGAGCCACCACTGCTGGTAGGCAGCTAGCGCCGCGCTCACCGACGAGGCGACGACGTTGAAGAAGAGGAGCCAGTCCTGGACGTGCGTCGTGAACGACTCGTGCGTGACCCTGGCGCGGTCGTCGGAGAGCGCGCGGAACCGTGGGGCCACGCCGGTGCCCGCATAGCGCGCGTTGCCCGCAAGGAGGGTCAACGCGACGAACAGCTCCAGCATCCGACCTCGCTCGACGTGGTGCCGCAGCCCCCCGGGGGCAGTTGCGGGACGCTCGGATCGGCGTCGGCAGCATCTTGGCAGTCGAGTGGGTCCGTGTGGGTTGGTCGGCGCCGCGGTTCTAGGGGCCTGCGAGCGGCGCTGGCACCGGATGGATCGGGGGCGGTCAGGCCCGCGCGTCCGGTCCGCAGCGAACGCCTGGTCGGAAGGGTGGCGGACGGATGGCGCCCGTCGCCGTCGACGGATGGCGGTCGCTGCTCGGTCCTGGCATCGTGCGGCCGCTCAGTCCTCGGCTGGAGTTCCAGCTACGTCTGGGCAGCTCCGTCAGGTGCCGGCGCCGCCTTGCTGGGCGGTCGCGGCGGACACGGCCGCGGAAGCGGGCGTCAGGGGCGTCAGGACCGGTGACGCGGCGCGACGACGGCCCATGCAGCGGGGGATCGGAGCCCACGCGTGCGTGTAGCCCCGCCGTGGTCATTCCGGCGGGGTGTGGGGCGGGGTCATGGTCGGTCGGGTGGCTCGGGGTCGTCGGCAGCGCGCGGCGGGGTGTCGATGCAGGTGGTGCCGGTGCGGTCGCGTCGGTAGCGGTGGCCGTGGGGGCTGGTCCACTCGTAGACACCGGGTCCGGTGACGTCGTAGCGCCAGGCGGTGTGGGTCTTGAGTCGGTGGTGCCAGCGACACTCCGGTGCGAGGTTCGAGGACACGGTCGGACCGGGTTGTGGCCGGCCCTCGGTGTCGGCGTCGTGGTCGAAGGGGACGATGTGGTCGATGTCGCAACCGCGTGCGGGTCGCGTGCACCACGGGAACACACACGTGCGGTCGCGCAGGATGACTTGTTCGCGGATTCGGTCGGGGATGTCGTAGCCCGGTGCCGTGAGCTCGGTGGAGAGGTTGATGACCGGCTTGATGGTGACCTTCGTGCGCGAGTCGCCGCACCAGCCGCGTATCTGCTCCAGCAGCACGAGCCGCTGGCCCTCCTCCATCCGTCCGGTGGCACCGAACACGGTCTCCAGCCCGTCGTGCCCGTCGAGGCTGGTGTCGAAGTGGGCGTGCAGCACCACCTCCCGGGCAACCGGCAGCCCGTCCTCTCGCCTGGTGGCACTCGAGCCTTGGGCGTGGAGGTCGAGGGCGGTCTGGGTGCGGGCCAGGTCGCCGAGCGCTGCGGACCGTCGGGCGTCGAGCGGAGCGTGTGAGCCGAGGGCTTTCAGCGTCTCGGCGCCGTGGGTGAGGGCGCGGTCGAGGTCGAGGGCGTCGGCGAGGTCGAGCTCGGCCTCGAACCGCATGGTGCCGGCGTAGTGCACGTCCTCGGAGTGGAGGGTGGCGTGGCGCGGGTCGACGTGCTGCCACCCGTCTTCGGGATCACTCGTGGGGTCGTGGGTGTCGAGGTGGTGGCGCTTGATGGTCTCTGCGACGAGCCGGTCGAGCTGTGCGGGTCCGATGCGTCCGGCGACGGCGGCGACCTGGGTGTCGACCCACCGCGCCGCCTCGACGGTGAGCGACGGGGTCGAGTGGATGGTGGCTTCCGCGACCGTGCGGGCCCGCCACGCCGGTACCTGGCCGGCGTGGACCTGAGCCCACAGCCGTGGGAGGCGGTGCCGCAGCTCGAGGGCGTGACCGATGAGCCGCTTCGCCGAGGTGGAGGAGATGCCGAGGACGGTGCCGAGCTCGGCGATGCAGAACTCCGCCACCGCCGGGCAGCCCTCGCCGGCGATGGGCTCCTCGTGCTCGAGGCCGTAGCGGCCGCCGTCGCTGAAGGTCGCGGCGGTGTGGATCGACTCCGGCGGATGAAGGTCGGCCCAGCGGGCGGCGAGGTCGAGCTGATCGGCCGCGGCCCGGTCCTCGGCCGCCTTGCGGTCGCGGAGCGCTCGCAGCAGCTCGGAGGCAGAAAGGTCCTGGACCTCTGCCTTCGGGTCTGCCAGCGTCTCGATCATGTGTTCGATTCTACCGCAGACCACTGACAATAGCCGTGCTCGAGACGTCCTGTGAAAGGGGTCTCGATACGCCTCGCTCTTTCCTCGCTCGGGTACTCGACCACCAAGCGAGAGCGGGTCTCGATACGCCTCGCTCGTTCCTCGCTCGGCTACTCGACCACCGACGAACCCACCACCTCGACCACCGAAGCGGGCGGGCTGCTCGACCACCGAGGCGAGACCGTCCTCGACCGCCGGAGCAACCCTCCTCACCCCGGCCGCAGCCGCTCCCGGAAGAACCCGAGCACTGCGTCGACCGCCTCCTGCGACCGCTGCTCGGTCACGGTGGAGTGGCCCCTGCCGTCGAGCTCGACCCGGATGAAGGCGTCGCCGAGCTCGGTGGTGAGGGTCTCGAAGCGCTTGCCGACGGCGGGGTCGGACCGGAACTTGAGGCCGAGCACCTGCTGGCCGGCGGCACAGCGGCCCTTGACGATGTCGAGGTCGGCGGGGGAGAGGTTGAGGTCGCGCGACCTCGACGGCGTGACGGCGAAGGGCGCGCTGGGCTGGCACAGCACGGGCGCGGCGACGGAGTCGTCCACCATCATCGCGAGCGCGAAGCCGCCGGTGAAGCACATGCCGAGGGCGCCCACGCCGGGGCCGCCGAGCTCGGCGTGCAGCTCGCGGGCCAGCGAGCGCAGCCAGTCGGCGACGGGAGCGGTCTCGCCGGTGCGGAGCTTGGTGAACTCCCGGCTCACGCACACCTGCCGCAGCGCGCGAGCGGTGGAGCCCACCGTCATCCCGGCCCCGTCCGTGCCGAACAGGCTGGGCATCACGACGGTGTGCCCGGCGTCGACCACCTCCTCGGCGAACGCCGCGACGGCCGGGGTGATGCCGGGGATCTCGTGCACCACGATGACGCCCGGGCCGGTGCCCCGTCGGTGGGTCGGGTGGCTGACGCCGTCGAAGGTGTGCGCGCCGCGGGTCCAGCCGCCGGGGAAGGTCATGCGCGCATTGTGCCGGAGCGGTCCCGCTCAGAAGGTGTAGCCGAACGCCTCGAGGTCGGGGGCGTAGACCTCGGCCACCTTCGCCCGGCTCGCGGCGGTGTAGTAGTCGCGATAGCTCCCGTGCGGCGACTTGTTGCGGTGCGGGACCCGCGTCGGCTCGCTGCCCAGCTGTCGCTCCACCCGCTGCAGGTCCTCGGCGAACGACTCGGTCCGCCCGACGAAGTCGACCTCGCGGTCAGCCGCCCGGAGGTAGTCGACCTGCGGCCGGCCGACCCGCGGCAGCTCGTCGGTCCCGCGGAGCACGAACTCCTCGAAGTCCGCGTACGCCGCCGCCGCCCGCCACATCTCGTTGCCGCGCATCCGCGTGGCCGTCTCCTGCGGCCGCCCGCTGGCCGGTCCCCAGGCCCGGTTCCAGTCGTCGATCATGGACCACCACGACACCATCCGCGCCCACGGGTTCCGGACGAACGCGAAGGACCAGTAGTTGGCCACGTGCGGCTCCGCGCGCAGGATCCGCTCGTACGGCGCGTGCCTGCCCAGCGGCGGCGAGACGCCCGGCGTCTTGCTGCGCGCGTCGGGACACGCGCGCTGGAAGGCGACCCCCACCGAGACGCCGCCCGTCTTGGGCACGTGCACGAACAGTGCCCGCCTGGCGTCGGAGATCAGCACGGGCGCGAGGCTAGCCCACGCACGCGTGACAGGCGCAGCCGATGGGGAGCCGATGGGGGATGATCGGCGCGTGATGACGTTCCTCGGTCTCGGCCCCGGCCGGGACTTCGTGCTCCTCGCGCTGCCGAAGACCGCGAGCACGACCCTGGAGCGCGCGCTGGCGCCGTACGCCACCGAGTCGGTCAGCTCCCCGCCCGGCCGCAAGCACCTGCCGGCGCGCGGGTTCGTGCACACCAAGGCGCCCGAGCTCGCCGCGCACGGGCACCCCCGCGACTCCTACGAGCTGGTCACGATGTTCCGCGAGCCGGTGGCCTGGCTGGAGTCGTGGTGGCGCTACCGGGCCCGCGACGACAGCCGCCGCTCGACGGCCGAGATGTCGTTCGAGGACTTCGCCCGGCACTACCTCGCCGGAGACCCGGACGCACCGGTCCCGCAGGGGCGGCCCGCGAGGTTCATCCACGCCCAGGGCGCGGTCGCGGTCGACCGGGTCCTCAGCGTGGAGCACCCCGAGGTGTGGTCGGCGTGGTTCAGCGAGCGCGTCGGCGTGCCGCTGGAGTTCGAGCGCCGCAACGCCTCGTCGGCCGAGCGTGGCGAGCTCACCCCGGCGACGCGGGAGGCGCTGGTCGCCCACTTCGAGCCGGAGTACGACGTCTGGCGCCGGCTCGCCGACACGGGCACCTGGTCAGGTGCCCGCGGCACTCGCCTGCCCGGCCTGTCTCAGTAGGTGTAGCCGAACAGGTCGATGTCCTCGGCGTAGACCTCGGCGACCCGCTGGCGCGTCTCGTCGGTGTAGTAGTCGTGGTAGGTCCCGTGCTTGGACTTGTTCTTGTGCGGCGGCGTGGACGGCTCGAGGCCGAGCTGCACCTGCACCTTCTGCAGGTCCGCGACGAAGTTCTCGGTGCGGCCGATGAAGTCGACCTCCCGGCCGTGCCGGCGGGCCCGCAGGTAGGTGATCTGCGGGACGCCCACCCGCGGGAGCTCCTCGGTGCCGCGCATCACGAACTCGTCGAAGCCGGAGTAGGCCGCCGCGGCGCGCCACATGTCGTTGCCGTCGCGCATCGAGTGGTGCTTGACGTCCTGCGGCTTGCCGCTCCGCGGGCCGTGCCGGCGGTCCCACGCGGAGATCATCGAGTACCACGACACCATCCGGGCCCACGGGTTGCGCACGAAGCCGAAGGTCCAGTAGTCGAGCACCTGCGGCTCGTGCTTGATGATCTTGCCGAGCGTGGCGTGCCGACCGATCGGGGTGCGCGCCTTCCGGGCGTCCGGACACGCTTCCTTCACGGTCTCCTCGACCGACACCCCGCCGGTCTTGGGAACGTGGACGAAGAGGACCTTCCGGGAGTCGCTGATCAGCACGCGCCGAGGCTATCCCACCCCTCGAGGGCCTGCGGCACCTCGGCGTACGCCCTAGCATCTGCGCGTGTCCACCACCACCGAGCCAGTCTCGGAGACCCGCGGCTACCGCCCCTCGCAGAAGGTCCTGCACTGGCTGACCGTCGCCGCCGTGGGCGCCCAGTTCGCCGTCGGCTACAACCTCGACCTCGACGGGGAGTGCGACCCGCCCGGCGAGGACCGCAGCGGCGGTGACACCAGCGACGCCTTCGAGGAGCGACTCGACCGGCTCGAGGACCGGTGCGAGGCCCGCGCCGACGACTACGACCTCCTCGGCGGCGGCTTCGACCTCGCCGAGCTCCACCTGCTGCTCGGGCTGACGGTGCTCGCGCTCGGCGTCGTCCGCCCGCTGTGGCGCAAGGTCGCCGGCCTGCCGCCCTGGTCCGAGCACCTCTCGGCGGCCGACCGTCGGCTCGTGCACTGGACCGAGCGCACGCTGCTCCTGCTGCTCGTCGTCGTACCCGTCTCCGGGCTGCTGCTGGTCGGCACCGGGGACGACGCCTGGCTGCCGCTGCACGTCGGCGCGCACGTCGCCTTCTTCGTGGCCCTGGCGGCGCACCTGTTCACCAACCTGCGGCCGGCGATCCTGCGCCGGATGCTCTGACCTCGCGGCGAGGCCAGCCGCGACGGCTCAGCGCTCGAGCGGCCAGCCGCGCTGCGCCCAGCCGCCCGTGCCGCCGGCCACGTTGACGGCCGGGACGCCCTGCGCGCGGAGGTGGTCGGTGACCTGGCGGCTGCGGCCGCCGGACTGGCAGATGACGAAGACGGGCTGGTCCTTCGGCAGCTCGGCGACGCGGCCGGGCACCTCGTTCATCGGGATGTGGACCGCGCCGGGGACGCGACCGCCGGCCACCTCGTCGGCCTCGCGCACGTCGACGACGTAGGCCCCCTGGCTGTGCGCGGCGGCGAAGTCGTCGAGGCCCACCTCGTCCTGCGGGGCGTCGCCGGCGGCTGCCTGGGCGGCCTGCAGCTCCTGGCGGACGGCGTCCATGTCGAGCTCACGGGCCTGGGCGATCACGCCGGAGAGAGCCTGCGGCGGCAGGGCGCCGGCCTGGTTGAACAGCAGGACCCCGTCGCGGAACAGCATCAGCGTGGGGATCGAGGTGATCGCGGCCATCTGGCTCAGCTGCTGCTCGGCCTCGGTGTCGACCTTGCCGAAGACGATGTCCGGGTGCTCCTCCGACGCCTTCTCGTAGACGGGGGCGAACTGGCGGCAGGGGCCGCACCAGGCGGCCCAGAAGTCGACGAGGACGATGCCCTCACCGCTCACCGTCTCCTCGAAGTCCGCCAGGGTCAGCTCACGCGTGCTCATGCCTCCAGCCTGCCACGGCGGTCGAGGACCAGCGTCACCAGCCGCGGGCCCGCCACTCGCCGAGGGAGGGCCGCTCGTCGCCGAGCCGGCCGTCGTCGCCGTGGCCGGGGTAGAACCACGTCTCGTCGGGGAGCCGGCCGAAGATCTTCGTCTCGACGTCCCCGATGAGCTGTCGGAAGGCCTCTGCGTCGCCCCGGGTCGCCCCCACCCCGCCGGGGAACAGGCAGTCGCCGGTGAAGAGGTGCGGTGTCGGCGCGACGACCTCGTCGTCGAGGACGAGGCAGATCGAGCCCGGCGTGTGGCCGGCGACCGGGATGACGGTCATGTCGCAGGTGCCGACGGCGATCTTGTCGCCCTCGCCGACGCGGCGGTCGACGCTCACCCCGGTCTGCTCCTCGATGGCGTCGGCGTCGGGCGCCCCGGCGACAACGGTGGCCCCCGGGTGCGCCGCCTTCACGGCCGCGAGCGCGCGGTGGTGGTCCCAGTGCTGGTGGGTCGTGACGATCGAGGTGAGGGAGCGGTCGCCGATGAGCTCGAGCAACCGGTCGGGCTCGGCCGCGGCGTCGACGAGGACCACCTCGTCGGTCTCGGCGCAGTGGAGCAGGTAGCAGTTGTTGGACATGTCGGGGTCGACCGCGACCTTGGTCAGGGTCAGGCAGCCGAGCCGGCGCACGTCCGGCGGGCCGCCGGGGGAGACCTGGCCGGTGTAGGACTCGTTCACCACGGGTGCACCTCCGGGAGCTGGTCGGCGTCGGTCGTGAGTCCCTGGCCGGCACCCCGGCCGGTCAGCCACCAGCCGAGGTCGGACGACGTGCCCGTGACCACCGGCACGACAGCACCGTCGCGCTGGTCACCGCGCTGGTCACCGGCCCGGCCGACGTGCCAGGTGCCGTCGAGGTCGGTGGCGCGTACGTCGAAGGGTGCGGGGAAGGGCCGTTTGGCCATCGAGTCGAGCAGCAGCCGGCGGAACCCCTCCGGCCAGTCGGCGGCGGTGTAGCCGGCGCCCAGGTCGGCGTGGTGGACCTCGACCTCCCGCAGCCGCATGGGCGCGACGTTGGCGAGCCCGAACGACGGGCCGCCCGGCGTCCGCTCGAACCGTCCGTCCCAGTCGCCCTCGGTCATCGCCTCGAGCGCCTGCCGGAACTGCCCCTGCGAGGCGAGGAACCGCTCGCGGACCTCTCCAGGGTCGGCGGCGGCGAGCGCCTCGATGTCGGTGTCGCGCGCCTCTGGGGAGGCGTACATCGGCCGGTGCTGACCGAGGTGGGCCCCGTGCAGCACGCCCGCCAGCGCCTCCGCGTTGAGCGCCAGGTGGGCGACGACGTGGGCGCGCGACCAGCCGGGGAGTTGTGAGGGCTCGGCATACTGGGAGTCGGAGAGTTGGTCGACCGTGCGGACGAGCGCTCGATCGGCGTCGACCAGCAGGTCGGGGGACGGTCGCGGGACGTCGGTCACAGGCCCATCGTGCCACCACCGTCGAGCGTGCACCGTCCACCCGAGCGGGTGCTCGATGGCCCCGCTGTCGGTGCTGCGTGAGAAGGTGGAACGGCGCGCCGGGTTGACCCTCCGCGCCCATCGAGACGAACATGTGTTCGACTCCACCACGCTGCCAGAACGAGGACCACAGTGGCCGACCAGCTCATCATCCGGGGCGCCCGCGAGCACAACCTCAAGGACGTCTCGCTCGACCTGCCGCGCGACTCGCTCATCGTCTTCACGGGCCTGTCCGGGTCGGGCAAGTCCAGCCTCGCCTTCGACACGATCTTCGCCGAGGGCCAGCGTCGCTACGTCGAGTCGCTGTCCGCCTACGCGCGCCAGTTCCTCGGTCAGATGGACAAGCCCGACGTCGACTTCATCGAGGGCCTCAGCCCCGCGGTCAGCATCGACCAGAAGTCCACCTCGAAGAATCCGCGCTCCACCGTCGGCACGATCACCGAGGTCTACGACTACCTGCGCCTGCTCTACGCCCGGGCCGGCCGCGCCCACTGCCCGACCTGCGGTGCGCCCATCGAGCGCCAGACGCCGCAGCAGATCGTCGACCGCATCCTGTCGATGGAGGAGGGTCGCCGGTTCCAGGTGCTCGCCCCGGTCATCCGCGGCCGCAAGGGCGAGTACGTCGAGCTCTTCCGCCAGCTCCAGCAGCAGGGCTTCAGCCGCGCGCGCGTCGACGGCCAGACGCACACCCTCGACGAGCCCCCCGTGCTCGACAAGAAGCTCAAGCACACGATCGAGGTCGTGGTCGACCGGCTCGCGGTCAAGGAGTCGTCCAAGCGCCGGCTGACCGACTCGGTGGAGACCGCGCTCGGGCTCGCCGGTGGGCTCGTCGTCGTCGACTTCGTCGACCTCGACGCCAAGGACCCCGGTCGCGAGATGCGGTTCTCGGAGAAGATGGCGTGCCCCAACGACCACACCATCGACACCGACGACCTCGAGCCGCGCTCGTTCTCGTTCAACTCGCCCTTCGGCGCGTGCCAGGTCTGCTCGGGCCTCGGCACCAAGATGGAGGTCGACCCCGAGCTCGTCGTGCCGAACCCCGGCGCCACCCTCGGCGAGGGCGCCATCGCGCCGTGGAGCGGCGCGCACGTCGCCGACTACTTCCTCCGGCTCGTCAACGCGCTCGGCGAGGAGCTGGGCTTCGACCTCAACACGCCGTGGGACCAGCTGACGCCCAAGGCGCGCACGTCCCTGCTCGAGGGCCACAAGACCAAGGTCCACGTCGTCACCCGCAACCGCTACGGCCGCGAGCGGGCCTACTACGCCGCCTTCGAGGGCGTGCGCCCCTACGTCGAGCGGCGCCACAAGGAGGCCGAGTCCGACACGAGCCGCGAGCGTTTCGAGGGCTTCATGCGCGAGGTCCCGTGCCCCGCGTGCCAAGGCACCCGGCTCAAGCCGGTCTCGGTGTCGGTGACCCTCGGCGCCAAGGACCAGGGCGGCAAGAACATCGCCGAGGTCTGCGCCATGTCGATCGACGAGACGGCCGAGTACCTCCGCACCGTCGAGCTCTCCACCCGTGAGCGCCAGATCGGTGAGCGGGTGCTCAAGGAGATCCAGGAGCGCCTGCGCTTCCTGCTCGACGTCGGCCTCGACTACCTCTCCCTCGACAGGCCCAGCGGGTCGCTGTCCGGCGGCGAGGCCCAGCGCATCCGGCTCGCGACGCAGATCGGTGCCGGCCTGGTCGGCGTGCTCTACGTCCTCGACGAGCCGTCCATCGGCCTCCACCAGCGCGACAACCAGCGGCTCATCGAGACGCTGATCCGGCTCAAGGACCTCGGCAACACCCTCATCGTCGTCGAGCACGACGAAGACACCGTGCGCGTCGCCGACTGGGTCGTCGACATCGGCCCGGGCGCCGGCGAGCACGGCGGTCAGGTCGTCCACTCCGGGTCCGTCGAGGACCTGCTGGCCCACCCCGACTCGATGACCGGGCAATACCTCAGCGGCCGCCGCGAGATCCCCGTCCCCGCCGTACGCCGCCCGCGCACCAAGGGCCGTGAGCTCACTGTTCACGGCGCGCGCGAGCACAACCTGCAGAACGTCGACGTCAGCTTCCCGCTCGGCGTCTTCACCGCGGTCACGGGCGTCTCCGGCTCCGGCAAGTCGACGCTGGTCAACGACATCCTCTACACCTCGCTGGCCAAGCAGATCTACAACGCCCGCACGGTCCCCGGTCGGCACACCAAGATCTCGGGCCTCGAGCACGTCGACAAGGTCATCCACGTCGACCAGTCGCCGATCGGCCGCACCCCGCGGTCCAACCCCGCCACCTACACCGGCGTCTTCGACCACATCCGCCGGCTCTTCGCCTCCACCCCGGAGGCCAAGATGCGGGGTTACCTCCAGGGCCGGTTCTCGTTCAACGTCAAGGGCGGCCGCTGCGAGGCGTGCTCCGGCGACGGCACGATCAAGATCGAGATGAACTTCCTGCCCGACGTCTACGTCCCGTGCGAGGTGTGCCACGGCGCCCGCTACAACCGCGAGACGCTCGAGGTCCACTACAAGGGCAAGACGATCGCCGAGGTCCTCGACATGCCGATCGAGGAGGCGGCCGACTTCTTTGCCGCCGTCCCGGCGATCTCCCGCCACATGCAGACCCTCGGCGAGGTCGGGCTCGGCTACGTCCGGCTCGGCCAGCCCGCCACGACGCTGTCCGGCGGCGAGGCGCAGCGCGTCAAGCTGGCGAGCGAGCTGCAGAAGCGGTCCACCGGCCGCACCGTCTACGTCCTCGACGAGCCGACCACCGGCCTGCACTTCGAGGACATCCGCAAGCTGCTCCACGTGCTGTCCGGCCTGGTCGACAAGGGCAACACGGTCCTCGTCATCGAGCACAACCTCGACGTCATCAAGACGGCTGACTGGCTCATCGACATGGGGCCCGAGGGCGGGTCGCGCGGCGGCCTCGTCGTCGCGGAGGGCACGCCCGAGGCGGTGGCGGCGGTCGCGGAGAGCCACACCGGCGCGTTCCTCAAGCCGATCCTCGAGGGCCGCGGGGCCAAGCAGCCCGGCGCCCCGCGACGGGCCGCGGCCGCGGCGTCCGTGCCCGCCCGCAAGACCGCGACGCGCAAGGCGACCACCAAGGCGACCACCAAGGCGACCACCAAGGCTCCCGCGAGGAAGGCACCGGTCAAGCGAGCCGCCGCCAAGAAGTCGTCGTAGTCACAGTCTCCTCACAGGTGCGCTGGCTAGGGTCGCTCGCATGACCACGATCAACAGACGTCGTGCCCTGTCCGGTTCCGCCGCGGTCGCCCTCGGTGTCCCCGTCCTGGCCGCGTGCGGCTCCGACGACGACACCAGCGCGACCGACCCTGCCACGTCGGGTGGCGACGAGCCGACCGGCGAGCCCACCGAGGAGGAGAGCGGCGGGGCGGCGGGTGGCGAGGCGCTGGCCAGCGCCGCCGACGTACCGGTCGGCGGCTGCCTCGTGGTGACCGGCGCCAAGGTCGTCGTGACCCAGCCGACGGAGGGTGACTTCAAGGCGTTCTCCGCCGTGTGCACCCACCAGGGCTGCCTCGTGGAGACCAGCAGCGAGGGCGAGATCCCGTGTCCCTGCCACGCCAGCCGCTTCTCGCTGGAGGACGGCTCGCCGCTGTCCGGCCCGGCCTCGGCGCCCCTCGAGGCGGTCGAGATCACGGTCGACGGGGACTCCATCACCCGCGCCTGACGCAACTCCTGCGGGCGACCTGCGGGTCCCGGGTGCAGGAGGCCGTGCTCGGGGACAGAATGCCCCCGACTGCCCTGACGGGGGGCACGCGCAGGGGGAGCACCACATGGTCTCGAAGGCTGTCCGAGCACGTCTCACGGTCGCCACCGCGGTCGCCGTCGCAGCGGCGCTGCTGACCCCGGCCCAGGGCGCGTCCGCCCCCGGCGGGACGTCGCGCGACACGCTCGACGTCACCGGCACGGTCCTGGTGGTGGCCGGCGAGGGCGGTGACCCGGACCGCTACTCGCTGCTGCTGCCCTCCGGCACCGAGGTCGAGCTGGCCGACGGGTTCACCGCCGAGCCGCTGTCGGACTTCACCGGCACGCTGGCCGCACCGGGCACGGGCGAGGGCAGGACGCTGACCGGTCCGGCGCGGGCCGGCGCGCTCAGCCGGGCCGCCGCCGACGGCACGCCGCTGGAGGTGGTGAGCGCCCGCGTGGCATCGCCCGGTCCGTCCGCCGGACCGACCAACCACGCGACGTACGTCGCCAGGGTGACCAACTTCGGCGCGGTCGGACTGACCGACGCGCAGATCCTCGACGGCCTCGCCGGCGCCCAGCAGTACTGGGTGCGTGAGTCGGGCGGCCAGATCCCGTCCTGGACGACGGCGTCACCGGTGGTGCCCGTCGCGTCGACCGCGGGCTCCACCGCGTCCGGCTGCGGCCTCGGCGCAGGCGGCGCCGACTTCGGTGCCATCGCCGCCAGCGTCGGCAGCCAGGCGTTCCCGGGCGTCGACTTCTCCGGGTCGTCGCCCAACCACCTGGTCGTCGTCGTGCCCGACGGCTGCGGCGGCACGGTCGGCGGCCGCGCCCGGCTGGGCTCGTCGTTCGTCAGCGGCGGACCCGTCATCCTCCAGGCCGAGGCCAGAGCCGACTTCCGGATCGTCCTGGAGCACGAGTACGGCCACAACGTGAGCCTCGAGCACGCCAACACCGCCGCCGCCGAGTACGGCAACCTCTACGAGGTGATGGGCGCGGGCCCGTCCGGCTTCGCCAACCCGGTGCTCGGCACCGTCTACCGGTGGGAGCAGGGCATCACCGCCCCCGGAGAGGTCGTCGACGGCACCGCCGGCGGCACCTGGACCCTCGCCTCGCGCGGGGCGACGAGCGGGCTGCGCAGCGTCACCTTCATCGACCCCGACACGGGCCTGCGGCACTTCGTCGACCTGCGCAACGGCGGCGGCGGCGACGCCGGCACCTACTACACGACCAGCAGCTCCACGGTCCGCTACGGCCAGACCTACTCGCCCGGGATCGTCGTCGAGCGGGAGAACGAGGAGGCCGGCGCCTTCCTCCGCAAGCCGGACGCCAGCAACGACGGCGCCCTGCAGCGTGACGAGGCGTGGACCAACTCCGGCACGCTGACCGTGCGCGCGGCAGCGGCGCCACCGTGACCATCACGCGTACGCCCGCAGCCGCGTCCGTCGCGGGCGGCACCGCCAGCGTCGGCGCGGCGACCGCCCTGCGCGAGGTCACGGTCACGCCGTCCGGCTTCAGCCCCGCGCCCGCCGGCTACCGCTACCAGTGGCTGCTCGACGGCCAGCCCGTCCCGGGCGCCGAGGACCGCACCTTCCGCCCGACCCCGGCCATGGCCGGCGGCGCGCTGAGCGCGGTGGTGACGGCGTACGCACCCGGGCTGGACCCCACGTCGCGGACCTCCGCGCCGCAGACGGTCGCCCCGGCGGCCTGGTACGCCCAGGGCGCGCAGCGCCTTCCGCTGATCACCGGCGACGCGCGGCTCGGCGGAACGCTGACCGCGACCGGGCTGGACTGGGTCAACTACGACAGCCAGAAGCCCGCGGACTACTCCGCCGCCTACCAGTGGAGCCGCAACGGCACGCCGATCCCGGGCGCGACCGCCCGGACCTACCAGCCTGGCCCCGCCGACGTCGGCGCGACGATCCAGGTCAGCGAGTACCCGCGGGCCGCCGGCTACGCCACGACCACCTTCGCCCGGTCCGGCTCCACGGTGCAGGTGGCGCCGGGCGTGCTCGTCACCTCCCGGCCGAAGATCGGCGGCAAGGCCAAGGTCGGCAAGCGTGTGGTCGCCACGGTGAAGGGCTGGAGCGCCGGGACGCGGCTGACCTACCGGTGGTACCTCGGCAAGAAGGCCGTCAAGAAGGCGAACAAGCGCTCGCTCAAGGTGACCCGTGCCATGCGCGGCAAGAAGCTGGTGGTCAAGGTCACCGGACGCCAGGCCGGCTTCCAGACCGTCTCGCTGCGGTCGCGCCCGCAGAAGGTGAAGTAGCGGCCGATCCCCGTCCTCCGGTGACCCACCGGGCGGCCTCCGGTGTCGGGGGCCGCCCGTAGGGTTGTCGGGTGGCAAGCCCGAGCTCCTACCGCCCTGCGCCGGGGTCGATCCCGACCAGTCCGGGGGTCTACCGGTTCCGCGACGCCAAGGGTCGCGTCATCTACGTCGGCAAGGCCAAGAGCCTCCGCTCACGCCTCTCGTCCTACTTCCAGGACATCGGCAACCTGCACCCGCGCACGGCCAGCATGGTCACCACGGGCGCGAGCGTGGAGTGGACGGTCGTCGACACGGAGGTCGAGGCGCTCCAGCTGGAGTACAGCTGGATCAAGGAGTTCGACCCGCGGTTCAACGTCAAGTACCGCGACGACAAGTCCTACCCCTGGCTCGCCGTCACGGTGGGCGAGGAGTTCCCCCGGGTGATGGTCGGCCGCGGCGCCAAGCGCAAGGGCACCCGCTACTTCGGCCCCTACAGCCACGCGTGGGCCATCCGCGAGACCGTCGACCTGCTGCTGCGCGTCTTCCCGATGCGCTCGTGCAGCAACGGCGTCTTCAAGCGCTCGGCGCAGATCGGCCGGCCGTGCCTCCTCGGCTACATCGACAAGTGCTCCGCCCCCTGCGTCGGCAGCGTCACCGCGCAGGAGCACCGCGAGATCGTCGACGACTTCTGCGACTTCATGGGCGGCAACACCGCGGCGTTCACCCGGCGCGTCGAGCGCGAGATGTACGCCGCCTCGGAGGCGCTCGACTTCGAGAAGGCCGCTCGGCTGCGTGACGACCTCGGCGCCCTCAACCGGGCCCTCGAGAAGCAGGCGGTGGTCCTCGGCGACGGCACCGACGCCGACGTGATCGCCCTGGCCGAGGACCCGCTCGAGGTGGCCGTGCAGATCTTCTACGTCCGCGGCGGGCGGATCCGCGGACAGCGGGGGTGGGTGGCCGACCGCACCGACGAGGGCGGCACCCCCGAGCTCGTGCAGGACTTCCTGCTCCAGCTCTACGGCGGTGAGTCCGACTCCATCCCGCGCGAGGTCCTGGTGCCGGCCCTGCCGCCCGACCACGACGTCCTCGAGGAGCTCCTCGGCGAGCGGCGCGGCAGCAAGGTCGCCATCCGGGTCCCGCAGCGCGGCGACAAGCGCGACCTGCAGCAGACCGTCGCGACCAACGCCCTGCAGGCGCTGGCGCTCCACAAGACCAAGCGCGCCAGCGACCTCACCACCCGCAACCGGGCGCTCGAGGAGATCCAGCAGGCCCTCGGCCTCGACGAGGTGCCGCTGCGGATCGAGTGCTACGACGTCTCCAACCTCCAGGGCACCGAGGTCGTCGCCTCGATGGTGGTCTTCGAGGACGGGCTGGCCCGCAAGTCGGAGTACCGCCGGTTCGTCATCCGCGGCGTCGACGGCCAGAACGACGTCGCGTCGATGCACGAGGTGATCACCCGGCGGTTCCGTCGCCTCCTCGACGAGCAGGCGCGCAGCGAGACGGTGGCCACCGACTCCGGCCCCATGCTGATCGATCCGGACACCGGCCGCCCGCGCAAGTTCGCGTACGCCCCGTCGCTGGTCGTCGTGGACGGCGGGCCACCGCAGGTGGCGGCCGCTCAGCAGGCCCTCGCCGAGCTCGGGCTGAACGACATCCCGGTGTGCGGCCTGGCCAAGCGGCTCGAGGAGGTGTGGCTGCCGGGGGAGGAGGACCCGGTCATCATGGCGCGCACCAGCGAGGGCCTCTACCTGCTCCAGCGCATCCGTGACGAGGCCCACCGGTTCGCCATCACCCACCACCGCGGCCGCCGGTCCAAGTCGATGGTGGAGAGCATGCTCGACGACGTGCCGGGCCTCGGGGAGGTGCGGCGCAAGACGCTGCTCAAGCACTTCGGCTCGCTCAAGAAGCTCCGCGAGGCCGAGGCCGACCAGATCGCGCTCGTGCCGGGCATCGGCCCCCGCACGGCGACCGCCATCAAGGACGCGGTCGCGAAGGCCGACGCGACCCGCAAGACTGCACCCCGAGAGCCGGCGGTCAACACCGCCACCGGCGAGATCCTGGAGGACGACTAGATGCCCGAGCCGACCCCCGGCGAGCTGGTCATCGTGACCGGCATGACCGGCGCCGGACGCAGCACCGCGGCCAAGGAGCTGGAGGACCTCGGCTACTTCGTGGTCGACAACCTCCCGCCGACGCTGGTGCGCGACGTCGTACGCCTCGTCGACGACAGCAAGGGCATCCACCAGCCGATCGCGGTGGTCGTCGACGTCCGGTCCGGGTCGTTCTTCGACTCGCTCCAGGCCAACCGCCACCAGCAGGTCACCGGCCGGCCCACGACGCTGCTGTTCCTCGAGGCGACCGACGACGTCCTGGTCCGCCGCCAGGAGGCGGCACGTCGCCCCCACCCGCTGCAGGGCAGCGGCCGCCTGCTCCACGGCCTCCAGCGCGAGCGCGGGGCGATGGCCGAGATCCGCGGCGACGCCGACGTGCTGCTCGACACGTCCAACTACAACGTGCACCAGCTGCAGGACAAGATCACCGAGCTCTTCGGCACCGCGACCACGACGCGGCTCAAGGTGACCGTCATCAGCTTCGGCTTCAAGTACGGCATCCCCGTCGACGCCGACTGGGTCGCCGACATGCGGTTCCTGCCCAACCCCCACTGGGTCCCCGAGCTGCGGCCGCAGAACGGCCGCGACCCCGACGTCGCCGCCTACGTCCTCTCGCAGCCGGGCGCCGGGACCTTCCTCGAGCAGTACCTCCCGGTGCTGCGCACCATCGCCGAGGGCTACCTCCACGAGGGCAAGCGCTTCATGCAGGTCGCCGTCGGGTGCACCGGCGGCAAGCATCGCAGCGTGGCGATGACCGAGGCCATCGCCGGCCTGATGCGGGAGGCGGGCTACGACGTCAGCACCTCCCACCGCGACCTCGGCAGGGAGTGACGTGGCCCGCGACACCGCGCAGGCCGCGGTGGCCCTCGGCGGCGGTCACGGCCTCTTCGCCACCCTGTCGGCGCTGCGGCGCCTCAAGGACGACCTCACCATCGACGACCTGACCGCGGTGGTGACCGTCGCCGACAACGGCGGCTCGTCGGGCCGGCTGCGCGGCGAGTTCGGGGTCCTGCCCCCGGGCGACCTGCGGATGGCGCTGGCCGCGCTGTGCGGCGACGACGAGTGGGGCCGCACCTGGGCCGACGTCATCCAGCACCGGTTCGCCGGTCAGGGCGAGATGAACGGCCACGTCATCGGCAACCTGCTCATCGTCGGCCTGTGGGAGCTGATGGGCGACCACGTCCGCGCGCTCGACTGGGTGGGCCGGCTGCTCGGCGCCCACGGGCGGGTGCTGCCGATGGCCACCACGCCGATGGACATCACGGCCCGCGTCCGCGGCGCGGACCCCGCCGAGCCGGCGGCCGTCAGCGTCGTACGCGGCCAGGTCGAGGTCGCGACCACGGCCGGGCAGATCGAGTCGGTCGCCCTGGTCCCCGAGGACCCGCAGGCGTGCGCCGAGGCGGTGGAGGCGATCCTGGCCGCCGAGTGGGTCGTGCTGGGCCCCGGGTCCTGGTTCAGCTCGGTGATCCCGCACCTCATGGTGCCGGGCCTGCGCCGCGCCCTGGCGGAGACCGAGGCACGCCTCGTGGTGGTGCTCAACCTCGAGGCCCAGGCGGGGGAGACCACCGGCTTCGGCCCGGCCGACCACCTCGCCGCGCTGTTCGAGCACGCACCCGACCTGACCGTGCACGCCGTCGTCGTCGACGCGTCCTCACTGGTCGGCGACCGCGAGCAGCTCGAGACGGTCGTCACCGACCGGGGAGCCCGGCTGGTGGTGGACGACATCGCCGTGCCGGGGGAGCCGCGTCACGATCCCGACCGCCTCGCGGCCGCCTTCCGCCGGATCGTCGACGAGGGCTGACCCGAGCGCGTGAGGGTCGTTGACCCGCATGGCAGGATTCCGCCCATGGCAATGACGGCACAGGTGAAGGCAGAGCTCGCCTCCACCCAGATCACCAAGACCTGCTGCCGCAAGGCCGAGGTCGCCTCGATGCTCCGCTTCGCCGGCGGACTGCACATCGTGAGCGGCCGCATCGTCGTGGAGGCCGAGCTCGACACCGGCGCCGCCGCTCGCCGGCTGCGCACCGACATCTCCGAGGTCTACGGCCACCCCTCCGACGTGGTCATGGTGCAGGGCAACGGCATCCGCAAGGGCAGCCGCTACATCGTCCGGGTCACCAAGGACGGTGAGGCGCTCGCGCGGCAGACCGGCCTGCTCGACCAGCGCGGCCGCCCTGTGCGTGGCCTGCCGCCGGCCGTCGTCAGCGGCGGCGGCTGCGACGCCGTGGCCGCCTGGCGGGGCGCCTTCCTCGCCCACGGCTCGCTCACCGAGCCGGGCCGCTCGTCCTCCCTCGAGATCACCTGCCCCGGCCCCGAGGCCGCCCTCGCGATCGTGGGCGTCGCCCGTCGCCTCGGCATCTCCGCCAAGGCGCGCGAGGTACGCGGGGTCGACCGCGTCGTGATCCGCGACGGCGACGCCATCGGCGCGCTGCTCACCCGCCTCGGCGCCCACGAGTCGCTGATGGCCTGGGAGGAGCGGCGGATGCGCCGCGAGGTCCGCGCGACGGCCAACCGCCTGGCCAACTTCGACGACGCCAACCTGCGCCGGTCCGCCCGGGCCGCGGTCGCGGCGGGCGCCCGCGTCGACCGTGCGCTGGAGATCCTCGGCGAGGAGATCCCCGACCACCTCCGCCAGGCCGGGCACCTGCGGCTCGAGCACAAGCAGGCCTCCCTCGAGGAGCTCGGCCAGCTCCACGACCCGGTGCTCACCAAGGACGCGATCGCCGGGCGGATCCGCCGCCTGCTCGCGATGGCCGACAAGCGCGCCGAGGAGCTCGGCATCCCCGACACCGAGGCGTCCCTGACGCCGGAGATGCTCGCCGAGGACGCCTGAGCGCGCTGCCCGGCGGCGCCGGACCGTCGCCCGGGCGGCGTACGGGTGACCGGAGGGTGACGGTCTTGGATCGATCCAAAGTTACCTGTCCGTAGCGTGGGCGACCCCGGTTCGGGGGCCGGTCGGCAGCCGATAGGCTCGGTGATGCTGGTCACCGAAGGCCAGAGTTGTCGACGGGGTCACCGAAGGCCCCACCTAGGAGACATGCACCCATGACCGTCCGCGTAGGCATCAACGGCTTCGGCCGCATCGGCCGCAACTTCTTCCGCGCCGTCCGCGCCTCCGGCGCCGACATCGAGATCGTCGGCGTCAACGACCTGACCGACAACGCGTCCCTGGCGCACCTGCTCAAGTACGACTCCATCCTCGGCCGCCTCGACGCCGACGTGTCGAGCGACGACACCTCGATCATGGTCGGCGACCAGAAGATCGCCGTGTCGGCCGAGCGCGACCCGGCCAACCTCTCGTGGGGCGACCTCGGTGTCGACGTCGTCGTCGAGTCCACCGGCTTCTTCACCGACGCCACCAAGGCCAAGGCCCACGTCGACGCCGGCGCCAAGAAGGTCATCATCTCGGCGCCCGCCTCCAACGAGGACATCACCATCGTGATGGGCGTCAACCACGAGCTCTACGACCCGGCCCAGCACACCGTCATCTCCAACGCGTCGTGCACGACCAACTGCCTCGCGCCCATGGCGAAGGCGCTCCACGACGGCCTCGGCATCAACAAGGGCCTGATGACGACCATCCACGCCTACACCGCCGACCAGAACCTCCAGGACAACATCCACAAGGACCCGCGCCGCGCCCGCGCCGCCGCGCTCAACATGGTGCCGACCTCGACGGGTGCCGCCAAGGCCATCGGCCTGGTGCTCCCCGAGCTCAAGGGCAAGCTCGACGGCTACGCGATGCGCGTCCCGGTGCCCACCGGCTCGGCCACCGACCTCACGTTCGAGGCCAGCCGCGAGACGTCGGTCGACGAGGTCAACGACATCGTCAAGGCGGCCGCCGACGGCCGGTTCCTCAAGTACTCCACCGACCCGATCGTCTCCACCGACATCGTCACCGACCCGGCGTCCTGCATCTTCGACGCCCCGCTGACCAAGGTCATCGGCAACCAGGTCAAGGTGCTCGGCTGGTACGACAACGAGTGGGGCTACTCCAACCGCCTCGCCGACCTGATCACGCACGTCGGCACGTCGCTCTGACCTCGATGTCCGACACCGCAGGCATCGAGTCGCTGGGTGACCTGAGGGGCAAGCGGGTGATGGTCCGCTCGGACCTCAACGTGCCCCTCGACGGCACCACCATCACCGACGACGGCCGGATCCGCGCGAGCGTGCCGACCATCACGCAGCTGTCCGACGCGGGCGCCCGGGTGGTCGTGACCGCCCACCTGGGCCGCCCGGACGGCTCGCCCGACCCGAGGTACTCCCTCGAGCCGGTCGCCGCGCGGCTCTCCGAGCTGCTCGAGCGGCCGGTCGCGTTCGCCACCGACACGGTCGGGGCCAGCGCGAGCGAGACCGTGGCCGGCCTGGAGGACGGCGGGATCGCCGTGCTCGAGAACGTCCGGTTCAACGACGGCGAGACCAGCAAGGACGACTCCGTGCGCGGGGCGTTCGCCGACCAGCTCGCGCAGCTGGCCGACGCCTTCGTCTCGGACGGCTTCGGCGTCGTCCACCGCCGGCAGGCCAGCGTCTACGAGGTCGCGCTGCGACTGCCGTCGGCGATGGGCGGCCTGGTCGCGGCCGAGGTCGAGGTGCTGCGCCGGCTCACCGAGCACCCGGAGCGCCCCTACGTCGTCGTCCTCGGCGGCTCGAAGGTCTCCGACAAGCTCGGCGTGATCGACAACCTGATCGACAAGGCCGACAAGCTGCTCATCGGCGGCGGCATGGTGTTCACCTTCCTCAAGGCCCAGGGGCACGAGGTCGGCAAGAGCCTGCTCGAGGAGGACCAGCTCGACACGTGCACCCGCTACCTCAGCGAGGCGGTGGACCGCGGGGTGGAGATCGTCCTGCCGACCGACGTCGTGGTCGACACCGCGTTCCCGTCGGGCGACCGCGAGCCCCAGCCCAGCGTCGTACCCGCCTCGGAGATCCCCGCCGACGCGCTGGGGCTCGACATCGGGCCCGAGTCCGCGGCCGCCTTCGCGGCGGCGCTGTCCGACGCGCAGACGGTCTTCTGGAACGGCCCCATGGGCGTGTTCGAGGTGGCCGCCTTCGCCGAGGGCACCCGCGCGGTGGCGCAGGCGCTCACCGAGGTCACCTCGTCGGGAGGCCTGTCCGTCGTGGGCGGCGGCGACTCGGCCGCGGCCGTGCGCCAGCTGGGCTTCGACGAGGCCGCGTTCGGTCACATCTCCACCGGCGGTGGCGCGTCGCTGGAGTTCCTGGAGGGCAAGGAGCTCCCCGGGATCGCAGTACTCGAGAGGGCGTGACGCAGTGGCTGGCACGAAGAACACCCGGACCCCGCTGATGGCGGGCAACTGGAAGATGAACCTGACCCACCAGGAAGCGGTGGTGCTGGTCCAGAAGCTCGCCTGGACGCTGGCGGACAAGCGCCACGACTTCGGCAAGGTCGAGGTCGTCGTCGTGCCGCCCTTCACCGACCTCCGCTCGGTGCAGACGCTCGTGGACGGCGACCGGCTGTCGATCCGCTACGGCGCGCAGGACGTGTCGGTCCACGACAACGGCGCCTACACCGGGGAGGTCTCCGCCGCGATGCTGGCCAAGCTCGGCTGCTCCTACGTCGTGGTCGGCCACTCAGAGCGCCGGATGTACCACCACGAGAGCGATGAGCTGGTCAACGCCAAGGCGCACAAGTCGCTGGCGGCCGGGATGACGCCGATCGTGTGCGTGGGCGAGGGCCTCGACGTGCGCCAGGCCGGCGAGCACGTGCCGTTCACGCTCACGCAGGTCGACGGCTCGCTCGACGGGTTCACCGCCGAGCAGGTGGCCGGTCTCGTGGTCGCCTACGAGCCCGTGTGGGCCATCGGCACCGGCGAGGTGGCGACGCCCGACGACGCGCAGGAGGTCTGTGCGGCCATCCGTGGGCGGGTGCGCGAGGTGCACGGCGACGCCGCGGCCGACGGCCTGCGGATCCTCTACGGCGGCTCGGTCAAGGCCGCCAACGTGGGCGGCATCATGGACAAGTCGGACGTCGACGGGTGTCTCGTCGGCGGCGCGAGCCTGCAGGTCGACGAGTTCGGCGGCATCTGCCGCTTCTACGACATGCCGGTGCTGTGAGGCCCCTCAGCGGATCCCGACGGCGTGACGTAGGATTCCGCTCGTGATTCCGCTCTTCACCGTCCTGCTGGTCATCACCAGCGCGATCATGATCCTGCTGGTGCTGCTCCACAAGGGCCGCGGTGGTGGCCTGTCCGACATGTTCGGCGGCGGCGTCTCCAGCAGCCTGGGCGGATCCTCGGTGGCGGAGCGCAACCTCGACCGCTTCACGATCGGCGTCGGCGTCATCTGGTTCGCCTGCATCGTCGCCCTGGGCCTGCTCAAGGCCTACAGCGGCGCCTGATCGTCCGCCCCGCACTGTCCCTGTCTCTGTCTGTCCCAAGGTTCTGGCGAAGGAGTTGTCGTGGCTGGTGGTGGAAACGCGATCCGCGGTAGTCGGGTCGGCGCCGGACCGATGGGGGAGGCCGAGCGTGGAGAGGCGGCGCCCCGGCAGACGGTGACCTACTTCTGCAGCCACGACCACCGCTCGGTGGTCACCTTCGCGATCGAGGCCGCCGCGCCCGACTCGTGGGACTGCCCCAAGTGCGGCCTGCCGGCGAGCCTCGACTCCGAGAACCCGCCCCCGGCGCCGAAGATCGAGCCCTACAAGACGCACCTCGCCTACGTGAAGGAGCGTCGCAGCGAGACCGAGGCGGCCGACATCCTCGACGAGGCCGTCGCCCTCCTGCGCAGCCGCCGCAAGGCCGGCGAGATCATCTTCTGAACTTCACGTGACCGGGCACTTCGTGCCCGTCCTGCGTGCCGACCGGGCACTTCGTGCCGGTCCGGGCCTGCCGCTGTGGATGACGTACGACGTCCTCCGCCGGCAGGCGGCACGCTGGCCGGATGCACGTCATGCCCGCCTGGTGTCGCGACGTCGAGGCGCTGGGCGTCGACGCGCCGATCCCGCTGGACCGTCCCCTCTCGGCCGCTGAGGCGACCCGTCTCGGGGTCCGTGAGAGCCTGCGGCGACGCCTGGTCGAGCGCGGCCTGCTGCGACCGGTGCTGCGTGGCGTCTTCGTGGCCGCCGCCGTGCCGGACTCCCTCCGACTCCGCGTCGCCGCGCTCGAGCTGGTCGTCCCCGAGCACGCGGTCGTCGTCGACCGCACCGCGGCATGGCTGCACGGTGTCGACGCGCTGCCTCGTTCGGCGATCCACGAGATGCCGGTGCTCGACGTCTTCAGCCGGTCGGGCAGCCGGATGCGCCGACCGGGCGTCGCGAGCGGCATCCGTGAGCTCACCACCCGCGACCTCGACCAGATCGGCGCCCTCGCCGTCACGACGCCGCTTAGGACCGCGTGCGACCTCGGCCGCCTGCTCTGGCGCTTTGACGCCCTCGCCGCCGTCGACGGCTTCTTGCGACTCGGGCTCGACCACCGGCTGCTCCTCAGCGAGGTGCCCAGGTTCGCCGGGCACCGCGGCATCCGCCAGCTCCGGACCCTCGCCCCGCTCGGTGACACGGGCGCGGAGTCTCCGCCGGAGAGCGCGCTGCGACTGCACTGGTACGACGCCGACCTCCCGCCGCCCGAGACGCAGGTCTGGGTGGAGGACGACGCCGGCGTCCCGAGGTTCCGCATCGACGTCGGCGACGCCGGCGTCCGCTACGGCGCGGAGTACTACGGCGAGGCCTACCACGGCGACGAGGTGAGCGAGCACGACGAGGCCCGGCTCGACTGGCTGCGCGACGCGCGCGGGTGGCACATGGACGTGTTCACGAAGGACGACGTCTACGGTCGCGAGCTCGCGGCCAGCGACCGGCTGCGCGCGGGCCACGAAGCCGCGGCGGCCCGCCGACCGACGTACATCGACCTCTCACGCTGACCGGACGGGCACGAAGTGCCCGGTCGGTGCGCAGGACGGGCACGAAGTGCCCGGTCGGTGCGCAGGACGGGCACGAAGTGCCCGGTCACGTGTAGTTCAGGCGGGGAGGGTGGGGAGGGCGGAGGCGGCGGGTTCGTCGAGCCACCAGACCGTCTCGTGCCCGCGGACCCCCCGCGCGGGGGTCTCCTCGACCGATCCCTCGTCGGCCAGGGCGCGGGCGACGGCCTCGGCCTTGCCCTCGCCGCTGGCGATGAACCAGACCGATCGGGCGCGGTTGAGCGCCTCGAAGGTCAGGGTCACGCGGTCGGGCGGCGGCTTGGGGGAGTCGTGGACGGCCGTCACGGCGACGCCCGACACCGCGAGGCCCGGGTGGCCGGGGAAGAGCGACGCGCAGTGCCCGTCGGGCCCGAGCCCGAGGATCATCACCTCGAACGACTCGACGCCGCGGGCCCGTAGCGTCTCGGCGTAGGCCGCGGCCGACTCCTCGGCGGTGGCGACCTGGTCGCTCGACGGCACCTCGTGCACGTGCGCAGGGTCGACGCCGACGACGTCGAGGAACTCGCTGCGGGCCGGGAGCGCGTTGCGGTCGGGCGAGTCGGCGGTCACGAACCGCTCGTCACCCCACCAGAACTCCACGCGCGACCAGTCCACCGACGAGTCCGGGGCGCGCCGCGCGAGCTCGCGGTGCAGCGACTCGGCGATCGAGCCGCCCGTGAGCGCGACGTGCGGGACGTCGCCGCGCGCCTGCGCGGTCTCGATCCGGTCGAGGAGGGCCGAGGCCACGTCGCCGACGAGGACGTCGGCGTCCTGGTGCCGGCTGACCCGGGGGGCGTCGGTCATGCGGTCAGGACTCCTTCTCGAGCGCGACGAGCCGGCGGGCGGTGGCGGCGTAGACGTCGTCCTCGTCGAGACGGCGCAGCTCCTCGCTGAGCAGCGCGGGCACCTCCCGGCGCTTGAGGGCCACCGGGCGGTCCGGGCGGCCGGGGGAGGAGAACGTCGCCAGCCGGCCGTCCTCGCGGGTGATCGTGATCGGTCCCTGCTTGGTGTCCATCACGACCTGGGTGATCCCCGGCCCCTCGGAGGTGTGCCGCTCCACCGGCACGCGCAGGCGGTCGTTGAGCCAGGCCACGAGCAGGTCGGCGCTCGGGCTGATCCGCTCGGCCGAGACCGAGGCGCGCGCCACCTTGACCGGGTGCTGGTCGAGGGCCGCGGCGAGCAGCGCCCGCCACGGCGTGAGGCGCGTCCAGCTGAGGTCGGTGTTGCCGGGCGCGTAGGACTGGCACTGGCGGTGCATGACCGAGGACTTGCCACGGGTGGCAGCCGCCGAGTCGGTGATGCGTCGCCGCGCCAGCGCCCCCAGCGGGTCGTCGGCCGGGTCGTCGGGCGGCTCGGTGGGCCACCAGATCGCCACGGGGGAGTCCGGCAGCAGCAGCGGCAGCACCACGGACTCGGCGTAGCGCACCACCTCGCCGCGCAACCGGATGAGCGCGGTCTCGCCGCCCCAGCCACCGCCGGTGCCGACGGTCGCGTCGACCTGGGGCTTGCCGCGCGCGTCGCCGAGGATGATGCC
The DNA here is from genome assembly GCF_034661175.1 of Nocardioides renjunii. Taxonomy (NCBI): domain Bacteria; kingdom Bacillati; phylum Actinomycetota; class Actinomycetes; order Propionibacteriales; family Nocardioidaceae; genus Nocardioides; species Nocardioides renjunii. Next base: position 2,546,483 of record NZ_CP141058.1, on the reverse strand, counting down.
CAGCACGCGGGCCGGGTGCTCGCGCGAGGCCCGCTGGGCGGCTTGCATCGCGGCCTCGGCGTCCTCGTCGGGCACGACGATGATCAGCGTCATCACCATGCCCATCGCCGGGGACCCGGCACGGGTGCGGGCGCGTACGAACTCCGCGGCGATCTTGGACGAGGTGGTGTTCTGCAGCTCGAACATCGTCATGGCCTTCTCCAGGTGCGTCCTTCGCGGGCGAGCATCTTGTCGGCCGACTCCGGCCCCCAGGTGCCGGACGGGTAGGCCTCCGGCTTCCCCTTGCGGGCCCAGTGCTCGAGGATCGGGTCGAGGATCTTCCAGGACAGCTCGACCTCCTCGTGGCGCGGGAACAGCGGCGGGTCGCCGAGCAGCACGTCGAGGATCAGGCGCTCGTAGGCCTCGGCGCTCGCCTCGGTGAAGGAACCGCCGTAGGCGAAGTCCATGTTGACGTCGCGGATCTCCATCGCCGTGCCGGGGACCTTGGAGCCGAAGCGCATCGTCAGGCCCTCGTCGGGCTGCACGCGGATCACCAGGGCGTTCTGCGTGAGCTCCTCGGTCGACGTCGCGTTGAACGGCAGGTGCGGCGCCCTCTTGAAGACCACGGCCACCTCGGTGACCCGGCGGCCGAGGCGCTTGCCGGTGCGGAGGTAGAACGGCACGCCGGCCCACCGCCGGGTGTCGACGTGCAGCGTGATGGCGGCGAAGGTCTCGGTCCTGGACGTGCGACGGATGCCCTCCTCCTCGAGGAAGCCGATCACCTTCTCGCCGCCCTGCCAGCCGGGGCTGTACTGCCCGCGGGCCGTGGTGATGTCCAGCCGCGAGGGCAGCACGACGGAGGAGAGGACCTTCTGCTTCTCCAGCCGCAGGCTCTCGGCGTCGAACGACGTCGGCTCCTCCATCGCCACCAGTGCCATCAGCTGCAGCAGGTGGTTCTGGATGACGTCACGGGCGGCGCCGATGCCGTCGTAGTAGCCGGCCCGGCCGCCGATGCCGATGTCCTCGGCCATCGTGATCTGCACGTGGTCGACGTAGTTGGCGTTCCAGATCGGCTCGAACATGTTGTTGGCGAAGCGCATCGCCAGGATGTTCTGCACCGTCTCCTTGCCGAGGTAGTGGTCGATGCGGAAGACCGACTCGGGAGGGAAGACGCCGTCGAGCACGGCGTTGAGCTCGCGCGCCGACTCGAGGTCGTGGCCGAACGGCTTCTCGACCACGACGCGTCGCCACGGCTGCACGCCGTCGGCGTCGGCGGCCTGCTCGGCGAGGCCGTGCTCCTTGAGCTGGTCGACCACGACGCCGAAGAACGACGGCGGGATGGCCAGGTAGAAGGCGGTGTTGCCGCCGGTGCCGCGGACCTCCTCGAGCTCGTGCATGGTGCGGCGCAGGGTATCGAACGCCTCGTCGTCGTCGAAGTTGCCCGACACGAAGCGGAAGCCCTCCGAGAGCTGGCGCCACACCTCCTCGCGGAACGGCGTACGCGCGTTGGCCTTGACCGCGTCGTAGACGATCTGCGCGAAGTCCTGGTCCTCCCAGTCGCGCCGCGCGAACCCGACCAGCGAGAAGCCGGGCGGCAGCAGCCCGCGGTTGGCCAGGTCGTAGATGGCCGGCATGACCTTCTTGCGCGACAGGTCGCCGGTCACGCCGAACAGCACCAGGCTCGACGGCCCGGCGATGCGCGGCAGCCGGCGGTCCTGCGGGTCGCGCAGCGGGTTGGGGCGGGGTGTGGAGGCCATCAGCGTCGCTGCTCCTGGTAGTAGGCGATCAGGGACTGGGTGGAGGGGTCCTGCTCCGCCGCGACCGACGCGTCGCCCGCCACCGCCGGCCGCAGCTCCTGCGCCAGCTGCTTGCCGAGCTCGACGCCCCACTGGTCGAAGCTGTCGATGCCCCAGACGGCGCCCTGCACGAACGTGACGTGCTCGTAGAGCGCGACCAGCTGCCCGAGGACGGCCGGGGTGAGCGCCGGCGCCATGATCGAGGTGGTCGGCCGGTTGCCCGGGAAGGTGCGAGCGGCGACGAGCTCCTCCGCCACGCCCTCGGCGCGGACCTCGTCGGCGGTGCGGCCGAAGGCGAGCGCCTTGGTCTGCGCCAGGAAGTTGGCGAGCAGCAGCTCGTGGACGTCGACGCGCTCGCCCTCCTCGGGCTCGTCGACGAGGGGGTACGCCGGCCGCGCGAAGGCGATGAAGTCCGCCGGCACGAGGCGGGTGCCCTGGTGGATCAGCTGGTAGAAGGCGTGCTGGCCGTTGGTGCCCGGCTCGCCCCAGAAGACCTCGCCCGTGTCGTAGCCGACGGCCTCGCCGTCCCACCGCACGCCCTTGCCGTTGGACTCCATGGTCAGCTGCTGGAGGTAGGCCGGGAACCGGTGCAGCAGCTGCGAGTAGGGCAGGACGGCGTGGGTGTGGGCGCCGAGGAAGTTGGTGTACCAGACGTTGAGCAGCCCCATCTTGAGCGGCACGTTGTCCTCGGCCGGCATCGTGTGGAAGTGCTCGTCCATCGCGTGGAAGCCGGCGAGCAGGTCGGCGAAGTGCTCCGGGCCGATGGCCACGACCAGGGAGAGGCCGATGGCCGAGTCCATCGAGTAGCGCCCGCCGACCCAGTCCCAGAAGCCGAACGCGTTGTCGGGGTCGATGCCGAAGTCGGCGACCTTGTCGAGGGCGGTCGAGACCGCCACGAAGTGCTGCGCGACCGCGGCGGCCGGGTCGCTGCCGGCCGGCAGGTGCTCGAGCAGCCACGTCCGGCACAGGCGCGCATTGGTGAGCGTCTCCAGCGTCCCGAACGTCTTGCTGGAGACGATGAAGAGCGTGGTCTCCGGGTCGAGCCCGGTGAGCGCCTGCCCCGCGTCGGTCGGGTCGATGTTGCTGATGAAGCGGCAGGAGAGCCCGTCCTGGCGGTAGGGCTCGAGCGCCTCGTAGGCCATGACCGGGCCGAGGTCGGACCCGCCGATGCCGATGTTGACGACCGTCTGGATCCGCTTGCCGGTCACGCCCGTCCAGTCGCCGGAGCGGACCTGGTCGGCGAAGGCGTAGACGCGGGCGAGCACCTCGTGCACGTCGGCCACGACGTCGGTGCCGTCGACCGTCAGCGTCGCCTCGCGCGGCAGCCGCAGCGCGGTGTGGAGCACCGCACGGTCCTCCGTGACGTTGATGTGCTCGCCGGCGAACATCGCGTCCCGACGCCCGACCAGGTCCACCTCGTCGGCGAGGGCCAGCAGGGCGGCCTCCACGTCGTCGTCGAACAGGTTCTTCGACAGGTCGACGTGGAGGTCGGCCGCGTCCAGCGACTGCTGCTCGACCCACGACGTCGTCAGGGCGTCGCGCAGGTCGGCCCGGGGGGCCTGCGCCAGCCCGGTCAGCCGTGACCAGGCGTCCGTGGTCGTCGGGTCGACCGGCCCCTCGGTCATGCCCGCGCGGCCTCGAGCGACGCGGCGAGGGTCTCCTGCAGCTCGTCCCAGGCGACGACGAACTTGTCGACGCCCTCCTTGATGAGGGCCTTGATGACGTCGTCGTAGTCGATGCCGGCGTCGGCCAGCGCCTGCATGTGAGCGGCGGCGTCGTCGTAGAACGGCCGGATGCGGTCACCGCGCACCTCGCCGTGGTCGGCGACCGCGTCGAGGGTCTTCTCGGGCATCGTGTTGACGGTGTCGGCGGCGACCAGGTCGACGACGTACATGGTGTCGTCGTAGTCCGGGTTCTTCACGCCGGTGGAGGCCCACAGCGGCCGCTGCTTGCGCGCGCCCTTGGCCTCGAGCGCGGCCCAGCGCTCGCCCTGGAAGAAGTCCTCGTACATCTGGAAGGCCAGGCGGGCGTTGGCGACGCCGGCCTTGCCCCGCAGCGCCGGGTCGGTGCCCGGGCCCCCGGTCGTCGCCTCGAGGCGCTTGTCGATCTCCGAGTCGACGCGGGAGACGAAGAACGACGCGACCGAGTGGATGCCGCTCAGGTCATGGCCGTTGTCGGACGCCCGTTCCAGACCGGTGACGTATGCCTCCATCACGTTGCGGTACTGCTCGAGCCCGAAGATGAGGGTCACGTTGACCGAGATGCCGGCCGCGAGGGTCTCCGTGATCGCGGGCCAGCCCTCCTTCGTCCCCGGGATCTTGATCATCACGTTGGGCTCGCCGACGGTCTTGTGGAGGATCGCCGCCTCGGTGACGGTCTCGCCCGTGTCGTGGGCGAGACCGGGGGAGACCTCGATGGAGACGCGGCCGTCGACGCCGTCGGTGGCGTCGAAGACCGGGCGCATGCCCTTGCAGGCCTCACGCACGTCGTCGGTGGTGATGACGAGGGTCGCCTTGTCGACGTCGGCGTCCTGCGCCGCCAGCTCCCGGACCTGGGCGTCGTAGCGCTCGCCCTTTGCCAGCGCCGACTGGAAGATCGCCGGGTTGGACGTCACGCCGACGACGTGCCGGTTCTGGACGAGGTCGGCGAGGTTGCCGGTCTCGAGGCGCTCGCGGGACAGGTCGTCGAGCCAGATGGACACCCCGGCGTCAGCCAGGGCCTTGAGACGGTCGTTCATGGTGCCTCCTGAGGATCGGTGGTCGGTGGCTGCGGGCTCGGCCGACGTCAGTCGGTGAGCGTGCGCAGGCTGTCGCGAGCGGCGTTGGCCACCGCCTCGCCGGTGATGTCGAACTCCTCGTAGATGCGCGCGTAGTCGGCCGAGGCGCCGTAGTGGTCGATGGACACGATGCGGCCGTGGTCGCCGACGTACTCGCGCCAGCCCTGCTTCACGCCGGCCTCGACCGACACGCGGGCCTTGACCGTCGGGGGGAGCACGGTCTCGCGGTAGGCCTCCTCCTGCTCCTCGAACCACTCGAGGCAGGGCAGGGAGACGACGCGGGCACGGATGCCGTCCTCGGCGAGGAGGTCGCGCGCGGCGACCGCCACCTGCACCTCGGAGCCGGTGCCCATCAGGATGACGTCGGGGTCGCCGCCCTCGACGTCGAGGAGGACGTACCCGCCGCGGTGCACGTTCGAGGTGTCGCTGAAGCCGTCCTCGCCGCGCGGGAAGACGGGGACGTTCTGGCGGGTGAGCGCGATGCCGGCCGGGTGGTCGGTGCGCTGGAGCACCGCGTGCCACGCGGCCGCGGTCTCGTTGGCGTCCGCGGGGCGTACGACGTCGAGGCCGGGGATCGCGCGCAGCGCCGCCAGGTGCTCGATCGGCTGGTGCGTCGGGCCGTCCTCGCCGAGGCCGATCGAGTCGTGGGTCCACACGTAGGTGACCGGCAGGCCCATCAGCGCGGCCAGGCGGACGGAGCCGCGCATGTAGTCGCTGAAGGTGAGGAAGGTGCCGCCGAAGACGCGGGTGCCGCCGTGGAGGGCGATGCCGTTGAGGATGCCACCCATGCCGTGCTCGCGGATGCCGAAGTGCAGCACGCGTCCGGCGAGCGGGTCGCCCGACCACTGGTCGGTGGACCGGACCGCCGGGATGAAGGAGGGCGCGTCCTCGATGGTGGTGTTGTTGGACTCCGCCAGGTCGGCGGAGCCGCCCCACAGCTCGGGCATGACGGCCGCGACGGCGTTGATGACCGCGCCGGAGGCCTTGCGGGTGGCGACGCCCTTGGGGTCGGCGTCGAAGCTCGGCAGGGCGTCGGCCAGCCCTTCGGGCAGCGCCCGGGTCTGCATGCGACGGAAGACCTCGAGCCGCTCCTCGGGCGCGGCCGCCTGCCAGGCGTCGAACCGCTCCTGCCAGGCCGACTGCTCCAGCTTGCCGCGCTCCACCAGCGAGCGGGTGCGGGCGATGACGTCCTCGGGCACCTCGAAGTGCTTCTCGGGGTCGAAGCCGAGGATCTCCTTGGTCGCCGCGACCTCCTCGGCCCCGAGGGCCGAGCCGTGGGACTTGCCGGTGCCCTGCGCGGTCGGCGCGGGCCAGGCGATCAGGGTGCGCAGCACGACGAGGCTGGGGCGGTCGGTGACCTCCGCGGCGGCGCGCACCGCGTCGTACAGAGCGGCGACGTCCTCAACGTAGTCGGTGCCGTCGTTGGTCCAGTCGACGGTCTGCACGTGCCAGCCGTAGGCCTCGTAGCGGGCGCCGACGTCCTCGGTGAAGGCGACGTCGGTGTCGCCCTCGATGGAGATGCGGTTGGCGTCGTAGATCATCGTCAGGTTGCCGAGCTGCTGGGTGCCGGCGATCGAGGACGCCTCGGCGCTGATGCCCTCCTCGAGATCGCCGTCGGAGCAGATCGCGTAGACGTGGTGGGTGAACGGGGAGTCGGCCTCCGCCGTGTCGGGGTCGAACAGGCCGCGCTCGCGGCGGGCGGCCATGGCCATGCCGACCGCGTTGGCGACGCCCTGGCCGAGGGGGCCGGTGGTGGTCTCGACGCCGGCGGTGTGGCCGTGCTCGGGGTGCCCGGGGGTCTTGCTGCCCCAGGTGCGCAGGGAGCGCAGGTCCTCGATCTCGAGGCCCCAGCCGCCGAGGAAGAGCTGGGTGTAGAGGGTGATGGAGCTGTGGCCGGCCGAGAGCACGAAGCGGTCGCGACCGGTCCAGTGCGGGTCGGCCGGGTTGTGCCGCATCACCTTCTGGAAGAGCAGGTACGCCGCGGGCGCCAGGCTCATGGCGGTGCCGGGGTGGCCGTTGCCGACCTTCTGCACCGCGTCCATCGCGAGCACACGGGAGGTGTCGACAGCTCTGTCGTCGATCTCGTCCCACTCGAGCGTGGCGGGCAGGGCGGAGTTCTCGGACAACGCGGTTCCTCTCGATGGAGTGCAGCCGGGGTTCAGCCGTGGGGCCGGGGAGTGCAGGATCACAGACCTGCGGAGGTGGCCTCGACTGCGAGCCTATCGCCGGGGCCGAGTAGACTCGACCCCACCCGAGGGTGGCCCGGGACGTCGCTCCTCCGGCCGTTCACGGCCTCCGGTTCCCACAACTCCGGGTCCCATCCGTCTCCACCCCGTCCCCTGAGGTGCCACTGTGTCCCACGCCGGCTCGCGCGCTGGTGCGTCCGCCCGGCCGTCGACCGGTGGCGACCCCGACGACGACGGCGCCAAGACCTGGCGCGACGTCGTCGGCGCCTACGTCGGGCTGACCAAGCCGCGGGTCATCGAGCTGCTGCTGCTGACCACCGTGCCGGTGATGTTCTTCGCCGACCGCGGCATCCCGCCGCTCGGCCTGGTCGCGGCGACCGTCGTGGGCGGCGCGCTGTCGGCCGGCTCGGCGTCGGCCTTCAACTGCGTCTACGACCGCGACATCGACGAGCAGATGCGGCGTACGCGCCGCCGCGCCCTGCCGCGCCACATCGTCTCGCCGCTGTCGGCCCTCGTCTTCGCCACCGTCCTGGCCGTGCTGTCGACGGTGGTGCTGGCGCTGTGGGTCAACTGGCTCTCGGCGACGCTCTCGCTGCTCGCCAACGCCTTCTACGTGCTCGTCTACACCATCCTGCTCAAGCGCCGCACGACGCAGAACATCGTGTGGGGCGGGCTGGCGGGCTGCTTCCCGGCGCTGATCGGCTGGACCGCCGTCACCGGCGAGCTGGCGTGGACGCCGGTCGTGCTGTTCCTCGTGGTGTTCTTCTGGACGCCGCCGCACACCTGGGCGCTGGCGCTGCGCTACCGCGAGGACTACCGCAACGTCGACGTGCCCATGCTGCCTGTCGTGAAGCCGGCGGCCGAGGTCGGTCGGCAGGTCGTGCTCTACAGCTGGGTCATGGTGGCCACCTCGCTGCTGCTCTGGCCGGTGGCCGGCACCAGCCTGGTCTACGCGGTGGCGGCGGCCGTGCTGGGAGCGGTGTTCCTCGTCGAGGCGCACCGCATGTGGGCGCGCACGAAGGTCTCCGACGCCCTGGGGGAGATCAACCCGATGCGGCTCTTCCACACCTCGAACCTCTACCTGTCCCTCCTTTTCGTCGCAGTTGCGCTGGATCCCCTGCTCGGCCGCTGACGATCTCCGAGCGCCCTAGCGCATATTGACGAAGTCGTCAGACGACTGAGGGAATCCAGAGAGCATCTTGAGACAACCTCTCGTGTTTGCCGCTCCCGCGCCGCGTTGAATCGAGTGATGGGGAGGCAGCGGGCGTCCCCACGCTATTTGGGGGTTTGTCACACATGTCTTCAGCACCACACGAGAGCCTGAGCGAACAGGTCGGCGGGCAGGGCGCAGGACGTACGTCCTCCCTGAACCGCACGGTGTCACGCGTCGTCACGCTCGTCCTGGCCGTCGGCTTCGCCGTCGTCGGGATCGCCGGCGCCGCGAGCGCCCACCACAACACCATCACCGGCTCCGTCGCCTGCAAGACGGGCGGGGGCTGGACCGTCACCTGGACGGTCACCAACAGCGAGACCGTCACCGAGACGATCACGGCCTCCAACCGGGCCGTCGTCCCGGTGGGCACCAAGCTGACGTCCACGCAGACCGCGAAGTTCACCGAGACCGTCACCAGCAAGCCGACGGGTGACGTCACCCTGCGGCTCGACGCCAGGTGGGACAACGGCAACACCAACACGAGCTACGGCACCATCCCGGTCTACAAGTTCACCGACAACTGCGTCGTGAAGACCGTGCAGCCGCCGACCGTGCCGGTGGTCGACGACTGCGGTCCGGGCAACGCCCACTACGGCCAGGTGCCCACCGGCCCCTGGACCGTGACGACCCATTCCAACGGCAGCCTCACGGTCACCACCACCCCGGGACACCAGTTCCCCAACGGGCAGACGACCCTGACCTACCCGGCGCCGACCGACAGCAACGTGCCGTGCCCGCCCACCACCGTCCAGCCGCCGACCGTGCCGGTCGTCGACGACTGTGGTCCGGGCAACGCCCACTACGGCCAGGTGCCCACCGGCCCCTGGACGGCGACGACCAACTCCGACGGCAGTCTCACGCTGACCGCCACCCCGGGGCACCAGTTCCCCAACGGTCAGACCACCACGACCTACCCCGTGCCGACCGACAGCAACGTGCCCTGCCCGACCCCGCCGGTCGTCACCCCGCCGGTCACGCCGCCGGTGGTCACGCCGCCCGAGGTGCTGCCCGCCCAGGTCCGGGTCGTCCGGGCGCAGGCCCGCATGATCGACAAGTGCGGTCGCAGCGGTGACCGGATCAAGGTCGGCGAGCGCTCCGGTGTCGTCTACAAGTCCCGCGGCAAGGTGCTGCGTCAGGGCGCCTGGCTCAAGGCGACGCACCGGTCGGTGACCGTCCGCGCCTTCGCCGCCGACGCGTCCTACCGGCTCGAGGGCAAGCGGGTGTGGAAGATGACCTTCAGCACCCGGCCGTGCGCGGCCGCCCCGGAGATCGCGCCGAACACCGGATCCTGATGCGCGGCACCGTGCTGGCACGCCTCCTCGTGGGCGTGACGCTCGGCGCCACAGTCCTCGTCGGTCAGGGAGCGGCGGCCCACGCCGCCCCTGACCGGCTGCGGATCCCGACGCTGGGCACCGACGCGGCCGTCATCCAGGTGGCGGCGCGCAACAACACGCTGGCCGTCGGCTCGCGCCTCCGCGGCGCGGTCTACACGTGGGCGCAGGGCGACCCGCCCTGCGACCCGACGGGCAGCACCGTCTACGCCGGCCACGCCTGGCGCGCCGGCAACGGCGTGGCGGACAGGTGGGGGCAGCTCCGTCGCGGTGACGTCGTCACCGTCGGCGGCTGCGACTTCGAGGTGACGCGGCGAGAGTTCTGGCCGGCCAAGCGCCGGATGGGATCGCTCTACTCCGTGTCGGGGCCGGCGCGCATCGTGCTCGTCGGCTGCAAGGCCGACGACTACGCCAAGCGCACCGTCGTCTTCGCGCGCAAGGTCGAGCGCTGACCCGTCCGGGTCGCACCGGCTCGACGTACGACCGGTCCTGGGAGGGACCCGGGGAGGGCTAGGGCAGGCGGGTCGCAGCGTGGGGCTGCGGCTCGCCGCCTGCGCTCGCCTCGTGCACGGCCCGGTGCGGCAGCACCGCGAGGCCGATCCGCGCGAGACCCGCGGCGAGCAGCGCCGCTCCCAGCATGTGCAGGGCGACCAGGCCGACCGGCAGGTCGAGCCAGTACTGCACCCAGCCGAGCACGCCCTGCAGCACCTCGACGAGCAGCACCAGGGCGGTCACCGTCGCCAGCCACCGGTGGCCACCACGTCGCGCCACGACGAGCAGCGCGACCGTGAGCGCGACCAGGACGTAGACCGACGACGCGTGCACCTGCGAGACGGTCGACGGGTCGAGGCCGTTGCGGGGCGACTCCGTGTCGCCGGCGTGCGGACCGGCGCCGGTGACGACGGTGCCGAGGTAGAGCACCACCCAGCCGACGGCCAGGGTGGCCCAGGCGAGCGCCCGGGGCAGCGGGGGAGCGACGTCCCGGTCGGGACTGCGCAGCTCGTCGACGAGCGCGACGCACACCATGATCATCGCCATCGACAGCAGGAAGTGTCCGGCCACGATCCACGGGTTGAGGTCGGTCAGCACCGTGATGCCCCCGAGCACCGCCTGCAGCGGGATGCCGAGGCCGATGACGACCGAGAGCCGGGTGGCGCGCCGGTGGCGAGCGCCGAGGGCGGCGAGGAAGCAGAGCACGGCGATCGCGGCCAGCGCGAAGGTGAGCAGCCGGTTGCCGAACTCGATGGCCCCGTGGAGGCCCAGCTCGCCGTGGGCGACGTACGACGCATCCGTGCACCGCGGCCAGGTCGGGCAACCCAGGCCGGACCCGGTCAGCCGCACGGCGGCGCCGGTGACGACGATGCCGATGTTGGCGACCAGGTTGGCGACCGCGAGGGGCCAGAGGAACCGGGAGAGCCGGTCGAGCACGACGTGCATCATTCCCACCTGAAGGTTCGAGCAGTGAGCACCGTGCCGATCGCCGTCCACGCGGCGAGCACGAGCAGGGACCGGACGTCGACGTCGGCCTCGACGAGGGCGGCGCGCATCGCCTCGCCCAAGGCTCCTGAGGGCAGCCACTGGATGACCGACGAGGCGGCGCCGTAGGTGCTGGCGGGGAGGACGACGCCGCCCCCGGCCATGAGCAGCAGGTAGACGAGGTTGGCCAGCGCCAGCGTGGCCTCGGCGCGCAGCACGCCGGCGACGAAGAGGCCGAGCGAGGCGAAGGCCGCCGTGCCGAGGGCCACCGCAAGCACCAGGCCGACGACCGAGCGGGGCGGGTCGGCCGGCGTGGGCTCCCACCCGAGCACCAGGCCGACGACCACGAGCACCACGAGCTGCAGCGCCACCACGTTGAGCAGGGCCAGGACCTTGCCGAGCAGGAGTCCGTGGCGGGGCAGCGGCGACGAGCCGAGCAGCTTGATGACGCCGTAGCGGCGCTCGAAGCCCGTCGCGATCGCCACCGACGTGAAGGCGGTGGACATCACGGCCAGGGCCAGGACGCCCGGGGTGAGGACGTCCACGGCGCGGTGGCCGTCGAGGTCGATCCCGATGCGTCCGGCCGCGGCGACGCCGCCGACGAGGACGATGACCGGGATGACGATGGCGAGCAGGAGCTGCTCCCCGTTGCGCAGCATCAGTCGCGCCTCCATGCGCGACTGGGCCAGCACCATCCGGGAGAGGGCGGCGGCGCCGGGCGCGGGGGTGAAGGTGCGCGCGGTGGCGCTCGTGCCGGAGGTGCTCACGGGGCGAGCTCGCGTCCGGTGAGCTCGAGGAAGACGTCCTCGAGGGTGCGCTGGCCGAGGTTCAGCGTCTGGGGCAGCACGTCGTGCCGCTCGCACCACCGCGAGACGAGGCCGAGCGTGCTCGAGTCGGCAGGGCCGTGGATGAGCATGCTGACCTCGTCGAGCTGGCGCACCTCCGTCTCGGGGCCGAGCTCGGCGCGCAGCGACTCGGGGGCACCGTCGGGGAACGGCCGGTTGACGACGAGGCGGATCGTGGCGGAGCGTCCCCCGCGGGTGAGCTCGGCGGGCGTGCCGCTGGCGATCACGGTGCCCCGGTCGATGATGTGGATGCGGTCGGCGAGCTGCTCGGCCTCGTCCATGTGGTGAGTGGTGAGCACGACGGTCACGCCGTCGGCGCGGATCTCCCGCAGCATCTCCCACGTGGTGCGCCGCGCCTGCGGGTCCATCCCTGCGGTGGGCTCGTCGACGAAGACGAGCTCGGGCCGGCCGACGAGGGCGATGGCCAGGCCCAGCCGCTGCTTCTGCCCGCCGGACAGCCGCCGGTAGGGCGTACGGCCGCAGTCGCCGAGGCCGAGCCGGTCGCTCAGCATCGCGGTGTCGAGCGGGTGCGCGTGCAGCGAGGCCATGTGCTCCAGCATCTCCCCGGCCCGTACGCCGCTCCAGGCGCCGCCGGACTGGAGCATCACGCCGATCCGGGGGAGCAGGGCCGCGCGGTCGCGCTGCGGGTCGAGCCCGAGCACGCGCACGGTGCCCTGCTGCGGGACGCGGTAGCCCTCGCAGGTCTCCAGCGTCGTGGTCTTCCCGGCACCGTTGGGTCCGAGGACCGCGGTGATGGAGCCGCGGGCGACGTCGAGGGAGAGGCCGTCGACGGCCACCTTGTCGCCGTAGGCCATCACGAGCCCCGAGATGTCGACGGCCGGGTCGACGGAGGAGGGGGCGGGCGGCACCCGGTCAGTCTAGGAAGCGGTGCCAGCCCGCCCGTCCACGGGGCGTGCGGGGACTCAGTCGGCGGTGCGCCGGTTGAACGTCCGGATCGCCAGGGGCGCCACGACCACGGTGATCAGCACGATCCAGCCGATGGTGAAGGCGACGGGGTGCTGCAGCGGCAGGGCCGCGTCGGCGGGCAGCGGGGTGTCGTTGCCCCACAGCTCCCGCACGGCCTGGGTGAGGCTGGAGATCGGGTTCCACTCCGCGACCGTCCGCAGCCAGCTGGGCATGTTGTCGGTGGGCCCGAAGGTGTTGGCTAGGAACGTGATCGGGAACATGGTGGCGAACATGACGCCGTTGACGGCCTCCACCGACCGCATGGCGGAGCCCACCCAGATGCCGATCCAGATCATCGCGAAGCCCCAGCCCAGCAGCAGGACGTAGCCCAGGGCAGCCTCGGCGACGTTGGTGTGGATGCGCCAGCCGATGAACAGGCCGGTGACCGACATGATGACCAGGCCGATCGAGGAGTGCATGAGGCTCGAGATCGACCGGCCGACCAGCACCGCGGCGGGGTTGATGGGCAGCGAGCGCATCCGGTCGACGATGCCCTTCTCGAGGTCCGCCGTCAGGCCGACCGCCACGATGAAGGAGGCGAAGGCGATCGTCTGGGCCATGATGCCGGCGAGCAGCCACGCCTTGTAGCCGCCCTCGGTGTCGACCTCGATCGAGCTGCCGAAGACGAAGGCGAAGAGCAGGACGAACATCACCGGCTGGATGGTGACGTCGAGCAGCATCTCCGGCATGCGCTTGATGTGCGTCAGGTTGCGCCTCACGATGGCGAGCGACTGGCGCGCCAGGCCGGTCTGCACGATCTCGGGGCGCTCGAGCGCGGGGCGTGGTGTCAGGCGCGAGCCCTGGTCGGTGTTGGTCATGCGGGCACCTCCTCGGTGGCGTTGCTCTCGTGGTCGCCGGCGGGCGCGTCCTCGGCCCGGTGGCCGGTCAGGTGCAGGAACACGTCGTCGAGGCTGGGTCGTTTGAGGCCGAGGTCGTCGAGCTCGATCCGGCTCTCCGCGAAGAGGCTGGCGACGCGGGTCATGTGCTCGAGGCCCTCGGCCGGTGCGGTGAGCTGGCGGGCGCCCGGCTCGACGTGCACCGCCTCCACGTGCGCGCGCAGCATCTGCTCGGCGATCGGCAGGTCCTCGGCGTGGGAGACGGTGACGACCAGGGACGCGGCCCCCGACTGGTCCTTGAGCTGCAGCGGCGTGCCCTCGGCGATCACCGTGCCGCGGTCGATGACCACGATGTTGTCGGCGAGCTGGTCGGCCTCCTCGAGGTACTGCGTCGTCAGCAGGAGCGTGGTGCCGTCGCTGACCAGGTCGCGCAGGACCTCCCACAGCTCGAGCCGGCTGCGCGGGTCGAGCCCGGTGGTCGGCTCGTCGAGGAACAGCACCGGCGGCGTCGCGATGAGGCTGACGGCCAGGTCGAGGCGCCGGCGCATGCCGCCGGAGTAGGTCTTGGCGATCTTGTCGCCGGCCTCGGCGAGGGAGAAGCGCTCGAGCAGGTCGCTCGTGGCGCGCCGGATGTAGGCGGGGGACAGGCCGTAGAGCGACCCGATCAGCTGAAGGTTCTCCTTGCCGGTCAGGAGCTCGTCCACGGTGGCGGCCTGGCCGGTCAGCCCCATGCTGCGTCGTACGTCGCGCGGGGCTGTGAGGATGTCGTGACCGGCCACCGACCCGGTGCCCGACGTGGGCCGGGTCAGGGTCGTCATCATCCGCACGGTCGTGGTCTTGCCGGCGCCGTTGGGCCCGAGCAGGCCCAGCACCGATCCGGTCGGCACGGTGAAGCTCACGTCGTCCACGGCCGTCTTGTCGCCGAACGTCTTCACCAGGTTGCGGGCCTCGATGGCCACCGAGCTCGTCATGTCACTCACCTTGGGGTCGAATGCGGTCAGGTCCTGTCCGCTGCTGTCCGCGAATCGGTGGTGCTCGGTCCGCGTCCTCCTTGTCTACACCGTGGACATCGAAATGTCTACACCGTAGACTTGCCGCATGGTCCAGACCGCGTACCACCACGGCGACCTGCGCGTCGCCCTCGTGCAGACGGCCTTCGAGGCCGCCCGCACCGGCGGCACGGAGGCGATCGTGATGCGGGAGGTCACCCGGCGTGCGGGCGTCACCCCGCGTGCGGCCTACCGCCACTTCCTCGACCGCGACGCGCTCGTGCGCGCGGTGGCCCAGCGTGCGCTCGCCGAGCTGGCCGCCGCGGTCGACGACCGGCTCGAGGTCCGCAACGACGCCGACGGTCCCGACGGCCGGCAGATGCTCCAGGCCGTGGGGGAGGCCTACATCGCCTTCGCGCTCGACGAGCCGGGCCTGTTCGACGCGGCGTTCTTCGCGATGGACGACATGCTCAGCTCGACGTCCCCGGAGGCCACGGCGCGCTCGGGGCTCTCGCCCTACCAGCAGCTCGAGCTGGCGCTGGCCGCCCTGGTGCGCGAGGGCCGGCTGGCCGAGGAGCACGTCGGCGACGCGACCATCACCTGCTGGTCCGGGGTGCACGGCTATGCCACGCTGACGGCGCGCGGTCCGCTCCGCGAGCTGCCGCGCGAGCTCATCGACGACCAGGGCCGTCGCCTCGTGGCCTCGCTGGTCGACGCGGTGACCGCGCTCACGGGCCCGACCACTAAGGGCAACCTTCCTTGAAGACGCGGAAGCAATAACGTCACACTGGTGTTGTGCAATTCGTGAGGACAACCGCTGCGACCCCCGACGGGGACGCTCCCACCCGTGACCGGGTGGCTCGGTCGATCCTCGAGAACGGCCCGAGCACGGCCGCCGACCTCGCCCTGCGCCTCGACCTCACCGCCGCGGCCGTGCGCCGCCACCTCGACCACCTCGTGGCCGAGGAAGTCGTGGAGTCGCGCGAGCGCAAGGTCTACGGCACCCGGGGCCGCGGGCGGCCCGCCAAGGTGTTCGGCCTCACCGAGGCCGGTCGCGACAGCTTCGACCAGCAGTACGACGACCTCGCCGTGCAGGCGCTCCGGTTCCTGGCCGAGACGCAGGGCGAGGGCGCCGTCCTTGAGTTCGCCCGCCGCCGGGTGGCCTTCGTCGAGGGCGACTACGCCGCCGTCACGGCCGTCGACCCCGAGCTGAGCCCCGCCGAGGCGCTGGCCCGGGTGTTCACCCAGAACGGCTACGCCGCCTCGGTGCGCGACCTGGCGCCGGTCAACGGCGTCAGCATGGGCGAGCAGCTGTGCCAGCAGCACTGCCCCGTGTCCCACGTCGCCCACGAGTTCCCCCAGCTCTGCGAGGCCGAGACCGAGGCCATCGGCCGCGTCCTCGGCACCCACGTCCAACGCCTGGCGACCATCGCCCACGGCGACGGCGTCTGCACCACCTGCATCCCCCAGACCCTCAAGCCGGACCTCGAGCAGGACCCCACGAAGGAGCAGTCATGACCCAGAACCTGAGCATCGAAGACCTCAACCCCGAGCTCAAGGGCATCGGGCGCTACGAGTTCGGCTGGGCCGACAAGGACGACGCCGGCGCCGGCGCGAAGCGCGGCCTCAACGAGGACGTCGTGCGCGACATCTCCGGCAAGAAGTCCGAGCCGCAGTGGATGCTCGACCTGCGCCTCAAGGGCCTCAAGCTCTTCCACCGCAAGCCCATGCCCACGTGGGGCTCGGACCTGTCGACGATCGACTTCGACAACATCAAGTACTTCGTGCGCTCCAGCGAGAAGCAGGCCACGTCCTGGGAGGAGCTGCCCGAGGACATCAAGAACACCTACGACAAGCTCGGCATCCCCGAGGCGGAGAAGCAGCGCCTCGTCGCGGGCGTCGCCGCGCAGTACGAGTCGGAGGTCGTCTACCACTCGATCCGCGAGGACCTCGAGGAGAAGGGCGTCATCTTCGTCGACACCGACACCGCGCTGAAGGAGCACGAGGAGCTCTTCAAGGAGTACTTCGGCACCGTCATCCCGGTCGGTGACAACAAGTTCTCCGCGCTCAACACCTCGGTGTGGTCCGGCGGCTCGTTCATCTACGTGCCCAAGGGCGTCCACGTCGACATCCCGCTGCAGGCCTACTTCCGGATCAACACCGAGAACATGGGCCAGTTCGAGCGGACGCTGATCATCGCGGACGAGGACTCCTACGTGCACTACGTCGAGGGCTGCACCGCGCCGATCTACTCCTCGGACTCGCTGCACTCCGCGGTCGTCGAGATCATCGTGAAGAAGGGCGCCCGCGTCCGCTACACGACGATCCAGAACTGGTCCAACAACGTCTACAACCTCGTCACCAAGCGCGCGACCTGCGAGGCCGGCGCGACGATGGAGTGGGTCGACGGCAACATCGGCTCCAAGGTGACGATGAAGTACCCCGCCATCTACCTCATGGGTGAGCACGCCAAGGGCGAGACGCTGTCCATCGCCTTTGCGGGCGAGGGCCAGCACCAGGACGCCGGCGCCAAGATGGTGCACGCGGCGCCGCACACCTCGTCGTCCATCCTGAGCAAGTCGGTGGCGCGCGGCGGCGGGCGCACGTCGTACCGGGGGCTGATCCAGGTCAACGAGGGCGCGCACGGCTCGAAGTCCAACGTGCTGTGCGACGCGCTGCTCGTCGACCAGATCAGCCGCAGCGACACCTACCCCTACGTCGACATCCGCGAGGACGACGTGTCCATGGGTCACGAGGCGAGCGTCTCGAAGGTCTCCGACGACCAGCTCTTCTACCTCATGTCGCGCGGCATGGAGCAGGACGAGGCGATGGCGATGATCGTGCGCGGCTTCGTCGAGCCGATCGCCAAGGAGCTGCCGATGGAGTACGCCCTCGAGCTCAACCGCCTCATCGAGCTGCAGATGGAGGGCGCGGTCGGCTGATCGCCGCCACCGCCTGACCACCACCCCGCCGGTCGGGGACGCCGCGACGCGGGCGTCCGGGCCGAGGAACCAGAAAGAGACGCAGTGACAGTCACCACCGAATCCGTCCGCTCCGCGCTGGAGCAGACCCCCGAGCAGGTCCGGGTGGAGAGCCACCTCCACCCGGTCGGCTCGTACGACGTCGCCGACCACGAGGTCCCGACGGGCCGCGAGGAGATCTGGCGCTTCACGCCGCTCAAGCGGCTCAGGGGCCTGCACGCCGACGCCGAGTTCATGCGGCCGGCGACCTCGGCCACGTGGAACACCCCCGACGGCGTCCGCATCGAGGTCGTCTCCGGCGACGAGGCCCGCGGCCTGCGCGGCATCTCCGGCCTGGTCCCCAACACCCGCTGGGCCGCCCGCGTCCTGGCCGAGGTGCCTGCGAGCCTGCTGGTCGACGTGCCCGCCGAGACCGAGGTCGCCGAGCCGATCGTCGTCGACCTCGACGGCACGGACGTCTTGGTGACCGAGGCCGGGCACGTGGCGCTGCGCTTCGGCGCCCACAGCAAGGCGATCGTCGTGCTCAACCACACCGGCTCCTCGACCGTCGCCGCGGTCGTCGAGATCGCCGTGGGGGACGGGGCCGACGTCACCGTCGTCTCGATCCAGGACTGGGCCGACGACGCCGTCCACCTGTCGCACCACCAGGCGCGGGTCGGTCGCGACGCGAGCTACCGGCACGCGGCCATCTCCTTCGGCGGCGACCTGGTCCGGATGGACGCCAACGTGACCTACGACGGTCCCGGCGGCTCGGCCGAGCTGCTCGGCCTTTACTTCGCCGACGCCGGCCAGCACATCGAGCACCGGATCTTCGCCGACCACACCGCCCCGCGCACGAAGTCCAACGCCATCTACAAGGGCGCGCTGCAGGGCGAGAAGGCGCACACCGTCTGGGTCGGCAACGTCCTGATCCGCAAGGTCGCCGAGGGCATCGAGACCTACGAGGAGAACCGCAACCTGGTCCTCACCGACGGCTGCCAGGCCGACTCGATCCCCAACCTCGAGATCGAGACCGGCGAGATCGAGGGCGCCGGCCACGCCTCCGCGACGGCGCGCTTCGACGACGAGCACCTGTTCTACCTGCAGTCGCGCGGCATCTCCGAGCAGGAGGCGCAGCGCCTGGTGGTGCACGGCTTCTTCAACGACCTCATCCGCAAGGTCGGCGTCCCCTCGATCGAGGACCGGCTGCTGACCACCGTCGAGGCCGAGCTCGCCAAGAACGTCCTCAAGGGCGGCGTCCTCGGGACGGGTGCCTGATGGGCTTCGAGCGCGCGTGCGCGCTGGACGAGGTCCCCGCCGACCAGGCGCTGGCCGTGACCCTCGGCCGCCACGAGATCGCCATCGCCCGTGACGGCGACGAGGTCTTCGCCATCGAGAACCTCTGCAGCCACGCCGAGGTCGCCCTCAGCGAGGGCGAGGTCGCCACCAACGACGGCGGCTGCCAGATCGAGTGCTGGCTGCACGGGTCGATGTTCGACCTTCGCACCGGCAAGCCCACCAACCTCCCCGCGACCGAGCCGGTCGCCACCTTCCCGGTCGACGTGCGCGGCACCGACGTCTACGTCGACACCGAGACCACCCTGAACGGAGTCACCCCCGCATGAGCAAGCTCGTCATCACCGACCTCCACGTCACCGTCGACACCGAGGACGGCCCCAAGGAGATCCTCAAGGGCGTCACCCTCACCATCAACGACGGCGAGACCCACGCGATCATGGGCCCCAACGGGTCGGGGAAGTCGACGCTGGCCTACTCCATTGCCGGCCACCCCAAGTACACGATCACCGGCGGCTCGGTGACCCTCGACGGCCAGGACGTCCTGTCCCTGTCGGTCGACGAGCGCGCCCGCGCCGGCCTGTTCCTCGCCATGCAGTACCCCGTCGAGGTCCCCGGCGTCTCGGTGTCGAACTTCCTGCGCACCGCCAAGACCGCGATCGACGGCGAGGCCCCCAAGCTCCGCACCTGGGTCAAGGACGTCAACGCCGCGCTCCAACAGCTCAACCTCGACTCGTCGTTCGGCACCCGCAACGTCAACGAGAACTTCTCCGGCGGTGAGAAGAAGCGCCACGAGATCGCGCAGCTCGAGCTGCTCGACCCCAAGGTCGCCGTGCTCGACGAGACCGACTCCGGCCTCGACATCGACGCCCTCAAGGTCGTCTCCGAGGGCGTCAACCGCTTCCGCGCGCGGGAGGGCAAGGGCGTCCTGCTCATCACCCACTACACCCGCATCCTGCGCTACATCGAGCCCGACCACGTGCACGTGTTCGTCGACGGCAAGGTGGCCGAGTCCGGCGGCAAGGAGCTCGCCGACGAGCTCGAGGCCAACGGCTACGTCAAGTACGTCAAGACCGTCACCGCCTGAGCGACCGCTCAGCCGACCCACTGGAGAGGAGGACCACGATGCACGGACTGCTGCCGGACCTCGACGTGATCCGCAAGGACTTCCCGATCCTCGAGCGCACGCTCGCGGGCGGGGTGCCGCTGGTCTACCTCGACAGCGCCAACACCTCGCAGAAGCCCCAGGTCGTCATCGACACGATGGTCGACCACCTCGAGCGCCACAACGCCAACATCGCCCGCGCCATGCACCAGCTCGGCGCGGAGTCGACCGAGGCCTACGAGGGCGCGCGCGACAAGGTGGCGAGCTTCCTCAACGCGCCGTCGCGCAACGAGGTCGTCTTCACCAAGAACGCCACCGAGGCGCTCAACCTGCTCGCCCGCACGATCGAGCTCGGCCCCGGCGACAACGTCGTCATCACCGAGATGGAGCACCACTCCAACATCGTGTCGTGGCAGCTCGCCTGCGAGCGGTCCGGTGCCGAGCTGCGCTGGTTCGGGCTGACCGACGAGGGCCAGCTCGACCTGGGCAACGCCGACCAGCTGGTGGACGAGAACACCAAGGTGCTGGCGTTCACCTGGGTGTCCAACATGCTCGGCACGATCAACCCGGTCGTCGACCTGGTCTCCCGCGCCCGCGCGGCCGGCGCGATCTCGGTGATCGACGCCTCCCAGGCCGCCCCGCAGCTGCCGATCGACGTCCAGGCGGTCGGGTGCGACTTCCTGGTCTTCACCGGCCACAAGGTCTGCGGGCCGACCGGGATCGGCGTGCTGTGGGGTCGCGAGGAGCTGCTCAACACGCTCCCGCCCTTCCACGGCGGCGGCGAGATGATCGAGACGGTCACCATGGCGCGCTCGACGTACGCCAGGGCGCCGCACCGCTTCGAGGCCGGCACGCCGCCGATCGTCGAGGCGGTCGGGCTCGGGTGCGCGCTGGACTACCTCGACCACATCGGCCTGGAGTCCATCCACGCCCACGAGCAGGCCATCACGGCGTACGCCCTCGAGGGGCTGCAGTCCGTGCCGGGCCTGACGGTCCTCGGCCCGCTCGACGTGACCCAGCGCGGCGGTGCCGTGTCGTTCGAGCTCGAGGGCGTCCACCCCCACGACATCGCGCAGGTGCTCGACTCGCGCGGCGTGGCGGTGCGTGCCGGTCACCACTGCGCCAAGCCGGCGCACGCCCGCTTCGGCGTGCAGAGCTCGACCCGGATGTCGTCCTACCTTTACACGACGCCGGCCGAGATCGACGCGCTCGTCGAGGCGCTCCACCAGACCCGCAGCTACTTCAAGGTGGCCTGATGAGCAACGACCTCGACTCGCTCTACCAGGAGATCATCCTGGACCACTACAAGAACCCGCACCACAGGGGCCTGCGCGACCCGTTCGAGTCCGAGGTGCACCACGTCAACCCGACCTGCGGTGACGAGGTCACCCTGCGCGTGCACCTGTCCGACACGGCGCGAGGCCGGCTCGTCGAGGACGTGTCCTACCACGCCGTCGGCTGCTCGATCTCGCAGGCGTCCGCCTCCGTGCTGACCGACCTCGTCATCGGCAAGCCCGTCGACGAGGCGATGTCGATCCACCAGAGCTTCCTCGAGCTCATGCAGGGCAAGGGACAGGTGGAGCCGGACGAGGACGTCCTCGAGGACGGGATCGCGTTCGCCGGCGTCGCCAAGTTCCCCGCGCGCGTGAAGTGCGCCCTGCTGTCCTGGATGGCGTGGAAGGACGCGACCGCCCAGGCCCAGAGCCAGTCCGCAGAGACCCAGTCGGTGCCCACCGAAGGAGAGACCCGATGACCGAGTCCACCCACCAGCAGCTCGACCACAGCGACCTTCCCGAGGTCCCCGAGGCCGTCGCGGGCGGCGGCACGTCGACGGTGACCGTCGACGACGTCACCGAGGCGATGAAGGACGTCGTCGACCCCGAGCTGGGGATCAACGTCGTCGACCTCGGCCTCGTCTACGGCGTGCACCTCGACGAGCACAGCAACGCGGTGCTCGACATGACGCTCACCTCGGCCGCGTGCCCGCTGACCGACGTCATCACCGACCAGACCGAGTCCGCGCTGGAGGGCCTGGTCGGCGACGTCGCCATCAACTGGGTCTGGATGCCGCCGTGGGGCCCGGACAAGATCACCGAGGACGGCCGCGAGCAGCTGCGGGCCCTCGGCTTCAACGTCTGAGCCTCAGCTGCCGGCCCGCGCGCGCACCTTCGTCACCCAGTACTCCGTGGTGGGGGTCGGTGGCGTCGTGAAGCGCGCGTTGGGCAGGTAGAGGTCGGCACCGAACCGCGCGACCGTCGTCGGCACGTCGAAGCTCGTGTCCTCGTCGAGGTCCGCGGCGGTGATGGTGCGCACCAGCCGGCCGCTGAGCCCGTCGCGCGAGAGCCGCAGGACGGCGACCTGGTTCGACCGGTTGCGCACGACGTAGAGCGTGCGGCCCTGCCGGAGCATGCCGTCGCCCATCGTGAGCGACGCCCCGCCCAGGTCGACCTCCGTCGCGGCACCCGTGGTCGGGTCGACGCGGTAGAGCAGCCCGCTGGTGGAGTTGACCACGAGCAGGTGGCGGCCGGTGGGGGTGGTGCTGATGCCGTTGGCGCCGAAGCCCGCGCCCTGCACCCAGTCGCCGGTGAGCGGGACGGTGGTCGCGCTGGCGGCCGGCCCGCGCGAGGTGCGCGCGAGGCGGTAGAGCTGCGGCTGCGAGGAGTCGGTGAACCACGCCGCGTCGCGGGTGAGCACCACGTCGTTGACGAAGCTGGTCCCGGTCGTGAGGGTCAGGTCGGCGAGCAGCTCGCCGGTGTCGGTGTCGACGACCCGGGCCGTGCCGGACGCGCCGCCGGCGAC
This sequence comes from Nocardioides renjunii, assembly GCF_034661175.1. NCBI lineage: Bacteria > Bacillati > Actinomycetota > Actinomycetes > Propionibacteriales > Nocardioidaceae > Nocardioides > Nocardioides renjunii. Next base: position 2,523,930 of record NZ_CP141058.1, on the reverse strand, counting down.
GTACAGACGTCCCTGGCGGTCGGACTTCAGCCCGACCGAGGGGGTGCCGGGGCCCTCGCTGATCACCCGGCCGCGGCCGGTGCGCAGCGACACCTCGTAGATGTCGCCGTCGGCGCGCGAGCCGAACCAGGCCGTCGGGCCCGGTCCGATGGCGATCCCCTCGGGCTGGAAGCCGTTCGGAAGCGCGATCCGGGAGGGGAAGGTGCCGTCGAGCGGCACCGCCCTCGCCGTGGCGGTCGGTGCGCCGGTGAGCATGGTCAGGCCGAGCACAGCAGCGGCGCCGGAGACGAGCAGACGACCCATGGGGGACCTCCGAGTAGGTGGGGTCTCCGACGGTAGCCCGGGGCCCGATATTCCGTGGCGGCGCGACCCGGGCAGGCGCACACTTCAGCCGTGCTGAATCCCCACCCCACGCGCTACGCCGAGCTCAACGGCGTGCTGCACGACCTCGTCACCGGAGCGCAGTCCGCGCTCGGCGAGTCGTTCGTGGGCGCCTACCTCCAGGGGTCGTTCGCCCTCGGTGCGGGGGACCTGCACAGCGACTGCGACTTCCTGGTGGTGGTCCGCGACCACCCGACGGCGGCGCAGGTCGCCGCCCTGCGCACGCTGCACCGCGACCTGCCGCACCGCGACGGCCACTGGTTCGCCCACCTCGAGGGCTCGTACGCCGTGGCGGACGAGCTCCGCTCGGTCGACGGCCTCGGTCGCGCGTGGTGGTACGTCGACCACGGCTCCGACGAGCTGGTCCTGTCCGACCACTGCAACCAGGCGTGGACGCGGTGGGTCCTGCGCGAGCACGGCATCACCCTGGCCGGGCCGTGCCGGGTCGAGCTGGTCGACCCGGTGCCCGACGACGTGCTGCGCGAGCAGGCCCGCGCCGGGCTGGCGACCCTGACCGACGACGTCCTGGGCTGGTGCCCACCCGACGTCGCGTGGTGCCAGCGCTACCTCGTCGTGCAGGCCTGTCGCAGCCTCTACACCGTGCGCACCGGCCAGGTGGCCAGCAAGCGCGACGCGCTGCGGTGGGCGATGGTCCACGGCGACCCGCGCTGGCGACCGCTGCTCCAGCAGGTGCTCGCCGACCGCGACCTCGGCCTCGACCGCGAGGCCGCGCCACGGCCCGGCTCGATGGACGCGGCGCGCGAGTTCGCGGCGTACGTCGCTGCCGTGGCGTGACCCGGGTGCCCGATAGGCTGGCCGGCATGAGCGAGCCCGAGGTCGACCTGTCCGAGGACTTCGACCACGAGGAGCTGCGCAGCTTCTGGAACCTCGCCCGCTTCCACGCCAAGCTCAACGCCGCCCCGACCTACTTCGGGCCGACGACCCTCGAGTCGGTGCCGCCTCCGGCGTGGGCCTACGGCGACTCGGCCGAGGAGTCCGACGCCTTCGTGGCCCAGGTGCTGGCCGACGAGCGCGGCCGGACGACGGCCGCGACCGCGGACTACGACGGCGAGCTGCCGCAGGTCGGCGTGCTGTCGATCCTGTGCGACGGCTCCGGTGTCCCGCGGGCGCTCGTCGAGGTCGCCGACGTGGCGGTGAGCGGCGACGAGGTCGTCGAGTCGTTCACGGTCGTCTACCGGCGCTGACGGGAGCGTCGGCGACGATCCGCGGCGCCGGCCGTGTGGGAGAGTCCTCGCATGGCCGAGCGGATGACCTACCTCCTCGTCGACGGGGAGAACATCGACGCCACCCTGGGGACCTCGATCCTGGGCCGGCGCCCGCGGCCGGAGGAGCGGCCCCGCTGGGACCGGCTCCTGGAGTGGGCCGAGCGGGCCTTCGACCAGGACGTCACCGGGCTCTTCTTCCTGGCGGCCAGCACCGAGCTGCCGACCAGCTTCGTGCAGGCGCTGCTCGCGATCGGCTTCAAGCCGATCCCGCTGAGCGGTGAGGGCAAGATCGTCGACATCGCCATTCAGCGCACCGCCGAGGCCCTCGTCGACCGCCCGGCCGACGTGGTGCTGGTCAGCCACGACGGCGACTTCGTCGACCAGGTCTCCGCGCTGTGCGACGGGAGCCGGCAGGTCGGTGTCATCGGCTTCACGGAGTTCGTGAACTCGCAGTTCCGCAACCTGCCGGGCCTGCGCATCTTCGACCTGGAGTACGACATCGCGGCCTTCAACTCCGCGCTGCCACGCGTCCGGGTCATCCCCATCGACGAGTTCGACCCGCTCGACTTCCTCTGACCGGCGCGAGCTGATCGCGGAAGATCCGAGTCACGTGGCGGCTCGGATCTTCCGCGTTGACGCTGGAGTCCCCGGATATCCGGGGACTCCAGACGCCGGGGACTCCAGACGCGGCGGACGCCCACAGACACCCACCTCAGGCCGGCGCGGTCACGCTCAGCACCTGCGACACCCGGCCGTCGTCCTCGAGCGCGTCGGCCTCGACCCGGGCGACCTGGCGCCGCGAGACCCGCATGCTGGGAGCGCGGTCGTCGGTGCTCACGTACGCCGGCTCCTCGGCGGGGTCGTCGTGGAGCACGGTCGGCCGCACGATGGTCCAGGCGAGGCCGCTCTCGCGGACCAGCCTCTCCTGCACCTCGTGGTCCCGCACCTGCGGGCGGATCGCCAGGGTGAAGAACGCCTTGAGCGCCAGGGGGAGGTGGCGGTAGGTGTCGCCGATCCCGTAGGTCGACTGCACCACCAGGCGTCGTACGCCCTGCTCGCGCATCGCCGCCACCACCGCCGCGGTGCCGGCGGACCGGACGTCGAGCCGCGAGCTGGCGCGCCGGGTCAGCCGGACCCGGAACGGGTTGTCGGGGATGCCGAGGGTGACCGCCACGGCGTCCTGGCCGATCATCGCCTTCGCCAGGCTGTCGGCGTCCAGGACGTCACCGGTGACCGTCCGGACCTCCTCGCCGTGCTCGCCCGGCCGGCGGGCGTACGCCGTCACCAGGTGACCGCGCCCCGCCAGCTCCGCGACCAGCTCGGCGCCGGTGCCCCTGCTTGCTCCCACCACGAGAACCTTCATGACTTCCTCCTCGGATCCTTCCGGGCCGCTCCCGGGTTGCTCCCAGCCTGCGGCCGGTGGCCTGGACGATCAATGCCAGATCCGCCGCGACTCTTGCCCGATCGTCCGGCGCGCGACACACTCGAGGGGTGGACCGCGACGTGCTGACCGACACCCTCACGGACTTCGGCATGACCGGGGTGTTCTACGCCGTGTCCGAGCTCTCGGCGCCATGGGGCATCGAGATCCCGCCCCTGCCCGGCACCGTGGTGTTCCACCTGGTGACCGAGGGCGGGCTCGTGCTGGAGGTCGACGGCGAGCACACGACGATGTCCGCGGGTGACATGGTGCTGGTGCCGACCGGCACGGGGCACGCCATCCTCGACGCACCGGGCAGCCCTGCGACGCCGCTGTTCGACCTGCCCCGCGTCGAGCTCGGGGAGCGCTACGAGCGCCTCCGCATCGACGGTCCGGGTCCGCGCAGCGAGGTCGTCTGCGGCGCGGTCAGCTTCACCGGGCTCGGAGTGGCCCGGCTGCTGCGCAGCCTGCCGCGGGTCCTTCCCGCGGGCGACGGCGGCGACGCCGCGTGGATGCGCGCCGCCTTCGACGTCATCGGAGCCGAGTCGCGCCACCCGCGCCCGGGCAGCGACGTGGTCACCGCCCGCCTCGCCGACATCCTCGTCGTCCAGGTCGTACGCTCCTGGCTGGAGTCCGGGACGCACGACCGCGGCTGGGTCGCCGGCCTCCGCGACCCGCAGGTCGGACGGGCGCTGGCCGCGTTCCACGCCGAGCCCGGCGCCCCGTGGAGCCTCGCCTCGCTCGCCGCCGAGGCCGGGATGTCGCGCTCCGCGTTCGCGGCGCGGTTCCGCGAGACCCTCGACGAGGCGCCGATGGGCTACGTCACCGCCTGGCGGATGGACCTGGCCGCCCGGCTGGTCCGCGAGCGCACCCTGTCGCTGGCGCGGGTCGCCGAGCGCGTCGGCTACCAGTCCGAGGCCGCGTTCAACCGGGCGTTCCGCCGAGCCCACGGGATGGCGCCCGGCGCCTTCGCCCGCCGCGACCTGGCGGAGCTCGTCCCGCCTCCTGCCGTGCAGGACGGGTTGCCGTCGGCGTTGTAGCACTCTTGCTACATCGACAGCACACGCACTACATTCAACGGGTGAGCACCGCACCCGTCATCGAGGTTCGCGACCTGCGCATGCGCTACGGCGACAAGGACGTGCTGACCGGCGTCGACTTCGCCATCGAGCCGGGCGAGGTCGTGTGCCTGCTCGGGCCCAACGGCGCCGGCAAGACGACCACCATCGAGATCCTCGAGGGGTTCCGCGAGCGGTCCGCCGGCGAGGTCGTCGTGCTGGGTGAGGACCCGCGTCGCGCCAGCGAGGCCTGGCGGGCCCGCACCGGCGTGGTCCTGCAGTCGTGGCGCGACCACGCGCGGTGGACGCCGCGGACGCTCCTCGACCAGGTGGGGGGCTACTACACCGCCTACTCCACGCCCGACCGGCCGCGGCCGGTGCCCACCGACGAGCTGATCGAGGTGGTCGGCCTCGACGACCTCGCGGACCAGAAGATCGCGACCTTCTCGGGCGGGCAGCGACGCCGCCTCGACGTGGCGATGGGCATCATCGGCCGGCCCGAGCTGCTCTTCCTCGACGAGCCCACCGCCGGCTTCGACCCGCAGGCGCGCCGCGAGTTCCACCACGTCGTGCACCGGCTCGCGGACCTCGAGCACACCACGATCCTGCTGACCACGCACGACCTGGACGAGGCCGAGAAGCTCGCCGACCGCGTGCTGATCCTGGCGGGCGGGCGGATCGTCGCCGACGACACCGCCGAGCAGCTCGCCCTGCGGGCCGCGCTCGAGGTCGAGGTGAAGTGGTCGCGCGGGGGCGAGCGCTTCGTGCACTCGACCGCCGACGCCACGGACTTCGTACGCCGCCTCCTCGACGAGCCAGGTGACCCGGTGGTCGACCTCGAGGTCCGGCGGGCGAGCCTCGAGGACGCCTACCTCGACCTCGTGCAGCGGCACGAGTCCGGGCAGGCCGACGCCGCCGCCCGCGCCTTCACGGAGGTGGTGTGATGAGCAGCCCGACGCCGGCCGGCACCGTGCCCCACGCCGTACGCCTCGGAGTGCGACGCGGGTGGACCGAGTTCGTGCAGAGCCTGCGCAGCTCGCAGGACCAGTGGTTCTACCTCTTCACCGCCTTCCTCGCCGTCGGCTACCTCTACCTCCGCCGCGACACCCCGGTCGACGACACCGGACTCCTGCTGCCGTCGGTCGCGCTGCCGAGCATCCTGGGCGGCCTGGTCGCCTTCGGCCTCGTCATCGGGCCGGCCTACAGCCTGGCCATGGAGAAGGAGGACGGGACGCTGCTGCGGGCCAAGGCGGTGCCCCACGGCCTGGTCGGCTACTTCGCCGGGCAGCTCGTGCTGCACTCCGCCAGCATGGTGCCGCAGCTCGTCGCCGTGCTCGTCCCGAGCTTCCTGCTCTTCGACGACCTGATGGCCGACCCGAGCGGGTGGTTCACGATGGTGTGGGTGCTCGTCCTCGGGCTCCTCGCGACGCTGCCGATCGGGATGATGATCGGCGCACTCGTGCCCGGCGTCCAGAAGGTCGGGATGTGGGGGATGCTGCCGGTCATGGTGCTCGCCGGCATCTCCGGCATCTTCTACCCCGTGCAGGCGCTCTGGGGCTGGGTCCAGGTGGTCGCGCAGGTCTTCCCGATGTACTGGCTCGGCCTCGGGATGCGCTCGGCGTTCCTGCCCGACTCCTACGCCAGCGCGGAGATCGGCGACTCGTGGCGCACCTGGGAGACCGTCGCGGTGCTGGGCGCCTGGGCGGTCGTGGGTGCCCTCGTCGCGCCGGCGCTGCTGCGCCGGATGGCGCGCCGCCAGTCCGGCTCGCAGGTCGCCGCCGCCCGCGAGGCGGCGTCCCAGTGGGTCAAGTGAGCGACGTGGTCCACAACCGCATCGCCCTCCTGCGCGCCGAGCAGGGCGTGACGCGCCGCGACCTCGCCATGGCGCTCGGGGTGCACTACCAGACGGTGGGCTACCTCGAGCGCGGAGAGAACAGCCCCAGCCTCGACCTCGCGCTGCGCATCGCCGCGTTCTTCGACGTGCCCGTGGAGGCGGTGTTCTCGCTGAGCCCCTTCCCGCGCGTGAGCGACGGGACCGGCCGCAGCGCCTGACCGGTCGAGCGCCCGGTAGCGTCCCTGCCGTGCCCCACGTCCTGGTCCCCACCGCGCGGTGGGAGCGGTGGGTCGACAACTTCGTCGCCCGGCACGGCGCGGCCAGGTTCGCCGTCGACGACGGCGGGCTGCGCGGGGAGGCCGAGGACGGTTCGCACTTCTCGGCCCGGCTTCCGTTCGCGACGGCGTACGACGGTCCGGCCGAGGCCGCCGCCTTCGCGTCCGCGGCCATGGCGCCGGGGAAGTGGGGGGTGCTGCTCGTGCGCAAGGGCGGCTTCGCCGTCGCCCGGCTGCGCGGCACCGAGATGGTGGAGCACAAGATCGGCCAGCGCCACGTGCAGGGGCGCACCAAGGCGGGCGGGCAGAGCCAGCAGCGGTTCGCCCGGCGGCGGGACAACCAGGCGCGCCAGGCCTACGACGCCGCCGCCGACCACGCCGCCCGGATCCTGCCGTCCTCCGGACCGCTGGTGACCGGCGGCGACCACCCGGCGGTCGAGGCGGTGCTGGCCGACCCGCGGCTGTCCGGGCTCACCGTCGTCGGCCCGTGGCACGCCGTCCCGGACCCGCGGCGGGCCGTCCTGGACGCGGTCGTCGGGGACGCGCAGGCCCTCGTCGTCGAGGTCATCAACGCCTGACGGCCGGCGCGCGTCGGGCCTCCGGAGCTGTCCGATCGGCTAGCGTCCTGCACATGTGGCAGCCCGAGCCGGGATGGCAGCGACTGCCGGGCGCCGGCCCGGCCACGGTCGGGGTCTGGTCGGCCACGCACCGCGGCCGTGACGTGGTCGTGAAGCGGTTGCGCACCCCCGAGCCGCACGACCCCTCGGGGACCCTCGTCCCGCACGACGTGAACTACTGGCGGCGGGCGGCGGACGTGGCCCTCAGCGGCGTCGTCGCCGGCACCCCCGGGCTGCGCGAGGCGCCGGTGGTCCGGGTCGAGGAGGACGCGGAGGGCATCACGCTGGTCCACGAGCGCGTCGAGCACCACGACGTGCCGGGGCTGTGGCTGGCCGCGTCGCTGGGCCGCTTCGCCGCCGCCGAGCTCGGCGCGCACGCCTGGCTGGCCCGCGACCAGCTGCGCAGCCGGCTCGCGCTGGTCGATCGCCGCGGCGGCTGGCGCACGCTGGCGCGGACGCCGATGGCCGACATCGCCGACCACCTGTGGTCGCACCGCACCGTGTGGCTCGACCGCTGCGACGCCCTGCCCCGGGTGGCCCAGCACGGCGACCCCTCGGTGGCCAACATCCCCGGACGCGCGGACGGGGACGCCGTGGCGATCGACTGGGCCCACCTGGGTCGCGGACCCGTCGGCGCCGACCTCGGCTACCTCTCGCTGGCCACCCGCGAGGACGTCGAGCCCCTCGTGGAGGCGTACGTCGCCGCCCTCCCGCCCGGCCTGGCCACTGCCGAGCAGGTGCTGACCGGCGCCCGGGTGATGGCCGTCTACACCGCGCTCACACGGCTGGACTGGGCGCTGGCGCGGGTCGCCGACGGTGACGGCGCACTGGCGGGCAAGTTCCGCCACCCGAGCGTGGCGCCCTACATCCGCGCCATGCAGCGCCAGGTCGGTCAGATCGAGGCGCTGCTCGACTGACCCGGGCGACCGGACCGGTGGCTCAGAGCTGGCTGGCGGAGAAGGTGTCGCACGCCTCGAGCGTGCCCTGCTCATAGCCGGTCATGAACCAGCGCATCCGCTGCTCCGACGAGCCGTGCGTCCAGCCCTCCGGGTCGACGCGGCCGCCCGACTTCTGCTGGATCCGGTCGTCGCCGACGGTCTTGGCCGAGTCGACCGCCTCGGCGATGTCGCCCTCGTCGAGCTCGGCGAGGATGCCGTCGCCGTCGCTGGCGTCGCGGGTCCACATGCCGGCGTAGCAGTCGGCCTGCAGCTCGAGGCGTACGGCGTCGGAGTCGGGGCCCTGCTGGGTGCGGACCTGACCCATGGTGCCGAGCAGGTTCTGGATGTGGTGGCCGTACTCGTGGCCGAGGACGTAGGGCTCGACGAAATCGCCGCCCTGGCCGCCGAGCTGGCCCTGGAGGACGTCCTCGAAGAACGTGGTGTCGAGGTAGATCTGCTGGTCGGGCGGGCAGTAGAACGGACCCACCTGCGAGGAGGCCTGGCCGCACCCGGTCGACACGGCGCCGGCGAAGGTGTTGATCTGGGCGGGGTCGAACTGGGTGCCGGACTGCTGGGGCAGCGCCTGCGCCCAGTACTGCTCGAGCGACACCGCGACGGCCACCCGGGCACAGTCGGGGTCCTCGTTGGCGTCCTGCCCGGTCTGGCAGTTGGCGTAGCGCTCGTCGTTCTCGTTGATGCCCTGCGCCTGGCCGAGGGAGCCGCCGGTGCTGCCGCCCGGCAGCCCGCCGCCGCTACCCTCACCGCCGCCCATGCACTGGGTGAGCACGAGGAAGAGGATGACGATGAGGACGCCGCCGATGCCACCGCCCGCGCGGGTGCCGCCCGGCAGGGGCATCCGCATCCCGCCGCCGCCCATGCCGCCACGGCCGCCGCCCGCGTCGCGGACGCGGCCTCGGCTGATGTCGGCCTTGGGGTTGAAGCGCATGGTGCTGCCTTTCCGCACGTGGTGACGCCGTTCCGCCACGGGATGTGACCTCTGCGCACAGTAGCCCCTGGGTCGCCGATGGGGCTCCGCGCTCCACCCCTTCGTAGGATGTGGCCCGAGATGATCACCGCCCAGAAGCTCGAGGTCAGAGCCGGCGCGCGGCTCCTCATGGAGGACGTCACCTTCCGCATCGCCGCAGGCGACAAGGTGGGCCTCGTGGGGCGCAACGGAGCCGGCAAGACGACCCTCACCCGCATCCTCGCCGGAGAGGGACAGCCCGCGTCCGGACAGGTGCTGCGCAGTGGCGACGTCGGCTACCTGCCGCAGGACCCGCGCGTCGGCGACCCCGAGGTCATCGCCCGCGACCGCATCCTGTCGGCCCGGGGCCTCGACGCGGTCGTACGCCGCCTGCGCGAGGCCGAGGTCGACATGGCCAGCGAGGACCAGAAGGTCCACGAGCGCGGCATGCGGCGGTGGGCCAACGCCGACGCGGAGCTGCACGCCGGGGGCGGCTACGCCGCGGAGTCCGAGGCGGCCCAGATGGCGGCGGCGCTCGGCATCGAGGAGCGCATCCTCGCCCAGCCGATCGGCACCCTGTCCGGCGGCCAGCGGCGCCGCGTCGAGCTCGCGCGCATCCTGTTCTCCGGCGCGGAGATCATGCTGCTCGACGAGCCGACCAACCACCTCGACGCCGACTCCATCGTCTGGCTGCGCGACTTCCTCAAGGCGCACCGCGGCGGCTTCGTGGTCATCAGCCACGACAACGCCCTGCTCGAGGCCACCGTCAACAAGGTCTTCCACCTCGACGCCAACCGCGCCGTGATCGACGTCTACAACATGGGCTGGCACAACTACCTGACCCAGCGCGAGGACGACGAGAAGCGCCGCAGGCGCGAGCGGCAGAACGCCGAGAACAAGGCCAAGGTGCTCACCGACCAGGCCAACAAGATGCGGGCCAAGGCGACCAAGGCCCAGGCCGCGCAGTCGATGCTCAAGCGCGCCGAGAAGATGATGTCCGGCATCGAGAGTGAGCGGCAGGCCGACAAGGTGGCGCGGATCGCGTTCCCCGAGCCGGCGCCGTGCGGCAAGACGCCGCTCATGGGCACGGAGCTGTCCAAGTCCTACGGGTCGCTCGAGGTGTTCACCGCGGTCGACCTGGCCATCGACCGGGGGAGCCGGGTGGTCATCCTCGGGCTCAACGGCGCGGGCAAGACCACGATGCTCCGGATCCTGGCGGGGGTCGACAAGCCCGACACCGGCGAGGTCGTCCCGGGCTACGGCCTCAAGATGGGCTACTACGCCCAGGAGCACGAGACGCTCGACGTCAACCGCACGGTGCTGGAGAACATGCACAGCGCCGCGCCCGAGCTGACCGACACCCAGGCTCGCTCGGTGCTGGGCTCCTTCCTCTTCTCCGGTGACGACGCCCACAAGCCGGCCGGGGTGCTGTCCGGTGGCGAGAAGACCCGGCTCGCGCTCGCGATCCTGGTCGTCTCCAGCGCCAACGTGCTGCTGCTCGACGAGCCGACCAACAACCTCGACCCGGCCTCCCGCGAGGAGGTGCTGCACGCGATCCGCAGCTACACCGGCGCGATCATCCTCGTCACCCACGACGAGGGTGCGGTCCGCGCGCTCGACCCCGACCGGGTGCTGCTGCTGCCCGACGGCGACGAGGACCTGTGGAACGAGGAGTACGCCGACCTGGTGTCCCTGGCCTGAGGCCGGGGCCGGACCGGTCATCTACTCGCCGGTAGTAACGTGCGGGGCATGACTCCCGAGCAGCTCGCGACCGTCGGACTCCGCCTGCACGTCGAGGGGCCCGTCGCCACCGTGACGCTCGACCGGCCCGAGGTGCGCAACGCGCAGACGCCCGCGATGTGGCTGGCGCTCGGTGAGATCGGCCGGACCCTGCCCGACGAGGTGCGGGTCGTCGTGGTGGCGGGGGAGGGCGCCAGCTTCTCGGCCGGCCTCGACCGGGCCATGCTCGACCCCACGGCGTCCCTCGAGGACGGCCACGAGAGCGTCGTGGGCCTGCTGGCCCTGAGCGACGAGGAGGCCTCGGCCCGCATCGAGGAGTTCCAGCGCGGGTTCACCTGGCTGCGTGACCCGCGGTTCGTCTCGATCGCCAAGGTGCGCGGCCACGCCATCGGCGCCGGCTTCCAGCTCGCGCTGTCCTGCGACCTGCGGGTCGTGGCCGAGGACGCGATGTTCTCGATGAAGGAGTCCGCGCTCGGCCTCGTCCCCGACCTGACCGGCACCCAGCCGCTGGTCGAGCACGTCGGTTACGCCCGGGCGCTGGAGATCTGCGCGACCGCACGCGTGGTCACCGCCGAGGAGGCCGTCCGCATCGGGCTGGCCACGGCCGCGGTCCCGGCCGCGGAGCTCGATGACGCGGTCGCCGGGCTCGCGGCCTCCCTCGTCGCGCCGATGCCCGGGGTCGTCGCCGAGACCAAGGCCCTGCTGCAGGGCGCGGGCGACCGCGACCTCGACGAGCAGCGCCGCCTCGAGCGCGAGGCGCAGGTACGCCGGTTCCGCGCCGTCGCGGCCGCGCTCGCCTGAGCCGGGGGGCGTACGCGCCTCGTTGTCGGTGGCCCGAGGAACAATGATCGTGCGCCGCGGGTTCAGGTGGTGACCGGGACAAAGGAGCACGCATGACGATGGGGCCAGGGGCAGGTGGCCCGCCGTGGCGGTTCCTGCGCAGCGACCGGAGCGTCGTCGACAACAAGATCGAGCGCCGGACCGTGCGCCGGGTCCTGGGGTTCGCCGGCCCGCACCGGCGGCTGATCGCGGCGTTCCTCGGGGTGACGGTCGTCGACGCCGCGCTGGTGGTCGTGCCCCCGCTGCTGCTGAAGGCGATCATCGACGACGGCGTCCGCACCGGCGACACGACCCTCGTCGTGTGGCTCGCGGCCCTCGTCGCGCTCGTGGCCGTGGTCGACGCGGCGTTCGGGCTGGTCACCGGCTGGCTGTCCAGCCGCATCGGCGAGGGGCTGATCTACGACCTCCGCACCCAGGTCTTCGCCCACGTCCAGCGCCAGTCGCTTGCCTTCTTCACACGCACCCAGACCGGTGCGCTCGTCAGCCGGCTCAACAACGACGTGATCGGCGCCCAGCGGGCCTTCACCTCCACGCTCCAGGGCACCGTCTCCAACATCATCGCTGCGGTCGTCGTCGGCGTGACGATGCTCTTCCTGAGCTGGCCGGTGACCGTGCTGTGCCTGGCGCTGTTCCCGATCCTGCTGCTCGCGTCGCGCCTGGTGGGCGCTCGGCTGGCCGACCTGTCGCGACAGCAGATGGACGGCAACGCCGACCTCGGCAACGCGATGACGGAGCGGTTCAACGTCGGTGGCGCCATGCTCCTCAAGCTCTTCGGCCGCCGTGAGGTCGAGGACGTCGCCTACGCCCGCAAGGCCGCGGTCGTGCGCGACCTGGGGATCCGGATCTCGCTCCTCACCCGGATCTTCTTCGCAGCCATGACGCTCGTGCCGTCGCTGGCCCTGGCGCTCGTCTACGGCATCGGCGGCTGGCTGGCCATCCGCGGCGACCTGTCGGTGGGCACGATCGTCGCGCTCGGCGTCCTGCTCACCCGCCTCCTCGGTCCGCTGCAGGGCCTGTCCAACGTGCGGATCGACGTGATGACCGCGCTCGTCAGCTTCGACCGCGTCTTCGAGGTGCTCGACCTGCCGTCGCTCATCCGGGAGAAGCCCGACGCCGTCGCGCTGCCGCCCACCGCGTCCCGGCTCGAGTTCGACCACGTCGCCTTCACCTACCCCCGGGCCGACGAGATCTCCCTCGCCTCCCTCGAGACGGTCGCCCGCACCGAGTCGCGCGACAGCGGCCAGGTGCTCCACGACGTCACGTTCACCGCCCGGCCGGGCCAGATGGTCGCCCTCGTGGGCCCGTCCGGCGCAGGCAAGACGACGGTCACCCACCTCGTCGCCCGGCTCTACGACGTCGAGTCCGGGGCCGTCCGGGTCGGCGGGCACGACGTGCGCGACGTGACCCTGCAGTCGCTGGAGGACGTCGTCGGCTACGTCACCCAGGACGCCCACATGTTCCACGACACCATCCGGGCCAACCTGCTCTACGCCCGGCCGGACGCCGACGACCGCGGCATCTGGGCCGCGCTCGAGGCCGCGCAGATCGCCGACCTCGTGCGAGCGCTGCCCGACGGCCTCGACACGGTCGTGGGCGACCGGGGCTACCGGCTCAGCGGCGGTGAGCGCCAGCGCCTCGCCATCGCGCGCCTGCTCCTCAAGGCGCCCTCGATCGTCGTCCTCGACGAGGCGACGGCCCACCTCGACAGCGAGTCCGAGGCGGCGGTCCAGCAGGCCCTCGACGCGGCGCTCGAGGGACGCACCTCCCTCGTGATCGCGCACCGACTGTCCACCGTCCGCAACGCCGACCTCATCCTCGTGCTCGACGACGGGCGGGTCGTCCAGCAGGGCACCCACGCCGAGCTGCTCGCCGCCGGTGGCCTCTACTCCACGCTCCACGCGACGCAGTTCCGCGATAGCGCTCCCCAGCCGGCGACCCCCGCCGCCAGCTGACCTCCGCTGCGTCATCCGGACCCGCTCCGATACGTACGCCCTCGGATGACGCTCGGGACAGCACGGGCCCGACGCCCGCCCCCGCTAGGCTCGCGCCATGGACCTGCAGCTGACCGATCGGGTGTACGTCGTCACCGGGGGAGCGCGCGGGCTGGGCCGTGCGAGCGCCGACGCGTTGGTCGCGGAGGGGGCGCGCGTCGTGCTCTCCGGCCGCTCGCAGGAGTCCCTGGACGCCGCGGTCGCCGCGCTCGACGACACTGCCGGTCGCAAGGCCGCCGTCGCCGTGGTGGCCGACAACGCCGACCCGGGGACGCCCGCCCGGCTGCTCGCCGCCGCCGACGACGCCTGGGGCCGGCTCGACGGTGCGCTGATCAGCGTCGGGGGACCGCCGAAGGGGGCGGTCACCGCGATCACCGACGAGCAGTGGAGCACGGCCTTCGGGTCCGTGTTCCTCGGAGCCGTGCGCCTGTCCCGCGAGATCGGTGCCGCGCTGCCCGCGGGCGGCTCGCTGGGCCTGGTGCTGTCCTCCAGCGTCCGCGCGCCGCTGCCCGAGATGGCGATCTCCAACGGCCTGCGACCCGGCCTGGCGATGGTCGCCAAGACCCTTGCCGACGAGCTCGGCCCGCGCGGCGTACGCGTCAACGGGCTGCTGCCGGGGCGCATCGCGACCGAGCGGGTCGCCGAGCTCGACGCCTCGACCGGCGACCCGGAGGCGGCGCGGCGGGCGGCCGAGGCGAGCATCCCGCTGGGTCGCTACGGCGAGCCGGAGGAGTTCGGCGCCGTGGCCGCGTTCCTGCTCTCGCCGGCCGCGTCATTCCTGACGGGCGTGATGCTTCCCGTCGACGGCGGCCTGCTCCGCAGCCTCTGAGTCGTCGGCGGCGCGAGGAGCTCCGGGCCGCTCCCGGTCCACCCGACCCCACGGCCCGCGACCCCCGCGCCACTCGTCGTAGATGAGGTAGAAGAAGCCGAAGATCGCCAGCGCGCCGAAGAACCACCACTGCAGGCCGTAGAAGAAGTGGGGACCCTCGTCGAGCTCGGGCGGCTCCACCGGCTCCAGCGCGGTGTCCGGCTCGGGCGACTCGGAGCGGAGGTCCAGCCAACCGCTGACGACCTCGCGGTCGAGGGCCTCGCCGATCCGCTCGCTGCTGACCGCGCGCGTGGACTGGTCGGTGACGGCGGTGCTGTCGCCCTCGGCGTCACGGCGCACCCAGCCGGTCACGGTGACCTCGCCGGGCGGCGGGGCGGGGACGTCGGTGGTCGCGACGCCGCGGTTGTCGGTGGCATACCAGCCGCGGTCGACCAGCACGCTCGTGCCGTCGGTCAGCTCGAGCGGCACCACGACGTCCACGCCGGCGGCGCCGTCGCGGGTGCGGTAGCGCACGATGACGGTGTCCTCGGCGGCATAGGTGCCGGTGGCCTCGACGATGCGCCACTCCGAGCCCTGGTCGACGGGCTCGCCGGGCGCCATCACCTCGGTGATCGGGTCGGCGCCGGCCTTCTCGTTGCGCTCGATGATCTCGTTGCGCTCGCGGCGGTCCTCGAGCCGGTGGAACTGCCACTCACCGAGGCGCCACGCGACCCACGCCAGGAAGACGACCACGAGCGCGAAGGCGATCCAGCGGCGCGAGACCAGGAACCGCAGCTTGTGCACGCGCCGAGGTTATCCGGCGGCTCCTGACCGTCCGACAGGTGCCCGCATACACTGGTGGACGTGACGACACCTCTGGCGGACCGCTTCGGCCGCGTGGCCACGGACCTCCGTGTCTCGCTCACCGACCGGTGCAACCTGCGCTGCAGCTACTGCATGCCCGCCGAGGGTCTGGACTGGCTGCCCACCGAGCAGACACTGACCGATGACGAGGTCGTCCGGCTGATCACGATCGGGGTCGAGCGCCTCGGGATCGCCGAGGTGCGGTTCACCGGCGGCGAGCCCCTGCTGCGTCGCGGCCTGGTCGACATCGTCGCCCGCACCCATGCCCTCGGCGTGGAGACGTCGCTCACCACCAACGCGCTCGGCCTCACCCGTACGGCCCAGGCGCTGGCCGACGCCGGGCTCGACCGGATCAACGCCAGCATCGACACCGTGCGTCCCGACACCTTCGCCACCATCACGCGCCGCGACCGGCTCTCCGACGTCATCGCCGGGCTCGAGGCGGCCCGCGCGGCCGGACTGGGCCCCATCAAGCTCAACGCCGTGCTGCTGCGCGGCACCAACGACGACCAGGCCCCCGAGCTGCTGCGGTGGAGCCTCGTGCACGGCTACGAGCTCCGCTTCATCGAGCAGATGCCCCTCGACGCCCAGCACGACTGGAGCCGAGCCTCCATGGTCACGGCCGACGAGATCTTCGAGGCGCTCTCCGGCGAGTTCGTGCTGACGCCGCACGGCGAGCCGCGCGGCAGCGCGCCGGCCGAGCTGTTCACCGTCGACGGTGGACCGGCCACGGTCGGGATCATCGCCTCGGTCACCCGGCCGTTCTGCGGCGACTGCGACCGCGTCCGCCTCACCGCCGACGGCCAGGTCCGCAACTGCCTGTTCGCGCGGGAGGAGTCCGACCTCCGTACGGCGCTGCGCTCGGGCGCGAGCGACCAGGAGATCGCCGAGCGGTGGGTCATCGCCATGCGCGGCAAGCGTGCCGGTCACGGCATCGACGACGTCACGTTCCTCCAGCCCGACCGCCCGATGTCCGCCATCGGCGGCTGAGACCCGGCTCCCGACGGGCCCCCGACGGGCCACCGACGGGCGACCTCAGGCAGGACCGCCCGACATCGCCTCCGTGACCACGCGGACGAGCCGCTGCACCGACGGCACGTCGCCGAGCTCGTCGACCGCGACGGGCAGCCGCAGCCTCCAGTTCGCCCGCTCCACCGTGCCGGGCACGTTGGGACGCCGCTCCTCCAGGACCGCGTCCTCGAGGGAGAGCGACAGCAGCAGCGACGGGGCGCGGGACAGCTCGCGGTAGGCGGCGTCGACGGCCTCCGCCGGCGTGGCCTGCGACGACAACCCCGAGCGCGACAGCCGCTCGAGCAGGTCCTCGCGGCCGCTGCGCACGTCCTCCTCGGGCATCCCGGTCGCCGCCATCTGGTCCTCGGCGTCGGATCCCGTCCAGAGGCCGGCGACCGTCGGGAGGTCGTGGGTGGTCACCGTGGCGAGCGCCTCGACCGGCCACTTCTCGGGGTCGTCCTCCTCGAACCACAGCACCTTGTAGGACAGGACACCCCGGCTGCTCAACGCCTCCGGGACGTGCGGCTCCACGGTGCCGAGGTCCTCGCCGACGACCACGGCCCGGGCCCGGTGCGACTCCAGGGCGACGATGTCGAGCAGGTCGTCACTGGGGTAGCGGACGTAGGCACCCTCGGTGGCGCCGGCGCCCTCGGGGATCCACCACAGCCGGAACAGGCCCATCACGTGGTCGATGCGCAGGCCGCCGGCGCCCGAGATGGTGCTGCGCACGGACTGGATGAACGGCGCGTAGTCGGCCAGGCGCAGCCGCCACGGCACCATCGGCGGCGATCCCCAGTCCTGGCCGAGGGTGTTGAGCGCGTCGGGCGGGGCGCCGACGGTGATGCCCTGCGCGAGTCCCTCCTGCCAGGCCCATGCGTCGGCACCGCCGCCGGACACGCCGATGGGCAGGTCCTGGATGACCGTCAGGTCGCCGGTGGCCGCGCGCAGCTGCACGTCGAGCTGCCACTGCAGCCAGGCGTGGAAGCCCACCTGCTCCTCGTGCGTACGCCGGAAGTCGGCGACGTCCTCGCCGTCGGGGCGGCGCAGGCCGACCGGCCACGTGTGCCAGTCGGGTCCGTGCTCCTCGGCCAGCGCGGACCACGTCGCGAACTCCTCGAGGGCCGGACCCCGCTCCGCGCGCCAGGTGGAGAAGGCCGGGTCGCCGTCGGCTCCGCCGCTGCGCTGGTGAGCGCGGTGCAGCGCCGCCCGCTTGAGCTCCCACGTCGCGTCGCGGTCGACGAGGTCCGACTGCGCCGTACGACGCACCGCGTCGGCGTCGACGTCCGCGGCCGAGTGTCCGGGGACCTCCGCGACGCGGAGGTAGACCGGGTTGCGGAAGCGCCGGGTGGCCGGCAGGTAGGGACTCGCCTCGAGCGGCAGGGTGGGGGCCACGGCGTGGAGCGGGTTGACCAGCAGGAAGCCGCCGCCCTCCCGCTCGGTCCACTCGCGGAGCGTCCGCAGGTCGCCGAGGTCGCCGATGCCCCAGCTCGCGGCGGAGCCGGCGCCGTACAGCTGGACCGCCCAGCCCCACGTCCGCTCGTCGGGGAGCCAGCAGCGACCGGGGGACACGACGAGCAACCGCTCGGGTCCGTCGCCGGCCCGCACGCGGTGGTAGCCGAGCGGCATGTCGTCGGGCAGCGGCCCGTCCAGCTCCCACCGGGTGCCGTCCTCGCACGTGACGACCGCCGCGCCGAGGCCGAGGTCGCGGCCGGGCCTGGTGACGAGCGGAGCGCGTTGCTCGAGGTCGTCGGGCGGCACGCCGATGACGTCGCGCAGGCGCCTGACCGTGTCCTCGGAGACCCGGTGCGGCACGTCGTCCGCGTCGATCCACCGGTGCTGGACGCCCCAGGCGTCGGTCGTGCTGCGAAGGTCGCTGTCCACCATGGCCCCCAGTTCCCCGCGCGGGCGGATCTACCCGGGCGTGCCGTCGGCGACGGGCCGGTGCGGCACGACGTCCTTCAGGAACCCTCGGGCCCCGAGGAAGTCGGACAGCGACGACCGGTGCTCGTCGCACGCGAGCCACGACTTGCGCCGCTCGGGCGTGTGGATCTTCGGGTTGTTCCACTGCAGGTCCCACGCGGCGTCGGCCTGGCATCCCTTGGCGGAGCAGATGTCGCGGTCGAGCTCCACGCAGGACCTCCGGGGTGACGACGGGCGGCTGGCAGGGGAGGGGAGAAAAGTAGAGGTGCCGGACAGCCACGGGGGGGAGCTGTCCGGCACCTCGAGTGCGAGCGCAGACGGGGGATGCTGCGTTCGCGTGAGCGATCCTGCCACGGCGGTGGGTGAAAACCAAACCTCCGGAGGGGCCAATTCAGGCGATTTCTCTTCCTCAGTCCTCGTCGTCCCGCGCCGTCAGTTCGTGCGTCCCGGGGGAGGCCGGCAGTCGGAATCCGTCGTCGCGCTGGTCGTTGGCGTTGGCGGCGACGACCGCGAAGAGCGGCAGGAAGACGGCGGCGGCGACGAGCACCCAGCGCAGCGGGCCGGGTCCCACGGCGACGGCGGCGATGAAGCAGACCAGTCGGATGGTCATGGACACGGCGTAGCGCCGCTGGCGAGATCGCATGTCGTCGGCGGCGCTGCTGCGAGCCGTCGTGATGCGTACGGCTTCGGGCTTGGCCATGTCTCCGAGTCTACGTCGCTACCCTCAACGGACCACCCGTCCAGGCGGTCGCGGGGGACCGCCGGCACCGTCACACATCCGGCACGCATCCGACAGCAGGAGGACACCATGACCAACCGCACTTACCGCGTCACCGAGATCGTCGGCACCTCGCCCGACGGCATCGACCAGGCCGTCCGCAACGGCATCGAGCGCGCAGGCAAGACCCTGCGCCACATCGACTGGTTCGAGGTGACCCAGATCCGGGGCCAGGCCAAGGACGGGGTGGTCGAGCACTTCCAGGTCGGGATGAAGGTCGGCTTCCGCCTCGAGGACGAGTGAGCCCGACCGTGGGATTCCGCCTACCCCCCGGTAATCACTAGCGTCGGAAGGCGTGAGCGACATTTCCGAGTCCACTCCCCGCACCGTCCTGGTCACCGGCGGCAACCGCGGCATCGGCCGCGCGATCGCCGAGGCGTTCCTGGCCCAGGGTGACCGCGTCGCCGTGACGACCCGCAACGGCGGTGCGCCCGACGGGGCGCTCGACGTGCGCTGCGACATCACCGACGGCGCGGCCGTCGAGGCGGCCTTCGCCCAGGTCGAGGAGGCCTACGGCCCGGTCGAGGTGCTCGTCGCCAACGCCGGGATCACCAAGGACACGCTGCTGCTCCGGATGAGCGAGGAGGACTGGTCGTCGGTGATCGACACCAACCTCACCGGCACCTTCCGCCTGGCCAAGCGCGCCGCGAAGGGGATGCTGCGCCAGCGCCGCGGTCGCATCATCCTCATCTCGTCGGTGGTCGGGCTCCTCGGCTCGGCCGGTCAGGTCAACTACGCCGCCTCCAAGGCGGGCCTCGTCGGCGTCGCCCGCTCGCTCGCCCGCGAGCTCGGCAGCCGCTCGATCACCACCAACGTCGTGGCGCCCGGCTTCGTCGAGACCGACATGACCGACGTCCTCACCGACGAGCAGCGAGCCGCGATCAAGGCGCAGGTGCCGCTGGGCCGCTACGCGTCGCCGACCGAGGTGGCATCGGCGGTCACGTGGCTGGCCTCCGACGGGGCGGCGTACGTCACGGGTGCGGTCATCCCCGTCGACGGCGGCCTCGGCATGGGCCACTGACCACCCGCCCCACGCAGCCCGCACGCACGCCAGCACGCACACGAAGGGACACACGCACATGGGAATCCTCGACGGCAAGCGCATCCTCGTCGCCGGCGTGACGATGGACAGCTCGATCGGCTTCGCGACCGCGAAGGTCGCGCAGGAGCAGGGCGCCACGGTGCTGATCTCCAACTTCGGCCGGGCGCTCGGCATCACCCGGCGCATCGCCAGGCGGCTGCCGCAGGAGCCGCCGGTCCTGGAGCTCGACGTCACCGACGAGGACCACCTCGCCGGGCTGGCCGACCAGGTGCGCGAGCACGTCGACGGCCTCGACGGCGTGGTCCACTCCATCGCCTACGGCAACCCCGAGACGCTGCTCGGCGGCAAGTTCATGGAGGGCCCCTGGGAGGACGTGGCGCAGGCCGTCCAGGTCTCCGCCTACTCCCTCAAGTCGCTGGCCGTGGCCACCAGGCCGCTGATGTCGCAGGGCGGGTCGATCGTCGGGCTCACCTTCGACGCCACCACCGCGTGGCCGGCGTACGACTGGATGGGCGTGGCGAAGGCGGCGCTGGAGAACACCTCCCGCTACCTCGCCCGCGACCTCGGCCCCGACGGCATCCGCTGCAACCTCGTGTCGGCCGGACCGCTCAAGACGCTGGCCGCCAAGGCCATCCCGGGGTTCGAGGACCTCGAGTCGTCGTGGAAGGACCGCGCCCCGCTGGGGTGGGACGAGACCGACCACCGGCCGACGGCGCAGGCGGTGTGCGCGCTGCTCAGCGACTTCTTCCCAGCGACCACCGGCGAGATCGTCCACGTCGACGGCGGCTTCCACGCGATGGGCCTGTAGGAGGCGCTCGCCGGTTCGGTAGTTTCCCCCGGTGACCTCACTCGTCGAGCTGCGCGTCCTCGAAGGCCCCAACCTCTACTTCCCGCGCGCCGCGGTGAAGCTGACCCTCGACGTCTCGACGATCACCGAGGCCGGCGACGACACCGTGCTGCGCCTGGCCCGCCGCATCGGGCTGCGCACCACCCGCCCCGGTGCGGCCGGCTCGGGCTTCCGCCAGCGCTTCGCCCTGCGCGCCGTCGAGCGGCTGGTCCGCGCCATCGCGGGTGAGGCCGGCACCCGGCGGCTCGCGGTGCGGGTCCGCCCGACCTCCGACCCCGAAGTGCTCGTCGTCGCCTACCCGTGGCGCAACCGCGGCCGGGCCCGCGCGCTCGGCGAGGCGGTCGCGCACGCACTCGACGCCCTGACGACCGGCGACGTGGAGGCGGCGGTGAGCGCCGCCGCGCAGGAGGTCGCCACCGCGGAGAGGGGCACTCGTCCCGCCACGATCACGCCCCGCATCCCCGTGGTGGCGGTGACCGGCACCAACGGCAAGACCACCACCAGCCGGATGATCGCCCACGTCGCCCGCACCAGCGGGCTCGTGGTCGGCTGGTCCAACACCGACGGCATCTACCGCGACGGCCTGCTGGTCGAAGCGGGGGACTACTCCGGCCCGTCCGGCGCGGCCCGCGCCCTCGGCCTCGACGGGGTCCAGCTCGCGGTCACCGAGACCGCCCGCGGCGGCATCCTGCTCAAGGGCATCGGGATCACCCGCAACGACGTCTCCGTGGTCACCAACGTCACCGCCGACCACCTCGGGCTGCAGGGCATCGACACCGTCGACCAGCTCGCCGAGGTGAAGTCGGTGGTCCCGCGGATCACCCGCCGCGACGGCTGGGCCGTGCTCAACGGCGACGACCCCCGCGTCCTCGCGATGCGGTCCGTCATCGTCGCCCAGCCCTGGGTCTTCAGCCGCGACCCCGACTCGCCCGCCGTGCGCGACGTGCTCGGCAGCGGGGGCCGCGCGACCACGGTCATCGACGGCTGGGTCACCGTCCTGGTGCCCGGGGCCGACCCGGACCCGCTCGTCGAGCTCGTCGACGTGCCGATGACCCTGGCCGGGCTGTCCCGCTTCAACATCGAGAACGCCCTCGCCGCGGCGTCGGCCGCCCTGGCCATCGGGCTGGCCCGGGAGCACGTGGTCGAGGGCCTGCGGTCGTTCCGGCCGGACGCCGAGCACAACCCGGGGCGGATGAACTTCTTCTCGCTCCCCGGCGAGGTCTCCGTCGTCATGGACCTCGCCCACAACGAGGCCGGCCTCGAGGCGCTGCTCGAGATCATGGCGGGCGTACGCCGCCCCGGCGCACGCCTGCTGCTCGGCCTCGGTGCCGTGGGTGACCGGACCGACGAGCTCATCGACGCGCTCGGCGAGATCGGTGCGAAGGGCAGCGACGTGGTCGCCATCGGGCACAAGGAGTGGTACCTCCGCGGCCGCACCATGGAGGAGATCGACGTCCTGCTCCGGGCCGGTGCCGCCCGCGTGGGTGTCACCGACATCGAGACCCACCGCACGGAGGTGGAGTGCCTCGCCGCGCTCGTCGCGCAGGCCCGGCCCGGCGACGTCGTGGGACTGATGTGCCACGCGGAGCGGCAGGAGGCGTACGACTGGCTCGCCGTGCACGACGGCGCCCCGGACACCCCGGAGGTCCTGTCGCGCAAGGTGCGCGCGGCCGCCGTCCCGGCCCCCGTGAGCGGAGCCTGACGACTCAGACGTCCCCGGGGTCGACCTGCTCGCCGGGCGCGCCGATGTCGAGGTCACCCTCGACGATGAGGCCCGACATGCCCGACGGCGAGCGCGTCTCGTGCACCTCGCCGGGCTCCCAGACGGCGGCCTGGCCGGGGCCGATCCGTCGTACGGTCAGCTCGGCGCCGCTCACCTCGGCCTCGCCGGAGAGCACGACCAGCAGCTGGCGTCCGGCGGCCGGGTGGCGGCCGATGGTGCCGCCCGCCGCCAGGCTGACGGCGATCAGGTGCGCGTCTGCGCTGATCCCGAAGGCGCCCACCGAGAAGCCGCGGCTGCCGTGGGCCTCGATGGGGCGGTGGGGCAGGTCGGAGAGGTCGAGGAGCCGCACTCAGGCCGCCGTCACGCGTCGGTCGCCTGGGGCGAGTAGTCGGGATCGGCGGAGGGGGCGTCGGGGTTGCCCACGGAGCCGGCCTGCGCCACGTCGGACCAGTTCTCCAGCTCCGACATGACCTCGGCGTGCTTGTCCACGCACACGACGACCAGGTCGCCGCGGTTGGCGCGGCTCATCGCGTGCCGCACGGCCTCGATCTCGTCGAGGCACAGCTCGACCTGCTTGCAGCGCGCCCCCTCGTCCATCGCGGTGCGTAGGCCGTCGAGCACCAGGTTGGCGGTGGCGCCGCGCTCGCGCCCGCGCAGCGCGACGTCCTCGCGCACGATGCAGACGTCGAAGTGCTGCGCGGCGATGTGGCCGAGCTCGCGCATGTCCTGGTCGCGCCGGTCGCCGGCGGTGGCGATGATGCCGATCCGCGACGGACGGGCCAGGTCGTGCGAGGACTCCAGGGACTCCCCGACGCGGTCCACGAAGTCGCCCAGCATCTTCATGCCCGGCGCGTTGTGGCAGTAGTCGACGATCACGTTGACGCCGTTGACCTCGACCTCGTTGAGGCGGCCGGGGGAGAGGTAGTAGTTGGTCGAGAACGTGCGCAGGCCCTGGCGGATGTCGTGCAGCGGCGCACCGGCGGCGAAGGCGGCCGCCGCCGCGGCGAGGGCGTTCTGCACGTTCATCCGCGCCCGGCCGCTGAAGGTCGCGGGCAGCAGGTGGGTCCAGGCCAGCTGCATCTCGCGGCGGCCGTGCTGGACGACCATCATCTCGCCACGCTCGGTGGGGTTGAGGACGATGGCCTTGCCGCCGCGGCGGCAGTGGGCGTCGATCATGTCGCGCACCTCGCTGCCGGGCTCCTCCATGGAGAACCACACGACCTGGCCCGAGCAGCGCCGCCGCATCTCACGCACGAGCGGGTCGTCGGCGTTGAGGACCGCGTGCCCGTCGCGCGGCACCGCCTCGACGATGACGGCCTTGACGTCCGCGAGCTGCTCGACGGTGTCGATCCCGCGCAGGCCGAGGTGGTCGGGCTGGACGTTGAGCACGACCGCGACGTCGTTGCGCTCGTAGCCGAGACCCTCGCGGAGGATGCCGCCGCGGGCGACCTCGAAGACGGCGAAGTCGACGCGCGGGTTCTGCAGCACCATCCGTGCCGAGCGCGGCCCCGACGCGTCGGCGCGGATGACGAGGCGCTCGTCGATCACGACGCCGTCGGTGGAGGTCATGCCGACCTTGCGGCCCATGCCCTTGAAGATGTGGCTGATCATCCGGCTCGTGGTGGTCTTGCCGTTGGTGCCGGTGACGGCCACGATCGGGATCCGCGACGGGGCGCCCGGCGGGAAGAGCATGTCGACGACGGGCTTGGCGATGAACTGCGGCTCGCCGATCGTCGGGTGCGTGTGCATCCGGAAGCCCGGGGCCGCGTTGACCTCGCAGATGGCCCCGCCGGCCTCGCGCACGGGCTCGGTGATGTCGGGGCAGATGAAGTCGATGCCGGCGATGTCGAGGCCCACCATGCGGGCGGCCTCCTCGGCGATCTCGACGTTCTCGGGGTGGGCCTCGAATGTGCGGTCGATCGAGATGCCGCCGGTCGACATGTTGCCGGTCAGCGCGAGCTTGACCATCTCGCCCTCGGCGGGCACCGAGTCCAGCGAGTGGCCCTGGTCGGCGAGCACCTCGAGCGCGGCGTCGTCGACCTTGATCCGGGTGAGGACCTTCTCGTGGCCGACGCCGCGCCGGGGGTCGGCGTTGGTGAGGTCGACGAGCTGCTCGACGGTGGAGGTTCCGTCGCCGGTCACCGAGGCGGGCACCCGCTCGGCGATGGCGACCATGCGGCCGTCGATGATGAGGCAGCGGTAGTCCTTGCCGGTCACGAACGACTCGACGATGACGTTGCCGCGGCGCGACTGCCCCTCGGCGATCGGGAACGCGGCGCGTACGTCGGCCTCGTCCTGCAGGTCGAGGCAGACCCCGCGGCCGTGGTTGCCGTCCAGCGGCTTGAGCACGACGGGGTAGCCGATCCGCCGTGCGGCGGCCACCGCCTGGTCCTCGGTGCGCACGGACTCCTGCTTGGGCACCGGCAGCCCGGCGGCGCCGAGGAGCTTGGTGGTGAGGTCCTTGTCGGAGGCGATGTCGACCGCGATGGAGGACGTCTCCGAGGTCATGGTGGCGCGGATCCGCTTGGCGTGCACGCCCTGGCCGAGCTGGACGAGGGAGTACTGGTTGAGCCGGATCCAGGGGATGTCGCGCGAGACCGCCTCGTCGACGATCGCCTGCGTGGAGGGGCCGAACGCCGTCCGCTCGGCGCGGCGGATGAAGTCGTCGCGCTCGGTCTCCCAGTCGAAGTCGGGGTCGCCCTCGACGAGGTGGTTGACCAGCCGGACGGCCAGGCGGCCGGCGGTGAGGCCGACGTTCTCGTCGACGTAGCCGTAGATGACGTTGTAGCGGCCGGGCTGCCCCTTGACCTGCCGGGTCTTCCCGCGGCGGATGTCGTGGCCGACCAGCTGCTGCAGCGCGAGGGCGACGTGCTCGGCGACGTGGCCGAGCCAGGTGCCCTCGTTGAGCCGCTCGACGAAGCCGCCGCGCCGCCCCCGGGAGCAGGAGTGCTCGCGCAGGCCCGGCAGCATCGCGACCAGGTCGTCGGAGAAGCCCGGGAGGGTGTTGGTCGGGAACTGCTCGAGCGAGCCCAGGTCCACCACCAGGTGGATCGACTTGTCGTAGGACCAGACGTTGGCGCCGCGGTAGACGCGCGTCTCGGCGATCTCGAGGTCGGGGGTGGGGCGCTCACTCATGGGTCGGGTCCTCCTGCGGGTCGGGGGTGGAGGTGGTTCCGGGCCGCGGGGACGAGCGGCGCAGCTTGAGCCGGCGGCGGATCGCTGCCGGGGCGGCGTCGGCGGCCGCGATGTCGCGGGCGAGCTGGCGCAGGTCGCGGCCGGCCTCGGCCAGCTCCTCGGCGTCCTCCTGGGCGACGGCCGCCTCGCGCGCCACCAGGGAGCGGGTGGTCAGGTTGAACACGACGCCCTCCGGCAGGGTGTGGAACACCACCCCGCTGGCCAGGAGGGGGGAGGAGCGGGTGGCCTCGTAGGCGTTGGAGACCATCCGCGACCCGTCGAACACCGTGACCGCGCCCTTGCCGAGCACGCGCATGACCAGGTCGCCGTCGACGTCCTCGACGAGGCCGCAGGTGTCCTCGTCGACACCGATGCCCAGCAGCTGCGGGCTCTGCGCGACGATCATCAGCAGCCGGCCGTAGCGGTTGCGCTGGTCGAAGTGCTGGTCGATGACGGTGTCCTGGACGAGGCCGAGTCCCGCCGCCACCTGCGTCATTCGCTGCTTGGGCGTGGCCCCTCCGACGCCGAAGGCGACCATGTGCGAGGACTGGATGCTGGCACCCGCGGAGGTGCCCGCGACGACGGCCCCGCGCTCGTGGGCGCGCAGGATCGCGTCGCCCACTGGCGTGCCGCACACGATGGCCGACAGCTTGAGCTGGTTGCCGCCCGTCATGAACACCGCGGTGGCCTCGTCGAGGACCTTCACCAGTGCCGCGTCCTGCGCCTCGTCGCGCGACTCGGGGCGTACGGCGTCCACGTGCGCGGCGCCGAACTTGGTGAACAGCGCGTCGTAGACGTCGACGACCTCGCGCCCGAGCGAGGACGCCGTGGGGATCACGGCGATGCGCGCGTCCGGGCCTCCGGCCAGGGCGACGAAGTGCTTGAGGATGGTGGGCTTGCGCACCTTGTCCTCGGCGCCACCGATGATCATGAGCGGTCCCCTGGGCATGACAGGCAGGCTAGCGGCTGGAAAGGTGGACCCATGCAGGAGCCAGCGCAGGAGCGATCGGGCGGCGGGCCGCGGAGGCTGGTGGTCATGCGCCACGCGAAGGCGGAGGGGATGGCCGCGTCGGACCACGACCGCGCCCTCGCCGACCGCGGCCGGGCCGAGGCCGAGGGTGCCGGTCGCTGGCTCGCCCAGCAGGGCGTGGAGCCGGACGCCGCCCTCGTCTCCGACGCGCTGCGCACCCGGCAGACGTGGGAGGAGGTCGCGGCGGCCGCCGGCTGGGACTGCCGACCGGGGCTCTCGGCGGGCCTCTACGCCGCCAGCGCCGACTCCGCGTTCGACCTGCTCCGCGAGACCGACCCGGCCACGACGACCCTCGTGGCCGTCGGCCACAACCCGACGATGGCGTCGCTCGCGGAGCTGCTCGACGACGGTGACGGCGACGACGAGGCGACGACCGGCATGCTCACGCGCGGCTTCCCGCCGGGCGCCGTCGCGGTGTTCGTCGTCAGCGGACCGTGGAGCGAGCTGGGCCCGGGAACGGGTCGCCTCGAGGCCTTCCACGCCGGGGACGCGTGACCGGTCCCGCTGTCGTCGCCCGGTTGCGGGCGGCCGGATGCGTGTGGGCCGAGGAGGAGGCCGCCCTGCTCGGGGAGGCCGCGGTGTCGGCTGCGGAGCTCGACGCCCTCGTCGGGCGACGCGTCGCCGGCGAGCCGCTCGAGCTCGTGCTGGGGTGGGCCGCCTTCCTGGGGCGCCGCCTCGCCGTGGCGCCCGGGGTGTTCGTCCCGCGGCGTCGCACCGAGCTGCTGGCGCGGACGACCCTCGCGCACGTCGCGGCCCGCGAGCACTCCGGGAGAGCGCCGGTCGTCGTGGTGGAGATGTGCTGCGGCGTGGCCCCGGTCGCCGCCTGTCTCGAGGGTGCGGTCGAGGGTGCGGTCGAGGTGCACGCCGCCGACGTCAGCCGGGAGGCGCTGGCCTGCGCGCGTCTCAACGCGCCGGGCGCCCGGGTCCACCTCGGCGACCTCTTCGAGGCGTTGCCCCCGCGTCTGCGCGGGCGCGTCGACGTGCTGGCCGCCAACGCCCCCTACGTCCCCACGGACCGGATCGGTGACATGCCGCCCGAGGCCCGCGACCACGAGCCGCACGCCGCGCTGGACGGCGGAGGGGACGGGGTGGAGGTCCACCGGCGGCTCGCCGCCGGCGCCCGCGACTGGCTGGCGCCGGGAGGGGTGCTGCTCGTGGAGACCAGCGCGCACCAGGCGCCGCTGACCGCCGCGGCGATGCAGGGCGCCGGCCTGCTGGTCGACGTGGTCGTCGACGAGGACGTCAGCGGACGCGTCGCCGTCGGGGTCAGCCCGGCAGCGGGGGAGCCGGGGTGACGATGCCGGCGGCCGCGTCGGCGTCCTCGATCTGCTCGCGGGAGATGCCGAGCAGGTAGAGGATCGCGTCGAGGTAGGGGACGTTGACAGCGGTGTCCGCGGCGTCGCGGACCATCGGCTTGGCGTTGTAGGCGATGCCGAGGCCGGCCGCGTTGAGCATGTCGAGGTCGTTGGCGCCGTCGCCGATGGCGATGACCGCGTCGAGCGGCACGCCCACCTCCGCGGCGAACTCGCGCAGCGCCGTCGCCTTGCCGGCCCGGTCCACCACCTCGCCGAGGATGCGACCGGTGAGGTGGCCGTCCACGATCTCGAGCTCGTTGGCGCGCGCGAAGTGGATGCCGAGGTCGGCCGCGAGGCGGTCGGTGACCTGCGTGAAGCCGCCCGAGACGATCGCGAACCGGTAGCCCAGCCGCCGCAGGGTCCGCACCATCGTGCGCGCCCCGGGCGCCAGGACGATGGAGTCGTACACCTCGTCGAGCGCCGACGCGGGCACGCCCTCGAGCAGCGCGACCCGCTCGCGCAGCGACTGCTCGAAGTCGAGCTCGCCCCGCATCGCCGCCTCGGTGACGCGGGCGACCTCGGCCTCCTGGCCGGCGTGCGCGGCGAGCATCTCGATGACCTCGCCCTGCACGAGCGTGGAGTCGACGTCCATGACGATCAGCCGGATCCCGCGCCGGTGCAGCGAGTCGCGCTGCACGGCGAGGTCGATGCCCTGCTTGACCGCCTCGACCGCCAGCAGCGGTCGCAGCGTGTCGGCCGGGGCACCGGAGACGTGCAGCTCGATCGCGGTGACGGGGTAGCGCGCCATCCGCTCGATCTTGTCGATGTTGGCGCCGGAGTCGGCGATGCGGCCGGCGATCGCCGACATCGCGGACGCCTTCAGCGGGTGGCCGATGATCGTGATGTGGGACCGCTCGCCGCGCCGGCTCCGGTTGTCGCCGGCCCCCCGGTCGACGTCGACGGTCATGTCGAGCTCGGCCGCGGTCCGCTCGATGACGTCGCGCAGCTTCTTCCAGTCCCGCGGCGCGGTGACGAGGATGCCGAGCACCAGCCGGCGTCGGAGCACGATCTGCTCGATGTCGATGACCTCGACGTGCGCTGCGGCGAGCGCGGCGAAGATCGCCGAGGTGACGCCGGGCCGGTCCTTGCCCGTGAGGGTGACCAGCAGGGTCTTCGGCTCGTCTTCCATGGTGCGACGAAGGCTATCCCCGCTCACGCGTCTAGCGTCCTCGCCGTCCGCTCACCGGGCTCGGCGACGCCGCTCCGGCTCCGGTGCTGGCCGGGGGAGCCGTCGCTGCCCTACGTTGCTCACGTCGCGGTGCGTCCCAGGCGCCGCCCACCACCAGGGGGAACAGATGGACTTCATGACAGCGGTCCGCACGTGCTTGTCCAAGTACGTCGACTTCTCGGGGCGGGCACGCCGCTCGGAGTACTGGTACTTCGCGCTGTTCAACTTCCTCGTCGGGATCGTCACGAGCATCCTCGACGCGATCCTCGGCACCGGCTACGACGACAGCACCGGCGGCTTGTTCAACACCCTCGGTGCGCTGGCCCTGCTCCTGCCCTCGCTGGCGGTCGGCGTGCGGCGCCTGCACGACACCGGCCGGAGCGGCTGGTGGATCCTGCTCGGCCTCATCCCGCTCATCGGCTGGATCATCCTCATCGTCTGGTTCTGCACCGACTCCAAGCCGGACAACCAGTGGGGACCGAACCCCAAGCACGCGGGAGCCGCCGGCGGCTACCCGCCGCCCCCGCCGGCCGCCCCCTACGGCTCCGGGCAGTACGGCGGCTGACCGCGGCCCCGGCGTCCGCACCTCGGTGGTGACTGTCGGTGCCCCGCCCTAGCGTCGGGCCATGACCAGCGTCCACCACACCATCGACTACGTCGAGATCAACGTCAGCGACCTGTCCGTCGCCCGCTCGTTCTACGAGCAGGCCTTCGGCTGGGCCTTCAACGACTACGGGCCCACCTATTCCGGCATCCGCGCGGCCTCGGGCGACGGGGAGGTCGGCGGCCTCAACGCCACCGGCACGCCCGGTCCGGGCGGACCGCTCGTGCTGCTCTTCTCCGACGACCTCGACGCCACGGTGACGGCCGTCGAGGCGGCGGGCGGCACCGTGGCCGCGGGGCCCTACGAGTTCCCCGGCGGTCGGCGCTTCGAGTTCACCGACCCGAGCGGCAACGTGCTCGGGGTGTGGGCCTCGGCCTGACGGCCGACCTGACCGGCCCGGCCGGTCACCGGTGAGCCGTCACCGGTCGGGCCACACCTCGGGCGAGCAGGCGGCGACGACCGCGCGCCGCGCCGCCCGCCCCAGCGGCTGCAGGAGCCCGCGGCGCTGCTCGACCTCGTACGACGACAGCGCCCCGCCGTCGTCCGCGAGGGCGAGGTCCACGATGGCCCACGCCTGGAGCCCCCGGGCCGCGAGGTCGACGCAGCGCGGCGGCGTGCCGAGCGGTGCGTCGAGGGCCGGACGGCGGTGCAGGTTCATCAGCGCGTCGGCCGCCTCCGGTCGCCAGCGCGCCACGTCGAGGTCCGCGAGGTCCCCGGCGGCGCGGAGGAGCGTCTCGCGCAGCGACCGGTCGGCCTCGCCGACGTCGGGGAGCTGTCGGCGCGCGGCGGGGAGCGCCTGCCACTGGACGGTCTCGCCCTGCTCGAGGGGCACCAGGCCGAGGTCGCCGACCACGACGGCCTGCCCCGCCTCGAGCGCCGCGGCGTTGAAGTCGCGCGGGCCGCCCAGTCCCAGCAGGTCGCCCTCGACCGGCAGGGCCAGGCCGGCGTACGACGCCCCGGTCCCGCGCGAGTGGGTGAGCAGGTCCAGCGCCGACCCGCCCGCCATGAGGTGCACGTCGTCGGCGAGCGCGTCGAGGACGTGGTCGGTCTGCTCGTGGCCGCGCAGCCAGGCCGTGAGCCACCACGCCAGGGTCGCCGCGTGCGGCAGGCCGGTGCCCGGACCGGGCGATGAGGACGACATCGGGGGCGAGGCTACTCGCCGTGCCGGCCCCGCCGTGTCAGGGCCGGCGACGCGACCGGTGCTGGATAGGGTGAGGCCGTGGTCGCCGTCATCGAGTTCGCAGGGGTCACGGTGCGGCGTGGGCAGTCGCTGCTGCTCGACGACGTGTCCTGGGAGGTCGAGGAGGACGAGCGCTGGGTGGTCCTCGGCCCCAACGGCGCCGGCAAGACGACCCTGCTGCAGGTGGCCGCCGCACAGCTGCACCCGACCTCCGGCGTCGCGGGCATCCTCGACGAGGTGCTCGGCACCACGGACGTCTTCGACCTCCGCCCGCGGATCGGTCTCACCAGCGCCGCGCTCGCCGACCGCATCCCGCGCAGCGAGCACGTCCTCGACGTGGTGGTCTCGGCGTCCTACGGCGTGGTGGGCCGGTGGCGCGAGGATTACGCCGACCTCGACCACGACCGGGCCCGCGAGCTGCTGGGCGAGATGGGCGCGAGCCACCTCGCGGACCGCACGTTCGGCACCCTCAGCGAGGGCGAGCGCAAGCGGGTGCAGATCGCCCGGGCGCTGATGACCGACCCCGAGCTGCTGCTCCTCGACGAGCCCGCCGCCGGGTTGGACCTCGGCGGCCGGGAGGACCTCGTCGCGACGCTGTCCGAGCTCGCCCTCGACCCCGACTCGCCGGCCACCGTCCTCGTCTCCCACCACGTCGAGGAGATCCCGCCGGGATTCACCCACGCCCTCCTGCTGCGGGACGGCCGGGTGGTCGACTCGGGACCGGTGGAGGACGTCGTCACCGCCGAGACGTTGTCCGAGACGTTCGGCATGCCGCTGCTGCTCAGCCGCGCCGACGACAGGTTCGCCGCGCGGCGTCGGCCGGCCCACCGCCCGTCCTCCACCTGACTGGATAGGGTCGAGCCATGGACTGGATCCGCGACCATCTCTGGGAGACCTGGCTGGCGCTGTCGATCGCGCTCGGCGTCGCCGAGATGTTCAGCCTGGACCTGATCCTCGCGATGCTGGCTGCCGGTGCCGTCGTCGGCATGGTCGCCGCCCTCATCGGGCTGCCCGTCGTCGTGCAGGTCCTCGTCGCCCTCGGTGCGTCCGTCGCGATGGTGGCGTTCGTCCGCCCGGCGTTCGTCAAGCGCCTGCACAGCGGACCCGAGCTCTCCCTGGGCCACGGCAAGCTCGTCGGCACCCGCGGCATGGTGACCGCCGAGATCACCGGCCTGACGCCGGGCCGGATCAAGATCGGCGGCGAGATCTGGAGCGCGCTGCCCTACGACGAGCACCTGCGGATCGCCCCGGGGGAGACCGTCGAGGTGTTCGAGATCAAGGGTGCGACGGCCTACGTCCACCCGGTGGGCACGCTCGAGCCCTGAGCGAGCACACCACCACGCCGCACCACCGCGCCACACCACCACCACGCCACAACAAGATCGGGGGAGACCAGTGACGACAGCCTTGCTCGTCCTGTTCCTGCTCGTCGTCCTGTTCGTCGTCGTCATGCTCGCCAAGACGGTCCGCATCGTGCCCCAGGCGCGTGCCGGCATCGTCGAGCGCTTCGGCAAGTACAAGGGGACGCTGCCGGCCGGGCTCAACATCGTCGTGCCGTTCATCGACAAGGTGCGCTACCTCATCGACCTGCGTGAGCAGGTCGTGAGCTTCCCACCGCAGCCGGTGATCACCGAGGACAACCTGGTGGTGTCCATCGACACCGTCATCTACTTCCAGGTGACCGACCCGGTGACCGCGACCTACGAGATCGCCAACTACATCCAGGCGGTCGAGCAGCTCACCATGACGACCTTGCGCAACATCGTGGGCGGCATGGACCTGGAGCAGACGCTCACCAGCCGCGACGAGATCAACACCGGCCTGAGGGGCGTGCTCGACGAGGCCACCGGCAAGTGGGGCATCCGCGTCAACCGCGTCGAGATCAAGGGGATCGACCCGCCGCCGTCGATCAAGGACGCGATGGAGAAGCAGATGCGCGCCGACCGCGACAAGCGCGCGCTCATCCTCACCGCCGAGGGTCAGCGCCAGTCGGCGATCCTGACCGCCGAGGGCAACAAGCAGTCGGCCATCCTCAACGCCGAGGGTGACCGGGAGTCGCTGATCCTGCGCGCCCAGGCGGACCGCGAGGCCGCCATCCTCCGCGCCCAGGGTGAGGGACAGGCCATCCAGACGGTCTTCCAGGCCATCCACGACGGCCAGCCCGACCAGTCGCTGCTCGCCTACCAGTACCTCCAGATGATGCCGAAGATCGCCGAGGGCAGCGCCAACAAGGTGTGGGTCATCCCCTCCGAGATCACCAAGGCGATGGAGGGCCTCGGCTCGTCCATCCACGAGATCGCCGGCATCCCGCGGGACGCGACCCCGCGCACCCGCGTGGACATGGGCGCGTCCGAGCCCCAGCTGCCCCGCGGGTCGGACGACGCCGAGACCCGGGCGACCAACGAGGCGGTGCAGGAGGCGATCGCCGCAGCGGAGAGGGCAGCGCGCCCGGGCCGGACGGCGCGCTCGATCGACCCGGCGGCGACGGCCACCGAGCCCGACCCGCTGTCGGGCCCGGCCGACCCGCCGGTCGGCAGCACCGACGCGACCGGTCCGGGGGCACCCGCCGGCCAGTGAGTCCGATCGAAGCCGTGCTGGTCGCCCTCGCGGGAGTGGCGGCCGGCACCATCAACACGGTGGTGGGGTCGGGGACGTTGATCACGTTCCCGACCCTGCTGGCGTTCGGCGTGCCCCCGGTCACGGCCAACGTGAGCAACACGGTCGGCCTGGTGCCGGGCAGCCTGTCGGGGGTCGTCGGCTACCGGCGCGAGCTCGCCGGCCAGCGCTCACGGGTCGTCCGGCTGGGCTCGGCGTCGCTGCTCGGCGGCATCGTCGGCGCCCTGCTCCTGCTGTGGCTGCCGTCCGCGGCGTTCGACACCATCGTGCCGGCGCTCATCTCGCTCGGCGTCCTGCTGGTGGTCCTCGGACCGTGGATCCAGCGCAGCGTCGCCGCCCGGGCGGCGACGCGCGGCGGCATCCCGGACCACGGCGTGTGGTGGGTGTGGCCCGCCGTCGCGGTCACCGGTGTCTACGGCGGCTACTTCGGCGCCGCCCAGGGCGTCCTGCTCATGGCGGTGCTCGGCATCGGCGTGGCCGACTCGATCCAGCGCCACACCGCGACCAAGAACGTCCTCGCCCTGGTCGTGAACGCCGTGGCCGCGCTGGTGTTCATCGCCGTCGCGGACGTCGACTGGGTCGTCGCCGGGCTGATCGCCCTCGGCTCGGTCGTCGGCGGCCAGATCGGCGCGACGGTCGGCCGGCGCCTCCCGCCGGCCCTGCTACGCGCCGTGATCGCCGTCGTGGGCCTCGCCGCGCTGCTCGTGCTGCTCGTCTGAGGCGAGGCTCGTCGAGCCCGTCCCGACCCATGCGGCCAGCCACCGGTCGATGACGTCGTACGCCGTCGCGCGCACCTCCGGACGCGACAGGACGATGTCGTGCATGGCGCCCTCGAGCGCGACCGAGGTGACGTGCCGGCCCACCGACGACGCCCATCGCCTGATCTGCTCGACGTCGAGGACGATGTCGTGGGTCGTCGCGGTCTCCAGCGTCTGCTCGCCGAAGAACGACCGGGCCGAGGACAGCACCAGGGTGGGGCAGTCCAGGTCCAGCCCCGCATGCAGCCGGGCGTGGCCGCGGCGCACGGCCCGGAGCCATCCGACGTGGACCGGGCGCGACTCCAGCGGCTTCCACCCGAGGTCGTAGTCCCACTCGCCGCCGTGCTCGCGGTGCAGCGACCGGCCGTAGACGTCG
The DNA here is from genome assembly GCF_034661175.1 of Nocardioides renjunii. NCBI lineage: Bacteria > Bacillati > Actinomycetota > Actinomycetes > Propionibacteriales > Nocardioidaceae > Nocardioides > Nocardioides renjunii. Next base: position 2,489,392 of record NZ_CP141058.1, on the reverse strand, counting down.
CTGGTGCGGCGCGGGATCTCCTGCAGCGGACGGCGGCTGCCCACGCGCTCGAGCGCGACCCGCGCGGCGCGGCCGCGCAACCACTTCGGGCCCTGCATGTCGAACCACGGGGAGTTGAGCACCATGGCCACCAGCTCAGCCGGGCGACGCTCCTGGGCCCACAGCGACATGGTGAGGCCACCGGTGGAGTGCGCCGACGCGACGACCTCGCGGTGGCCGTCGCGCTGGGTGATGCGCCACCAGGCCAGGTCGATCTCGCCGAAGTACTCGCCGAGGTCGGTGATGAAGTGCGGCGTCTGGTGGTCGCGCAGGGACCGGCCGTACTTGCGGAGGTCGAGGGCGTAGAAGGTGTAGCCGCGGTCGGCCCACCACCGGGCGTACTCGGCGTGGAAGAAGTAGTCCGCGAAGCCGTGGACGTGGAGGACGGCGCGCCCGTGGGGACGCGCGGGCTCGAGCGTCACGAGGGTGGCGACGACCGGGCCCTCGTCGTCCGGTGGGAGGGAGAAGGTCTCCACCCGGAAGTCAGGCCCGAGGACGTCGGCCTGCTGCGGCAGGGGCATGGCCGCACCCTACCGATCCGCCCCGACACGCTGCTCGAGCACCAGCAGGTAACAGTTCTCCCATTAGTCCCCGCCGTCCGAGGGGGTCGACCTACCCTTCGCTGGTGTCGAACGCCTGGGGAACCGTGGTCCGTGGTACCTCGACGTACGTCCGGCAGCGCGTCGAGGGCTGGCGCACCGGCTCACGGGGGAGCCAGGCGTTCCTGCTGACGCTCCTCGTGGCGCTCGTCGTGGCGTCCGTGGGCGTCGGAGCGGTGGCCGAGGTCGTCGTGCCCGTGTCGCTGTGGTTCCTCTTCCTCATGGTCGGCACCATGCTGCTGCGGTTCGTGCCGCTGCTGCTGCTGGTGGCGGTGCTGAGCGCCGCCGCGGGCTACACCTCGGTGGAGAGCGACTTCGCGACCGCGAGCCGGACGTCGGCGCTGCTGATCTTCGCGCTGGCCGTCATCGTGGCGATCCACCAGTCGAGCCGGCAGCGCTCCGGGTTGCCGATGGCCCTCAGCGAGGCCGTCCTCACCCAGCTGCGCGACCGGCTGCAGCGCCAGGGCGTCGTGCCCTCGTTGCCCAACGGGTGGCGCTCGGAGTCGGCGACGATCACCGCCAACGGCCCCAGCTATGCCGGCGACTTCCTCGTGGCCGACCTCCGGGAGGGCCGCTGGCTGGAGATGGCGCTGGTCGACGTGTGCGGGAAGGGCACGTCGGTGGGTCCCCAGGCGCTGCAGTTCGCCGGGGCCCTCGGCGGCCTCATCGGTGCCCTGCCGCCGGCCGAGCTCATGGCGGCGGCCAACCACTTCCTCCTCCGCCAGGAGTCGGACGAGTCGCTGGCCACGGCGGTGCACATCAAGATCGACCTGGTGACCGGTGACTACACCATCACCAGCGCGGGCCACCCGCCCGCGCTGCACTGGCACCTGGGCCAGCGCGGCTGGGCGGTCGACAACGCGCGCGGGATGGCGCTGGGCGTCATCGACGAGGCCGAGTTCACCCCGAGCAGGGGGCGGCTGCGTCCCGGGGAGGCGCTGATGTTCTACACCGACGGGGTCATCGAGAGGACCGACCGCGACCTCGACGACGGGATCGACTGGCTGCGCCAGGTGGCCCTGCAGGCGGTGGACGCCCGCGGCTTCACCGGCATGCCGCAGCGCGTCCTCAAGCAGGTGCCCCGCGGCGACGACGACCGGGCCATGCTCGTCCTCGAGCGGCAGCCGCTCACGTCGCCCGAGCGTGACTCCGAGCGGCTGCGCAGCCTCGGCGGCTGACCTCCGGGGCCCCATCCACCCGGGCGCAGCTGCGGCACAGGTCGCGTTCGCGAGTGGTACGTCGTGCGCGGTGCGCGGCAGCGTGGTGCCGCGTCACGGGTGGGTCAGTTGTGACGGACCAGGTTGACGACGCCGATCATCCGGCCCTGGGCGTCCTCGGTGATGGCGACGCCGGCACGCCGGGCGCGCGGGCTCAGGAGGATCTCGCGGTGACCGGGGGAGTCGAGCCAGAGCTCGACCATCACGTCGGGTGTCAGGCTGGCGCCGCGGACGAGCGTCTCGCCGGCCCAGGAGTTGTCGCAACGACGGATGACGTCGCTCTGGTCCCGGTGCTCGAGCAGACCGGTCCGGGCGATGCGGGCGCCCCACCGCTCGGCGAGCTGGTCGGTGCAGACGTCGAAGTTCCAGATCTTGCGCAGGCCGTGCTGGGCGCGAGCCTCGTTGATCCGCACCATGAGCGCGTCCTCGAGGCCCTCGTTGGACCGGGCGGAGGCGTCGCCGGCGGAGGCCGGCACGCTCGTCGGCACGGACCACGTCCTGGCCTGCGCCGTGGCGGGGAGGCCGCACAGGACGGCGGCCGCGAGCGCGAGGCTCGTCATCAGCGATCGGGGGCGGGGGTGTCGCACGGTTCGGTCCTCCAGCAGCAGATCCACCTCCGGAGGAGTGCTGTGGATCTTGAGAAAATCTTCGGACAATCGAGAGGGACCCTAGCCCTTTGGGGTGGGAAGAGTCGAGACGCCGCCGATGTATGCGCGGACACGCCGGTGAACTTCATCAAGATTCGGATATGACGACCGCAAGAACCGTCAGGACAGATCAAAACGGCTTGACGGTTCGTGCATGGTCCGAACGCGCAAAAGAGGCCCGGTGGTCTGGACCGCGACGGTCCGGGCCACCGGGCCTCTCGGCACGGTCAGCGATGGTTCAGCGGTGGTTCAGGGGTGGTTCAGGGGTGGTTCAGTGCTGGCTCAGTGCTGGTAGGTCCCGTGCAGGACGGCGCGCCCGAGCGTCTTGAACGCGAGGTTGAAGGAGACGACGGCGGGCGTCACGTCGGCGTCGACGCCGAGCGAGTCGTCCCCGACGGCGTGGACCACGAAGAAGTAGCGGTGGGGCTGGTCGCCCTCGGGTGGGGCGGCTCCCATGAAGCCCGCCTCGCCACCGTCGTTGCGGACGTGGAAGGCGTCGCCCGGCAGGTGGCCCGCGGCGGCGCCGGCGTCGAGGGAGGTGACGTCGGCCGGGACGTCGACCAGGCACCAGTGCCAGTAGCCGCTCGGCGTGGGGGCGTCCGGGTCGAAGCAGGTGATGACGTAGGACCGGGTGCCCTCGGGGGCGCCCGACCAGCTCAGCTGGGGTGAGGTGTTGCCCAGGTGCGCCACCTGGTCGTCCTTGAGCGGCGCACCGTCGGTGACGTCGTCGCTGGTGACGGTGAAGGACGCGGTCGGCGGCAGGTAGTCGTACGGATCAGGGCTGACAGGTCGCTCGATGCTCATCTGGCGAACCTAGCCACCGCCCCCGCATCCCGGCCAGAGACAATGCACCCATGAGTCGCACCCGGACCGACGAGGCCTCTGGCGAGGCTCATGCCGAGCCCCTTCCCTACCTCGCCGGGCTGGTGCTCGAGGCCCGCAAGGTCGTCGTCGTCGGGGGCGGCCACGTCGCCCAGCGGCGCGTCCCGGCCCTCCTCGCGACCGGCGCCGACGTCACCGTGGTGAGCCCGGAGGTGACCCCGGCGATCGAGGGCCTGGGCGGCGAGCTGACGCTCGTGCTGCGCGAGTTCACCGAGACCGACCTCGACGGCGCCTGGTACGTCGTCGCCGCGACGGACGACGCGGCCGTCAACGCCCGCGTGGCGGCGGCCGCCGAGAGCCGCCACACCTTCTGCGTGCGCAGCGACGACGCCCTCGGCGGCACCGCGTGGACCCCCGCCGTCGGTCACCACGGCTCCGTCACCATCGGCGTGCTGGGCAACCGCGAGCCGCGCAGGTCGGCGTCGCTGCGCGACGACATCGTCACCGCGCTGCGGGACGGTCAGCTCACCGCCTCGGAGGCGCTGGACCGCAGCCCGGGCGTCGTGCTGGTCGGCGGCGGACCGGGCGAGCCCGAGCTGGCCACGGTCGCCGCCCGCCACGCGCTGGCCTCCGCCGACGTGGTCGTTGCCGACCGGCTCGCGCCGCGCGAGCTGCTCGACGAGCTCGGCCCCGACGTGGAGCTCATCGACGTCGCCAAGCTCCCCCGGGGACGGTCCGCGTCGCAGGACCACATCAATGCGGTGATCGTCGACCGGGCCCGCGCGGGCAAGCGCGTGGTGCGGTTCAAGGGGGGCGACAACTTCGTCTTCGGCCGTGGCTACGAGGAGCTGCTGGCCTGCGCCGCGGCGGACGTGCCGGTCACCGTGGTGCCAGGTCTCACGTCGGCCATCGCCGTCCCGGCCCGGGTCGGCATCCCCGTCACGCACCGTGGCGTGGCCCACGAGTTCACCGTCATCTCCGGCCACATCCCGCCGGGGCACCCCGACTCGCTGGTCGCCTGGGAGTCCGTGGCGGGGCTGCGGGGCACCCTCGTGCTGCTGATGGCGGTCGACAACGCGCCGGCCATCGCGACGGCGCTGCTGGAGGGCGGCCGGTCCGCGGCGACACCGGTGGCCGTGATCGTCGACGGGACCATGCCGACCGAGCGGACCGTGCTCAGCACCCTCGGCGCCCTGGCCGAGGACCTGGTGGCGCACCGGGTCGTCCCGCCCGCCATCATCGTGATCGGCGAGGTGGTCGCGGTGGCGCGTCCGGCACACTACGGCCGTGGCTGACCTCGTCGACATCACCGACCCCGACGACCCTCGCCTGGCCGACTACCGCGACCTGCGCGACGTCGAGCTCCGCAAGAGCCTCGAGGCCGAGCACGGCCTCTTCCTGGCGGAGGGCGAGAAGGTGGTGCGTCGCGCCCTCGAGGCGGGGCACGAGGCGCGGTCGTTCCTGATGGCCCCGCGCTGGCTGGACGGGCTGGCCGACGTCCTCGCCGGGAGCGGGGGCACCTGCTTCGTGATGCCCGAGCCCCTCATCGAGCAGGTGACCGGCTTCCACGTGCACCGCGGCGCGCTCGCCTCGCTGCACCGCCGTCCGCTGCCGACGGTCGAGGAGGTGCTCGCCGGCGCGCGGTCGGTGCTGGTGCTCGAGGACCTGGTCGACCACACCAACGTGGGTGCGGCGTTCCGCTCCGGGGCGGCCCTCGGCTTCGACGCCGTGCTGCTGGCCCCGCGGTGCGCGGACCCGCTCTACCGCCGGGCCGTCAAGGTGGGGATGGGTGCGGTGTTCGCCACGCCGTGGACCCGGCTGCCCGACTGGTACGACGCCCTGCCGGACCTGTCGGGTCGCGGCTTCACGACCGTCGCCCTGACGTTGTCGGCCGACTCGGTACCCATCGAGGACGCCGTGGCGGGCGTCGACCGGCTCGCGCTCGTGCTGGGCTCGGAGGGCCACGGGCTCTCCACGCGGTGGGAGACCTCGGCCGACCGCCGCGCGACCATCCCGATGCGCGCCGGCATCGACTCGCTCAACGTCGCGGCTGCTGATGCGGTGGCGTGCTACGCCGCGGCTCGCCGCTGACGCCGTGCCGCAGCCGGCGGGCCACCACGACGACCAGCACCACCGCGAGCAGGACATAGACGACGTTGCCCACCCCGCCGACGTACCGCTCCACCACGTGCCACTGGGCGCCGAGCTCGTAGCCGGCGAGGATGAGGGCGGCGTTCCACACCAGGCTGCCGGCGGTGGTGAACACGCAGAAGCGCAGCAGCGGCATCCGGTCGATGCCGGCGGGGATCGAGATCAGGCTGCGCACGCCGGGGACCAGGCGTCCGATGAACACGGCCGTACGCCCGTGGCGGCCGAACCAGGCGACGGCCCGGCGGACGTCGTCGGCGTGCATCAGCGGGATGCGGTCGGCCACCGCGCAGGTGCGCTCGAGGCCCCACGCGGCGCCCAGCCAGTAGAGGAGGAGGGCCCCCGCCAGCGACCCGCCGGTGGCCCAGGCGACGGCCGGGACCAGGCCGTAGTGGCCCTGGCTGGCGGTGTAGCCGGCCAGCGGCAGCACCAGCTCGCTCGGCACGGGCGGGAACACCGTCTCCAGCGCCGTGGCCAGGCCGACCCCGGGCGAGCCGACGGTGCGCATGACCAGGACCACCCAGTCGAGGATCGCCTCCACCGGGTCATCCGCGCCGGCGCAGGGCCTCGTGGAGCACGATGGACCCCGCGACGGCCGCGTTGAGCGACGAGGCGGTGCCGACCATCGGGATGCTCGCGATCTCGTCGCAGGCCGCCCGCCAGCCCGACGCCAGCCCGGTGGTCTCGTTGCCGACGACGACCATCAGCCGTCCGTCGAGCGTGACGTCCGCGAGCGGGCTGCCCTCCTCGTCGGTGCCGACGATCCGGTAGCCGTGGGCATGGGCGTGCTCGACCACCGGGCCGGGGCCCGGGACGCGCAGCACCGTCAGTGCGAAGAGCGAGCCCGTGCTCGCGCGCACCGCGCGCGGGTCGTAGGGGTCGGCGGCGTGGCCGGTGACGACCAGGGCCGAGGCGCCGAACGCGTCGGCCGAGCGGGCGAGCGCGCCGATGTTGCCGGGGCTCGTCGGCCGGTCCAGGACCACCACTGGTCCGTGCGGGCGGGCGGTCCCCGCGAGCCGGGACACCCCGTCCTCGGGCATCTCCACCACCGCGACGAGCTCGGCGCCCTCCTCCTTGCCGCTCAGGCGGGCGTGGAGGTCGGGGGAGAGGGTGACGTGCTCGGCGTCGACCCGCGACCAGAGCTCGTCGGCCCACGCGGAGGACGAGCCGTCGGAGCGCAGCAGCGCCCGCACGGTCCACCCCTCCTCGACCGCCCGGGTGATCGGCCGGACGCCCTGCACGAGGAACTCCCGGTTGCGGTGGCGCTTGGACCGGTTGCCCAGGAGCGCCTCCCACTGCTGGAAGCGTGCGTTCTCCCGGGTGATGCGCAGCTCATGCATGGTCGGGCTCCGCCGGCCAGGACGGCGGGTAGTCCTCCGCGGCCGCGTCGTGCTTCTTGCCCAGCCGCTTGCGCGACTTGGCCGACAGCCGGTCGCCGAAGACCGTCCCGAGGGTGTGGTCGGTCTCGTGCTGGAGGCAGCGGGCGAGGAGCCCGTCGCCCTCGAAGGTGACCGGCTCGCCGTCGAGCCCCCGGCCGTCCACGCGGGCCCAGCCCGGCCGGGCGCAGGGCTCGAAGGACCCGGGGAACGACAGGCAGCCCTCGTCGTCCTCGTCGAGGTTCCGGTCCTTGCCCTGGGGCAGCGTGAGGACCGGGTTGCAGACCACGCCGACCGTGCGCACGCCCTCGTCGTCGGGGCAGTCGAAGACGAACATCGCGAGGTCGACGCCGACCTGGCAGGCGGCCAGCCCGACACCCTCGGCGGCGTACATCGTGGCGACCATGTCGGCGGCCAGCCCGGCCAGCTCGTCGTCGTACGTCGTCACGGAGGCCTGCGGGCGGTGCATGACGGGCGTCCCCCAGCGGGTGATCGCCCGGACCGTCCCGCCCTCCGGCAGGGGGCCGTGGGGTGCGTGGACGTCGTCGGGCTGCTCGTCGGGCATGCGGGGGATCCTAGCCAGCGGGCCGACGGCGTCCGCGCCCGGAGGGGGCGCTGGCCAACGGTGTAACTCACAGTTACCTTGAAGCCATGTCCCTCCTCCCCAGCCTGCGCCCCGGCGGCCGACACGGGTTGTCGTCCCGTGAGACCCGCGACCCCATCGGGTTCGCGGTCGCGGCCGTCAACCGCCTCGCGCAGAGCGACCTCCTGGACCGGGTGGGGCTGCGCCGGCAGGCGGAGCAGGCCGTCTACTCCACGACCCGCAACGGCTTCCGGGCCGCCACCGCGGCGGGCCGTACGTTCGCCAGGACCGGCCGGCGCACCGCGGGCGCCCGGCCGGCCAGTGCGGCGCCCCGCGGCGTCTTCGACCTCACCCCGACCGACGACGAGGCCACGCTCGTCGACGTCGCCACCGAGCTGGCCGCCGACCTGCTCCGCCCCGCCGCTGCCGGGGCCGACGAGGCCTGCGCGCCGCCGGCCGCGGTGCTCGCCGCGGCCCATGAGGTCGGCCTGCCCGGCCTCGGCGTCCCCGAGGAGCTCGGCGGCATCATGGAGGAGCGCTCGGCGATGGCCGGCACGCTGGTCGCCGAGGCGCTCGCCCACGGCGACATGGGGCTGGCCGTCGCCGCCCTCGCCCCGGGCGCCGTCGCCACGGCCATCGGGCTGTGGGGGACCGAGGCGCAACAGCAGACCTACCTGCCCGCGTTCACCGGCGACGACGTCCCGGCCGCCGCGCTCACGATCGCCGAGCCGGCCGTCCTCTTCGACGCGTTCACGCTGGCGACCACCGCCCGGCGCGACGGCGACGGCTACGTCCTCGACGGCCTGAAGTCCGCGGTGGTCCGCGGCGCGGAGGCCGAGCTGTTCGTCGTCGCGGCCGACCTCGACGGCACGCCCGCCCTCTTCCTGGTCGAGTCGGGCGCCGAGGGCCTCGCCGTCGAGGCCGACCCGTCGATGGGCGTCCGGGCCGCCGCGCTGTCGCGCCTGCACCTCACCGGCGTGCGGGTCGGCGCCGACGCGGTGCTCGGCGACACCGACGGCACGGCGTACGCCGAGTGCGTCCGGCTCTCGCGACTGGCCTGGTGCGCGTTGGCGGTCGGCACCGCCCAGGCGGTGCTCGACCACGTCAAGGACTACGTCAACGAGCGGCACGCCTTCGGCGAGCCGGTCAGCCACCGGCAGTCGGTGGCCTTCATGGTCGCCGACATGGCCATCGAGGTGCAGGCCATGCGCCTGCTGACCTGGAAGGCCGCCTCGCGCGCCACCCGCGGCGACGACGTCGCGAGCGCGGTCGGCCTGGCCCGCCAGCTCTGCACCGAGAAGGGCATGCGGATCGGCCTCGACGGCGTCCAGCTGCTCGGTGGCCACGGGTTCGTCAAGGAGCACCCGGTGGAGCGGTGGTACCGCGACCTGCGGGCCGTCGGCGTGATGGAAGGTGCGGTGCTGGTCTGATGATCGACCTCGAGGTCCCCCGCAAGCACGCGACGCTCATCGACCAGGCCCACCAGCTGGCGATGAACATGCTGCGTCCCATCTCCCGCAGGTACGACCGCGCCGAGCACTCCTACCCCCGGGAGCTCGACATGCTCGCCGCGCTCATCGACGGCGTCTCGGAGACCGGTGCCACCGGCGGCGCCGGCGCGAGCGGCGTACGACGCGGCTCCGGCCCTGGTTCCGGCTCGGGCTCCGGCTCCGGCTCCGGCGACGACGGCCGGGTGCGCAACGGCGCGAACCTGGCGTCCGTGCTGTCCGTCGCCGAGATGTGCTGGGGCGACACGGCGCTCCTGCTGTCCATGCCGCGCCAGGGACTGGGCAACTCCGCGATCGCGGCGGTCGCCAACGAGGAGCAGCTCGAGCGCTACCGCGGCACCTGGGCGGCGATGGCGATCACCGAGCCCGGCGTCGGGTCGGACTCGGCCGCCATCACCACCACCGCGGTCAAGGACGGCGACGAGTACGTCATCAACGGCGAGAAGATCTACGTCACCTCCGGCGACCGCGCCGACAGCGTCGTGGTGTGGGCCACCCTCGACAAGGACCTCGGCCGGGCGGCGATCAAGTCCTTCCTCGTCCGCAAGGACAACCCCGGGCTCAGGGTCGAGCGGCTCGAGCACAAGCTCGGGATCCGCGCCTCCGACACGGCGGCCATCACCTTCACCGACTGCCGGGTGCCGGCCGAGGACCTGCTCGGCTCGCCCGAGATCGACACGAGGTCCGGCTTCGCCGGCGCGATGGCGACCTTCGACAACACCCGCCCGCTGGTCGCCGCGATGGCGGTGGGGTGCGCCCGCGCCTCCCTCGACCTCACCCGCGACCTGCTGGAGCAGGCCGGCGTGGTGGTCGACCACGACCGGCCGGCGCAGAGCCAGAGCGCCGCGGCCGCGACCCTCCTCCGGCTCGAGGCCGACTGGGAGGGCGCCCGGTTGCTGATGATGCAGGCCGCCTGGATGGCCGACAACGGCCGGCCGAACTCGCTCGAGGCGTCGATGGCCAAGGCGAAGGCGGGCCGCGTCGGGTCCGACGTGACGCTGTCGTGCGTGCAGCTGTGCGGCACCCTCGGCTACAGCGAGGCCGAGCTGCTGGAGAAGTGGGCCCGCGACTCCAAGATCCTCGACATCTTCGAGGGCACCCAGCAGATCCAGCAGCTCATCGTGGCCCGGCGGGTGCTGGGGCTGACGAGCTCGCAGCTCAAGTGACGGGGTGTGGCGGAGGCCGACGGGTGCGGGACTCGCCCGTCCCGTCGGTCAGCCGACGGACTTGAAGGGGTCGTGCTCGGCGAGGATCTTGTCGACGCGGGCCTGGTCGAGGCGGGTGACGACGTAGTTGTCGTCCTGCGCGTCGCGCACGCACTTGGCGAGGGTGAAGCTCGAGGTCGTGAGGAACATCGTGCCGAGGCCCAGGAAGGCGCGGATCCACGGGTCGACCGGCAGGTAGAAGATCGCGAAGATCATCGTGAGCAGGGCGACGGCGAAGGAGACGCCGGCCTGCAGGAAGAAGGCGTTGGTGTTCTTGGTGGGAGTCGTGGTGGTCATGGGTCAACCGTCGCCGTCCGTCGGGGCTCGCGGACCTGTCGGACTACCCGACCACCACTGAGTACGACGACCCAACCCGTCCGAGTACCTTCGGGCCATGCCAGAGGAGTCGACCGACCAGCCGTCCGACGCGATCACCGGGCACATGTCGCCCGAGGAGTTCCGCCGCCAGGGGCACGCGGCGATCGACTGGATCGCCGACTACTGGGCCTCGCTCGACGACCTGCCGGTCCGCGCGCAGGTCGCGCCCGGGGACGTACGCCACCTGCTGCCGGCGTCGGCGCCCGAGGACGGCGAGCCGTTCGACGCCGTGCTCGCCGACCTCGACCGCGTCGTCGTGCCCGGGCTCACCCACTGGCAGCACCCGCGGTTCTTCGCCTACTTCCCGGCGAACTCCTCGCCGGCCGCGATCCTCGGCGACCTGCTCTCCAGCGGCATCGGCGCGCAGGGGATGATCTGGGCGACCAGCCCGGCCGTCACCGAGGTCGAGCAGGTCGTCCTCGACTGGCTCGCCGAGGCGCTCGGCCTGCCCGTGGCGTTCCGCAGCGACGGACCCGGTGGCGGGGTCATCCAGGACACCGCCTCGACCGCGACGTTCACCGCGCTGCTGTCCGCGCTCCACCGGGCCAGCGGGGGGGAGGCCCGGCGTCACGGCGTCGGCGGCGCGGGCTGGCGGGTCTACGGCTCGACGCAGGCCCACTCGTCGCTGGTCAAGGCCGCCATCATGGCGGGCCTGGGCGAGGACGCCGTGCGCACGGTCGCCGTCGACCCCGCGACGCAGGCGATGGACGTCAACACCCTGCACGACGCGGTCGTCGAGGACGTCGGGGCGGGTCTCCGCCCGCTCCTGGTGCACGTCGCCGCCGGCAGCACGTCGACCGGCGCGATGGACGACATCGCCGCCGTGGCCGAGGCGGTGCGCCCGTGGGGCGTCTGGGTCCACGTCGACGCGGCGTGGGCAGGCGTCGCCGCCGTGTGCCCCGAGCACCGCGAGCACCTCGCGGGCGTCGAGGCGGCCGACTCGTTCGTCACCAACCCGCACAAGTGGCTCCTGACGACCTTCGACTGCAGCACGTTCTGGGTGCGCGACCGGGCCGCGCTCACCGGCGCGCTGTCGATCCTCCCGGAGTACCTCCGCAACGCCGCGACCGAAAGCGGCGAGGTCGTCGACTACCGCGACTGGCACCCGCAGCTCGGCCGGCGGTTCCGCGCGGTCAAGCTGTGGGCGGTGCTGCGGACGTACGGCCTCAACGGTCTCCGGGCCCACATCCGCAGCGGGGTCGACCTCGCCGACCACGTCGCCGGGCTGGTCGCGGCCGACGAGCGCTTCGAGCTGGTCACCGAGCCCGCACTGTCGCTCGTCGTGTTCCGGCTGCGCGCCGGCGACGAGGCGACGATGGCCGCGATGGAGGCCGTCAACGCCTCAGGCGAGGCCTACCTCAGCCACACCACCGTCGAGGGCCGCGCGGCGATCCGGCTCGCGGTCGGCAGCTGGCGCACCACGCGCGCCGACGTCGAGCGCACCTGGCGCGCCCTCCAGGAGGCGGCGGCCGCGCAGGCGTGAGACTGGGGACATGAAGCTCTTCGCGGACACCCCCGTACGTCGCACGCTGCAGGTCGTCGCCGACCTGCTCTTCGTGGTGTGGCTGGTGCTCTGGGTCTGGATCGGCGCGGCGGTGCACGACGGCACGATGGAGCTCGCCGCGCCGGCCCGCCAGACCGACTCGGCCGCGACGTCGATGGCCGAGCAGCTCCGCGACGCGGGTGGCCGCCTCGGCGACGCACCGCTGGTCGGCGACGAGCTCGAGGTCCCCTTCGACAGGGCCGCCGACGCCTCCGACGGACTGGCGGCGGCGGGCCGCGACACGGTCGACGCCGTCGAGCGGCTCGCGCTCCTGCTGGGGCTCTCCGTCGCCCTCATCCCGATCCTCATCGCGGCGGCGATCCACCTGCCGATCCGGTGGCGCTTCGTCCGCGAGGCGACCGCGGGCGCGCGGTTCATCGACGCGCAGGAGGACCTCGACCTCTTCGCCCTGCGAGCCCTGGCCCACCAGCCGATGCGGGTGCTGGCGCGGGTCAGCGACGACCCGGCCGGCGCGTGGCGCGCCCGGGACCCGGAGGTCGTACGACGCCTCGCCGCCCTCGAGCTCGCCGACGTCGGGCTGCGGCCGAAGAGGCTGCCCGGCACCGCTGCGTAGACTGCTGCCAGTGCAGTTCCTCCACGACACCGCCGGCCACGACCTGACCTACGACGACGTGTTCATGGTCCCGCGCCACTCCGCGGTCGCCAGTCGCTACGACGTCGACCTGGCCACCTCCGACGGCACCGGGGCGACGCTCCCGCTGGTCGTCGCCAACATGACCGCCATCGCCGGCAAGCGGATGGCCGAGACGGTGGCCCGCCGCGGCGGGATCACCGTCATCCCGCAGGACATCCCGATCCCCGTCGTCGCCGACGTGGTGGCCTGGGTCAAGCAGCGGCACCACGTCTTCGACACCCCCATCGAGCTGCGGCCGGACCAGACCGTCGCCGAGGCGCTCTCGCTGATCCCCAAGCGCGCCCACAGGGCCGCCGTCGTCGTCCACGACGGCCGGCCTGTCGGCGTGGTGTCGGAGGCCGACTGCGTCGAGGTCGACCGCTTCGCCCAGGTGTCGACGGTGATGAACCCGGACCTGGTCACCGTCTCGGCCACGACGGCCCCGCGCGAGGTCTACGACGCCATCGAGCAGGCCAAGGCGCCCCTGGCCGTGGCCGTGTCGGACACCGGCCACCTCGTCGGTGTCCTCACCCGCCTCGGCGCGCTGCGCGCGACGCTCTACCGCCCGGCGCTCGACGGAAACGGCGGGCTGCGCATCGCCGCCGCCGTCGGCGTCAACGGTGAGGTGGCCGACCGCGCCGCCGACCTGCTCGCCGCCGGCGTCGACTGCCTGGTCGTCGACACCGCGCACGGCCACCAGGACCGCATGGTCCAGGCGCTGCGCGCCGTCCGCGCCCTCACGCCCACCGTCCCGGTCGCCGCGGGCAACGTGGTCTCCGCCGAGGGCACCCGCGCCCTCATCGAGGCGGGCGCCGACATCGTCAAGGTCGGCGTCGGCCCGGGCGCCATGTGCACCACCCGGATGATGACCGGCGTCGGGCGGCCGCAGTTCTCCGCGGTGCTCGAGTGCGCCACCGCCGCTCGCGAGATGGGCAGGCACGTGTGGGCCGACGGGGGAGTACGCCACCCGCGCGACGTCGCCCTCGCGCTGGCCGCCGGCGCCTCGTCGGTGATGATCGGCTCGTGGTTCGCCGGCACGCACGAGTCGCCCGGCGACATGGTGCACGACGCCGACGGCCGCCCGTTCAAGGTGTCCTTCGGCATGGCGTCTGCCCGCGCGGTGGCCAACCGCACGGCCGGCGAGTCGTCGTACGACCGGGCCCGCAAGGGCCTCTACGAAGAGGGCATCTCGTCCTCGCGGATGTACCTCGACCCCGACCGCCCGGGCGTCGAGGACCTCATCGACCAGATCTGCTCGGGCGTGCGGTCGTCGTGCACCTACGCCGGCGCCGGCAACCTCGCCGAGCTGCACGAGCGTGCCCTGGTGGGCGTGCAGTCGGCGGCCGGCTTCCACGAGGGCCGCCCCCTCGAGAAGTCCTGGTGAGGGGAGCGGCTCGCAGATGGCGGAGCGCGACTACGTCTTCGTGATGACCTACGGCAGGTCGGGCTCGACGCTGCTGATGGGCATCCTCAACTCGATCCCGGGCTGGCTGCTGCGCGGGGAGAACCGCCACGCGATGCGCCACCTCTACGACTTCCACCGCAGCGGGCTGGCCGAGCGCGAGCGCGTCGACGCGCGGCGCGCGAGCCAGCCGACGCACCCGTGGTTCGGGATCGAGTCCTTCCCCGAGGCGGACTCGCTCCACCACATCCGGGCGCTCGCGGAGGCGACCCTGCTGCGCCCGGAGCCGGACACCCGGGTGAGCGGCTACAAGGAGATCCGCTGGTACGACGAGGACCTCCCCGACTACCTCGACTTCCTGCGTCAGGTGTTCCCGGGCGCGCGCTTCGTGCTCAACACGCGCCGCCTCGAGGACGTCGCGGCCAGCAACTTCTGGACGCACAAGGACGACCCGCTGGGCCGCGTGCAGCGGATCGAGGACCGGATGCTGAGCGCCGCGGCCGGACTGGGCGACGTGGTCCACCGGGTGCACTACGACGACTACGTCGCCGACCCCGAGGCCCTGCGGGGGCTGTTCGAGTGGCTGGGCGAGGACTTCGACGCCGGCCGGGTGCACGAGATCATGGCGACGCCGCACTCGCGGCGCGGCAAGCACCGCGACGACTCCTAGTCAGCGGCCGTCGAACGCCCGTCAGGGGGTGACGCGGGCTCGTCGTGCGCCTGCGACTACCTGCTGGTGCGCTCGACCACGATCTCGGCGCCACGGCGTACGGCGCGGGCCACCCGCAGCCGCAGCACCTGGCTGTAGCCGCGGACGAGCCCGGTGTAGCCCGGGGTCGGGCCGTGGTAGCCGAGGAAGCCCTTGGGCCCCTCGACCATCTTGCCGGTCCGGACGTCGTAGCGGGCCTGGTGCCAGGGGCAGACCAGGCAGCCGTCGGCGTCGATGGTGCCCTCGGACAGGTCGCCGAGCTGGTGGCGGCAGCGGCGGGAGACGGCGAACAGCTCCCCGTCGCGGTTGCCGACGGCCCAGGGGCCGGCGCGGCGCACCTGGCCCGGGGTCAGCTGGTCGGCGGGGACGCTGGGGGTGTCGGCCATGCCCCCAGCCTGCCCGGCGGCGGGTGCGCCGCCCACGCCCAAGGGGGTGGCAGCGCCAGAGGTCAGGGCGTACGCCGGCTGCTGACCGGACCGCGGCGCACCGCCCGGGCGACCGTGCCGACGACCGAGCGCGGCCGGAGCACGGGCGACGAGCCGGCGGCCGCGTCCTGCATGCCCTCGATCGTCTCGAGGAGCACCGCGCGCGAGTCCGTCGTGGCGGACCACCCCAGCTCGGACTGCGCCCGGGTCGTGTCGAGGAGCGGCACCGCGAACCCCATGTCGATCCAGCCCGGGTCGAGCGGCTGCACGCGGGCGTGCCAGCTCGCCGACACCGCGGCGCGCAGGACCGCGGACGGGACGTGGACCAGCCGGGCGCCCAGCGCGTCGGCGATGTCCTGGGCGGTGACGGCGGCCGGCGGGGCGGCGAGGTTGAACGCACCGGGGGCCCGGGCGCCCAGCACCCGGGTGACGGCATCGGCGACGTCGTCGGAGTGCACCATCGGGATGGCGAGGCCCCGGTCGAGCGGCACCACCGGGACGTGCCGCAGCAGGCCCCCCGGGACGAGCGCGGGCAGGCCGTAGCGCAGCAGCGCGCTGCCGGCGTCGCGCTGGCCGACGATGCCCGGGCGCATCCTGCTGACCACCAGCTCGGGCGCGTCACGCTCGAGCCCGTCGAGCAGCCGCTCCGCGGTGGACTTGTGCCGGCTGTACATCGAGGTCTGCACACCTCCCGTGGGCCACGACTCGTCGACCGGCACATCGTCGCGCTTGGGCGAGTAGGCGCCGACCGACGACATGTGCACCAGGTGCGGCACGCCCGCGGCCCGCACGGCCGCGATGACCCGCCGGGTGCCGCCGACGCCGAGCTCCTCGAGGTAGTCCTCGCGGTGCGACGGCTGGAACCCCCACGCCAGGTGCACGACCGCGTCCGCGCCCCGGAAGGCCGCGGCGAGCTCCGCCGGCTGCACCTCGGTGAGGTCGGCCGGGTGCCAGGCCACCGCGTCGTAGGGCTCGGCCGGCCCGGGAGGCCGACGTACGACGCCCACGAGGTCGTGCTCGCCGTCGGCGGTGAGCCGCCGGAGCAGGGCCGACCCGATGTTGCCGGTCGCACCCGTGATCACGATCCGCATGCTGCCTCCTCGTCGGGCAGGACGACCACCGTCCCGCTCCCGGTGGCCCGTACCCATCGCTCACGGTCCCACGCCACCGGGACGCGACGGTCCGCCCCTCGGCTAGCGGGAGGTGTTGGCAGTGCGCCCCTTGGTGACGCCGACGAAGGCCTGCGTGGTGTCGTCGTCGCGCTCGGTGCGCCACACCAGGGCGATCGTGGTGGGCTCGAGGTCGGAGACCACGCGGTGCACCACGTCCTTGCGCTGGTGCAGCCGCGCGACCGACATCGGGAGGATGACGACGCCCGTGCCGGCGGCCACCGTCTCGATCGCCTCCTGCTCGCTCATCGGGGGCCACTCGAGCTGGTCGGCGCGCGGTCGCCAGCCGCTGCCGTGGGGGCGCACGAGCTGCTCGTCGGCGAGGTCGTCGGTCGTGACCTCGTCGTCGGCCGCGGCGAGGAGGTGCTCGCGTGACGCGACGGCGACCGGCAGCTCGTCGTAGAGCCGGACGCAGTGGAGCCCGTCGCGGTCGACGGGCAGCCGGACCAGCGCCATGTCGAGGCTCCCGTCGAGCACGCCGTCGATCTGGTCGGCCTCCGTCACCGGCACCAGCTCCAACGGCTCCCGACGCCGGTCGCGCCAGTGGCGCGCCCACTTGTCGGGGGTCGCTCCGGTGACGAAGCCGATGCGCAGCGGGTCGGTCATGGGACCGACCCTAGGCGTTCAGGGAAGGACCTCAGGGGTGGGGCGGCCGGCGGTCGTGCGGTGGCACGCTGGGGACGGAGGTGAGCGAGATGCACCGTTCGCAGACGTTCGACCCGGAGATCCACGAGCCCGGCACCCCCGCCGCGGAGGGCCGGTGCTCGCACCACGGCGAGGACGGAGGCTCCGGCGAGTGTGCCGGGGAGGCCGTCGTCTCGTTCGAGGACGGCCACGGGGGGTGGCGCTCCGGCTGCCGCCTCGCGCTGGAGGACCTCGTCGAGCGCGGCGAGATCGAGCCGCTCGGCCAGGGCGCCTGACGCGACGGCCGGCGACGGGTCAGGCGCCGTTGGACGCCTCGTGCCAGTCCCAGTGCGCCTGCGCGTAGTCGCCCGCGGGCGACACCAGCGCTCCGCAGACCCGGCACACCAGCGCGGGGCCGGCCTCACGGGCCGCCTCGTCGTCGAACATGTCCAGGGCGTCCGCTGATGGCTGCTGGGTGTCCTGCTGGGTGTCCTCGCTCATCCGTTCACGATAGGTCCGGCGCGGGCGCCGGGCCACCCGTCGACACCGCGGCCGCAGGCTCCGTGGCCTTGCCCGCCTCGGCGTAGGACCGCACCACCGCGATGCTGAGCGGGAAGTCGACGCGCTGGTCGCGGAAGAGCAGGGCGGTGGCGGTCGCTGCCGCCTCGGTGACCGCCGCTGTCACCGCCTCCGCGAGGTGCGCGGGTGCGTGGACGACGACCTCGTCGTGGAGGAAGAACACCAGGTGCGGCCTCGCGTCCACCGGGCCGTCGGCTCCGAGGCGCCAGAGCCGGTTGCGCAGGTCGGCGACCCAGCACGACGCCCACTCGGCGCCCGTCCCCTGCACCACGAAGTTGCGGGTGAACCGGCCGTAGGCGCGGCGTCGCCGGTCCTGGTCGTCGAGGTCGGCCGGTGGTGCGTCGGGTGACTCGTCCCACGACCCGCCGAGTGCTGGACAGCCCCGACCGAGCAGCGTCCGGACCACCTGGCCGCGCTCACCGGCCCGGGCCGCGTCCTCGACGAGGCCGAAGGCGGCGGGGTAGCGGCGGGTCAGCCCGGCGACCATCCGGCCGCTCTCGCCGCTGGTGGCGCCGTACATCGCGCCGAGCAGGCCGAGCTTGGCGTCCTGCCGCGTCGCGACGGCGCCGTCGTCGACCATTCCCTGGTAGAGGTCGGTGCCGCGGGCCGCCCTCGCCAGCGCCTCGTCGCCGCTCATGCCGGCGAGGACCCGCGGCTCGAGCTGCGCCACGTCGGCGACCACGAGGGCCCACCCCTCGTCGGCGACGGCCGCCGAGCGGACCTGCACGGGGAAGGACAGCGCGCCACCGCCGTTGGACGACCACCGGCCGGTGGCCGAGCCGGCGGGCTGGTAGACCGGGCGGAAGCGCCCGTCGCGGACCCACTCGTCGATCCACGCCCACCCGTTGGTCTGGAAGAGGTGGGCGAGCTTCTTGTAGCGCAGCAGCGGCTCGGTGACCGGGTGGTCGATGCGCCGCAGGGTCCACGCCCGGGTGTCGGCCACCTCGACGCCCGAGCGGCGCAGCGCCGCCAGCAGCTCGGGCCGGGAGTCGGGGTTGAGGCCCGGCGAGCCCAGCAGCCGGCGCACCTGGTCCGCGAGCTCCTCGAGCAGCCGTGGCCGCGCACCGCGCGGCGGGCGGGGGCCGAGCAGCCCGGCCAGCAGCTCCTCGTGCACGTCGACGCGCCACGGCACGCCGGCGTACGTCATCTCGGCGGCCGCCAGCGCGCCCGCGGACTCGGCCGCGACGAGCAGCCGCAGGCGGGCGGCCTCGGCGGACGCGTCGATGGCGGCCAGCTGCCGCGCGTCCTCGAGGTCGGCGCTGAGGTGCTCGGCGGCGTCGTCGGTGCTGAACAGCACCGGGTCGGTCGGTGCCGCCGGACCCAGCCGGTCCCAGTGCTCCGACTCCTCCCCGCGCAGCAGGTCGGCGTCGACGGCCGGCGCGCGGACGAGGAGCCGGTGGCACAGCCGCAGGTCGTGGCACCGGGCCACCCGGACGGCGGCGGCGAGCAGCTCGGGATACCACCGCCCGGTGTCGTCCCAGACCCACCGCGGCTGGTCCGGCTCGCGCTCACGGACGTACGCCGCCAGGTGGGCGCGGTCGAGCGTCACCGGATCGTCGCCGGTGACCCGGACACGGTCGCCCGGAAGGCGTGAGAGGTGCACCCGGGACATGGGGACACCCTCTCCCACCCCGCGTCAGGCGGTCACCGCGACGTCCGTCGCCGCGAGCAGCTGCAGCCCCTCGTGGCTCGCGCTGCCGGGCGTGGCGGTGTAGACGAGCAGGGAGTGCGACTGGAAGGGGTCCTGCACGACCTGGCAGCTCAGCTCGAGCAGCCCGACCGAGGGGTGGAGGTAGCGCTTGACCTCCCGCGGTCGGATCCCCACCTCGTGCGCGGCCCACCGCGTGCGGAACTCCTCGCTCTGCTCGAGGAGGAGCTCGGCGAGGTGCGCCGCCCGCGAGTCCGGGCCCCGCACGGCCAGCACGCCGCGCAGCCCGGAGGCGTACATCCGGGAGTAGTGCTCGTGGTCCTCGGGCGGGTGCAGCCTGCGGGCGGCGGGGTCGGTGAACCACCGGTAGCCGATGCTCCGCGCCGGACCCACGAAGCGCCTGTTGTCGCCGACGAGCGCGACGCCGAGGGGCGTCTGGCGCAGGGTCTCGCCCAGCTCGGTGACGACCTCGGCCGGGGTGTCGGCCAGCCGGTCGAAGATC
Source organism: Nocardioides renjunii (assembly GCF_034661175.1). NCBI lineage: Bacteria > Bacillati > Actinomycetota > Actinomycetes > Propionibacteriales > Nocardioidaceae > Nocardioides > Nocardioides renjunii. Next base: position 2,469,635 of record NZ_CP141058.1, on the reverse strand, counting down.
CGCAGCATCCCGGGCGCGACATGGTCGCCGGCGGCCTCGCGCGTCGGCGGGTGGTGCCCGGCGAGGCGGAAGAGATGATCCCGCTCGTCCAGCGACAGGTGCAGGCCCTGGGCGATCGAGGCGACCATCTGCTCCGACGGCTGCGGTCCGCGCTCGCGCTCGATGCGCGAGTAGAAGTCCGTCGACATGTGGCTCAGGGCCGCCACCTCCTCGCGGCGCAGTCCCGGCGTCCGGCGTCGCGCCCCCCTCGGCAGGCCGACGTCCTCGGGCTGGAGCGCCTCCCGGCGACGACGGAGGAAGTCGGCGAGTCCCGCGCGATCGATCATGTGCCCATCCTGACCGGTGCGGGGCGTCCCAGCCACGGATCGTCAGGCCGTGGTTGGGACGGGCGGCGGCCTGCAGGCTCGAGTGCACAGACATCCGACCCACACGAGGAGCCACCGTGGCACCCAGGCACTACGACATCACCCTCCCCGACCTGACCGGCAAGCGCGCCATGGTCACCGGCGCCAGCGACGGGATGGGGCTCGGCATCGCGGCCACGCTCGCCGGTGCCGGAGCCGAGGTGCTCGTCCCCGTCCGCAACAGGGAGAAGGGGGAGGCGGCGGTCGCGGCGATCCGCTCACGGGTGCCGGGCGCCCGGCTGGTGCTGCACGACCTCGACCTCGCGTCGCTGGCGTCGGTCCGCGCCCTCGGTGAGCGGCTCGTCGGCGAGGGGGAGCCCCTCCACCTCCTCGTCAACAACGCCGGCGTGATGACGCCCCCCGAGCGCCGCACCACGGCCGACGGCTTCGAGCTCCAGCTCGGCACGAACCACCTCGGCCACTTCGCGCTCACCGCGCACCTGCTGCCGTTGCTCCGCGCCGGTCGGGCGCGCGTCACGTCGCAGGCGAGCGTCGCGGCGCGCCGCGGCCGGATCAACTGGGACGATCTGTCCTGGGAGCGCTCGTACGACGGCATGGCGGCCTACCAGCAGTCCAAGATCGCCTGCGGGCTGTCCGGCCTCGAGCTCAGCAGGCGCAGCGCGGCCGGCGGGTGGGGCCTCACCAGCAACATCGCCCACCCGGGCGTGGCGCCGACGAGCCTGCTCGCCGCGCGGCCGGAGCTGGGGCGGTCCGAGGACACCACCAGCGTCCGGGTGATCCGCTGGCTCTCGTCCCACGGGCTGGTGGTCGGGACGGTTGAGACCGCGACGCTGCCCGCACTGCTCGCGGTGACGACGGGCGACGACGGCGGCTTCTACGGACCTCAGTGGCCGGGCAACGCCGGCGGTCCGCCCGGGCTCCAGAAGCCGTGGCCACCACTGCGCAGCGAGGCTGACGCCGGGCGCCTGTGGGACGTCTCGGAGCAGCTGACCGGCATGCGTCTCGGCTGAACGCCGGTCGAGCGTCTGGGCCCGACCCGGATGATGGGCGCGTGCTGCACCGACATCCGTTCCTGAGCCTGCTGACCCTCCTCTACCTGGGGTTCGTCGGGCTCGTCACCCTGACGCCCGCCGAGGACCAGCCGGACTACTCGAGCCTGGCGGCGCGCCTCCTGGCCCGGCTCGAGCGCTACCCCGATCTCGACGCGCTGACGAGCCGGCTGAGCGTCGACCGGGTCGAGTTCCTCGCCAACATCGGCCTCTTCGTGCCGCTGGGCGTGTTCCTGCTGCTGCTGGTCGGCTCGCGGCTGTGGTGGGTGGCCCTCGCCGCGGGCATCGTGCTGACCTCCATGATCGAGAACGTGCAGCGCCAGATCCCGGGGCGTGTCTCGGACCCCCGCGACGTGGCGGCCAACTCGATCGGGATGTTCCTGGGGATCCTCCTCGCGCTGGTGCTGACCCTGCCGGCCACGCTGCGCCGCCGGCGGCAGCGTGAGCGGGAGCAGCGGGAGCAGAGCATGCACGTCTGAGGCCTCACTCGGGAGCCGGCGGACCGGACGCCGGACTGGACCGGTGGTCGCCCGTGGACCGCCGGGGGTGCCATGATCGAGGGTCGGCGGCTGGCCGGGTCGCTGCGGGAGCACCACCGAGGGAGCACCACCGAGTTCGGGACCGGTATGGCGACGGTGATCGGGAGGTCCGACAGCGCCGAGATGGCGTTGCTGCGTCGCGCCCTGGACGACGGCGGCTTCGAGGAGGGCGCGGACCCCTACGGCGTACGCCTCCTCGACGCGCCCCTGCCGCCGGCCCCCGACTGGGTCGAGGACGGGGACGGCCGCGTCCTGGTCGTGGCCTGCGGCGAGCGGCACGAGTCCGGGGTGTGGGGACTGCTCGCCCAGGGTGTCGAGGACGTCATCAGCTGGACGGGCGAGGAGACGGTCGCCGTGGTGGTGGCGCGGCTGGAGCGCTGGCGCGAGGTCGACCGCGTGCTCTCCTCGCGGGTGGTGGCCTCACTGGTGCACGGTGGGTCGGCGGCCACGCGCAGGCTGCTGGTCGACCTCGTCGAGCTGGCGGTCTACGGCTCCGGGCCGATCCTGCTGGTCGGGGAGACCGGCACGGGCAAGGAGCTGGCGGCACGTCTCGTCCACGCCGTCAACGAGGAGTCGGCCTCGCTCGTCGTCGTCGACTGCACCACCATCGTCGCGTCGCTGTCGGGCAGCGAGCTGTTCGGCCACGAGAAGGGCGCCTTCACCGGCGCGGACCGGGCCCGGGCGGGTGCCTTCGCGGCGGCCGACGGCGGCACGCTGTTCCTCGACGAGATCGGCGAGCTGCCCCTCGCGCTCCAGGTCGAGCTCCTCCGGGTGCTCCAGGAGGGGACCTACAAGCGCGTCGGCGGGGACACCTGGTCGCGCACCCGCTTCCGCCTCGTCAGCGCCACCAACCGCGACCTCGAGGAGGAGCAGCGCCAGGGCCGGTTCCGCAGCGACCTCTACCACCGCATCGCCTCCGGGATCGTGCGGCTCCCGCCCCTGCGCGAGCGCACCGACGACCTCGAGGACCTGTTCCGGCACTTCCTCGCCGAGGCGGCGGGCCGACCGCTCGAGGTGGCGCCGAGCGTGGTGGCGCTGCTCCACGACCGCGACTACCCGGGCAACCTCCGAGAGCTGCGCCAGCTGGCGTACGCCGTCGCCGCGCGGCACGCGGGTCCCGGCGCGGTCAGCCCGGGCGACGTGCCCCTGCAGTACCGACCGGCCGGCCCCGCGGCCGACCCGCCCGTGCCGTCGCGACGGCTGCTCGACCGGGCCGTCCGGGCCGGTCTGTCCGAGGGGCTCAGCCTGCCCGACCTCAAGACGCTCGTCGGGGACGTCGCGGTCGAGGCCGCGCTCGCGCGGTGCGACGGCAACGTGCACCGCGCGGCGGCGTTGCTCGGGGTGACCGACCGGGCCGTCCAGCTGCGCAGGCAGGTGCCGCGGCCGCGAGCGGGCAAGAAGGCTCAGTGAGCCCCCTGGGCCCCGCCCCCGGTTCGCCCGGAGGCTCAGCCGTGGACCTCGGCCTCCAGCTCGGCGGCCAGCTCGCGGAGGAACTCCGCCATCTCGAGCAGCTCGTGCTCGATGTCGGCCCCGGTGCGGGACGCGCTCCTGGCCGGCAGGGTGATGCCGAGCTGCATGGCGTACTTGGCTCGCACCTGCGCCTCGACCAGGTTCCCCAGCTGGGTGGGGCACTGCCAGCGCGGAATCAGCTCCACGGCAGCCGGCACGGAGATCGGGTGGCGGAGCTGGTACCAGGTCGTCGGCTTCGGGACGCGCTGGCGAGGGCGCCAGCCGGCGATGATCCGCTTGAGCTCGCCCGAGTCGGCAGCGAGGACCTCGTAGCGTGACGGTTGGCCCGGCACCTGGCGGTAGGTGAGGAGCTGTGGGGTGACCGAGCGGCGTCCCGCCGTGCGCGTGACGAGCTGCCGGATCCCGTCGGCGATGCCCTCGGCGTTGTGCGGCTTGATCTCGCCGACGACGCCCTTGCGGGGGAACCTCACGAGGTCCTGCGGCCATGCGGTCGGCTTCGTGGTCGAGTCCCAGCGGTGGCGGCTCTGCCGTGTCGTTGTCATGACGGTTCTCCTCCTGGTGGTCCTGCCGCCCACACGTCGAGGGCGGTAAGTGCGAGCAGGGTGGCGCCGTCGAGGACGGCGCGGTCCCCGGCGGGCGACGCGGCCGCTGCGGCGAACGCGCGCGAGTGCGGAGCGAGGCGGCCGATCGCCAGCTTGGGGTGGGCGACGGGCACGACGTGGCTGACGTTGCCGAGGTCGGTGCTCCCCGCGGTGAGCACGTCGAGCGGGTCGCCCGGCGCGGCAGCCCGGCCCAGCGAGCGGAGGTGCCGCTCCAGCGAGGCCGCGAGCCACGGGTCGGTGCGCAGCTCGTGGTAGACCGGACCCCGTCGCTCGACGTGCACCGAGCACCCCGTCGCCAAGGCACCGGCGGCGGCCGACCGCTCGACCACCGCGAGGAGCCGACGCAGGCCGGGCGTCGTCGCCGCCCGCGTCATGACCCGCAGCTCGGCGGCCTCGGGCACGACGTTGGGCGCGTCACCACCTCGCGTCACCACCGCGGTGACCTGGTCGCCGGGCGCGAGCCGCGACCGCGCAACGCCCAGGGCCCCGTAGGCCAGCACGGCGGCGTCCACCGCGTTGCGGCCGTGGGCCGGTGCCATCGCGGCGTGCGCGGCACGACCGCCGAAGACCACGTCGTACGTCGACGCCGCCCGGAACGTCGCCCGCGCCTGATCCCGGGAGCCGGGGTGGACGAGGAGCGTGGCGGCCGCGCCGTGGAACGCACCGCGGCGGAGCAGCTCGATCTTCCCGCCGCCGCCCTCCTCGGCAGGGGTGCCGAGGGCGACGACGCGGCCGCCGTTGGTCGCGGCCAGGGGGGCCAGCACGGCCGCCGCCCCGGCGGCCGCTGCCGCGACGACGTTGTGGCCGCAGCCGTGGCCGAGCCGCGGCAGGGCGTCGTACTCGCAGCACAGGACCACCAGCGGACCCGCACGACCGGCACGGGCGCGGAAGGCAGTGGCCAGGCCGTGCGCCGGCAGATCGACGCGGAGTCCCGCGGAGGCGAGGAACGTGGCCACCCGGCGGCTCGAGCGGTGCTCCGCCCAGGCCGTCTCGGGACGGGCGTGCAGGTCGTGGGACAGCGCGAGGAGTGCCGGTGCGAGCCGGTGGACCGCGGACCGTACGTCTGCCCGCGCCGCTGCCGCCGTGCTCACGTCGTCACCGCCCGCCGGTGCGCGACGCGCCGGCCACGACGGGCGCGGAAGCGCTGACGGGCAGGGGCGGTCAGCCGCAGGACGTTGCCGGCGAGGACGTCGGCGAGCCCGTCGCGGTCGACCGGCAGCGCCCGTGCCTTCGCGAGCTCGACGGCCGGGTGCAGGAACGGACCGTCGCTGCCGAACAGCACCTTCCGTGGCCCGGCACGACGCACGGCGTCCTCGAGCAGGTCGTGGTAGCGCACGCCGGACGTGTCGGTGAAGACGTTGGGGATCCGGACGAGCTGGTCGACGAACGCGCACTGCGCCTTCCAGTCGTCGGCGAAGGAGGACAGGTGCGGTATCACCCAGGCGACGTCCGGGTAGGCCCGCGCGACCATCTCGACGGTGGCGGTGTCGCCGGCCGGGTCGTAGAGGACCGGCAGGGCCCACCGCCGGGCCGCCTCGGCGACCTCCCGGGTGATGCGTGCGTCGTGGGCGTGCACCTTGATGCCGCAGAAGCCCCGGCGCACGGCGACGGCGACCCGCTCGCCGACGTGGCCGGCCTCGGTGCGGGTGTTGACGAAGAGGTAGCCGAGGAACCCGGGGCGGGTGATCAGGCGGGCGATGTCGGCGTTGGCGCGCGGGTAGTCCGAGGTGAGGGGTGCCATGACCACGGCGCCGCGGATGCCGGCGGGACGGGCCCGGCGCAGGTAGACCGGCAGCGAGCCCTCGGTGTCCCAGGGCCCGCGCAGCCCGTCGCCCGTGCCGATGTGCACGTGCGCGTCGATGACCAGCGGATCCCTCATGCCGCCCTCCCGGTGACCGCGCCGGCGAGGGCCTGCTCCAGCCGCTGCATCTCGGCCTCGCCGTGGTCGGCGCGCAGGCACAGCGAGAGCGTCGGGCGGCCGGTGCACCGTCCTGTCGTGGCGAGGGACCGGATCCCCGACGCCGCCAGCGCGCGGTGCACCTCGAGCGGGTCGCGACGGCCGCCCTCGGTCGCGACGAGGGGGAACCCGACGCCCAGCGGACGCATCCGGAGGTCGGCCAGGACGCTGCGGACGCGGACGACGTGACCCGCCAGCCGCGCCCGGCGGTCGTCGAGGCTCGGGTCGTCGAGCGCGTGGCGCAGCGCGGCGACGTCGGCCGTGGTCGGCGGGCCGGCGTGCACCCGGGTCGGTCCGTCGGCGCGGACGCGGGCGACTCGGGGGCCGGGCCCGGTGACGACCGCGAGCGGCGCCGAGAGCCCCTTGGCCAGCGACGCGACGGTCACGTGGCCCGGCTCGACCCCGAGCCAGGCCGCGGTGCCGCCTCCGCCGCTGCCGAGGACCGGCGCCGTGGGCGTACGACGTCCGAGCACGCCGGCCGCGAGGGTGTCGTCGACGACCAGCTCGCCGTCGTGGCGCCGCGCGACGTCCGCCAGCTCGCCCAGCGGCGCGGGACGCAGGCAGGAGCCGCAGAGCCCGTCGGTGACCACGACCGCCCGTCGTCGGCGAGGAGCGCGGCGCCGCGCGTCGTCCGCGTCGTGGTGCCGGAAGCGCACGACCTCCGGACCGCTCCCGCCCACGGCACCCACGGCACCCACGGCCCACCGGCCGATCGGGTAGACCGCCTCGTCGAGCAGGATCACCGCGTCGGGCACGCGGGTCGACAGCACGTCGATGAGCGCGTGCAGGCTGGTCCGGGCGAGCACGCCGTCGCCGGCGCCGTGCCAGCGGGCCAGCCGCCTCGTGAGCGGCCGGCCCGCCTCCGTCTCCTCGACCGCCGCCGGCCGCCCGGTCGTCAGGCCGGCCGGTGTGCCGGACGGCCGGAGACCGAGGAAGTGGGCGGAGGTGAAGTCGTCACGCACGGATCCGGGCACCGGCGAGCCGGCGGGCGAGCAGGGTCGACGGCATCTCCGTGCTGGGCTCCTGGGCGAGGTCGACGCCGGTCGCCGACCGGTAGGCGGCGGCGTACTTCTGGATGCCGTAGCGGAACGCCTGCGCCCAGGTGGCCGCCTCGATCCCGCCGACGCCGGGATCGGCCCAGTTGCCGAGCCGGATGGTGAGCACCAGCTGCTCGCCGATCGTGGCGAGGTCGTTGAAGTGCATGATGCTGGTGTCGGTCCAGCCCTGGATCGACTTCATGCTGTCCACCCGGTCCATCCACGCCTCGGGGTAGGGCGTCATCGGACGGCCGCCGAGGAACTCGCGCATCTGCGGCTCGGCCAGGATGCTCTGCATCACGAGGAACTCGGCGCGCGCCGCCACCGCCATCTCGCCGTACTGGTTCTGCGTGCCCTGCGACAGCACGATGTGGCAGTCGCGCAGGGCCCTGTAGAGCGGGAAGGCGTCGGCCTGCACGGTCAGGTCGTCGAGCTCCTTGAAGTAGCGGTGGGCGAGGAAGAGCACCTGGTGGAACGTGGCCAGGAAGCCGTTGCGGCGCTCCACCACCACGTGCGGGCGGGGGACCGCTCGCCCGATGAGCGAGAAGCCGTACTCGTACTCGTACTCCACCGCGCGCCTGCGCACGGTGAGCCGGTGCAGCTCGTCCTCGGCATAGCCCCACAGCCGGTTGCGCAGCGGCAGCAGCGGCGTGACGTCGAACCGCGCCAGCGGGTCGCGGCCGGGGATCCGCCGGTTCTGGAACCGCGCGAGGATCACGTTGAGGGTCTGCACGAGCATCCCCTCCTCGAGCCAGTAGTTCCAGATCAGCTCGACGCCCGGGAGGTACGCCGTCCCGGCGTCGCGCGGCAGCAGGATGCCGGGGAACTGCGCGGCGGTCTCCTCGAGCTTGTGCTCCTCGTAGCCGGGCGGCACGAGGTCGCCGAAGGACGTGACCTTCGACCGGGAGACGAAGTCACGGGCGGCGCGCCGCAGGGCCTGGTAGGGGCGCCCGCCGAAGGCCGGCCAGGCGTTCGCGTCGTCGTAGGCCTCCCCGGGGCCCCAGTCGGCCTCGAGGAAGCGGCGGAACTCGGCGTACGTGACGGGGGAGGACCGCTCGACCTGTCCGGTCGGACCCTCCCGGACGAGGGCGACGCGCAGCGGCTGGCCGATGTCGCCGTCGTGGCCGGTGTCCGAGCCGGCGGCCGGGTGCGTGGACACCGCGAAGGCGTCCTGGTCGAGCTCCTCGGCGTGCTCGATGAAGGCCGAACCGGTCTCGCCGGAGCCGGGCCTGCCGGCGTAGAGCACCAGGCGGTACTCACCCTCGTCGAGGTGGACGTCGTCGTCCTCGTGCTCGTGCACGTACCTCTCGTCCCACTCGACCGCCGATCCCAGCGAGATGGTGTGCTCGGCAGCGGGCTTGCGGCCGCCGGACCGAGGCTTCCAGCCGACGGCGACCGCCGTGGCCTCGTCGGCGCCCTCGTGCAGGACCGCCCAGGTGAAGGCGCTGACGCTGGACTCGAGGGCGACCTCGAAGAGGACGTCCTCCTCCGGGGTGAAGACCTGGCTCGTGGGCCGGATCGCGTTGTGCCTGTCCTTGGACATGCTGACTCCTTCTCATGAGGCGCGTGCGAGCACGCGTCGGGTGGTGGTGATCTGTTCCGCGGAGGCGAGCGTGCTGCGCAGCGCCCAGGCCCTCAGGAGGGCGCCGATGAGCTGGCTCTCCGCCTCGGGGGTGATGCGTCCGGCAGCGCGGGCCTGCCCGGCGACGGCGAAGACGAGGCTCGGCCGCTGGCGCGCCATGGCGCCGAGGTCGCCGCGCCAGGTGGCGTGGAGCTGGAGCAGCCGGGCCGGCGTGCGTTCGGCTGTCGGGAAGACCTGCCCCAGCGCTCGTCCGCTCAGCGCGGGGGAGCGGTGGGCGAGCAGGGCCCGGACGAAGGCCGGGATGCCCGCCTCCAGGGCGGCCAGCTCCTGCTGGCGCACCGGCGGCAGCCCGGCCACCGGGTTGAGCGCCTTCCAGGAGGCACGCATGGCGGCCCACTGGGGGTGCGGGTGGAGCGCCTCGCCCATCCCGCAGCTGAGCAGGACCCGGATGTAGGGGATCGGGTGCGGGTCGTCCCCGGACGGCCGGAAGACGAAGAAGCGCGGCAGGCTGACGACGGCGAGCAGCCCGAGCGTCGAGGAGATCCCGAGCGTCGCGACGGACCACAGGTCGGCCACGATCTCGGAGATCCAGCGCTCCCAGCTGCGCCACACGGCCTGCTCCCGGGCGCCCGACGGTCGACGGGCGGCCAGGTCCTTGCGCAGGCTCTCCACGAGGCCGAGGAGCGCCGCTCCCTGGTGCCCGACCTCGTGCACGAGGGAGGACGCGATGCCGTGCCCGACCATCCGCTCGCGCGGGATCCGGATGATGGCGGCCGGGCTCAGGTCGCCGCCGGGCATCTTGGTCCGCGCCCGTCGGATCGCCGCGCCCGGCCCGCGAGCCAGGTAGCACACCGCCGGCGGTGGGTCGGTGATCAGCGGGCTGATCCGGAGGGCGTCGTCCGCCAGCACGTCGAGCCCCGACAGCCAGGTCCCGGTGCGGCTCTCGCTGCGCTGGGTGACGACCTCGGTGAACATGTCGAGCTGGCTGAGGATCGAGTTGAACCTCATCCGGATCAGCACGAAGCGGTGCTGCTGCTCGGCGGGCGGAGCCTGCCGACCCGGTCCCCTGAGCCACGTCAGGTAGTCCTCGACGCGTCGTCGCAGGACGGTGCGCCCGGTGTGGAGGAACCGCTCGATGTCCAGCGCCGCCCGCAGCGGCAGCATGGCCGCGGGCACCATGGTCTCGTGCAGGGCCAGCGGCCGGATCTGGTTGAGGCGTGCCAGCAGCCCGCGGGCCTCCATCTCGAGGAGTACGTCGCTGCGCAGGCGGGTGTCCATGGCCGACCTCAGGCCCCGACCAGCACGATCCGGTTGCCGCGCCGGTACCAGCGGCCGGCCGCTCCACCGACCTCCTGCGACTCCTGCGACTCGTGCGTCTCGAAGGTCTCGAACGCCTCGAGGCTCTCCATGGCCGACGCGTCGTCGTCGTCGAACGGCTCGAACCCTCCGTCGCCCCCGGTGCCTCGACCGCAGCGACAGCCCTGCGACGGCGCAAACGGCGACGGGTCCCAGGCGGGAGCGTCCCAGCGCGGTGCGCGACGCGCGCGCCACTGGCCCTGGCGGCCGTAGGCCTGCCGGCCACGGCCTTGGCCCTGGCCCTGGCCCTGGCGCAGCAGCGTCGGGGCATAGCGACGGGCCGAGGACACGGCGGCACTGCGGGCGACCAGGCGCGGGGCGACGCCGTACGGCGCGCGCATGGCGCTGCGGACCGTCCCGTTGGCCCAGCGCACGTAGCGCCGAGCGGCCTCGAGCTCGGCCTCGGCCTCGCCCATCGTCTCGCGCTCCTCGGCCTCCAGGAGCTTGGCGGCCATGCTGCCGAGCTTGCCGCCGATGGCGGTGCCCAACCCCGGCGCGACGAAGGAGCCGAGCGCCGAGCCGACCATCGGCAGGGCGGTCTTCGCGACGTTGCGGAGCACGCCGCCGACGGCCTTGCCGACGCCCGACTTCATGAACGAGCTGGCCCCGCGGGCCACGCCGCGGACCAGCTTGCCGAGGAACTCCTCGAGCTCGGCCTCGTTGGTGATCTCGAGCAGCTCCTGGGCGAGCTCGAGCTCGAGGCTCTCGTGCAGCTCGCCGGACAGCTCGTAGGCCTCGTGCAGCTCGGGCTGCTCCCACTCGTACGACTCGTGGAGCTCGGGCTGCTCCCACTCGTACGACTCGTGCAGCTCGGGCTGCTCCCACTCGAATGATTCGTGGACACTCATCGGTTGACTCCTTCGGTGACGGGGACGGTGCGTGGTGGCGGCGCTCAGGCGCCGTAGATGACGATGCGGCGGCCCTGGCGCACCCAGCGCCCCGAGGCCGCCCGGCTGCGCCCGGCGGTCCCGGTCACGACGGGCACCAGTCCCGGGAGGTGGCGGCGTGCCGCGGCGGCGACCGCCTGGGTGGCTGCCTGGCTCGGTGGGAGCTGGGGCGTGCGGGCCGCGATGCGGGCCGCGTCGCCCGCGGTGCGGACGAAGGCCCGGGCGACCTCGAACTCGCGGTCCTCCTGGGACATCGCCTCGAGCTCGAAGCGGCTGCCCAGCCAGCGACCGGCAGCGGTCCCGAGCTGGCCCCCGGAGCTGCCGCCGAGGGCGGACCCGACGATGCCGCCGACCTGCGGCAGCACCTGGCGGGCGGCGTTCTTGAGGACGCCGCCGAGCGCCTGGCCGGCGGCCGATCCCGCGAAGCCGCGGGCCGCCGAGGTGGCCGAGCGGACGAGGCTGCCGAGGAAGTCCTCGAGCTCGGCCTCGTTGCTCACCTCGAGCAGCCGGCCGGCCAGCTCCATCTCCATTGCCTCGGCCTCGTGGCCGGCCTCGTAGGACTCGTACTCCTGCGCCGCCTCCTGGAGCTCGTAGGTCTCGTAACCGGTCTCGCCGGTCTCGCCGCTCAGCTCGAACATGGCGCGGTCGATGTCGTGCATGGGGTGTCCCCTCTCGGTCGATGGCTCTCGACCCCTCCATGCAAGTTCCGTGCCACGCCCACCGGGCGGTACGTCGCCGTGGCGGGCGAAGCGCGCTTCGCTCCGTGGCGAGCGGCGTCAGGGTCGGGGCGAAGCGGGGTTCGCGGCCCGGGCGCGGTACTTCGCGACGGTGCGCCGGGAGATCGCCGCCCCGTCGCGGGACAGCAGGTCGGCCACCTGCTGGTCGGTGGCTCCGGGGTGCTCGGCCCGTGCCGCGGCGACCCGCACCGCCGTGGAGGGGCTGGCGCCGAAGAAGTCCGCGAGCGGGACGACGCGCCCGTCCGGACACCGGGCCAGCTTGCCGCCGACGACGCGACCGACGGTCGAGGGATGGACCGAGAGAGCGGCTGCCACGTCCCGCCGCAGCAGGGGCCGGTGCTCCTCCGGTCCGGCCACGATGAACCCCTGCTGGCGCAGCGCCACCTCGTCGGCGACGCGTTGGAGCATCCGGCCCCGGGCGGCGACCTGGGCGACCAGCCTGGCCGCCGCCTCGCGGTGGGGCGCGAGCCAGGCGCGGGCCTCGTCGGTGTCGGCGAGGACGTCGGTCACCACCTCGATCCCCGCCGAGTCGGGACCCGCGACGTGGGCGACCACCGGACCGGGGCGGTCCGGCTGCGTGAAGACCACGTCCGTGGGCGCGCTGCGGGCCGCACCGCCCGGGAGCGACACGAACGGGCGGGTGCGCCCACGGAGCACGGCGACCGCCGCGGCCACCGCCTGTTCCGTGGCTCCCGCCGCCTCGGCGACGTCCGCGAAGCGCTCCTCGGCGACCTCCGGCAGCCACCGCTCGGCGATCTCGCCGACCAGGGGATCCACGGATCCCGACTCGACCAGCGCGGCCGCCTGGACGCGGACGCAGTCGATCGGCGACGTGGCGGCGATGCCCGGCGGACCCGCCCGGCGCAGGCCGGCGACGACGGCCGCGAGCGTCTCCGCGGGCACCGGCGGCGGGTCGGGCAGGAGCCCGTGGTCGTCGAGCGAGGCCACCACCTCCTCGAGCACCGGACGCCACGTGTCCGGCAGCTCGGTGACCGCGTCGCGCAGCAGGTCCGCGCGCCAGTCCGACGTCGCCTCCGGCTCGGCGCTCCAGCGAGCCGTCGAGCAGACCGTGCAGCGCTCGCCGGTGGTCGCCAGTCCGCAGGTCGGGCACGGCCGCCAGGAGCGGCGTTCGAGGAGCGGGTTCTCCGCCACCGCCCGGTCCACGGCGGCGTCGAGCTCGACGGCGCCGGCCGGCAGCAGGGCGAGGTAGGACAGCACGCGCAGCCCCGGCCGCGCGGCCAGCCGAGGTGTCATGCCGAGCGACGGTCCGGACCGCTCCACCTGCCGACCGTACCGCCGGGCGCGGCGGGCGTCCGCGCGTCGTCCGCACGTCGCTCAGGACGCCGCGTGCTCCCGCGCGGCGGCCACCAGCCCGGCCATCAGGCCGATCTCGAGCCGCGTCTCCGGGTGCCACTGCACGGCGAGGCAGTAGCGGTCGCCGGTGGCCTCCATCGCCTCGAGCGTGCCGTCCTCGGCGCGCGCGACGGCCGTGAAGCCCGGGTGGGTGGCCACGGACTGGTGGTGGTGGCAGCTGACCTCGGCCGTCGCCCCGACCAGGCCGGCGAGCCGCGACCCCTCCGCCGTGCGCACCTCGATCGATCCGTAGGCGTCGCCGCCGGGGGAGTGCTGCGCGTGCCCGACGAGGTCGGGCGTGTGCTGGTCGAGCGTGCCGCCGGCGTGCACGGCCATCAGCTGCATGCCCCGGCAGATGCCGAGGACCGGGAGGCCCACCTCGGCGGCCGCCGTCAGCAGGGAGAGCTCCCACTCGTCCCGGTCTGGCTGCCACGCCGCCGTCTCCGGGTGGGGCTCAGCCCCGTATGCCGCGGGGTCGACGTCGGCTCCGCCGGACACGACGAGGGCGTCGATGCGGGCCACCACCCGCGCCGCGGCGCCCGGCGCGGCGACGGGCGGCAGGAGCAGCGGCACGCCGCCCGCCGCCTCGACCGAGGCGGCGTACTCCGTGGGCAGGAGGTCGGCGCGCGCGTCCCAGACGCCCCAGGCCGCCCGCTGGCGGTAGGTCGTCAGGCCGATGAGCGGTGCGTCCACGAACCCGTCCTCACAGCGGCGTGACGTAGGCGCCGGAGATGCCGCCGTCGACGAGGAAGGTGTTGGCGGTCATGAAGCTCGACTCGTCGGAGGCGAGGAAGAGCACGGCGTTGGCCATCTCCTCGGGCTCGCCGAACCGGCCCATCGGCACGTGGACCAGCCGCCGGGCCGCGCGCTCGGCGTCGCTGGCGAACAGCTCCTTGAGCAGCGGGGTGTTCACCGGTCCGGGGCACAGGGCGTTGACCCGCACGCCCTGGCGGGCGAACTGCACCCCGAGCTCGCGCGACATCGACAGCACGCCGCCCTTCGACGCGGAGTAGGAGATCTGCGAGGTCGCCGCGCCCATCACGGCCACGAACGAGGCCGTGTTGATGATCGAGCCGCGGCCCTGCTCGAGCATGTAGGGCAGCGCTGCCTTGCAGCACAGGTAGACGCTGGTGAGGTTGACCTCCTGCACTCGGCGCCAGGCCTCGAGGTCGGTGTCGAGGATCGAGTCGTCCTCGGGCGGCGAGATGCCGGCGTTGTTGAACGCGATGTCGACCGATCCGTAGGTGTCCTGGGCAGTGCGGAAAAGCGCGTCCACCTCGTCCTTGGACGTCACGTCGACGTGGACGTACGTCGCCACGTCGGGGCCGCCGAGCTCCGCCACCAGCGACTCGCCGGTGGCGTCGTCGATGTCGCCGATCACGACCCGCGCGCCCTCCTCGACGAAGCGGCGCACGGTCGCGAGCCCGATGCCGCTGCAACCGCCGGTGACGACCGCCGTACGGCCCTCGATGCGTCCTGCCATGTCCTGTGCCTTTCAGTGTGGGCCGGCGGGGGAGCCGGTCGTGGAGCCGCCGGTGCGGCTGCTCAGTGGGCGATGAAGACGTTCTTCTCCTCGGTGAACGCGTTCGGCGCGTCCGGTCCGAGCTCGCGGCCGAGGCCGGACTGCTTGTAGCCGCCGAACGGCGTCCAGTAGCGCACCGAGGAGTGGCTGTTGACCGAGAGGTTGCCGGCCTCGACGCGGCGCGCCACGCGCAGGGCGCGGCCGACGTCGGAGGTGAAGATCGAGCCGGAGAGGCCGTAGTCGGTGTCGTTGGCCAGCGCCACGGCCTCGTCCTCGTCGTCGAACGCCCTCACCGCGACCACGGGGCCGAAGACCTCCTCGCGCCACACCGGCTCGCTCGTGTCGCGCGACTCGACCACCGTCGGCGGCAGCCACCAGCCCGGACCGTCCGGGGCGGTCCCCGTGAACGCGACGGTGGCGCCGTCGACGTAGGCCTGGACGGTGTCGCGCTGGGCGGCGGAGACCAGGGGACCCATCTCGCTCTGCTCGTCGGCGGGGTCGAGCACCCTCAGTGCTCGGACCGCGGTCTCGAGGCGACCGACGAACTCGTCGTAGGCCGAGCGCTGCACGAGGATCCGCGAGCGCGCGCAGCAGTCCTGTCCCGCGTTGTCGAACACGGCGTAGGGCGCGCTGGCCGCCGCGGCGGCGACGTCGGTGTCGGCGAAGATGATGTTGGCGCTCTTGCCGCCGAGCTCGAGGGTCACCCGCTTCACCTGGTCGGCGCAGCCGGCCATGATCTTCTTGCCCACGGCGGTGGACCCGGTGAAGCAGACCTTGCGCACCAGCGGGTGGGTGACGAAGCGCTCGCCGACGACCGAGCCCCTGCCCGGGACGACGTTGAGGACGCCCGGGGGCAGGCCCGCCTCCAGTGCCAGCTCACCGATGCGGATCGCGGTGAGAGGCGTGAGCTCGGCGGGCTTGAGGACCACCGTGTTGCCGGCCGCCAGCGCGGGGGCAAAGCCCCAGGCCGCGATCGGCATCGGGAAGTTCCACGGCACGATGATGCCGACGACGCCGAGGGGCTCGTGGAAGGTGACGTCCGTGCCTCCGGCGACGGGGATCTGCCGACCGAAGAGCCGCTCGGGCGCCGCGGAGTAGTAGTTCAGGCAGTCCCGGACGTTGCCGGCCTCCCACCGCGCGTTGCCCACGGTGTGCCCGGCGTTGAGGACCTCCAGCTGCGCGAGCTCCTCGAGGTGCTCGTCCACCACGGCGGCGAAGGCGCGCAGGAGCCGTGCGCGCTCGCCCGGCGCGACGTCGCGCCAGCCGGGGAAGGCATCGTGCGCCCGCTCGATGACGGCGTCGGCCTCCTCGAGGGAGGCCGAGGCCGGCGAGGAGTCGAGCTCCGCGCCGGTCGTCGGGTTGATCAGGGTGCTCATCTCAGCCTCTCTCCACGTCACTCACAGCGTCGGTCAGAGCCGCTCGAACCCACGGGCGAGCTCCCAGTCGGTGACCGCCGCGTCGTAGGCCGCCATCTCGACGTCGGCCATGTTGGCGTAGTGGTCCACGACCTCGTCGCCCAGCGCCTCGCGCACGACCGCGGAGGAGTGGAACAGCTCGCGGGCCCCGGCCATCGTGTGGGGCACGCGCGGCTTGTCCGAGGCGTACGCGTTGCCGGTCAGCTCCGGCTCCAGCTCGAGCTCCTCGTCGATGCCGTGCAGCCCGCCGGCGATCATCGCGGCGAGCGCGAGGTAGGGGTTGGCGTCGGCGCCGGGGATGCGGTTCTCCATCCGGGCCCCGGCGCCGCGGCCGACCAGCCGTACGGCGCAGGTGCGGTTGTCCGTGCCCCAGCCGATCGTGGTGGGGGCGAAGGACCCGTCGGCGAACCGCTTGTAGGAGTTGATGTTGGGCGCGAAGAACAACGTGAAGTCGGCCGCCGTCGCCAGCACCCCGGCGATGAAGCGGTCGTAGAGCGGCGTGCGCGCGCCGGTGTCCTCGTCCCAGAAGACGAGGTCGCCGTCCTCGCCCCGCAGCGACAGGTGGATGTGGCACGAGCTGCCCTCGCGCTGGTTGGGCTTGGCCATGAAGGTCACCGACTTGCCGTGCAGCGCGGCGATCTCCTTGGCGCCGTTCTTGTAGACCACGTGGTTGTCGGCCGTGGTGAGGGCGTCGTTGAAGAGGAACCCGATCTCGTGCTGCCCGAGGTTGCACTCGCCCTTGGCGCCCTCGACGTCCATGCCCGCGGCGTACATGTGGTTGCGGATGTCGCGCAGCAGCGGCTCCACCCGTGAGGTGCCGAGGATGGAGTAGTCGACGTTGTACTGGTTGGCGGGCACGAGGTCGCGGTAGCCCTTGCGCCAGGCCTCCTCGTAGGTGTCCTCGTAGACGACGAGCTCCAGCTCCGTGCCGGCCATCGCGACGAGGCCGCGCTCGGCGAGGCGGTCGAGCTGGGCCTGGAGGATCGCCCGGGGGCTGGCGGCGACCGGGCGGTGGTCGGCCCACTCGAGGTCGCACTGCACCATCGCCGTGGCCGGCAGCCACGGCAGCAGGCGGATCGTCCGCTCGTCCATGACGAACTCCATGTCGCCGTAGCCCTGCTCCCACGACGTCATGGCGTAGCCGTCGACGGTGTTCATGTCGACGTCGACCGCCAGCAGGTAGTTGCAGCCCTCGGTGCCGTGGCCGACGACGTGGTCGACGAAGTACTGCCCGTGCAGGCGCTTGCCCTGCAGCCGTCCCTGCATGTCGGTGAAGGCGAGGACCACGGTGTCGACCTCGCCGGCGTCGATGCGCTGGCACAGTCCCTCCATGGTGAGGTGGCGGTCGTTGCGGGTGCTCACGGTGGCTCCTGGGTCTCCGGGTGGGTCCGGGGTGTCGGGCTCGGTCGTGGTCAGACGAGCAGGCCGCGCAGCAGCGCCGCCGTGTCGTCGCAGTGGTCCTCCATCACCGTGCGGGCCCGGTCGGGGCGCCCACCGAGGATGGCCGTGCAGATCAGGCGGTGCTGGCGGTGCGAGTGGCCGATGTTGGGCTCGAGCGAGGGGATCGCCCCCAGCATGGAGTCGAGGGTGGACTGCACCGAGGTGACTGCCTCCTGCAGCCGCGCCGAGCCGCTGAGCGCGGCGATGGTCAGGTGCAGCCGCGAGTCGGCCTGCCGGTGCGCGCGCTTGCCGGACGCGTCGTGGACGGCGGCCTCCGTGGCGGCGAGGCGGTCGCGGTCGGTATCGGCGAGCGCGTGGCTCGCGGCGAGGTGGGCGGCTCCGGGCTCGACGACCCGCCGGAACTCGAGCGCGTCGAGCCACTCCGACTTCGTGGCGGCGGACAGCCGCGACAACCCGCCGCGGAACCGGGCGCGGGCCTGCGACGTGACGGTGGACCCGCCACCGCGGCCGCGCCTGGTCTCGACCAGCCCCGCCTGTCGCAGGGCGGCGATCGCCTCGCGCAGGGTGGCCCGGCTCACGGCGAGCCGCTCGGCGAGCTCGCGCTCGGGCGGGAGGAGACTGCCGACGGGGTAGACCCCGAGGCGGATCGCGGTCGCCAGCTGCTCCACGCATCCCTCGAAGGCGTGGTGGCCGCGCACCGGCCGGAGCACCGCGTCCGTGAGGTGCTCGTGGGGCTGGGCCGTCATGCGGGCCAGTCTGTGCACGGCAGGGCCACACGTCAATGGTCAGAGTTCAGACCAATTTCTGCTCGGACCCTTTACGGCCCCTGCGGGCGGGTCTACGGTGCCGAACACCCACTGACGCCCCGAGAGGTGTGCCCATGTCCGCTGCAGAGACCGCTGGATCCGCTGGAGAGTCCTCGCGCGAACGCGAGCTGACCGATGACGAGAAGCACCTCGCGAAGCTGGGGTACTCGCAGGAGCTGAGCCGCAGCTGGTCGAGCTTCTCCAACTTCGCCATCTCGTTCTCGATCATCTCGATCCTGGCCGGCTGCTTCACCACCTTCGGGCAGGCCTGGAACAACGGCGGGCCCATCGCCATCTCGTGGGGCTGGCCGATCATCTCGGCGTTCATCCTCATCATCGGCTTCACCCTCAGCGAGCTCGTGTCGGCCTATCCCACGTCCGGCGGCATCTACTGGTGGGCCGCCAAGCTCGGTGGTCCGGCCGCCGGCTTCTTCACCGGGTGGCTCAACCTCATCGGGCTGCTCGCGGTGACGGCCAGCGTCGCCTACGGCGCGGCCACCTTCCTCGACCTGACGATCAGCACGATCAGCACGAGCTGGGCCGACGGCTACTCGCTCACCCGGGTCTTCCTGATCTTCGTCGCCATCCTCGCCCTGGCGTCGGTGCTCAACATCTTCAGCGGCCACCTGCTCGCCGTCATCAACAACATCTCGGTGTGGTGGCACGTCGCCGGCGCGGCGATCGTCATCCTGGTGCTGATCATCGTGCCGCCCACGCACCAGAGCCTCGACTTCGTCTTCACCGAGCGGATCAACAACTCCGGCTTCAGCAGCGGCGCCTACTGGTTCCTCGTGCTGCCCCTCGGCTTCCTGCTCACGCAGTACACGATCACCGGCTTCGACGCCTCGGCCCACCTCTCCGAGGAGACCCAGGGCGCGGCCGAGGGCGCCGCCAAGGGCATCTGGCGCTCGATCTTCTACTCCGCCATCGGCGGCTACGTCCTCCTGCTGGCGTTCCTCTTCGCCGTCCAGGACCCGCAGGGGGTGAGCGACGGCTTCGGTGCCGTGGACGTCATCTTCGGCCAGGCTCTGCCCGACGGCTGGCACTTCCTCATCCTGCTCATCTCGACCGCCGGCCAGCTGTTCTGCACCACGGCGTGCCTGACCAGCGCCTCACGGATGACGTTCGCGTTCAGCCGCGACGGCGCGATCCCGGGATCGCGGTGGCTCTCCACGGTCAACAAGACGACCAAGATCCCGGCCAACGCGGTCATGTTCGTGGCGGTCATCGGCGCGATCATCACCCTCCCCGCGCTGAAGAGCATCGGTGGCGTGCCGGTCGCGTTCTACGCCGTCGTCTCCGTCGCGGTCATCGGGCTCTACCTGTCGTTCCTGATCCCGATCTACCTGCGCTGGCGCATCGGCGACGCCTTCGAGGCGGGCACCTGGACCAACGGCGCGAAGTACAAGTGGATGAACCTCGTGGCGGTGGTCGAGATCGCGATCATCTCGGTCTACTTCGTGCTGCCGTTCACCCCGGCCGGCGTGCCGTTCAGCGACGAGTTCGCCTGGAGCAGCGTCAACTACGCGCCGGTCCTCACCATCGGCACGCTCATCGTGCTGGCGATCTGGTGGAACGTCTCGGCCAAGCGCTGGTTCACCGGCCCGAAGAACACGATCGACGACGCCGTCGTCCACGCCTTCGACGACTGAGCCGTACGAGCTGCTCGCCCTCGCTCAGGTGAGGGCGAGCAGACCGTCGACGAGGAGCACCGTCCCCACCAGCACCGCGACCGCCGTCCACACCGCGGGGCCGGAGCGCACGACCCGGTCGCGCAGCATCGCCAGCCGGACCCGCGCCTCCCCGGGACGGCGGGCGTAGTAGCCGAACATGCCCGCCACCGTGGCGGTCGAGGCGACGGTGAACACCGCGAAGGCGACGGCGACCACGACCAGGGACACCTGGTCACGCACCACGACCAGCGCGGCGGCGCTGGTGAGCGCCCACGGCTGCTTCAGCACGCCGACGGTGGCGGCGCCGAGGGGCGTGAGGTGGGCCATCCGGCCCACGAGCCGCTGGGTCCCCCTCGAGGACCCCGCCGGGTCCGGGGAGGCCGGCGGGTCGGTCGCGCGCCGGCTCCACCTCCGCGCTCCGAACCACAGCAGGCCCGCGCCCAGCAGGGTCTCCAGCACCGCCACCGACGTACGTCCGTCGCCGCGCTCCGTGGCGCCCGAGGCCGCCACCGCGTAGCTCGCGGTGAACACGACGGTCAGCGAGAGGACCCACCCGGTGAGGAACGCCGCCGCGTTGACGCGAGCCCTCGCCGTGCCGAGCACCAGGACGGACACGACGATCGTCGCCGGGGACAGGCTCGCCATCAGGCCCAGGAGGAGGACCGGCAGGATCAGGCTCACGGTGCCCCTCTCTCGTCCCGCTCGCCCCGGTGTCGCGGCGCAGTCCGTCCCACCGTGCCCGGTCGGGCGACCCGGCGCCTGACCTGCCACGGGTGACGCGTCCGGGATGCGAAGAACCCCAGGCCGACGACCTGGGGTTCTTCCTGTGTGTCCGAGGGGGGACTTGAACCCCCACGCCCTAATACGGGCACTAGCACCTCAAGCTAGCGCGTCTGCCAATTCCGCCACCCGGACGAGTGCTGGAGAACAGTAGCAAAGCGGATGGCTCGACATTGCATCGGGGTTGGTGCGCACTCGTGGGGCAGGATGGACGGCATGGACCAGGCGCCCACCGACCGTTCGCAGGACCTGTCGTACGACCCCGCAGCGGAGGTCGTCGAGCTGTGCCAGCAGCTCATCGGCATCGACACCTCCAACTACGGCACCGACGACGGACCGGGGGAGCGCAAGGCCGCGGAGCATGTCGCGGCGCTGCTCGACGAGGTGGGGATCGAGGCCCAGCTCGTCGAGGGACAGCCCGGCCGCACCAACGTCGTGGCGCGCTGGGGCGGCGGCGACGGCCGCGCCCCGCTGCTGCTCCACGGCCACCTCGACGTCGTACCCGCCGAGGCGTCCGACTGGCAGGTGGACCCCTTCAGCGGGGAGATCAAGGACGGCCAGGTGTGGGGCCGCGGCGCCGTTGACATGAAGGACTTCGACGCGATGCTGCTGAGCGTCGTCCGGGCGCGCGCCACCGCCGGCGCGGCGCCCCAACGTGAGGTCGTGCTGTGCTTCACCGCCGACGAGGAGGCGGGCGGGGGGCACGGCGCCAAGCTGCTCGTCGAGCAGCACGCCGACCTGCTCGCCGACTGCACCGAGGCGGTCGGGGAGGTCGGCGGGTTCTCCGCGACGATCCGCGGCCGGCGGGTCTACCTCATCGAGGCCGCCGAGAAGGGCATGGCCTGGATGCGGCTCACCGCCCGCGGCCGGGCCGGCCACGGCTCGATGATCAACGACGACAACGCCGTGACCCGCCTGGCCGGTGCCGTCGCCCGCATCGGCGCCCACCAGTGGCCCGTCCGGCTGACCCCGACGATGGAGGTCCTGCTGGCCACCGTCGGCGAGCTCGCCGGCACCGAGGCCACGCCCGAGAACGCCGAGGCCCTCGTCGAGGAGTTCGGCGACGCCGCCCGGATGCTCGGTGCGGTGATCCGCAACACCGCCAACCCCACCATGCTCCGCGCCGGCTACAAGACCAACGTCATCCCCACCGAGGCCCAGGCCACGGTCGACGGCCGGTTCCTGCCGGGCTACGAGGACGAGTTCTTCGCGACGCTGCACGAGCTGGCCGGCGACGGGATCGAGTTCGACTTCGAGTCCAAGCAGGACCCCTGGGAGACGCCGTACGACGGCGACCTGGTGACCGCGATGACCCGCAGCCTGCTCGCCGAGGACCCCGACGCCCTCGTCGCGCCCTACCTGATGAGCGGGGGCACCGACGCCAAGCACTTCCGCAAGCTCGGCATGCGGTCCTACGGCTTCGCGCCCCTCCGGCTCCCCGCCGAGCTCGACTTCACCGCGTTGTTCCACGGCGTCGACGAGCGGGTCCCGGTGGACGCGCTCGAGTTCGGGGCGCGGGTCTTCGACCGGTTCCTCGAGCAGGCCTGACCTCTCGAGGGACTCTGGAACATCTGGGGGTGTGCACGCCCCCAGAAGTTCCGGTTTCCCCGCCTATGCGGGGAAACCGCGCCGGCCTCCGGCAACCCGCCCGAACGACAGCCCCCACCGCACACCCCCTCGGTGGTGTCGCGCACGCCACAGCCGGACACGGGTGAGGGAATGCGCCACGCTGTGGCACAGTTGCCACCGCAAGAGCTTGCGTGCTCTGGGGGCGGTGGAACTCCGCACCGGCGGTCACAGTCCGCGACCCGGCCACATCCAGTGGCCGGTTGACCAGGTGGAAATCCTGGACCGACGGTCACAGTCCGGATGAGAAGTGCACGCTGACGGCTCGCGCGCCGTCCCGACCAGTCGGGGGCGCGCCCCGTCGCCCGCCCCCCGTGAGTCCGCACCACCGGACCGGAGGCGGAGATGACGACCAGCGAGGCAGAGCGCAGCGCCATGCGGCGCGCCCTGGCGCTCGCCGCCACCCCCGGCGTGCCCCTCGGCCCCAACCCGCGCGTCGGCTGCGTGCTCCTCGCTCCCGACGGCACGACGGTCGCCGAGGGGTTCCACCGCGGAGCCGGCTCGCCGCACGCCGAGGTGGACGCGCTGGCGCGGGCCGGGGCGGCGGCGCGGGGCGCGACCGCGGTCGTCACCCTCGAGCCCTGCAACCACACCGGCCGGACCGGTCCGTGCAGCGAGGCGCTGCTGGCGGCGGGCGTGTCCCGCGTCGTCTTCGCGCAGGCCGACGCCAACCCCGTCGCGCGAGGTGGCGGCCACCGCCTGCGCCAGGCCGGGGTCGAGGTCGTGGGCGGCCTGCTGGCCGACCAGGCGCGGGCCGTCAACGAGGTGTGGACCTTCGCCGTGACCTCCGGGCGACCCTTCGTCACCTGGAAGTTCGCCACCACGCTCGACGGTCGCAGCGCCGCCGCCGACGGCACCAGCCGATGGGTCTCCAGCCGCGCCGCGCGGCTCGACACCCACCGGCTGCGCGCGCTGTGCGACACGATGCTGGTCGGGACCAACACCGTCGAGGTCGACGACCCGGCGCTCACCGTCCGCGACGAGGCCGACGAGCCGCTCGACGTCCAGCCGCTGCGAGCAGTGATGGGCCTGCGCGACCTCGCGCCCGACCGGCGCGTCCTCGACGACCGCGCCGAGACCGTGCACCTCCGCACCCGCGACCCCCACGAGGCGCTTGCCGCGTTGTTCGCCCGCGACCGCCAGCACGTCTTCCTCGAGGGCGGGCCGACCCTCGCGCGCGCCTTCCTCACCGCCGGCCTCGTCGACGAGGTCGTCACCTACGTCGCCCCGATGCTGCTCGGCGCGGGGGCCAGCGCCGTCGCCGACCTGGGCATCGGCACCATCGCTGACGCCGTGCACCTGGACGTGAGCGACGTGACCGTGCTGCCCGGGGACGACGGTGAGGACACCAACGTCCGCCTCACCATGACCCCCGGCCCGACTCCCGGTCGGACTTCCAGCCCCACTCCCAGCCCCACCCCCAGGAGGACCTGATGTTCACCGGCATCGTCGAGGAGCTCGGCACCATCGCCGAGGTCACCGACCAGGGTGACGCCATCCGGCTCACCGTCGAGGCGAGCACGGTGCTCGAGGGCACCGTCCTCGGCGACTCGATCTCGGTCAACGGCTGCTGCCTCACCGTCTCCGCCCTCGACGAGGGGCGGTGGACCGCCGACCTCATGCAGGAGACGCTCGACAAGACGTCGCTGAGGGGCGCCGCACCGGGGGACCGGGTCAACCTGGAGCGCGCGGTCACCGTCGACAAGCGGCTGGGCGGCCACATCGTCCAGGGCCACGTCGACGGCGTCGGCGAGATCGTCTCCCGCTCGCCCAGCGAGCACTGGGACGTCGTCGAGATCTCCCTTCCCATCCACCTCTCGCGCTACCTCGTCGACAAGGGCTCGATCACCGTCGACGGCGTCAGCCTGACGCTCGTCGAGGTCCACGACGCGAGCTTCACCGTCAGCCTGATCCCCGAGACGCTCGCCCGTACGACGCTCGGCAGCCGCCGCGTCGGCGACCTGGTCAACCTCGAGGCCGACGTCATCGCCAAGCACGTCGAGAAGCTGCTCGGCGGCTACCTCCCCACCTCCACGCCCACTGCGAACGACGAGGAAGAATGATGTCCCTGCTCGAATGGCTCATCGACGGCACCATCCCCGTGCCCGGCGGCGAGCTCGGCGCCCGTGAGGTGATCGGCAACCTGTTCGGCCTCGCCAGCGCGATCCTCGGCATGAAGCGCTTCGTGTGGGCCTGGCCCGTCGGCCTGGTCGGCAACGTGCTGCTCTTCACCGTCTTCGCGACCGGTGAGCTCTCCGGGCAGATCGAGGACCCGCTGTGGGGCCAGGCCGGCCGGCAGGTGTTCTTCGCGGTGGTGTCGGTCTACGGCTGGTGGCGCTGGTCGCAGGTCAGCAGCGCCGGTGGCGCCTCCGACGGCGGCGCCGTCGCGCCGCGCTGGGCCACCGACCGCGAGCGGCTGCAGCTCCTCGTGCTCGGCGTCGTCGGCTACGCCGCGGCGTACGTCCTGCTGCTGCAGGTCGGCTCCTACGGACCGACGACCGAGGCCTGGATCCTCGCGGGCTCGATGCTCGCGACCTACGGCATGGCCCGCGGCTGGGTGGAGTTCTGGCTGGTTTGGATCCTCGTCGACGTCGTCGGCGTGACCACGCTGGTGCAGGCCGGGTTCTACCCCACCGCCGGGATGTACCTGTTCTACGCCGTCTTCGTGGTCATCGGCTTCGTCGTGTGGCTGCGCGACGCCCGGACGGTCGTCGACACCTCCTCGGTCGACGAGGACGCGGTGATCCCCGCATGAGCGGGGCGAGCACCGTCCGGCTGGACTCCGTGGAGCGGGCCGTCGCCGACATCGCCGCCGGCCGGGCCGTCGTGGTGGTCGACGACGAGGACCGCGAGAACGAGGGCGACATCATCTTCGCCGCCGCCAAGGCGACCCCGGAGCTGATGGCCTTCACCATCCGCCACTCCAGCGGCGTCATCTGCGTCCCGATGCCGGCCGACATGCTGGACCGGCTCGAGATCCCGCTCATGACGCCGCACAACAAGGACCGGCTGCGCACGGCCTACACCATCTCGGTCGACGCGCGGGACGGCGTCACCACCGGCATCAGCGCCGCCGACCGCGCCCACACCGCCCGCACGCTCGCCGACTCCGCAACCGAGCCGTGGGAGCTCACCCGTCCCGGGCACGTCTTCCCGCTGCGCTACCGGGAGGGCGGCGTCCTCGTACGCCGGGGGCACACCGAGGCGGCCGTCGACCTGGCGATGCTCGCCGGGCTCACGCCGGCCGGTGTGCTGGTCGAGGTCGTCAACGACGACGGCACGATGAAGCGCGGCCCCGAGCTGCGCGAGTTCGCCGACGAGCACGGCCTGGCGATGATCTCCATCGAGGACCTGGTCCGCCACCGCCGCCGCCACGAGCGCCACGTCGAGCGGGTCGCCGAGACCCGGCTGCCCACGCGCCACGGCGAGTTCACCGCCTACGGCTACCGCATCACGATCGACGGCAGCGAGCACGTCGCGCTGGTGCACGGCGACGTCGCGGGGGCCGTCGAGAGGGGCGAGCCGGTGCTCACCCGCGTCCACAGCGAGTGCCTGACCGGCGACGTCTTCGGCAGCGAGCGCTGCGACTGCGGGCCGCAGCTCGACGAGGCCCTGCGCACTGTCGTCGCGGAGGGCACGGGCGTGGTGGTCTACCTGCGCGGCCACGAGGGGCGCGGCATCGGCCTGGTCGCCAAGCTCCAGGCCTACCAGCTCCAGGACGGCGGCCGCGACACCGTCGACGCCAACGTCGACCTCGGGCTGCCGGCCGACGCCCGCCACTACGGCACCGCGACCCAGGTGCTGCGCGACCTGGGCATCGAGTCGGTGCGGCTGATGACCAACAACCCCGACAAGACCGCGAGCCTCGAGGACTTCGGGATCCGGGTCACCGAACGGGTGCCGCTCACCCCGCACCCCAACGACCACAACCTGGCCTACCTGCGGACCAAGCGCGACCGGATGGGCCACGACCTGCCCGACCTCGTGGTGGACCTCGCGCTGGACCACCAGCTCGAGCACGAGGCCGCGCCCGACACCGGACCCACCACCCCGTCCCCCGAAGGAGAGCACCGATGAGCGGCGCCGGAGCACCCACCTCCCAGCCCTACGACGCCAGTGGCCTCAAGGTCGCGGTCGTCGCCGCGAGCTGGCACACCCAGGTGATGGACGGCCTCGTCGGGGGCGCCGAGCGCGCGCTGGCGGCGTACGGCATCACCGAGCCGCAGGTCCTGCGCGTGCCGGGAACCTTCGAGCTGCCCGTGGTCGCGGCGGCGCTCGCCCGGGGCGGCTACGACGCCGTCGTGGCGCTCGGCGTCGTCATCCGGGGCGGCACCCCGCACTTCGAGTACGTCTGCTCGGCCGCGACCGACGGCCTCACCCGGGTCAGCGTCGAGCACGCCGTGCCGGTGGGCTTCGGCGTGCTGACCTGCGACACGGAGGAGCAGGCCCTCGACCGCGCCGGCCTCGAGGGCTCGAGCGAGGACAAGGGGTGGGAGGCCACGGCCGCCGCCCTCGACACGGCCCGGGTGCTGCGGGACCTGCACGCCGGTTAAGGCGCCTCCGGGCCGATGGCCGGGGACACGCTCAGCGGGAGGTCAGGACGTGCGGTCGCTGGCCGACTGCAGCCGGTCGATTTGCTCGGAGGCCTGCGCCTTGGTGAGGTCGCCCGGGAGCTCCTCGCCGGCCTCGCGGGCCAGGGTGTCGAGGTAGCTGCGCTGCGCGCCGGTCATCGGCTCGTCACCGGTCACCCACTCCTCGGGGTCCTTGCGCGTCGTGTCACCCTGGGGACCGCCGAGGGTCTGCTCGGCCAGCGGGGTCTCGTCCGAATGTGTGTTCGATTCGCTCATGCTCCGACGATAGCGCGGCCCGGCGACCGGACAACCCTCCCGATGGGTGGTCCGGGCTGGTCCGGGGCTGGTTCGGGACTGGTCCGGGGCCGGTCCGGGTGAGGGACCGGCGCGGGGCGCCCGCCCGGTGCGCCGTAGGCTGCTCCCGTGAAGACGTTCGAGGACCTGTGGGCCGAGCTGTCCACGAAGGCCGCGGAGCGCCCCGAGGGTTCCGGCACCGTGCAGCAGCTCGACGCCGGCGTCCATGCCATCGGCAAGAAGCTCCTGGAGGAGGCCGCCGAGTCGTGGATGGCCGCCGAGCACGAGGGCAAGGAGGCGACGGCACTGGAGATCAGCCAGCTGCTCTACCACGCCCAGGTGCTCATGCTCGCCTCCGGCCTGACCCTCGACGACGTCTACGCCCACCTGTGAGAGCCCCGGTGAGATCCGCATGACCCTCCGCATCGCCGTCCCCAACAAGGGGTCGCTGTCCCAGGCCGCCACCGACATCCTGCGGGAGTCCGGCTACCGCCAGCGCACCGACTCCAAGGAGCTAGCGCTCGTCGACTCCGAGAACGACGTCGAGTTCTTCTACCTCCGCCCGCGCGACATCGCGCTCTACGTCGGCGAGGGCACGCTCGACGCCGGCATCACCGGCCGCGACCTGTTGCTCGACTCCGGTGCCAAGGCCGACGAGGTGATGAACCTCGGCTTCGGCCGCTCGCGGTTCCACTTCGCCGGCCCCGCCGGTCGCTACTCCTCGCTCGAGGACCTCCGCGGCCTGCGGATCGCGACGTCGTACGTCGGCGTGGTCGAGGACTACCTGTTCCGCAACGGCATCGACGCGACCGTCACCCGCCTCGACGGCGCCGTCGAGACCAGCATCCAGCTCGGCGTGGCCGACGTCATCGCCGACGTCGTGGAGACCGGCTCGACGCTGCGCGCCGCCGGCCTGGCGACCTTCGGTGAGGTCATCCTCGACTCGCAGGCCGTGCTGATCACCCGCGGCGGGGAGATCCCCGACGACTTCGAGATCTTCCGCCGTCGGGTCGAGGGCGTCCTGGTGGCCCGGAGCTACGTGATGATGGACTACGACATCGAGGAGGCCCACCTCGACCGCGCCACGGTGCTGGCGCCCGGCCGCGAGGGTCCGACGATCTCGCCCCTCGGCAAGGCCGGCTGGGTCGCCGTGCGGGTGATGGTGCCGCGCGCCGGCTCGCAGCGGCTCATGGACGACCTCTACTCGATCGGCGCCCGGGCCATCCTGCTGACGGACATCCATGCCTGCCGGCTCTGAGCCTGCGCCCGGGCAACGGCTGCCCTCCCTGCCGCACACCTGGCGCCCCGTCGGCGTGCGCTACGCCGTGGTGGGGGTGGGCGTGATGCTGTTCGTCGTCTGCGCCGCGGCCTGGTTCGGCTTCGACGACTCGGTGCGCGACCGCTTCAACTGGCTCCAGCGCGTCACGCTGCTCGTGATGGGCGCGGCCCTGGCGCTGTGCGGCTGGGCGCTCGGCCGGGCGCGGGTGAGGGCCGAGATGGACGTGCTCGTCGTGGTCAACGGCTTCCGCACGCGCAGGCTGGCGTGGGAGCAGGTCGTCGCGATCCACCTCGCCTCGGGCGCGCCGTGGGCCACGCTCGATCTGGCCGACGGCACCACCATCTCGGCGATGGCCTTCCAGGGCTCCGACGGGCGGCGCGCCCGCGACGGCGTACGTCAGGTGCGGGCGCTGATCGACCGGTCGGGCTCGCCCGAGGGCTAGCTCGCCAGCGCGCGGATGCCCCACGACGACGACTGCTCGTCGCCCGTCGTCCCTGCCGGGGCGAGGACCGCGAGGTCGGTGCCGGAGTTGAAGGCGTCCGCCGGCGCGGTCATCGGCTCCACGGCGATCGCGGGTCGCGGGCCCTCGACCGGCGGCGTGTAGACCTGCAGCCACCGGTGGCGCTCGTCCACCCACAGGGCCACCCCGCGCCCGGTGCGCGGGTCGGCGAGCGTCACCGTGGCGCGGCCGTCGCGGTGGTCGAGGGCCCCGAACCCGTCGTCGAGCACCGCGTCACCGATGCGGCGCGGTGTCGTGAAGTCGTGGGCGCCCGACACCGGCTCCGTGCCCGTCGGCAGCTGTCGGTCGTCCACCAGCAGCCGGGTGTGGGCCGGCAGGTGCAGCTCGAGGTCCTCGATGGCCTCGCCGACGGCGAGGTAGGGGTGCGCGCCGCTGGCGAACGGCGCCGGCTCGGGGGAGAGGTTGGTGGCGGTCTGGGTCACGACGAGGCCGTCGGCGGAGAGGTCGTAGAGGACGTGCAGGTCGAGCGCCCAGGGGTAGCCGGTCTGCGCCATCACGCGGAGGACGAGGGACACCGACGTGCCGGTGTGCTCCTCGACCGTCCACGCCGCCCAGCGCGCGAGGCCGTGCGAGGCGTTGCCGCGCGACGGGTCGGTCAGCCCGAGCTGGAGGTCGCGCCCGCCGAAGGAGTAGCGGCCGTCGCGGATCCGGTTGGGCCAGGGCATCAGCAGCTGGCCGCGTCCACCGGAGGACATCTCGTCCTCGGCGAAGCCGTGCACGAGGTCGCGCCCCTCGTGGGCGAGGCTGCGCAGCGCGGCCCCGCCCTCGGTGACGACCGCGACGTAGCCGGCCGCCGAGATCTCGAACTGCTCCCCGCTCGGAAACACCATGACGCCCACCCTAGACAGCACTAGCGTGACTGCATGGCCCTCACCGCGCGGGACCTCGCGCCGGCCGACGCCGCCGCCCTCGCCGGCCTCATGCGCCGGATCGATGCGGACCACCCGACGGGCTTCTGCCTCGGGGAGCCGGAGGCACGCGAGCTGATGTCCGGCGCGGAGTCGCGGTTCGAGGGTGCCTTCGACGGCGAGCACCTCGTCGCGTTCACGGCCGTCATGCCCGGTTCGCCGCAGAGCACGGGCCAGCGGTTCATCCTGTTCGGCGACGTGGACCCCGCGCGGCTGCGGGAGGGCATCGGCACGCTGATGCTGTCCCGGGCGTTGGAGGCTGCGCGAGCCGTCCATCGCCAGGTGGCGCCGGACCTGTCTGCGACGTACGCCGCCACGGCGCTCGCGGGACGTGCCGACCAGGCAGGCCTGCTGACCTCGGCGGGGTTCGTGCCCACCGGCCACAGCGTCATGATGGTGGCCGACCTGGCGCGGCCCGTCGCAGTGCCCGAGGCTCCCCGTGGTCTGGTCGCGTCGTCCTTCGACCCGGCCGCGGCGGATGAGCTCCGGCTGGCGCACAACACCGCCTTCGGCGACCATCCGGGCCGCACACCGATGGGGCCGGACTTCTGGGAGCTCTTCATGGTCCGTGCGGCGCACAACCGGCACCACCTCGCCGCGGTGGCGCGTGACGAGGCCGGGCGGGTTGCGGGCTACGTGTTCGCGCACGAGTACACCGTCCCCCAGTCGGGCGGGCCGGGACCCGAGCTGCACGTGCCCTACGTCGGGACCCTCCCGCACCACCGCCGCCGGGGCGTCGCCACCTGGCTGCTCACCCGGGTCCTCGGCCTCGCACGCGAAGCCGGCTATGCCACCGCCAGCCTCAGTGTCGACACCGCGAACCCGACCGGCGCCCTCGGCGTCTACGAGCGCGCCGGCTTCCGGCAGCTCTACCAGCAGGACTCCTACGAGCTCGTCGAGCCACCGTTGCCGTAGGCCGGGGTCCCCGAGCGGCGTCCGCCTCAGTCGTCGGTCGGCACGACGAGGTCGGCGTGCTCGTGCGTGCGCAGCCGCGCGAAGAGGTCGTCCTCGTCGAGGCGCCACTGCGCCATGTGCGGCTGGAGCGCCTCACCGTCGCGAGCGATGCCGCGGGCCAGCCGCAGCGACGGCTCGGCCTCGACCCACACGAGGAGCCCGACCAGGTCCGCGACGGCCGGCGACCAGCTGCCGACGCCGTCGAGCACGAGCAGGCCGCCCGGCCGCACCGCGTGAGTCCCGGCCCACCCGTCGGCGTGCCAGTCCCAGCGTCGCCAGTGACCGGCCTCGCCCGCCGCCAGGGGCGCGAGCAGGGCCGCGACGCTGGCCGCCAGCCCCGGCAGTCCGCGCCACCCCTCGAGGAGCTCGTCGGTGTGCACCACCTGCGTCCCCGTGACGACCTCTGCGATCGAGGCGGCGAGGGTCGTCTTGCCCGAGCCCGCCGGACCGTCGACGCACACCAGGCGGCCCGGTCCGAGCGTCGGAGGTGCCGACATCACCCGGTCGGCCACCTCGCGGGCCACCCGGGACGGGTGGGATGGGGACGGCTCAGAAGGCACGGTCGCAGCCGCGGTAGGACGGCACCACGTCGGTGACCGCGTCCCCCCGGACCAGGTGCACGTCGCGCACGTGCTCGAACAGCTCGCCGGACTTGGCGTGGCGGAACCACACGAGGTCACCGATGCGGAGCATGGCCGCGGGGTGCCCGGTCAGCGGCGTCTGGACCTCGCCGGCGCCCTCCAGCCCGGTGAGGCGCAGGCCCGGCGGGGCCCACGGCACGGGGGAGCGGTCGGCACCCGTCGCCCCGCTGGCGATCAGCCCGCCGCCGTGGACGGTGACCAGGTCGGGTGTCGGCCTGCGGGTGACCCGGAGGCCGAAGAAGGCGGCCGGGCGCGGGTCGAAGGAGGCGTAGTGGTCGAAGATCCCGGGGACCAGCAGTCCCGACCCGGCGGCGATCTCGGTGACCGCGCCGTCGGCGGCCGTGGCCTCGACCGACCCCGAGCCGCCGCCGTTCCAGAACTCGAGGTCGGCCACCCGGGCGAGCGCCTCGGAGATCTCGCGGCGGCGCACCTCGAGCTGCGCCATCGACGCCTGCTTGAGGCGACGTACGAGCAGCGAGCGGGTCCGCTGGTCGGGGACGTCGTCCTGCACGCCGGCGACCTGTCCCTCGTAGGTCATCACGCCGACCAGCCGGAAGCCGTCACGGGCGACCACGTGCTCGGCGAGTTCCACGACGTCCGCGGTGTCGAACAGCGGCGAGCGCTTGGGACCGATGTGCTGCCGACCGAGCCGTAGCCCGGCGTCGAGGTCCAGGGCGACCCGGACCGGCACCTGCGAGGAGGACCGGGCCGCGTCGACGACGTCGAGGTGGGCGGTGTCGTCGACCATGATCGTGATCGCCGCCGCGGCCGACGGCGAGGCGGTGAGCCGGCGGAGGGCGGCGGTGTCGACAGACGGGTAGGCCACGACGATGTCGTCGCTGACGCCGCTCTCGTGCAGCCACAGCGCCTCGGCCACGGTGAAGGCCAGGACCCCGGAGAACCCGTCGCGCGCGAGCGCGCGCTCGACCATGGCCGGCACCCGGAGCGACTTCGACGCCACCCGGACGGGCTTGCCGCCGGCGCGGCGGACCAGGTCGTCGGCGTTGGCGTCGAAGGCGTCGAGGTCGACGACGGCGATGGGCGTGGCCGGCGCCTCCGGGAGGGCGTCGACGGCGGCACCGAGCCTCGACCACAGGCGGTTGCGGTCGACGAGTCGGTCGCTCACTCGATCCCGCGCTTCCGCAGGAGCGCCTCGATGTCGGCCATGTCGTCGTCGACGGGGGACCCGCCCTTGCCCGGCGACCGTGTCGAGGACGCCTCGGGGAGGCTGCGGTCGCGCGCGGTGCCCGTGGGTGTGGCGCCCCCGGAGGACTGGCCCCGGGCGAGCTGGCGGTCACGGATGATGCCGCTGACCACCCACAGCACGAGAGCGAGGCCGGCGAGCCCGACCCCCACCCAGGTGCGGACGTCGAAGACGAGGCTGGTCGCCCAGTCGGTGACCGAGCCGCCGATCTCGACGACCATCTCGAGGGTGCCCGTCAGCCAGGCCGCCGCGGGCAGGAGCGTGAAGCCGAGCGCGCGCAGGCCGTTGGCGGACCCGCGCCGCCGGAAGGCGATCCACGTCCAGATCGCGCCCGCCACGGTGAGCGCTGCGGTCAGGGCGGCCCAGGTCGTCTCTTCCACGGCCCCAGAGTCCCACAACGCACCACGCGTCCGGGACAATGGCGCCGTGCCCGACGACCGCGACAGCAGCCCCCTGGTCCGGACGATCCCCGACCCGGGGTTCGCCGACGACCACGGTGCGGTCGACCCCGGGCTGCGTCGCCTGCTCGTCGACCACCTCGAGGGAAGGGCGTCGTCCGGGACGGTCCTCGCCGCGCTTCAGGACGCCCGCCTGCTGGTGCCGGTCGTCGCCGTGCTCGGTGAGGTCGAGCACGACGAGCAGGGCCTCGCCCACGACAAGTCCTCCGACATGGCCGCCGTGCTGGTCCGGGCGGGCGACGGCAGCCTCGGCCTGCTCGCCTTCACCTCCATCGAGACGATGGCCCGCTGGGACCCGGCGGCGCGTCCGGTGCCGGTCACCGCAGCGACCGCCGCCACCGCGGCGGTGCAGGACGGCGCGGAGGCGTTGCTGGTCGA
Source organism: Nocardioides renjunii (assembly GCF_034661175.1). Classification (NCBI taxonomy): domain Bacteria; kingdom Bacillati; phylum Actinomycetota; class Actinomycetes; order Propionibacteriales; family Nocardioidaceae; genus Nocardioides; species Nocardioides renjunii. The sequence goes on along the minus strand of NZ_CP141058.1, from coordinate 2,436,271 downwards.
CCTGGCCGGCCCGGCGACGTACGTCGTCGACGGCGACGACCTCACCCGGCTGGCCGCCGGGTGGCGACTTGTCCGGCTCGGGGAGGGCGACGGGCACGGCTGGATTGGCCCCGCGCCGGAATGATCGGCTAGCCTTCGGTGTTGACCGATCAGTGCCGCACAGCACCACTGCACCACCCGCGACACTGGTCCCGCCAAGCGGAGGCACCGCACCACCCGTCTCCCACCCGCACCGATCGCCCTGCACCACAGATCGTCGGGTCCCGGTCCTCGTGACACGGCTGTCGAGAGACAGGCGTGGCACACCAGGTCTTCCCGAGAGGGGAGGCGTGTCGTGACTGGCTCCCGCTTGGCAGCAGCGGGAGCCATTGTTCATTTCCGGCCCGATCCAGGGCCGGGAAGGCTGGGGCTCCCACCCACCCGATCACTGGAGGACACATCAGCACCGAGCTGCGCATCAACGAGCGGATCCGCGTACCCGAGGTCCGGCTCGTCGGACCCAACGGTGAGACCGTTGGCATCGTGCCGACCGACCAGGCACTGAAGCTGGCCCAGGAGGCCGACCTCGACCTCGTCGAGATCGCTCCGCAGGGACGCCCCCCTGTCTGCAAGCTCATGGACTACGGCAAGTTCAAGTACGAGAACGCCCAGAAGGCCCGTGAGGCGCGCCGCAACCAGACGAACGTGATCATCAAGGAGATGAAGCTTCGTCCCAAGATCGACTCGCACGACTACGAGACCAAGAAGGGTCACGTCGTGCGGTTCCTCGGCGCGGGCGACAAGGTCAAGATCACCATCATGTTCCGCGGTCGCGAGCAGCACCGCCCCGAGCTGGGCTTCCGCCTGCTCCAGAAGCTGGCCGAGGACGTCCAGGAGCTCGGCTTCGTGGAGTCCGCGCCCAAGCAGGACGGCCGCAACATGACGATGGTGATCGGCCCGCACAAGAAGAAGGCCGACGCCAAGGTCGACGCCGAGGCGGCCCGCGCCACCAAGGAGCAGGCCCGCGCCGACCGCAGGGCCGAGGAGGACGCCGAGCGCGAGGCTGCGCACGCCGCCGGCCCCGTGGCCCAGAAGAAGGAGCGTCGCCGCTCCGAGAACCTCGATCCTGAGATCGAGGCCTGAGCGGAGCGAAGGCCTCGATCGAGCACGTCGCGGCGAAGCCGTGACAACGGCCGAGGACTGACGGCGAGAACCGCCGACAGGACGGTCGAACCCCCCGAACCACCCACGCAGAAGGAAGTTGAGGCAGACATGCCGAAGAACAAGACCCACTCGGGCACCAGCAAGCGCTTCAAGGTGACCGGCTCGGGCAAGGTCCGCCGCCTGCAGGCCGGCCGCAAGTCCGGCGCTGCGTTCGCGTCCGCGCCGACCACGGGCAGCCGCAAGAAGCACCGCCGCAACGCCGGCATGGTCGAGCTCGAGAAGTCCGACGTGAAGCGCGTCAAGAAGATGCTCGGCATCTGAGCCTCGTCCCACCTGGTGGCTCAGCCGCCGTCCATCCTGATTTTCGCCTGCAACAAGGAGTAGCACCATGGCACGCGTCAAGCGCGCAGTGAACGCCCAGAAGAAGCGTCGTACCACCCTCGAGCGCGCCAGCGGCTACCGCGGCCAGCGCTCGCGGCTCTACCGCAAGGCCAAGGAGCAGGTCACCCACTCCCTGGTCTACAGCTACAACGACCGCCGCAAGAACAAGGGCAACTTCCGCAAGTTGTGGATCCAGCGCATCAACGCCGCGGCCCGCGCCAACGGCATGACCTACAACCGCTTCATCCAGGGCCTCGGCCTGGCCGGCATCGAGGTCGACCGCAAGATCCTGGCCGAGCTGGCTGTCAACGACGCCCCGGCGTTCGCGGTGCTCGTCGAGGCCGCCAAGGCCGCGCTGCCCGACGACGTCAACGCGCCCAAGGTCTCCGCCTGAGCCACATGGGCACTCCGTCGGCCGGGACCCCGCTCACCGTGGGGAGCACCCGGGTGAAGGAGGCTCGCAAGCTGAGCCGCCGTTCGGTACGCACCGAGCGGCGGCTCTTCCTTGCCGACGGTCCGAAGGCGGTCGAGGGGGCGCTCTCGGTCGACTGCGTGGTGGAGGTCTTCGCGACCTCCCACGCCGCCCACCAGTACGCCGACCTGCTGGACGGCACCGACGTCACGCTCGTCGACGACCGGGCGATCGCCGCGCTGTCCGACGCCGTGACGCCGGCGGGCGTGGTGGCGGTGTGCCACCACATCGACGCCCCCCTCGAGCACGTCGTGCGGGCCTCGCCCCGCCTGCTCGTCATCTGCGCCGACGTGCGCGACCCGGGCAACGCCGGCACGGTCATCCGCACGGCCGACGCGGCCGGGGCCGACGGCGTGGTCCTCGCCGGGCAGTCCGTCGACGCCTACAACCCGAAGACGGTGCGGGCGAGCGTCGGCAGCCTGTTCCACCTCCCGGTCGCCCGGGCCACCGATGCGGCCGAGGCGGTCCGCGCCGCGCAGGCCCGCGGGCTCCGGGTGCTCGCCGCCGACGGCGCCGGGGACCTCGACCTCTTCGACGCCGACCTCTCGGGCCCCACCGCGTGGCTCTTCGGCAACGAGGCGTGGGGCCTGCCCGAGGAGCTGGCCGCGCTCGCCGACGAGCGCGTCGCTATCCCGATCCACGGCCGGGCGGAGAGCCTCAACCTCTCGACCGCCGCCGCGGTCTGCCTCTACGCGAGCGCGCGGGCCCAGCGCGCCTGACGACCGTCCGTCGCTGGGCTACGCTCGCCCGCGATGATCATGATCGATCCACCCGCCGTCCCACGGTGGGGCCGGCTGTGGTCGCACCTGGCCAGCGACACGTCGTACGACGAGGCGCACGCCTTCGCCGCCGCGCACGGCATCCCCGCCCGCGGGTGGGACCGCGACCACTACGACGTGCCCGACGAGGCGTACGCCGCCATGGTGGCCGCCGGCGCCGTGCCGGTCAGCTCGCGCGAGCTGGTGGCCGCCCTGCGCGCCGCGGGCCTGCGGCGGCCCAAGGCCCGCTCGCGCGGCTAGGGTGAGCGCGTGTCCGAGGAGAGCCGCCGCGTCGACGGCACCCCCAGCCGGCTGCGCCTCCTCGCCGACGCCTATCCCGACGGGATCCTCGGCGCCACCCGCGACGGGATCGTCACGATCCTGAACTCACAGGGAGCCGCGCTCCTGGGTGTGGATCCCCACGACGCCATGGGGCTGCCGCTGGACGACGTGCTGCGGCTCCTCGACCAGGACGGACAGACCTGGCTGCACGTCAACCGGCCGTGGGACAGCATCTCGATCGTCCGCGGCGTGCCCGAGCAGTCGTGGGTCAACGCGTCGGGCGAGGAGGTGCTCACCACCGCCAAGCTGGTGCGCGACGAGCCGCTGGGCCGTGTGCTGGGCATCGCGGTCGGGCTCCGCAGCGGTCGTGGCCGGGCGCGGCTCGACCGTGAGCGCTCCGACCTGGTCGCGATGGTGGCCCACGAGCTGCGCTCCCCGCTCACCGGCGTGAAGGGGTTCGTGCAGGCGCTGCTCAACCGGTGGGACAAGCTCACCGACGACCAGCGCAAGCTCATGCTCACCACCGTCAACGCCGACGCCGACCGGCTGGCGCGGCTCATCGCGGAGCTGCTCGACGTGGCCCGCATCGACACCGACCGCCTCCAGCTCTACCCCCGCGAGTCGTCCGCGGAGGTGCTGGTGCGGCGGGTGGTCGACTCCATCGAGGCCGGCACGGCCCGCGAGATCCACCTCGAGGTCGAGGAGGACCTCCCCGAGGTGTTCGCCGACCCCGACAAGTTCACCCAGGTGGTGACCAACCTCGTCGAGAACGCCGTGCGCCACGGCCAGGGCCAGGTCAGCCTCCGGCTCGCCGCGTCCGAGAGCCTCGACGGGGTGCGCATCACCGTCGACGACAAGGGCGACGGCATCCCGGTCGAGCTGCGGCGCCGGGTCTTCACCAAGTTCTGGACCACCGGCGACTCGGGCGGCACCGGCCTCGGCATGTACATCGTCGGCGGGCTGGCCCGGGCCCACGGCGGCTGGGTCACCATCGACGACGCGCCCGGAGGCGGCGCGCGGGTGATGGTCGACTGGCCGAGCCAGGACCTGCGGCCCGACTGAGACGGCAGCGGGAGCACGTCGACCTCCACAGAACCTTCACGAGTCGTCCCCACGACGCAGACCGTCGTGCTCCTAGGGTCGGGGCATGACGTCGAGGACGGCCGCGCGGACGGCCCTGGTGGTGGAGGACGAGCGCACGATCAACGATGCGCTCGCCCAGCGGCTGCGCGCCGAGGGCTACACGGTCGAGCAGGCCTTCGACGGGCCGTCGGCGGTCGACCTCGCCGCCCGGGTGAGCCCCGACGTGGTCCTCCTCGACGTGATGCTGCCCGGCTTCGACGGGCTCGAGGTGTGCCGCCGCATCCAGGCCGCCCGGCCGGTGCCCGTGCTGATGCTCACCGCCCGCGACGACGAGGCCGACCTGCTCGTCGGGCTCGGGGTGGGCGCCGACGACTACCTCACCAAGCCGTTCTCCATGCGTGAGGTCGTGGCCCGCGTCTCCGCCCTGCTCCGCCGCGTCGAGCGGGCCGCCGCGCTCGCCGACGAGCGCCCGGCCGTGATCCGGGTGGGCTCGCTGGGCCTCGACCCCGGCACCCGGCGTACGACGGTCGGCGACGCAGCGGTGCACCTCACGCCGACCGAGTTCGACCTGCTCCTCTGCCTGGCCCGCGAGGCCGGCCAGGTGCTCAGCCGTGAGCGGCTGCTGCGCGAGGTCTGGGACTGGGGCGACGCCTGGGGGAGCGCCAGCGCCACCCGCACCGTCGACAGCCACGTCAAGGCGCTGCGCAGCAAGGTGGGTGCCGAGCGCATCCGGACCGTGCACGGCGTGGGCTACGCGCTGGAGGAGGTCGGATGAGCGCCCTCCTCGACGCCGTCTCCAGCCTCAAGGCCAAGCTCGGCCTGCTCGTCGCGGCGTCCGTGGTCACGGCCGTGCTGCTGACCTGGCTCGGGTCCGCGGCCGACGTGTCGCCGCTCCTGGTGCTCCCGGTCAGCGTCGCGCTGGCCCTCGGGGTCACCCAGCTGCTCGCCGCCGGGATGGTGGCGCCCCTGCGCCGGATGACCGAGGTGACCCGGGCGATGGCCCGCGGCGACTACTCCGGGCGGGTGCGCACCCGCGCCACCGACGAGGTCGGCCAGCTGGCCGCCGCCTTCAACCGGATGGCCGAGGACCTCGCGACGGTCGACCGGGAGCGCCGGGACCTCATCGCGACGGTGTCCCACGAGCTGCGGACGCCGCTGACGGCGATGACCGCCCTGCTCGAGAACCTCGCGGACGGCGTCGTCCCCGCCGACGCCGTGAGCCTGGAGGCCGCCCTCGAGGAGGCCCAGCGCCTCGGCCGGCTCGTCGACGACCTCCTCCAGCTGTCCCGGCTCGAGGCCGGGGTCGTCGACCTCGACCGCCAGGACGTCGCCCTGCACCGGCTCGTCGAGGAGTCGGTCGCCCAGGTCGCCGGTGCCGGCCGCCCCGGGTCGTACGACGTCGAGGTGCCGGACGACCTGCACGTGCAGGGCGATCCCGCGCGGCTGCGCCAGCTGCTCGTCAACGTCCTCGACAACGCCGGGCGGCACGCGCCGCCCGACACCCGGGTCCGCGTCACCGGTGGCGCCGCTGCCCCGGCCGACGCGCTCCGGGACGGGGACGGGGACGGGACCGGCTGGTGGCTGGAGGTCACCGACGACGGCGGGGGAGTGGCACCCGAGGACCGCGAACGCGTCTTCGAGCGCTTCGGCACCGACGGCGCGGGCGGCACCGGCCTCGGCCTCGCGATCGCCCGCTGGGTCGCCCAGCTCCACGACGGCACGCTCCGGTTCGTCGATCCCGCCTCCGGGCGCGGCGCCCGCCTCCGCCTCGAGGTCCCCGAGCCGACTGCCGCCGGGTCCCGCGGACCGAGCCGGGTCCCCGCACCCGACGCCCGACCGCTCCCCGCCCCGGAGCCGAGCAGGTCCGAGGTCATGATCCCGGCCGCGGCTGCGGCTGCGGTGCCGCGCACCACACCCGGGCTGGACGCGCTCTTCGGTCGCTTCTGGCCCGAGCGCGGCCTGCCGTCGGGCCTGCCGACCGTGGCCGCGGCCGCAGGGGCCGGGCTCGTCGCGGGCGTCGCGCTCTCGTTCACCGCGGTGGGCATCACGTGGACCCTCGTCGCGCTCGTCTGCGGCGCCGCGGCGCTGTTCACCGCCCGCCGTCGACGCGAGCCGTGGACCGCCCTCTGCGCCGTGCTGGCCGTGCTGCTCGTCCTGCCCATGACGCTGCTGGACGCGTGGTGGGTGCAGATGCTCGGCCTTCTCGCGGCAACGGCCGTCTTCCTCTGCGGCGTCACCGGCGCCCGCACGATGCCCGGCATCCTGCTGTCCGGCATCTCGTGGCCGCTCGCGTCGCTGCGCGGCCTGCCGTGGTTCGGCCGCTCGCTCCGCATCGCCGGCACCGGGTCCCGCGCCCCCGCCTTCGTGCGCACCCTCGTGTGGTCGCTCCTCGGGCTCGCGGTCTTCGGCACGATCTTCGCCAGCGCCAACCCGGTGTTCGGATCCTGGGTCGACCGGCTGGTGCCCAACCTGACCTTCAACGACCTCGTCGGACGCGGGTTCGTCGCCTGCTTCGTCTTCGCCGCCACCCTCGGCGCCGCCTACCTCGCGCTGAACCCGTCCCACGTGGAGGTGCTGGGTGGGCGCCGCCCGGCCGCCCTCGCCAACCGGTTCGAGTGGCTCGTGCCGGTGCTCGTCGTCGACGCGGTCTTCGTCGCCTTCATCGCCGCGCAGGCCGGGGCGCTCATCGGCGGTCGCGACTACATCGAGGAGACCACCGGGCTGACGTACGCCGACTTCGTGCACCAGGGCTTCGGCCAGCTGACCCTCGCCACCGCACTCACCGTGCTCGTGGTGTGGGTCGCCGCCCGCCGTGCCGGCGACGCGCCCGAGGACCGGCGCTGGCTGCTCGCCTCGCTCGGGCTGCTGTGCGCACTCACCCTGCTGGTGGTGGCCTCGGCCCTGCGGGGCATGGCGGTCTACCAGGACGCCTACGGATTCACCACGCTCCGGCTCTTCGTCGACGTCTTCGAGGGCTGGCTGGGCTTCGTCGTGCTGGCGATCATGGTGGCGGGCGCCGCCGGCCGCGGCAGCTGGCTGCCGCGGATCGCGCTGGTCTCCGGCGCCGTCGCGCTCATCGGACTGGCGGCGGTCAACCCCGACGCCTGGGTCGCCGGGCGCAACCTCGACCGCTACGACGCCACCGCCCGGCTCGACGTGCGCTACCTCCAGAGCCTGTCCGCCGACGCCGCCCCGGAGATCGTGGAGCGGCTGCCGGCCGAGGTGGCGCGCTGCGTCCTGCAGGACCTGGCGTACGGCTCCTTGCAGCCCGAGGTGCTCGAGGACGCCCGGGCGTGGAACCTGGCGCGCTCCCGCGCGGAGGAGGCGGTCGCGGGGCTCGACCTCGCCGAGGCGCGCGGCGCCGGCGACGAGTGCGCCGGCGTCTGGAGCGCGTACGGCGAGTAGGATGCGTCACATGGACACGAGCTTGCGATTTCTGCGCCCCGGACCTGGTCCGTCGGGCAGCTGACGTCACCGGGTCCGGGGAGTCCCCGTCCGACCCGATGCTCATCCACTCCTAGAATCTGCGGCGACCTGCTGTCGCCGCGCGAAAGGGAGCCATGTCCGGCCCCAACACCGACTACGACCCTGTCGAAGTGACCCCTCTCAAGGCCGACCAGGTGGAGGCGATGCGCGAGGCGGCGCTGGCCGCCATCGCGGGCGCCGCCGACCTCGACGCCCTCAAGCAGGTGCGCCTCGAGCACGCGGGGGACCGCTCGCCGCTGGCACTCGCGAACCGCGAGATCGGCGCCCTCCCGCCACAGGCGCGCAAGGAGGCCGGCCAGCGCGTCGGCCAGGCCCGCGGCGCGATCAACCAGGCCCTCGCGGCCCGCCAGGTCGAGCTCGAGGCCGAGCACGAGGAGCGGATGCTCGTCGAGGAGACCGTCGACGTCTCGCTGCCGACCACCCGTCGGCGTCGCGGCGGCCGCCACCCGCTCACCCTCCAGTCCGAGCTCATCGCGGACCTGTTCGTCGCCATGGGCTACGAGGTGGCCGAGGGGCCCGTCGTGGAGGCCGAGTGGCTCAACTTCGACGCCCTCAACCTCGGCCCGGACCACCCGGCGCGCACCATGCAGGACACCTTCTGGACCGAGCCGGCCGACCACCACGTGGTGCTGCGCACGCAGACCTCGCCGGTCCAGGCGCGCACCATGCTCACGCGCACGCCGCCGATCTACGTCGTGTGCCCGGGACGCGTGTTCCGCACCGACGAGTACGACGCCACCCACTCGCCGATGTTCCACCAGGTCGAGGGACTCGTGGTCGACGAGGGCATCACCATGGCGCACCTCAAGGGCACCCTCGACCACTTCGCGTCGCAGCTGTTCGGCGAGGGGATCACCACGCGGTTCCGGCCGTCCTACTTCCCCTTCACCGAGCCGTCGGCCGAGGTCGACGTCAAGTGCTTCGTGTGCCTGGGCAGCGGGATGGGCGCCGACTCCGAGTCGTGCCGCACCTGTCGCGGCGAGGGCTGGATCGAGTGGGGCGGCTGCGGCGTGGTCAACCCGCGCGTGCTGGTCGCCTGCGGCGTCGACCCCGAGGTCTACAGCGGCTTCGCCTTCGGCATGGGCATCGACCGGTCCTTCATGTTCCGCCACAACCTCGAGGACCTGCGTCCGCTGTTCGAGGGTGACGTCCGCTTCTCTGCCGCGTTCGGCAGCGAGATCTGAGAGGGGAGCAGCGACATGAAGGCACCCCTGTCCTGGATCCTGGACCACGTCGACGTGCCCGCCGGCACGACGACCGACGAGATCACCGACCGGCTGACGCTGACCGGGCTCAAGCTCGAGGCCGTCGAGAGCCCCGGTCGTGAGATCACCGGGCCGCTCGTCATAGGCCGCGTGCTGACGATGGAGCCCGAGCCGCAGAAGAACGGCAAGACCATCAACTGGTGCACCGTCGACGTCGGTGACGCCAACGGCACCGGTGAGCCGCAGGGCATCGTCTGCGGGGCCCACAACTTCGCTGCCGGCGACCTGGTCGTCACCGTGCTGCCCGGTGGCGTGCTGCCCGGCGGCTTCGAGATCAGCGCCCGCAAGACCTACGGGCACGTGTCGGCCGGGATGATCTGCTCGGCCCGCGAGCTGGGCCTCGGCGAGGACCACGACGGCATCATCGTGCTGCCCGCTGACGCCGGTGAGCCCGGTCAGGACGTCCGCCCGGTCCTCGGCCTCGACGAGGAGGTCGTCGAGCTCGAGATCAACCCCGACCGGGCCTACGCCCTGTCGGTCCGCGGCATCGCCCGCGAGGTGCTGGTCTCGGTCGAGGGTGCGAGCGGCTTCCGCGACCCCGCCGTCCGGGACACGCCGGCCGCGAACGGTGACGGCCACCCGGTCGTCGTCGAGGACGCCGAGGGCTGCCCCGTCTTCGTGGCCCGCCGTGTCAGCGGCTTCGACCCCACCGCCCCCACGCCGGACCACATCGTCCAGCGGATCACCGCGGCGGGCATGCGCCCGATCTCCCTGGCCGTCGACGTCACCAACTACGTCATGCTCGAGACCGGTCGTCCGATCCACGGCTACGACGCGGACAAGGTGCGCGGCCCGCTCGTCGTACGCCGTGCGCTCGACGGAGAGCGGCTGACCACCCTCGACGGCACCGACCGCGCCCTCGACCCGCAGGACCTCGTGGTCACCGACGACTCCGGGATCATCGGCCTCGGCGGCGTGATGGGTGGGGAGACGACCGAGATGTCCGGCTCCACCACCTCGATCCTCGTCGAGGCCGCCCACTGGGACGCCGTGTCGATGTTCCGCACCGGGCGCCGCCACAAGATCACCTCCGAGGCCGGCAAGCGCAACGAGCGCGGCGTCGACCCGACGATCTGCGAGGCCGCGGCCGACCGGGTCGTGGAGCTCCTCGTCGAGCACGGCGGCGCGGTGGCCGACCCGGGCGTGACCGTCGTCGGCACCCCGCCGGCGATGCCCACCGTCCAGGTGCCCGGCGACCTCGCGGCACGCGTGTCCGGCATGCCGATCACGGAGGAGCGCAGCATCGAGTGCCTGCGCGCTGTGGGCTGCGACGTGTCCGGCACGGGGACGCTGTCCGTCACGCCTCCGCCGTGGCGACCCGACCTCACCGACGCGCAGGACTTCTCCGAGGAGGTCATCCGGCTCGTCGGCTACGACCGGGTGCCGTCGGTGCTGCCGACGCCCCCGTCCGGGCGCGGTCTCACCCGCGCCCAGCAGCTGCGCCGCCGGGTCGGCCGCACGCTGGCCGGTGAGGGCTACGTCGAGGTGGTGAGCTTCCCGTTCGTGGGCGAGACCGACCTCGACGCGCTCGGGCTCGCACCCGAGGACCCGCGCCGCGACGTGCTCCGGCTCTCCAACCCGCTCAACACCGAGGCCGGCTTCATGACCACGACCCTCCTGCCGGGCGTGCTCCGGGCGGCGGGCCGCAACGTCGGCCACGGCACGGCGGACGTCGCGGTGTTTGAGACCGGCACCGTGACGCTGCCGACGCACGCGGGACCCGCGCCGATCCTGCCGGTGGACCGGCGCCCGACCGACGAGGAGCTGGCTGCGCTCGACGCCGCGCTCCCTGCCCAGCCGCTCCACCTCGCGGTCGTGGCCGCGGGCGACGCGGTCGCGGGAGGCTGGTGGGGTCAGGGCCGACCGGTCTCGTGGTCCGACGCCGTCGAGGCGGTCCGCTCGGTCGCCGACGCGCTCGGTCTCGACGTCGCCGCGGCGCCGGTCGAGCTCGCGCCGTGGCACCCCGGGCGTTGTGCGGAGCTCAGCGTCGACGGCGAGGTCGTCGGTCACGCGGGCGAGGTGCACCCGCGGGTGTGCGAGGCCTTCGGGCTGCCCCGGCGCACGGTCGCGGCGGAGGTCGACCTCGACCTCCTGATCGCCCGAGCGGTCCACCTGCGGCAGGCCCCGACGTTCTCGTCCTACCCCGTCGCCAAGGAGGACGTCGCCCTCGTGGTCGATGACGCCACGCCGGCCGCCGAGGTGGAGGCCGCGCTGCGCGAGGGTGCGGGCGAGCTGCTGGAGTCGATCCGGCTCTTCGACGTCTACACGGGGGACCAGGTCGGCGCCGGCCGCAAGTCCCTCGCGTACGCCCTGCGCTTCCGGGCCCCGGACCGCACGCTCAAGGAGGGCGAGGCCGCCGCCGCCCGCGACGCGGCCGTGGCCCTCGCCGCCGAGCGGACGGGCGCCGTCCAGCGCGCCTGACGACGCGCCGCTCACGACCGACGAGCCCCGGGCCGCCAGGTGCGGCCCGGGGCTCCTCTGTCGCCCGCTGCGCTCCGTCTGCCTGCGATCAGTTGATCGGCGACTCCACGATCGAGCGGAAGCGTGCGTAGGTCGCCTGGTCGCCGGCGACCGAGATGCCGGCGTCGTCGCCGCGGTTCCACAGCCAGAGCTCCAGGTCCTGCGCCGTCCCGTCGACGACCACGTCCGGCTCGAGGTCCACGTCGGTGGGTGCCGGCACGACGTGGAAGTCCTCCTCGTCGGCGTAGGTCGTGCCGCTGTCCGGGTCGGTGCCCGCGAACGTGCCGGAGCGGAGCCAGAGCTCCTCGCCGGTGTCGGTGACGTCGACGCGCACCAGTCCCTCGCCGGCCTCCCAGGTGCCCCACGGCGGCATCCCGCCGTACATCACGTCGAGGCACTCGTGGACGCCGTCGGCGGCGAGCACCGGGTCGAGCTCGCTGGGGAGCCCGGCCGTCTGCTCGGCGTCGACCCGGTGCACCAGGGCCTCGTGGGCCTGTCGCCGGAGGATGAACCCGACCGTGTGGTCGGAGGACCAGTTCCACGCCTCGTCGGCGGGGTCGGCGCCCACCAGCACCTCGGCCAGGTGGCGGGACCACTCGTCGTAGGTGGCGAGCAGCTCGTCGTACGTCGCGGGGCGGGGCGGCTCGACCTCCTCCGGCTGGGTGGGGCGTGCCGTCACCACCTCCGCCCACCAGCGCTGCACGGTCGCGAGGTGCCACAGCAGGTCAGCGGCGTCCCAGTCGGGGCACGCCGGGACGCGGGCGGCGGGGTCGCACGCGGCGAGCACGTCGCGGAAGCGCGCTGACTCGGAGCGGAGGTGGTCGAGGTAGGCATCGGCAGTCAGTCGGGGCACGCACGAACGGTAGGGCAGGACCCGGACGGACCGCTTCCTCTTTCGGGCGCGGCGATTCCGCACGACATGCACAGGTCTGTATAGTCATGCACATGTCCGTATCAGTTGCCGTCGCCGGAGCCAGCGGTTACGCAGGAGGTGAGGCCCTGCGCCTGCTCCTGGGGCACCCCGACGTCGAGATCGGGACCCTCACCGCCGGCTCCAACGCCGGGGAGCGGCTCGGCACGCTCCAGCCGCACCTGGTCCCGCTCGCGGACACCGTCCTCGCCGACACCACGGTCGAGAACCTCGCCGGGCACGACGTGGTCCTCCTGGCGCTGCCGCACGGCCAGTCCGCCGCCATCGCACAGGCACTCGGCGAGGACACCGTGGTCATCGACTGCGGAGCGGACTTCCGGCTCACCGACCCGGGGGAGTGGAGCGCGTTCTACGGCGGTGACCACGCCGGCTCCTGGCCCTACGGCCTGCCCGAGCTGCCCGGCCAGCGCGACCGGCTGCGCGGCGCCCGGCGCATCGCCGTCCCCGGCTGCTACCCCACCGTCTCGACCCTGGCCGTTGCTCCGGCCCTCGGCGCCGGGCTCGTGGAGCCGGACGTCACCGTCGTGGCCGCGTCCGGCACCAGCGGCGCCGGCAAGGCCGCCAAGCCGCACCTCCTCGGCAGCGAGGTGATGGGCAACGCCAGCGCCTACGGCGTCGGCGGCACCCACCGCCACACGCCCGAGATCGTGCAGAACCTCAGCGCCGTCCACGGAGCCCCGGTCGCGGTCGGCTTCACGCCGCTCCTCGTGCCGATGTCCCGCGGCATCCTCGCCACCGTCCAGGCGCCCCTCCTCGACGGAGTGACGCCGGGTGCGGTCCGCGACGCCTACGCCGCGGCCTACGCCGACGAGCCCTTCGTCCACGTGCTGCCGGAGGGCCAGTGGCCGCAGACCCAGTCGGTGCTCGGCTCCAACGCCGTGCAGGTGCAGGTGGCCGTCGACGAGCGCGTACGACGACTCGTGGCGGTGGCCGTGGTCGACAACCTGGCCAAGGGCACCGCCGGCGCCGCCGTCCAGTGCATGAACCTCGCCCTGGGCCTCGACGAGGCCACGGGGCTCTCCACGATCGGACTCGCTCCCTGATGAGTGTCACCCACCCCTCCGGCTTCACCGCCGCCGGCGTCGCTGCCGGCCTCAAGTCCACCGGCGCCCCCGACCTCGCCCTCGTCGTCAACGAGGGCCCGACCTCCGACTCCGCCACCGTCTTCACCGCCAACCGCTGCAAGGCCAACCCGGTGCTGTGGAGCCAGGAGGTCGTCAAGGACGGCGTCGTCAAGGCCGTCGTGCTCAACTCCGGCGGCGCCAACTGCTACACCGGCCCCGACGGCTTCCAGACCACCCACGCGGTCGCCGAGAAGGTGGCCGCCGGCCTGGGCGTCGGCGCCATCGACGTCGTCGTGTGCTCCACCGGCCTCATCGGCCTCGCCAACGACCGCGAGCAGCTGCTCGCCGGAGTCGAGGCGGCCACCGCCGCCCTGTCGGCCGACGGGGGAGCCGAGGCGGCCCGCGCGATCATGACCACCGACTCGGTCAGCAAGAACGTCGTGGTCGAGGGCGCCGGCTGGTCGATCGGCGGCATGGCCAAGGGCGCGGGCATGCTCGCACCGCAGCTCGCCACGATGCTGGTCGTGCTCACCACCGACGCGGTGGTGCCGGCGCCCGAGCTCGACACGGCCCTGCGGGCGGCGACGCGCGTCAGCTTCGACCGCCTCGACTCCGACGGCTGCATGTCGACCAACGACACCGTCACCGTCATGGCCAGCGGCGCCAGCGGCATCACACCCACCCCGGAGGACTTCACGGCCGCCCTCACCCAGGCCTGCACCGACCTCGCGATGCAGCTGCTCGCCGACGCCGAGGGCGCCGACCACGAGATCGCCATCACCACGCTCCACGCGGCGTCCGAGGACGAGGCGGTCGAGGTGAGCCGCAGCGTCGCGCGCAGCAACCTCTTCAAGGCCGCGATCTTCGGCCAGGACCCCAACTGGGGCCGCGTGCTGGCCAGCATCGGCACCACCTCGGCGCAGTTCGACCCCGCCGACCTCGACGTCGCCATGAACGGCGTCTGGGTGTGCCGCGAGTCCACCCCGGCCGAGGACCCGGCGTCCGTGGACCTCAGCGCCCGCGAGGTCAGCGTGACGATCGACCTCAAGTCCGGCGACGCCCGCGCCACCGTCTGGACCAACGACCTCACCCACGCCTACGTCCACGAGAACAGCGCCTACAGCTCATGACCACACCGACCCCCGAGACGATCTCGAGCCCCCGCCGCCCCGACCCCGCCAAGGCCCGGACCCTGGCGGCCGCCCTGCCGTGGCTCAAGCGCTACCACGGCCAGACGATCGTGGTGAAGTACGGCGGCAACGCGATGACCGACGAGTCCCTCAAGGTCGCGTTCGCCGAGGACATCGCCTTCCTGCGCTTCGCCGGCTTCAAGCCGGTGGTCGTGCACGGGGGCGGCCCGCAGATCTCCCGCATGCTCGACCGGCTCGGCATCGAGTCGGAGTTCCGCGGCGGCCTGCGCGTCACCACCCCCGAGGCGATGGACGTCGTCCGCATGGTCCTCGTCGGCCAGGTCCAGCGCGAGCTGGTCGGTCTCGTCAACCAGCACGGCGCCCTGGCCGTGGGGCTCTCCGGCGAGGACGCGGGCCTCTTCACCGCCGAGCCGGCCAACACCGTGGTCGACGGCGAGGAGGTCGACCTCGGCCTCGTCGGCGAGGTCGCCGAGGTCCGCCCCGAGGCGGTGCTCGACCTCATCGAGGCCGGCCGCGTGCCCGTCGTCAGCTCCGTCGCCCCCGACGTCAACGGCGTCGTGCACAACGTCAACGCCGACACCGCGGCCGCCGCCCTCGCCATCGCGCTCGGTGCGGAGAAGCTCCTCGTGCTCACCGACGTCGAGGGCCTCTACCGCGACTACGGCAACTCCGACGACCTGATCCAGGAGATCAGCCCCGAGGCGCTCGGCGAGATGCTGCCCACCCTCGACGCGGGCATGGTCCCCAAGATGCGCGCCTGCTACGAGGCCGTCACCGGGGGAGTGCCGCGGGCCACGGTGGTCGACGGCCGCGAGCCCCACGCGGTGCTGCTGGAGATCTTCACCGACGAGGGCGTCGGCACCCAGGTGCTGCCCGGCGTCCCGACGCGGATGCGCAAGCCCTACCCGACGGAGGACGAGGCATGAGCGACCTGCAGGAGCGCTACACCGGCTCCGTCATGAACACCTTCGGGACGCCCGCCCTCGCACTCGCGCGCGGCGCCGGTGCTCGCGTCTGGGACACCGACGGCAGGGAGTACGTCGACCTGCTCGGCGGGATCGCCGTCAACGCCCTCGGCCACGCCCACCCCGCGCTGGTCGAGGCGGTGACCACCCAGCTCTCGACGCTCGGCCACGTCTCGAACTTCTTCGCGACCGAGCCGCAGGTCAGCCTGGCCGAGACGCTGCTCGACCTGCTCGGCTGGACCGACGCCCGGGTGTTCCTCAGCAACTCCGGCGCCGAGGCCAACGAGGCCGCGCTCAAGCTCACCCGGCGCACCGGCCGGACCCGACTGGTCGCCGCGGAGGGCTCGTTCCACGGGCGCACGATGGGTGCGCTGTCGCTCACCTCCAAGGCGGCCTACCGGGAGCCCTTCGAGCCGCTGCCCGGCGACGTCACGTTCGTGCCCTACGACGACGTCGCCGCGCTCGAGGCCGCTGTGGACGACACCGTCGCGGCCGTCGTGCTCGAGCCGATCCAGGGCGAGGCCGGGGTCGTGGTCCCCTCCGCGGGCTACCTCGCCGCCGCCCAGCAGGTGGCGCACGACCACGGTGCCCTGTTCTGGCTCGACGAGGTGCAGACCGGCATCGGACGCACCGGCGCGTGGTTCGCCCACCAGCTGCTCGACGGCGTCGAGCCCGACGTCGTCACGCTCGCCAAGGGCCTCGGCGGGGGCATCCCGATCGGCGCCACGGTCGCGCGCGGCGCCGCCGCGACGCTGCTCCAGCCCGGCAACCACGGCACGACCTTCGGCGGGAACCCGGTCGCGTCCGCGGCGGCGCTCGCCGTGCTGCGGACGATCGGCTCCGACGACCTGCTCGCCGCCACCCGGGCCCGCGGCGACCAGCTCGCCGCACTGCTCGCCGCGCAGTCGGGCGTCGTGGAGGTCACCGGGGCCGGCCTGATGCGCGGCGCCGAGCTCGACGGCCCCTACGCCGCCCAGGCGGTGGCCGCGGGCCGGGACGCGGGCCTCATCCTCAACGCCACCGGGCCCTCGCGGCTGCGCTTCGTGCCGCCGCTGGTCATCACCAGCGACGACCTCGACGTCCTCGCCGCCGCCCTGCCCGCCGTCCTCCACACCGCGCGCACGGTCGCCGGCCTGCACCAGGAGACCCAGGAGACCCGCCCATGACCCGCCACTTCCTCCGCGACGACGACCTGTCGCCCGCCGAGCTGCTCGAGGTCCTCGACCTGGCGGCTGCGATGAAGGCCGCGCCCTTCGACCACAAGCCGCTCGCCGGACCCCGGACCGTGGCGCTCGTCTTCGACCGGCCGACGCTGCGCACCCAGGTGTCCTTCGCGGCCGGCATCGCCGAGCTCGGCGGCAACCCGATGACCGTCGACGGCGGCCTCGCCGCGATGGGCTCGCGCGAAGGCGTCGAGGACGTCGCCCGCATCCTCGGCCGGCAGGCGGCCGCCGTCGTGTGGCGCACCGCCCACCAGAGCGACGTGGTGACCATGGCCGAGCACGCCGGCGTACCCGTCCTCAACGCGCTGACCGACGAGTTCCACCCCTGCCAGCTCCTCGCCGACCTGCAGACCGTGCGCGAGCACAAGGGCCGGCTCGCCGGGGTCCGCGTCGCGTTCGTCGGGGACGGGGCCTGCAACATGGGCAACTCGTGGGTCCTGGCCGGAGCGGCCGCGGGCCTGCACGTCGTGGTCGGCGCGCCCGAGGGCTACGTCCCCGACGCCGCAGTCGTCGCCGACGCCCGTGCCGTGGCGCAGGACACCGGAGGGTCCGTCGAGCTGATCGTCGACCCCGTCGAGGCGGTCAAGGGGGCGGACGTGGTCGTCACCGACTCGTGGGTGAGCATGGGCCGCGAGGAGGAGTCGCAGGAGCGGCTGCGGATCTTCCCGCCCTACGGTGTCACCGAGGAGCTCCTCAGCCACGCCGACCCGGAGGCCATCGTCATGCACTGCCTGCCCGCCTACCGCGGCAAGGAGATCTCCGAGGCCGTCATCGAGGGCCCGCAGTCGGTCGTCTGGGACGAGGCGGAGAACCGCCGGCACGCCCAGAAGGCGGTGCTCACCTGGCTGCTGGAGCGGTCGCCGTGACCGCCGTGACGCCGCTGACCAAGAGCGCCCGCCACCAGCGCATCATCGACATCGTCACCGCCCACCCGGTGCGCTCGCAGACCGAGCTGGCCGACCTGCTCGCCGCCCACGGCGTCCGCGTCACCCAGGCCACGCTGAGCCGCGACCTCGTCGAGCTCGACGCCGTCAAGGTGCGCGGTGCCGACGGCGCGCTCGTCTACGCCGTGCCGGGGGAGGGCGGCGACCGCACCGTCTCCGCACCCCGCGACAGCGCCGCCGGCCGCGACCGGCTGGCCCGGCTGTGCGCCGACCTCCTCGTCAGCGCCGAGGCCAGCGCCAACCTCGTCGTGCTCCGTACGCCGCCCGGCGCCGCGCAGTTCCTGGCCAGCGCCTTCGACAAGGCGGACCTCGGCGACATCCTGGGCACGATCGCCGGCGACGACACGCTCCTGGTCATCGGCCGCGACCCGGCCGGCGGCGACGCGCTGGCCCAGCGGTTCCTCGACCTCGCCAACGACCCGCACCACCCCCCCGGCTCCAGCACCCCCGCGGCAGCCACCCCAGCAGAGAAGGATTCCCTGTGAGCAAGGTCCTCACCTCCCTCCCCGTCGGCGAGCGCGTCGGCATCGCGTTCTCCGGCGGCCTCGACACCTCCGTGGCGGTCGCGTGGATGCGCGCCAAGGGGGCGGTGCCGTGCACCTACACCGCCGACATCGGCCAGTACGACGAGCCCGACATCTCCGGCGTGCCGTCCCGGGCCCTGCAGTACGGCGCCGAGCTGGCCCGCGCCGTCGACTGCCGCGCCTCGCTGGTCGAGGAGGGCCTGGCGGCGCTCGCGTGCGGTGCCTTCCACATCCGCTCCGGCGGACGCGCCTACTTCAACACCACGCCGCTGGGCCGGGCCGTCACCGGGATGATGCTGGTGCGCGCCATGCACGACGACGGTGTCGACATCTGGGGCGACGGCTCGACCTTCAAGGGCAACGACATCGAGCGGTTCTACCGCTACGGCCTCCTCGCCAACCCCGAGCTGCGCATCTACAAGCCATGGCTCGATGCCGACTTCGTGCAGGAGCTCGGCGGGCGGCACGAGATGAGCGCCTGGCTCACCGAGCGCGACCTGCCCTACCGCGACAGCCAGGAGAAGGCCTACTCCACCGACGCCAACATCTGGGGCGCTACCCACGAGGCGAAGACCCTCGAGCACCTCGACGTCTCGCTCGAGACCGTGGAGCCGATCATGGGCGTGAAGTTCTGGGACCCGACGGTCGAGATCGAGACCGAGGACGTCACCATCCGGTTCGACCAGGGCCGCCCCGTCGCCATCAACGGCGAGACGTACGCCGACGCGGTGCAGCTGGTGCTGCGCGCCAACGAGGTGGGCGGGCGCCACGGCCTGGGGATGTCCGACCAGATCGAGAACCGCATCATCGAGGCCAAGTCCCGCGGCATCTACGAGGCCCCCGGCATGGCGCTGCTGTGGATCGCCTACGAGCGGCTGCTCAACGCGGTCCACAACGAGGACACCATCGCCAACTACCACTACGAGGGCCGCCGGCTCGGCCGCCTGCTCTACGAGGGCCGCTGGCTCGACCCGCAGGCGCTGATGATGCGGGAGGCCATCCAGCGCTGGGTCGCCTCGCTGGTCACCGGCGAGGTCACCCTCCGGCTCCGCCGCGGCGAGGACTACACCGTGCTCGCCACCGACGGGCCGGCGTTCTCCTACCACCCCGACAAGCTGTCCATGGAGCGCACCGACAACGCCGTGTTCGGGCCGACCGACCGGATCGGGCAGCTCACGATGCGCAACCTCGACATCGCCGACTCGCGCAGCAAGCTCGAGCTCTACGCCATGCAGCCGCAGGACCAGGGCCACGTCCTGGTCGAGAACGGCAACCTGTTCGGCGAGATCGAGCCCGGGGGAGCGGACCGCATCGCCCGCGCCGGTGACGGCGACTTCCTCGACGACGAGGCGCTCGACCACGCCGCGATGGACGTCGGGAACGACTGATGGCCGACGCACCGCCGCCGACCGGCTCCGGCACCACCAACGAGGGCTCCCTGTGGGGCGGCCGCTTCGCGAGCGGCCCGTCGCCCGAGCTGCAGGCGCTGTCGCGGTCGACGCACTTCGACTGGCAGCTCACGCCGTACGACCTCGCCGGCTCGCGGGCGCACGCCAACGCGCTGCACCGGGCCGGGCTGCTGAGCGACGCCGACCACGCCGAGCTGCTGCGGGGACTCTCGGTGCTGGGGGAGCGGTACGCCGCCGGCGAGCTGCACCCCGCCGACACCGACGAGGACGTCCACGGCGCCCTCGAGCGGCTGCTCCTCGAGGAGGTCGGCACCGAGGTGGGCGGTCGGCTGCGCGCCGGACGCTCGCGCAACGACCAGGTCGCGACGCTGTTCCGGGTCTACCTGCGCGACCACGCCCGCACCGTCTCCGGCCTGCTCCTCGACCTGGTCGACGTGCTGGCCGAGCAGGCGGCCGGCCACCTCGACGTGGTGATGCCGGGGCGCACCCACCTCCAGCACGCGCAGCCCGTGCTGCTCGCGCACCACCTGCTCGCGCACGCCTGGCCGCTGGTGCGTGACGTCGGGCGGCTGCGCGACTGGGACGCCCGCGTGGCCGGTGACTCGCCCTACGGCTCGGGCGCCCTCGCCGGGCAGACCCTCGGCCTGGACCCCGTCGCCGTCGCCGCCGAGCTCGGGTTCTCCGGCTCGTCCGCGAACTCGATCGACGGGACGGCTGCGCGCGACTTCGCCGCGGAGTTCGCCTACGTCACCGCGCAGGTCGGCGTCGACCTGTCACGGCTCGCCGAGGACGTCATCCTGTGGACCACGCGCGAGTTCGGCTTCGCCACGCTGCACGACTCGTGGTCGACGGGCTCGAGCATCATGCCGCAGAAGAAGAACCCCGACATCGCAGAGCTGGCGCGCGGGAAGGCCGGTCGGCTCATCGGCAACCTGTCCGGGCTGATGGCCACGCTCAAGGGGCTCCCGCTCGCCTACAACCGCGACCTGCAGGAGGACAAGGAGCCCGTCTTCGACTCGGTCGAGACCCTCGAGGTGCTCCTGCCGGCGGTGACCGGGATGGTCGCCACCCTGGTCTTCGACGGCGACCGGATGGCCGAGCTGGCCCCGCAGGGCTTCTCCCTGGCGACCGACGTCGCCGAGTGGCTGGTCCGTGAGGGCGTGCCGTTCCGCGACGCCCACGAGGTGGCGGGTGCGTGCGTACGCCGCTGCGAGGAGCTCGGCTGCGACCTGCCCGACCTGACGGACGAGCAGCTGGCCGCCGTCTCGCCGTCGTTGACGCCCGAGGTGCGCTCGGTCCTGACCGTGGAGGGATCGGTCGGTTCCCGGTCCGGCCGCGGGGGGACCGCGCCCGTCCGGGTCCGCGAGCAGCTCGACGAGCTCCGCGCCGCGAGCGCCGCCCACCGTGCCCGCCTGGGCTGAGGGCGACCCGCTCGAGGTCGCCCCGCGGCTCCTCGGCGCGGTGCTCACCCACGGCGGCGTCTCGGTGCGCCTCACAGAGGTCGAGGCGTACGCCGGTCCCCAGGACCCCGGCTCCCACGCCTTCCGCGGCCGGACCGCGCGCAACGCCGTCATGTTCGGCCCGCCGGGACGGTTGTACGTCTACTTCGTCTACGGCATGCACCACTGCGCCAACCTGGTCACCGGCCCCGACGGCGGCCCGGGTGCGGTGCTGCTGCGAGCCGGCGAGGTCGTCGCCGGCACCGACCTCGCCCGCGAGCGCCGCCCCGGCAGCACCGACCGCGACCTGGCCAGAGGTCCGGCCCGTCTGTGCCGGGCCCTCGGCATCGACCTCACCGGCAACGGGATCGTCCCCGAGCTGGCGGCGGGGGAGCCTCCGGAGCAGATCAGCACCGGCCCGCGGGTCGGCCTGCGCCATGCGGCGGACCGTCCGTGGCGGTTCTGGGTGAGCGGTGATCGCACCGTCAGCACGTACCGCCCGGCGGCCCCGCGGCGTCCGGCAGGCCGCTGACCTGCGGATATGCCTTCATGGCCACCCCGGTTTTGCATGGTCGCCGAGGAGGGTCTAATGTTCTTCCTGTCGCCGCAAGCGGCGCCGCCTCCTGGCCAGAAGGTCAGATGAAGCGGAGACCAGCTGCGACCACACCGAAGTGCAAGGCTCATGAGTTTGACGGTGAGCCTGGCGCCCGGTAAGTTTGCTCAGGTTGCCCCGCGACCAGACCGGCCAGGCCGGCGAGGAACGGGTGCGTCTGATTCTTGAGAACTCAACAGTGTGTTTGATTAGTCGACGAATTAGTTTGTTATGCCCCGTTGACGTTGTTGGCTGGCTTGCCTTTGGGTGGGTTGGTTGATGGTGTCGCGGTTTCTTTGACGATGATTCTGGCAATTGATGTCAGTTTTGTTCTGTTAGGGGATGTGGCTCTCTTTTCCTTGCATGCTCTTTGGGGTGTGTGGGGTGTAGTTTTCGATGGAGAGTTTGATCCTGGCTCAGGACGAACGCTGGCGGCGTGCTTAACACATGCAAGTCGAGCGGAAAGGCCACTTCGGTGGTACTCGAGCGGCGAACGGGTGAGTAACACGTGAGTAATCTGCCCCTGGCTTTGGGATAGCCACCGGAAACGGTGATTAATACCGGATATGACTCGTGACCGCATGGTTGTGGGTGGAAAGTTTTTCGGCCAGGGATGTGCTCGCGGCCTATCAGCTTGATGGTGAGGTAATGGCTCACCATGGCTTCGACGGGTAGCCGGCCTGAGAGGGTGACCGGTCACACTGGGACTGAGACACGGCCCAGACTCCTACGGGAGGCAGCAGTGGGGAATATTGGACAATGGGCGGAAGCCTGATCCAGCAACGCCGCGTGAGGGATGACGGCCTTCGGGTTGTAAACCTCTTTCAGTACCGACGAAGCGCAAGTGACGGTAGGTACAGAAGAAGCACCGGCCAACTACGTGCCAGCAGCCGCGGTAATACGTAGGGTGCGAGCGTTGTCCGGAATTATTGGGCGTAAAGGGCTCGTAGGCGGTTTGTCGCGTCGGGAGTGAAAACGCCGTGCTTAACACGGCGCTTGCTTTCGATACGGGCAGACTAGAGGTATTCAGGGGAGAACGGAATTCCTGGTGTAGCGGTGAAATGCGCAGATATCAGGAGGAACACCGGTGGCGAAGGCGGTTCTCTGGGAATGACCTGACGCTGAGGAGCGAAAGTGTGGGGAGCGAACAGGATTAGATACCCTGGTAGTCCACACCGTAAACGTTGGGCGCTAGGTGTGGGGTCCATTCCACGGATTCCGTGCCGCAGCTAACGCATTAAGCGCCCCGCCTGGGGAGTACGGCCGCAAGGCTAAAACTCAAAGGAATTGACGGGGGCCCGCACAAGCGGCGGAGCATGCGGATTAATTCGATGCAACGCGAAGAACCTTACCTGGGTTTGACATACACCCTGCCGCTCCAGAGATGGGGCTTCTTTTGGGGGTGTACAGGTGGTGCATGGCTGTCGTCAGCTCGTGTCGTGAGATGTTGGGTTAAGTCCCGCAACGAGCGCAACCCTCGTTCTATGTTGCCAGCATGCCCTTCGGGGTGATGGGGACTCATAGGAGACTGCCGGGGTCAACTCGGAGGAAGGTGGGGATGACGTCAAGTCATCATGCCCCTTATGTCCAGGGCTTCACGCATGCTACAATGGCCGGTACAAAGGGCTGCGATCCCGTGAGGGGGAGCGAATCCCAAAAAGCCGGTCTCAGTTCGGATTGGGGTCTGCAACTCGACCCCATGAAGTCGGAGTCGCTAGTAATCGCAGATCAGCAACGCTGCGGTGAATACGTTCCCGGGCCTTGTACACACCGCCCGTCACGTCACGAAAGTCGGCAACACCCGAAGCCGGTGGCCCAACCCTTGTGGAGGGAGCCGTCGAAGGTGGGGCTGGCGATTGGGACGAAGTCGTAACAAGGTAGCCGTACCGGAAGGTGCGGCTGGATCACCTCCTTTCTAAGGAGCACACGCCCCGACCAGTGGCGAATGTTCACTGGCGCATGGTGGTGTTCACTAGTGGAATCGTCGACGCACCGGGTCTGTCTGCTCCTTCGGGGGTGGGTGGGCCGGCCCTCTTCGGGGGGTGTGGTGTTACTCAGGCCCTGCGTTGGTGGGGGTGGGGTCAAGCACACTGTTGGGTCCTGAAGGATCAGCCGTTTCGTCCCCAGCTTGTCTGGGGGTGTGGGTTGGTTGTTCTGGTCCTCCCTTCGTTCGAGGTCTCACTGTGTGGGGTCGAGAGGGTTGGTGGGGTTGTTGTTTGAGATCTGCATAGTGGACGCGAGCATCTTTGCAACTAGGAAGTTTCTGGTTGTGAATATTGTTGTGGCGTGGCCGGCTTTCCTTGCCGGTGCGCCACGTTGTGTGAGCCTGCTGCTTCTTTGATTGGGGAGTGGCGGGTGTTTCTTTGTGCGTGTCGACACGGCGTGTGTTGTTTTGACGTTGTTGAGACAAGCTATGAAGGGCACATGGTGGATGCCTTGGCATCAAGAGCCGATGAAGGACGTTGGAGCCTGCGATAAGCCCTGGGGAGTTGGCAACCAAGCTGTGATCCGGGGGTGTCCGAATGGGGAAACCCAGCACGAGTCATGTCGTGCTACCTGCACCTGAACACATAGGGTGTGTGGAGGGAACGTCGGGAAGTGAAACATCTCAGTACCGACAGGAAGAGAAAACAACAGTGATTCCGAGAGTAGTGGCGAGCGAAATCGGATGAGGCTAAACCTTGCGTGTGTGATACCCGGCAGGGGTTGCACGCAGGGGGTTGTGGGACCGCTCGACCTCATCTGCCGGTGGGGTACAGAGTAAGAAACCAGTGTGGAAGTCGAAGCCGGTTGGAAAGCCGTACCGTAGAGGGTGATAGGCCCGTAGACGTAAAGCGCTGGCTCTGGAGCGTGTTCCCAAGTAACACGGAACCCCTGAAATTCCGTGTGAATCTGGCGGGACCACCCGTTAAGCCTAAATACTCCTTGATGACCGATAGCGGACAAGTACCGTGAGGGAAAGGTGAAAAGTACCCCTGGCGGGGAGTGAAATAGTACCTGAAACCGTGTGCCTACAATCCGTCGGAGCTTGCCCCTTGTGGGTGGGT
This sequence comes from Nocardioides renjunii, assembly GCF_034661175.1. Lineage (NCBI taxonomy): Bacteria > Bacillati > Actinomycetota > Actinomycetes > Propionibacteriales > Nocardioidaceae > Nocardioides > Nocardioides renjunii. Next base: position 2,411,652 of record NZ_CP141058.1, on the reverse strand, counting down.
GACGGCGTGCCTTTTGAAGAATGAGCCTGCGAGTTTGCGGTGTGTTGCGAGGTTAACCCGTGTGGGGTAGCCGTAGCGAAAGCGAGTCCTAATAGGGCGATTCAGTAGCGCGCTCAAGACCCGAAGCGAAGTGATCTATCCATGGGCAGGTTGAAGCGTCGGTAAGACGACGTGGAGGACCGAACCCACTTAGGTTGAAAACTGAGGGGATGACCTGTGGATAGGGGTGAAAGGCCAATCAAACTTCGTGATAGCTGGTTCTCCCCGAAATGCATTTAGGTGCAGCGTTGCGTGTTTCTTGCCGGAGGTAGAGCACTGGATAGCCGATGGGCCCTACAAGGTTACTGACGTTAGCCAAACTCCGAATGCCGGTAAGTGAGAGCGCAGCAGTGAGACTGCGGGGGATAAGCTCCGTAGTCGAGAGGGAAACAGCCCAGACCATCAGCTAAGGCCCCTAAGCGGTGACTAAGTGGAAAAGGATGTGGAGTCGCATTGACAACCAGGAGGTTGGCTTGGAAGCAGCCACCCTTGAAAGAGTGCGTAATAGCTCACTGGTCAAGTGATTCCGCGCCGACAATGTAGCGGGGCTCAAGTCATCCGCCGAAGCTATGGCATTCACACTCAAGCTCAGCATCGACTTGATCGGTGTTCAGGTGTGTGGATGGGTAGGGGAGCGTCGTGTGGGCAGTGAAGCGTCGGAGTGATCCAGGCGTGGAGGCCACACGAGTGAGAATGCAGGCATGAGTAGCGAATCACGGGTGAGAAACCCGTGCGCCGAATGATCAAGGGTTCCAGGGTCAAGCTAATCTGCCCTGGGTAAGTCGGGACCTAAGGCGAGGCCGACAGGCGTAGTCGATGGACAACGGGTTGATATTCCCGTACCGGCGAAGTTGCGCCCATGACGAACCTGGTGATGCTAACCACCCGAAACTCATCGGACCGGACCCTTCGGGGCGAGGCTGGTGGGCGGAGCGTGGGACCCGAGCTGGTAGTAGTCAAGCGATGGGGTGACGCAGGAAGGTAGCCCAACCACAGCGATGGTTGTCTGTGGGCAAGCGCGTAGGACGTGGTGTAGGCAAATCCGTACCACTCACTTTGATGTGGAGTCTGAGACGTGACGCGGAGCCCGTATGGGCGAAGTGGGTGATCCTATGCTGTCGAGAAAAACCTCTAGCGAGCAACGAGCCGCCCGTACCCCAAACCGACTCAGGTGATCAAGTAGAGAATACTAAGGCGATCGAGACAACCATGGTTAAGGAACTCGGCAAAATGCCCCCGTAACTTCGGGAGAAGGGGGGCCCGGATCGTGTACCCACTTGCTGGGGAAGCGTGAAGGGCCGCAGAGACCAGGGGAAAGCGACTGTTTACTAAAAACACAGGTCCGTGCGAAGTTGTAAGACGATGTATACGGACTGACTCCTGCCCGGTGCTGGAAGGTTAAGAGGACCGGTTAGGCACTTGTGCCGAAGCTGAGAATTTAAGCCCCAGTAAACGGCGGTGGTAACTATAACCATCCTAAGGTAGCGAAATTCCTTGTCGGGTAAGTTCCGACCTGCACGAATGGAGTAACGACTTTCCCACTGTCTCAACCATGGACTCGGCGAAATTGCACTACGAGTAAAGATGCTCGTTACGCGCGGCAGGACGGAAAGACCCCGGGACCTTTACTATAGTTTGGTATTGGTGTTTGGTACGGCTTGTGTAGGATAGGTGGGAGACTGTGAAGCCCTCACGCCAGTGTGGGTGGAGTCAACGTTGAAATACCACTCTGGTCGTACTAGATGTCTAACCTAGGTCCGTTATCCGGATCAGGGACAGTGCCTGATGGGTAGTTTAACTGGGGCGGTTGCCTCCTAAAATGTAACGGAGGCGCTCAAAGGTTCCCTCAGCCTGGTTGGCAATCAGGTGGCGAGTGTAAGTGCACAAGGGAGCTTGACTGTGAGACAGACATGTCGAGCAGGGACGAAAGTCGGAACTAGTGATCTGGCCACGGCATGTGGAAGCGTGGTCACTCAACGGATAAAAGGTACCCCGGGGATAACAGGCTGATCTTCCCCAAGAGTCCATATCGACGGGATGGTTTGGCACCTCGATGTCGGCTCGTCGCATCCTGGGGCTGGAGTAGGTCCCAAGGGTTGGGCTGTTCGCCCATTAAAGCGGCACGCGAGCTGGGTTTAGAACGTCGTGAGACAGTTCGGTCCCTATCCGCCGCGCGCGCAGGAAACTTGAGAAAGGCTGTCCCTAGTACGAGAGGACCGGGATGGACGAACCTCTGGTGTGCCAGTTGTTCTGCCAAGAGCACGGCTGGTTGGCTACGTTCGGAAGTGATAACCGCTGAATGCATCTAAGCGGGAAGCACGTTTCAAGATGAGGTTTCCCACCACGTAAGTGGGTAAGGCCCCCCACAGAACATGGGGTTGATAGGCCGGAGGTGTACAGCAGCAATGCCCAGCCGACCGGTACTAATAGGCCGAGGGCTTGTCCCAACCACGTACAAGACCACACACGCACCACGGTCGACCCACGCGCAAAAAAACGAACACACAGTTCGCGTCCACTAGGCAGTTCCCAACCAACACACCCACCCCCACACCACCCAGCAACAGAGCTGACGTGCACCGTGGGGCAGGGGACATGGTTGAAAGAGTTACGGCGGCCATAGCGAAACGGGAAACACCCGGTCCCATACCGAACCCGGAAGTTAAGCCTTTCAGCGCCGATGGTACTGCAACCGAGAGGTTGTGGGAGAGTAGGACGCCGCCGGACATACATTGTGGAAGTGGGTTGTGGAAGTGGGGTCACCTTCGGGTGGCCCCACTTCTGCATTTCGGCGACCCTTCCACATCGGAAGCCGTGATTCCGTCCCGCGCCACTGGCTGTCCACAACTGCTTCCTGCATCGGCTTGTCCACACCTGGTCGACGGACGACCGTCGGTTGTCGGCGTGCGGGACGAGGCTTGGTCCCAGGAGGTGCACTGTGACCAAGACACAGACGAAGACGCCGGCCAGGACGCCGGACAAGAATCGGACCAAGCCACAGGGAAGGCCACGGGACAAGGCGGAGGTGGACGACGCCGGCGAGCCGCTGGCTGTCGTCAATGACGTCCGCCTGGTCGGTCGCCTCAGCGGCGACCCGGTCGTGGTGGAGCTGCCGAGCGGAGACGCCCTGGTGACGTTCCGGATCACCGTGCCTCGCAGCCCGACGTCAGCAGTGCCGCGATCTGCCGCGGGGGCGGGGCAGCGCGCCGACTCGGTGCCGTGCACCGCGTGGACCCCGCGGCTGCGCCGCAGCATCCTGACCTGGCGGACAGGGGACCTGGTCGACGTCTCGGGGGCGGTGAGGTGTCGCTTCTACCAGGCGGGAGGGGCGACGCGGTCCCGTGTGGAGGTGGAGGTGCTCGCGGCCCGGATCATGCGTCGTTCATCGGCCGCATGAGCACCCCGAGGCTCGGCTTCGGCTGGAAGGACGTGGCCTTCTCGGGCAGCAGGCCGCCAGACTCCACGAGTGCGCGCACCTGCTCGAAGTCCGGGCTCGGCAGCAGCACGGCCGGTGCGACACTGCTGGAGGCGGTGAGGGCGTCCTCCACGTTGTGGTGGTGCTCGATCCGGACGGGAGGAACGAGCAGTCGACCCAGGACCTGCTCGTGGAGCCACGAAACGGCTGCCTCTCGGGCGAGGTCGCCCGGACCGACCGTCTGCCACGTGTCCCCGTCGGTGAGCACGAGGTGCGTGCTGTCGAGGGCGCTGAGGGCGTGGTGACGGTCTTGGTGGCTGACGTCGGCTCCCGCGGCGCGGCACGCCCCTGCCAGGTCGTCGATCGTGACGCCCTGGAACGTGCGGTGGATGGCGCCCAGGAACAGGGGAGTGTCACGCTGGTCGACCAGCATGGCGAGCCCTGCGTCCCAGGCCGTGCCGGGGTTGTCCTCCTGCAGGCGGAGGTACGCCGCGTAGCGGTGGTGGCCGTCGGCCACCAAGCATCGGGTGTCGGCGAGCAGCGTGGCGATCCTGGCGAGCGTCTCCGCGTCCCGGACCGCCCAGATGCGCTGCCGCTGACCGGTGCGGTCCAAGTAGCGCCAGTCGGGGGTGCCGCGCCCGATGTCGGTCACCAGGTCACGCAGCTCCTGCTCGCCGTGGTGCACGAGGAGGATCGGGGCGGGATTGAGCTCCATCTGGCGCATCCGGTCGGCGAGCTCGCCGGCCTGCTCGGGATGGATGGCCTCGTGGGGCCAGACGGCGCGCTCCGCTATCGAGTCGGCCCGGCGGGCGACACCGAGTGCCCCGACGAGCCCGCGAACCGTCAGGCCTTCGGCGGTGTACTCGTGGAGGTAGATCGCCGGCGCCACGTCGGCGGAGGCGCGGCCTTCCTCGATCCACTGCAGCAGGCGGGAGGCGACGTCGCGATAGGGTCGCGCCAGCGCTCGCGCAGACGCCGGGTCCCCGACCCGACCGGGCGCCAGCATCACGGCCCGGAAGGGCTGGAGCGTCAGGGGCTTCGCGACGTACGGCGGCACGACGCTGGCGAAGTCCATCGGAGCATCGTAGGGGGACGTCGGTCACCGTCCGGAGAGGGGTGGAGGATGCTCGTCGAGTCGTCGACGCCCATTGTGGACGCTCATGACCTCGTCATGTTCGACCTGGACGGCGTCGTCTACGTCGGGGGTGCGGCCATCGACGGCGTGGCCGAACGCATCCAGAAGATCCGGGACAGCGGTCGGCACGTCGCCTTCGTGACGAACAACGCCTCGCGCACTCCCGACCAGGTGGCCGAGAAGCTCGAGAAGGTCGGCGTCGCGGCCTCGGGCACCGACGTCGTGACCTCCGCGCAGGCGGCCGCGCGCGTGCTCGCCGACGCCCACGACCCCGGTGCCAAGGTCCTGCTCCTCGGCGGCGAGGGATTGCGGGTGGCGCTGCTCGACGCCGGTCTGGAGCCGGTGGCGGACCCGGAGGGCGCGGTGGCCGTGGCCAGCGGCTACGGGCCGGACGTGCGATGGCGGGACATCATGCGCGCTGCGACGTTGATCCGCGACGGCCTGCCCTACGTCGCGAGCAACGCCGACCTGACCATCCCGACCCCCTACGGCCTGGCGCCCGGGCACGGCGTGCTGGTGCGGACCATCACGGAGTTCGCGGGAGTCCCCGCCGTCGTGGCGGGCAAGCCCGAGAGGCCTCTGATGGAGGAGACGGTCCTGCGCGTCGGCGGTGATCGCCCGATCATGGTGGGCGACCGCCTGGACACCGACATCGAAGGGGCTCACGCCATCGACGTCCCGTCCCTGCTGGTGCTGACCGGCGTGACGTGGCTGCCCGAGCTGGCCGCCGCCCCGCCCCGGCTGCGGCCGTCGTACATCTCCCCGACGCTGCAAGGACTGTTCGAGCCGCAGCCCGTCCCGGAGTGGACCGGCCGTCGAGCCGAGCTCGGTGGCTGGTCGGCTTCGGTCACGGACGGTCGGCTCGAGGTGACGGGGGACGGCACCGACGCCGACTGGTGGCGGGTGGCCGCGACGGCCTGTTGGGGCCACCTGGACGAGGCGGGGACGCCGGCCGACACCGCCGACGCCACTCCGCCCGGGCCGTCCCGACAGCTCGGCGACGGGTAGGCTCGCGGCCATGCAGCAGGTCCCTGACGACGCGGCGTACGCCGACCACGAGTCCACCGGCGTGGAGTCGGTCGACCGGGTGCTCGCCGAGGTCGCGGCCGTCGCCGACGCCCCGATCGGCGAGCACGTGCAGGTCTTCGAGCGGGCCCACGAGCAGCTGCGCCGTGCCCTCGACCAGCCGCCGTCCGTCGACGAGCAGGGTTCCTGACGCGCCGTGCCGCCCCGACGACTTCGTCTCGACCAGGAGCTCGTCCGGCGAGGCCTGGCCCGGTCACGTGAGCACGCCAGCGAGCTGGTCGCCGGAGGGCGGGTGACCGTCTCGGGTGCCGCTGCGACCAAGCCGGCGACCCAGGTGACCACCGACGTGGCGATCGTCGTCCGCGAGGACCCCACGTCGGTCGACTACGTGTCGCGCGGCGGCCACAAGCTCGCCGGCGCGCTCGAGGCGTTCGCCGCGCACGGGCTCGAGGTGCGCGGCAAGCGCTGCCTCGACGCGGGGGCGTCCACCGGTGGCTTCACCGACGTCCTGCTGCGCGCCGGGGCGCGGGAGGTGGTCGCGGTCGACGTCGGCTACGGCCAGCTCGCCTGGTCCTTGCAGAGCGACGACCGCGTCCACGTGCACGACCGCACCAACATCCGGGAGCTCACCCTCGACGTCGTCGGTGAGCCGGTGGACCTCGTGGTGGGCGACCTGTCGTTCATCTCGTTGGCGCTGGTGCTCGACCCGCTGCTGTCGGTGACCCGCGTGGACGGCGAGCTGGCGTTGATGGTCAAGCCGCAGTTCGAGGTCGGCAAGGACCGGGTCGGCAAGGGTGGCGTCGTGCGCGACCTGGCGCTGCGTGCCGAGTCGGTCACGACGATCGCGGACCTCGCCGCCGCGCGTGGTTGGGGTGCCGTCGCGGTGACCGTGAGCCCCCTGCCGGGGCCGTCCGGCAACGTCGAGTTCTTCCTGCTGCTGAGGCGGGGTCCGGCGCAGGTCGGGGCGGACGACATCGCCGCGGAGGTGGAGCGCGCCGCCTCGATGGGGGTGGCGGGTGAGAGGGTAGACCCGTGACCAACGACACCCCCCGGCGCCGCGTGCTGGTGGTCGCCCACACAGGCCGCGACGAGGTGCGTGAGGTCGCCCGCCAGTGCGTGCAGTCGCTCACCGGTCACGGCATCGCGGTGCGGCTGCTGCCCGACGAGGCGGCGGACCTCGGCCTCGAGGATGCCGACGGCCTGGTCGAGACGACACCGGTCGGCGACCTCCCGGGTGAGGGCTGCGAGCTGGTGCTGGTCATCGGCGGGGACGGCTCGATCCTGCGTGCCGCCGAGGTGACGCACGAGACCTGCACGCCCCTGCTCGGGGTCAACCTCGGCCACGTCGGGTTCTTGGCCGAGGCCGAGCAGGACGACGTGGAGTCCACGATCAGCGCGATCGTCGCCCGCGACTACACCGCCGAGGACCGCCTGACGCTCGACGTACGCGTCATGGTGGGCAACGAGACGGTGTTCTCCACCTTCGCCCTCAACGAGGCGAGCGTCGAGAAGGCCGCACGCGAGCGCATGCTCGAGGTGGTCGTCGAAGTCGACAACCGCCCGCTGTCGAGGTGGGGGTGCGACGGCGTCGTGTGCGCCACGCCCACGGGCTCGACGGCCTACAACTTCAGCGCCGGCGGACCGGTCGTGTGGCCCGAGGTCGAGGCGCTGCTCATGGTGCCCATCAGCGCCCACGCCCTCTTCGCGCGACCGTTGGTCGTCGCGCCGACCTCCGTGCTCGCCGTCGAGGTCCTCTCCAGGACCGAGGGGTCCGGCGTGCTGTGGTGCGACGGCCGGCGCACCGTCGACCTGCCCCCGGGCGCCCGCATCGAGGTGCGCCGTGGTCAGCGGCCGGTGCGGCTCGTCCGGCTGCAGCAGGCACCGTTCACCGACCGGCTCGTGGCGAAGTTCGGGCTGCCCGTGGAGGGGTGGCGCGGGGCCGCGGAGCGCCGGCGCCGGGAGAACGGGGACTCCGATGCTTGAGGAGCTGCGGATCAGCCAGCTCGGCGTGATCGACTCCTCGACGCTCGAGCTCGGCCCCGGCCTCACCGTCATCACGGGGGAGACCGGCGCCGGCAAGACCATGGTCGTCACCGCGCTCGGCCTGCTGCTCGGCGGACGGGCCGACTCGGGCGCGGTCCGCACGGGTGCCCGGCAGGCCCGTGTCGAGGGCCTCGTCGCGACCGGCTCGCTCGCAGGGTTCCGGCAGGCCGTCGAGGACTCCGGCGGGGAGGTCGAGGACGACCACGTCGTCCTGGCCCGCAACGTCGCCGCGCAGGGCCGTTCCCGCGCCTGGGTCGGCGGTGCCTCGGTCCCGGTGACCACCCTCGGCGAGATCGCCGAGCCCCTCGTCGCCGTGCACGGCCAGTCCGACCAGCACCGCCTGCTCAAAGCCGGCGCGCAGCGCGCGTCGCTGGACCGGTTCGGCGGTGAGTCGTTGGCCGCCACCGCGACGGCCTACGCCGAGCTGTGGGCCGAGCTGGCCGCCACCGAGCGCACCCTCGCCGAGGTCGTCGGGTCCGCCCGCGAGCGGGCGCGCGAGGCCGACCAGCTGCGGTTCGGGCTCGGCGAGGTGGAGGCCGTCGACCCGCTCCCCGGGGAGGACGCGGAGCTCGCCGCCGAGGAGACCCGACTGGGCTTCGCCGACACCCTGCGGGTGGCGGCCGAGACCGCCCGTGAGGCGCTCTCCAGCGAGGAGGGCGGCCCGGACGCGCTCGCCACGACCAGCGCGGCCCGGCAGGCCCTCGACGGAGTCCGCGAGCACGACGCGACCGCAGGCGAGCTCGCCGACCGCCTGGCCGAGCTCAACCACCTGCTCGTCGACGTCGCCGGCGACGTGGCGTCGTACGCCTCCAGCCTGGAGACCGACCCGGCCCGGCTGGCCGCGGTGTCCGAGCGCCGCGCCGCCCTGACCGCCCTGACCCGCAAGTACGGCGAGACGATCGACGAGGTGCTGTCGTGGGCCGAGGACGGCTCCAAGCGGCTGCTCGACCTCGAGGACACCGGCGGCCGGATCAGCGAGCTCGAGCAGCGTCGGGACCGGATCCGCGGCGAGCTCGGCGCCCTGGCCTCCACGTTGAGCGCGCAGCGCACCGAGGCCGCGACACGGCTCGCCGCGGCCGTGAGCGACGAGCTCACGTCCCTCGCCATGCCGCACGCGACGGTGACCATCGCCGTCACCCAGCACGAGACGCCCCGCCCCGAGACGCCCGCCGGACCCCAGCTCGAGGTGGACGGCCGCTGGGTGCGGGCCAGCTCGCACGGCGTCGACGAGGTGGAGTTCCTGCTCGCGGCCAACACCGGCGCCGAGGCGCGAGCCCTCCACAAGGGCGCGTCGGGCGGTGAGCTCTCCCGCGTGATGCTGGCGCTCGAGGTGTCGCTGGCCGAGACCGGGTCGGTGCCCACCTTCGTCTTCGACGAGGTCGACGCCGGCGTCGGCGGCAAGGCGGCCATCGAGGTCGGCCGCCGGCTCGCCGCGCTGGCCCGCGGCTCGCAGGTGCTCGTGGTGACGCACCTGCCCCAGGTCGCGGCCTACGCCGACCGCCACGTGGTCGTCCACAAGTCCAGCGACGGGTCGGTCACCACGTCCGGCCTGGTCACCCTCGACGAGACCGAGCGGGAGCGCGAGCTGTCGCGGATGCTCGCCGGCGTGGAGGACTCCGACAGCGCCCGAGCGCACGCCCGCGAGCTGCTGCAGGCCGCCGCGCCCGAGCGGGCGTGCCTCCCCGGGAGGCGGGGTCGCGGCTGAGAACATGGCGCGGATGAAGTTCGCAGTCCGCCCCCGCCCAGCCTCCGCCCTCCCCGGCGTCCACGGCCCCGCCCGGATCCACCGACGCACGGCCAGCGTCCTGGGTCGCCTCCGCGCCGGTGACGTCGCAGTCCTCGACCACGTCGACATGGACCGCGACACCGCCCAGTCGCTCATCGACGCCGGAGTCGTCGCCGTGGTCAACGCGAGCCCGATGATCTCGGGCCGCTACCCCAACCTCGGGCCGGAGCGGCTCGTCGAGGCGGGGGTCGTGGTGGTCGACAGCGCCGGGCCGGAGATTTTCGACCGCCTCAAGGACGGCTCCGACGTCCGCATCGACGGGGGCGTGGTGCACTCGGGCGACGCCCTCGTCGCGCCCGCGCGCGAGCTGACCCCCGACGTGGTGCGGACCGAGATGGCCCGGGCCCGCAGCGGCCTCGCCGCCCAGCTCGAGAGCTTCACGCACAACAGCACCGAGTTTCTCCGGCGCGAGCAGGACCTGCTCCTCCATGGCCACGGCGTGCCGAGGACCGCCACCGAGATGGCCGGGCGCCCCGTCGTCGTGGTGGTCCGCTCGCACGGCTGGGAGGACGAGCTGCGCGGCATCAAGCCGTTCGTGCGCGAGCAGAAGCCGGTCCTGATCGCCGTCGACCGCGGCGCCGACGCGCTGGTGAGCGCCGGGCACAAGCCCGACGTGGTCGTGGTCACCGGTGACACCGACGACCTGCCCAGCGCCGCCGTGCTCCGCAAGGCGCGCGACGTCGTCGTGCTCGTGGAGCGCGGCGCCCCGCGCACCGCCACCGAGCGCCTCGAGCGGCTCGGCATCCGCCCCCTGCGGTTCGAGACCACCGCCACCACCGAGGACGCCGCGCTGCTGCTGGCGTCCGCCCGGGAGGCCGCCCTCATCGTGGGCGTCGGCATGCACGCCACCCTCGACGAGTTCCTCGACCGCCGCCGTGCCGGGCTCGCGAGCACCTTCCTGACCCGGCTCAAGCTCGGGCCGGACCTCGTCGACGCCGCCGCGCTCCCGCGGCTCTACGACGGCGCCGTACGCCCGCGCCACCTGCTCGGCGCCGTCCTGGCGGGCGTGCTCGCCGTCGGGGCCGCCATCAGCGTGACGCCCGTCGGCCAGCAGTGGGTCGACGACGTCTCACCCTCTGTCTCCCGCACCACCACCGACCTGTTCGACGACGTTCGAGGACTCCTCCCGTGATCTCCCTGCGCCACCACGCGCTCACCATCGTGGCCGTCTTCCTGGCCCTCGCCGCCGGCATCGTGCTGGGCGGGGGACCGCTCTCCGACGTCGGGCCGACCGTGGCCACGTCGAGCCCTCAGGACGACGCCGCGGCCGACCGGTCGCAGCCGCAGGCCGACTACACCGAGCAGTTCGTGTCCACGCTCGCCCCGCCGGTCCTCGCGGGCCGCCTCGCCGACCGGTCGGTCGCCGTCGTGACGGTCCCCGGCGCCGACGAGCAGCTCGTGACCGCGCTGGCCGAGCAGGTCGGCTCCGCCGGGGGCACGATCAGCGCCCGCTACGAGCTGGGCGACGACCTCGTCGACCCCGGGCAGAAGTCCCTCGTCGACACGCTCGGCAGCCAGCTGCTGACCCAGCAGGCCGAGGGCGACGTGCCCGCGGAGGCGTCGACGTACGACCGGATCGGCCAGCTGCTCGGGCTCGCGCTGGCCACCAAGGAGGCCGGCGGTGAGGACCCCACCGGCAAGACCCGTGCGGTCGCCGACGCGATCAGCGGTGCCGGGCTGCTCACCGCGCCCGAGAAGGCCGGTCGGCGCGCGCCGCTCGTGCTGCTCGTGCTCGGCGAGGACGCGCAGGACGAGGGTGCGGACGCCGTCCTCGCAGGCCTCGTCCAGGGCCTGGCCGCCCAGGCGGCCGGCGTCGTGGTGGCCGGCGTGACGTCCGACGGCGTCAGCGCCGACGGGGAGCCCGGGCAGCTCGGCAGGCTCCGCGCCGACCCCGTCGCTGCCGGTGTCGCGAGCGTCGACGGCATCGACACCGTCGCCGGCCGCGTGGCCACGGTCATCGCCCTCCAGCGCTCGCTGACGACGCCCGGAGGCGCCTTCGGGGCCTCGGGTGCCGACGGCGCCGTCCCTCTCGGGTAGGATCGAAGCCCGTGAAGAGCCGGACGCCGACCAAGCACGTTTTCGTGACCGGAGGCGTCGCCTCCTCCCTCGGCAAGGGGCTCACCGCCTCCAGCCTGGGCAACCTGTTGAAGGCGCGCGGACTGCGCGTCACGATGCAGAAGCTCGATCCCTACCTCAACGTGGATCCGGGCACGATGAACCCGTTCCAGCACGGTGAGGTCTTCGTGACCAACGACGGTGCGGAGACCGACCTCGACATCGGTCACTACGAGCGGTTCCTCGACACCGACCTCAACCAGATCGCCAACGTGACGACCGGTCAGGTCTACTCCACGGTGATCGCCAAGGAGCGCCGCGGCGACTACCTCGGCGACACGGTGCAGGTGATCCCGCACATCACCAACGAGATCAAGGACCGCATCCTCGCGATGGGCGGCCCCGACATCGACGTGGTGATCACCGAGGTCGGCGGCACCGTCGGCGACATCGAGTCGCTGCCGTTCCTTGAGGCGGCCCGGCAGACGCGGCACGAGATCGGCCGCGACCACTGCTTCTTCATCCACGTCTCGCTGGTGCCCTACATCGGCCCGTCCGGTGAGCTGAAGACCAAGCCCACCCAGCACTCGGTGGCGGCCCTGCGCTCGATCGGCATCCAGCCGGACGCCATCGTCTGCCGCGCCGACCGCGAGCTGCCCGACGGCATCAAGCGCAAGATCGCGCTGATGTGCGACGTCGACGACGAGGCCGTCGTCACCGCCGCCGACGCGCCGTCGATCTACGACATCCCCAAGGTGCTGCACCGCGAGGGCCTCGACGCCTACGTCGTACGCCGCCTCGACCTGCCGTTCCGTGACGTCGACTGGACGGACTGGGACGACCTGCTGCGTCGGGTGCACCACCCGGCCGAGGAGGTCACCGTCGCTTTGGTCGGCAAGTACATCGACCTGCCCGACGCCTACCTCTCGCCCGCCGAGGCGCTGCGCGCCGGCGGCTTCGCCCACGAGGCGAAGGTCAACATCCGCTGGGTCGCCTCCGACGAGTGCGAGACCGAGGCGGGGGCCGCCAAGCACCTCTCCGACGTCGACGCCGTGCTGGTCCCCGGGGGGTTCGGTGTGCGCGGCATCGAGGGCAAGCTCGGGGCGCTGCGCTACACCCGCACCCACGGGATCCCGACCCTGGGCCTGTGCCTGGGCCTGCAGTGCATGGTGATCGAGTTCGCCCGCAACGTCGCCGGCCTCGGCAAGGCCGGCTCCACGGAGTTCGACCCCGAGACGGTCGAGCCGGTGATCTCCACCATCGAGGAGCAGAAGAAGTACGTCGACGGCGCGGGCGACCTCGGCGGCACCATGCGCTTGGGCCTGCAGCGTGCGGAGCTCGCCGACGGGAGCGTGGTGCGCGAGGCCTACGGCGCCCCGATCATCGAGGAGCGCCACCGGCACCGCTACGAGTTCAACGACGCCTACCGCGAGACCCTCGCCGAAGCGGGACTCGTCTTCTCGGGCATCAACCCCGAGCTCGGCCTGGTCGAGTTCGTGGAGCTGCCCGCCGAGGTGCACCCCTACTACGTCGCCACCCAGGCGCACCCCGAGCTGCGCTCGCGTCCCACCCGGCCGCACCCGCTGTTCGCCGGGCTGGTCGGTGCCGCCATCGAGCGCCAGCGCTCCGAGCGGTTCCCGATCGACGAGTCGGGGCTGCGCCGCAAGGACGAGGCCGAGGACGCCGCCGACGCCTGAGCGCCGAGCGGGCACGTCGTGCCCGTCCGTACCACCAGGACGGGCAGGAACCGCCCGGTCGGCGGCTGGGACGGGCACGAAGTGCCCGGTCGGCGGCTGGGACGGGCACGAAGTGCCCGGTCAGAGCTGCCGCGCCTCCAGGATCCGGCTCAGCACGAACGAGTTCGAGCGGAGCTGGGTGCGGGCGTAGGCCATGAGCGAGGGGTCCTCCGCCGCCGCCTCCGCCGCGGCGAGGAACGTCGCGTCGCCGGCGCCGAGGGGGTACATCGCCCGGATGGTGAGCCCCTGGTTGAGCAGGCCGCCCTTGAGCCTGGGCAGCTCCTCCAGGTAGCGGTGGGTGAACGGGGCGAGGAGCTCGGCCTGGCCGGGGCGCCAGAACGTCGAGCCGAGGACGAGCGTCTCCCGGCTCGCCGGCACGGCGTAGTCGACGAAGAACGCGCGCCACACCTCCTCCTTCGCCTCGACGTCGGGCCGCGCCGCCAGCACGCCGAGCCGGCGCATGCCGGCGTCGGGGTCGGGGTCGGCCTCTAGCAGCCGGGCGACGCGGTCCTCGTCGTAGTCGCCGAGCTCGGAGCGGCGTACGGCGATGCGCCACGCGAGGTCGAGGTCGGTGGCCTGCTCCGCGGCCGCCTCCAGCACCGACCAGTGGGCGTCGGTGGACGCGGAGGCCGCGAGGGTCCGCAGGGCGGCCTGGCGGGCGTCGGGGACCTCGACGAGGCCGAGCACCGCGTCGGCGAGTGCGCGCAGCAGGGCGGGTGACTCGGCCGCGGGTGCCCAGCGGTCGGCCACCTGGAGCGCCTGGCCGAGGAACGGCTCGATCAGCGCGGGGCTGGTCTCCGAGGCGAGGGCCCGGGTGAGGGCCGCCGACACCTCGCGCGGGGCCACGTCGCCGAGGAGCAGCAGCTGGCCGGCGGTCGCCGCCACCAGCGCCCGGTCGAGCGGGTCGTCGAGCTGGTCGACGTGGTGCAGCATCAGCTCGAGCGAGTGCTCGTCGGGCTTGACCGCGGCGAACGTGTAGTCGCCGGCGTTGACCAGGCGCAGGTCGCCCGCCGGCAGCTCGACCGGCGTGCGCCGGCCGCCGACCTCGTGCGAGGAACGGCCGACCGGCACGAGGCGCTCGCCGGAGGTGTCGAAGACAGCGATGTCGAGGCGGTGCGGCCGCGGCTCCCCGCCCTCGGGGGTCTCCACCACGAGCTCGTCGGCGGTGAGGGAGATGACGTCGGTTCCGGCCTCGTCCAGCCAGGCGCTCGTCCACGCCGACAGGTCACGCCCCGAGGCACGGGAGTAGCAGTCCATGAGGTCGTCGAGGCGGGTGTTGGAGAAGGCGAAGCGGCTGAAGTAGTCACGCAGCCCCTCGACGAAGGCGTCCTCGCCGATGTAGGCCACGAGCTGGTGCAGCACGCTCTGGCCCTTGACGTAGGTGATGGCGTCGAAGTTCGACATCGCGGCGGAGGCGTCGGCCACCTCGCCCCGGATCGGGTGGCGGGCCGGGCTCATGTCCATCTCGTAGGCCGTGCGCTTGGAGGCGGCCAGGAAGGTCGCCCACTGCTCGGTGAAGTCGCTGGCGTGGGCCATGCCCCAGTTGGCGGCCCACGACGCGAACGCCTCGTTGAGCCAGAGGTCGTCCCACCACTGCATGGTCACGAGGTCGCCGAACCACATGTGCGCCATCTCGTGGAAGATGAACTCGGCGCGGACGGCGCGCTGGGCGTGGGTCGGGGGAGTGCGGAACAGCTGGCCGTCGCCGTAGGTGACGCAGCCCCAGTTCTCCATCGCGCCGCCCAGGTTGGGCACGAAGACCTGGTCGTAGCGCTCCTGCGGGAACGGGAACGCGAACCGCTCGCCGAAGAAGGCCAGCCCCTGGCGGGTGAGGGTGACGAGCTCGTCGAGGTCGCGCTCCAGGACCGGGACGAGCGACTGGCGGCAGTAGAACCCCAGGTCGTAGCCGTCGTGCTGGCGACGTACCTCGTGGAACGGGCCGGCGTTGACCACCACGACGTACGTCGACAGGCGGGGCGTGTCGGGGAAGGTCCACACCCGCGCGTCGTCGGTCTCGTGGTCCTCGACGGTCTCGGGGGCGCCGTTGGAGGTGACGAGCCACGACGACGGCGCGGTGACGACGAAGCGGTGGGGCGCCTTGAGGTCGGGCTGGTCGAAGCACGCCCACACCCGGCGGGCCTCGTCGGGCTCGAGGCTGGTCCAGACGTAGACCAGCTTGTCGGTCGGGTCGACGGTGCGGAGGATGCCCTCGCCGGTCGCTGTGTTGGTGGTGCTGGCCTCGACGACGAGGACGTTGTCGGCGGCGAGCGCCGGCAGCGGGAGGCGGCCGTCCGCGGCCGCGGAGACGTCGAGCTCCTCGCCGTTGAGCGTCGCGCGGTGCAGGTCCATCGCGACGTCGACGAACGTGGTCGCACCGGGCTCGGAGCAGGTGAACGTGACGGTGCTGGTGGAGGCGAAGACCTCTCCGTCGAGCAGCCCGGTCATGTCGACCGCGATGTCGTAGCGCTGGACCTCGAGGAGGGCGGAGCGGGTGGCTGCTTCGTGCTGCGTGAGGGTCGACAACGTCATGGGGTGACCGTACTCACTGCGTGCGAGCGCCTGCGAGGCATGCCCTAGCGTCAGGGGCATGCCCGACGAGACCGACCTGACCGCACCCGCGCAGCCGCTCGCCGACCGGCCGATGACCTGGCCGGTGGTGTCGAGCCGCGACCTGCACCGCGACGACTGGGTGGTGGCGCTCCGCGAGGACGTCATCACCCGGCCCGGCCATCCCGAGCAGTTCAGCCGGCTCAGCCTGGAGCACCCCGGAGCCGTGATCGTGCTGGCGGTCGACGACGACGAGCAGGTGGTGTGCCTGCGCCAGTACCGGCACACGAGCGGCTACGAGTTCGTCGAGCTGCCCGCGGGCCTGCGCGACGCCGGCGACGAGCCGGCGGTGGAGACGGCCAAGCGCGAGCTCAGGGAGGAGGTGGAGCTCGAGGCGTCGGACTGGCGCCCGCTGCTGAGCACGTTCTCCAGCGCGGGGATCAGCGACGAGGTGCACGAGATCTTCCTCGCCCGCGGACTGACGCCGGCCTCCCGCGGCGACTTCGAGATGCACCACGAGGAGGCGGAGATGGAGACCTTCCGGGTGCCCATGTCCGAGCTGCTCGACGCGGCGCTCGAGGGGCGCGTGCGGCAGGGTCCGCTGGTGCAGGCGGTGCTCGCCTACGAGGTCCTGCGGCAGCGCGGCACCCTGGACGCGTCCTGACCCCGTCCGGGAGTAGTCTCGCTCCCGCTGTGAGGGCTGCCACACCGGCGTGCGCCCCGAGACACTGAGGAGCAAGGCATGAAGGTCGGCGTACCCAAGGAAGTCAAGAACCGCGAGTACCGCGTGGCTCTGACCCCCATCGGCGTGCACGAGCTGGTCCAGCACGGCCACGACGTCGTCGTCGAGAAGACCGCCGGCGAGGGGTCGCAGATCCCCGACGCGGAGTACGTCGCCGCCGGCGCCACGATGCTCGACACCGCCGACGACGTGTGGGGCAGCGCCGACATGGTCCTCAAGGTCAAGGAGCCGGTCGCCGAGGAGTACGCCCAGATGCGCGAGGGCCAGACCCTCTTCACCTACCTCCACCTCGCCGCCGACAAGCCGCTGACCGAGGAGCTGGTGCAGCGCAAGGTCACCGCCATCGCCTACGAGACGGTCCAGCTCCCCTCGGGCGGCCTGCCGCTGCTCTACCCGATGTCCGAAGTCGCCGGCTGCCTGGCCCCGCAGGTGGGCGCCCACTCGCTGATGAAGGCCAACGGCGGCCGCGGCGTCCTCATGGGCGGGGTCGGCGGCGTGGCCAACGCCAAGGTCGTCATCATCGGCGCCGGCGTCTCGGGCCAGAACGCCGCCAACATCGCGCTGGGCATGGGTGCCGACGTGACGCTGCTCGACACCGACCTCGACAAGCTGCGGATGTCGTTCTGGCGCTACAACAACCGCGTCCACGGCCTGGCCTCCTCCAAGCTCGCCATCGAGCAGCAGGTGATGGAGGCCGACATGGTGATCGGCGCGGTGCTGATCCCCGGCGCCGCGGCGCCCAAGCTGGTCAGCAACGACCTGGTGTCGCGGATGAAGCCGGGCTCGGTGCTCGTCGACATCGCCATCGACCAGGGCGGCTGCTTCGAGGACTCCCACGCCACCACGCACGACGACCCGACCTACGAGGTGCACGACTCGGTGTTCTACTGCGTGGCCAACATGCCGGGCGCGGTCCCCAACACCTCGACGTACGCCCTCACCAACGCGACGCTGCCCTACGCCGTCGCGCTCGCCGACAAGGGCTGGGAGCAGGCGCTGCGCGACGACCGCAGCCTCGCGCTGGGCCTCAACACGCACGCCGGCCAGCTCACCAACGGCCCGGTCGGCGACGCCGTCGGCATCGAGTCGGTGGGTCTCGACAGCATCCTCGGGTGAGAGGCGCTTGACTGGGCGGGTGACGCTGGGCCGCGCCGTACGCACCTACCTCGACCACCTCGCGGTCGAGCGCGGCCTCGCGGCCAACACGCTGAGCTCCTACCGCCGTGACCTGGCCCGCTACGACGAGTTCCTCACCGGCCAGGGCATCGACGACCTGGACGCGGTCACCGAGGCGACGGTGGCCGCGTTCCTGGTGAGCCTGCGCGAGGGCAGCGAGGCGCACCCGCCGCTGAGCGCGACGTCGGCGGCCCGGACGGTGGTCGCGGTGCGCGGGTTCCACAGGTTCGCGGTGTCCGACGGCCTCGCCACCGCCGACCCAGCCGCGGCGGTGAAGCCCCCGACGCCGGCCAAGCGGCTCCCGAAGGCGCTGCCGCTGTCGGACGTCGAGGCGATCCTCGAGGCCGCTGGCGCGCCCGACACGGTGCTGGCGCTGCGCGACCGTGCGCTGCTCGAGGTGCTCTACGGCACCGGTGCCCGCATCTCCGAGGCGGTCGGCCTCGACGTCGACGACCTCGACCCGGTCGACGGCACGGTGCTGCTGCGCGGCAAGGGCGGCAAGGAGCGGCTGGTGCCGGTGGGCGGCTTCGCGCGCGACGCCGTGGCGGCCTACCTCAGCCGGGCCCGCCCCGAGCTGGTCGGCACGGGCCGCGGGGGACCGGCGCTGTTCCTCAACGCACGTGGGGGCCGGCTGTCGCGTCAGAGCGCGTGGTCGGTGCTGGTGCGGACCGCCGAGCGCGCCGGGGTGACCGCCTCCGTCTCGCCGCACACCATGCGCCACTCCTTCGCCACCCACCTCCTCGACGGGGGCGCCGACGTGCGCGTCGTGCAGGAGCTGCTCGGCCACGCCTCCGTCACCACGACGCAGGTCTACACGCTGGTCACGGTCGACAACCTGCGCGAGGTGTTCGCGACGGCGCACCCGCGGGCCCGCGGATGACCATCCCGGCGCCGCGGCTGCGGCTGCTCGACGGCGTCTCGTGGGACGGCGTCGCACTGCCGGGCGACCGGGTGGGCGCGCTGCTCGCCGTGCTGGCCTCGGACCCGGCCGGGGCGTCCGACGGCCGGCTCGTCGCGGAGATCTGGCCCGACGCCGAGCCGCAGCACCCGGCCAAGGCGCTGCAGGTGCTGGTGTCACGCACCCGCTCGGCCTCCTCGGCCGACGTCATCCAGCGCGTCGACGGCGGCTACCGCCTCGGCCTGTCCGACGACGAGGTCGACGTGCGCGCCCAGGCGGCCGCCCTCGCCTCCGCGCGTACGGCGCTGGCCGCGGGGGACCCGGACACCGCCCTCCGGCTCGCGTCGGAGGCGGCGGCGGTGGCGGTCGGCGTGCCCGACGACGGCCCGCTGGCCGAGGTCCGGCTGGCCGCGGCCCAGCGGCGTACGACCGCGCGCGACGTCGTGGCGCTCGCGGCCTCCCGGCTGGGCCGGCACGCCGAGGCCCACGACGGGCTGGTGGCCGCGCACGAGCGCCGGCCCGACGACACCGACGTCCTCGTCGCCCTGCTGCGCTCGGTGGCGGCGACGGCCGGCCCCGCCGCGGCGCTCACGCGCTACGAGGACTATCGCGCGGACCTCGCCGACCGGCTGGGCGTCGACCCCGACCCGGCGCTGCAGCGCCTCCACGCCGAGCTGCTCGCGGCGGACGAGCCGGTGCGCACCGGCCTGAGGTACGACGGCGCCGGCCTGCTCGGGCGCGAGCAGGACCTCGCCAGCCTGCGGGCGGCGCTCGCGACGTCGCGGCTGGTCACCGTGCTGGGTCCCGGCGGCATCGGCAAGACCAGCATCGCCCAGGTCCTCGCCGGGGAGTCGACGCTGGCGCGGGTGCACGTGGTGGAGCTGGTCGGGGTGGGCGCCGGTGACGACGTCGTCGCGGCGGTGGGCGCCGCGCTCGGGGTCCGGGGGTCGGTCACCCCCCGGCTCGCGCTCAGCCCGGCTCAGCAGGCTGACGTCCGCGGGCGGATCGCCCAGGAGCTCGATGCCGGCCCCGCCCTTCTCGTCCTCGACAACTGCGAGCACGTCCTCGAGCCGGTCGCGGCGCTCGTCGCCTTCCTGCTGGCCACCACGCGCGACCTACGGGTGCTGGCGACCAGCCGCGCGCCGCTCAGGCTGGCGGCCGAGCGGGCGGTGCCGCTGACCCAGCTGTCGACGGTCGACGCCGAGGAGCTGTTCGTCCGCCGCGCCTCGGCGACGCGACCGGGCACGGTGCTGGACCCGGCCGCCGTGCGATCGGTCGTGCAGCGGCTCGACGGCCTCCCGCTCGCCGTCGAGCTCGCCGCGGCGCGGGTGCGCACCATGAGCGTCAGCGAGGTCGCCGCGGCCCTCGAGGACCGCTTCGCCACCCTGCGCACCCGCGACCGCAGCATGCCCGACCGGCACCGCACGCTCGAGGCGGTGATCGCGTGGTCGTGGGACCTCCTCGGCGAGCGGGAGCGCCGCGCCCTCGCGCACCTCTCGGTGTTCCAGGACGGCTTCGACCGGTCCACGGCGCTGGCCGTGCTCGGCGCCGACGGTCCCGACGTCGTGGAGGAGCTCGTCGAGCAGTCGCTCCTCGTGGTCGGCGAGGCCGGCTCCGGCGTGCGCTTCCGGGCGCTGGAGACCATCAGAGAGTTCGCCGCCGACCAGCTCGTCCGCACCGGTGAGCAGGACGCTGCCGTGGCGGCGCAGCGGCGGTGGGCGGTCGACGTGGCGGCCCGGTCGCAGGACCTGGTGCTCGCCGACGACCAGGTCGCGATGGTCGACGCACTCGTGCGGGAGCAGAACAACCTCACCGACGTGCTGCGCCACGCGCTCGACGTCGGCGACCGCGAGCTCGTCGCCCGCCTGGTGTCCCTGCTCGGGAGCCTGTGGACCGTGACCGGCGACCAGCCGAGGATCTTCGCCGTCTGCGACGCCGCGGCCGAGCTCATGGCGGGGTGGGAGGTGCCGCCGGGGCTGCACCGCTACGCCGAGGAGGCGGGCGGCGTCCTGATGATCCACCTGGGGTGGATACCCGCCGCCGACCTTTCCGGGCTCCGCGGCCTCCTGGTGCAGCGGGACACGCCCACCGGCCCGTGGGGCCTGATCGCGCACACCGTGCACGTCGTCGACACGCCGGTCGACGTCGGGACGCGGATGGCGGAGGTGGCCGCGCGGCAGGAGCGCCCGGCCATGGCCGGCGCGCTGCTGATGTGGGCGGCGATCGTCGCCGAGAACGCGGGAGACGTGGCGGCCGCGCGGTCGTACGCCACCGGCGCGCTGGCGGCGGGGCCGCTGCCGCCCTACCTCATGGCGTCCGTCCATGCCGAGCTGAGCCAGCTGTCGATGGCGGTGGGGGACCACCACGGGGCCGCCCACCACGCCGAGGTGGCGTGGCCGCTGCTCCGGCTCGTGCACTCGATGACCGACGCCTACAGCCTCCGGATGGCGACGGCCATCTCGCCCCTGCTCGACGGCGACCTCGACCGGGCCGAGCGGTTGCTGGAGGGGATCGGGCCGCCCGACGGCGAGCACTCGCAGATGGGCGCTCGGCTGACCTGGCAGGTCGCCCAGGCGGAGCTCGCGCTGGCCCGCGGCCACCACGCCGAGGCGATCCGTCGCTACGACGCCATCGTCCGGATGGTCTCCGAGAGCGAGCCCGGTGCCGCCAACCCGTGGCTGATGCTGGCCGGGTCCGCGGCCCTGGTCACCCACGCCCGCTTCGGCACCCGCGAGCAGGACCCCCGTGCCGACGAGCTGCGCGACCTCCTGGTCGGCACCGGCGCGGGCCTGCCCGACGGTGCCCTGTGGTTCACCGACCTGCCGCTCAACGGCGTGCTGATGGTGGCGCTGGCCGCCTGGATCCTGCGGTTCGGCGAGGCCGACCAGCACGAGGACGCCGCCCTGCTGCTGGCCACCGCCCACCGCTGGGCCTACAACCGCAGCATCCCCGTCATGGCGTGGGAGCCGCTCGTGGCGCTCGCGGACGCAGCGGTGCCGGGGCGGGTCGACCGGCTCCTCGAGGAGCAGGCCGACCGCCCCGGCTTCGACCTGCTTCCCGCGGCGGCGGAGGTCGTCGGCCGGCTGCGCCGCACGTGGCGGCGGCCGCCGGTCACATCTTCCGGTTGAACGCCCGCACCGACAGCGGCGCGAAGACGGCGATGATCACGCCGCACCCGAGCAGGGCCCACCCGACCGCGGCGGTGACCGCCCCCTCGTTGGCGAGGTCGCGGATGGCGGTGATCACGAGGGAGACCGGGTTGACCTCGGCGAAGGTCTGCAGCGGCTCGGGCATCGTGTCGGTCGGGACGAAGGCATTGGACAGGAACGTCAGCGGGAACATCACCAGCAGCGAGATGCCCTGCACGCCGGCGGCGTTGCGGCCCACGATGCCGAACAGCGTGAAGATCCACGCCAGCGACCACCCGGCCAGCATCGCGAGCAGCACGGCGGCGGCGACGCCCAGGACACCTCCTCCGGGTCGGTAGCCGATGGCGATGCCCACCGCGAACGTCAGCACCGAGGCGATGAAGTAGCGCAGGAGGTCGGCGACCATCGGACCGGCGAGGGGCGCGATCCGGGAGATCGGCAGCACCTTGAACCGGTCGAAGACGCCGGTGTCCATGTCCTGCCGCAGCTGGACGCCGGTCGCGACGCACGCCGTCAGCACGGTCTGGCCGATGAGGCCGGTGATGATGAGGGGCAGGTAGCTCTGCACGTCACCGGACACGGCGCCGCCGAAGATGTAGGCGAACATGGCCGTGAAGACGAGCGGCTGGATCGTGACGTCGAACATCACCTCCATGCTGCGCCGCATCTTCATGGCGGCCCGCCAGGCGAGGGTCCAGACCTGGCTGAGGGTGTCGGAGACGCTGACGTGGTCGGGACGGCCCGCCAGGTCGGCGGGGTCGGTCATCGGCACGGTGCTCATCGCGTGGCCTCCATCTGGTGGGTGCGGTCGGTGGGGGTGGTCCCGGCAGCCGGCTCCTCGTCGGAGCCGTCCGGGGCCTGGGTGTCGTGACCGGTGAGGGCCAGGAAGACCTCGTCGAGCGAGGGCTTCTGGACGGTGACCGACTCGATGGTCACGTCGCGGTCGCGGAGGGCGACCAGGACGTCGACCGACTGGTCGGTGCGGGTCAGCGGCACGTTGATCCGGCGGGCCTCCGGGGTGAGGACGGCCTCCTCGCCGAGGAGGCGGCGGACCTCCTCCACGACCAGCGGGAGGTCCCCGGGGTCGGCCAGCTGCAGCTGGAGGGTGGACTGCCCAACCGATGACTTCAGCTCGTCGGCGGTGCCCTCGGCGACCTTGCGGCCGCGGTCGATCACCGCGATGCGGTCGGCGAGCTGGTCGGCCTCGTCGAGGTACTGCGTGGTGAGCAGCACGGTGCAGCCGGTGCGGACGAGGTCGCGGATGGTGTCCCACATCTGGCCGCGGGTCCGCGGGTCCAGGCCCGTGGTCGGCTCGTCGAGGAAGATCAGCGGCGGCCGGGTCAGGAGGCTGACGGCGAGGTCGAGCCGGCGCCGCATGCCGCCGGAGAACGCCGAGATCGGCTTCTTCGCGGCCTCGGTCAGGTCGAACTGCTCGAGCAGCTCGGCCCCGCGGGTCCGGGACTCGGTGCGCCCGAGCCCCTGCAGCCGGGCGAAGAGCCAGAGGTTCTCCGTGGCGGTCAGGTTCTCGTCGACGGAGGCGTACTGCCCGGTGACGCCGAGGAGGCGGCGTACGGCGTGGGGCTCGGCGCTGACGTCGCGGCCGAAGACGGTCGCCTCGCCCTCGTCGATGCGGAGGAGGGTCGCGAGCATCTGCAGCATCGTGGTCTTGCCGGCCCCGTTGGGGCCGAGGACGCCGAAGACCTCGCCGCGGTGGACCTGCAGGTCGATGCCGTCGACGGCGCGCTGGTCGCCGAACCGCTTGACGAGCCCGGAGGCGCTGACGGCCAGCTCGGGTCCGGATCCGGGGCTGTGCCCAAGGTGGTGTGTGGTCATGACCCGAACACTGCGCCTGCGCGGTTTCACCCCGGTTGCGCGCCGGGTCGGGCGGTGAAACCGGCGGGTGGTTGGATCGACGCATGTCCGATCCCGCCCGCCTCGACACCCGGGTCCCTGCGGGCGCCGACCCGGACGCGGTCTACGACGCCTTCACCGGGTGGGTGGCCGACCGCGGGCTCGAGCTCTACCCCCACCAGGACGAGGCGGTCATCGAGCTGCTCGGCGGCAACCACGTGGTCCTGGCCACCCCCACGGGTTCCGGGAAGTCGATGGTGGCGATCGGCGCCCACGTCGCTGCGCTCGCCCGCGACGAGGTCAGCTTCTACACCGCGCCGATCAAGGCGCTGGTCAGCGAGAAGTTCTTCTCCCTCATCGAGGTCTTCGGGGCCGACAACGTCGGCATGCTCACCGGCGACGCGGCGGTCAACCCCGACGCCCCCATCATCTGCTGCACCGCGGAGGTGCTGGCCAACATCGCGCTGCGCGAGGGCCGCGGCGCCGACGTGGGCCTCGTCGTGATGGACGAGTTCCACTTCTACTCCGAGCACGACCGCGGGTGGGCCTGGCAGGTCCCGCTGCTCGAGCTGGTCGACGCGCAGTTCCTGCTGATGTCGGCGACGCTCGGCGACGTCTCGTTCTTCGTCGAGGACCTGCGGCGCCGCACGGGTCGCGAGACCGCGGTCGTCGACGACGCCGAGCGGCCGGTGCCGCTGAGCTTCCGCTGGTCGATGGAGCCGCTGGACGACACGCTCGAGGAGCTGGTGAGCACCGGCCAGGACCCGGTCTACGTCGTCCACTTCACGCAGGCGGCGGCCGTCGAGCACGCGACCAACCTGCTGCGCCACCCGCCGAAGAAGGTCGACAAGGACGCGATCGCCGAGCGCATCGGCGCCTTCCGGTTCGGCGCCGGCTTCGGCAAGACGCTGTCGCGGCTGGTGCGCAACGGCATCGGCGTGCACCACGCCGGGATGCTGCCGAAGTACCGCCGGCTCGTCGAGACGCTGGCGCAGTCGGGGCTGCTGCGGGTCATCTGCGGCACCGACACCCTCGGCGTGGGCATCAACGTGCCCATCCGCACGGTGCTCTTCACCGGGCTGGCGAAGTTCGACGGCAACCGGCAGCGGGTGCTCCGCACGCGGGAGTTCCAGCAGATCGCCGGCCGCGCGGGCCGGGCCGGCTACGACACGGCCGGCTACGTCGTCGTGCAGGCGCCGGAGCACGTGATCGAGAACGAGCAGGCCAAGGCCAAGTCGGCCGCGCGGCAGGCGGCGGGGAAGAAGAAGTCCAAGGCGCAGCTCAAGAAGGCGCCCGAGGGCACCGTGGTGTGGACCGAGCAGACCTTCGACAAGCTCGTCGCGGGCGTGCCCGAGCGGCTGACGAGCCGGATGAAGGTCGACAACGCGATGCTCGTCAACGTCGTGTCCCGCGAGGAGGACGCGTTCGGTGTCCTGCGCCGGCTGCTGACCGACAACCACGAGGACCGGCGCGGGCAGCTCCGGCTGGCGCGGCGGGCGCTGCGGCTGGCCCGCTCGCTGCTGCGGACCGGGATCGTGACCCGCCTGCCCGAGGTCGACGAGCACGGTCGCCGCTTCGTGCTGACCGTCGACCTGCCCGTCGACTTCGCGCTCAACCAGCCGCTGGCGCACTTCGCCCTGGCCGCCTTCGACGTGCTCGACCCGGAGTCGGAGACCTACGGCCTCGACGTCGTCTCGGTCGTGGAGGCGGTGCTGGAGGCGCCGCGGCAGATCCTCATGGCCCAGCAGCACGCCGCGCGCGGTGAGGCGATCGGGGAGATGAAGGCCGACGGCCTGGAGTACGACGAGCGGATGGCCCTGCTCGACGAGGTCACCTGGCCCCAGCCGCTGCGCGAGCTGCTCGAGGCGCTCTACCGGACCTACCAGCAGACGCACCCCTGGCTGCGCGACGACGCGCTCGGCCCCAAGTCGGTCGTGCGCGAGATGTGGGAGAACGGGATGGGGTTCACCGACTTCGTCGGCCGCTACCAGCTGGCCCGCTCGGAGGGCCT
Source organism: Nocardioides renjunii (assembly GCF_034661175.1). Taxonomy (NCBI): domain Bacteria; kingdom Bacillati; phylum Actinomycetota; class Actinomycetes; order Propionibacteriales; family Nocardioidaceae; genus Nocardioides; species Nocardioides renjunii. Next base: position 2,386,043 of record NZ_CP141058.1, on the reverse strand, counting down.
GGTGCTGCGCTACCTCACCGACGCCTACCGGACCCTGCGCCAGACCGTGCCCGAGACGCACCGCTCACCCGAGGTCGAGGACGTCATCGAGTGGCTGGGGGAGACGGTGCGCCAGACCGACTCCTCGCTCCTCGACGAGTGGGAGGCCCTGTCCGACCCGGACCACGCCTCCACGGCGGTGGCCCACCATGAGCCGCCGCCGCCACCCCGGCCGCTGTCCAGGCAGGAGCGACCGTTCCGGGTGATGCTCCGCAACGCCATGTGGGCCCGGGTCGACGCGGTCGCGCGCGACGACCTCGACGGGCTCGTACGCCTCGAGCGTGCCGCCGCCGACCGGACCGACCCGCCGCGGCAGGTGGTCGTGGGCCGCTCGGTCTGGGACGCCGCACTCGAGGACTACTACGCCGAGCACGACTCGGTGCTCACCGACGGCGACGCCCGGGGTCCCGACCTGCTGGTCGTCGGTGACGAGCGGACCGGGGAGCCGGTCGGTGCCGAGGAGGGCACGACCGCCCGGCTGCGTGACCTGCGCCAGACGATCCACGACCCGGAGGGCCACCACGACTGGGTGATCGACGCCGTCGTCGACTGCGACGCCACCGACTCAGCCGGTGAGCTGGTGCTCGCCACGACGGCGATGAGACGGCTCGGCGACACCTGAACCGGCCGTCCCGGGAGTGCACAGGGTTGTGCACAGCCGGCCGCTGCCTGTGCAGGGGACCGGGGCCCGGTGCACAGATCGAGGACCGGCCCTGTGGGACTGGCGTCCCGTGTTGTGGGTTGCTCCGGGGCGGTCCTACAGTCGCGCGACGCCGTTCTCGGAACTGTCGACGTGTCGACAAAGATCGGGCCCCCCGGCGTGGTCCAATCGAAGCCCAGGACGAAGTCGAGGAGTGGACATGAGCGGTGCGGGGTTCCCCGGTTCGAACGCGGGCAGCAGTGCCTCCGAGATGCCGCCGCTCGTCCGACCTCCCCAACCCCAGCCACCCGCCCAGTCGCGTCCTTCCCCCCGAGACGAGCACACCGTGACCCAGCCCCTGCCCTTCGAACGCCCCGTCGTCGCGCCTGCCGCGCAGGCGACGGTCGAGTCCCCGGCGGAGGTGACGATCGGCCCGACGGGACGCCCGATGCCGGTCTTCCCGGAGCCCGCGGCGGTGACCGAGCACGGCGGCGCCCGCGTCATCTCGATGTGCAACCAGAAGGGCGGGGTCGGCAAGACCACCACCACCATCAACCTGGGTGCCTCCCTCGCCGAGACCGGCCGCCGGGTGCTGCTCGTCGACTTCGACCCGCAGGGCTCGCTGTCGGTGGGGCTCGGGCTCAACCCGCACGAGATGGACCTGACCATCTACAACCTCCTGATGGACCGCGAGACGACGCTCGACGACGTCGTGGTCCCCTCGGGCATCGAGGGCATGGACCTGCTGCCCTCCAACATCGACCTGTCGGCCGCCGAGGTGCAGCTCGTGCACGAGGTGGCGCGTGAGCAGACCCTCCAGCGGGTCCTGGCCCCCGCGCTGGCCGACTACGACATCATCCTGATCGACTGCCAGCCCTCGCTCGGCCTGCTCACCGTCAACGCGCTCACGGCCTCCGACGGCGTGATCGTCCCGCTGGAGTGCGAGTACTTCGCGCTGCGCGGCGTGGCGCTGCTCAAGACCACGATCGACAAGGTCCGCGAGCGGCTCAACCCCAAGCTGGAGATCGACGGGGTCCTCGGCACGATGTTCGACGGGCGCACGCTCCACAGCCGCGAGGTCATGGAGCGGCTCGTCTCGGCGTGGGGGGACAAGGTGTTCCACACCGTCATCCGCCGGACGGTGAAGTTCTCCGACGCCACGGTCGCCGGCGAGCCGATCACCTCGTACGCCTCGTCGTCGACCGGCGCCGACGCCTACCGCCAGCTCGCGAGGGAGGTGCTGACCCGGTGGCCCGCCGAGTGAGCATGCCGGCCGCGGACGACCTGTTCCGGCTGACGACCGACCCGACCACGGGCGCGCAGCCGGCACCCGAGCAGCGGCCGCGCCGCGTCCGCGCGGTCGCCGACGACGCCGAGGTCGCGGTCGAGGTGGTGGAGCCCACCGGGCCCAAGCGGCCCAGCGGGCGGGTGCGCCACGACGAGAAGATGACCGTCTACGTGACCGCCGACGAGCTGCTCGACATCGAGCACGCCCGGCTGACCCTGCGTCGCCACGGCCTCGCCGTGGACCGCGGCCGCCTGGTGCGGGAGGCGCTCGCGCTCGTGCTCGCCGACCTCGAGACCCAGGGCGCCGACAGCGCCCTGGTCCAGCGACTGCTGGACGAGTGAGCGCCACGCCCGAGCTGGCCAGCAGCCCCGGTCCGGACCTCGCCACCGGTGCCGGGCTCGAGCCGGGCGGCGAGACGCCGGCCTTCGCCGTACGCCTCGACAACTTCGAGGGGCCGTTCGACCTGCTGCTCGGGCTGATCGCCAAGCACAAGCTCGACATCACCGAGGTCGCGCTGTCGCAGGTCACCGACGAGTTCATCGCCCACGTGAAGAACCTGGGCGGCGCCTGGGACCTCGAGCAGACCACGTCGTTCCTGGTCGTCGCCGCCACGCTGCTCGACCTCAAAGCGGCGCGGCTGCTGCCGCAGGGCGACGTCGAGGACGAGGAGGACCTGGCGCTGCTCGAGGCCCGCGACCTGCTCTTCGCCCGGCTCATGCAGTATCGCGCGTTCAAGCAGGTCGCCTCGGTCATGGAGGAGCGCCTGGCCGCGGAGTCGCGGAGCCACCCTCGCGCGGTCGGTCTGGAGGAGCGCTTCGCCACCCTCCTGCCCGAGGTGCTCATCGGGATGGGGCTCGACGAGTTCGCCCGGCTCGCGGCACGCGCGCTCGAGCCCAAGCCGGTCCTCGAGGTGTCGCTGCAGCACATCCACGCCGCCAAGGTCAGCGTCCGCGAGCAGGGCCAGATCGTGGTGGACCGGCTGCGCCGCAGCGGCACCATGACCTTCCGGGCGCTGTGCGGCGACTCGCCCGACCGGCTCACGACCGTGGCGCGGTTCCTCTCCCTCCTCGAGCTGTTCCGCGAGGGAGCGGTGTCGTTCGACCAGGTGACCCCCCTCGGCGAGCTCACCGTCCGCTGGACCGGCGACGAGGACGGCGACGTCGAGATCACCGACGAGTTCGACGGGGCGCCCGACGCGGACGAGGATGTCCCCCTGCCGCCCGCACCCGCGACCGGCGCAGCAGACGACCAGCAGGAGGACCAGTGAGCGAGGCCGAGGTGACGACGGACCAACCGTCCGACCAGCCGGTCACCGAGGACGCCGTCGACACGCTCGCGGTGGCGGTCGCCGAGCTGCGGCCGGCGCTCGAGGCGATCCTCATGGTCTCCGACGAGCCGCTGGGCACCGTCCGGCTCGCGTCCGTCGTCGGCCACCCGGTCACCGACGTGGAGCAGGCGCTCGTGCAGCTGGCCGCGGAGTACGCCGAGCAGGGCCGCGGCTTCGACCTGCGGTCCGTGGCCGGCGGCTGGCGCTTCTACTCGCGACCGGAGTTCGCCGGCGTGGTGGAGTCGTTCGTCCTCGAGGGACAGCAGGCCCGGCTCACCCAGGCCGCGCTGGAGACACTGTCGGTCGTGGCCTACAAGCAGCCCGTCTCCCGCGCGCGCGTCTCCGCCATCCGCGGCGTGAGCGTCGACGGCGTGATGCGGACCCTGCTGTCCCGCGGACTCGTCGAGGAGGCGGGCCACGACGAGCAGAGCGGTGCCCACCTCTACCGCACCACCTCCTACTTCCTCGAGCGCATCGGGATCACCTCGCTCGACGAGCTGCCCGAGCTCGCGCCGTACCTGCCCGACATGGACGACCTCGAGGACGAGCTGGCCAGCGTCGCCGGGCTCGACGAGCCGACTCCCGAGCCCGCCGCCGCTCCTGAGGTCCCCGTCCACCACCCCCACAGCTCGCCGCACAGCGGTGCCGGCACCGAGCCCGACGGCGGGACCGAGGTCACGTGAAGCCCCACGACGCACCCGACAACGACCAGCCGTCCTCGCAGCGGCCGGCGACCGACGAGGACGGCCTGATCCGGCTGCAGAAGCTGCTCGCGCAGTCGGGGGTGGCCAGCCGCCGCAAGTGCGAGGAGCTGATGCTCGACGGGCTCGTCGAGGTGGACGGCGAGGTCGTCACCCGTCTGGGGACGAAGGTGGACCCGCGGACGGCGGTGATCCGCGTCGAGGGCAAGCGGCTGCCGCCGATCAGCGACAAGGTCTACCTCGTCCTCAACAAGCCCCGCGGCGTCGTGTCCACCATGAGCGACCCCGAGGGGCGTCGCTCGCTCGGCGACCTCGTCGCCGAGCGTCCCGAGCGTCTCTTCCACGTCGGACGGCTCGACACCGACACCGAGGGCCTCATCATCCTCACCAACGACGGGGACTTCGCCCAGCGCCTGGCCCACCCCTCGCACGAGGTCGACAAGACCTACGTCGCCGAGGTCGAGGGCGAGGTGCACCTGCGCACCATCCGCCGGCTGCTCGCGGGCGTGGAGCTCGACGACGGCCCGGTGACGGTGACCGAGGCGCGGGTGCTGGGCGGCGACCCCCGCCGCGAGGGCGGCAACCGCTCGCTCGTCGAGCTCACCATCCACGAGGGCCGCAACCGCATCGTGCGCCGGCTGCTCGACCACGTCGGACACCCCGTCCGCCGCCTGACCCGCACCTCGATCGGGCCGGTCACGCTGGCCAGGCTCCGGTCCGGCGACATGCGGGAGCTGACGGTGGCCGAGCTCGGCGAGCTGATGGACAGCGCCGAGCTCTGAGCGGGCGTACGGTGGCGCCATGGCCACCGTGCACCCCGCGCTGGCGCCCTACGTCCGCTCGCTGGTGGCGTACGACGTCGCCTTCGACGGCTCGGGGATCCACATCGGGATGCCGTCGACCGAGCTGACGTGGGTGCTGCCGCTCGACGAGCCGCTCGCGGTGTCGTGGGACGCCGCCCCGGAGACCCGGACCTCCGGCTGGACGTCGGTGTCGGGGCTCCACACGCGCGCCGCGGCCGTGCACCACGGTGTGCGGCAGCGCGGCATCCAGCTCGCGCTCACGCCGGCCGGAGCCCGGGCGCTGTGGGGAGTGCCCGCCGCGGCGCTCGCGGGGCAGTTGGCCGAGCTGCCCGACGTCGACCCCGGGTTCGGCGACCTCCCTACCCAGCTGGGGGAGCGGACCACGTGGCGCGCACGGCTCGACCTGCTGGAGGGGGCGCTGCTGCAGGCGCTGCGCCGCCACGAGCGGCCCGCGCCCCGGCCCGAGGTGGCCCGCGCGATGGCCCTGCTGACCCGCGGCACACCCGTCGCGGACACGGCCGCGGAGGTCGGCTACAGCCGCCGGCGGCTGTCCACCCTGGTCCGCGACGAGCTCGGCGTGGCCCCCAAGGTCTACCAGCGGCTGGCCAGGTTCGGCGGTGCCCACGCGCGGATGCGGGACGCGGCGCTCACCGGAGGGGTGTCGGTGGCCGCGGTGGCGGCGGCGTCCGGCTACGCCGACCAGGCACACCTGGCGCGGGAGTGGGCCGAGCTCGCGGGGTGCAGCCCGACGGAGTGGGTGCGGCGGGAGTTCCCGAACGTCCAAGCCACCGACCGCCGGGCCGAGCGAGGCTGAGGGCCACCACCCCGACGAGGAGGACCCATGACCGACGTCTCCGGCACCACCCTGTGGCACACGTTCTCGGTGCGCGACGCCGACGCCATGATGGCGTGGCTGCGCGCCATCGGCTTCACCGAGCACGCGACCTACCGCGACGAGCAGGTCGCCTCCGTCGTCGTGCACGCCGAGTGGGCGTGGCCGGGCGGCGGCGGCATCATGTTCGGCACCGACCGCGAGGACAGCGCCATCACCGGCACCGGGCCGGCGGCGGCGTACCTCGTCACCCCCGACCCGGACGCGGTCCTCGATGCGGCCGTCGCCGCCGGGGCCACCGTGGTGCGACCCATGGTCGAGCACGACTACGGGGGGCGCGGGGGCAGCGTGACCGACCCGGAGGGCAACCACTGGTCCTTCGGGACCTACCAGCCCGCCTGACGTCGACGGGCGAGACGCGGCGCGGACGCCCCGGCGGGCTGGCCTAGGCTCCTCCCCGTGGCAGTGAGGGCAGTGCGTGGGGCGACCCAGCTCGAGGAGGACACCCGCGAGCACATGCTCGACCGGGTGGCCGAGCTCGTGACCGACGTGATGGCGGCCAACGACCTCGAGGTGGACGACTTCATCTCGATCATCTTCACCGCGACCAGCGACCTCACCAGCGAGTTCCCGGCGTACGCCGCCCGCCAGCTCGGCTTCTCCGACGTCCCGCTCGTGTGTGCGCGCGAGCTGGAGATCGAGGGGTCGATGCCGCGGGTCGTGCGGCTGATGGCGCACGTCGAGACCGACCTGCCGCGGGCCGACGTCACCCACGTCTACCTGCACGGTGCGGCCAACCTCCGCCGCGACCTGAGCCGGACGACCAGCCATGACTGACGACGCCCTGCCGGCCCTCGTCGGGCCGGTCGAGGTCGTCGGCGCCGGACTGATCGGCGCGTCGGTCGCCCTCGTCTGCCGCCGGCTCGGCCTCGACGTCGTCCTCCGCGACACCTCCGTCGAGCACCTCCGCACCGCCCACGGGCTCGGCGCCGGCCGGGCAGCGACGCCCGACGACCGGCCGCAGCTGGTCGTCGTGGCCGTGCCGCCGGCCGCCGTGGCGGAGGCCGTCGTCGACGCGCTGCACCGCACCGACGCGGTCGTCACCGACGTCGGCAGCGTCAAGGCCGCGCCGCTCGCGTCGGTCGCCGCGCGCGTGGGCCCGGGGGAGCTGGCCCGCTACGTCGGCTCGCACCCGATGGCGGGCAGTGAGCGCTCCGGGCCGCTGGCCGCCAGTGCCGCGCTGTTCGACGGCCGTCCGTGGGCCGTGACGCCGCACGCGGCGGCCGACCCCGACGCCGTCGGCCTGGTCGAGTCCCTCGTCCTCGAGTGCGGGGCAGCGCCGATCCGCATGTCGCCGGAGGAGCACGACCGCGCCGTCGCGCGCATCTCGCACCTGCCGCACCTGGCCGCGGTGCTGGTCGCCGGCCGGCTGGCCGCCGCGCCGGCCGAGCACCTGGCGCTGTCGGGCCAGGGGGTGCGTGACGTGACCCGCGTGGCGGCGAGCGACCCCGCCCTGTGGCAGCAGATCCTCGAGGCCAACGCGTCGGCCGTGCTCGACCTGCTCGCGGAGGTCCGCACCGACCTGGACGCCCTGATGACAGCGGTCGCCGCACCGTCCGCCGAGTCCGGTCCCGTCACGGGGACCGGGCCGGACCTGGTCGAGATCCTGGCCCGCGGCAACGCCGGCACGGCCGCGATCCCCGGCAAGCACGGCGGCCCGGCGCGGCCGACGCGCTCGGTCTTCGTCGCGGTCCCCGACCACCCGGGCGAGCTCGCCCGCCTCTTCGGCGACGCCGGCGAGATCGGGGTCAACATCGAGGACGTCCACATCGACCACGACCCGGCACGGCCCGTCGGTCTCACCGAGCTGGTCGTCGACCGCGTCAGCGCCGATCGGCTGCTCGCGGCTCTCGAGTCCCGCGGCTGGACGACCCACCGGTAATCTTCTCGCCCGTGACTCCTGCCGACAGCACCTCCCTCGATGGGGACCGTCTCGTCATCGCCGTCGACGGCACCTCCGGCTCGGGGAAGTCGAGCACGTCGCGCGGCGTGGCCGCCCGCCTCGGGCTGCGCTACCTCGACACGGGTGCGATGTTCCGCGCGATGACCTGGTGGCTGCTCCGGGAGGGCGTCGACGTACGGGACGTGGCCGCCGTGGCGGCCGCCGCCGGACGCCCGCGCATCGAGTCGGGCACCGACCCGGTGGCCCCCACCATCACCGTCGACGGCGCCGACGTCTCGATCGAGATCCGCCGCGACGAGGTCAACGCCGCCGTCAGCCCGGTGAGCGCGGTGCCGGAGGTCCGCGCGCGGCTGCTCGAGCTGCAGCGCGAGGTCATCGGCGACGGAGGGATCGTGGTCGAGGGTCGCGACATCGGCTCGGTGGTCTGGCCGCAGGCGGGGGTCAAGGTCTACCTGAGCGCTGACCCGGACGCGCGCGCCCAGCGGCGTACGGCGGAGCAGGGCGGCACCGACGTGGCCAGCACGCAGCAGTCGCTGCTCGAGCGGGACCGCATCGACTCCGGCCGCGCCACCGCCCCGCTGACCATGGCCGAGGGCGCCGTCCACGTCGACAGCACCCACCTCACCCTCGCCGAGGTGATCGACACGATCGTCGACCTGGCCGCCCGCGCGGGAGCCGAGGTCGCACCGGAGGCCCGGGAGGGCTCGTGACGGGGACCGAGGTCCCCGCTGACCTGCCGCGCAGCAGCGAGCAGCACCCCGCCACCCGGCTGCTGCGCGCGCTGCGGCCGCCCGCCGGCTGGCTCGTACGTCGCCGCTGGCGGGTGCGGGTCCACGGGGACGACCGCGTGCCGCCGCGCGGCGGCGTGATCCTCGCCGCCAACCACGTCGGGATCATCGACGGCCCGCTCCTGGCGGTCCTCGCGCCGCGGCCGGTGCACGCGCTGACCAAGCTGGAGATGTTCGAGGGCCGGCTCGGCGGGTTCCTGCGCCGGACCGGGCAGGTGCCGCTGGACCGCTACCACCCCGACCCCGGTGCCGTCCGCTCGTGCCTGCGGGTCCTGCGGGACGGGGGAGTGGTCGGCATCTTCCCGGAGGGCACGCGCGGCGACGGGGAGCTGCACCGGTTCCACCACGGCGCCGCCTACCTCGCCCTCGTCTCGGGGGCGCCGGTCGTGCCGGTCACGATGATCGGCACCCGCCCGCCGGGCGGCGGCAGCAACGCCCTGCCCGAGCGCGGGGGAGCGATCGACGTCGTCTTCGGACGGCCGTGGCACACGACACAGCAGCCCTGGCCGCGCACCCGGGAACAGGTGGGTGCCACGTCGGTGTTGTTGAGGGGACACATGCTGTCCGAGCTGGACAGCGCCCTCTCGCAGACGCGCCGATCCTTGCCCGGGCCCCTTCCTGCGGGACAATCCGAGGACGACCCCGACACCGGGCTCGTCGAGCACCGTAGAGAGCTGTGATCACGCATGAGTGAGTACGACACCGTCGCCGTCGAGGCCGAGTCCGGCCCGACGCCCGTCCTGGCCGTGGTGGGCCGTCCCAACGTGGGCAAGTCCACCCTCGTCAACCGGATCATCGGTCGGCGCGAGGCCGTGGTGGAGGACCGCCCGGGCGTGACCCGCGACCGCGTCTCCTACGACGCCAACTGGAACGGACGCGCCTTCACCGTCGTCGACACCGGCGGCTGGGACCCCGACGCGCGCGGGCTGGCCGAGCGGATCGCCGGCCAGGCCGAGGTGGCGGTCTCGCTGGCCGACGCCGTGCTGTTCGTCGTCGACGCGACCGTCGGGATCACCGACGCCGACGAGGCCGTCGTACGCATCCTGCGGGCGTCCGGCAAGCCGGTCGTGCTGGCCGCCAACAAGGTCGACGACCAGCGCACCGAGGCCGAGGCCTACGGGCTGTGGAACCTCGGGCTGGGGGAGCCGTGGCCCGTCTCCGCGCTGCACGGTCGTGGCTCGGGAGACATGCTCGACGCGATCCTGGAGGCGCTGCCGGAGACCCCCGCCGAGTCGTTCGAGGAGGTGGGCGGCCCGCGGCGCATCGCGATCGTCGGCAAGCCCAACGTCGGCAAGTCCTCGCTGCTCAACATGCTCGCCCAGGAGGACCGGGTCGTCGTCGACAACGCGGCCGGCACCACCGTCGACCCCGTCGACGAGCTGATCACCCTCGGCGAGCGCACCTGGCGCTTCATCGACACCGCCGGCATCCGCAAGCGCGTCAACCAGGCCTCGGGCCACGAGTACTACGCCTCCCTGCGCACCACGACCGCGATCGACCGGGCCGAGGTCGCCGTGCTGGTGCTCGACGCCAGCGAGACGGTCTCCGAGCAGGACATGCGCATCATCCAGACGATCCGCGACGCCGGTCGGGCGATGGTGATCGCGTTCAACAAGTGGGACCTCGTCGACGAGGAGCGCCGCTACTACCTCGAGCGCGAGATCGAGCGCGACCTCGTGCAGCTGAAGTGGGCGCCGCGGATCAACTTCACCGCCCGCACCGGCTGGCACGTCGACCGGCTCGTGCCGGCGATCGACAAGGCGCTCGAGGGCTGGGAGACGCGCATCGGCACCGGTGCGCTCAACACCTTCCTCGGCCGCCTCGTCGCCGAGCACCCGCACCCGGTGCGCAGCGGCAAGCAGCCCAAGATCCTCTTCGCGACCCAGCCGTCCACGGCTCCGCCGACCTTCGTGCTGTTCACCAGCGGCAAGCTCGACGCGGCCTACGAGCGCTTCATCGAGCGCCGGCTGCGCGAGGAGTTCGGCTTCGTCGGCACGCCGATCGTGATCAACCAGAAGCCGCGCGAGAAGCGCAAGCGCTGAGGCGTGGGGGGCGGCGCTAGGGCGTGAGCCCGGCCTCGACCAGCCATTCCAGCGGGTCGACCGGGTCCGCGCCGTCGGGTCGCACCTCCAGGTGGAGGTGCGGACCGGTGGAGTTGCCGGTCGAGCCGACGGTGCCGATGGCCTCGGCGACGTCGACGAGCTGGCCGACCTGCACCGAGACGTCGGTCTGGTGGCAGTACCAGACCTCGGTGCCGTCGGGCAGCGTGAGGATCGTGCGCAGCCCGTAGGGGCCGGCGTACGCGACGTCGGTGACCTCTCCGGCCGCGACCGCGACGAGCGGCTCGCCCGCCGAGGCGCTGAAGTCCTGGCCGCCGTGCTCGGCCTCCCAGAGGGGTCCGGTCAGTCCGAAGCCGGCCGAGAGGCCGTACGACGCCAGCGGCAGCACCACGCGCGCCGCGTCGGGGTCGCCGACATAGCCGTAGGTCGCGAGCACGGCCTGGCGACCCAGCAGTGCCCGGTCGCGCGCGTCGGCCTGGCGGTTGAGCGTAGCCAGCGTCTGCTGCCGTTCGCGGACCTGCCGGGCGAGGTCGAGCGCGGCGCTCCGCGGGGCCGCCACCTCGCGCACCACCGTCTCGGGAGCGACGGCGTCGGCCCGGGGCGCGGTGAGGCTGAGCCCCGCGGCCGCGGCGACGACGGCGACCACGAGGCCGGCACGGCGCAGAAGGTGTGACACGGAGGCTCCCCACAGGTTGAGGACCCATGGTCCGTCGCCTGTGCCTGCGGCAGGTGCCGATCGCCGCGGAATGACCCGGTCGGGCCATGTGAACCCCCCGAACGTGCGCAACGAGCGCGGTTGCGGACGCACGTGGGCGGGTCGATTCCGTGCGTCCGCAGGGGCTGCGGTAGTGTTCCCCTCGCTCCGCAGGCCTCGTGCCGGGGAGCATTCGGGCTGTGGCGCAGCTTGGTAGCGCACTTGACTGGGGGTCAAGGGGTCGCAGGTTCAAATCCTGTCAGCCCGACCGAGAAGTGGCCTCTGACCTGCGGAAACGCAGGTCGGGGGCCACTGTCGTACGTGAACCATTTCGGCTGATCCCGCCTCAACTCACCGAAAACCTGCGCGGGGCACACGTGCCGAACCAGCGGCCCGGTAGCTCGCCCTGTCGGGCGTGAGAGTCGGCCAGCCCGGCGCCCCCCGGTCGGTGATGTCATGCGCTTCGACCGGCCCTGTCTACCGGCCCGAGCGCCGGGCGGGGACTGCACAAGCCGATCAAGGGGTACCTCCCGGCCATGTCTGACCCAACCCTGCCCGAGCTGATGGCAGATGCCGCGCGCGAGCTTCAGAGCAGCATGAGCAAGAGCGACGACTTGATGGACACGGCCACTCAGCTGGCGGTACGAGACATCGACGGTTGCGATGCGGCGGCGCTGCTGATCGTGCGAGGCAGCGGGGTGATCGAGAACCTTTCGGCAACCGGGGATGGCGCCAAGCGCGTCGATGAGATCGAGGTCGAGCTGAAGGAGGGGCCGTGCTGGGACGCGATCAAGGAGACGCAGACCGTCTACATTCCCGACCTGGCGAATGCCCCTCGGTGGCCGACCTGGGCTCCGAAGGTGGTGGAGGAGACCGGGTTCAAGAGCGTCCTGGCGTTCCAGCTGTTCACCGACGAGGACAACGTGGGCGCACTCAACCTCTTCTCGCGCACCGCCGACGGGTTCGGGACGGAGGACCACGAGTATGGACTCGCCCTGTCCGCCCACGTCTCGGTGGCAATCAGAGCTGCCCAGCAGATCGAGACCCTCTCCGTGGCGTTGGACACACGGAGCACGATCGCGCGCGCCCAGGGCATCCTCATGGAGCGCTTCTCACTCGAAGAGCCCGCCGCATTCGCGGTACTCGTCAGGCTCTCTTCGCACCTCAACCGCAAGGTGCGCGACGTTGCTGCCGAGATTGTGCAGACCCGCCAGCTGCCTGGCTGACGACAAAGTCCCAGCAGCGCGACCCGCAGCTCGAGGTGGCACCAGGGCGCCTGGGCATCGCCCCCGGCGCGTCGCTGCCCAGGCGCTCCGGCGCCCGAGAACAGCGTCACGACCGCGCGATGAGTGGGGGCATCCGATCTGCCGACGAGTGCTCGTGTCCGCTTTGATCCTGGGGGTGTCACGCGGAACGCGTTCAGCGCGCCCTGTGGCTGTGCTAGGTCGACGGGGTTTGGGGAAGCAGTCCGGTGGACCGCAACTCGCCCCCCGCGGCGGTGGGCCAGTGGCGCGGGGGGGGGGGGGGGGGGGGGGGGGTAGAGGGCGGGGTGTTCCCAGACCTCGTCGAGATCAGGGGACCGTCACCCAGGTCGTGCTGCAACCGGTCGGCAGCGACCGTTGGTCGCTGGTGTCGGCGGCGGTCTCGATCACCTTGCGGTGGAAAGCGGTGGAGCGCACGCGCCGCGTCTCAGCGTCGGTGCGGACGTGAGTCACGCCTCGGTGGGGATGGTTCGGGCGCTTGCGGGTACGACACCATCAAGTCACTCGGCCGGCCATGGACGCTCGCTTGGCGAGGCTCGGGGGGTCCAGAGCAGCGGCTCCCCGAGCCGCCACCACCAGCGCGATGCACGGGCGGCCGGTCACGCGCCCGGCCGTGCTGGGGTTGGGATCGATGGCTTCGTGGCGATCTCGTTCGCCGCACATCGGACCTCGGTCTGGCGTTCACACCGTCAGTACGGCTGTTTCAGCTTGACGAGTCTCCGCTGAATGGTCGAGCACCCGGCAGGGCAATCGTGAATCTTGCCCCCTGCTTGCCCGGCGTGTAGAGCACCGTCCCTTGGTTGGCCGTGGCGAGGGTGCGGACGATGTAGAGACCGAGCCCGGATCCGGCGCCCGGGGGCCGGGCGCTCATCCCGGCGTGGCTGAACCGTCGGAATAGGCGCGCGGTGACCTCAGGGGGCACTCCCGGTCCGTCATCTCGGACGGTGATGAGCACACGACTACCTGCTGGGGATGCGGTGAGCGTCACCTCGCTGGCGGCGTACCGCAGCGCGTTACCGACGAGGTTGGTGAGCATCTGTGTGAGGTGGCTGGGCTGTACCCGGCAGTACAGGTCACTGGGGCAATCGACGACCAGCTTGGCGGCCGTCCCCTCGACGTCTGCCGCTGCGCGGAGGTAGGGCAGCACGTCTGCCGTGACCGGTTCGGCTCGAATGACGTGCGCGTCTGCGGCTGCGGTGGCGAGGAGGTCGTCGCGGAGATCGCTGAGCCGCTGCGCCTGCTTCAGGATTGTCCGGAGCCGACGTTCCAGAGCGGTCCCGTCCACGTGCGCGGACGGTCGAGGTGACGTCTCGGTCAGTTCATCGAGCGCGAATTCCGCTGAAGCGACGATGACCGTCAGCGGTCCGGCGACGTCGTGACCCAGCATGGCTATCGCGTCTGATTGGACGTCGGAGAGGGCGGCGTCCCGGGAAGATGCCGTGGTGGGAGCGATCGCGGAGTCGGCTTGTTGGGTGACGACGCCAACCCATTCGGTGTTGCCAGCTTCGTCGCGCCGGGGCTGAGAGTTGACGACGACGGCCACCTCGCGACCGTCGGTTCGCATGATGCGGCCCTCCCACCGCATGGGCTGCAGGGTGCGCAGAGAGTGCTGGCCCGCTTCGTTGAAGCGCCGTTGATCGTGGCTGTGCACGGCTTGGTGCATCAGGGTGACGTCCGCCATGGCCTCCTCGGCGGTGAAGCCGTAGAGGTCAGTGCAGGCCTGAGATACGAAAGGGAATGACGGCGTGCCGTCGGCGTCAACGCGGAACGCATAGACGGTTCCGCGCAACTGGGCCAGCTCGCGGGTCTCCCAGGCCTCGTCGGTGCTCGACGAGGAATGGGGGAAAGAAGTCACTGGACTAGGCCTGTTCTTGCTCGATTGGGCGGACTGCAGAACGTACCCAGATTCATCCCCTCGATTCGTGCGGTCCCGGCGCAGGAAAGATCGCACGATGACCATGGAGCCAGACAGCACGGCTGCGTCCGGCGTTCGCGGTCCTCCGGCGGTGCTTACCCGAGTTCCGTGCCAGACCCTCTGGAACCGCGACTGCGCGGCGGCGCCTGTCGCACGTACGGCCGAGCGCGTTGGCCGAGACGCCGCGTGTCCGGACGACGGGCCGATGCTCCGCCGTTGGCGTACCGGGGTGCGGCCCGACGCGTGTGACCCGTCCGAGCCGAGCCCGGTCAGTCGAGTGCGGCGACCAGCTGCGCCTTCGACATACGGTAGTAGCCCGAAGCCCCTTGCTTCGTCGCCTCTGCACGCAGCTGGACCACCGTCCGCCCATCGGTGTCGGAGGCCGGCCCGGTGGTCGCCCTCGCCCCCGTCGACGATTCAGTCTCGCCTTGAGCGGACGTTGTGAACTCCGCCGGCAGGCGGCGAAGTGACGCACCCCTTCGAGCTCACTCATCGCGGCAGATCGGGGCGGTTACCACCGCGCGCTCATCCGCCACCGGTGACGATGGCAGCCGAGCCGACATCAGGTGGCAACTCGTCGTCCTTGATCGCCCCACAACGACGGCACTCGCGGTAACGCTCGCCATCATCGTTGGTCCTGTCAGACCAGTCGTGCTTGCCGACACGGCACAAGACGCTCTTCAAACGGCATACCTCCTGCTTCAAGCATCAGCGTGCGCGCATCCGAGAAAGCGGTCAACCGCCCGCCTCCTGCGCTCATATGGGGCTACCTGTCCCACGAGAGACGGGACAGAGAACGGACGAGGTGGCGCACGCATGTCGGCAGATCCGCGCACTCCCATCGCGGTAGATCCGGTTGTTCGACTCGTCCGTGTCGCGTATGCACCATCTTGCATCCGGGCGTCGCA
Organism: Nocardioides renjunii; assembly: GCF_034661175.1. Taxonomy (NCBI): domain Bacteria; kingdom Bacillati; phylum Actinomycetota; class Actinomycetes; order Propionibacteriales; family Nocardioidaceae; genus Nocardioides; species Nocardioides renjunii. Next base: position 2,370,823 of record NZ_CP141058.1, on the reverse strand, counting down.
CCTGCCCCGGGCTCTCACGGTTGCTGGGGCGACCTTAGTTTCGTCGAGACGTTGATCGTGGCATGACCGCGTTGCCATCCGACCGTGTAAGCGATGCGGTGGTCGGCAATCACGATGCGGCCATGTCGGGTTGGGGTGATGCCGACGATGATCTCTTCCGGAGGGTCGGCGCGCAGGTGCAGTGTCGACCCGATGGCTGGGCGAGTCCTTGAGCAGTAGTGGTCGACATCGCGGTCTCGTCCCCCGAACATGAAGCCTCCTACGCCCTCGTCTGCCAGCACCTCCGTGTTCAGCACGCAGATCAGGTAGTCCACGGCTGCGCCAGAGGTGTCCGTCTGGATGCGCGGTGCGAGCCCGGTGATGACCACCTCCTCGGCGCCATCGGACTGGGAGTGGACTAGCGAGGTCCAGAAAGTCTGACCAGGGTCTCGGGAGGACTCGAAACCGTAGCCACCAGCAAGGATCTGCGGTGGGTGAGCGCCCCACCATCCGGCCGCGCCGAGGGCGACCGCGACAGCGGCCATCAACATCGTGGTCACCACGCGGCGTCGTGACCACCGCGTTGGGACCGGCTCGGGGACCGATGTCAACGGAGGTGGAAAGGGGACGACCATCGCTCGGAAGCATAGGCCTTGGTAGCGGCCCAGACTTGCGTTTCCACCACGGCTGGGCCTCGACCAGCACGTCATTACTTCTGCGCACTCACCGCGGCATGAGCGGATGACTCGGGTCTTGGGACCTAGGGGCTTTGATCACGGGTTCTCGTGGCTGAGTCAGGGGAGATCCCGATGGTCAGGTGTCGGTCCATCGCCCACCGTTGATGAATGGTCAACCCGCCACCAGGCAGCACTCCCAGCCTCAGCCGCCTCCCTGGCCTCGACATGGCTCGTTTCCTCGCCGTTGCCGGAATGGTCCTGGTGCATGCACGCGATGTCCTAGCGCAGGACGCGGCGGGTTCGGCGGCGCTCTGGCTGGAGATCTCCCAGAGCATCGCCACGAACCGAGCACGGTTGCTCTTCTTCCTACTCGCCGGTGTGGGGGTCGCTCTCATGTCCCGCCGTCAGGGGGCCGGTGCAGGGGTGCTTCTGCGTCGGGCGCTGTTCCTCGCGCTGCTCGGAACCGGGCTCGCGTTAGTTGGCTGGGGCGATCTGATTCTCGTGTTCTACGGCGTCTTGTTCGTCGTTGCGGTGCTGCTAATGCGGCTCGACAGTCGGTCCTTGTTGGCCATCGCGGCGGTCGTGGCCGCAGCAGGTGTCCTGCGCTTGGCAGCTAGTCCGTTCGCAGACGACACCTTGACCAACGTCCTGCTTCTCGTCGGGGAAATGGTCCCCCTGCTCTGCATCGGGCTAGTCATCGGTCGAGCAGACCTTACGAACGATGCGTACCTGGTCAGGTTGGGCGCCGTCGGCGCACTCATGGCCCTGCCAGCACTGGCCTTTCTTGCCCACACGGGTGCGTGGGACATCACTGAGGTCGAGGGTCGCGTCGAGCCAGCGGCGGCGCTCGTATCGACCATGGGACTTTCCGTTGTCGTTCTTGCATTGTGTCTTCGGATCGTGCCGCGCAAGGCGGGTTGGTGGTCGCCTCTAGTCGCAGCCGGCGGTATGCCGCTGACGGCCTACGTAGGCCACGCGCTGCTGTTCACTGTGCTGGCCCGCACAGCTGACTGGGACCTTGGAACAGCTACAGGCGTCGCAGCCGGCTACTTGGCCGTTCTCGCGCTAGTGGCTGGTCCGTGGCGCACGTGGCGGGGAAGCGGCCCCATCGAGGCCCTCATGCGCCGTGTCAGCAGACCCACCCCACCAGGGCTCATCAACGATGCCAGGATGAAGCCGGTCGAGTGAGGTTGCGTCTACGAGTGCCTCGTGCTGGCCGATCGGCAGAACTGGGCGCTCATCGCGGCAGATCCGGACACTCGGCCGTCGTGCCTGCCAGACTCTGGCCCATGTGGGTGGACAGCAACGGCGTGCTTCATACCGTCGGGTTGCCAGACCCAGCTGACGTCATGACCGGCGAGTTTCGACGGGGCGTTGATGCCCTACTCGCCGCCGAGCGAGAGCGCCTGTCCGACATGGTTGACGAAGTCCAGACGCGGCTTCTGGAGATGGACTGGTCACACTTGCGCTCAGAGTGTGATGTCGAGTCGACACCCCCGCCGAACCTGCTCCATGGCGCAGTTCAGACCTCGGACGACGTCTCGGACGCAATCGAAAGGGTTCAGGAGCGGTGGCGCTTGGACGTAGCCCTCGCTCTTGAGGACTACATCGACTGAACTCGGGAGCCGTCCGCACATCGGCAGATCCGGGCGTTTGAGATGGTGCGAGAAGGAGCCTCCCTATCGGCCGCCGAGCAAAATCGAATAGCGGCGCTCCGACCTACGGGAAGTCGGACGCTCGTCCTCCAGCGCCCCGCCGTTCCGCTCGATGACCCTCCTGGAAGCTACGTTGGCGCTGTCGCATGTGACCAGCACCCGATCCAGTCCGAGTTCACGCGCGATGGGAAGGGCCTCGCGCAAAGCCCACGTCGCGATCCCGCGCCCACGAGCGGAGGGACGAATCCCGTAGCCGATGTGTGCTGCGGTTTCTTGCAGAGCGTCATTCAAGTAGTGCCGCACCTGGATGGCCCCTGCATACGCTCCGTCCTCAACGACCCACAAGTTGGTCGCGTGCACACGTCCCGTCGGCGACGGCACGCCATGATCTGCCTCAGCGCGCAGGCGCTCTGTCCAGACACGGAAGCCCTCAACAGAGTCAACCGTGTCAATAACAGTCAGACCAGAGTTGGACTGAGGAACGCCCTTGCCCCACTCGTCTCTGGACTCAAGCCAAGACTCGCGGAAGCTCGGTGACGGCACCACCAGTTCCAGCATGCGCCCCCCAAGTCTGTGTTGCCCGTGTCGCTACACATCTTTCAACAAGGTCGTCGGCACATCCGGTCATCGGCAGATCCGGTCGATCGGATCGCGGCAGATCCGGGCGAGCGTAGCCGCCCTCAACGCGGCAGATGCGGTCGTGTTCGATCACGGAGCCGCCGTCACACAGTTTGCAAAATCCGATCGTGACTCGCGTGCTGTGGTCCGAGTGCTCGCTCGTGGCGCCGGTTGTTTCGCTGGGCGATGCGGTTGCCGGACGCGAAGCATTCGAGTGCGTCGGCGATGGCGCTCTTTACAACGTTGTAGGTGGACCGCATGCTGACAGGATGACTCGGATCTCGCGGCTGGCGCACGCCGTCGCCCCCCTCGTCCTGACGTCGCTCCTGGTCTCCTTCGCGCCACCGGCGTCGACGGCGCCGATGCTGACCGCGGCCCAGGTGTCTGCGCCGGCCGAGCCCGGCTCGTACCAGAACCCGCTAGCGCCGACAATTGCTTCTGGTGGCTCCGTGGACAACTGCGCCGATCCTGTCGTGCTGCGGGGACAGGGGAGGGACCGCGGCACGTGGTTCATGTACTGCACGACCGACCCCCTCAATGACTCCGAGACCGCGGACGGCTCGCCGGTGTTCCACCCGATCCCGATGCTGCGGAGCACGGACCTCGTCAGCTGGGAGTACGTCGGCGACGCCCTGCCTCAGAAGCCGTCCTGGGCGGCGCCGGAGGCCGCCATGTGGGCGCCGGACCTGGTCTACTCGAAGACCAAGAAGCGCTACTACCTGACCTTCGTGGTCACCGACACGACCACCGAGGTGAGCGGCGAGGCGGGCTGCGGCGGTGACAGCGCCCTCGGCGTCGCGGTCAGCCGCAACCCCACCGGGCCGTGGAAGGTCAGCGAGAAGCCGCTGGTCGACCCCCGGCGCGCCGGCCCCGGGTGCGACTTCTACTGGACGTACGACCCCGACGTGCTCGGTGACAGCGTCGGCTCGCGCAGCGTCCTCTACTACGGCAGCTACTACGGCGGTGTGTTCGCGCAGGCGGTGACGCTGACCGGCAACGGAATGGTCACCACGGGCCCGGAACGCTCCATCGCCGCCGGCACCGATGAGAAGCCGAAGCTCGACCCGGTCCAGCAGCAGCGCGCCGCAGCCGCGCAGTTGCGCGGCCCGGCCGGCCGGCAGATCGTGATCGGCAACCGCTACGAGGGCAGCAACGTCGTCAGGTACGGCGACTGGTACTACTACTTCGGCTCCGCGACGAATTGCTGCAACGGCCCGCTGACCGGCTACAGCGTGCTCACGGCACGCTCGGCGAGCCCGATGGGACCGTTCCTCGACCGCGAGGGCAATTCGCTGCTCGCCGGCCGGGTCGGGGGCACGCCCGCGTTGAGCATGAACGGCAATCGCTGGGTCGGCACCGGGCACAACTCCACGTTCCAGGACGCGGCGGGGCAGTGGTGGATGGCCTACCACGCGGTCGACCGGTTCGAGCCGTACTTCGCGGGCACCACGAGCTTCACCAAGCGGCCGGCCCTGCTGGACCCCGTGGACTGGGAGGGCGGCTGGCCGATGGTGCGGGCCGGTCGCTGGGCCTCTGACGAGCCCATGCCGGCGCCCGCGGCGCAGGACGGCCAGGCGTCGACGTACACGCCGGACCCTGTCCCGCCGCACGTCCCCGGCGCGCTGCTGGCGCAGTACTCCGACGAGTTCGACGCTCAGGAGCTCGCCGGCTGGCAGTGGGTGCGCGGCGACGCGGCGTCGGCGCGGCTGGAGAGAGGGAGGTTCGCCTTCGACGTGCAGGACGCGGACCTGTACGTCGACAGCAACACAGCCTCGGTGCTGACGCGACCGGCACCGCCCGGGGACTACGTGGTGGAGACCAAGGTCGCCTTCGACGTCCCGCCGGAGGGTTGTCCCCCGGAGGCGGGCGCCGATGGCCTGGACTGCTACAACTTCGTGCAGGCGGGCCTGGTGGTCTACGGCTCCGACGACGCGTTCCTCAAGCTCACCCACGCGTCCCTGTGGGAGACCCGGCAGACCGAGTTCGCCAAGGAGGTCCCGAGCGCTCCGGCCGGACAGCCGCGTTACGGCAACACCGTCGTGGGCGCCCCGGGCGACGAGACGTGGCTGCGGATCGTCCGCGAGGCGGGCGCCGGCAGCGACGGCGCGGACCGGTTCACGGCGTACACCAGCCAGGACGGTGTCCGCTGGGTGCGCGGCGGGGCCTGGACCCACAGCGAGCTCGGCCCAGACCCGCAGATCGGCCTGGTGTCGATGGGCGGACCGGAAGACCTCACCGCCCGCTTCGACTACGTGCGCACCTGGTCCCTGGCCGACTGAGACGACGCAGGGGCCCCCGCGGGCCCCGCTCCCGGGCAGCGATCGGTGTAGCTGTCGTAGGCGACACCCCGGCGGATCTCGGCCAGCCTCGCCGCCCCTGAGCATCGGAGAGACCAGTCGCGCGACGGCGTGCGGGACGCCCGGATCTGCCGATGTCCGGATGCCCATTGGCGGGTCACGCCACGCTGTGTACGCGCATTCTGACTGCCTTGACGTAGCCGTCGACGCAACGCACCTGAGCTAACACCCGGCCCCCGTCCTGCACGGTGGCGTGGCGGGCAAGAGCGGCCGGTACGGGTTGCGTTGAGGGCGTGACGCGGACCTTGATCTGCGCACCGATGTAGGACGTGGGTCCAGAGGCGACACTCATGAGGACTCGGTAAGGCGGCTGGTAGCCCCCGGTTGGCTCGCTCGCCAAGGCCCACCCTCGGTCCTCGTAGTGACTGAAGGAGACATCATGCGGATCGTCGTCCTGGGTGCCACCGGCCGCACCGGCCGCCCTCTGGTCGAAGAGCTGCTCCGGCGAGGCCACACCGTGGTCGCGCTCGTCCGGGACCCGGTGCGGCTGGGCGACGTGGCGCAACGCGTCGACGTCGTGCGTGGTGACAGCCGCAGCGCGGCCGACCTCGACCGTCTGGTCACCGGAGCCGACGCCGTCGTGTCGGCGTTGGGGCCGACCGTCAAGGAAGCATCGCTCCACACCGACACCGCCACGGCGCTCGTCGGGGCCATGCAGCGCGCCGGAGTACGTCGCTTCGTCGGCGTCAGCGGTGCGGGCATCGACGTGCCGGGTGACCAGAAGTCGTTGTCCGCCCGGATGATCTCGAAGGCGATCCAGACCTTCGCTGGCGACGTCATCAAGGACAAGCCGGCCGAGTACGAGGTCTACGCCGCCAGCAACCTGGACTGGACGCTCGTCCGCACGCCGCGCCTGGTCGACGGGGCGGCGACAGGGAGGCTGGAGCACTTCGCACACCGCTCCACGCGGTCGACCCAGGTGGTCCGAGCCGATCTCGCAGCCTTCGTGGCCGACGTCATCGATCAGGGGTCCTACGTCCGGCAGGCGCCGTTCTTCGCCACTGCGAAGTGAAGCCGCCCTGCAACCGATGTGGTCGCTGAGCGGCCGGGTGGTCCGGGACCCCTGCCGCCCGGAGGGATCACGGAGACGACCGCGATGGCTGCGTCGTCGTCCTCGATGAGGTCGATCCTGGGCTGGCAGGCGAGCTCCGGTCCGTCGCCGGGTCCCGCAGCCGGACGTCGCTGGGAGCGTGGCACAGCCACGCCGGGGGCAGTGGGGAGAGCATCGCCCCGCGAACTGTGTGCGGGGGAGGGGTCAGGGGCACCCGCCGTTCGACTCGTCTGTCGTGACGGCCGGTCCAGGACCGACCTCCCCCTCCTGACCCCCACCGCCGGGGAGGCCGACCGCGCGTACTGCGCCTGCTGTATGCCGCATCGGCACCGTCCGCCTAGAGTCGCGGCATGAGTCGCGGCGCGTCCCAGGTGGCCGGCTACCGCGATTGGCTTCGGCGGCACCCGACGACGTCGGACGCCGCATTCGCGCTGCTGGTCAACGTCACCGCTCTGATCCCGTACGCCGCGCGCCCCGACGCCGCCGACGTCGACCTCGAGCTCACCACGGTGGCCCTCATCAGCCTCACGGCCGGTAGCCTGTTGCTCGTCCTGCGACGACAGGCTCCGTGGCCGGTGTGGCTGCTCACCACGGCAGTCGGACTCGTGGCCGTCGTGGATGCCGGCGGCACCACCCCTGCCTTCCTGCCCGCGTGCGTGGCGCTCTACACCGTCGCGGTCACCAGCCCGACTGGGAGGGCCGCCGCAGCCGGGGTCGTGTCCGCGTTGGCCCCAGGGGTCGCGCTGCTGGGACTGGGCTCGGTCAACGTGATCGATGCTCTGGCCTACGGCATGACGCCGTGGAGCGGACTGGCGACCATGTCGGGCATCGCGGTGCGCAACCAGCGTGCGATGGTCGCCGCCGCGCACGAGCGGGCCCGTCAGGCCGAGGCGACGCGTGAGGAGGAGGCGCAGCGCCGCGTCGCCGAGGAGAGGCTGCGGATCGCCCGCGAGCTTCACGACGTGGTGGCCCACCACGTGGCGGTGGTCAACGTGCAGGCAGGGCTCGCGCGACACCTGCTGCGAGCCGACCCCGACGCCGCGGCCGAGGCGATGGGCCACGTGCGCGAGGCCAGCCAGACCATCCTCGACGAGGTCCCCGGCCTGCTCGGCCTGCTCCGCTCCACGGAGGACGAGCTGGAGACCGCCCCCGCCCCGCGCCTCGGGGACGTCGGCGGTCTGGTCGAGCGGGCCCGCCGCTCGGGGCTGTTAGTGACCTGGGAGACCACGGGCACCCCGCTGGAGCTGCCACCGGCCACCGACCTCACGGCGTACCGCGTCGTCCAGGAGGGCCTCACCAACGCCCTGCGGCACGGCAGCGGGAAGGCCCGGCTGATGCTCAAGTGGGACGCCGGAGGCTGCCACCTCGAGGTCCGCAACCCGGTGCAGCGGCCGTCCACCGAGAGCCAGGGGGCCCGGCACGGGCTGATCGGGATGCGCGAGCGCGTAGCGGCGGTCGGCGGCACCTTGACGGCAGGCCGCGAGGGCGACGAGTGGGTCGTCCGGGCGCGGCTGCTCGCGGGGGTGACCGCGTGAGCGAGGCGACGACGCGCGTCCTGGTCGCCGACGACCAGCGGCTGATCCGCGCCGGCTTCGTCGGGTTGGTCGCCAGCGCGCCCGATCTCGAGGTCGTCGGTGAGGCCGTCGACGGAGCGGACGCCGTCCGCCAGGCTCGTGCCGCGCGCCCCGACGTCGTCCTCATGGACATCCGGATGCCCGGCACGGACGGTCTCTCGGCCACTGAGCTGATCACCGGCGACCCCGACCTGGCCGACGTCAAGGTGCTGGTCCTCACTACCTTCGAGGCCGACGAGTACGTGGTCGCCGCCCTGCGTGCGGGGGCGAGCGGCTTCCTCGGCAAGGGCGTCGAGCCGGAAGACCTGGTGGCGGCGATCCGCGTGGTCGCCGCGGGGGAGTCGCTCCTTTCGCCGCGCGCCACCAGCGCCCTGATCGGCCGCTTCCTCTCCCAGCCGCGCGACGGCGACACGGTCGACACCTCCCTCGACGTGCTCACCGAGCGCGAGCGGGAGGTCGTCGCCCTGGTGGCGCGCGGGCTCAGCAACGACGACATCGCGGGACGCCTGTTCGTCTCCCCGTTCACAGCCAAGACCCACGTCAACCGGGCGATGGCCAAGCTCGGCGCCCGTGACCGGGCCCAGCTGGTCGTGCACGCCTACCAGTCCGGCCTGGTCCGCGCCGGCGACTGACCGGCCAGGCCCTCAAGTCGCCGGAGCGGCAGCAGGCATCGGCCTACCGCAGGTGCAGTACGCCGAGAAGCCTGCACCCGGACGACGACGAGCACGACCCTGCCACGGGAGCGTGGAGTCATACCCCACCACCCGGAGGAGCACACCATGATCGAGCTGAACCAGCTCACCAAGACCTATGGCGAGACGCTGGCTGTCGACGCCGTCACGTTCACCGTCCGCCCCGGTGTCGTCACCGGCTTCCTCGGCCCGAACGGCGCCGGGAAGTCGACCACGATGCGGATGATCCTGGGCCTGGACCGGCCGACGGCCGGCACCGCCCTTGTCAACGGCCACCCCTATGCCGAGGCGGCCGCGCCCATGGGCGAGCTGGGCGCGCTGCTCGACGCCAAGGCCGTCGACCGCAACCGCAGCGCACGCAACCACCTGCTGGCCCTCGGAGCCACAGTGGGCATCGGCGCCCGGCGCGTCGACCACGTGCTCGAGTCGGTCGGTCTCTCGGAGGTGGCCAGCAGGGCGGCCGGGTCGTTCTCGCTCGGCATGGGACAGCGGCTCGGCATCGCTTCGGCACTGCTGGCCGACCCCGGCGTGCTGATCCTCGACGAGCCCGTGAACGGCCTCGACCTCGACGGGATCCAGTGGATCCGCTCCCTGCTCACCGAGCTCGCCGCCGAGGGCCGCACCGTGCTGTTGTCCTCTCACCTCATGAGCGAGATGCAGCTGGTCGCTGACCATCTGGTGATCATCGGCCGCGGCCGCATCCTGGCCGACACCCCCCTGCAGGACTTCATCGACAGATCGTCCACCGGCGCCGTCGTGGTCGCCTCGCCCGAGGCCTCCCGGCTCGCCGGACTGCTCGCGGGCGAGGGCGTCACCCTCACCTCGCGCGAGGCCAGTCGCTTCGAGGTCCGCGGACTCGACGCCGCGGCCATCGGCGAGGTCGCCAGCCGCCACGGCGTCACCCTGCACGAGCTCTCGAGCTCCGCGGCGTCCTTGGAGACTGCCTATCTCGCGCTCACCCGCGACGCGGTCGAGTACGCCGGCACGACCCAGCAGACCAGCCACCAGTCCACCGACCAGCCCGGAGAGGCAGCCTGATGAGCACCACGACCGCACACCCCACCCCGAGCGGGTCCCCCGCCTCGCCGCCCCGGCCTGCCATCGCGAAGCCCGTCACCCTGGGCCGCGTCATGCGCTCGGAGTGGATCAAGCTTCGCAGCCTGCGCGGCACATGGATCTTCCTGCTCGCGATCGTCGTCGTCCTCGCGGGCTTTGGTGCCATCGCCGCCGCCGTGTCCAGCGGCTCCGTGAGCACCCCCGACAACGGCGGCCCGCAATTCGGCGGCGACGACCCGCTGTCGACCGTCCTCACCGGCGCCACCTTCGCCACCCTCCTGGTCGGCGTCCTCGGCGCCTTGGCCGGCGCCCGTGAGCACGCGTCGAGGATGATCACCGCCACCATGGCGGCCACCCCGCGCCGATGGCCGGTCGTCGTGGCCAAGGCGGGCGTGCTCTCCATGCTCGTACTGCCCGCTGCTGCCATCGGCACCATCGGTGCCTTCGGCCTCGGGATGGGCGTACTCGCCGCGAACGACGCGGCCACCGTCGGCCTGGGCGATGACGGGGTGCTCCGCTCCCTGGTCGGCATGGCCCTCTACCTCACCGCCGTCGCCCTCATCGGCCTGGGACTCGGGCTCTTGATGCGGAGTGTCGCCGCCAGCATCGGCACCCTCGCCGCCGGTGTCCTGATCGTGCCGGCCCTCGCCGGCGCGCTGCTCCCCGAGAGCTGGGACGGCGTCCTGCAGCTACTGCCCACCAACGCCGCTGCCGGCTTCACCGCCGTCCAGGCCTCGACCGACCAGGTCCTGGGGCCGGTCACCGGTGCGCTCGTCCTGGCCGCCTGGGTGGTCGTCATCCTGGGTGGAGCCACCTTGTCAACCGTGCGACGCGACGTCTGAGCCGCTCGGCGCCACACGGACCATAGGACCGGGCGTTGGACGAAGCGGACCACGTGTCCGTTCTCGACCGGCGCCCGGTTTCCCATGGAAACGCGCAGCGGGCTGCGGCGCTCGCACCCCGGGCGCCAGCCCCGGTCCCACTGCCCGCCGACAACGCGCCCAGCCCCTTGGCACGCGGGGCCACCAGTTACCGGAGCTACCGGAGCTGCCGGCCAACGTCCACCACACCACCGACGGCGAACGAGCCGTCGAACACTCCCTGTGGGACCCGCCGGAGAAGTGCATGAACGCCACCGGCCGCATGTCCGACATGGACGGAAGCTCGACGACACCCCGCAGATCGCGGAACCCGACTCCCGCTTGCAGGCGCTCGTCTACACGGCCAGCTCGCGACGAGCGAGTCGCCAGCAGAACCGCAAAGCCCCCGTGGTGCCACGTCGGTCGTCTCTGCTCATCCGAGTGAGGCCCATTGGCCGCGACACCAAAGACGTCGCTTATCAGGGCGCCGCCGAACTCGTGATGGGCCGGCTGCACGCCCAGGCCGGGCATGGCGACCGGCCGCCTTTGACTCAAGGGCACGATCAAGCGAGCGATCAAGCTCGACTGGTCCTCGAGGCTCGAGGCCTCGTCCCGATGGCCCCGGCGGTCGCGCCGGGGCCCTGTCTGCGCCGTGGATCCGGCCAGTGCGGCCGCTCACGCGACCGCGAGGGCGCCACGTGGGTGGTGCTTGTCCGCCACCGTCGACTTCTACGGCTGGATCAACGCGGAGCACGTCTCGAGTGCCTTGCGCACCTTCTGCTCGGACTGGTCCAGCTCGGTGACGGCCTCGAGCGTCGCCTCGACCTCCACGCCGTTCTCGTCCATGCAATCGGCGAACGCGTCCAGGGCGGACTGGTCGACCTCCGGTGCGCCTGCGCCGCCCGGACCGCCTGAGGGCGCCAGGCTGGCGCACGCTCGCATCGCCTCCTGCATCTCGGGGTTGAGACTGGGCATCGTGCCCTCGGACGGTGCCTCAGTCGGCTGCTCGGAGGGCAGCTCGACCCCCTGCTCCTCGAGGCATGCGGTGAACTCCTCGGAGATCTCCGGAGTCTCGCCGGACGCCGCCGGCGAGCTCGCGGACGAGCTGGCGTCGCCTGACTCGGTGGTGCTCGCGCTGTCGGACCCGCACCCGGCTGCGAAGAGGACGACCATGAGAAGAAGTGCACTCGCGCGAGACAGGGCGCGAGCTCGGTTGCGATGGGACATTGGTCCTCCGTGGATGACGTCGTGGCAGTCGAGTGGTCCATCCGGTGCGCGCTCGGCCACCGCGAGAGCGAACACGAGCGCCACACCGGATGGCTCGACCAGAGAAACACCCAGTACTGGAAGCCTCCTGACTTCACGCTGGCAGTTGCCTGGGAGACCACGCACTGGGCCGAATCACGCATTGGCACGTCCCTTCCAGCCGGCTCCCAGGCAGTTGTCAGGTTCGACGCGCACGCTGCTCGGCATGCGTGAACGACTCTCGACATCCCTGCGCTCCCCGCGGGTGATCATCAACGGCCTGCTGGTGCTCCTTCTCATCGCCGCTGCAGGAGGCGCCTACCTCCTCCTCGACGAAGAGGAGAGCGCGGCGGCGCCCGCCACGACTGAAGTGACGCGCGGCAACGTCGTGTCGATGGTGTCCGCTACTGGCAATGTCGTCGCCGCCCGCGACGTGGGTGTCGACTTCGACGCCGGAGGGAAGCTCGCAACGGTGTCCGTCAAGGTGGGCGAACGCGTCGAGGCCGGCGACGTCCTGGCCAGGATCGAGAACACCGACGCGATCGACCAGCGCGACAGCGCTCAGGCGACGTACGACCAGGCAGTCGCCGGCCTGCGTCAGCTGACCCAGGGCCCGACCGATGCGGACCTGGCTGCCGGCAACGCGTCGGTCCGCCAGGCCGGGGCGTCGGTGGACAGCGCAGAACAGGCACTCGCAGACTCCAGACGGGTCGCCCGTACCAATCGTCGGGTGTACGACGAACAGGTCAGGGTGGCGCGACGGGACGTGAGCCGAGCACAGGACGACCGTGCCGACGCCCGCGGAGCCCTCACCTCGGCTCGGACGGCGTTGCAGGAGGCTCAGCAGCTCGAGGCGAGCGCGTGCGCGTCGTCCCCCGATGGGACCACAGGACCCGCAACCGCCGTGTGCAGCAACGCACAGAGCGCGGTCGAGGCGAACGAGCAGAGGATCACCTCGGCGGAGACGTCGTTGAGCACCGCCGAAGCATCGGTCGACAGTGCGCAGGACGGGTTGCGGACGGCGGAGCAGAACCGGTCGGTGGGCTCCGCGCAACAGGCGCAGTCCGTCGGATCGGCCGAGTCGTCACTGAGGTCGGCACGAGCCTCCTACTCCTACACGGTCGCATCAGCCAGACAGCAGACGCAGCCGGCGACGGACGGCGAGGTCGAGTCAGCGCAGGCCCAGGTCGCATCCGCCGAAGTCACCCTCCGGACGGCACAACGAGCCGTCGCCGACACTGTTCTCCGTGCTCCTGCCGCCGGCATCGTCGCCTCGATCTCGGGGAGCGTAGGTGAGTACGTCGGAGGTTCCGGCTCCGGGGGGACTACCACCGGCTCGACGACCACCGGCACCACGACGGAGACGTCCGTGGACGCGTCCGGGTTCGTGGTGCTGACCGGCGTCGACGGGTTGCAGGTGCAGGCGGACTTCAGTGAGGCCGACGTGTCCCAGCTGTCCCTCGGTCGAGGAGCGAGCGTCAACTTCGAGGCGCTCGACAACGCGGGTGTCGCGAGCGGCACGAACGCAGAAGTGACCAGCATCGCGCCCACGTCCGTGGTCACGGACAATGTCGTGACGTACGAGGTGTTCGCGACCTTGAACGCTCCTCCAGAGCGCCTCAAGGTCGGCCAGACGGCCACGTTGGACGTCGTGCTCGCCGAGGCGGAGGATGTGCTCCAGGTGCCTTCCTCGGCGATCGAGACCACGGGGGAGAGCTCCACCGTCACCGTCCTCGTCGACGGTGAGGAAAAGCAGCGCGAGGTCGAGACCGGCGTCGTGGGCGACTCGACCACCGAGATCCTGTCCGGTCTCGACGAGGGTGACCTGGTGGTCACGAGCAGCGGCGGTGGCGGCCTCACAGGTTTCCCCGGTGGCGAGCTGCCCGAGCTGCCTGGTGGCGGTGGTCTCGGATGAGCCATTCCGCCGGCGAAGTCGAGACAGGTGTCCCTGAAGCGGTGAGCTCGGTGCGTGCGGAGCTGCACGCGCCGGTCATCCGGGCGCGGTCCCTCGCCAAGGTCTACGGCGACGACCCGGCCACAGTGGTCCGAGCGCTGGACGGGGTCAGCCTCGACATCGCCCACGGCGAGCACGTGGCCATCATGGGCGCTTCGGGTTCGGGAAAGTCGACGATGATGAACATCCTTGGCCTGTTGGACGTACCCACGTCGGGCAGGTATGAGCTGAACGGGTTCGACGTGTCAGCCATGGACGACGCCCAGCTGACCGTCGCCCGTAACCGTCTGATCGGCTTCGTCTTCCAGTCCTTCAACCTGATCCGCCGTACCTCGGCGTTGGCTAACGTGGAGCTCCCGTTGGCGTATGCCGGCGTCCGGCCCCGTGAGCGCCGCGAACGCGCCCTGGCAGCGCTGGCGCAGGTCGGGGTCGCGGACCGCGCGAAGCACCTTCCCAACGAGCTCTCCGGTGGACAACAGCAACGCGTCGCTGTTGCCCGGGCGTTGGCGGGCGAACCGGCGCTGATCCTGGCTGACGAGCCCACGGGCAATCTCGACAGCACGTCCACCGCCGACGTCCTCGACCTCCTAGATGCCGTGCATGACGCCGGAAGGACCATCGTCGTCATCACCCACGAGGACGAGGTGGCAGAACGCGCCAGCAGAGTGATCCGGATGCGTGACGGGAAGATCATCGAGGACGTCCGTCTGGAGGAAGCCCCCCCGACGCGTGAAGCATGGACGCCTACTGCGTCCGCCTGTGGCGGCGCCCCGACGGGATCGACCGCTGGGACGTCGCTGTGAATCCGCGCGAGGTGTTCCGGTTCGCCGTCGTGGGGTTGCTGGCCAACAAGGTCCGGTCCCTGCTGACCATGCTGGGGATCCTGATCGGTGTTGCTGCGGTCATCCTTCTGGTGGCCGTTGGCCAAGGCTCCGCCGACGCGGTCGAAGACAGTATCGAGTCTCTGGGAAGCAACACCATCACCGTCACGGGGACGGGGGCCGGTGGCGGCGCGGCTGTCGGTGGTCCGGGCGGACCGGCCGGTGGCTTCGGTGGCGGCGAGGAGGAATCGACGTCCACCGGCACCGACATCGCCAGTCTGGACCTCACGATGGACGATGCGCGGGCACTCAACGACGCTCGAGCCGCACCTCACGTCAAGAGCGCCTCACCGGTGGCGACTGCACAGGTGGACTGCACGGTCGGTGCGAGCAGCCACTCGGTCAGCATCACCGGTACGTGGCCCACGTACTTCGAGGCGTCCAACAGCCCGGTGTCTGCCGGCACCTACTTCGACGTCGAAGCGGTGAACCAAGCACAGCCGGTCGCGGTCATCGGCCGAACCGTAGTGGAGAACCTCTTCGGTGACCCGGACGAGGTCGATCCCGTGGGTGAGTCCGTGACCTGCAACGGCGTGAGACTCAGCGTGGTGGGCGTGCTCGCCGCCCAGGGAAGCGTCGGTTTCCAGGACTCGGACGACACCATCATCGCGCCCATCTCGACAGTCCAGCAGTCACTGGCGGGATATGAGTCGATCTCGAGCATCACGGTTCAGGCCACGGACAGCGCCTCTGTAGAGGCGGCTCAAGAAGAGACGTCTGCAGTGCTCGCGGCCCGTCACAACCTCGCCGGCGGGCAGTCGGGCAACTGGTCGACCCTCAGCTCGGAGACCATCGTGTCCGCACTGACTGAGTCGAGCGACGTGTTCACCGTCCTCCTCGGCGCCGTTGCTGCGATCAGTCTCCTGGTGGGAGGCATCGGCATCACGAACATCATGCTGGTCACGGTCACCGAGCGAACGCGAGAGATCGGCATTCGCAAAGCCATCGGCGCCAGCCGGGGCGTCATCCTCGCCCAGTTCCTCGTGGAGGCGACCCTGTTGTCGGTGCTCGGCGGCCTCGTCGGTGTGGTGGTCGGCGTGCTGGGAAGCAACGTCGAGATCGTCGGGGTGCAACCCACATTGGTGCCGTCGAGCATCGCCCTGGCGTTCGGCGTCTCGGTCCTCGTCGGACTGTTCTTCGGGAGCTTCCCCGCGAGCCGAGCAGCGGGCCTCCGTCCCATCGATGCGCTGCGTTACGAGTAGATCGAGATGTGTCAATGACCGCCAGACATGATGAAGAGGAAGAAGCCGTGAGCAAGATCGACGTCCGCGAGGAGGACCTGCAGGACGCGTCCGAGCAGGACGTCCACGAACCAGAGACGGACTGGGCAGCCGAGCTGTCCCCACGCCGACCCGCAAGCCGCCGATCCCAGATCTTCCTGGCTGCACTGGTGGTGTGTGCACTCGGCTTCCTCGGCGGAATCGTCACCACTCAGCAGATGCAGGAGCAGACATCGTCTGCCCTCCCGGGGGGCATGGAGCTCCCCGAGGGCCTCGAGCTGCCAGACGGGTTCGAGCCCCCGGCCGGCGGCGCCGCGCCCGGCGGTGGTGGCGCGATACCTGACGCCGGCCAGCTTGCCGCCCTCGGGGGGAGCTCGACCTATACCGTGACCGTCGTCGACGGCGGCACTCTCTACCTCAAGGACGCTACGGGGAGCACGGTCAAGGTCGTGACCCTTCCGACGACCGAGGTCCGCAAGCTGACCGCAGGTGCCACGTCCGACCTGCGTCCCGGCAACACCGTCACCGTCGAAGGCGACGTCGACGATGCGGGCACCATCCTCGCCGAAGTCGTCGCTCAGACCGAGTGACCTGACCCGACCTCACGATGATGATCTCGACCGCCGTGGCGACGGGGCGGCCACAATGGTGGACATGACGCCGACCACGGATCGTCCGCAGGCAGCCACGCTGCTGGTGGTCGACGACGAGCCGTTCATTGCCGACCTCCTGCGCAGCAGCCTGGGGTTCGCGGGCTTCGACGTGACGACCGCCTCGACCGGAGCCGAGGCACTCGCCGCCGCTGAGCAGCGAAGACCGGACCTGGTCGTGCTCGACGTCGGCCTGCCCGACATCGACGGGTTCGAGGTCTGCCGGCAGCTCCGAGCGAGTGGTCAGCAGGTGGCCGTGGTCTTCCTCACCGCTCGGGACGCGACGCACGACAAGATTCTCGGGCTGACGCAGGGGGGCGACGACTACGTCACCAAGCCTTTTGCTCTCGATGAAGTGGTGGCTCGCATCGAGGCGGTGCTGCGGCGCACCAGATCGTTGGCCCCGGACGAGGCCGTTGCCGATTCGGTGATGAGTGTCGCCGACCTGACGCTTGACGAGGACCGCCACCAGGTCTGGCGTGCGGGCGAGCTCGTTCACCTGTCGCGGACCGAGTTCGGACTGCTGCGCTACCTGATGATCAACGCCGGTCGGGTGGTGTCGAAGGCACAGATCCTCGACCATGTGTGGTCATACGACTTCGGCGGCGACGGATCGATCGTGGAGTCCTACGTGAGCTACCTCCGCAAGAAGATCGACCACCTCGACCCGCCCCTCATCCAGACAGTGCGCGGGGTCGGCTACTCGTTGCGGTTGCCGGCTCCGACAGGTCCGGGCCCTGGTCCGAGGTCCACGTGAGGCGCTGGCCCCCTCGGTCATTGGCTGCACGACTGTTGATCGGCGTCCTGGCCGTCTCGGGGCTGGGTCTGGCGCTTTCACTCGTGGCGGGAACCGTGCTGCTGCGGGACTATCTCTACGGTCGGGTCGCGGAGCAGGTGAGCGGACTGTCCCAGGCTCCCGATGTGCGGCCGGGCGCAATCGCACCCTCGCGACTCTGCGAGGTCACTGACGCCCCGGCGGTCCTCCCGAGCGACTTCAGGCTCACGGTGATCGAGGCCGACGGCTCCGTACGGTGTCGGGTTCCGGGCGACCAGACGGGTCCGCCGGTTCCGTCAGTGGACGAGCTCCGTGACTGGGCGGATGATGACGCCGCGGCTGTCGTCGGGGATGACTCAGGGTCGTGGGCCACGTCGGTGGATGCGTTCGATCAGCCCGGCCGAGACGGCGGGGAGGGCTATGTCATGGTCGCCATTTCCCTGCGCAACGCAGACCTGACGGTCCACCGCGTTGCTGTTGGCGGCGCAGCCATCGGCGTCGTCGTCCTAGCGGTTCTCGCGCTGGCGGGTCGGATGGTCATTCGGATCGGTCTGCGCCCGCTGACCGGCGTGCGGGAGGCGGCCCGCGAGATCCGGCACGGCGACCTGTCCGCCCGAGTGCCGCCGGGCAAGCCGGGGACCGAGGTCGCTGACCTTTCCACAGCGCTCAACTCCATGCTCGAGGAGATCCAACGTGGCTTCGAGAAGAGGCGCGAGAGCGAACAGAGGATCCGACAGTTCGCCACCGATGCCAGCCACGAGCTGCGCACCCCTCTGACCTCGATCAAGGGCTACGCCCAGCTGTATGCGCAGATGGCCGCACGGAACACAGGGTCAGATGCGGGCACATCCATTGCCCGGGAAGCGCGCAACGACGTCGAGCAGCGGCGCGCCGAGGTGGTGTCCCGCATCGACAGCGAGGCCGACCGGATGAGTGGCATCGTCGAGGACCTCCTGCTTCTGGCGCGCCTGGATCAGCAACCCGAACTGGTGAAGGAACGAGTCGATCTTGTCGAGATAGCCCACGACGTCCTCACTGCAGCGCGTGCTGGCCATCCTGAGCGCCGACTCGACCTCAAGGTCGAAGGACCCGTCGAAGTGGAGGGTGACCCCGGTCGCCTGCAGCAGGTCGTGGCCAACCTCGTCACGAACGCAATCGCGCACACGCCGTCGGCGATCGTCGTGGCCGCGGCAACAACCGACGGGGTGGCAGTGCTCGAGGTCAGGGATGACGGGCCGGGCATGCCGGCGGAGGTTCAGCACCGGATCTTCGACCGCTTCTACCGGGCCGATGTTGGTCGCTCCCGTCGGTCCGGAGGTTCCGGGCTGGGCCTGTCGATCGTGCGGGCACTCGTGGAAGCGCACGGCGGCTCCCTCGAGTGCGTCTCATCGGTCGCCCGCGGTTCCACCTTCACAGTCACTCTGCCGAGGGCATCGTGACGCCGTGTGGCGGTAGGCGGTCGTCGTGCCCGACGAGGACCGACACGAGGTGTGGCAGTGCGGGGCAGGCTCGAGTCCAGCTGACCCCACCGGCCCCGAGCGGCTTCGCTACCTCCCGGTCATCCCCACCTGAGGCCCAAGCGGGCGCCGACCCGCCGTGGCGGTGACGGTCGCGGTCACAGCCACAGCGGGTGAGCTCCTCGCCAGGCGGGACAGCGACGCCGTCAGACACCTCACCGCCCGCGGCTCGGAGGCGCCGACCCACATGCCGACGGTCCGCTGGCGGTCGGTCGCCCTGCCTTTCGAATGCCTCGGTCCATGCGACCGCGTCAGAGCCGACTCCGACTCGTGCCGACTCGACCCGCCCCCAGCGCGGAGGCATGCTTCGTATGTCTCGGAGCGGCGCGCCAGGTCAGCAGCCCGGAGGCAGCATCGGGCATCGCTCGCAATTCCGGTTGGACCATTGACGTCATCTGGGTCGCCGGAGGTCAGCCGGCGCTCTCAGGAGTGGTGGTGTTCGCGCTGACGCGTCCCGGCTGGGAGGGTCACCTCGCTCGGCCCGCTTTCAACACGTGGGCCAGCGTGCGCAGTGATGTCTGCACTGTTCTCGGGGCGGTCATGGTGAGGAGGGGGGCGAGCAGGCGCTGCCCGCCTGTGAGGTGGATCCGCAGCGTGTAGTGGAGGGTCGCTTCGTCCTGCGTCGCGCTCGCGTGAGGCGTCTCGACGACGTACTCGCCACTGACGGGCAGCGGGCCGGTGCGGTGCTCGAAGGTGAGGCGGCGGGGCGGTTCGAAGATGTCGACGATGGTGTCGGTGACGAGCCTGCGACCGGCCACGACCGCTACCTCGCGCAGCAGGGATCCTGCCTGCATCGAGCCCGGTGGTTCCATCGTGGACTCGATGACCTCGGTCCGCCACTCATGGGCCCGGTTGAAGTCGCTGACGTATGCGAACAACTCGTCGGGACCGACAGCCACGTCGATGCTCCTGGTCAGTTCCACGACCGTCGTCCTCCGCTGCCTGGTCGATGTGGGGTGCCGGGGGTCTCGCTCGGCGGCCAGGGGCGCCGTGACGTCCCGCGCGGTGCCGAAGGCCGCTTGCTCGTTCCGGGCGAACGATCGACGGCTGAGCCACCACAGCGCGCGCACCGCTGGGCCGCCGGCGGCGCGCACTCGGCGGCCGACCTCCGCGGGAAGACCTTCCTGGCTCCACGGGATCACAGTCCACATCTCGCGCGGTGTGTAGGCCGGTCGGAAGTGCTCCCGCTCCAGGCGTCGCCAATCGCTTTCGTCCAGGTGGCGTTGGAGCAGCGCCATCGCTTCGCGTTCCTCATGACCCAGGTGGCCGTCGAGCACCTCCCACGCGTGCTCGAGGGACTCCTGAAGAGCTCGGCGGGCTTCGGGCGTGCCATCGGTGGCGAGCGAGGCAAACCCGTCGGCGCATTCCGCGAGCAACGGATCTATCTGGGCGTGCTCGGCCGCCATGGCGCGCAGGACGTCGACGGCTCGGCTGTCGGGGGAGTCGGCGATGCGGGAGAGGAGCAGGGGCCACAGGCCGGCGTCCTCTGCTGCGTGGTGGTGATGCAGGGCAGTAGCGAAGAAGTGCCACCGCCGCTGCAGGCGCCGCCACTGCTGCCGGTCGGTCGCCGGAACCCGGTCCGCGACGGCGCGGAAGCGGCGCAGGTCCCGTCGGAAGGCGTGGTGCATGACGTACATCGCCTGCAGGTCGACAGGGCCCTCGGGCGCAGCGTGCTGACCAGGCAGCATGACTTGGGACAGCGGGGCGGTCAGTGGCATGAGTGTTCCTTCGACAGGGCATGAGAGGTCGGCATGAGGGGTCGGCATGAGGGGTGTATGTGGTCTAGGGAGAGACGGGATCGATGTCGTCGGACTCGTGAGCGACGCTTCCGCTGGGCGCTACTCGACCGGGGGGCCGAGTAGCTCGATCCCGTGCTCGGCGGCGATGTCGAGCACGGCCGCCATGGTGGTGTCGCCGTCTTCGGCCAATGCTGCGGCTGCTCGGGTGAACCCTTCCATGGGTGCCCCCGGTGCGTGGACGACGAACGCGACGGCGCCGGCGTCGGACTCGTTGCGGATCGTGTGCGGGGTGCCGCCGGCCAACGACATGACTTCTCCGGCGCTGACCACCGTCCGACGGATGTCGCCCCCGGGTGGGCCGACGTAGAAGGCGAACTCGCCTTCAAGGACGTGGTAGACCTCGCCTGGGTCGTGGCGGTGCATCACGGGCGGACCGCCGCCAGGCGGCATCTTGACGAGTCCGGCGAAGAGGGCGCCGCCCGTACGGGCGCAGTCGGCGAGCACGACGAACTCATCCGTGCCCATGGCGAGCCGCTCTCCGGAATTCAACACAACTGGCGTTTCGACAGGTAGCATGTCCATATGAGGAAGATAGACAGGTGGCTTGTCTGATGTCAACGGGTAGGGCACGTAATCCCGTGCAGGGACGCACCAACACCGTTGCGCTGCTGCGCGAGGCCTACGTGGTGCTCAACCGACGAGCGTTCGAGCGTCTCGCCGAGCGCGGGCACGGGGACATCCGTCCGCCACACGCCGTCGTCTTCCAGCACGTCGACGACGAGGGGTCCTCGGTCGCGAGCCTCGCGAAGCGCGCTCAGGTGACCAAGCAGGCGATGGCCGAGGTCGTGGCCTACCTCGAAGGACACGGGTACGTGACCCGCGAGCCGGATCCTTCCGACCGCCGCGCCAAGCTCGTCATCCTCACCCCCAGGGGACGTCAGGTCTTCGACGTGCTCAGCGAGCTGGTGCCGGAGATCGAGAGGGACATCGCGGATCTGCTGGGCGAGCCCCGAGCGGCGGCCCTCAAGGACGACCTCGAACGGTTGCGCGGGTCCGTCCCAGGCGATGAATGACGCGCCCACTGCGCCCATTGCGCCCACTACGCCCACTACGCCCACTGCGCCCGCTGCGCCTCGCTGTGAGCAAGAATGCGCCCCACGGGCCGGCAGCCCAAGCGTGTACGCATCCGCGCGCCGCCGCGCCACGGCTTCCCCGCCGCGATGAGCAACACGAACTGGCCGCACCGAGGATCGGATGCAGGTGGCGTCGCATACGGCACCATGACACCCATGACGGACCCCGACCACCGCCCGGTCGCGCGCGGCGCGCTACCGGACATCCTCGAGGGCGGGTCCACACGCCCACCACGGCCCTGGGCCCGTCGGGCGTACGCCGGCCTGACCGCTGCGGTCGTCATCGCAGCCGGAGCCACCTTCTACGCGACCCGCACAGACCCGCCCGCCAACCCGCCGCTGCAGTCCAGCAACACCGCCGCCAGTCCCGCCCCCACGCCGACACCAGCCCCCGACCCCACCGTGCACACCTACGAGGTGGCATACGCCAGCGGCACGACGATCCACGGCGGCGACCACACGACCGACACCGGCGTCCGCATCCGCGCCCTGACCCAGACGCCGCGCGGGTACGTCATCGCCGACCCACGAGGCCGTGTCCACACCGTCATCAACGACGAGACCACCCGCGTCGGACAGCTCACTGACACCGACCGCGGCACCGCGCTGGTCTCCGACGGTGACATCGTCGCCTGGGTCGACGCCGCCGATGGCGGCACCCTCACCGCCCTCGACATCGCCACCGGCGACGTGGCCGCGTTCGAGCTCGCCAGCTGGCCCGGCAACCCCCCGACCAACGCCGGCGTACCCGACGGCGGCGACGGACGCCTCATCGTTGCCCTCGACGAGCGCGCCGTCTACGTCGCAGACTCCGACGGCGTCATGGCCTGGAACGCACTCGACGGCGAACAACCTGTGCTCCTGCCCGCCGACCCCTCCGCCTCCACCAGCAGAACGCTCGACGTGCAGGCCGGGCTGCTCCTGTACAGCGTCAGCATCCTCACGCCGCACGAAGGCGAAGGATCGACCACCACCTCCCTCGTTCCCCAGCTACGCGTCGGCAACGACCTCACCACCGGTCTCACCATCGAAGGAGAAGGAGGACGCCTCACCCCCGACGGGAAGCACGTCCTCATCCTCGACGGCACAGCGCTCCCATCTGTGGTCGAGCTGGCCACCGGCGAGCGACGCGTCCTCACCCCGGACACCGGCACCAACGACGCCACCGCCGGCGGCGTCTACCTCAGCGTGTACCAGTGGCTCGACGCGAACACCGTGGCCGCCCTCAGCTTCGACTACTCCGCTCGCAAGGGAGCCTCGCGCGCCTTGCTCGCGTGCGACGTGCACTCCACGACGTGCATCCGCGTCACCCGCGTCGACGACCGTGACGTCGTCCTCCCCACCGGTCAGCTCTCTCCCTGAGGACGCATGTGCACCACCGCACATCCGGCCACATCGATCCGGCCTGGAACACCCCGCCCAGCCGACCAAGTCCGGGGGAGCCGGACGAGCCGCACTGACAGACTTCGCCTGGGCGGCGACCAGCACCACGCCCACGTCGACATGTCGAGCCCGCTGCGGTGCGCGGATCGTGGCTCAGGACCGGCTGCTGAAGCAGGCCGGCTACGAGGTGTTCCGGTCCGGCGGCGCGGACCCGACGTCAGGTTGAGTTCCTGTCGTCACCTCGTCGGTGTCCGTGTCCCCACGGGTGGTACTCGGAGTGATGCCACCGGTCGGCCTGATGGGCATCACGGTCATAGCTCGTGGTTCCGCCGTAACGCCTCTGGCGCCAAGCCGCCCACATGACGAAGACGATCGTCAGGACGAACAGGATCCATGGGAACATGTCGACCACCTCGTCTCGAGGGTACGGCGACTGTCCGACGTCGTCTACCGCCAACTCATCGTTGATACCCAGGCGACCGGAACGGGCCCGGGAGGGCACTGCGGGGCGACTCTTCACCCACCGCGGCCGACTCACACCCGCTCATCGACACCTCGGATCAGCCACTTCCCGGACCCGCGAAGCCGACGCCACGCCCAGACAGCGACCCCGTGAAGAACCTCGTTCCAAGCACCCGTTGAGACAGACGGGCGCCAGATCCGGACTCGCATCGCGGCGGATCGCGAATGCCCCGGACTCCGGAGCGCGTCGCCAGGTGGGCAGCAGCGGACGGCAGCTGAACCAGTTCATCTGCTGAACTCGGATCGTTGCGGGAGGCTCCCCGGCGTCGCTGACGCAGCGGGGGAGGATGCCGGTCGAGTGAGTTGTGGGGGAGGGGCGGCAGCGCCGTCCGATTCCGCGCGTGTGACGGAGCGCCGCCGCACCCTGGTCATACACGGGCAGCGATTCGAGGCGCGCCACGTTTACTCACCGAAAACCCCCGCAAAACCGGCCCGAAAGCGACCCCTCGCAGCAGTACGCCTCCATGCGGGGGCCGCGCGGTGCGCCGCGTTACCGCAGGTCAGGGCGTTGTTGCGCCGATGTCGGCAAAGACTAGCGGTGCGACTGCACAGGTACGCCGGGCTTCAAGGGGTCGCAGGTTCAAATCCTGTCAGCCCGACCGAGAAGTGGCCTCTGACCTGCGGAAACGCGGGTCGGGGACCACTGTCGCGGTTGAGCCATCTGGCTGATCCCGCGTGGGGTCCCCGAAACCCTCCGGGCGGTACCGCTGTGACCGTCGATCTGCAGTGATTGACCGCGGTAGTCGGTGAGACGGCCGGCCGCACCTGCTCGGCGGGAAGCACCCGAGGCGCGTGAGGTTGGCGCCGTCTGGGTAGGTGACATGTGCCCACCAGTTGCCGGTCTCGTCGTCGACCGCCCAGGCGCGCAGGGACGCCATGGTGGGTGCCGGCACAGGGGATTCAAGGGGCCGCCCGAGGGTGGATGTCCCGCGCGAGGATCGGCGCCGGCCCACATCACCCGATATGGGGGTGGTTCGGTGCGTGCACGCGCAGGAATTTGGGATCGCCCACCCACCCGTGGCCGCCCCCGTGACGAGATGAGATGAGACTGCGATGTGCACTCGGATCCTGTGGAACACCACCGACGTGGCCGTCCTGGCCGCTCGGACCATGGACTGGCCCGACAGCACCGCCCCCGTGCTCACAGTCCTGCCCCGCGGCATGGAGCGGCGGGGCGGCGAGGTGGCCGGCACCTCGGTGGTGGGGGAAGTCGGTGCCATGTGGACGTCGCGCTACGGCAGCGTCGTGACGACCATGTACGGCGTCGGCACTGCGGATGGGGTCAACGAACACGGACTCGCAGCCCATCTTCTGTACCTCGCTGACACGAACTTCGGAGACCGTGACGAGTCGCGCCCAGGTGTCCATGCCGGGTTGTGGCCTCAGTACCTGCTCGACAACGCGGCCACGGTCACCGAAGCACTCGCTCTCATGGCCGGCGTTCAGGTGGTGATGATGGAGGCGGAGGGACACAAGGCGACGGTGCACCTGGCCCTGGAGGACGCAACCGGGGACTCAGCCATCATCGAGTACCTCGACGGCGAACGATTCATCCATCACGACCGCGACCACATCGTGCTGACGAACGAGCCGCCCTATGCCGAGCAGCGAAGACTGCTCGCACAACAGGACTTCAGCGCTCCCAGCGACACCACGCCCCTGGCCGGCAACGTCGACCCGGTTGCTCGCTTCCAGCGTGCGGCGTACTTCACCGGGCTGCTGCCGCCGCCGTCGAGCGAGCGTCAAGCTGTCGCCGGGGTCCTCGCCGTGGCACGGAATGTGTCAATCCCGTTCGGTGCCCCCTATGAGGGCTTCGGTCTGTACAACACCGAGTACCGCACGGTGGTGGACCTAACTAACCGACGCTACTTCTTCGAGCTGTCCACCAGCCCGAACGTCGTGTGGATCGACCTCGACAACCTCGACTTCGCACCCGGTCGGCCGACGCTGTTGCTGGACCCAGACGACATCTCCCTCTCCGGTGAGATCAGCGCGTCGTTGACGCCGGGTCCCGCCCCGTTCTGATGCGGACGGCGTGAAACACCGTGACGGTGTTGGTCACCGGAGCCACTGGCGACGTGGGTCGCGTCGTAGCGCCGTACCTGGACGACGCCGGCGTACTGAGACCACAAGGGAGGGGCGGTGCGGGACAGTAGTGACCACTGGGTCGAGTTCGATGCTCCGCTGGAGCTCATGACGTGGGGCCGCCACGTCTACGTCGTCCTGTTCCTCGACGCGCGGCTGGACAGAGCCGCCGCGGAGGAACGAACGAGGCGCGTCGAGGGCCGTGTCGACGGGGTCGAGGTCAACCTGGGCATCAACAAGGCCGATGTGGCGCACGCACCATTCCTCTACGTCGGCACCGCTCTGCGGCGGCGGCTGGGGGCACAGGCCGGCGACGTCGTGGGGTGTCGGTTGCGACCGGCCGACCCCGACCACGTTCCAGTGCCTGACGACGTCAGGACCGCCCTCGAAACCGGTGACAGGCAGCAGGCCTTCGACAACCTCCGCCCCGCCGAACGCCGACGTCTCCTGCAACCGGTCGACGACGCTGCCCAACCAGCAACACGACAACGGCGCATCGCAGCACTCGTCAGGTCGTTGCCCACCCCGTGACTTCCACATCTTGGCTGCTTGTTCCATTGGCCAGATCCGGTCGAGTTGATCGCGGAAGCTACGGGCACGCAGAGCGGACTCCGGCACGTACGGCGGCGGCACCGAAAAAAGTCTCGAAATGGATCTAGGCCGGGCTGTCGATCCGGCGGCAGGGTGTTCGTCGGGGGTATGACGGAGCCGGGAAGGCCGGCCCGCGACCCAGTGCAGGAGGCAGTCCCATGAGCATGACCAAGTACGCGATCCTCATCTACGACGACCCGGCCGGCTACGAGACCATGTCGCCCGAGGCGTGGGCCGCGGTCATCGACGCGCACAGCGCGTTCGTGAAGGGGGTCTTCGAGCTCGGCGGGTCCCTAGCGGGCGGGGAGGCGCTCGCGGCGACGAGGACGGCTACCTCCATCAGGGGTGGCAGCACCGTGACTGACGGCCCGTTCGTCGAGACCAAGGAGGCGCTCGGCGGCTTCTACGTCGTTGAGGCGCGCGACCTCGACCACGCCCTCGAGATGGCGAAGCTCTGCCCGGCCCCGTTCGGTGGCGTCGAGGTGCGCCCCATCGTGGACCCGACGCAGGCCAACCCCTTCTGAGCCGGTTCTGAGCACTCACAGCGACGAGCAGCCGACCGCGTCCGCCGTGAAGGCGGACGCGGTCGCAGCCGCGCTCACGGAGGCCCACCGCTCCGAGTGGGCGTTCGTGCTGTCCGCCACGATCCGCGTCGCGGGCGACCTCGACGTCGCGGAGGAGTGCGCGCAGGAGGCGTATGTGAGCGCTCTGCAGGCCTGGACCCGCGACGGCATCCCGGAACGGCCCGGCGCCTGGCTGACCACGGCGGCGCGGAACAAGGCGCTCGACCGGTTGCGGCGCGAAGCCACCCTCCGGCGCAAGCTCCCGCTGCTCGTGGAGCCGGCGACCATCCATCCCCACGACCCGGACGACCGTGAGGACTGTGTTGCCATGGACTGGCCCGATGCCGCGGTGCCGGACGACCGGCTCCGGTTGGTGTTCACCTGCTGCCACCCCACCCTCGCCCCCGAGGCCCGCGTCGCCCTCACCCTGCGCCTGGTCTGCGGCGTCCCCACCTCCGACGTCGCCCGAGCCTTCTTGGTATCCGAGTCCACGATGGCGGCACGGATCACCCGCGCCAAGAAGAAGATCACAGAAGCGCGCATCCCCTACCGGGTCCCGAGCCGCGCCGAGCTGCCCGAGCGCCTGGACAGCGTCCTCACCGCCGTCCACCTGCTCTTCAGCACCGGCCACACGGCCAGCGAAGGGGACGCGCTCGTCCGCGAGGACCTCTGCGACCGAGCCCTGCACCTGGCACGCACCCTCGCCGCGCTGCTCCCCGAGCAGGCCGAGGCACGCGGGCTACTCGGCCTGCTGCTCCTCACCGACGCCCGCCGGGCCACCCGGACCGATGACCAGGGCCGGCTGCTCCTGCTCGCCGACCAGGACCGGACCCGCTGGGACCACCGCGCCACCGTGGAGGGCCTCACCGTGACGGCCCGGGCACTCGCGGCCGGCCCACCGGGGCGGTTCACCCTCCAGGCGGCGATCGCCGGCGTCCACGCGGTGGCTCCGTCCTTCGAGAAAACCGACTGGCCACGCATCGTGCACCTCTACGACATGCTGATCGCGGCCTGGGACACCCCAGTGGTCGCACTCAATCGGGCCGCCGCCGTGGCATTCGCAGACGGACCAGCCGCCGCACTGCCACTCCTCGACGAGCTGGCGAACGACCCCCGGCTCGCCGACTACCCCTACCTTCCCGCCACACGGGCCGACCTGCTACGTCGCCTCGGCGACGCCGCCGGCGCGGCTCAGTCCTACCGGCGCGCGATGGAGCTCACGGCGAACGCCGCGGAGCGCGCCTTCCTCGAGCAGCGCCTCACGGAGATCAGCCGCACCGCCGACGCCGAGCCTGCGACGCCAAGCCCAAGCGGATCAAGTCCGAACTGAAGACCGCGGTGACAGAGCGCGGCTCGCACCTGATGGACAACACGGCTTCGGCCCAGCAGGCGCAGCGCGGGTGCTGGTGCCTCGCCGTCATCCCGAGTACGGCTGGTGCCAGCGCTGCTCGAGGTCGCAGGAGTGGACACACGATCAGCCAGTGCGACCCGTCAGCGGATGGATTCCACAGTCGTCCGCTCGCGGTCACAGCGACGTTTCCATGAAGGGTGATGCCGCCGCGGTGGGAGTGCCGGCCGTTGGCCTGCGCACGGCGCGGGAGTTGCATCGCGCGGATCGGGCGAGCTCAGCCGCCCTCGACGGGGCAGATGGCGGGCGTTTTACACCTCCGCCCCGAGCCTGGTCTGGGCGAACTCCTCGGGCGGATTGGTCGAGGATCGAGCGGTGGGGCCGCCCATGGAGGTACGGTCCGCCCGCCCCAGGAACGACGTCTTTTGGGGAGCGTGGGCGGCGGCACCGATCTGCCGCGTTGAGGGTGGCCACGCTCGCCCGCGACGCTCCCGGGCTTGAGCAGTCAGCTCGGGATTGCGGACAGCGGCTGACCTGAACCGCTCCTACCCTCGAGACATGCAGACACAGCAGCGGACCTATCCCGCGGGCGTCACGTCCTGGGTCGACCTGGAGCAGCCCGACCTCGGCGCCACGCAGGCGTTCTACGGAGGGTTGTTCGGGTGGCAGTTCGAGGTGGTGGGCGGCGGCGAGTACGTCATCGCCCGGCTTGACGGTCGAGACGCGGCGGGGCTGGGTGAGGGCGACGGCGACGGCAGCACGTGGACGACGTACGTCGCGGTGGACGACGCCGACGCGGCGACCGCGCGCGTCGCAGCGGCGGGCGGAACCGTCGTCGAGCCGGTGGGCGTGGTCGGTTCGGCCGGGCGGATGGCCGTGGTCGAGGACCCGGCCGGGGCCCGGTTCCGGCTCTGGGAGGCCGGGCACCGGCTCGGCGCGCAGGTCACCAACGCGCCCGGATCGTGGAACTTCAGCGACCTGCACGGGGTCGACGCCGACACGGTCGAGCGCTTTTACGCCGACGTGTTCGGCTGGGTCGTGACGGACGTCGGGTTCGGCCGAATGATCCGCCGCCCCGGCTACGGTGACCACGTGGCGGCCACGGTCGATCCGGGCATCCACGAGCGCCAGGCCGGCGTCTCCGTGCCCGACGGCTTCGCCGACGCGATCGGCTGGATCGTCGCCCGCGACCCCGAGGAGAGCCCTCACTGGCACGTGACGTTCACCGTCGCCGACCGTGACGCTGCGGCCGCCGATGTCGTACGGCTGGGCGGAACCGTCCTGGCCTCCGACGACACCGACTGGACCCGGACGGCCCGCGTCCGAGACCCCCAGGGGGCGCAGCTCACGCTCAGCCAGTTCAGCCCGCCGTCCGGCTGAGCAGTCGACCCGACCTTCCGTCGTCACGACCGTCCGCCTCGAAGGTCTGGCGTGGCCGCGATTCCGACCGCGTGGCACGTGCGCCCACCGGCGAGCTTCGATGGCAAGATCCGGCACATGTCGCGACTCGGGGGTGGTCCGCCGATCTACGTCTCGATAGACATCGAGGCATCCATGGACGAGGTGTGGCGGATGACCCAGGACACCGACCTTCATCCGCGGTGGAACGCACGGTTCAGCTCGATCACACCCACCGCCGAGCTGTCGGGCGGCGGTCAGCGCTTCCGGTACGAGCTCCGACTCCCGGGACACGTGCTGACGGGGGAGGGCACCAGCGTGGGCGAGAAGCGCCGACCCGACGGGTCAAGGACGTCAGCGCTGCGATTCGCCACGGACGACCGACTTTCTCCTCTCGGCGACGGGCGTGGCTACTGGCGTTATGAGCCGACTCCTTCGGGGGTGCGGTTCACCACCGGCTACAACTACCGCCCGGGGTGGGGCGGGTTGGTCGATCGGCTCGTGCTGCGCCGTTGCGTCGGGTGGTTGACGGCGTGGAGCTTCGACCGGCTTCGCATCTGGGCTGAGCGGGGCCAGGAGCCCGAACGGTGGCCGCTCCACTCCGTGCTGTGGTGGTGGCGGCCCGAACGTCCGCGAGCCGCGCGATGTCGGCGACGCGCCTCTGACGGCCGCGTGATGGACGCGGCACCCGCGACCCTGGACGAGCTGGAGGCTCCGTGAGCAGCATCTTCGAAGGTGGGATGGGCGATGACTTCCAGCGCCTGCACCCCATGCTGCAGCGACGGTTCGGCGTAGGGCTGGAGGCGGGGTACGCGTCCGTCGGGCGCGGCACCATGCGGCGGATCCGGCGCGGTCCGTGGTGGACCGTGCCCTTCCTCCAGCTCGGTCGGTTGCGCAACATCCTGGTGCCGGACATCGGCACCGATGTGCCATTCGTCATCCACAACTATCCATACCGCGATCCGCTGGGGCGCGAGGCCGTGACCTTCGTCCGGGAGTACTGGATCGGCGGGCGAGCACGACGCTTCGACGCCACGATGGTGCGAGCGTCTGACGGTCACGTCCTCGACTACCTCGGCAGCCACCAGCACCTCGTCGTGGACCTCGATCTGAGCGTCGAGGACGACGGCAGTCTGCTGCTGCGGTCCGGCGCGCAGCGCTTCTACGAGGGTCGCGTCGGCTTCTCGTTCCCGATGCTGTTCAGCGGACGAGCCGAGCTGCGGGAACGGTACGACGACGAAGGCGACGTCTTCCGGGTCGACCTCACTGTCACCAACCCGGTGTTCGGCTTCCTCTTCGGCTACGACGGGGAGTTCACCTGTGAGTTCCTGGACGCACGCGACGCACCGGCAGTCCTAAAGCCGTCGAGGTATGAGCGTCGGGAGTAGATGGGCCGGCCGACGTGCGTCCCCGGGAGCGAACGCGCCGGGGAGAGCCGGGTTCGAACACTCGGCCGACCTCCCGGCAGTGCACGGCGACCTCGCAGCGAAGACGGCGTGGGGACGGTGCGCGTTCCGTTCAGTGCGCCTGACCCGTGCTCGCTGACGTACCGCCGTCGACGGCCAGCCAGGCGCCCGTGATGTAGGCGGCGTCCGAGCTGGCCAGGAACAGCACCGCCGGCGCGATGTCATCGGGCCGCCCGGGACGACCCAGAGCAATCCGGTTGGTGGCCGCGGCCAGCGCCTGGTCGTCCTCCTCGACGGCCCGAGTCAGGTCGGTGATCGTGAGGGCGGGGGCCACGGCGTTGAGCCTGACTCCGCGCGGGCCATAGTCGAGGGCGAGCGACTGCACGAAGTTCATGATCGCGGCCTTGGTGGCGTTGTAGGCCGCCTGCGACCAGTCGCCGCGCAGCCCCGAGACCGAGCCGACGACGACGAGGTTGCCGCCCGAGCGCTCCAGCTCAGGCAGCGCGTGGCGGGCGACGTGCACGAACCCGTCGATGTTGGTCGCACGGATCGCCTGCCAGTCCTCGAGGGCGAGCTCGTCGAAGGCGCCGTTCGTGTACGCCGCGGCGTTGTTGACGACGACATCGAGCGACCCGAAGCGGTCCACCACGGCCCGCACCATGGCGGCCGCCGAGGCGTCGTCGGCGACGTCGGCCTCGACGGCCAGCGTGCGGTCGGCGGGGTGTCCGGTCAGGACCTCGTCGAGCTTCTCGCGCCGGCGACCGCTGATGGCAACGTTCGCCCCGTTCGCGATGAATGCTTCCGCGATCGCGCGGCCGATGCCGGTACCGCCGCCGGTGACAAGGACGGTGCGACCGTGGAAGTCATAGGTGTTGGAGGTCATGACGTGCTCAACCGCGCAGGTGCCGAGGGTCTTCCCGGTCAGGCGCGCGGCGCGGGCTCCATGTCGTACGTGACCCAGGTCGTGCGGGATGCGTACTGGTCGTACTTCCCGCGACCCCGGTAGTTGTCGTCCGCGGTGATCCACCGAACGACACTCCAGCTGTTGGCGCTGGCGATCCGGGAGAGCTCGGTGAGCATGAGGTCGGCTGCGCCTGCGCCGCGTACGGCGGAGTCGACGAAGAGGTCGTCCAGGAAGCACCCGATCGTGGCCGACAGCGGCCGAGCGAACGGTCTGAAGTGCGCCAGCCCCACCAGGGTGTGGCCGTCGTCCTCCACCACGAGGCCACTCACGTCGTGGCTCGGGTCGCAGAGCCATGACCACACCTGCCGAGCCATGTCGTCTGACTGCGCCACTCCGTAGAACGCGGCGTACTTCCCGTAGAGCGCTCGCCACTGGCCGAAGTCCTCGTCGCGCACAGGGCGAACCCGCAGGTCCTGTTCTGGTGTGGACGCCATGAGACGGTTCTACCAGCCGCGCACGGGAGGGCTCCGGCGTGCCTGCCGGGCAACGGAGCCGCGACATCTGACGTGGGTTGCGGTAGACAAGGACGTCGGGTGATCACTTCGCAGAGCGACAGAGGAGCAACTCATGACGGAGCCGCAGCAGCCCACATCCGCACTCACCGAGGACGAGCAGAAGACCGTCCGCTCAGCTGCCCTTCGCGCCAGCGCCCTTGTCGGCCAGGCGGAACCGGGATTCTTCGACACGTTCAAGGAGTCGTTCGCGGGCAGCAAGGCGGTCAAGACGGCTTCGCCCGAGGTGCAGAAGCTGGTCACCGGGGGACTGCCGGAGATGCCATCCGGGGGCAGGGACGACGTGAAGGCACGCACCCTCGAGCTCCTCAAGCAGGCGGTCGGCATCCTGAGCGCGAAGGCCCCGGAGCTCGTCGACGAGTACAAGCGCGTGGTGGTCCAGTCGGCGAAGGACGTCGCGGCTGCCGCGGACGACACCTCGCCGAACGAGACCGACGCGGTAGCCGAGATCGAGCGCGCCCTCGCCGGCTGACCCAGCTGCGTCTCGCCCGAAGGGGTCGCTCGCGCCTAGTGTGCGAGGCATGGAAGAGCTTGTGCTTCGGGTCCGGCTCGTGAGCGGCGACAGCATGGATGTCACCTACGACAACCCCAGTGCGGTGAGTGAGGCCGAGGCGATCGATCACGTGGTCGACGCTCTCTCGCAGGAGTCAGGTGCGCTCCGCTGCACGCACGGCGGTCGTCTCGTGGTGCTGTACGCGAGGGGCGTCGCCGCGGTGGAAGTCGCGCCTCGCGGCGCGGTTCTCTAGCCGTCTGGTCGTCCTGTCGACTTCGCGAGCGCGCCCACCGGTCGCACCGGATGTGGTGGTGCCGTCGCACCGGGCGGGGGGTAGCTGCCCGGTGCGACGGCACCTCTGCGCGCGACGTCAGCCGATCCGTGGGGAATCAGCCTGCGGCGTTCGCGCGTCCTCGGGGGTTGCGCGGGGTGGACCTGATGTCGGCCGGGTTGGACCTGGCCTTCACCTCGGCTCCGTCCGAGACGCCACCCTGGTCGGTGTCGCACTTGCTGGGGTCAGTCTTGGCCTTCCTGAACCGCTTGTTGGCGGTGCCCTTGAGCTCCACCTTGTCCTTCAAGCCGTCGCGGTCGGTGTCCTTCTTCGTCGGGTTGGTGCGGGTGAGCCCGATCTTGATGCTGCGGCCCTGGGGGATCCGCACCTTCTGCTTCACCTTGACGCCCTTGACCTCCTTGCCGTCGCTCAGCCCGTCCTTGTCGGTGTCCTTGCGCAGCGGGTCGGGCTTCACCGTGATCGACGTGCGGGCCTTCGTGCCGCAGACCTCGAAGCGCTCGCGGATCGTGACACCGGTGACCTCCTGACCATCGGTGAGGCCGTCGGCATCGGTGTCCTTCACGGTCGGGTTGGTGCCGTGGACGTTGACCTCGTCGCCGTCGGTGAGGCCGTCACCGTCGGAGTCGGGATTGTTGGGGTCCGAGCCGTTGGCGACCTCCTCGTTGTTCGGCACGCCGTCGCCGTCGGAGTCGCTGGTGTCGGGGACGACGGTGAAGGTGACCTGGGCCGCAGTGCTCGTGGTGCCGCCCTGGCTCTGCGTCGCGGTGATGGTGTGGGGACCGGCACCGAGAGGCGTCGTGGGGGAGCACGTCCACGACCCGTTGGGCGCCACGGTCGTGGTGCACAGCGTCGTACCGCCCTCGCGCACTGTCACGGTGGCGCCGGGCGATCCGGTGCCGGAGACCGCCGGCGTGGAGTCGGTGACCGACGCGTTCGCCGCGGGCGACGTGATCGCCGGGGGCGCGATGGACCCGGAGGACGGGCCGCCGTCGCACTCGACGCCACCGGCGGGTGCGGTGGCGGACGCAGCCATGGGAGCGACCGCCAGCGACACGTCGGCGAGAGTCGCGCCGGGGATGACGGGCAGGACCTCGAGGTCGATGCTGAACAGCGCGTCGAGGGTGGCCCGGCCGGTGGCGCCCGTGGACTGCGCGGTCGGGTTGAAGGCGCGGATGGTCGCTCGGAGCAGCGGGTTGCCGGGCGCGCCGATGTTGACGGGGTTGCCGTTCAGCGGGATCGGCACCTGCTGCGAGCCGACGGTGGCGACGATGGTCGGGGGAGTGACGAAGCCGGCGGTGCCGGTGGTGCCGTCCGAGCGGGCCTCCAGGACGACGTCGTTGGTGACCTCGACGCGTACCTGTCCGCCGAAGAGCACGACGTCGCCGACAGTGGTGGTGGCGCGGGAGACGACGTCGGCACCGCCGGCCCCGTCGTCGACGAGCGCCGTGGTGGTGGTCGTGTCGGACGCCTCCACGGTGACGACCGAGCTGCCGAGGACCTGAGCGACGGTGCCACCGGCAAGGGTGGTCTGCGAGGTCGCGAGCGGGCGTACGCCGCCGTTCGCCTGGACGCACTGGTTGGTGCCGGCCCAGCTGGACGAGACGTCGCCCGTGATCGCTCCGAGGCCCAGGAGGGGCTGCAGGTTGAGTGGCACCACCGTCTGGGAATCAGCGTCGAAAGGGGCCTGGTCGGCAGTGATGCGGTTGAGCGGAAGGTTCTGCCCCGCGACTGCGGCCGCGATGTTGGCCGAGGTCGCGGACGAGCCGCTGGTGCCGTCGACGTCGCTGATGGCCGAGGCAGCGCTGTCACCGACCTGGAGTCCCGCCAGCGACTGGCCGACGAGGGCCACGTCGAGGTCGAGCAGCTGGGCACTGGCGCTGCCCGAGTAGTCCGCCGGCAGCGGCGCGGCCGACGCCGGCGCCTGAGCCAGTGCGAGGACGGAGACGGGCAGGACGACGGCCAGGGCGGCTGCAGCCGACCGGGACGAACGTGGGGGCCGGCGGAACTGCCGGCGGTGGTCGTTCGGGTGCATCTGTTCCCCCTCGGAATGATGATGCTGAGCGGCGGGGCCGCGAGGGCCCCATGGTTGGCACACGGATTGTTACCAGATCAACGCGCGAGCCACGCGAAGGTAACGCCGGTAGGCGACGAAAGGATGAGATCTTTCGCGTCGGTGACGTTCGGCGCCGGTGCGCGTCGGAGCCCGGTCCGCAGTGTGCGAGCGGCGCCAGTCCCTCACCCGCGCGAGCTCGGACCCCGTCCACCGTCGACGCGCGAGCGGCGCACCAGCCAGAGGCCGAGGGCCAGCAGCAGAAGGCTGAGCGCCGTCAGCGGGACCACGCCGGCCGGCAGGCCGGTGTCCGGCAGCAGGCCGCCGCCACCGGTGTCGTCAGCAACCTCGTCGCCGCCGTCGCCGCCGTCGCTGCCACCGGTGTCCCCGTCGTCACCGCCGCCGCCCTCGTCGGCGAGGACCTCGACGACCGCCTGGTCCTGCACCTCGACCGTCCCGCCCCCCGTGGCGGAGGTCGTGGCGACCGCGGTGTTGGGCACCCGGCCGGAGGCGTCGGCGTCGATCCGCGCGACGAGGCGTACGACTCCCTCGGTCCGGGGCCGCAGGGCCGGGAACACGGCGGTGAGCCGGCGCGCGGTCGTGGTGACCTCGCCCTCACCGGCGGTGATGCGGGCCGAGACGACGGTCAGGTCCTCGTCGAGCTCGTCGACGACCCGGACGTCGGGGGCCGCCGACGGGCCGCGGTTGCCCACGGTGATCGTGTAGGTGACCCGCTCGCCCGCGTCGACGGTGCGGGAGGAGGCGGACTTCTCGATCGTGAGACCGGTGCCCGTGCCGACCGTCGCGGTGACCGTGGCGCTGTTGTCCGTCCCGTCGGGGTCCGGCGTGGCCGCAGTGACGCTCGCCGTGTTGCTCACCGCACCGGTGTGCGCCGGGTCGACCGTCGCCGTGACGGTGACCGTGGCGGATCGGCCGGTGCCGAGGGTCGGCAGCGTGCAGGTGACCTCGGGGCCCTCGATGCGGCAGGTGCCGCCATCGGTCGCGGTCGCGGCCGCCTCGCCGAGGACCTCGTCGAGGCGGTCGGAGACCACCACGTCGCGCGCCGCGGAGGGGCCGTCGTTGCGCACGACGAGGGTGAAGGTGAGCTGCTCGCCGGCCACCGGAGTCGCCGGTGACACCGTCTTGGTGATGGACACGTCGGCGCTCGGCGCGCTGTCGGCGGCGGCGGTCGCGGTGTTGTCGCCCGGCGTGGTGTCGGTCGGGGACGCCACCGTGGCGGTGTTCCGCAAACGTCCGGTGAACGCCTCGTCCAGCCTTCCCGAGACGGTGAGCGTCTCGGTGCTGCCGGACGGCACGTCGCCCAGCTCGCAGGTCACCAGGCCAGCAGCGACGGTGCAGGGCGCGCCGGCGGTCACTCCCGTCACGGCGTCGGGCACCGGGTCGGTGACCACGACGTCGCGAGCGGTTGACGGACCGGCGTTGGCCACCGTGACGGTCCAGGTGACCGTCCGGCCCGGCACCGGCGGTCCGCCGTCGAGCGTCTTGGTGATCGAGACGTCGGCCCGTGGGCGCGCCGTGCCGCGTGCGGTGGAGCTGTTGTTGTCGGGGTCCGGATCCGCCGTGCCGGCATCCACCACGGCGGTGTTGGCGAGGTCGCCGGTGTAGTCCGACGGCAGTCGCGCGGTGATGGTGACGGTGACGTCGTCGCCGGGGGCCAGGTCGCCGAGTCCGCAGGTGACCTCGTTGCCAGGGTCCACCTCACAGGTGGCGGTGGCGCTGGTCGTGGCGGTGACGTCGGTCAGCTCGTCGGGCACGTCGTCGGTCAGGACCACGGCGCGGGCGAGGGACGGTCCGGCGTTGGCGACGACGACGGTCCACGTGGTGTCCTGGCCCGGCACCGGGTCGGCCGGCGTCGCCGTCTTGGTGACCGACACGTCGGCGCGCGCGTCGGCGTCGCCGGTGGCGGTGGCCGTGTTGTTGGCCGGGACCGGGTCGGGAGTGTCGGCCTCGACCACCGCGGTGTTCTCGAGCTCGCCCGTGAAACCGGCGGGGACGCCGCCGGTGATGCTCACGGTGACGTCCTCACCGGGGGCGAGGTCGCCGAGCTGGCAGGTGACCTCGTTGCCGGGGTCCACCGTGCAGGTCGTCGTACCTGTCGTGGCGCTGACGCCGGTCAGCTCGTCCGGTACGTCGTCGGTCAGGACGACGGTGCGAGCCACGGACGGTCCGGCGTTGGCGACGACGACGGTCCAGGTGGTGTCCCGGCCGGGCACGGGGTCGGCCGGCGTCGCGGTCTTGGTGACCGACACGTCGGCGCTCGGCGCCGTGCCGCTGCTGGCGGTGGCGCTGTTGTTGCCCGGGACCGGGTCTGGCGTGTCCGCGTCCACCACTGCGGTGTTGGCCAAGGCCCCGGTGAACCCGGCCGGGACGCGACCGGTGATCGTGACCGTGACGCCCGTGGCGGGCGCGAGGACGCCGAGGTCGCAGGTGACCTCGTTGCCGGCCGCCACGCTGCAGGTGGCGGGCGCACCGGTCGTCGCGGTGACGCCCGTGAGCTGGTCGGGGACGTCGTCGGTCAGGACGACGCCGCGAGCGACCGACGGGCCGGCGTTGGTGGCCACCACCGTCCAGGTCACGTCGCGACCCGGCACGGGGCTCGCCGGGGCGACCTGCTTGGTGACCGAGACGTCGGCCTCGGGTGCGACGGTCGCCTGGGCGGTGTCGCTGTTGTTGCTCAGGTCGCCGTCCGGCGTGGCCGAGGAGACCTCGGCGGTGTTGTCGAGGTCGCCGGTGAACGCGGCGGGCACGCGACCGGTGATGGTGACCGTGATGGTGGAGGCGGCGCCGCCCACGTCGAGATCGCCGAGGTCGCACGACACGCGGTTGCCGGTCCCGACGCTGCACGGCGAGCTCGCCGTGACGCCCGTGAGCTCGGCGACGACGTCGTCCGTGACCACCACGTCGCGGGCCACCGACGGGCCTCGGTTGGTGACGGTGACGGTCCAGGTGATGTCGCGTCCCGGGACCGGCGTGGCGGGCGAGACCGTCTTCACGATCTCGAGGTCCGCGCCGGGTGCGGTCGTCGGGTCGGCGGTCGAGGAGTTGTTGCCGGGAGTGTCGTCGGTGGGGGAGGCCACCGTGGCGGTGTTGCTCAGCGGGCCGGTGAAGCCCGCGGGCACCTGTCCGGTCAGGGTGATGACGACGGGCGAGGTGCTGGGCAGCAGGTCGCCGAGGTCGCACGTGACGTCGTTGCCCGCGGTGATCGTGCACGGGTTCGGGCTCGACCCCGTGCCGGCGGTGAGGCCGGTGATGCGGTTGTCGACGTCGTCGCGCACGACGACGTCGCGCGCCACCGACGGGCCGGTGTTGGTGACCAGGACGGTCCACGTGACCTCCGCGCCGGGGACCGGGTTCGCGGGCGACACCGTCTTGGTGATCCCCACGTCGGCCCGCGCCGCGGCGGTGCCCGTCGCGGTGGCGGTGTTGTTGTCCGTGTCGGCGTCCGGGGTGGCCGAGGCGACGGTGACCGTGTTGGCGAGCGTGCCGGTGAAGTCGGCGTCGAGCCGGCCCGTCAGCGTCACGGTGGTGCTCGACGGGGGCAGGTCGCCGAGGTCGCAGCTGACCTCGTTGCCCGACACCGTGCACGCGTCCGGGACCTGGCTCGAGGCGGTCACGCCGGTGACGGCGACCGGCACGTCGTCGGTGAGCACGACGTCGCGCGCGACGGACGGACCGTTGTTGGCGACGACCACCGTCCAGGTGACGTCCTCGCCCGGGACGGGTGCGGCGGGGGTCAGCGACTTGGTCACCGAGACGTCGGCGGTCGGGGCGGCGGTGCCGTTCGCGGTGTCGGTGTTGTTGGCGGGGTCGCCGTCGGGGGTGAGGGCGGTGACGGCGGCGGTGTTGTCGAGGTCGCCGGTGAAGCCGGCGGGCAGGTCGCCGCGGATGGTGATGGTCACGGTGGCGCCGGGACCGGTGGCCGGGAGGTCGCCGAGCTCGCAGGTGACCTCGTTGCCGGCGACGACGGTGCACGGGTTCGACGGTGCGCCGGTGGTGGCGGTGAGGCCGGTGAGGGCGTCCGCGACGTCGTCGCGGACGACGACCCCGCGGGCGACGGAGGGTCCGTTGTTGGTGACGACGACGGTGTAGGCGACCTCCTCGCCCGGGACCGGTGCGGCGGGGGCCAGCGACTTGGTCACCGACACGTCCGCGCTCGGCGCCGTACCGGTGCTGACCGAGGCGCTGTTGTTGCCCGGGGTGGTGTCGGTGGGGGAGGCGACGGTGGCGGTGTTGCCGAGCGAGCCGGTGAAGCCGGCGGGCACCCCGCCCGTGAGCGTGACGACGACGGAGCCGGGCGCCACGGCCCCCAGCTCGCAGGTGACGACGTTGCCCGCGGCGACCGTGCACGGGTTCGGGGTGGCGCCGGTCGTGGCGGTCAGGCCCGTGATCGCGTCGTCGACGTCGTCGGCGACGACGACGTCCCGTGCGACGGAGGGTCCGGCGTTGGCCACGGTGACGGTCCACGTGACGTCCTGGCCGGGCACCGGCGGGTTCGGCGCGACGGCCTTGGTGATGGACACGTCGGCCTGGGCGAGGACCGTCGACTCGGCCGTGTCGCTGTTGTTGCCCGGCACGGGGTCGTCGGTCGGGGAGGTGACGGTCGCGGTGTTGTCGAGGGCGCCGGTGTAGTCGGCCGGCAGGCGTCCGGACAACGTCACGACGGCCTGGGAGCCGGTGCCGGAGGCGGCCAGGTCCCCCAGGTCGCAGGTCACCGCGTTGCCGGCGGCGACCGTGCACGCACCCGGACGTCCGGCCGCCGTCGCGGTGAGGCCGGTCACGGCGTCCGCCACGTCGTCGGTGAGGAGCACCTGGCGGGCGACGGACGGGCCGGCGTTGGCCACGGTGACGGTCCACGTCACGTCCGCGCCGGGCACCGGTCGCTCGGGGGCGACGGTCTTGGTGACCGAGAGGTCGGCGCTGGTCCCCACCTGCGTGGTCACCGAGTCCTCGTTGTTCTCGGCGTCGCGGTCGATGGTCTCGGAGCTGATGCGGGCGGAGTTGGTCAGCGCGCCGGTGAATCCCGGGGCGATGGTGGCGTCCACATAGCCGATGACCCGTGCGGGCAGCCCCGACCTGAAGACGGGTCCGGAGCAGAAGACGGTCGCCGCCGCCGGGTTGTCGACCGTGCCGGCGTTGACGGGCTGGCGCAGCTCGCACTCCGCCGTCGCCGGCTGGCCCTCGAGGGTCGGGCGGCGCACCACGACGTCCGTGAGGCCGCTGGGCAGCTGGTCGATGAAGTCGACGTCGAGGGCGTCGGAGGGGCCGTTGTTGTAGGTCGACAGCGTGTAGGTGATCCGCTGCCCGGCGACGGGGGTCGGGTCGTCGATGGTCTTGATGATCTCGAGGTCGGTGATCCGGGTGATCGGCGACGTCGCCGTCGCGGTGTTGTTGCCCGGCACCGGGTCGGGCGTCGTTGCGCTCACCTGCACCGTGTTGGCGAGGGTGGCGCCGGCGTACGACGACGCCAGCGTGCCGACGATGGTGACCACGCGCTGGCCCGGTGTCCGGTCACCGAGGTCGCAGGTCACCTGCTGACCGGAGACCGTGCAGGGGGTGGCCGTGCCGTGGAACGCCGACGTCACGGTGACGGCGGCGGGCACCGTGTCGGTGACGACGATGCCGCGGGCCGTGGACGGGCCCGCGTTGTTGACGACGATGCTCCAGCTCACGGCGCCACCGGGAACGAGGCTGTCCCCGTTGGCGGTCTTGGTGACCTGGACGTCGGCCTCCGTCACCACGTCGACGGTGACCTGCGACGTGTTGTTGGCGGGCACGGGGTCGGCCGTGGCGGAGGAGACCTCCGCCTGGTTCGCCCGGGCACCGGCGGCGGCGCCCGGACCCGTGCCGCCCACCACGACGATGGTCACCGGGGCGCCCGGCTCGACGTCACCGAGGTCGCAGGCCACGACCTGGCCGCTGATCGTGCAGGAGCCGGCGGAGGCGGTGGCGGCGGCGGGGACGATGCCGGCGGGCAGCACGTCGGCGACCACGGTGTCCGCGGCCAGCGACGGACCGTTGTTGACGACCGTCAGGGTGTAGGTCACGCCCTCACCGGCCGCGACCTCCGTGGCGGAGGCGGTCTTCACGATCGCGAGGTCAGCGCTGGGGGTCACCGGGGTGGTGGTCTCGGAGCGGTTGTTGCCGCCCGTGCCCGTGTCGGTGCTGCTGGTCACCTCGGCGACGTTGGTCACCGGGGTCGACCGGTCGGGGTCGACCGACACGCGGATCCGCGCCTGCGCCGTCGCTCCGGCGGGCAGGAGGTCCCGCCGGCAGGTGACGAGCTGGCCCACGACGGTGCAGGTGCCGCCGTCGAACGTCGCCTCCAGCACGTCGAGCGACGCGTCGAGGGTGTCGGTCACGACGACGTCGCGGGCGTCCGAGGGCCCGTCGGTGGTCACGTCGACGAGGTAGACGCCCTCGGCGCCCGGCACGAAGGAGTCCGACTGGGCGGACTTCGCGACCCGCACGTCCGTCACCTCGGTGACGGTCGTGGTGTGGTCGTCGGTGTTGTTGGCCGGGGCCGGGTCGCTGGTCGTGGACGAGACGCTGCCGGTGTCGACGAGCTCCGTGCCCGCCACGACGCCCGAGTCCACCGTGCCGCGGACGGTGACGGTCGTCGAGGCGCCGGGGGCGAGGTCACCGAGGGGGCAGGTCACGACACCGCCGTCGACGGTGCAGGTCGCTCCCGTGGCGCCCGCAAACGTCACCCCGGTGGGGAGGGAGTCGGTGAGCCGCACGTCGGTGGCCGTCGACGGACCGTCGTTGCTCACGAGCAGCGTCCACTCGCCCTCACGACCCGCGGCCAGCGTCGACGTACCGCTCTTGGTGACCGACAGGTCGGCGCTGCGGACCACCTCGGTGGTCGCCGAGGCGGTGTTGTTGTCGAGGGAGGGGTCGGTCGGCGTCGCGGACGTGACCCGGGCGTCGTTGGTGAGGGCGCCGGCGGCCGCGCCGGGAGCCACCGTGCCGGTCACCTCCACCACGAGCTCGGCCCCGCTGGCCAGCGTGGCCACCGTGCAGGAGACGTTGTTGCCGCTCGTCGCGGCGCAGCTCGCGCCGGTCGTGGGCGACGTGGCGACCACCCCGGTCACGCGCGCGCCGATGGTGTCGGTCACCGTGACGCCGTTGGCGGCCGACGGGCCGGTGTTGCGGGCGACGATCCGGTAGGTCACGGTCTGACCCGCGACGACCGGGCTCGGGGTGACGGTCTTGGTGAGCTCCACGTCGGCCTGGGCGGCGGTGGGGAGGGTGAAGGCGGCGCTGTTGTTGCCGGCCACCGGGTCGGGGGTCGGGGAGGAGGCACTCGCCGTGTTGGTCACGCCCTGCCCGCTCCCGTCCTGCGGCGTGCCGGCGCGCACGGTGACGGTGACGCTGCCGCCGACGGGGATGTCGCCCACGGCGCACGTCACGGTCGTGGGCGTCCCGCTCGTGGCACAGGTGCCCTGCGTGGTCGACGAGCCGACGTAGGTCAGCGGGGCGGGCACCGGGTCCACCACGGTCACCGAGCGGGCGATCGACGGACCGTCGTTGGTGACCACGACGGAGTACGTCGCGACGTTGCCGGCGAGCACGGGGACCGGGGTGGCCGACTTGGTGACCGAGAGGTCCGCGCTGGTGGTGACCGGGACGCTCGAGGTGCCGGTGTTGTTGCCCGGCGCCGGGTCCGCGGTGGGTGAGGTGGCCGTCGCGGAGTTGACGAGGGTGCCGGTGGCTCCGGCGTCGAGCTGGGCGTTGACGGCCACCTCCACCGAGCGGCCGGCGGCGAGCGTCCCGAGGTCGCACTGGACGCGACCGGCGGCCGAGACCGTGCAGGAGCCGGCGGTCGGGGTGGCTGCCACGCCGGACAGGGAGGCCGGCGCCTGGTCGTCGAGGGTCACGGCGGCAGCGTCGGAGGGTCCGTCGTTGCGGACCGTGACGACGTACTGCACGCCGCGTCCGGCGACCACCGGGGAGGTGACCGCCTCCTTGGTGACGACGAGGTCGGCACGCGGCGCCTGGGGCGTGACGGTGACGGTGGCGGCGTTGTTGGAGGAGTCGGGATCCGGCGTGGTGGAGCCGACGCGTGCGTTGTTGGTGAGCGGGACGCTCGTGGCACCGGACGGGACGTCCGCCACCACGGTGACCGTGGCGGACTCGCCCGGGTCGAGACCCGCTGCGGTGCACGACACCTGGCTCCCGGTGACCTCGCAGGTGCCGCGGTCCGTCGTCGCGGAGCGGACCGCGAGGGTGGCGGGAAGGGTGTCGGTGATCGTGACGTCGGCTGCCCGCGAGGCGCCGTCGTTCGTCGCCACGAGGGTGTAGGTCACGGCCGTCCCGGGGACGGGGTCGGTCGGGGACGCGGACTTCGTGAGGCCGAGGTCGGCCTGCCGAAGGACCGTGGTGGTGGCGGAGGCGCTGTTGTTGCCGGGGTTCGGGTCCGAGGTCGCCGCCGAGATCCGGGCGACGTTGGTCAGCGCGGTGGCCGCCGAGCCCGGAGGCACGCGCACGACCACCGACACCGTCGCCGTGGCGCCGGAGGCGAGGGCGCCGAGGCCGCAGGTCAGGGTCGGGCTGCTGAACGAGCAGGTCCCGGTCGACGGGTTGCTCGAGACCAGGACGACGCCCTCGGGGAGCGTGTCGACGACCTGCACCCCGGCGGCGGCGTTCGGGCCCGCGTTGCGGGCGGTGAGGGCGTACGTCACCTGGTTGCCGGCGAGCACCGGCTCCGGGGCGGCGGACTTGGTGAGGGAGACGTCCGCCTCCGCAGCGACCGGGGTCGCCACCTCGGCCGTCGTGTAGGTGTAGTCGCGACCGATGGTCTCCGCGCGGTAGGCCAGCGCGGCGCTGTTGCGCAGGGTCGTGCCGGCGCCGGCGGTGTCGACGCGGACACGGAAGGCGGCGGTCGTCGTCGCGGAGGGAGCGAGGCGGCCACCGACGGTCGCGGTCGCCCCCGTGCCGACCCGCAGCCGCACGGTGCGACTGGCGGCGACGAACTCGCCCTGGTCGTCGCCGGCCGCGTCGGTCTTCGCGCCCTGGTTGGCGCCGGCGGTCACGCGCAGCGAACCGGGCACGAAGGACGTCCCGGCCGGGATGGGGTCGGTCACCACGGCGTTCGTGGCCGCGTCCTCGCCGGTGTTGCTGAACGTCACGGAGTACTCGAGGACGTCGCCGACCTTGGCCGGGGTGTTGCCCGACAGGTTGGTGACCGACTTGCTGCCCTGGATCGTCGGCGCGTAGAGGTCGATCTGCGTGGTGAGGGCCGCGGGGTAGTAGAAGTCGCCGGTCGAGGCGAAGCGCAGGTTCGCCGAGGTGGCGCCGTTGGGGATGGTGCCGGGCGCGTCGACCACCTTGGCGTCGATGCCGAGGTTGTTGAGCGAGGCCGGCGTGCGGTTCGTGAGGTTGGCGCCGCCGTTGGTGATGCGGCTGCCGAAGAAGTTGGCCGAGGGGCTCTGGGCGTCGGCGAGGCGGCTGGTGCCGACCTGGAAGTAGTCGCCGGTGATGCCGGCGTCCCCTTCGTAGGTCACGCCCCCGAACCGCGCGCCGACGGCGCCGGTCGGAGGAGCGAGGAACCCGGAGATGGTCGTGTCGACGGTCTCGTTGCTGACGACGGTCGCATAGCCGCTGAACACGGTGAGGTCGCGAAGCGGGGCGGCGGGGTCCTCGACCGCCACCACGAGGCTCCACCCGGCATACCGGTCGACGCCG
Organism: Nocardioides renjunii; assembly: GCF_034661175.1. Lineage (NCBI taxonomy): Bacteria > Bacillati > Actinomycetota > Actinomycetes > Propionibacteriales > Nocardioidaceae > Nocardioides > Nocardioides renjunii. Next base: position 2,325,878 of record NZ_CP141058.1, on the reverse strand, counting down.
GTGGCGGCCACGATGTCGGCGCCCCAGTAGGTGCCGGGGCCCGCGCCACGGACGAGGTCGGTGACGTTGCTGTATGCCGAGTAGTCCAGGGTTCCGCTGGTCGTCTGGTTGTCGACCTGCTGCGCAGCCACCGTCTGGTACGACGCCGAGCCGGGCACGCGGAACCGGATGTTGCCGACCGTCCCGGACGCGGCCACGCCACTGGTGCCGGCGGTGCGCGCGCCGCCCCAGAAGAGACCGGCGTAGAGGACGCGGGCGCCTGGCGGGATGGCGAGGTTGGCCGACGACGAGCGGGTCGTGGACGGGTCGGCGTCGGTGTCCAGCGGCACCATCGTGAAGTTGTTGTTGCTCGACGCGGTCGCGCCGCTCAGCGCCTGGGCGCACCCCGTCGCCGTCCCGCAGCTGAGCACGGAGTTGCCGGTGACCTGGATCGAGCCGTTGGTCTGGGTGGAGAACACCTCGGTGAAGGGACGGATGACCGCCGCGTCCGCCCGGTCGGCCGGGAGCACCACCGCGAGGGCGAGGCTCACCGCCACGAGCAGGAGCGAGGCGCCGATGCGCAGCCACGAGGAGACGGGGGTACGAGCGCCCAGCATGGTGGTCCTTCACAGCTCCGGGGCGCCCCCGACGTGACGGCACGCTGCCCCGTCACTCCCTCCTCGGGAATGCCTCAATCGAGTAACAATCGAGCCACACACTACGTCCGACGGGGGTCGGTGTCTGGTCAGACTCGGAATTGAGCGATCGGTTCAGCGGCGCGAGGGGGTCCAGAGCACTCGGAGCAGTTCAGCCGGCGATCCGCGATCGATCCTCGTCCTCGGTCATGGTGGGCGGACGTAAGGAGCCAGCGGCGCTGCCCACGAGCTCCGCGAGCGGTCAGCCCGTCGTCTGCCGACCCGCACCGTGACGGGCGACCGCACCAGGCGGGCGGACCGCGGCTCGCACCGTCCATTCGTAGTGCGTGCGGTTGCGCGTCACCTCGGCCAGGATCAGGCACGAGACCGGGAGCTCGGCCTCGAAGTCGCTGTGTCGCGACGTGAGCTCCTGGACCTCGGCTGCCGCCACGGAGCGATTGACGTAACCCAGGCTCACGTGTGGCTGGAAGTCGTCCTCGACCGTGTGGTCCGTGGTCAGGCCGAGAGCATCCTGGGTGTGCGCGCACAGCCTCTGCTGCAATCGTGCGAGCTGCTGCCGTGGCCGGGCTCCCAGCACGACCGCGCTGCCCATCCCCCCGGGGGGTCCCACCGTGAGCGCAGTGAGGTCGAGCGCCGGGAGACGTCGCGTGATGCTCCGGACCGCCTCGTCGACCTGACCGTCGGTCACCTCGTCGACGAAGGCGACCTCGCACAAGGTCAGGTGCATCCAGCGGAGAGGGATCGGCTCGAGCCACGATGTGTCACTGATCGAGTCCAGGAGCGCGGACGGGACTGCCCGGGCCACCTGAGCCGGGTCGAAGGACAGGTACCAGTACAAGCAGGGCCGGTCCTCGGTCCACTCCGGCCGCCAGCCCCAGTGGTGGTCGAGCATGTCGGAACGACGCTGACGGGGTCGTGGGAGGTGCGCCGGACACATCAGGCAAGTGCTCCCAGCCCCGTGGGGTCTGGCTGCAGCGCTCCTGACGGCGGAACGGTGGCGTCGTCGGCCATCCCGCCCACAGCCGGGCTCGAATCGTGTTCCGCTTCGCTCCCGTGGTCCTCGTCAGACACCAGCGCTGCGGGGTCGTCGCCACTCGTCGCTGGTCCCTCCTGGGAGGACCGGGCGCGGGGACTGCGTGTCGTTGTCGTGGGCTGCATGCCACCCATGACTTGCCGCGCGGCTCGGCATGACGCGGGATCCACATCTCGTCCGCCCGACCGAGAAGTGGCCTCCCGGACCTGCGTCCCGCGGGCTGGCTGCACCGCCCCCTGTGGTGGCGGGCGAAAGTGACCGTGCCGAGGCCCCGACACGCGAGCGTGTCGGGGCCCCGGACTCAGTCAGCGGTGCACGTCAGCGGCCGAAGGCCTGGAACTCCGTCGCCCGTACGTTCAGGTCCTGGTCGCTGCCCGCCGAGCAGTCGGTCACGGCGCGCGGGTCCTGGTCCTGCTCACCGGCGTACTCCGGACCTCCGGTGCACTGGTTGGTGACGACCTGGAGCCACAGGTGGGTCGCCTTGGTGCGTCGGATGTCGAACGACCGGATGACGAGGTCCGGCGCCCGCGGCCGCGGGGCCGTGGCCGGGAACGCGTCCTCCGGGCTGAGGAACACCCGGGTGAACTCGTCCTGCTCGTCGCAGTCGACCCCGCGGGCGATGGAGCACGACCACACCTCGAACTGACGCAGGGCCGAGTAGCGGCTCTGGCTCGGCTCGGCCGGGGTCCCGTCCGGGTTGGTGCGTGCGGGCCGCAGGTGGGTGCTGACCTGCACCCGCCGCACGTCCTGACGCTTGGTGCCGGCCAGGTCGACGACCACGTGCTGCTGCGCGACCGGAGCGCCCAGGGCCGCCCACTGGGTGCCCTCCTCGTCGTCGACGAGGTTGACCAGGTCGGTGCCCGTGCCCTCGACCGCCGCGCCGTTGGTGACGGACGCCAGGTTGGTGTCCATCCGCGGTGCAAGTGTCTTGGCCCGGCCGGCGGAGAGCGCCGTCAGCGGGATGCGGGCGTGGCCGTGGCCGGGGGCGCGGGCCACGAACTCGTAGTTGCCCGGCACCATCTCCACCCGGTCGGGCAGCGCCGTGGTCGGGTCGGTGTCGGCCACCGGCACGGCCCGTGCCTGGTAGTGGCCCACGTAGAGCTGGGCACCGCGCACCAGGCGGCCGCGCTCGTCGCGCGGAGCGAAGGTGACCGCCGACTCGCTGGCGTACGCCGACCGGAAGCTCGGCGTGGGGTCGGGGTCGGCGTTGCCGGCGCTGGTGGCGCCCTCGCCGAGGCCCCGAGCAGCGAAGGCGTTCCAGAGGATGTCCTGGTTGGCGCCGTTGAAGCGGAGCAGGTCCGCGGCCAGCATCGCGTTGCGGGAGTCGACCTGGCTGACCTGGCTGTTGGCCATCAGCAGGAACGAGTCGAACACCAGCTGCATCCAGCGCCGGTTGCCCGGGCAGCCGCTGACCGGGGTCTGCCCGTTGGCGCACGACTTGTTGAGGGCCGCGTCGCCGGCGCCGTACCGGGCGATGAAGGCCTGCCGGATGTCGAAGTTGGTCGCGGTCCAGATCTCACCGTCGGCGTGCACCTGCGGTCCGGTGACGTCGTAGCCGATGTCGGTGTAGTTGAGCGGGCTCCGGCTCATGTTGTAGTTGCGGATGCCGGCCACGGCGTCGCCGGTCGTGTACTGGCCGATCGTGAAGGCCTGGAGTCCCGGGGCGGCGTAGCCGTGCTCGTGGAGGTACTCCATGGCCAGCTGGTCGCTCCAGCTCTCGCTCATGCCCTGCGGCGAGCTGACGCCGCCGCTCGGTCCGGCGATCATCCGGTTGGTGATCGCGTGGCCGTACTCGTGGCCGATGACGCTCATGTCGTAGTCGCCGTCGACGCACGGGGCGTAGAAGGAGCCGGCGATCGGCTGCCACATGTACATGTTGGTGATCGGCGCCTGGCCGTCGGGCGGGGTGAACTGGTTGGCGTTGTTGCGTGCGGCGAAGGTCGGCGGACCGCCCGAGACGGCGCCGGCCTGGGCGTTGCCCTGCTCGTAGTCACCACCGAGACCACCCCGGCCGAGGTTGTCCTTCTGCATGTTCCAGGTGCTCTCGACGAAGCCGAGGTGGTAGGACCAGTCGTGCATGCGGTTGTGCATGGCGAAGAGGTTCGCGCGGGCGGCGTCGAGGTCGACGTTCTGCGGGGAGCCGAACGTCGCGGGGTCACACCCCTCCTCGTACCACTGGTTGGTCCACGGGTCGGCGTAGTCGCGGGTCGGCGACGGTGTCGCCGTCTCGGTGCCGACGGTGCGGGAGTTGTTGCTGTTGCGGTTCTCGACCGCGATGGCGTTGTTGCCGAGCGTGGTGAACGTCGGCTGGTTGGTCGTCGGGTCGACGTCCCAGGGCAGCGAGGCGCTGGTGCCGACCGTCTCCTCACACCCCGTCAGCGGCGTCCAGCACCACGTCACCCGGGTGTCGCGGGAGGAGTAGTCCACCGGCGGGCTGCTCGGGAACACCTCCCACTCGGGGTTGTCGGCGTCGTGGTCGACGAGGTCCTCGCGGACCAGCACCTCGCCGGAGCGCGCGTCGACATAGCTGGCGAAGCCGGCGGTCTCGTCGTCCTCCGAACGCAGCACCACCTGGAAGGCGGCGCGGGCCGCGGCCCCCGGCACCGGTACGGCGACCTCGGTCGTGCCGAGGACGACGGGGTCGGCGATGCCGGCGTCGCGCGCGGCGAGGCCCTGGGCGTCGGCTTCCGTCAGGGTGGCCGGCGCCGGCGCCGCCGCGTCGCGCGCCAGCGACGAGCTGACGTAGAGCACTGAGCCGTTGCGCATCCCCACGGCGGCGATGCCGTCGACACCGGCGGCGAGGTCGCCGAACTGCTGGCGCACGATCACCACGTCGGCGTCCTCACCCAGCGGGCGGCTGGCGAGCACCTCGACCGACTCGGCGCCCCGCGCGGTGAGACCCAGGACGTCGCGGGTCCCGGCGAGGAACTCGAGCGCGGCTGTCTCGGGGTCGGCGGGAAGCCCCGTCGCGAGGGGCGTGTCGGTGGCCATCAGCACCGCCGGTGTGCCGAGCTTGTTCCAGCGGGCCGTGGCGTCGAGGTCGTCCAGCGCGGACCGCTGCCGGGCGGTGGGCGCGGCCCGGCCGTCACGGACGTCCTTGTCGCGGGACGCGGAGTCCTCACCCTGGAAGCCGGCGCCTCCGCCGGGTGGACCCGCTGGTGGTGAACCGGCCGAGGAGGCCGACGAGGTGAACGGTGCGAGAGCTGCTGCCCGGGAGAGCGTCACGAGGGCAGCGCCGACTCCTCCGACCCGAGAATTGAGGTGCATCGGTGGGTCCCTTCCGGCGACCGTGGCCGCCGTGTCCGAGAAAGCGTGAGGGACCTTCGTTGTACCCCGCGCTCGGACGCGGTGGGAAGACCCACGGGGGCCCGATTGCGCCCGCCTTCCGGGTCGAACCCCGCGAGAAGGCTCTCTTCAGGAGGCGGGGGCCCGCGCGGCCACCACGTCCAGGAGCTGCGGCCACTCAGGAGCCCCGCCCGGGCGCCGGTCCTTCCGCCGGTCCTTGCGGTCGTCGGCGCAGGTGGCGGCCAGCGCGGTGTAGGCGAACTTCTGCAGCAGACGGCTCTGGGAGGTGATCGTGTCCTCGGTGTAGCCGCGGCCGGTCATGGCGATGGTGAGCTGCCGGTTGCCGCCGAGCCCGACCGAGAACGTCAGTGTGCCGAACGACCCGCCGTCGTGACCATGCACCCACCGCGGCCCGGACGAGCAGGGGCTCGGCAGGCGGTAGCTGCCGAGTCCGTAGCCCTGGTCGGTCAGCGGATGCTGCATGACGCGTACCCATCGCTTGCCGATGAGTTCGCCGGCTTCGAGCGCGCGTCGGAACTCGTTGAGGTCGCGGGCGGTGGACACCAGTGCCCCGGCCGAGGAGAAGAGGGACGGCTCGAACGAGCGGAGGTCGAGGGTGCGTCCTGGCCATCGGGCGTACTCGTGCAGGCCCGGCCGTGGAGAGCTCTTGCTCACGGCGAAGGCGCTGTCCGTCATGCCGACCGGTCGCAGGATCCGTCGCTCGACGAGACGGCGGACCGATGTGCCGGTGGCCCGTTCGAGCATCTGGCCGACCACGACGTAGCCGGTGTTGCTGTAGGAGAAGGTGCCCGGCTCGGCCGCCCACGGCAGGCTTCGTCCCAGGGCGATGATCTCCTGGTCGGTCGAGCGCCGCGAGATGGCGCGCACGAACTTCCGACCGGTCGTCGCCTCCGCGACGACCGCGCCGAGGTGGTCAGGCATGCCGCTGGTGTGGCTCAGCAGCTGGCGAACGGTGATCGCCTCCCGGCCGGGCCACAGGCCCGGGTCGACGTCGCCGATGGTGGTGTCGAGGGTCCACGTCCCCTTCTCGACGAGCTGCAGCGCGAGGACCGCGACGAGCTGCTTGGTGACGCTGGCGGCTCGGAAGCTGCTGCCTGGCTGCACCGTCCGGGCAGGTGCCCGGCGGGCTCGACCGGCGTCGAACGTCCACGTCCGGGCGCCGCGGCGCAGCTCGGCGGTGACAGCGACGGCCTTGCCGTCCGTGCGGAGGCGTTGGACCAGCCGGTCCAGTGCGCCGGTCGAGATCTCAGCGGCGCGAGGAGCAGCGCCGGCCGGTGACGAGGTGCTAGGCGGGGCGGCGCCGGCCGTCGACACGTCGGTCGCCGGTGCGAGCACAGCAGTCATCGCGAGAGCTGCGGTGGCGGCGAGGCGACGGCGGCGTGCGACCGGATGGGACGGTGGGTGGTGCGGACGGTCGGACATGGTGGGCCTCCCTCGCTGGCGGTCGTCCGGAATGCCTACCAAATGGGCTGGGTGAGCGATAGGGCGCGTCTCGTCCAGCAGGTTCAGCTGCGGTGCCGCATCGGCCGAGACGGGAGGGACCGCCGCCGCGCATCGCGCCTGCTGCCCACACTGCTCTCGCCCGGCCGCGCTCACAGCTCCCGGAACTCGGCGACGAAGACGCGTTCGTCACCCACGTGCTGTGGCTCCACGTGCAGCTCCACGAGGGACTCCCCGCCGTCGGCGCGAACAACGGGAACCGACACCCACTGGTGCAGCAGCACGTCACGCCCGTTGGTGGCGTGCAGCGTGGCACCGGCGACGTGGGCCTGATGGAACCGGGGAGGAACCACCGCCAGCACGCGTCGTCCGAGGAGCTCGGACGACTCGCGGTAGCGCAGGAAGCTCACCAGGCGTGGGGAGACGGCGAGGATGACGTGGGCGTCGCTCGTGACCAGTGCGAGCGAGTCCGGAGCGAGGAGCCGCGCGTACGCCGGCCGACGGTCGAGGACGTCACCGATGTCAACGCCGGGATTCGCGGCGGGCCGCCACGGGGTGGGCGGTCCGTGCGCTGCTTGCTTGCCCACCTGGGCGCAGAGCCAGGCACGCATCTGACGGATCTCCGGCTGGATGGGCGCACTGAGCAGTCGACCGTCGTGCGCGGCTGCGATGGCCCGCTCCAGGAGGTCGTCCAACACCACGAAGTGATGCACCGAGACGGTCGGGACCAGCACGACCACCTCGTCGCACGTGGCCTGCGGCTCCACGACGGTTGCCAGCAGGGCGTCGGGATCCTCCGGGAGCTCCGGTCTGGGCAGCTGGGCGTCCAGCACGTTGAGTGCAGTGCTCGCGGCCGCGTGGTCGTCGATCGCCGCGTCGTCCTTGTCCAGGCGGAACAACAGGTACTCGCGCAACAGTGCCGCCGCATGTTCCTGCCATGCCCAGTGCATCAGCAGCGGAACGTGACGCAGGACCACCGGCGTCACTCGCGGTGGCGGCGTGGCGGGCCTCCGGTGTCCCGCGAACGGGACGGAGAGAACTCCGATCTCGAACCAGACGATCTTGCCTTCGCCGGTGGCTACGACGTCCCAGCGGTCGGCTTGCTCCGTGACGAGCTTGAGACCGCGGCCCGTGCCGGCTGTGACCGTTCTGCTCCGCTCGGCCGGGAGGTGCGGGCTGGCGTCCTCCACCTCGACGCGCACCGCATCGGTCTCCGCGGTGACACGCACGTGGACGGGCGTGCCCGCATGCACGACGGCGTTCGTCACCAGTTCGGACACGACCAGCTGCGCCGCGTCGAGCAGGTGCTCAGCACCCGACTCGGTCAACGCCTCCCGCACGGCATGGCGCGCGCGGCTGGCCGCAACCGGCTCAGGCGACAGCGTCAGCGTGACTCTCGCGGCACCGGACATCGCATCCTCGGTAACTGGTCGGACCGCCCCCCGGAATGAGCTCGATCAACGTAGCAACCGGTGTGCGCATGGATGGCCAGAACGGCTCAAGGCTGGCTCAAGGACCACCACAGGAAGCTCGAGCACGCCGTTCCGCATCGTGGCACGGGGATGGAGATGCCCGGCGCCCCGGACGGGGGCTGCGGGCCCGAGCTGGTTGGCCGGCCCACCAGAGACCTGTCGGCCCTCGCCGAGGGGACTACGAGGCGTACGTGGTCCGACACGGCGTGTGTCCGCCGACGATCAGCGAGTCACCCTTCGACCTCGAGGAGTCCCGATGATGCGAAAGATGTTGTCCCGTCCGTTGAGCGCAGTGGTGCTGGCGCTGGTGCTGGTGGGAGTGCTGCTCGGCGCCGCAGGAGCGGCATCGCCACCGGGGGAGCGCGCGCGTGCTTCCGCCCACGACAGCGGCCCGGACGGGCCGCACCGCGCCAAGCCGACCGTGGTGCTGGTCCACGGCGCTTTCGCGGACTCCAGCGGCTGGAGTCAGGTCGCCGCCCAGCTGATGGACCAGGGTTATCCAGTGCTGGCGTTCTCGAACCCGCTGCGCGGACCCGGCGCCGACGGTGAGTACCTCCGGACGTTCCTGAGCACCGTCGAGGGCCCGATCGTCCTGGTCGGTCATTCCTACGGCGGCGTGGTGATCAGCAACGCGGCGACCGGCAACCCTGACGTGAAGTCGCTGGTGTACGTCGCCGCGTACGCTCCGGCAGAGGGTGAGAGCGTCGCGGAGGCCAACCACCTGGGCGGTGGGGACACGGTCGTGACAGACCACCTGGTGCTGCGGCCGTTCCCCGGGGCGGCGGAGGGGGACGCCGACGCCTACATCGACCCTGCGTGGTTCCCCCGGCTCTTCGCCCAAGACCTGCCGCGAAGGACCGCTCGCTTCATGGCGGCGACCCAGCGCCCGGGGGCCCTGGCCGCGCTCGGGCTTCCCTCCGGGCCTCCGGCATGGGCTGAGATCCCGAGCTGGTACATGGTGGCCACCCAGGACCGCATCATCCCGCCGGAGGCCGAACGGGCCATGGCGGAGCGGGCCGGTGCGCAGGTGGTGGAGGTGGACAGCTCGCACGTGGTGATGATGAGTCACCCGCGAGCGGTCACGAAGCTGATCCAGCGAGCCGCACGGTAGTGGCACAGACGTGGGGCCGGCGCGTGCGCCGGCCCCACGTCTGCTGTGCGCGGGCGCATGCCACGCACCGGTCGACCACCTCGTCGATCCCAGCAACGGCGCCCGGGTGGGCTAGCCGTCCGGCGCGATGGGATCGTCCAGCCCGAAGGGGCCTGCAGCCGTCACGGTGATGTCGTCCGTCGTCACCGGGTGTCCTGCCTCGCAGCGGGCCTCGATGCTGACGGGTTGGCCGCACTGGTGGTGGGTGAGCTGCGGGGGGTACGGCGGGGGGTCGTGGCGGTTGGCCCACTGGAGCAGCGCGAACAGCGCAGGCATCAGGTCGTTCCCGGCTGGTGTCAGGACGTACTCGTGCCGACGGCGCTGGCCGGGTTCCTGGTATGGGCGTGTGTCCAGGATGCCGGTTCGGACGAGGTCGCGGAGGCGGGCCGCGGTGGTGGCGTCCGTGAGGTCGGCGCGGGCGGCGAACTCCTCGAAGCGAGTGGCCCCGTAGAACGCCTCGCGCAGCACCAGCATGGCGGATCGAGTGCTCAGCACGTCGAGGGCTCGCTCGATGGAGCAGTAGGCACCCACGGGTCTGTTGTCACGATGGGCGAGCGCCCCCTCGAGGTTCATGGACACCTCGTCACTGTAGTTCGTACGTGGTGCGGCAGCGTGTGCTTCGTCCGCACCATCAGCACTCGCGATGGCTCGGTCCAGCAGTCGAGGACGGGTCCGACCGCACCCGGGGCGGGTGGGGTCGGACCCGTCGGTGGGTGACACGGCTCAGGCGTCGGGGACTGCCGCCTTCGGGCCGCGTGCGTGGTCCTGCGCCCATGCCAGGGCGTGGTCGGCGACGGCCTCCCACCCCGGCGCGGCACACGTCCAGTGGTCGCGACCCTCGAACTCGTAGTAGTTGGTCACCGCGGGGGACTTGTGGTAGTGCTTGGCGTTCGACTTGTTCACCGAGGGCGGCATGATGTGGTCCTCCGATCCGCTGAGGAACAGCAACGGTGCCCGGTCGGCGCTGTAGTCGACCCACGTGTCCTGGTGGCCGGGCTTGAAGTTCGCGAACAGACCGAACTCCCAGACCCAGCTCCCGGGAGCGGGGATGTGGTAGCGGTCCCAGACGGCTCGGGAGTCCTCCTCGGAGAGGGTGTTAGTGAAGGCGTAGTGGAACTCCTCGGGGGTGAAGCCGACGGCCTTGCGGCGGTTCGCGGGGTTCTTGAGCGCCGGGAAGAGCGACCTGGCCTGAGAGATCGGATTGACCCGCACGCCCTCGGTGGGGGCCGAGTCGATGACGACGCCTGCCGACCCGAGCCCGCGCGCCAGCAGGAGCTGGGTGAGGGTGCCGCCGAAGGAGTGGCCCATGATGATCGGCGGCGCGGGTAGCGACTGGATCACCGCGGCGATGTGGTCGACCGTCTCCGGGACGGTCAGGTCCGCGATGATCTGGGGGTTGGCCCGCAGGCCCTCGACCTCGATGTCGAAGCCCGGGTAGCCGGGAGTGAGCACGGTGTGGCCTCTGGCTTCGTAGTAGGTCACCCAGTGCTCCCAGCTGCGGGGGGTCATCCACAGTCCGTGCACGAGGACGATGGTCTCGTGGGTCGTGTCGTCCATGAGGTTGCTTCCTTTCAGGCGTTGATGAACTCGAGCAGGTCGGTGTGGAGGCGGTCGCGGTCGGTGTCCGGCAGCGCGTGGCCGCTTCCTTCGTAGACCTTGAGCACGGCGCCCTCCACCATCTCCGCGGAACGCTTGCCGCCCACCTCGAACGGGACGATCTGGTCGTCGTCGCCGTGGACGACCAAGGTGGGGATGTCGACCTTGTCCAGGTCGGGTCTGAAGTCGGTGGCCGAGAAGGCGGCGATGCACTCGAAGGCGGCCCGGTGCCCGCACGCCATGCTCTGCAGCCAGAAAGCGTCCCGGAAGCCTTGGGCCACGTCGTTGCGGTTGTGGCCGAAGAAGGGGCCGTCGGCCAGGTCGCGATAGAGCTGGGACCGGTTGGCGGCCTCGCCGGCGCGGATCTCGTCGAACACCTCGACAGGAAGACCTTCGGGGTTGTCGTCGCTCCGGAGCATGAGTGGGGGCACGGCCGAGACAAGGACCAGCTTGGCGACTCGAGCTGTTCCGTGTCGGCCCACGTAGTGCACGACCTCGCCACCGCCGGTGGAGTGGCCGACCAGCGTCAGGTCTGCGAGGTCGAGCGCATCGATCAGACAGGCCAGGTCGTCGGCGTAGGTGTCCATCTCGTTGCCGTGCCAGGTCTGGGTGGAGCGACCGTGTCCTCGTCGGTCGTGTGCGATCGCCCGGTGCCCGTGCTCGGCGAGGTAGCGGGCGGTGGACTCCCAGGCGTCGGCGTTGAGTGGCCAGCCGTGGCTGAGCAGAACTGGGGTGCCGTCTGTGCCCCAGTCCTTGTAGAAGATCTGGGCGCCGTCGTCGGCGGTCACGAAGGGCATGGGGGCCTCCTTGGCTCGGGGTGTGTCCGAGCGTGAGGCAGACCGGACGGCGCTGGACCACGTGTCGCTCGTAGTCGTGGCGGCGGCCGTCGCGCTGCTGACCCGCCGGCCGTGTCCTGCTGCTAGGTGTCGGCTCCGAGGCGCTCCGCCAACTGGCGTCGCGAGGAGATCCCCAGCTTCTGGTACACCTTGCGCAGGTGGTAGTCGACCGTGTTGGGGCTGAGGAACATGGTGGCGGCGATCTCGGCGTTGGTGTGGTTGTTCGCCGCCAGCCGGGCGACGGTCAGCTGCTGGGGAGTGAGATCGAGGTTGTCTCGCGAGCCTCTTGCAGGCTGCCGGTCGCCTATCGCGCTCAGCTCGGCGCGCGCTCGCTGCGCGAAGGCCGGGGCTTGTCCCTGTTCGAAGAGGCGCAAGGCGGTGTGGAGCTGCTCGCGTGCATCACGCCGGCGCCTGTTCCGTCGCAGCCACTCACCATGCAGCAGGTGGGCCCGGGCGAGCTCGATGTCGAGGTCGGTCGGGGTCAGCGTCTCGATGGCTGCTTGGTGGTGCGGTTCTGCGTCCTCCTCGATGAGCGCCCGAGATCGGTGGGCCACGCCCTGGGTCCACGGCGAGCCGTTGGCGGAGGCCAGCTCTTCGAGATGTGTCACGTGCGAGGTGGCTTCGTGGGCGCGGCCACTGCGGCACGCCGCCTCGACGAAGTCAGGTACTTCGAGCGGGGTCACCTGGAGGAACGGGTCCTCGATGAGTGGTTTGAGCCGGCGGTAGGCCTGCTCGTAGTCGCCTTCGGCGAGGTCCCGGACGGCCAGGGCAGCCGCCCCCGCGGACTGCACCCCGCCGAAGCCCATCGCGCCGGCGCCCTCGGCGATCGTCTCCACCTGCGGTCGCGGTGCCTCCGCCCAGGCCAGCAGGGCGACGTTGATGACGTGTTCGGCGTCGTAGCCGATCGCTCGCCGCAGCTCGCGCACTTGCTCGATGTATTGGCGGGCGTGGCGCGGTGTGCCGCCTGTCAGCTCCGCCAGCGACATGATCCACAGCGTCGAGTCCAGCAGCTGCAGGGCACCGGCGTCTCGGGCTGCTGTGGCAGTGCGGGTGAGGCACTCGCGACGGGCGGTGGCATCCCACAGCGCTGTCGTGAGAGCCACACTGGTGGCGCCGTACCGCAGGAGCTCGGAAGCGTCCAACGCGAGGATCGTGTCGACGGCGCTGCGCATCAACGGCACCGCGTGCTCGTAGGGGAGCAGGATGTGCGCGCTCAGTCCGCGCAGGATGGTGCCGGCCGTTCCCTGGCGCAGCTCGGCTCCCTTGTGGAGCCGAGCGCCGAGCTCGGACAGTGTCAGCCCTTGTGCCAGGCGCTCTGCCGGCAGCGTGTACTCGAACGCCTTGATGAGGGCGTCCTGCTCGAGTGCCACGTCATGACCGTGGAAGCACTCCGCTGCTGCCAGCATCTGGGCGCCGGCTTCCATGAGGGCCGGGTCGGCCGTGAACAACGCGATGCTTGCTCGGGTCGAGACGAGCCGCCCGCGCGAGATCGGATCCAGAGCGTCTTCGTCGACGTCGTCCAGGTAGGACTTGGCCAGCTGGGCGGCGCCCGACGCGAGCGCCGCCTCGGCAGCCGCTACGAGTCGCGTGAACTTCACCTGCCCTGGTGGTGTGAGGGTCGAGGACGTCGCCAGCACGCGGGCACGCGACGCGAGGCCTCCTCGTCGCCCGGCCGTGTCCGCGACACGTTCCAGCCTGTCGGCCACGTCGGGGTCGGTGCCGAGCGTGGCCTTGGCAGCGTGCCAGGCTTCCAGCTCCAGCAGTCCGAGCTCCTCGGCAGCCAACGCGAGCGCACGGTGCGCGCGCCGCCGCTGCGCGCCCTGCACAGCGTTGTAGGCAGCGGAGCGCACCAACGGATGCCGGAAAGCGATCGTCCGCCCCAGCTCGACGAGGCCCTCGGACTCCGCCTCCTCGACCGGATCACCGGGGAGCCCCAACGCGTGGCCGGCGGCACGGACGAGGTCGATGCTGCCGGTCGAGTCAGCAGCAGCGAGCAGCAGCCACAGCTGCAGGTCGCCCGAGAGGTGGCGGATGCGGCGCAGGTACAGCGTCTCCAGGTGGTGTCCGATGGGCAGGGGCTCGTCGGCCAGGCTGCTCTCGGTCAGCTGTCGGGCGCTCAGCTCGCTGGCCAGGTCGACGAGGGCAAGCGGGTTGCCTCCTGTTGCAGCCACGACCTGCGCCGCGGCAGCCGGGTCGATCGCGTCGGGAAGCGATGCCGTCAACAGCCGCAGCGCCCATTCGGGTTCGAGACCTGCAAGGCGAAGGACGGGAACCCCGGCCAGCTGCGCTTCGAGGTGCGACGTGTCTCGGGCCGCCAGGACGAGCGCGACTGACTCCGCCTCGAGTCGGCGCGCCACCAAGCCCAGGACGTCCAGCGACTCGGAGTCGAGCAGGTGTGCGTCGTCGATCACGCAGGCGACGGGCTCCGCGTCGCCCGCCGCAGCCAGGAGCCCCAGCACGCCGAGCCCGACCAGGAACCGGTCGGGCGGCGCCCCTTCTGCCGCGCCCGCAGCGATCCGCATCGCGTTGCGGTGATTCTCAGGCAGCTTGTGGAAGTGCGGACGTAGGGGGATGGCGAGCCGCTGCAACCCAGCGAACGGGATCGTCGCCTCCGCCTCGAAGCCGTTCACCCGCAGCAGCCGCATCCCGGGCAAGCTGGCTGTGGTCGCATCGAGGAGTGTCGTCTTGCCGATGCCCGGTTCGCCCGTGACGAAGAGCGCACCACCCCGACCGTTGCGGGCATGACCCAGGAGGACGCGCATCTGCTCCTGCTCTGCGTGCCGTCCGAGAAGACGCCGGGCGATCTCCACGGTCTGACTCTATCGACTTGAAGTCAGGTGCGCCAGAGGAGTTTCGCCCATGGCCGCGTCCTCGTGGCGACCGCGACCCGACGCCGCAGCTGCTAGGAGCAGGTGGCCCGGGCGCTCGAGTCGAGCGCCCGGGCCGGGCTGCCGGGTCTTGCCCCCACATCACCCGGACAGTCCACGACACTGGTGCCCCGTTCAACCAGCTCTCAATCACCGGCACTGCCCAGCCGCCCGGTCGCTGCTGTCCCTTCGTGCCCAGCTCGGCTGGTGCCTTCTGTGTGCCATGCGCAGGTCGCCACGCCGGCGGTCACGATGAGGCCGATGCCGAGCAGCGTCGCCACGCTGAGGGTCTGCGCCATGAACACCCACCCGAGGGCGGCTCCGAGGACCGGGTCGAACGACAGGAGCACGGCGACGATGCGGGCGGAGCTTCGGCGCACGGCGAGGAAGTCGAGGCTGAAGGCCAGCAGCACCCCGACCCCTGCGGCGACGAGCAGCCGGGGCAGGTGGGTCACCCCGAGTGTCGGCAAGGCATGCCACGAGAGCGGCAGTGTCCACGCGGCGGCGACCACCAGGGCCAGGGCGAGCTCGTCCCAGCCGTTGCCCGTGGTCATGGTGCTGATCCGCTCAGCGACCACGGCGTACGCCGCCAGGGCTGCGGCCGCACAGCCTGCGAACACCAGCCCGATGACCGGGAGGTCGCTGTCGGGTCGGGCAACGAGGACGAGACCGGCGACGCTGACGAGGGGAAGCCCACGCAGCCAACGGCGCGGCAGACGGGTCGCGCCCAGGGCCAGTGGACCGAGGAGCTCGATGGTGACTGCGACTCCGAGCGGAAGGTGCTCGAGGGCGCGGTACATCGCCACGTTCATGGCCGCGATGATGGAGCCGTAGATGACGATCCACGTCCATGAGGTCGTGGAGCGCCCGGCCCAGCGCGGTCGCACCAGCGCGACAGCAAGACCGGCGGCCAGGAGGAAGCGCAACCCCGAGACCCCGCTCGCGCCGAGCTCGGCGAACATCGGGTGGGTGAGCACGGCCGATCCCTGGACGGCCAGGGACGCGCCCATGACCAGGACGGCGGCGACGGCCAGCCTGCGCGCGGTGTTCATGGCTTTCCGCCCGAATGCACTCGTGTCGGCTGTGGGGGAGCGCCGTAGGACGTGGACGGCTGCGCCGACGCCCTCGGGCTGCGAGCGGTCCGGCCGCGCCGACGGACGTGCCAGGTCTCGGCCGCGACGAGCGTCCCTCCGAGACACAGCGCCATGACCAGCGCTGCGACGCCGAGCAGGCTGAGAGCCGCGGACAGTGGGTCACTCATGCGCCGGCGCGTCCGGCTTTGCCGAGGATGAGCGCGACGGCAGCAGTCGACGACCGGTGGACAGGCGCAGGTGAGGTGGTGAACGTCATGACGGTTTCCTTCGGACGGTGTTCAGGGCAGGTCGAGCTCGGCCACGCGCACGACCTCCGTGCGGTGGGCGACGAAGCCGGGAAGCAGCGACAGGGCTGCCTCCCGGTCGGGTGCCTCGACGTCGAACCAGACGTGGTGGCCACCGTGAGCGCAGGACGCCGTCGCCGACTGCCCACGCAGGGGGCTCGCGAAGACGCGCCAGGACGCCATGGCGGCGGCGCACTCGTCGGGTGTGTGGTGGTGGCAGAGTCTGAATCGAGGCACCTGTCGATGGTGTCGACGAGCCGGCGCACCGACATCGGGCGGACACCCTGAGGCGCACCCTGAGCCGTGTCGGGCCAGGCCCCGCACTGCGGGAGGCGGCGTCGTGGACGTACCTCGTCTCAGGCATGGAGGCCGACGGCACTCTCGTCCTATCCTGAGCGAGCGAGGAGGGGGAGGCGTGCTGCGCGCTGGACTTGTCGGACGTGATGGCGAGCTGAAGGCACTGATGCGTGCGGTGCACGAAGCCTTCCGCGGTGACAGCACGGCCGTCGTCGTCGCCGGGGAGCCGGGGATCGGCAAGACGTTCCTGCTCAGCACGCTGCGCACGAGGGTGGACGAGCTGGGTGGCTTCGTTCTCACCGGGCGCGCCTCGGAGTTCGAGCAGCACCCGCTCGGCCCGTTCGTCGACGCCCTTGACGCACACCTGCACGCCTTGGACGAGACGGTGCTGGAGGCGATGAGCGACGAGGACCGGACTCGCCTTGCGACGCTCTTCCCGTCGCTCGGCATCCGCGTTCCTGCCGGCGGGGTGTCGGTGGGGACGCCCGAGCACCGGGTGAGCGGCTACGCAGCGATCCGCAGGTTGCTGGAGCTCGTGTCGCGGGAGCGTCCGCTCGTGCTGGTGCTCGACGACCTGCACTGGGCCGACCGCTCCTCGTTGGAGCTGTTCGCCTTCCTGCTGCGTCGCCCCGGCGCGGCCCGGCTGCTGCTCGTGGGTGCCTACCGACCACGGCAGGTGGACGCCGACCTGGCCGCCGACGTGGCGCGCGCGGTGTTCGACGGGGTCGCCAGGTACGTGGAGGTGAACCCCCTCGACGTCCAGCAGGTGGGCGACCTGATGGGCGTGACGGACCGTCGCTCGGCCGAGGAGCTGCACCGTGTGAGCGGTGGCAACCCCTTCTACCTGCTCACGCTGGCGGGCACCGGAGAGCACGCCCCGCAGCTGGACGATGGGCTCCCGCCTGCGATCTCGCAGGCGATCCTGGCGGAGCTCGACCGTGCCGGGCCGGCCCGGAGCCTGGCCGAGGGCGCGGCCGTGGTGGGCGACCCGTTCGGGCTGGACCTCGCCGGCTGGGTCGCCGGGGTGGACGAGCAGAGCGCGTACGAGCTCATCGACCAGCTCGTCCTGCGCGGCATCGTCGAGAGCGGCGACGTCCCTCGGCAGTTCGCGTTCCGCCACCCGCTGGTGCGTCGCGCCGTCTACGACGCGCTGCCTCCGGGGCGACGGCTCGCGCTGCACGAGCGGTGCGTCGCCGGCCTCGCGGAACTCGGCGCGCCGGCCACCGATCTCGCGGGCCACTTGGAGCACGCCGCACGAGTGGGGGACCAGGAGGCTGTCGACGTGCTGGTCGAGGCGGCCGACCAGGCAGCCGCACGCGCCCCCGCGAGCGCCGTGCGGTGGCTGGGCACTGCACTGCGACTGCTTCCCGGAACGGCGGACCCGAGCCAACGGCTGCGTCTGGCGCGGCGGCAGCCGCCGTTGCTCGCCGCGCTCGGCGAGCCCGAGGCCGCGCTGGCATCGGCCGTCGAGGCGCTGGAGCTCGCGACCGACGACGCCACCCGCGTGGAGCTCGCGCTGACGAGTGTCGCCATCGAGCAGGGGCTGGGCCGGTACGCCGACGCTCATCGTCGCCTGGTCCGGACGCTCGAGCCACTGGACCGCCGGAGCGAGCCGGCGGTCTCGGTGATGGTCGCCATGGTGCTCGACGCCTTCTACAACCGCGACCACGAGGCGGTCAGGTCCTGGACGTCCGCCGCGGCGAGCGAGGCCGAACGACTGCAGAAGCCGGTCCTGAGCGCTGCCGCCCACGCCGGTGCGGCGTTCGCCCATGCTCTGGGGGGAGCCACCGAGGCTGCGGAGGCCCACCTCGGCTCCGCCCTCGAGCTGCTGCCGCTCCTCACCGACGCCGACCTCGCCCGCCGACTCGACGTCCTGGGTGGGATGGCCGGTGCCGAGCTCTACCTCGACCGCTACGACGCGTGCATCGCGCACGGTGCCCGCGGTCTCGCACTCGCTCTGGCCAGCGGGGACATGTGGGCCGTCCCCACCCTCGGCCCGGCCTATGGCACGGCACTGTGGGTCGCCGGTCGGGTGGAGGAGTCGATCCGCCACTGCGACACCATGGTCGAGGCGGCGCGCGCTGCCCGGCGTCCGGAGACCACGGCCTGGGGCCTGTTCAACCTGGCCTTCGCGCTGGCCGTCGCAGGCCGCCTCGAGGAGGCATCCGACCGCGGGCGCGAGAGCCTCGAGCTGGCTGGGCGCCGCTCCAACACCGGCATCGAGGCGTGGGCGGGAGCGGTCCTGGCCTTCATCGAGGTCGAGAGCGGGCGCCCAGAGCTCGCGCTCGAGACGTTGTACGCCACCTGCGGCGGGGCCCAGCTGACGGGGATCCCCGGCGGGTGGCGCACCTACGCGTTCGACATCGCCGTACGTGCCCACGTGGCGCGCGGTGACGTACGCCGGGCAGAGGAATGTGCCGCTGGCGCCACCGCGTGGGCGGACGTCGTGGGGCTGCCGTTCGCGCAGTCCCTGGCTCGCCGGGCGGTGGCGGCGTGTGCCTTGGCCGGCGGCGACCACGCTCGAGCGGCCGAGGCGGCCCGCGCCGCGGCAACCGCTGCGGACCTCGTCGGCGCCCGGGTCGACGCTGCCCGGGCCAGGACCCTCGCAGGTCGAGCCGTAGAAGGGACGGGCGACCTCGAGGGCGCTGTCGCGCTCTGGACCGAGGCGGCCGCCACGCTGGACGCCTGCGGCGCACGTCGCTTCCGCGACGAGGCCGAGCGCGAGCTCGGACGGGTGGGGCGGCGACCCCACCGGAGGACCTCACCGGGATCCGGGGTCGCGGGGCTCGCCTCACTCACCGCACGCGAGCGCGAGATCGCCGACCTCGTGGTGGACCGGCTGACCAACCCGGAGATAGCCCAGCGGATCTTCCTGTCGACCAAGACGGTGGAGAGCCACCTGCGCAACATCTTCCGCAAGGTCGGCGTGGGCTCGCGCACCGAGCTGGCACGTCTGGTGGATGCTCGCGGCTGAGGCACGCCGACCACCCGCCCGTGTCGTAGGCGGGTCCTCGTCGCAGGAGGCTGTCGTCGCCGATGGTTGCGCCGTCAGGCGTGCACTCGGGCACGCTGCACGAGCCGCCAGCCCACGACGTACGACGGCGCGTAGCACGCGAGAGCCAACGTGATCCCGAGCGGGCCGCCGACGACCCCGAACGCGATCATCGGCAGCAACAGCTGGTGGTCGAGCGCCGGGAGCACCCAGTCGCTGTAGAGCAGGCCGGTGAACTGGATCGACCCAGTGGAAGAGGTTCCCCGAGAGACCGGCGAGGAAGGGATCCGCACCCAGGGACTCGATGTGGGCCCCCGCGCTGCCGTCCTCCTGGGGCGGACTGGTCGCGGCGCCGGCCACGAACAGCAGCGAGGAGAGGGCGAGCCCGACGCCGCCCGGGGCGGCGAGGTGGGGGCCGCGATCTCGCCCGGCGCTAGCACCGAGTCTGACGCGGCCGCCACCGATTCGCGTTCTTGCTCCATTCGCCGGACACGCGTCCGAGACGCTGACAGGCTCCAGTCGCCGCGCCGCCAACCGGGTGGGCGCCACCCCACTCCGGGAGTCCTCGTCGTGCCCTTGTCCATCCCTGCCCGCCTCAAGGGCCGCACCATTCCTGCCCTGGTCGTCGCCGGTGCCCTGATCGTCTCGGCGGGTGTCGGCGGCGCCACCGCCGGTGCCATGATCACGGGCCGCGACATCAAGGACGGCTCGATCACGTCCGCGGACATCAAGAACCGCACCATCGAGACCCGCCAGCTCAGCACCGAGGCCGTGGCCACGCTGAAGACTCGGTGGAACTCGGGTGTCGGGGCACCGACCGACGAGGGCAGCGTCGTGGGGGACTGGTACCTCGATACCGCCACCGGCGACGCCTACAAGAACACCCCGTCGGGCTGGGAGCTGCGTGTCAACATCATGGGCGCCACCGGCGCGCCCGGAGCGGTGGGTCCGCAGGGAGCGGCGGGCGCACTCGGTGCCACCGGCGCCAAGGGCGACACGGGAGCACAGGGCGCGGAGGGTGACGCCGGCGCCAAGGGTGACACGGGCGACACCGGCGCGAAGGGTGACCAGGGCGACCAGGGAGACCAGGGAGACACCGGCGTCGACGGAACCAAGTGGCTCCAGGGCACGACCGCCCCGGCGGCCGCCACGGGTGTCGTGGGCGACTGGTACCTGAACACCACCACCTACGACGCCTACGAGAAGACCGCCGGCGGCTGGGCCGCCGTCGTGAACCTCCGCGGTCCGGTCGGACCGAAGGGCGACACCGGCGCGACGGGAGCTGCCGGTGCGGCCGGTGCGACTGGTGCGACTGGCGCGACAGGGGCCGTGGGCGCGCCGGGTGCCAACGGTCAGCAGGGCACCGCCGGCGCCACCGGTCCGCAGGGCCCGATCGGACCGCTGGGTCCGATCGGTCCGCAGGGGCCGAAGGGCGACACCGGTGCGACCGGTCCGCAGGGCGCCGCGGGCGCCACAGGTCCGGCCGGCCCTGCGGGTGCCGCGGGCAGCGGCGCCGTCCTCAAGGACCGCAACGGCGTGACCCTCGGCACGATCGTGTCCGCGGGCTCGCCCGTCGGCGGCAACGGGGTCGCCCAGTACAGCCGGGGAGTGCTGATCAAGACCTCGACCGGCTACATCGTCAACGTCGGCTGGGACGGCCAGGCCGCCAAGGGCCAGCTCTACTACACCGGCAGCTGCTCGGGTGACGCCTACTGGAACGCTGGCAGCTCGACGCCGCAGACGATGTACGGCAAGAGCGCGGTCTACTCGCACTCGCTCAACCAGTGGATGGTGATCGGCACGGTCGCCGATGGCTACGCCACCTCGGCCGCGATGCCCGTCATCGGGGGCTTCGACAACTCGGGCGCAAGCGGCTGGAACTGCGGCGTCCCGGCCAGCCAGCCCAACCAGACCGCCTGGAAGATGCGCTCGGCCACGACCGACGAGCTGGGACTGCCGGCGACGACGGGCAACCAGTTCGCCCTGCCGCTGTCGATCGGCTGACCCCGAGCCTGGCTCTCGCATGTCGTCGAGCGGCCCGGGTGCCCGCTTCCAGAGCACCCGGGCCTGAGCCAACGATGAAGCCCGGGCTACGTCGTGGCCTGCGGGTGCGATACCCGGTCGCGCCTGGACCGTCAGTCGGGGGTCACGTGAGGGTGAGCACGAGGTCGCCCGTGATGGAGTCCCACTCCGACGTACCGCTGTAGGGCCCGAGGAACTCCGAGACCCGGTAGGTCACGCTGGTCGCCGTCCGGCTGACCTGGGTGAGCGTGATGTCGTTGAGGTCGATCGACGAGGAGGTGGTCGTCCTGGGCTCCTCGCAGCCCGACTCGGTGGTCACCGCGGTGTAGGGCATGGTGACGAGCAGTCCCAGGCCGCTGAGGTCGGTCTTGGTGAACTTGCCCTGCACGTTGTCGGTGTACGGGTTGCCGGTGTAGGCCAGGGTGCCTCCACCTGTCTCGCTGCGCCGACGCTGGCAGCCGGGGGCGGTGTTGGCGTCGTCCCGCGTGCCGTTGACCGTGTAGGTGCTGCCCGTGGAGGCGAACACCTCGTCGAGCCGGGGACCACTGACCGACATGTGCACGGTGGCCTGGGCCGAGCGGTTCCACGTGTCCCAGAGGCCCGTGCTGCTCGCGCCGACGTCCGTGAAGGTGAGGGTCCCGGACAGGGTTCCCTCGATGTCGCCCGAGACCTCGACGGGTGCGTCGGAGGCGCGGCAGTTGTTCTTCTCCCTGCTCTCCCGCACCTTTTTCGCGGCGTCAGCGCAGGCGATCACGAAGTAGCTGCCGTCCGGGGTGCTGCCGGGCAGCGCCACAGCTGTCTTCACCGACGCGCTCCTTCCCGGCTTCAGCGCCTTGACCTTGCTCGTCCCCGGCAGCGTGATGTCGCCGCCGGCGGACGTGTCTGTCGACAGCGCGTACGTCGTCCGGGTGGCCGGCGCCTTGCGCTTGGAGGCGTTCTTCACCGTCGTCGAGACGGAGATGGCCTCGCCGGGCTTCGCCGCGGCTGTGACGGTGACCGACGTGGTGGTGAGGTCGGGCCGCGTCGGTGGCTCGGCCGACGCTGCTGGCACCACGCTCGCGGTCAGGGACGCAGCGGCCAACATCGCCGCCGTTCGTGGTCCCGGGCGGAACCGCCGAGCTGCGCCGGCGGGGTTCTTCAGGTGCATGGAAGGTCCTCTCGAGTGGTCGTCGTACGCACTGGGCGTCGATGCAGTCTCACGTCGGCCACTTGCCCCGTCCTTGCGTCCTTCTTGTCCCGGACGCGGCGTCACCAGCCGCCCGGTGACCGGGTGACCTCCGCACAGCGGTCAGCGGTCCCGGTGCCCGCACGATCGCGACGTCGCGGTGGGTGCGCGAGTGTCACCGGCGTGCAGGGACCTGGGAGACGTCCCGGCGCTCTCGCGCTGCCGGTGTGGTGGTGGTCGTGGTGGTGTAGGTCCCGGTGACGATCACGAGTTCCGCTCCAGGCTCATGCCGACGAGCTGGACGGTGACCAGGTAGTCGGCGACGCCGGCGAAGCAGGTCGAGGACAGCTCTTCCCCGGCGACCTCGTCCCGGCAGGGCTGCGTCGACCCGTACTCCTCGTGCGCGCGCCGCGACACAGCGATCGGGCCCTCGATGGCGGGCGCGGCGGTGATGTCGAGCCCCTTCTCCGCCGCCGCGTCGACCAGCGCCTCGAGCCGCCCGTGCGCCTCGGCGACGTTGGCGTCGCACTCGGCGCCGGACTCGCACATCGAGATGCCGTCCAGGCTCAGCGAGGCGCAGTGCTGCTCGCACAGCGCGGTCAGGACCGCCCGGTCGGCCGCGAGGTCCGAGGTGTCGGTCACCGGGCCGCTGTCCGCGGCTGCCGTGATGGCATCGTCGACGGCGCCGGAGGTGTCGGAGGTGTCGGACGCGCCGCACCCGGTGAGGGCCAGCGAGCCGAGGAGGCCGGTGACGACCAACCATCTGCGCATGAGGATCTCCTTCGAGGATCGAGAATCGAGGATCGAGGTGGCGGACGCGGGCGGAGCTGCGTCCGGGAGGCGTCGGGCGGGGGCTGGTCGCCCTGCCGACGCGGCGAGATCACGCTAGGACGGCCTCGATCGGGGGCGACAGTGTCAATGACTGCCACGGCACGACGTTGCGCTGCCCCACGGGCCGAGCGGCATCGGTCGGCGAGACGCCGGTGCCGAGCGGCTTCAGCCCGCCAGTGTCTGCGAGGGGAGCTCCTGGTAGGCCGCCCGGTAGGTCTGAGCGAACCTGCCGAGGTGGAAGAAGCCCCAGCGAGCCGCGACGTCGGTGACCGAGGTCCGCGCGGGATCTGCCGAGACGAGGTCGCGACGCGCGCGCTCCAGGCGTGTGCGACGCAGTCGCTCCAGCGGACTCATGCCCAGCTCGCGCTGGAACGCCTCCTGGAGGGTGCGCGGCGAGACCCCTGCATGCCGAGCCAGCTCGGCGATCGTCCACGCGTGCTCGGGCTGATCCTCGATGAGGTCCACGACGGCGCGTACGACGGGTGGGCAGGGTCGCGTCGGCCGCTCCACCTCCTGCGCAGAGCTGGGTTGGAGCGCCAGCAGTCCGGAGATGAGGGTCTGCTCGAAGTGCACGGCCGCGAGGGGTGAGCCGAACAACGCACCGCCGGCCTCCATGTCGTCGACCGCCAGGTGCACCAGGCGCAGCCACGAGCGGGCGGCAGGAGCCTCGAGGTCCATCGTCGGGTCCAACGGCGCGAACGGCCTGCAGCACCTGGAGGCCACCAAGGACCTGTCGGCCGGGGTCGGCGGCGCCGTGGTCGCGGTGTGCCCGGGCGGGAAGAAGATCCTCGGCGTCTCCGGTGACTGGACTGCGAGCGTGCGGCCCACGGCGACCAGCATCAACCCCAACCTCAACAGCGGCGCGGCCTACGGCTTCAACGACACCGACGGCACCAAGACGCTGCGGGTCACGGCCACCTGCGCGCTCGTCGGCTGATCGTCCCGCGCCGACGCGGGGTACGGGTCCCGCTGCGGTGCTGGAAGGGCTAGCTGGCGCGGGTCATGGGCGTGGAGTGGGTGGCGCAGCGGGTCGCGAGGGTGGCGGTCGGCTCTCCCTCGAGGCCGCGGCGGAGCTGCGCGAGCAGGCGCGCGAGGATGCGCGACACCTGCGCCTGGGTGATCCCCAGGTCGTCGGCGATCTCCCGCTGCGGCCGGTCCTCGTAGAAGCGGAGCCGTACGACGTGACGGTCGCGCTCGGACAGCTGGGCGAGGAGTGGCTGCACCAGGACCTTCGCCTCGACCGCCCGCAGGGCCGGGTCGGCGCCACCGAGCAGCTCGCCCAAGGTGGTGGAACCGTCGCCGACGACGCCGTCCAGGGAGGTCGGTGCGAACGTTCCTTCCGCGGTCAGTGCCTCCACCACGGAGTCCAGCGGCTCGCCGAGGTGCTCCGCGATCTCGGTGGGTCGCGGTGATCTCTCCAGCTCGCGCTCGAGCTCCTCGCGTGCCTCGTGGATCCGTGGTTGCAGCTCCTGCACGCGTCGAGGCGGTCGGACCATCCAGCCGTTGTCGCGGAAGTAGCGCCGGATCTCCCCGCGGATGGTGGGAACGGCGAAGGACATGAAGGCGTGTCCGGCGTCGGGGTCGAAGCGCTGGGCGGCCTTGGTGAGTCCGAGGAGGGCCACCTGCTGGAGGTCGTCGAGGTCGACGCCGCGGTTGCGGTAGCGCCACGCCATCGAGACGGCCACGTCGTGGTGGTCCTCGATCAGCTCACGGGCCAGCCGGCGCCCGGCTGGCGACCGGTGCCTGACGGACCGGAGGGGAGACACGACTCGGTCGGACGTCATGGTCAGTTCTCGCCCGTGGCCGACAGCAGCTGCTGCGCGACACCCTGACCCGGCCCGGGGCGGCGCGTGCGCAGCAGCGTGCGGTAGACGTCGACGTACTCGCGGCACATGCGCTCGGCGGTGAAGCGCTCGGCGCCGCGACGACACGCGTCCGGGTCGATCTGGTCGATCCGGCTGACGGCGTCGGCCATGTCGTCGACGTCGTCGCAGATGAAGCCGGTGACGCCGTGCTCGATGACCTCGGGAACCGAGCCGCGGCGGAGCGCGATCACCGGGGTGCCGGCGGCCAGGGACTCGATCATGACCAGCCCGAACGGCTCGGGCCAGTCGCTGGGGAAGAGGGTGGCGCGGGCGCCGGCGTAGAAGGCCGGCTTCTCGTCCTCGGTGATCTCGCCGACGAAGTCGACGTGGCTGCCCATGTGCGGCGCCACCTCGTCCTCGTAGTACCGGACGTCCGTCGGGTCGACCTTGGCCGCCATGCGCAGCGGCAGGCCGGTCCGGCGGGAGACCTCGATCGCCGCCAGCGGCCCCTTCTCCTCGGCGATCCGGCCGACGAAGCCCAGGTAGCCGTCGGGGTCGTGCGGCACGTCGCGGTAGTGGCCGAGGTCGAGTCCGTTGTAGACCGTGCTCGCCCACGTCAGGTCGAGGTCCTCGACCGCGCGCCGCTGGTCGTTGCTGATGGACACGAGCGGCACGGAGCCGTAGCGCGGGAGCAGCTCGCGCACGAAGTCGAGGTCGAGTCGACCGTGCAGGGTCAGCACGCTGGGCGTGGCGATCAGCGGAGTGAACGGCAGCGCCAGCAGGTCGAGGTGGGAGTGGATGACGTCGAACTCACCGGCCCGGGCGGCCACCTCGGCCATCATCTCCAGGTGGAGGTGGGGCGCCACGCCGGCCATCTCGTCGGCGCTGAAGCGCTCGCGGAGCGGCTTCTCGAAGGCCACGAGCCGTGCCGCGGTGTCGGAGGTCGCCGGCCCGAACAGGGTGACGTCGTGCCCCTGCGCGGCGAGGCCGTCGCAGAGCGTCGCGATGACGCGTTCGGTCCCACCGTAGGCACCGGGGGGCACCGCCTCGTAGAGGGGCGCCACCTGCGCGATGCGCAGCGGCGGTCGTGCGCCGGTCCCGCCCTTCGTCCGGACCGCAGGCACCCTCGATGGGGTCCGCGCCACGTCCCTCGTCCCGTTCATCTGCATGGTCTGTGTCACTCGTGACTCCGATCTGTCGACGGCCGGATCGGCCGATGGGTTCGGTCCTGGTGCGGGCAGCACCGGCATGCCGGCGGTGATGACCGACGACGCCGCGGGGTCTGACCGCACGCGGCGTCGCCGGGGCTAGTCGGCGCGGCGCGTGTCGCGGTAGTCCTCCACGAGACGACCCTTCTCGAGGATCCGGCGCACCAGCCGGCCCCCGGCGATCCTGATGTCGTGGTCGAGCCGGTTCGGCGTGGCGACCTGCATCCGTGAGGCGGCGTCGACCGCCGCGGCGAGCGTCACCATCTGCTTCTCGAGCTCGGCCATCCGTTGTTCGAGGTCGCGCTCGCGCAGCCCCTGCGCGTGGTCGCCCTGCTGTTCGTCTCGGTCGTGCACGTGGTCCCTCCTCGGTCCTGCTGTCGTCGTCGTTCGTCCCATGACCTGCTCGGCGCCGGTGCATGACGCGGGCACCGGGCGCGGCCGGCCGGGTCCGGGCGCCGTACGAGACGTCGTCGGGGGACCAGCGGCGAGAGGCTCGCGTCATGCGTCGTGACGAGGCTGGTCATAGACTGGTGCAGGTTTATCCAAGGGACCGCAGGTCCTGCTTCTCGGTGGGGAGGAGGACCCTGTGCCGAGCGAGCCCGTGCGTGGCGGTGCGCATCCGTACGACGAGAGCGTCGTGGCGGAGCTCGTCCCCGTGCTGCGCCGGGTGGTCGGGGCGAGGATCAAGGACCCGCACACGCTGGACGACCTCGTCCAGGAGACGTTGGCCCGGCTGATGTCGTCCTCCACGCACGTCGATCCGGCCAAGCTGCACCACTATGCGGCGGTGACGGCGCGACACGTCGTCGC
The DNA here is from genome assembly GCF_034661175.1 of Nocardioides renjunii. NCBI lineage: Bacteria > Bacillati > Actinomycetota > Actinomycetes > Propionibacteriales > Nocardioidaceae > Nocardioides > Nocardioides renjunii. The sequence continues at coordinate 2,299,035 of NZ_CP141058.1, read as the reverse complement.
GTCGTACGCCGAGCGCAACGACCGCGCCCGGAGCCGGTCCCACCTCCTCGTCGAGGCTCAGGAGGTCGAGCCGCCGACCGACGGGGTGCTGCGGCAGGAGGACCGTGCGTTCATGGCGGCCGCGCTGGCCCAGCTGCCCGCCGACGACCGGGACCTGCTGGTCGCCCACGAGGTCGACGGCGACGACACCAGCACGATGGCAGCCGAGCGGGGTTCCACTCCGGGTGCGGTCGCGGCCAGGCTGGCTCGCGCCCGAGCCAGCCTCCGGGTGGAGTACCTCCTCGTCGCGGAGGGCGTCGACCCGGCAACAGACCGGTGCCGGCCGGTCCTGCGAGCGCTGTCGATCGGCGACCGGAGGCGCCAGGGGGAGCTGGACGTCCACGGTCACCTCCTCGGGTGCGGGGCGTGCGCGCAGCTCGCCGACCGCCTCTTCGAGCGCCGCGGGCGCCTCCCCGAGGACAGCCTCGTGCGGGTGCCGGTGTCGCGAGACGCCGACGTGGTCGCGGCCAGGCAGCAGGGTCGCGAGGCGGCGGCCCAGGCAGGCTTCACGGCGTCCGACCAGACGGTCATCGCCACGGCGATCTCCGAGATCGCCCGCAACATCGTCAAGTTCGCCGAGCGCGGTGAGGTGACGATCTCGCTGCTCGACGAGGACGGGCGCCGAGGCATCCGCGTGGTGGTCCGCGACGTGGGGCCGGGGATCGCAGACCTCGAGGAGGCCCTCCAGGACGGTTACAGCACCTACCAGGGCCTCGGCCTGGGCCTGCCCGGTGCGAAGCGCCTCATGGACAGGTTCCACCTGCGGTCGGTCCCCGGCGAGGGGACGACCGTGTCGATGGAGAAGTGGTTGCGGTGAACCGATCAGCACCTACCAGCGAAGAAGACGAGAGAGGTCCAGACATGACCGACGACTCCACCATCCCGGGGGCGGCCCAGACCGACCGCAGCGACGACAAGCTGCTCCCCGAGCTGGTCGCCCACCTGCGCGACCACCGCACCGAGCTGCGGCAGCAGTGGGCCGAGCGGATCACCGGGGCCCACCTGCTGTCCGCCATGACGAACGAGGAGGTCTTCTCCGAGGCGACCTCGGTCTACGACAACTATGTCGGGGTGCTCGAGACCGGCAGCGTCGAGGCGCTCCGCGACTACGCGCGTGACCTGTCCGAGCGGATCATCCCGCGCGGTGTCGAGACCCACGAGGTGATCGGCATCGTCCTGCTGTTGAGGGACGTGCTCGCCCGCTCGCTCTTCGAGAAGTACCGCGAGGACTTCGAGCTGCTCACCCACGTGCTCAACGCCTACGAGCCGGCAGCCAACCGCATCGCCAACACCGTGGCCGTCAGCTTCGTCGACCAGCGCGAGCGGGTGATCCGTGACCAGCAGGACGCCCTGCTGGAGCTGTCGACCCCCGTGCTGCAGGTGCGCGAGCGGCTGCTGATCCTGCCGATCATCGGCGTGCTCGACCAGGACCGCGCCCGGCAGCTCACCGAGCAGCTGCTGCACGCCATCCGCGCTCACCGGGCGAAGCTGGTGGTCATCGACGTGACCGGGGTCCCGGACATGGACGAGACCGTGGCCAACTCGCTCGTCGACACCGTGACGGCCTCCCGGCTCATGGGTGCGGACGTCATCATCACCGGGTTGTCGTCCGAGATCGCCCAGACCCTCGTCACCATCGGGGTCGACCTCAGCAAGATGCACACGGTCGGCGACCTGCAGGGAGGCATCGAGGAAGCGGAGCGACAGCTCGGGTTCCGCGTCTCGAAGGTGCCTGATGCCGACTGACACGCCCACCGCCCCGCTCGCGCCGCTGCCCGCCTCGATCCTCTCGCAGCGGCCGAACCTGATCGTCTCGATCCACGCCGCCCTCGACGACGAGCAGCTCGTCCGGCTGCAGCGCGACCTGCTCGAGCGGGTGGGCCGGGAGCGCTCGCGGGGGATCCTGATCGACGTCGCCGCGCTCGACGTCCTCGACTCCTTCGCTGCGAGGACGCTCGCCGACCTCGCCTACATGGCCCAGCTGCGAGGTGCGCGGACCGTCGTGGTCGGCATCGCCCCGGACGTCGCCATGACCCTGGTCCGCCTCGGTGTGCGGATCCCGCTCACGCAGACGGCACTGGATCTCGAGGAGGGCCTCGAGTGGCTGGGGCAGTGACCGACCCGCTGCAGCGCTTCCGCCTCGACTACGCGCCGCTCCTCCTGCGCCACCTCGCTCAGCGCGACGAGTCCGGGCTCCAGGCCGCCTACCAGCTGGGGCGACGCGCGATGCAGGAGTCCGTCGGCCTGCTCGACGTGGTGCGCGTGCACAACGACCTGTTCCTCGAGGTCCTCACCACCGCGCGCCGGGTGGACGAGGCAGCCGAGCTGGCCGGGGCCGCCTCGACCCTCCTCATCGACCTGGTCGCGTCGTTCGAGGTCGCCCAGCGCGGGTTCATGGACACGCGTCTCACCGTCGAGCCCGACTGACCCCGAACGATCGCCGAAGCGCATGCAGACGTGCAGCACGGGTACTCTTCGACGGCCTCCGCAGCGACCGCCTCAGAGGCGCGTCAGGAGAAGCATGTCCCGGAACTCGACCCATCGCTACGACCGCACCGTCATCTTGGGGGTCGAGCGGGTGGAGGCGTCCGTGGTCGTCACGTCCGCGGAGCTCGACGAGCGTCTCAGCGACGTCTACCGGCGTACGCGCATGCGTCCGGGGCTCCTCGAGGGGTTGGTCGGCATCCGTGAACGGCGTCGGTGGGCCGACGACGTGGCCTTCACCGATGGTGCCGTCGCTGCCGGTGAGGCTGCGCTGGCAGTGAGCGGCGTACGGCCGGAGCAGGTCGACCTGCTCGTCAACACCTCGTTGAGTCGCAGCTGGTTGGAGCCCTCGACCGCGGTCGTCATCCACGACGCGCTGGGCCTGTCGCCCGGGTGCCAGAACTTCGACGTCACCAACGCCTGCCTCGGGTTCATGAACGGCATGGAGATCGCCGCGGCGATGATCGAGTCGGGGATGATCGACGTCGCGCTGGTGGTCGACAGCGAGGACTCGCAGCCCGTCCAGGAGTCGACGATCAGGCGGTTGTCGGTCGACGGCGTCACGTCGCGCGACCTGATGTCGGAGTTCGCCGCCCTGACCCTGGGCTCGGGTGCGGTGGCGATGGTCCTGGCCCGCGCCGACCAGCACCCCGAGGGCCACGGGCTGGTGGCGGGCGTGAGCCGGGCGGCCACGCAGCACCATGAGTTGTGCGTGGGGGACAACGACGTCATGAGGACCGACCTCAAGGGCCTGCTGGAGGCCGGTCTCGACCTGTCATCAGGACTCTGGGACGGGGCCGCCAGCGAGTTCGGCTGGGACGACGACATCAGCCGCTACTTCCTGCACCAGATCTCCCAGGTCCACACCGACGCCATCTGCGAGCGGCTCAAGATCGACCCCGAGCTCGTGCCGCGCAGCTTCCCGGAGTTCGGCAACATCGGACCCGCGTCGGTGGCCTTCACGCTCGCCGGTGAGGCGGACACCCTCGCACCGGGTGACCGTGTCCTGCTCATGGGCATCGGGTCCGGCCTGAACGCCAGCTGCATCGAGGTCCGCTGGTGAGGTCGCCCTCGCGGCCAGGATCAGCGCAACCCCGTGGAGGACCTGAGCTGGACGAGCTGCCGGGCCTCGACCCGGCCTGGTCACGCATGGTCGACGCACCGGATGCGGAGGGCCGCACGCGACGCTGGCACGTGCTCGACAACGGGGTCGAGCCCACGACGGGCACCCTGCTGTGCGTGCACGGCAACCCGACGTGGTCCTACCTCTGGCGCGGACTCCTCGCCGCAGCACCGCCGGGCTGGCGGGTCGTCGCCGCTGACCACCTCGGCATGGGCTGGTCCGAGCGCCCCGACGCCGACCGCTCGGTGGCGCAGCGCGTCGCCGACCTGGGCCGGCTCACCGACGCCCTGGGCGTCACCGGTCCCGTCGTCACCGTCGGGCACGACTGGGGCGGCATCATCTCGCTGGGCTGGGCGCTGGCGCACCGCGACCAGCTGCGCGGTGTTGTCCTGGGCAACACCGCCGTGGCACAGCCGCCGGGGGACCTCGGTCCGCCGCTGATCCGCCTCGCCCACCTGCCGGGCGTGCGTCCACTCGGGTGCGTGGTGACGCCCACGTTCGTCCGCGCCACCTCGGCGCTGTCGCGGCCCGCGCTGCCCCGCGACGTCCGCGACGCGCTGGCGTCGCCCTACCGCACCGCCGACGACCGCCGGGCGGTCGGGGCCTTCGTCGCCGACATCCCGTTCTCCGCCGGCCACCCGTCGTACGACGTCGTGGCCGAGCTCGCCGAGGGGGTGCGCACCCTGGACGTGCCGGCCCTGATGTTCTGGGGGCCCCGCGACCCCGTGTTCGGCGAGCGCTACCTGGCGGACCTGCGCGAGCGGCTGCCGCACGCCCGGGTCCACCGGTTCGAGGGCGCCTCGCACCTGGTGACCGAGGACGCGCCGGAGTACGCCGACCTCGTGTCCACCTGGGTGCAGGAGCTCGACGAGCTGTCGGGTCCCGCCGGTGCCGCGACCTCCCCGGCGTCCCCGGCGTCCCCGGCGTCCCCGGCCTCCCCGGACACCGGTCACCACGAGCCGCTGTGGGCCCCGCTCGAGCGGCGCTCCCACGACACCAGCCCCGTCTTCTCCGCTCACGGAACCACGGTGAGCTGGGCCGCGCTCTCGCGGCGGGTGACCGAGCTGGCCGCCGGGCTGGCGTCGGCGGGCGTACGCCCCGGCGACCGGGTCGGCCTGCTGGTCGAGCCGTCCGCCGACCTGACCTCGGTTGTCTACGCGGTGTGGCGGGCAGGTGCCGTCGTGGTGGTGGCCGACAAGGGACTCGGCTTCACCGGCATGCGCCGGGCCCTGCGCGGGGCCTCCCTCGACCACCTCGTCGCCGGCCGGGCCGGTCTCGCCGCGGCCCGGGCGATGGGCCTGCCGGGCTCGCGCATCGCGGCGCACCCCCTGCCCGCGTCGGCGCGACGCCTCCTCGGCGTCGACCACGACCTCGACGAGCTGGCGCGCCGCGGTCGCACCGCTGCGGCACCGACGCCCCCGGACCCCGACGCGGACTGCGCCGTGGTCTTCACCTCCGGGGCCACCGGGCCGTCCAAGGGAGTCGTCTACCGGCACCGGCAGGTACGCGCGCAGGTCGACCTCGTGCGCGCGACGTACGGCCTGCAGCCGGACGACACGTTCGTCGCGGCGTTCGCTCCGTTCTCGATCCTCGGTCCCGCGCTGGGGCTCGGCTCGGTCGTGCCCGACATCGACGTCACCGCGCCGGACACCCTCACCGCCCCGCTCCTCGCCGACGCGGCGAAGGCCGTCGACGCGCGCATCGTGTTCGCCTCTCCCGCGGCCCTGCGACGCGTGGTGGCGACGCGGGCCGGCCTGACCGCCGGCCAGCGCGACGCCCTGTCCGGCGTCCGGCTGCTGATGTCGGCCGGTGCACCCGTGCCCGCCTCGCTGCTCGCCGCCGTGGGGGAGGTGCTGCCCCACGCGAGCCTCCACACGCCGTACGGCATGACCGAGGTGCTTCCCGTCACCGACGTCTCCTTCGACGAGATCACGGAGGCCGGTGCGGGGGAAGGCGTCTGCGTCGGCCGGCCGCTGCCCGGCGTCGAGGTGGCCCTCGAGCCGCTCACGCACTCCGACGGCGACACGTCACTGGTCGTCGAGCCCGGGGTGACGGGCGAGATCTGCGTCCGCGCCGCGCACGTCAAGGACCGCTACGACTCCCTGTGGGGGACCGAGCACACCGCCAGCCGCCACCCCGGCTGGCACGCCACCGGCGACGTCGGACACCTGGACGACGAGGGCCGGTTGTGGGTGGAGGGCCGCGCGGCGCACGTCGTCAGCACCGCGGACGCGCTGGTGACGCCGGTCGCGATCGAGCAGCGGCTGGAGTCCCTCGACGCCGTGAGCGCTGCGGCCGTCGTCGGCGTCGGCCCCCCGGGGGCGCAGGTGGTCGTGGCCGTCGTCGTCCCCGAGGGCGCCCCGGACCGATCGCGCGCCGGCGGACGGGGTGCGATGGACCTCGGCGTGGCGCCGTACGACCTCGCCGAGGACGTCCGTGCAGCCGCGGGGACCGCCCTGGCGGCGGTGCTGCGCAGCGACCGGCTGCCCCTCGACATCCGCCACGCGTCGAAGGTCGACCGGCTCGAGGTCGCGCGGCAGGCGGCACGGACCCTCGCCGGGCGCGGGGGCTCGTGAGGGCATGAAGGTCCTGGTCACCGGCGCCTCCGGGCTCCTGGGGCGCACCACTGCCGGGCTGCTCGTCGCCCGTGGTGACGACGTCACGGTGATGCAACGCCGCCACGCCGGTCTCGACTGCCGCGAGGTGCTCGGCGACGTCGCCGACCACGAGGCGGTCGCGCGCGCCGTCCGCGGCCAGGACGCCGTCCTGCACCTGGCCGCCAAGGTGGACGTGGTCGGTCCGCGGGCGGCGTACGAGCGTGCCAACGTGACGGGAACAGCGACCGTCGTCTCCGCCGCCCGTGCAGCCGGGGTGGGACGGTTCGTGCAGGTGTCGTCCCCGTCGGTCGCGCACACCGGCCGACCGCTCGTCGGCGCCGGTGCGGAGCCGGCCGACCCGAAGCACGCCCGCGGGCACTACTCGCGCACCAAGGCCGCCGCCGAGGTGCTCGCCCTGTCCGCCGACGGGCCCGACCTCGCGGTGCTCGCCGTGCGTCCGCACCTCGTGTGGGGCCCAGGGGACGTCCAGCTCGTCGCCCGCCTCGTGACCCGCGCCCGCAGCGGGCGCCTGCCGCTGCTCGGCGGCGGCACCGCGCTGATCGACACCACCTACGTGGACGACGCCGCCGCGGCGCTCGTCGCTGCGGTCGACGCCTGCGGACCCGACGCCCACGGGGAGGCGCTCGTCGTCAGCGGCGGGGACCCCCGACCGGTGGCCGAGATCCTCGACCGGGTCTGCCGGGCGGCCGGGGTGCCCCCACCGCGGCGCCACGTTCCCGTGCCCCTCGCGCTGGCCGCCGGCGCGGTCGCCGACCGGGTCTGGGCGGTCACCGGGCGTACGGACGTCCCGCCGGTCACCCGGTTCCTCGCCGAGCAGCTGACGACGGCGCACTGGTTCGACCAGCGCCGCACCCGGACTCTGCTGGGATGGGCTCCCACCGTCGGGCTCGAGGCGGGCTTCGAGGCCCTCGCCGCGTGGTACGCCGCCACCTCGCGCTAGCCGGCACAGGAGCGGGCCGCCACCGCCCACCCACCACGCGCCGCCTCCGGATAGTCCCCATCGAACGGGTCGTCCGGGGCCCGTTCCAACGACCCGTTTGATGGGGACTACCGGGGCAGGTCGCGGGGGGAATGTGGTCGGTCCCGCCTCAAGGGTGGAACACCCACCCCGCTGGACGCCGTACGATCCGAGCAACGACCGGCGGTAGTGGGGACTCCGCTGATCGGGACCCCGACGGCCTCCCGTGGCTGCCGGGTTCCCCTGGGGGGAGCACGCCCCGCGGCCGGATCCCCTCGTGGCCGCGGGGCCTCTGCCTGCTGCCCGACGTCGCGATCGGGGAGGAGGTTCTCCTCGGACGGGCGGGTGACCCGGACGGGCCACCTCGGCATGGTCTGGACGGGGGGTGCCGACATGGCTCCTGGGGATGAGGAGCCCTAGTCATCGCAGCATCGTTGTGCCTAGGTTGAGCGCTTGCGGGCAACACCCCCGAGTGCCCGCGCTCCATGCACGAGTGACAAAGGAGTCCTCGATGGTCAGCAAGCGTTCTCGACGATCTCTCGGCGTTGCCACAGCCGGTCTGATGGTCGCCTCTGCCGGTGCGGTGATACCGGTGACGGCGTCGTCCTCGGCCGCGGCACCCGCCGGCAAGGCGTGTGACAGCCGCAACAACAACAGCTACTCCAAGCTGCTCGAGTGCGTCTCGGCGGAAGGTGTCACCAAGCACCTCCAGGCCTTCCAGGCCATCGCCGACGCCAACGGCGGCACCCGAGCCACCGAGACCCCCGGCTACCGGGCGAGCGTCGACTACGTGGTCGAGGTCCTCGAGAAGTCGGGCTGGTCGGCCGACGTCGTGCCGTTCACCTACAACGCCACCGACACGGTGCTCCAGCAGGTCGCGCCGACGCAGACGGCGCACCCCCACGCCGGCGCGACCGGCACGGGTGAGGGCGACGTGACGGAAGCCGTCGTACCGGTCGACATCAACCTGGCCGGCACCCGGCAGAACACCAGCGGATGCGAGGACGCCGACTTCGCCGGCTTCCCGGCCGGCTCCATCGCGCTCCTCCAGCGCGGTGGCCCCCCGGCACCCGCACCCACGTGCTCCTTCCGGGTCAAGGCGTTGAACGCCGAGGAGGCCGGCGCCTCCGCGGTCATCATCTTCAACCAGGGCGACGCTTCCGCCGGGGATCGCTTCGGCGTGATCAGCCCGACCCTCGCCCCGACCGCCGAGGACCCGATCGTCGTCGACATCCCCGTCGTCGGCACGAGCTTCGCGGCCGGTCAGGCCCTGGCCCAGCCGGGTTCGCGGGCGCGGGTCGCCGTCGACTTCCGCGAGGTGACCGACTTCAACGTCATCGGCGAGCTGGAGGGCGAGGTCGACGACAACGTCGTCATGGCCGGCGCCCACCTCGACTCGGTGCCTGCGGGACCGGGCATCAACGACAACGGCAGCGGCTCGTCCGGGCTGCTCGACGTGGTCGAGGCCATGGGCAACTCCAAGCCCCACAACACCGTGCGCTTCGCGTGGTGGGGTGCCGAGGAGATCGGCCTGCTCGGGTCCACCGCATGGGTGGGGCAGCGGACCCAGGCCGAGAAGGACGAGATCGCGCTCTACCTCAACTTCGACATGATCGGCTCGCCGAACTACTACTTCGGCATCTACGACGCCAACGAGTCGAGCTTCGTGGCGCCCGTGCCGGTGCCCGAGGGCTCGGAGCACATCGAGGGGACGCTGGAGTCGTTCTACACCGTGCGCAGCGAGCCGTACGACGACTCGGCCTTCAGCGGACGCAGCGACTACCAGGCCTTCATCAACAACGGCATCCCGTCCGGCGGCCTCTTCACGGGCGCGGAGGTCGTCAAGACCCCGCAGCAGCAGGCGATCTGGGGTGGTGTCGCCGGTGAGTCCTTCGACCAGTGCTACCACCTGGCCTGCGACACGATCGACAACGTCAACCAGAAGGCGCTCGACGTCAACTCCGACGCCGTCGCGTTCGCCGTGCTCACCTACGCCTACTCGACCGAGGGCGTCAACGGTGTGCCGGGTCGCAAGGTGCCGGGCAAGTTCACCATCCCGGCTCCCGCCGGTCCGGAGCACACCTTCGCCGGGCCCCTCGGCGGCGACGACGGCCACGACCACGACCACGAGGCCGAGGCCAGCTGAGGTCGCTCGGGGCCTAGCCCGCAGCAGCATCGTTCGGCCGGGGAGGGCGACACAGTCGCCCACCCCGGCCGGACGTCGTTCTGGGTGACCATCGCTCGAGGACGATAGAGAGCTGCGCCGTCCTCGGCGTGCGAAACTCAGCGGATGGCGCCCACCGATGACGAGAAGTGGCTCGCACGGAACGGCGCCGGGCTCGACGACCCCGGATCTCGGGACCAGGGGCGGTAGATGGACTTCAGGGACTACCGAGCTGCGCGCCACCGGCGACTCGTCGAGATGGCGACCGAGCTCGGCGTGCCGGCGGACCAGGCCGCGGAGGTGGTCGATCGTGTGATCGAGGACCAGCGGCGCCGCATCGTTCGATCTGCCGACCCCGACGAGGTCGTCGTTCCCGCGCTCCGGGAGGAGGTGCTCGGCCGGCGGTCCCGCGGCCCCTCGCTCGCGGTCTTGGTGCTCGCCGCTGTCGTCGCGGCGGCGTTCGCGGTCGCGATCGTGACCGGCGCGCCCGACCGCGAGGAGGTCGAGCGGAGGGCCGCGACGGTGCCCGCCCTCGTGGGCCTCACCTCCGCCGAGGCCGTCAGCGCGCTGGGGCGCGCCGGGATCGCGACCCGGGTCGACCCGGTGCCCCAGTGCGACCCGGCCGGGCAGGTGCTTGGGTCCGTGCCGCCGTCCGGCGACACGGTCGGGCCCGACGAGGTCGTGGTCGTCATCGCGACGGCGACGCCGTCGTGGCGCTGTCCCGCCGACGCCGCCGGCCGCGTCCAGGCGTGGGCGTTCCTGCGCTTCCTCGTCTCCGGCTCGGCCCGCCCGCGCCTCGCGCCCGAGGTGCGGCTCTACGTCGACGGCGAGGCGGCCGGGACGGCCGACGGGACCCAGTCGGCCACCTCGCCCGACTGGCGTCGGCGCCTGCGCGACCCCGTCGTGGCCTACGCGGTGCGCCCCGTGGCCAACGACCTGGGTCAGCCGGTCGTCTCGATCACGCGTGGGTCGCCACCGCCCACCACGTGCGGCGTCCCCACCCCGAGCCCGTCCGGCGTCGCTGGGGCTCCCACCCGAGTGGTGCTCACAGCCAGCGGCGCACGAGCCGGCGACGGGCCGGGGGACGGACCAGAGCTCGGGTGCCAGCTCACGATCGACCTCTTCGAGGACGACGACGGAGCCATCGCGGTCGTCTCCGTGACCCTTCCGGGCGGCAGTGGTCTCGGACCGCCGCCCTGGGTGCGGACCCGCGACGACCAGGACGCACTCGACGACTGACCGCTGATGCTCGTGCGCCGAGGCACGGTCAGGTGCGCTTCTCGCACTCCCAAATCTTCTCGTCCTGGCACACATCGAACCCGCCCGAACGCCCCATCACGATGTCCTTGCCCGCCTTGGTGGCCGTCACCCGGGAACGGCTCATGTTGGCGCGCACCCGGTCATGGCTGCCGAGCTCGAGCAGCAGCTCGTTGCGCCCGCCGTCACCCTTGAGCCGTGTCGACCTCCCTCCCAGGCTGTTCGACTCGTAGGAGTCCTTGCCGCCGCGGAGGGCGACGTCACGGTCGTACGTCGTCGGCGCGACGACCTTGACGTGCTCGGTGCCGCTGGTGCCGCGGAACGTGAACCGCCCGCGCTCGGCCGACGTGGTGAAGACCAACCGGTCGACTGGCCGGTCCAGGCGAGCACCGTGTCGGCGCCGGATCGAGGTGCGTAGCGACTCAGCTCGTGCGCTCAGCGCGCCAGATCCGGACGTCGGGCTACATAGGGTGGGCCCAGATGGGAGGTCACTGATGAGCGGTCCGGTACAAGTCCGGCAAACGTTCGTGACGGTGCTGGTTGCGCTGGTTGTCGCGATGCTTCCGGGCGCCCCGGCCGCGGCCGGACAGCCACGCGCAGTCGTACGCGTCTGTCCGGAGACGGAATCTTCGAAGGAGGTTCTCGCCTCGTCGGTGACTGTGCGGTTGACAGAGGTGGAGATGCTCCGCGTGACGCGCGCTGGCCCAGGATTCACAGCGGATGCTCGGGTGCTGAGACAAGGCACCGCCACAGCGTCCGTGACGGTGACAAGTGACGTGTGCCCGGACGGGGTGTCCAACCCCGCAACGGCGACGAGGCGGCTGGATCGGTCCGTGTCACGCCGGGCGACGGTCCGAGACCGGACGGCAGCATCCAAATCGCTCGCGACCCATCTGGCTCTGACGGCCGCGAAGGAGAAGGCCCGCGAGCGCATGCGCAAGGCGCTCATCGTGGCGGCGACCCGGCAAGCGAGGGACGAGGCTTCGGACGTGTCGAGCTTCGGACCGTAGTGGTGGGCCTCGAGACGCTTCCGTCGCAGCGGTGCCAAACCGCAGTGACGCACCCGGGCCGCAGGGCTTCCGGATCTCGGGCTGGGGCGATCTCACAGGCGGCGATATGAGTGGCGTCGCGATCGCTCACCGGGTGGGCCGAATGCCCTCTACGCGTCAGCCGCTTCCCGGGTAGCCACACGTAGGTGGTGAACGATCCGGCCGAGGCTTCGAGCTCTGAAGTACGCGGCGGGATCTTGTCGGTACAAGTCCCAGGAAGCCGACTCATCCAAGACAGCACGGAGTTCTTCGAGCGCTGCGTCGTCGTCGGGTGAGAACTTCGATGAGAGCGCCAGATCGGCAAGTTCCCTCACCAGGCGCTCCTGGTCACTGCTCGAGTGACCGTCCCCGGTGAGCCTCCTCCAACGGCCGACGGCGAACAAGGCTGCCACTCTCTGGTGCCCGTGCCAGGTCGTGAGCGCGTTGGGATTGGGGTCGCTCCGTCGCGGAACCCGTTGCCCGGCGCGCTTTGCGGACCGCCGCTCTGCCGCATAACTACCTAGTTCTTCCTGCCACAGGGAGTGCGCCTGCCGGAGCACCGCAACCGCCGCGACAAGGGCAGCTTCGTTCGACCGGTAAGGCCCAGCGGTCGACTCCAGGTAGTCAAGGGTCGCGTGGAAGCCGATCGGGGAGTACTTCTCCGCGCATTGGTGCAAGGCGATCACCCGGGCGCCCATCGGCAGGGCGCTGGACTGAGCCCTTCTCGCCGCCTGCTGGAAGGTCACGATCGGATCGTATTCGTGTTGTCAGCCCACGATCGCGTCAGATGCTGCGCGTCCATCGCGGCGGATCCGGTCGTTGCTGCTAGTCCGACAGGTCGCGCTCCCGATCCCGACGTCCTTGGTCGATCGCAACGAGGACACAGGCCGCAGCGCCCAAGGGCAGGAAGTCCAAGACCCCCACACCGTCTACGAGGTTGCTGACGAACAGCAGGGCGCCAACCACCACCACCGCAACCTGAAGCGTCCCGCGCTTCCGTGCTGACATGAGGCCCCCCTCGGCTGAGTGCCAATCTACGCAGGCTCCCACCGGCAGATCGAGGCGAACTGATCGCGGCAGATCCGGACGTTAAAGCACTCCGTTCAACGCCCCAGCAGCCCGAGCGCGGCGTCCACGATGGACGCCGTGTCGAGGCCGTGCAAGGCGTAGGCGTCGGCGAGGCTGGTGGACTGTCCGAACTCGGAGACGCCGAGGCACCGGATGCGGTCCCCGCGCGCCCCGGCGAGGAACGCGAGCGTGTGCGGGTGCCCGTCCTGGACCGTGACGAGAGGCGCAGGTGCGTGGGCCGGGAACAGCTCGTCGATGACGTTGCCGTCGCGTGCAGCGCGGTTGCCGCGCTGCTGGAAGGACCGGAAGACCAGGTCGGGGCTGGTCAGGCAGACGACCCCCGTCCGGACGCCGCTCGCGGTAAGGACCCGGGTGGCGTCGATGACCTCGGGCATGAGGGCGCCAACGCCCACGAGCGTGACCTCGTCCTGGTCGGCGGGATGCTGGCTGAGGCGGTAACCGCCGGCGATGGCCTGCTGGCGACGGCGCTCGAGCAGCGCCGGCTCATCGGGCACCTCTGCGAGAGCCGGGTCCAAGGGTCGCGTGGAGAGCCGGAAGTACGACGACGTGCCACCCTCCACCCCGACGCGACTGGCCGCGTGAAGGAACGTCCATTCGAGGTCCTGGGCGAAGGCGGGCTCCCAGGCGATGCAGCCGGGTTGCTCGAGACCGATGGAGGGGGTGGTGATGGACTGGTGCGCGCCGCCCTCGGGCGCGAGGGTGACGCCGGAGGGGGTGCCGACGAGGATGGACTGTCCGCCGGCGTAGATGCCGTACGACCACGGTTCGAGGGCGCGGCTGACGAACGGGTCGTAGATGGTCGCGACGGGGATGAGACGCTGGCCCCAGCGTGACCAGGTGGTGCCGAGCTCGCCGAGGAGGCCGACGAGGTTGACCTCGGCGATGCCGAGCTCGATGTGTTGTCCTGTCTCGCTCTCGGACCAGCGCAGGACTCGTTCGCGGTCGTCGGCGAACCAGTCGTGGCGTTCCTTGACCGACCAGACGCCGGTCTTGTTGATCCACCCTCCGAGGTTGGTCGACGAAGCGACGTCGGGACTGCAGGTCACCAGCCGGGCAGCCAGCTCCGGGGCGTCGCGCACGACGTCGGCAAGCAGCCGTCCGAGGGCGGCCTGGGTGGAGACGGGCTTGCGGTGCGGGTGCCCCAACGCCGTCGGCACCTCGACGGCTCCGGTCGTGGTGGTGGCCGGGCGGGCGAGCGCGTCGGCGCGCTGCGTGCAGAGCCGCCCGGCGGCGGTGTCGGTGGGGAACGGGGCCCACGGGTCGGTCGTGTCGATGCCGCAGACGTCGGCCAGATGGCGCATCTGCGGTTCCGTCAGCAGGGCGGAGTGATTGTTCGGGTGGCCCTCGGTGGCCAGGCCGCGGCCCTTGATGGTGTACGCGAACACGACGGTCGGGCGGTGGTCGTCGGCACCGTCGAAGGTGTCCACGAGCAGCGGCAGGTCATGCCCACCGAGGTCCCGCACCGCGTGGGCGAGGTCGTCGGTGCCGAGCGAGCCGACGAGGTTGCGCAGGGCCAAGGAGTCCTGGCCGGCCAGGATGCGCTCGGCGACCTCGCCTGCCGGGACGCGCAGCATGCGCTGGTACTCCTCGTTCGGCATCTCCTCCAGCCGCCGCCGCAGCTCGGCGCCGCCGGGTCGCTCGAACAGTTCGGAGACGAACTGGCCCCACTTGAGCGTCACGACCTGCCAGCCCGCGGCGGCAAACATGCCCTGGAGGCGTTCGATCTGGATGTCGGGTACGACACGGTCGAGGGACTGCCGGTTGAGGTCGACGACCCACAGCAGCTCGCCGAGCGAGGCGACCTGGGGGTCCGCGACGGCCTCCCAGATGGCGCCCTCGTCGAGCTCGGCGTCGCCGAGGAGACTGACGAACCGGCCCGCGTCAGGGGTGTCGGCGAAGTGGCTGCGAGCGTAGCGGTGGGCGATGGCGGCCCACAGCGCGGCGGTGGCGCCAATGCCGACGGACCCGGTGGAGAAGTCGACGGTGTCGGGGTCCTTGAGCCGGCTGGGGTAGCTCTGGAGGCCGCCCTTGTCGCGCAGGGTCGTCAGGTAGGCCGGGTCGAGGTCGCCGAGCAGGTAGTTGATGGCGTGCAGGACCGGGGAGGCGTGCGGCTTGACCGAGACCCGGTCCTCGCCGCGGAGCGTGTGGAACCACAGCGCGACCATGATGTCCACCATCGAGGCGGATGAGGCCTGGTGGCCGCCGACCTTCACGCCGCTGCTGTTCGGGCGGCCGCGGTTGGCGGCGTCGACGATCGCGGCCGAGAGCCAGAGCACCCGTTGGGCTACGGAGCGGAGCACATCGCCGGACTCACCGGCCCGGTCGACGGAGGCTCCGGAGGTATCGGAGGTATCGGAGGTGTCGGCAGTTGTGTCGGTCGTGGTCGCCGTGGCAGGCATGTGGAACTCCTCGTTGCGTTGCACCAAGAATGCACTATGCTGCACTTCATGGACAACCGGGCGAACGAGCTTTCCGCCGCCATCGGCGGCAAGGTACGTGGTGAGCGACAGTCGCGGAAGTGGACGCTTGACCAGCTCGCCGAGGCCACCGGCGTCAGCCGCCGCATGCTCATCAACGTCGAACAGGGTTCGGCCAACCCCAGCGTCACCACGCTCCTGCGGATCAGTGACGCGCTCGGCATCGGACTGCAGGCGCTCGTGGCGGTCCCGCAGACCAAGCGCGTGAAGGTGGTTCGTAGCGGCGAGGGGGCCGCGTTGTGGACCGGTCCCGGCGGCGGCCGCGGGGTCCTGCTGGCTGGCACGACACCGCCGGACGTGCTCGAGCTGTGGGACTGGACCCTGGCGCCCGGGGACCGGCACGACAGCGAGGCCCACGTGCCTGGCACGAAGGAGATCCTCCAGGTACGTGAGGGCAGCGTCACCGTGCGGGTCGCCGACCAGGTGGAAGTCCTCGCCGTAGGCGACGCCATCTCCTTCGCCAGCGACGTCACGCACTCCTATGCCAACGACAGCGACGAGCCGGCGCGCTTCGCGCTGACGGTGTTCGAGCCCGGCGTGGGCGCCTCAACCACCGCGGAGCCGAGCCATGACTGAGAACCACCCCCGCCCCGCTGACCTCCAGGCGTTTCTGGCCGCCGCACAGGTGGACCCCGCCGTAGTCGCCCTCCGCCCGGACTACCGCGTGCTGCTGCTCGCGGTGGACGGCATGACGCCGGGCGCCAGTGACGACGCCAGCGAACGCATGCTGGTGCGAGCCGAGTCGGTCGCTCGCGAACTCCTCGCTGGCACCGCGGTGGAGGACCTGCCGCACGTCACAGCCTGGCGTGAGGCGTACCGGTCCTTCGGCGCCAAGCCGCAGCGCACCCGCAACAGCCTCGAAGCCCTCGTGCGCCGAGCCGCAGCCGGCCTGCCGCGGGTCAACCGCCTCACCGACGTCTACAACGCCATCAGCGTCATCCACCAGGTGCCGCTCGGGGGCGAGGACCTCCCGGCGTATGCCGGTCCACCGCGACTCGTCCGCGCGACAGGCTCCGAGGTCTTCGACACCGTCGCGGCCGGTGCCGACGTCGACGAGAACCCCGAACCGGGGGAGGTCGTGTGGCGCGACGCAGTCGGTGTGACATGCCGGCGCTGGAACTGGCGCCAATGCCGCCGAACTCAGCTCACCCCGCAGACCACGTCGGCAGTCTTCATCCTCGACGCCCTGGCCCCGCTGTCCGATGGGGCCCTCGTCGCCGCCGGTGACGAGCTCGCCGAGCACCTTGCACGCCTGGGTCCCCGCGTCGAGGTCGCCACCCGCCTCATCGCCCCAAGCACCTCGACCGCCCCGACCGCGCCGCAGCACCGACAGGACCACCCGTGATCTGCTGTCAGTTCATCTTCAAGCCCGGCACCTACGACGACGAGTTCCACCGCCTCGACGCAGAGATTGACGACTACGCCAGAGCCCTGCCGGGCTTCGACCGGGTCGAGAAGTGGCTCTCGCCCGAGGGGGACGTCGTCAACGCCATGTACTACTTCGCCGACCGCTCGTCCGTCGCGCAGCTCGGCCGGTTCCCACAGCACCGCCAGGCCAAGGGCCAGGTCGCGCGCTGGTACGACGGCTACCGCATCGTCGTCTCCGACGTCAGCGCCACCTACGGCGACGGGCGCCTCCCAGCGCCACCCTCCGCCCACACCACCCCAGACTCAGCCACCACCTCAGACCCCCCAGCCGGCCAGCCGACCGACCGGGCCACCCATCAGGAGCAGTCATGACCCAGGCCCCGACGGCCGGCACCCGCCCGGACAAGCACGACTTCGCCACCCTCACCGGCAACACCTGGTCGGTGCACGGCGGCAACCACGCCGACGAGACCACGGGCGCCATCCGCACCCCCATCGTCATGGCGAACTCCTACCGACTTCCCGAGGACCCCAGCGACATCGACCACCCCGACTACCAGGGTCTGGTGTACACGCGCGAGCACGGCGCCAACCAGCGCGGCCTCGAGGAGAAGCTTGCCAAGCTCGACCACGGCGAAGCCGCCGCCGTGTTCGGCACCGGCATGGCCGCACTGCACGCCGCCTTCTTCACCATCCTCAACCCCGGCGACCACGCCATTGTGTCCAACGTCGTCTACATGCGCGTCGCTGGGCTCTTCACCGACGTGTTCCCCCAGAAGCTCGGCATCGAGGTCGACTTCGTCGACATCACCGACCTCGACGCCGTCCGCGCCGCCCTCCGCCCCAACACCCGCCTCGTGCACACCGAGGTCATCGCCAACCCCGACCTCCGCGTCGCCGACATCCCTGCACTCGCCGGCATCGCCCACGACGCCGGCGCGCTGCTGACCATCGACTCGACGTTCACGCCACCACCGATGATGCGCCCCCTCGACCACGGCGCCGACCTCGCCATCCATTCGCTGACTAAGTACTACAACGGCCATGGCGACGCGATGGGCGGCGTCGTCATCGGCGCCCGCGACCTGGTCGAGCCGACGCGCACCGGGGCGATGTGGCACGCCGGCGGCGCCATCTCCCCGTTCAACGCCTGGCTCATCATGCGCGGCTCCACCACGCTGCCGCTGCGTCTACAGCGGCAGTGCGAGAACGCCCAGGCGGTCGCTGAGTTCCTCGAAGCGGATCCCCGCGTCGTGCATGTCTCCTACCCGGGACTGGTCAGCCACCACCAGCACGCCGCCGCCGTGTCCCAGCTCTCCGGCGGCTTCGGTGGTGTCGTCTCGTTCGCCATCGGCGGCACCCACACCGACCGGCTGACGTTCGTCAACGATCTGCGCGTCATCACCTCCGCGGTGAGCCTGGGTCACGACGAGACCCTCGTCGCCTACGAGGAGTACCCCGAGGGCCCCGCCAAGGCATTCGCGCAGCCGTTCCGAGAGCACGGGCTCGTCCGCCTCGCCATCGGTCTCGAGGCCGAGAACGACCTCATGGCCGACCTCGGAGCCGCCCTCACCACCGCCTACGGACCGCGCTGACCATGCCTGTCGAGACCACCTTCGCCATCGTCGACGCGTTCACGACCGAGCACCCGTTCTCCGGCAACCCGGCCGGGGTCGTGGTCCTGGACGCCTACCCCGACGACGCGTGGATGCAGGGCGTCGCCAATGAGCTTCACCAGGCCGAGACAGCGTTCCTCGTGCCGGCGCAGGATCCGGCGTCGTTCCGGCTGCGCTGGTTCACCCCGGTCGCTGAAGTGGCCCTATGCGGTCACGCCACCCTCGCCAGCGCGCATTGGTTGTGGGAGAGCGGGACAGTCTCCGACGGCTCGACGATCACCTTCACCACCGCCAGCGGTCCCCTGAGCGCGGTGCGTGACGGCGACCAGGTCGTGCTGGACTTCCCGTCCGTCCCCGCCGAGCCGGTGCCACCATCCGCCGACCTGCACGCCGACCTTCGCGCGGCACTCGACGGAGCGGTCCCGGTCTGGACGGGCATCGCAAGCAACGACGACCCGGGAGAACGCAACGTGCTCGCGATCCTCGAGACCGAGGCCGCCGTGCGCGGTCTCGCACCCGACCTGCAGGCCATCACGCAGCTCCCGGCCGGCGGTCTCATCGTCACCGCGAAGACGCGCACCGGTGGAGTCGTGTCCCGCTACTTCGCCCCCGCCTACGGCATCCCCGAGGACCCGGTCACCGGCTCAGCCCACTGCACCATCGGTCCCTATTGGCAAGACCAGCTCGGCACCACCCTCCTCGCCGAACAAGCATCACCGCGCGGCGGAGCACTGCGAGTCGACACCGGCACCGCCGGACGGGTGCACCTGTCCGGGACAGCGCGCACCGCCGTCACCGGGCTCATCCACTGACTCACCCCGTCCCACCGGCGCACGCACCCGTGCCGACGCATCGCTGCCACCCACCCCGAGGAGCACCATGGCCCAGCCCGCACCCCCAGTGGCGCCACGACTGCTCACCGGTCTGAGCGCCTTCCCCCTCACCCCCCTCACCGACGAGACAGACGCAGGCATCGACGAAGGCGCGTTCCGTACCCTCGTCACCCGAGCCGCCGCCGCGGCGGTCGACTCGATCACCGTGCTCGGCTCAACCGGCAGCTACGCCTACCTCGCCCGCGACGAACGCCGTCGCGTCGTGCAGCTCGCTGTCCAGGAGGCCGGGGACGTTCCCGTGCTGGCAGGCGTCGGCGCCACCCGCACCCGCGACGTGCTCCGCTACATCGACGACGCCCAACAAGCCGGCGCCGCCGCCCTCCTACTGGCACCCGTGTCCTACCAGCCGCTGTCCGACGAGGAGGTCTACGCACTGTTCGAGGACGTCACCGCCGCCGTGTCGGTCCCGGTCGTGGTCTACGACAACCCCGGCACCACCCACTTCACCTTCAGCGACGACCTGCACGCCCGCATCGCCCAACTCCCCGCCATCGCCTCCATCAAGATCCCACCCGACCACGACGGCCCCGACGCTCTGCGGGAGCGCGTCGACAACCTCCGCTCCCAGCTCCCCGCCGGCGTGACCATCGGCATCAGCGGCGACGACGTCGCCGCTGAAGGCCTCAACGCCGGCTGCGACACCTGGTACAGCGTCCTCGCCGGCACCGTCCCCGACCCGTGTCGAGCCATCGTCGATGCCGCTGGCGCTGGGGACGCCGCCCGAACCGCCGAGCTCTCGAACCGGCTGATGCCGCTGTGGAACCTGTTCTTCGACCACGGCAGCTACCGAGTCACCTCCGCGGTCGCCGAAGAACTCGGCCTGGTGGCGCACCCGAACCTCCCCCGTCCAGTCCGCGGACTCGACCCGACGACCCGCCACCAGGTTCGCGACGCCATCGCCACCATGCGAGCCAACGGCGTCCCCGGCCTCGACCCCGTCAGATGACCACCCGCCCACACCGCCACGGCCACGGCCACGGTCACGGTCACGGCAGCAACGTCCAGTCCGACCCCCTCGCTCAACCGACACTGAGAGAACAACGATGCGCCAGCTCCACGACCCCCACCAGCGCGACTTCGCCTCCGACAACTACGCCGGAGCACACCCCGAGATCTTGGCCGCGCTGGCACAAGCCAACGGTGGACACCAACCCGCGTACGGCGAGGACACCTACACGGCGCACCTGCAGCAGGTGATGAAGGAGCACTTCGGCCCGGCCACCGAGACGTTCCCGGTGTTCAACGGCACCGGCGCCAACGTCACCGCCCTCACCAGCTTGCTCCCACGCTGGGGCGCCGTCATCACCGCCAAGAGCGCCCACATCAACGTCGACGAGAACGGCGCCCCCGAACGCATCAGCGGCCTCAAGCTTCTCCCCATCGAGACCTCCGACGGAAAGCTCACCCCCGACCTCATCGACCAGGAAGCCTGGGGATGGGGCGACGAGCACCGTGCCCAACCCCTTGCCGTGAGCATCACGAACAGCACCGAGCTCGGCACCCTCTACACCGTCGAAGAGATCCGGGCCATCGCCGAGCATGCCCACTCCAACGGGATGGTCCTCCACCTCGACGGCGCCCGCCTGAGCAACGCAGCCGCAGCACTCGACGCCCCCTTCCGCGACTTCACCACCGACGTCGGCGTCGACATCGTCAGCTTCGGCGGCACCAAGAACGGCATGCTGTACGGCGAAGCCATCGTCGTTCTCGACCCGACAGCCTCCGAAGGGCTGCTGTTCCTGCGCAAGCTCTCCATGCAGCTCGCCTCGAAGATGCGGTTCGTGTCGGCCCAGTTCCTGGCACTGCTCACCGGCGACCTCTACCTGCGCTCCGCCAGGCACGCCAACGCCATGGCCGCGCGGCTGCGTTCGTCACTCGAACAAGCCGATCTGCCGGGACTCGAGTTCACCCATGCCACGCAAGCCAACGCCGTGTTCGCGGTACTACCCCCCGGCGCCGCCGACGAACTCCGGCAGCAGTTCAGGTTCTACGACTGGAACCCTGCTATCGGCGAAGTGCGGTGGATGACCTCCTTCGACACCACCGAACAGGACGTCGACACCTTCGTAGAAGCCATCACGGCAACGCTCAAGAAGCGCTAGGAGCCCAGTCGTCCCTGCTCACTCGGACAAGGGGCTTTCGGCAACGTTGGCTACCGGATCTCGGCAGATCCGGTCGAGCTGATCGCGGCAGATGAGTGCGCACTCCGTCCGCGCCGAACCCCGGTTGTCTGACACGCTGGCTCCGTGGAGGTCATCGCGCAGGCGTGGAACGACGACGGGGAGTACCTCGGTTTACATGCTTTGCTCGACGTAGTCCAAGCCAACGACTGGACATGGCATCTGGAGGAGTTCCACGGCACGACTGTGCCGGGCGTAGGGGTCAACGCCCTCGAACTTGAGAAGCGCCTGATCGCGGCGAGCCGGTGTCTTTCGCATGGGATGAGTTGCTGGTCTTCGCGGCGAAGGTGGACCAGTTGATCGATGGGCGCATCTCAGCCTTCATGCCCGAAGAGGCCGAGCCGCTGTTGGTCCTTGAAGCACTCGACAGCACCTATTGGAGCTTCGCGGCACTCGATCGGCACGCACCTGCTGCGGCGGTACTCGACCGCGTAGCAGCGCTAAGCGACTGATCGCTCATCGGCAGATCCGGGCGCCTAAGCGGCGCTGTCGGGGTCGACTCCGAAAAGGCGCACGAGTCCGCGTCGGTGAGCGTCACGCTGCTCGACGTAGATGACGAAGGTCTGGTCTGACCGCGCCTTGTTCCGTGCCCAATCAAGGACCTCCTCGACGTCGGCTACATCGCTCACCCGGTACTCGTCGCACTGCCACATCGCGTGCTCTTGCGCGACGCCAGCCGGCGCGGGCGGCTGATGCCAGAAGTAGACGCAGTAGACCGGCCAGTCGACTTCCCACTGGGTGTCCCGAGGATCTACGCCTTCGACGATCACGCGGACGAGCCTATGGGCAGGGTCGTCCGGTCATCGGAAGATCCGATCGAGCTGATCGCGGCAGATCGGGATGTCGTGCGCCCTCAGTCCCAGCCGAGGAACGCGGAGACTTCATCGCCCAGCAGATGCCTCACCCGCGCCCTGTCGGCTGGCGAAGCCTGACCGAGCACGTAGACGAAATCCTCCAGAGCACGCACGTCGTCCTCGGGCGTCGCATCCTCGGGTCGGTTCTCGACAAACAGCACCAGGTCGCGAAGAGCCTCCGCCAGCAGCGTCGTCAGGTGGTCCTCGGGCACGGCCAGCAGGCTAGCGCCGACAACTCCGCTCATCGAAGATCCGTGAGCTGGCCCCGGCAGATCCGGACGCTGGAGCAGCCGTTCGTCACCCCACGGAAACTACCCGGGGGTCGGCGTCTCGGGTTCCCACCTGGCCGAGGCGGGCCGCGGCTCAGCTCACGTCGACCGCGACGTCGTAGCTGACGTCCCCGATGTCGACCTGGGTGACCCGGACGGTGACACCCAGCTCGTCCTCACCGTCTGTGAAGGTGCAGCGCATGGTCGTGCCGACCACGGCGTCCAGGTCGCCTGGGCACTCGATGGCGTCGGGCGCGGTCCCCACCAGCTCGGTGACCTTGTCGCCGACGCCATTCTCCAACTCGGCCTGCGGCACCGCGTTGACACCACAGCCGCTCAGGAGGACCAGGGCGATGGCAACGGTGGCTGGAGCAGTCCGGGGTCGGTTCATGACTCTCGTTGTATCACCCACGTCGAGGTCACCCGGGCCACGATCATGGGGTCCGTCGGCGGGGAACATGCGCACTGAAACTGGTGAGTTGCCTTGGCTTCGGTGGCCGTAGCCATCCCTCTGCCCACGTGCCCTCGCTCGCCTCGAGTGCGCGGCCCCCCCGCAGAGAACATGCGCCCCGTCCTCAGGCCGGATGCTCTTGCCGACATCCGCTCATCGGCATGTGCGGATGCTCGGATCGCGGCAGTTCCGGACGTGAACGGAACCTCACGCGGTCCGTGGTCAGACGCCCCCGCCGCCGCCCATGGCCCACACCCACGGCGAAGACGAACGTGGAGGCGCACCGGGCTCACTTCCCTCGGCAACAAGGCGGACGTGCGTCCCGTTGTGCACCGTCACCCATGTGATGCCCTTGCCCGGGGTGGCGCCGTCACGAAGCAGCTGAGCGACTTGGTGCCACGTCAGGTCCGGACCTGACGTGCTGATCACTGTCTGCATGGAACGCACGGTTTCCCCTGCGAGCAGACGGAAGGCGGTACGACGCATGGCCACCAGTGACGCACAGGCGGCGAGGAGTGACTCCAGGAGGAACTCCGGGAAAGCCACGAAGGCCACGAGCGGCGGGACCAGCATCGAGCCCCACCACAGCAGCCGTGACATCTGCGTTGCCCGTCTGACTCGCGTGACGGCCAGGTGCCACGTATCGCGAGCAACCTTCATGACTGCAGTATGCAGCAAGGACGTGGTCTGACCGGGTCGATCGCAGCGTCCGGGACGACCTCGACAGTGCAATCTCATCCGCGGATCCGGGCGAGCTGATCGCGGCAGACCCGGGCAGTTCAGTGGAGTCCTCTCGTGGCGTCGTCGACCGCGTCCGTGTCGGCGCCGTCGCTCGTCGTCCAGATCTCGACAAGTTCCCTTTTCGGCGGTCGAATGGACGAGGACCACCGATGCGGAGGTGCACGATGGGCATCGAGACGGCTCGGGACCGCGATGGCCTTGTTCGCCTGATCGTCGCGGCTGCGGGCTACGGCAAGTCCGCGGCCCTCGAGATCGCCTGTCCGGCTGACGGCCTCGTCGCCCCGGCCACGTCGCTGCTCGACGGCGACCTCCCCGCCGTGTCGTTCTTGGGCGTTGACGACGTCGACCGCCTCGACGCGCACGACCAGCCGCGGCTCGCCCACCGGCTCGGACAGGTGCCGCCCTCCGTGACCCTGATGCTCGCCTCGCGCACGCCCGTCGCTGCTGCCGCCCTCGCACAGCTCCGTGGTCCGGTGTTTCGTAGCGGTCCGGCCGACCTCGCGCTCGGCGAGTATCGCGTCGCTCGAGTGCTCGAGGAGGAGTACGCCATCGACGACCCCGAGGCGGCATCGGCCGTGGTGGAGGCGACCGATGGCTGGCCGGCCCTGGTCCACTTCGCGGGTGACGTCCTGCGTCGAGATCCGACAGCCGACATCGTGGAGCACCTCGCGCGGGCGGGGTCCGGGTGCGCGGGTTGGGTGGACGCTCACGTGGCGGCACTCCTGCCTCCCGGAACCGCGTCCCTCCTCGGAACTCTGTTCAGGCTCGGGCCTGCCGTCCCGGGCGTCATGACCGCTCTCGTCGACGCTGTGCCGGGCCCGCGCGCCACCGATCCTGAGGCTGTCCTGCGAGAGCTCGAGGAGACCGGTCTCGTGGTGCGACGCCCGGGTCTCGACCGGTCGGGGCCGCCGACGGTCGTGCCGGTGGTGGGCGCGTGTCTTGCCGACCGAGCGGCGGCCGTGCCTGGCGAGGTGCTCGAGCGGGTGGCGCGGGCCTACGAGGAGGAGGGGCTGTGGCTGTCGGCGCTGCGCGCGTGGACCACGGCGGGTGACGAGCGGGCGGTCATCGCCTTGGCGACGGAGCACGGCCGTCTCCTGGCGCGCGGGGGACACCCGGATGAGGTGGCTGAGCTGCTGGCTGCGGCAACCGACCCGAGCGTGCTGCTGGTACGAGCCGAGGCCCTGCGGCTTGCGGGCGACACGGAGGCGGGGCGCCGGATCCTCCGCCCGCTGCTCGAACAGAGCCGTGGGACGGATCTGCCGCCCGGGCTGGCGACGTGCCTGGCGGGTTGCCTCTACACCGAGGGCGATCACCGGGCAGCGCTCGCCGCCCTGGACCGCGTGCCGGACGTCGGAGCTGGCTCGGGCATCGTGCGCGTCGAGTGGCTGGCCGCTCGGGCACAGGTGCTGTCCATGCTGGGTGGACGAGGTGCGGCTGCTGACGTGGCGGCGCAGGCACTGCGGGAAGCTGTGGAGGACGGCACGCCGGGAGCGCTGGCAGCGGCTCACCTGGCAGCCTCCCGGGTCTCCACCGGCACCCGCAAGGAGCTGCACCTCGACCGGGCGCTGCGGCACGCGGTCGAGGCGGGTGACCTGGCCACCGCCGCGGGTGTCCGGGTCAACCAGGCCCATCTCCTGCTCGCCGGCGCTCGGTTCCTGGAGGCAGCGCGCGTCGGACGGGAGGCGGTTCGACTGTGCACCCTGGCTGGTGGGTCGGGACGCCTGCCGGCCGCGATGCACAACCTCGGCGAGGCGCTCATGCGGATCGGCGACTACGGCGAGGCTGCGTGGCAGTACCGCCGGGGAGCGGCTGTCTCCAGCAGGCTCGGCGCCGGCCGCGCAGGTCTCGGCCTGCTGGGGATCGGCGAGATCCATCGAGAGCTCGGTCGCGACGAGCAGGCCAGGGCGGCGTACGGCGAGGCGGTCGACCTCGCCACGGCGACGGGGGAGCTGCAGGTGCTCGTGCCCGCGCTGGCCGGGCTGGCTCGCCTCGAGGCCGGCCACGGCGACGATCGGGCCATGGCGACCGCCACCCGGGCGGTCGAGCTGGCGACACCCGCCCTGCTGCCCTTCGCGCTGCTGGGGCTGGGATGGACGGCGGTGTCCCTGGAGCAGTGGCCCGTGGCTCGGGACGCCGTGGAGCGAGCCGTCCGGGAGTCTCGCGACCAGGCGGCCGCCGACCTGCTGGCCGAGTCGCTCGAGCTGGCCGCAGCCGTGGAGACCGACCCGCACCGGAGCAGGATGCTGCTGAACGAGGCGTTGTCGATCTGGTCCGCCGGCGGCGCGACCCCGGCCTGCGCCCGCGTGCAGGTCGAGCTCGGGCGCCTGGTCGGTGCCGACGCGACCGCTCGGGCCACGGCACGCGACGCCGCCAACACCCTGCGCCGGCTGGGCGTGCCCGAGTCGCGGGTCCTGCACGGCGCGGGCTCGAGCGATCGCGCCATCCGGGTGCGTGTGCTGGGTCGCTTCCGGGTCAGTGTGCAGGGCCGCGTGGTACCGCTGCAGAAGTGGCGTTCGCGGCAGGCGCGCACGCTGCTCAAGGTGCTCGTCGCGCACCGTGGTCGTCCGGTGTCCCGTGAGCGGCTGTGTGAGCTGCTGTGGCCCGATGACGACCCCGTCCGGACCCCGCACCGGCTCTCGGTCCTGCTCTCCACGGTGCGCACGGTGCTGGATCCGGACAAGGCGTGGCCGGCGGAGCAGTTCGTGGCCTCCGACGGCCGGGGCCTGTGGTTGAACCTCGACACGGTCTCGGTCGACGTGGAGGACTACCTCACCGACGCCGACGAGGCCGCTTCCTTGTTGCAGGAGGGACGGGCCGAGGCCGCGCTGCTGGTCCTGGCGGACCTCGACCGACGGCATCCGGGTCAGGCGTTGGAGGACGAGGCCGACGAGGCGTGGGCCGCGCCGCTGCGCGAGGAGGTCCGCATCGCCCAGCTGCGCACGTTGCGCCGCCTCGCGACGACGCTCGGCCGGTTGGGGCGGGCCGCGCAAGCCCAGGACACCCTCGTCCGGCTGCTCGCGATCGAGCCGTTCGACGAGCAGGTCCACCGGCTGCTCGTCCGCTCGCTCGCTGGGTCCGGTCGACATGGCGAGGCCGAGCGGGCCTTCGACCGGTGGCGCGAGGCGATGATCATGATCGGCGCTCCACCACCGGAGCGCGGGCCGCGGCTGACGGACGTCTGACGACGCCTCCGCGACCCCGGATCGGCGGTTGTGACCGCGTTGTGACGGGTGCGTGCGACCGTCCTGGCATCAACCGCGACTCTCAGGAGACCACGCCATGGACCACACGCACTATCACACCTCGTCACGCCGCCGCGCCCGGGTCGCCCGTGCAGCGCTGGCCGCCGGCCTGTCGGCTGCCGTCCTCGCCCCTGTGGCGGCGGGCGCCGTCCCGGTGGTCAGCGGCGACTGCGGTGCCGGCGGGCTGGTCATCGTCGGGGGCGCCGGCCCCGACGTGCTCACCGGCGGACCCGGCAACGACCGCATCTTCGGGCTCGGCGGCGACGACGTCCTGATCGGCGGCGGCGGTGACGACGTGCTGATCGGCGGTCCCGGCGACGACGCGTTGTTCGGAGGGCCCGGCAGGGACTGCCTGGCGGGGGACGAGGGGAGTGATGACCTGCACGGCGGCTACGGGGATGACTCGGTGCTCGGTGGGGTGGACGACGACTTCCTCGGTGGCGACGCCGGAGATGACCTCCTCGACGGCGGCGACGGCTGGGACTCGCGTACCGACAGCCAGGGCAACGACAAGGTGCTCCGCGTCGAACACTGAAGACCGTGACGCCGGCCCGGCGGCGCTCAGCTCCGCCGGGCCGGCGTCGTCCTGCGGGTCGGGGTCAGGCCGACGTGTAGCCGACGATCAGGTCGGACACCGACAGGGAGCCCGGACTGGGGACCAGCACCCGCAGGTCGTTGTCGGTCCTGTCGAGCACCGAGCGGTCGAAGATCTCGACCAGCGTGCGCTTCGGGGAGGACGTGAACGTCTCGTTGACGATCTCCGTCCCGTTGATGGAGACGACGAGGTTGGCCTCGGCGTTCGACAGCGGGTTCACGGTGTACGACAGGAAGGGCCGGTCGTCCCGGCTCGTCGACGCCGAGAGCCCGGGTGCGTCGAAGACGAACTCGACATCGCGGTCCCCGGTTCCCGGTACGGGGATCGCCGCGGTGCTGTCCTGGATGCTGCGGTGGATGGTGGGCATGACTGACTCATCTCTGCTGATTGGAGAGGCCTGCGCCTCGGTCGGCGAGTGCTTCGCCGTCTAGGTCCTACGGTCGTCGACGTCCCTCATCACGAGATCAGAGCGAGGTCACAACGACTGCTCAGCCGCTCGGGCCTGCCGAGGACGTCGCTGAGCACGAGTCGTCACTCACGGCTCGCGACGGCTGGGGCGCGGCACCGACGGTCGGCGTGAACGGCTCGATCTCGGGTACGAGAGCGCGTGACGGACACACAGAACGGATTCATGTCGACGATCGGCGCCCAGGCCCCCGAGGGCGACGACGGACGAGCAACGCTGACGGTGGACGCCGACGAGCGGCATCTCAACGCTGCCGGCACCGTCCACGGCGGGATGCTCGCCACCCTGGTCGACGCGACAATGGGTGCCGCCATCCGGAGTGCCGTGGACGGGGAGA
Source organism: Nocardioides renjunii (assembly GCF_034661175.1). Classification (NCBI taxonomy): domain Bacteria; kingdom Bacillati; phylum Actinomycetota; class Actinomycetes; order Propionibacteriales; family Nocardioidaceae; genus Nocardioides; species Nocardioides renjunii. Next base: position 2,270,786 of record NZ_CP141058.1, on the reverse strand, counting down.
CTCCTGCCACCAGCCAGCTCACGATCACCTATCTGCGCCCCGGCAAGCCAGGCGAGCTGCGCGCCACCGCCGAGGTCCGCAAGCGGGGAGAGAGCCTCACCGTGTGCGAGGCCGACGTCGAACAGGACGGCTCGTCGCTCGTCCACGCGCTCGCAACGTTCGCGCTGCTCGAGGACTGACCTCCGCAAGTGTGTCGCGCCCTCCACCCGGTGCGCGATGCTCCGGGTCAGGAACTCGAACCACCGTGGCCTAGCGTGGAACGCGCGCCCCGGAACACCGTCGTCTATCAGGAGATCACCATGACCATCGCTGACATCGGACCTCAGCCCCAGAGCTTCGACCTGGAGAAGGCAACGCTGGCCAACGACAACTACCGAGCCGTCGCATGGTCGGGCACGTACCTCCAGGTGACGCTCATGTCGATCCCGCCCGGCGACGACATCGGTCTCGAGTCGCACCCCGAGACCGACCAGTTCCTCCGCGTCGACGGCGGGCGCGGTCGCGTGCAGATGGGCTCCGCCGAGGACCAGCTCGACTTCGACCAGGTGGTCGAGGACGGCTGGGCGATCATGGTCCCCGCCGGCACCTGGCACAACGTCACCAACACCGGCGACGAGCCGCTCCGCCTGTACGCGGTGTACGCACCGGTGCACCACGCAGCGAACGCTGTGCAGGCGACGGCCGAGGACGCCGAGCGGGACGAGCAGTCCGGTGCGGACGAGCCGCCGGAGTGGTCCGTCCAGCCGAGCGAACACGCGTCGGACGAGCACGCCTGAGCTCCCCTCGCCGCGACGTCCCGACCCGGGACCAGCCCGTCCGTTGCCGGAACATTGCGGATGGCGAACGACCGGATCAGGTGTCACCGTGGCGGCATGCCGCTCACCTTCGTCGGAACCCTCGATCGCTCCGCAGTGAGCGCCGCGCTCGACGAGATCCGGGAGCTGGTCGGATCACCTGAGGTGGCCCGTGCGTGGGAGCAGGAGTCGGCGCTGGCGGGCATGACCGTGGGTGGCGTCGCCCGTCACCTGGTCAGCCAGTCCGAGTGCGCGGTCGAGTTCCTGACCACTCCCGGGCCCGCGGACGCTCCCGTGATGACCCTGGTCGGGCACTACGACCTGGTCGACTGGTGGCGTGCGCCGGTCGACGCTGCCGAGAACACCTCCATCCGCGACGACTTCAACCACATGGGCCTGGCCGGGCACGCGGAGTGCGTCGAGGCGCTCGTACGGTCTCGTGCCGAGCTGGACTCGGCGATCGGCGCGGCCGGTCCCGTCACGTACGTGCCGTGGCAGGACTGCTCGTTGCCGACCGACGACTTCCTCGTGGTGCGGCTGATGGAGATCGTGGTGCATGCCGACGACCTGGCCTGCAGCGTCGGCGTACCGCCCCCGGCGCTCGGTCCGGACGTGCTCGAGCCCGTGCTCGCGCTTCTTGCGGCACTGGCCGCGCGGCGTCGCGGCCAGACCGGCGTGCTGCGTGCGCTGAGCCGGTTCGAGCGCTCGGCCGGCTCCGTCTCGGCCTTCTGACACCCGATCACGATCCCGCGGCTCGATCGCTGGCGGCCTCGAGGATGTGGTCGGCCGCGTCCCGAGCCCCTGCTCCGTCCCGGAACGGCTTCCCCATCTCGGCGGCTCTCGCCGCGTACGCCGGCTTGCTGAGCACGGCCTGGATGGCCTGACGGATGTCGTGCACCGAGGCCCTGCGGCTGACCTCGAGGCCGACCCCCGCCCGCGCGACGGCGGTGCCGACGAGTGGCTGGTCCGCGTGACGGCTCATCGGCATCACCAGCACGGGCACCCCGTGGGCCAGCGCAGCCATCGTCGTGCCGTGACCCCCGTGCCCGATCAGCAAGCGCACCCCCGGCAGGACATCGGCGTGTGGCTCCGGCCGGCGGAGCTCGACGTTGGGCGGGACCCGGAGTCCCGAGGCGAGCAGCGGCTCCATCGTGGCGACAGCCGTCATCGGCAGACCAGCGATCGCGTCCAAGGTCCTCTGCAACGCGTCCTGCTGTCCGGGGTAGCTGATCGTGCTGAAGCTGACCAGCACGGGGTCGTCGTCCCGCAGCTGGGCCGGCCGGTGCACCGGCGGCACGATCGGACCCGTCTGGTGGACGCCCCGGGCGGGAACGAGATCCGCGCGAACGCGGTCGAGCTCGGGCGCCGTGGTGACGATGGCGCAGTCCGCGGGACATCGGGTGGGATGCGTGCGGGTGAGCCGCAACCACATGCCGATCGGGCTCGTGGTCGACCACTGGCTCGTCCAGTATCCGGAGAAGGCGTGCATCAGCAGGACGACCCCAGCTCCGGAACGTCGAGCGGCGCCGAGCGCCACGGGTGTCATGCAGTCCACGACGACCACGTCGGCGGCTGATCGCTCGAGCTCGCTGGTCAGGTCGGTGGCGATCCCGCGGTCCGACGCCACTCGCAACCACTGGAGCATGCTCCGCAGGCCCGGGTTCGCCGAGTGAGGGCTCCATGGACGAGCGTGGCGGAAGGACGAGAACGAGATTCCAGCCGCTGCCACGGTGGACGCCAGTTGCGGGTGACCCAGGACGCGCACGTCGTGACCGCGCTCGCTCAAGGTGCCCGCCACCGCCAGGGTGGGTGGGACGTTGCCGCCTGCGTGGGGCGTGACGAAGAGGATCCGTGTCATGGGCGTGGGTTCTCCTCGTCGGCAGGCGTGCTACTCGGGACGGGCGGCGAGGAAGCCTTCGATGGTGTCGACGACGAGCTGGTGGTCCTCCAGCTGCGGCAGCCCGGAGACCGCGACGGTGCCGATGCAGCCGGTGCCCCGGACGAGGACGGGGAACGCCCCACCGTGGGCGGCGTAGTCGGACACGTCCAGGCGGGAGTCCGCGTCGAAGGATCCGCCGCCGACCCTGAACTGCTCGCCCACGCGCAGCGAGGATCGCCCATAGCGGTCGACCACGGCGCTCTTGCGCTCGAGCCAGCCGTCGTTGTCCGCTGACGCGCCCGGAAGCGCCGCGTGGAAGAGGCGCTGACCGTTGCGACGGATCGAGATGGCCACCGGCAGGGAGGCGGCCAGCGCGGCGTCGCGCAGGGCGACGCCGAGCGCCCACGCGGTCTCCTCGTCGAAGGAGTCGAAGACGAGGCGCGCCTCCTGGGCCACCAGCTCGTCCAGGAGCTCAGGCCCGGTCACTGCTCGCCCCCTCGGAGGGTCCGCGTCATGCCGGTAGAGGTCGATGTGTTCACAACGCGCACGCTACTCATGGTCGTCCCACGCTCCGTGGGGCGACGCAGTCGCGAGCATCGGACGGGCGCGCCAGACCACCTTGCGCCGCCGCTGCACGGGGCGGACTCTGGGACATGGCCGAGACCGAGCAGGAGCGGGCGCAGCGGGAGATCGACGTGCTCAGCATGGCGACGTACGACGTCCCCGAGACCGGGTCGGCGTCCCGCCCGGTGGAGTGCGACGTGATCATGAAGGGCGGCATCACGTCGGGTGTGGTCTACCCCCTCACCATCTGCAAGCTGGCGACGCGCTACCGGTTGCGCAACATCGGCGGCACGTCCGCGGGTGCGATCGCGGCGGTGGTCGCGGCGGCCGCGGAGTACCGGCGGCGGCACGACGAGCGAGCGCCGGCAGCCGGCTTCCAGTCGCTCGCCGTGCTGCCGTTCGACGTGTCGCAGCGCCTGGAGTCGCTGTTCCAGCCGACGCGGGAGACCGAGGGCGTCTTCCGCGTGCTGCTGTCCGCGATCGGAGGCGACGGCGTCCGGGGAGCGGTGGCCGCGGTGGTGCGTCAGCAGCGGCTCGCGTTCTGCGCAGGGCTGGGACTCGTGCTCGCGCTGGCGTTCGGCGCCCAGGTGCTCGCCGCCGGGTTCCCGATCGAGGGCGTCACGTGGGTGCGCATCGGCGTGGGCCTCCTGCTGGTGCTGCCCCTCGCGCTCGTGGTGGGTGTGGCCGCGGCGGTGGCCGGCTTCGCGTCCGCGGCACTCCGGGTGCTGCCGCAGCACGACTACGGGCTGACCGACGGCGCGACGTACTCAGGGAGCCCCCGGGAGCCGGGGCTCACCGAGTGGTTGGCAGACGCCGTCGACGGCGTGGCCGGACTCCCGGCCGGTCGGTGCCTCACGCTGGGGGACCTGTGGGGGCCGGAGGGCCTCACGGCATGGACGGCGTACGTCGAGGGTCGCGGCCGCACGCCCGTGGGGGAGGTCCGGCAGGCCCGGGCGATCGATCTCCAGACGATGACGACGGACCTGACGCTGCGTCGTCCGTTCCGGCTGCCGTTCGGTCAGCAGGACTTCTTGTTCGACGAGGAGGAGATGCGGCGGCTGTTCCCGGACCGGGTGGTCGCCACGATGAAGGGCGGTGTCGCGGCGTCACGCCATCGCCATCCGGCGACGGGGGAGCCGTTGTTCTACTTCCCGGGTCCGGGCCGGTCGAGCCGGGGCGACGTGCGTCCGGGTCCGGAGTCGCTGCCCCTGGTGGTGATGGCTCGGATGAGCCTGAGCTTCCCCGGCCTGCTGTCGGCGGTGCCGCTCTATGCGGTGGACCGCAACGGGGACCAGGGCGTCGTACGGCACCTCTTCTCCGACGGCGGGATCAGCAGCAACTTCCCGATGCACTTCTTCGACTCGCTGCTGCCGACGCGCCCGACGTTCGGCATCAACCTGTCGCCGCCGCACCCGGTCCACCCGGACGACCTCACCTGGTTGCCGCCGGCGGCGACGGGTGGCGTCGACCCGCGCGCCGTGCCGTTCGAGACGGTGCCCGGTTTCGCCCAGGCCCTGCGTGACACGGTGCAGAACTGGTCGGACAACACCCAGGTGACCCAGCGCGGCTACGCCGAGAGGGTGGTCGAGATCCGGCTCCGGCCGGGCGAGGGAGGTCTCAACCTCGCCATGCCGCCCGACGTGATCATGGCGCTGGTCGCCCGTGGCGCCGAGGCCGGTGACCGGCTCGTGGAGCAGTTCGAGTGGGACCCGCACCGGGTCATCCGCTACCGCACCGCGATGACGCGCCTGGTCGACGCGCTCGCGCAGGTGGATGCGTCGTGGACCCTCGGCGAGTACGAGTCCCTGCTGGCGGACTACCCGGCCACCGGCGTCGCCGGGTCCTCCTTCCTCGGCTCCGCCACCTGGCGCCAGGGGGACCAGGCCGCCACCCGGGCGCTGCTCGCCACGATCGGGGGTTGGCGCGACGCCAACTGGCACGCCCTGTCCCACGACAGACCCGCGCCGGCGCCCGTGGTGAGGATGGCCCCGGAATGAGTGCCAGGTCATCGGCGCTCGCCTTCCAGCTCGCCGGCTCGGGCCATGCGATGGGAGCCTTTCTCGACCGTGTCGGACGGGACGGGTGCGACGAGCTGCGCCGAGGTCTGCGCACCGACGACCGGGCCATCGTGCCCGGCTACACCCTCCTCCTCGTCGCGCTGTGCGCGCTCTCCGTCGTGTGGGTGCGGGCTGCGGGCAGCGGGGCCAACGAGGCCGTCGCGACCGTCCTCGGCGTGCTGGCCGGTCTGCTCGCCGTCGCCGCCGGTGTGCTCGACCTGCTCGAGAACCGCGCGCTTCGGCGCGTGCTCGACGACTGGCAGCCGATCCCCATCCCGGTGGCCCCCGACGAGGCGGAGGCGGCCGAACGGCAGCAGCGTCGACGAACTCAGGTGGCGGCGATCGACGGTCCCAGCCGCGCGGCGAGGCGCTTGGCGGTGTGGAAGTGGCGGCTGGTCGCCCTGGTGCTCGGGTGGGTACTGGTGAGCGGGGTCGTGGGGCTCACGAGCTGGCTGTCATCCTGAGCCCGGTCCGCCGCTCCCTTCCGTCCGTGACCGGCCGCGCGACGACAGCCACCGGCATCAGCGCAGACCCTGCTGCAGCGCGGCCCAGGTGTCGGCGGTGACGACGCCCGTGGGGTCGAGGCCGAGGCGCCGCTGGTAGCGGCCCACGGCCCTCGTCGTGCGGTCGGTGACGACACCGGTCGGCTGCACCGACCGGAACCCGGCGGCGCGCAGGGCCCGCTGCAGGCGCAGGGCGGGCTCGCCGGCGGAGCCGACCTTCAGCAGGGGCGCTGAGCCGCGCGCGAAGAGCGCCGTCCACGTGGCAGCGTCGGCCTTGCCCGTGACACGCAGGTCCTGACGGCGCTGGAAGGACCGCACCGCCGTGACGACGTCCTGGTCGAACCGGGCGTCGAGCTTGCCCCGGTAGCGGGCGTTCTTCCTGAGCAGGCACTGCAGCGCCTCGACGCGATCGCCGCGTGCGCCCGACCTCAGGCGCGGGTACGCACCGAAGTCGAGGCCGGTGCCGCCACACGCACTCAGCGAGCGGGGCGGCTGCGAGCCGCCGTCGATCTCCAAGAAGTTGCGGTCGATGGTGAGAGCGACGCCGCCGTGGGCGACCGTCGTCTGCGCCTCGTACTGGTGGGCGCGCTGGCCGTCCCAGCTGTCCGCGCGCACCCAGCGCGGGTCGATGTCGACGTCCGCCCGGCCGTTGTACCAGGCGTACCAGACCTGGTCCGGCATGGCGTACGAGCCCGTCGAGAGGTGGTCGGCGTTGTCGAGGGCGTGGATCCCGGCCGAGACGCTGGAGTAGACACCGGAGCGGAAGCCGAGGTCGTGCAGGGCGAGCGTCCACCCGCTCAGGAAGCGCAGGGCGGAGCGGCGGCAGTCCTCGCCCGCGACGTCGAAGCCGCCCTCGAGGTCGTACCAGAGGGTGCTCCCGGCGGGCAGTCCGAGTGCGCGGGCACGGGCCACCGCTGCGGCGGCCTCGGCGCGCCCGCGGGCGTCGGCCGCGGCGTACGAGCCGGCGGGCGCCGGGTCGATCCGGTCGGCGTAGAGCGGGTGGCAGGCGGCCTGCGGTCCGACCCAGATCGGCAGCAGGCGCCACCCGTTGGCGCGCTGCCGGGCCACCCAGGTGGCGTCGAGGTGCGGCTGGCCCGGGTCGACCGCTGAAGGCTGGCAGGACGCCATCGAGCCGCCGATGTAGATGCCGGCACCCCAGAACGGCGACGAGGTCAGCCAGGCGTCCATCTGGTCCTGCGTCGGCGCGCATCGGGCGTCGAAGGCGTAGCCGGTGAGGCCGTCCGAGCGGCGCTCCGCCGCCGCGGCCGGGCCGCCGGACAGCAGCGTGGCGCACAGTGCCACCACCGCCGCCACCATGACGCCGGCGCGTGCGCGGGCAGGGCCGAGGTGTCCGAGTCGCATGTGTGTCTCCCCCGAGAACGTGTGGTGCCCAGACCCTAGTGCGTCTTCCGGTTACCGTGGGCGTTCGGCCGCGCGGCGTCGCGTGGGAGGACGACGATGGCGGAGGGACCCGGGTGCTGACCCTGCTCGCCTCCCTCATGGCCGGCGCCGGCGTGGTGCTGGCCGTGCTGGCCGCGTACGTCGCCTGGCGCCGCGGCACACTCATGGGCTGGAGCCTCGCGGTGCTGCTCGTGGCCGTGGCGTGGTGGGGGGTGACGTACTCCGTCGAGCTCTCCGCCGACGACGTCGCGGTCAAGAGCCGATGGGGGGACCTGAAGTACGCCGGCATCGTCACGCTGGCGCCGGCGTGGTTCGTCTTCGTGCTGCAGTACACCGGGCGCGGCCGGCTGGTCACCCGTCGGCTCGTGGCGCTGCTGGCGATCCCGCCGGTCATCGCCCTGGCGGTGCTCGCGGTGCCGGCCACGCACGACCTGGTGCGCTCCTACCCGGCGGAGGCGCACACCGAGGACCTCCCGATCGTCGAGACCGGTCCGGCCTTCTGGGCGATCTTCGCCTACAACAACGTCCTGCTGGTCGCCGCCACCGTCCTGTTCCTCGCCAGCATGGTGCGACTGGCGCGGAGCTATCGCCGGATGGCCTGGGTGCTCCTGCTGTCGGCGCTCCTGCCCTGGGCGGCGAACCTCCTGCACAACCTCGAGGTCGGCTGGTTCGCCCGGATCGACCTGACGCCCTTCGCCTTCATCGTCACCGGCGGGCTGCTGGTGTGGGGCCTGTTCGAGGAGCGGCTGATCGACCTGGCGCCGCTCGCCCGGAGCGCCGTGGTGGAGAGCATGACGGACGCCGTGCTCGTGCTAGACGCGTTCGGACGGGTCGTCGACGTGAACCCGGCCGCCGCGACCCTCGCGGGCAGGACGCGCGGCGAGCTGATCGGCCGGCGCGGGCGCGACCTGCTGTCGGTCGCGGGCATCGCGGAGGTGGGTCCCAGTGGGCTCGTGCTGATGGACCCGGACAGCGGCGACCCGCGGACCTTCGACGTCAACCTGCAGCCGCTCACCGACGTCTCGGGCCGCACGGCCGGGGAGCTGCTGGTGCTCCGGGAGGTGACCCAGCGGGTCGACGACCAGCGGCGCCTCCAGCAGGTCCTGGACGACCGCTCCCGGGTCGCCGCGACGCTGCAGGCCAGCATGGTGCCGGCCCGGTTGCCGGTCCTACCGGCGTGCGAGCTGGCCAGCCGCTACGTCCCGGCCGGCGACGGCGGCGAGATCGGCGGCGACTTCCTCGACGTCTTCGCGCTCGACGAGCAGGCGTGGGCCTTCGTGCTCGGCGACGTCAGCGGCAAGGGCGCCGAGGCGGCCACCGTCACGGCGGCGGCCCGCTACACGCTCCGCGCGCTCGCGGCCCCCGGCGCGACGCCCGCAGCGACGCTGCGTCAGGTGAATGCGGTGCTGCAGGCGCAGACGGAGTCGGAGCGACACTGCACGCTCGTCTTCGGCCACCTGCGACCGCCTCGCGGCGACGACACCTCCGGCGCCCCGGTGCGGATCACCCTCACCCTGGCCGGGCACCACTGGCCGCTGGTCCTGCGAGCGGACGGCACGGTCGACGAGGTCGGTCAGCTCGGCACGGCGCTCGCGCTCTTCGACGACCCCGAGCTGCACGACGCCGAGGTCGAGCTCGCTCCCGGTGACGTGCTGTGCCTCTTCACCGACGGCCTGGTGGAGGCCCGGCACGGCCGGGACCAGTTCGGCTCCGGGCGGGTCGCCGAGCTCCTGCGCACCCATCGCGGATCCTCTGCCGACGAGCTCGCGAGCGTGGTGCTCGCCGCCGTCCGCGAGTTCCACGGCGACGAGCTCGCCGACGACCTGGCCCTGCTCGTGGTGAGGTACGCCCCGGCGAACGACCGCCCAGCGGCGCAGCGACGGCCTCAATGACCGGCTGCGTCACCTGCGGACTCCTCTGACCTGCCCACCACGTCCGCGACGATCCGCCGGCTGTCAGCCAGCAGGGCGGCCTGGTAGTCCCGGTCGAGGGCCTTCGCCGACGGCTTCAGGGGCCGCCGGCGGTGGTCGACGTACGAGCCCGAGGCGACGGCGTCGGAGCCGGTCACGAGCCCGGCGAGCACCCGGCCGGAGACGGTGCTCGTCGAGGCGAACGGCAGGAAGCGCACGCCGCGGAGGACCGAGCGGTACATCGCGCGCAGGAGCGCCGGGTGCTGGCGACCGAGCCGGGTGTCGAGCATGAGCCCGGGGTCGAAGGCGATGACCGTGGTGTCGGGGAGCTCGCGCGCGAGCGCCTGGGACATGGCGACGGCCATCAGCTTCGTCGTGGTGTAGGTCGCGAGTCCGTCGCGCACCGATGCCTCGCTCCGACGGCCATGGGCCACAGCGACGACGCCCGACCCGTCCGGAGGAGGGGTGCCGGTCCACTGCTCCGGGTCGTGGGTGGCAGAGCCGATGAGCACGACGGTCGCCGGCAGGTTCCCGCCGCGGCGCATGGCGTCCAGGAGCGCCAGGTGGGAGAGGTGGTTCACCGCCACGGTCTCGTCGAGCCCCTCGTCGGTCGTGGCGCGACCGGAGAGCACCTGGACGCCGGCGTTGCACACGACCGCGTCGAAGCGGGGCAGCTGCGTGGCCGCCGCCGACACGCTCCTGAGGCTGCGGTGGTCGAGCCCCACCGGGTGCAGCCCCGTCCGCTGGGCGACGGACCGGAGCCGCACCGGGTCCCGACCGGTGCCCCAGACCTCCACTGCCTGCGCACGCAGCGCCTCGGCGACGGCCAGTCCCAGACCGCTCGTGACTCCTGTGACGAGGACGCACATACCGGCGAGAATATGGCAGCCACTGCCAGAAGACAACGAGTGCCACAATGCCGTTCGTGACGGCACCAGGACTTCGCGGGCGCAAGAAGGCAGAGACCCGACGACGGTTGGCGGCCGCCGCCGTGGACCTCTTCTCGGAGCGCGGCTTCGACGCGGTCACGATGCAGGACGTGGCCGCGGCAGCCGACGTGGGCAGCCGCACGGTGTTCCGCTACTTCGTCGACAAGGCCGAGCTCGTGTTCGCCGACGAGGCGGTGGTCGACGAGGAGCTGCGTCAGGTCCTGCGCAAGGAGCCGGCGCAGGTGGACGCGTGGTCGGCGGTCGAGGCGGCGCTGGTGAAGCTGACCGACCTGTGGGCCGACCAGCGTCGCGAGGGCGTACGACGCCGCCGGCTGGTCACGGGCTCGGCCGCGCTCACCGCGCGCCATCTCGTCAAGCTCGACCGCCACGCCGAGGTCATCGCCGAGGAGCTGGTGGCGCGAGGCGCGGCCCGCGAGGCAGCCCGGGTGATCGGACGGTGCGCCGCCGCGGCGTTCGACTGCGCCGTCGATCGGTGGCTCGACGACCCGCAGGTGTCGCTGGCCGAGGCGCTGCAGGACGCACTCGACGTGCTGCGTCATTGAGCTCCGCGGATGGCCCTCGGTGCCAGGACCGGCAGCAGCGCGGCGGCCACCTGCGCCGGTTCCTCCTCGTGGACGAAGAGCTTCGCACCCGGCACGACGTGGATGCGGGCGTCGGGGAACGTCGCGACCATCGCCCGGGCGCGCGCGACGGGGAGGAACGGGTCGTGCTCGCCCCACACCAGCTGGGTGGGCGCGGCGATCCGCCGGTGCAACGACTCGAGGTCGCGGAGGTAGCCCTGGTCGAAGCTCGCGACGAGTCGTCCGGCCGCCCATTGCCGGTCGGGGTCGTCGTGGAGCGGCCGGAGGAAGAACTCCTCGAACTCCCCGCCGAGCAGCGTGTCGTCGCGGAACGCGCCGCCCAGGACGAGCGGAAGGCGGCGTACGCGCGGACGGAGCGCCGCCCAGGCCAGGGCATGGCCGAAGCCGGGCAGGCGGCCGGCGGCCAGCACCGCGCGGAACAGGGGCGCGGGCCGGCCGGTGTGCTCGGTGTCGATCAGGCCCAGCGCGCGCAGGCGGGGGTCGTCGGCCACCGCGTGGCGCGCGACCAGCCCACCGCTGTCGTGGCCCACGACGGCGACCGAGTCCGACCCCAGGTCGTCGAGGACCGCGCGCACGCCGCTCACGTGGAGGGCGAGGCCGACCCGCACGGACCGGTCGAACCTGCTCTGACCCGCTCCGACGAGGTCGACGACGTGGCACGTCAGGTGCTCGGCGAGGAGCGGCAGCAGCTGGCGGAAGGTCGCACCCGACACCGGCCAGCCGTGGACGAGGACGACGTCGGGACCGGAGCCGACCGTGCGGACCGCCACCTCCGCACCGGTGCCGGGGACCGCGACGAATCGCGACGGTGGTCGACGGAACAGGTCGGTGGCGGCGGAGGCGCTCAGGAGGGTCATGCGGCAAGCATCGGACGGCCCTGCCGGCGCGACAACGACCTCGGCAGGTAGGTGCGCGCGATCGGGTCCTTCCCTACGGTGGCGGGGTGCCCGACCACGACCAACGCCGGGGTCTTCTCCCGGCCCTGCTGAAGTACTGGCGCGGGCAGCGCGGACTGAGCCAGCTCGACCTGGCGATCGCCGCCGACGTCTCCAGCCGCCACCTCAGCTTCCTGGAGACCGGCCGGGCCACGCCCTCGGCCGAGATGGTGCTCCGCCTGGCCACGGCGCTCGACGTGCCGCTGCGCCAGGTGAACACGATGCTGAGGTCGGCCGGCCACCCGGCGGCGTACGAGGAGGGCGACTCGCTCCCACCGCTGGCCCGCACCGCCCTCGACCACCTGAAGCGGCACTCGGAGCCGTTCCCGCTGGTCGTGGTCGACCGGGCGTACGACGTGGTGGACGCCAACACGGCGGCGCACCGGCTGCTCGGGACGATCCTGCCTGACGACGTGGGGCTGACGGGGCTGAACCTCGTGCGGACGACGTTCGACCCCGGCGGCGCGCACCCGGTCATCGTCAACTTTGACGAGGTCGGGCGGTTGCTGCTGTGGCGGCTGCAGCGTGAGGTGCTGGCCGAGCCGGGGGACCCGGTCCTGCGGGGACTGCTCGACGACGTCCTCGCGATGCCGACCGTCCACGACGACTGGCGCTCGGTGGACCTGGGCGTCGCGGCCGACCCGGCGGTGGTCGTGCACTTCCGGCTCGGGGACCTCGAGCTGCGGTTCGTCACGCTCGTGACGGCGTTCCAGGCCCCCCAGAACGTCGCCCTCGACGAGCTGCGCATCGAGCACTGGCTGCCGACCGACGAGGCCACGTCGGACGCGTGCCACCTGCTCGCGAGCAGCTGAACCGGGGCGGTGCCTGCGCGGACAAGGGTCTAGCGATCGAGCGCCGGGAAGCTCCAGGCGCCGGACAGGATCTCGGGGCGCGGTCGGTAGAGCCGGACGAGGTAGTTCCAGCCCTCCGGGACGGGGATGGAGTTCTCACCACTGCCGCCGAAGCGGACGGTGACGCTGCCGTCGCCGTTGCGGGCGGCGGTGATGCTGTTGACGGTGTAGGCGTCGTGCACGTTCGGCTCGAAGAACCCGTCGGCGTTGTAGACCGAGATCGACCAGAACCCGTCGACCGGGACGTCGACCGGCACCGTGAGCTCGTACTCGCCGACGGGAAGGCCGGGTGCCACCCCGACGTACGCCGCCTCGGCGTCCGGCAGTCCGCCCCACCCGGCGGCCGAGCCGATGAGGTGGCGGACCGGGTCGACGTCCTCCTGCCGGCCGAAGCTCCGCTCGAAGGACGCCTGCTCGGCAGCGAGAGCCAGCAGGGCGCTCCGGGTGCGGTCGAAGCTGCCCGTCTCGTAGTCGGGCAGCCCGAACGGTCGCCCGGACGCCGCGCTGATGCCGAGCCGGTCCTGGACGGCGGCGACGGCGGCCAGGTCGTCGGGGTCCCGCGGGTCGACCAAAGTGCGAGCGGCGACCACGACGTACGGGCTGCCGAGCTCCTCGGCGGTGAGGTGGTGGTCCCCTGCGTCGTGGAGGACGCGGTTGATGTAGTGGTCCTCGTTGACGACCATCACCGACAGGTAGCGATCGCCGGCGTCGGGGACGGTGAGGACGGCCCCGGCGGAGATGTCGACGACCGCGAAGCTGTAGAGGGTGTCGCGGTTCAGTCGGATCACGGTCTGCTTGTCGATTGCGGCCGGTTCTCGGTTGTGCATGAATTGGTTCACCCGCCCTGCGTCTCGTTGCAGGTCGGCCATCATGCGGTGGGTCTCGGCTCGCGAGAAGTTGTCCGCGTTCACCTTGGTGCCAGGCATGCCGGGAGCCTGCCGGACGGGCTGAGGCCGTTTGGTCACCCGAACCGGGTGGTCATCACCTGCTCGCCTCAGATCGATGGCTGGGGCCGGACGTCGAGGTGATGGACCCCGGCGGGCGGCTCGCTCGCGCCGGGACGTCGTAGGTGAGCTCGAGGCCGTCGGCCCAGGTGCTGCAGGTGCACCCGGTGGGGTCCGGCAGCGCGGCGATCGCGCGGGACAGCAGCCCGGTCAGCCGCTCGAGGTTTTGCCGGAAGCGGGCGAAGACCTCGTCCTGGCCGACGCCGTCGCCCGCGTCCGCCCCGGCGTCCATGTCGGTGACGAGCGCGAGGGCGGCGTAGCACTGGCCCATCTCCCGCGCGAGCGCTGCCTCCGGGGCGCCGGTCATGTTGACCAGGTCCCAGCGCTGCTCGGCGTAGTGGCGGGACTCGGCGCGGGTCGAGAAGCGGGGACCCTCGATGACCACCATGGTCCCGCCGGCGCGGACGTCGGGGTCGGCTCCGGCGAGGGCGGCCGACATCCCGGGGCAGTAGGGATCGGCGAACGGCATGTGGACAGCGCCCGACTCCACGAACGAGCCGACGCGCCGGTGCGTGCGGTCGACGAGCTGGTCGGGGACGACGAGGTCGCCCGGGGCGACGGTCTCCCGCAGGCCGCCGACGGCGCAGGGGGCCAGCACCTGGCGCACCCCGAGCGCGCGCAGCGCCCACGCGTTGGCGCGGTAGTTGATGGCGTGGGGCGGGTGGTCGTGGTGCCGGCCGTGGCGGGGGAGGAAGGCGCGGGCGGCCGGCCACCTCGCCGACCGCGACCGGCGCCGACGGGTCGCCGTACGGCGTGGTCACGTCGTGCTCGGTCGCGTCGTCGAGGAAGGAGTAGAAGCCCGACCCGCCGATCACGGCGATGTCGGCGCGGGGGAGCTCGCTCACGCGGCCACCCTAGTGAGCGGCCGCGTCCCAGCAGTGCCGGCCCGGCCCCGTCTAGGGTGCTGCGATGAGCTCCCAGGCCTTCCTCTCGGACCTGTTCTCCCTGGACGGCCGGGTTGCCGTCGTGACGGGCGGCAGCTCGGGCATCGGGCGAGCCATCGCCGGCGCACTCGCCCGCGCGGGCGCGAGCGTCGTCGTGGTGGCGCGCCGGGAGTCCGAGCTGGTCGCGACGGTGGACGAGCTGGCGGCCGACGGCTGCCGGGCGGCCTGGGTGAGCGCCGACCTGGGCACTCGCGGCGGTGTCGCCGCGGCGGCCGAGGAGGCAGCGGGAGTGTGGGGGGAGCCCGACATCCTCGTCAGCTCTGCAGGGATCAACCTGCGGCCGGCGATGGATGAGCTGGACGAGGGCGTCTGGGACGCCACCATGGCGCTGAACCTGGAGGCGCCGTACCTGCTGGGACAGCGGTTCGGGCCCGGCATGGCCGAGCGAGGCTTCGGGCGGATCATCCACGTCTCCTCGCAGCAGGCGCACCGAGCGTTCGTGCAGAGCGGCGCCTACGGTGTCTCGAAGGGGGCGCTGGAGTCGCTGGCCCGCTCACAGGCCGAGGCGTGGTCACCGTCCGGGGTCACCTGCAACACGCTCGTCCCGGGGTTCGTGATGACGCCCCTCAACGCGCGGCTGTCGGCCGACCCCGAGAGGACGGCGGCGCTGGCCGCGCGCACGATGGTGGGCCGCAACGGCCTCGCGGAGGACTTCGCGGGAGCGGCGGTGTTCCTGGCGAGCCGCGCCTCGGCCTACGTCACGGGTCAGTCGATCTTCGTCGACGGAGGTTTCTCGGTGCACTGAGCCCGGCGCCGGCGCGGCTGCGGCCCCCGACGGTCAGTGGTGGGAGCAGCAGGGGATCTGGTCCCGCGACTCGAACGGCACGAGTCCTGCGTGTCCCTGCTGCACGAGGAGGACCACCCGGCCGTGCTGCCAGGTCGGACGCGCCCACCCGGTGAGGTCGACAGGTGTGGTCGGCTCGACGTCCGTCCCGGCAAGCGCCTCGACCGCGTCGACCACGCTGAGGGCGACCACCTCGGCCACCGTGGTGCGGCGCTCCACGTCAGAGCGGCCGTGGTAGCGCGCCAGCCGGCCGGTGCTGCGGGCGCGGTGCTCGCCGCCGGCCCGCAGCGCTCCCGCGACCAGTTCCTCCGGACCTCGCGACGCGGTGCCGGTCTCGCCGTGGACCACGATCCCGACGCCGCCGAGCGCGTCGACCGCAGCTGCCACCAGCTCGAGCACGTCCTCGGCCGCGGGCGCGCTTCCTTCCACACACGGCCACGACGCGGCGACGGCGGTGTGCGGACCCTCGCCGGGGACGAGGTGCGTCGACGCGACGTACCCGGGCTCGGCCGCAGGCAGGACGGCGTCGAGCAGGTGCACCAGGTGCTCGGCGCCGGCGTTGTCGCTGGTGCGGGCGTCCACGGCCACGCAGGTCGTGGACGCCCGCGGGGAGCGGGTCGTCACCTGGTCGGCACGACCCAGATCGGGTTGGTGTAGAACCACAGGTCGACCCAGGGGTCGGCCGAGCCGACCACGTCGATCGCCGGCCCGGCCGGGTCGACCTGCGGGCCGAGGAAGCCCGGCTGCGACCGGTTGCCGTCCGTGCCGCGCAGCCGGACGTAGAACGGCTCCTCGACCGGACCGAGGTCGTACGTCAGCGTGAACCGGCCGGCACGACCCGAGGTGTCCGACTGGGCGATCACCTTGGTGTCGGGGGCGGTGAACCGGTCCCGGTCGGTGGCGGCGGACATCGGGTCGACGCGACCGCGGACGACGTCGACGCGGTTGAGCTGCGGGACGAACTGCGACCAGTTGGGCACGTCCTGCGCGTCGATGGTGACGACGAGCTCGAGGCGGGTGCCGCGCTTGACGGCCAGGGTGCCGCCGAGGGTCTCCGAGCGACCTCGGCCCGGGCCGCCGGTGGCCCGGACGGTGACGTCCATCGCCTTGACCAGGCCGCCGTGGTCGACCCAGATCCGGCCGTCGCGCATGCCGCTCATGACGGCGCGGTAGTCGCGGCTCGTCGCGCCGACGTGGGTCCGGCTGTAGAAGCCGGGCCAGAAGTCACCGGCCGTCAGGTTGATCCCGCCGGCGTACACCGGTCCGCCGTAGCGTCCGTCGCGGTTGAACTGCGCGGAGTCGGACCCGTCGGGTCGGCGGGAGGTGTCGCTCCAGTTGACGTGCGAGTCGGAGTTGGCGGTGATCGACCACGGCTTGCCCTCGGCCAGCAAGGAGTCCCAGAGGCCCCCGACGGTCGCGGTCATCCAGTCGAAGCCGCCCCAGGTGCGGTAGCTCTCCGGCGGGTAGCCGGGGAACGACGCCGCGCCCGGCGCGTTGCCGTAGAAGCCGCGGGCCGAGCCCGGTCCGTAGCCGGCGGGGAGGCCGGCCGCCTGGTGGCCGGGCGCGCCCTCGAAGCCGATGGCGATGCGCGGGTCGGCGTCGCGCCAGGCCCGGATCTCGTGCGGGCTGTCGATGCCGTTGCGGGCCGGGTGGTTGGCGAGGAACAGCGCGTCGTCGACGCGTCGGCGGTCCACCTGCTGGCCGAGCCACTGCACGGCAGTCACCGCGAGGGCCTCGTTGGCGGGGGAGCTGCCGCTCGCGCCCTTGACGGAGCCGTCGTAGGCGTTCTCGAACTGCTTGAGCACCTCGACCTCGCCGGGCCCGGGGGCGACGAAGACCGTGCCGTGCTCGGCGGCCGGGATGTTCCACTCCAGGCCCTGGAAGATCAGGGTCCCGGGCAGCTCGGCGCGAGCCGCGACGATGTCGGGGTTGACCAGGTCGACGCCGATGCGGGCGTGGGTCGCCCCGCCGTGGTCGGTGATGACGAGCCAGTCGAGGCCGTACGCCGCGGCGTGCTGCGCCTGGTCGATGACGCGGTACTGGCCGTCCGACGAGTACTGGGTGTGGATGTGGTGGTCGCCGGCCAACCAGTACCGGGCGAGCGGCCGACCGCGACCCCGGCCGCGGTACGCCGACGCGGGGGCCGCGGCCGCGGCGGGCGTCACGCCCTGCATGCCCGACATGCCAGCCACGAGGGCACCGGTGATCCCGGCCGCGCGGAGCATGCCGCGGCGCGTCATCTCGGCGGGGGAGAGGTCGCTGTCCGGGACGGACGGGTCGTGGGCGACGTCGCTCAGGTCGTCATGCGCGCGGTCGTGCTCGTGGTCGTGGGAGTGCGCGTGGTCGTGCGGGTGGTCGTGCCTGTGGCCTGCGTCGTGGGGGTGGCTCACGTGAGTCCTTCCGAGGTGGGGGCGGGGTGGGTCGTCTCCCGCCGTCCCACCGTCCCCCCGACCCGGCAGCCGAGTCGATGAACGCCGGATGTGGATCTCGTGAACAGGTCCGGCGCTCGTACGGCGGTGCGCCAGGAGGCGTGGTCCGCGAGGTCGACGGACCCCGGTGTGGGCGCCACCGGCCTAGGGTGGCAGGACTCGCCCGTCCCGAGGAGGACTCCATGAAGTGCCCCAACGATTCCACGACCCTGGTCATGTCCGAGCGGGCGGGCGTCGAGATCGACTACTGCCCGGAGTGCCGCGGTGTGTGGCTGGACCGCGGCGAGCTGGACAAGATCCTCGAGCGTGCGGAGCTGGATGCCTCGCGCGCGGCCGCTCCGCCGGCTGCGGCTCCCCGCGACACGCGCGGGCGCCCCCGACAGGACTACGACGACCGTGACCGTCGTGACGACCGCGATCATCGCGGCAAGAAGAAGGAGCACTGGCTGGGGGAGCTCTTCGGCTGAACCGCTGGACTAGTCACCGACGAGTGACCTCGCCGGGCGCCGTGACGAGGCGTAGCGTCTACGGACCAGTGGTTGCGGATGACGGCGAGTCGCCAGGGGACTGCGCGGCTGCCCGCGGAGCACGAGGTTCCGCGGGCAGCCGTGGGGCCTCGCACGCCGTGGGGAGGAGGCACGATGGAGTGGCTGCTCCTCGCCCTCGCTGCTGGTGCGACGGTGCCGTACGCAGCTCGGCGCGTCAGGGACAGGCGGGCCGAGCGGCGAGGGCAGGTCGAGGTCCTCGACGAGATGCGCCGGCTGGCCGAGGAGGACGTCACCGTCTTCGGTGAGCAGTTGCAGCGCCTCGACGGGACGGTCGCCGAGAGCGTCCTCGACGCCGACGCCCGACACGACTACCAGTCCGCCCTCGACGCCTACGAGCGGGCGAAGTGGGACGCGCCACGCATGCAGCATCCCGATGAGATCAGCCGGCTGGTCGACACCCTGGCCACCGGTCGATACGCAGTGGCGTGCGTCCAGGCCAGCCTCGCCGGCCGACCGCGGCCCCAGCTCCGCACGCCGTGCTTCTTCAACCCCCAGCACGGGCCGTCCGCCCGTACGGTCATGTGGACCAGCGCGCGGCACGGCAGCCGACAGGTCCCCGCCTGCACCCGCTGCGCCACCCAGCTCGCCGCGCACGAGAAGCCCGAGGTCCGCACGGTCACGATCGGTTCGCGGACCGTCCCCTACTGGGAGGCGGGCGCGAGCCTGAGTCCCTACAGCAGGGGCTACTTCCCGGCAGACACCGCGGGGACCGGCTCCGCGATGGCCTGGATGTATGCCGCCCCGGACCTCTGGACGCCTCCTCACCAGCACGACCACGGGGGCCACGGCGGTGGCTTCGACGGCGGAGGCTTCGACGGCGGTGGCGGGGACGGTGGCGGCGGTGGTGGCGGCGACTGACGGCCTCACCGCGGGACGTCGCGGAACCACCTTGTCCGGTCGAGGGGGTCGGGACCGTGCCGGCGCCGTCGCGGCGGCCGCCCGGGCACCGGCGCGTGGTGGTCGAGCACCGTCACCAGGACGCCCTCGCCGCCCGTGAGGTCGGGCAGCCTCGACGCGACGTCGGGCACGACCTGCGACGGCAGGTGCCCGACCAACCGCGTGTAGCCGCCGCTGGTCGAGGTCTCCACGAGTGCGGCTCCGAGCCGGCCGAGCAGCGCCGCGACCGCGGGGTACGCAGGCGCGGGCAGGTCCAGCTCGAACCGGTCGACCGGGCGGCACACGCGGGTGCGCGCCTCCTGCAGCGCGGCCGCGAGCACCACGGGCGCCAGGTGGCGGAAGTCGGCGGCGACCGTCGAGATCGACTTGTCGAACTTCTGGTGCGGCCGGCTCTGCCGCGGGTAGTAGGCCGAGGCCGTCATCGTCACCACGCAGTCGGTGACCTCCCAGCCGTGCGGGCCCTGCCGCAGGCCCCCGCGGACGCCCTCCTCGGCCGCCGCGACGAACGCGGGCGGCAGGTTGCCGCGTTCGACGCCGGGGGAGAACTCGACGCCGTGCCCGACCGGAGCGGCCTCGACCCGCAGGCCGAGCCCGGCGAGGTAGGGGTTGCCGCCGGCGCCGATCCGGTCGGCCGACGTCCCGACGCCGACCACCCGCTCGAGGCACACGGTGGACGTGTCGAGGAACCGCACGGCGACGCCGTAGCGCTCCTCGAGCAGTGCGGCGAGCACCTCCTTCTGCACCTCGCCGTGCAGGCTCACCGCGGCCTCGCCGTCGACCTCGTCGAGCCGCAGGTCGATGAGCGGGTCCTCGTCGGCGAGCTCGGCGAGTCCGGCGTAGAGCGCCGTCCGGCGGCTCGCGTCGACCGGCTCGACGAGCGCCTGCAGGGAGGCAGGGGTGAACCGGTGCACGCGACGCGCCGGCGGCCTGCCGACGGCGTCGCCGATCCGTGCCGACGGGCCGCGTACGACGGCGATCTGGCCGGCGCCGGCCACCCCGGGCCGCAGGCCGGCGGGTGTCGACACGGCCACCTCGGTCACCCGTGCGGGCTCGGCCGCCCCGAAAGCCACCCGGTCGCGGACCTGGAGCGCGCCCGACCACACCCGCACCCAGGCCCGGCGTCCGCGCGCGTCCCGGTCGACGGCGAAGACCGTGGCGGCTCGCGGGCCGGGCGGCGCAGCGGACCGGGGGAGCAGGGTGACCAGGGCGTCGCGCAAGAGCGGCAGCCCGGCGCCGGTGATGGCCGAGCCGCACAGCGCCGGCGTCAGCCCACCGGTCCGGAGCCCGCGGCGCAGCGCGGCGCGCGCGGCCGCGTCGTCCACCGGCCGGCCGGCGGCCCAGACGTCGAGCACCCGGTCGTCGCCCTCGGCGAGCGCCACGACCACGTCGTCACTGGTGAGCGGCACGGCGGTCACGCGCGCGTCCCGGGTGCCGGCGTCGTGCGCGTGCGCCAGCGGGACGACGTACGGCGTGAGGCGGTGGCGCACCTGGTCGAGGACGCCGTCGACGTCGGCACCGGAGCGGTCGACCTTGTTCACGAACAGGATGGTGGGCACGCCGATCCGCTGGAGCGCGCGCCAGATCACGACCGTCTGCGGCTGCACGCCCTCGACCGAGGAGAGCACGAGCACGGCCGCGTCGAGGACACCGAGGGAGCGCTCGACCTCGGCGATGAAGTCGGGGTGGCCGGGGGTGTCGAGCAGGTTGACGACCAGGTCGTCGAGCGCGAACGACGTCACCGCGGCCCGGATGGTGATGCCGCGCCGCCGCTCGAGCTCGAGCGAGTCGGTCCGGGTCGTGCCGGCATCGACGCTGCCGGGTGCGTCGATGGCGCCTGCCTCGAAGAGCAGGCGCTCGGTCAGGCTCGTCTTGCCGGCGTCAACATGGGCGACGATCCCGAGGTTGAGGGTGGATGGGGGCGAGGTCACAGGGCAGCTCCACGGCTGGACGGAAGAGGGTCCGGGGCGTGGTGGCTGCTCGCATGTCTGCTCCTGGGTCGTGGCCGCTCGGCCGGGCGTACGTTCGACGATCGCATGGCGCCGCGACGCGGCGCACCCGGTTTACGCCGGGTCAGGCATGGTGCGGCCTGCGAGCGAGAGGTCAGGCGGTCGGGGCTAGGTCGGTCAACCTCACCGGTGCTTCTCCTCGCCCCGGCCGTCCGTCACTGTCCGTCGTCCGCGTGTACGAGCCGGTCCGCGGGATCGCGCAGGGGCGATCGGCACCCACGTGCCCGGGCCCGCGGGGGGCTCCTCCTCCTGCAGTTCGCGTGTGGCTGACGGCCACCAGTCGTAGGTGTCGTAGACCAGGTAGTCCGCGTCGGCGGGCGTGCCGATGACCTTGCTCCTGAACGGTGTGTCGCGCGGCTCGGCCCGTGCCCAGATGACGCTGATGAAGCTCTCCCAGTCGTCCGGCGTCATCACGACCTCGACGGTGCGAGACACGCCCGGGGACTGCTCGAAGGTGATCTCGATGCCCGCGGGCACCTCGCGGGCACTGGCCCACCGGTCGACGTCGTCGAGGAGACGTCTCCAGAGCCGTCGGTTCGTCACCCGAGGATCATCACCCGGTCAGGACCCGGCCGGTCAACCCCCGCAGTCACTCCCGCCGAAGCCTCCGCCGTCGAAGCCTCCGCCGTCGAAGCCGCCGCCGTCGGAGCCGCCGCCCGTCCCGCGCGCGCCCACGACGGAGTCAGGCCAGGGGCGAGAGGATCGACGAGAGCATCCCGGTCGCAAGGCCTCGTGCGGCCTCAGGTCACGGCGGGCCTCCGGAGCAGCTCGTGCAGTGGCTCGATGCGGGTGAGCGCGGCATCGAGCATCTCGGGCCGACGCCGGTACCACGCGAGGTGCGCCGCCTCGACGGTCGTCGTCGCCACCGGCTGCCCATCGATGGTCCAGTCGGTCGTGGCCGGACACTCGAGGCCGTGCGCTGCCAGCACCTCCGGCAGCAGGGGCGCGTGGATGTTGTTCAGCAGTGGCCGGGTGACGGCCGGGCCGAGGGCGTCGAGGCCGAGCGCGCGCCGAAGCCGGGCCGCCACCGGTGCGAGGACGGCGTTGCCGGGGTGGTTGATGGTCCGCATGGCGTCGGCGGTGGGGGAGGTGAAGAGGTCGCTGACCACCACCGTGTCGTGCACGGCCTCGCGTCGCGCGAGCTCGGCCACCGACGCCGTGGCCACCGCGCGTACCGTCTCGACGGTGAGCTGCAGCGGGTCCCGAACCGGCCTGCCCGCCCGCTCGTCGTCGGCGGCGAGCACGGTCCGGATGTCGTGGTAGGGCACGACCGGCGGGTCCGGCTGCTCCAGTCCGGGCGGGTGGACCAGCAGGTGGAACGGGTGCAGGCCGGCGTACCTCAGGCTCGGCACGAGGGCGACCCGCGCGCTCGCTGGCAGCACCGCCCGGAGCTGGCTGGTGCCGACCGGAAGACCGCGGTAGTCGTCGGACGTCGGCTGCGCCACGAGGAGGTCGGCTCGGGCGAGCAGCTCGTGCAGGGCGACGACGTCGGCCGGCGTCAGCTCGTGCAGCGCCGGGACCCGTTTCGTGCGTACGTCGCCGGCGTCGAGCAGCAGCCTTAGCGACTCGGCCTGGCAGTTGCCGACCACCACGAGCAACGGCCGGTCATCACGCACCGGTCCATCGTCGCAGAGCCCGCCGCACGGGCGATGGGCCGGGGTCAGCCCCCGTCAGACGGAGGAGCGCTGCCTGCCGAGGTCGACCTGCCCCTCGCGAGCCTCCTCGAGGAGCCGGCCCAGGACTTGGGACACCACATCGCTCCGGAACCCGCTCTCGGCCACGCACTCGACCAGTGCCCGAGCGACGTCGGCGACCTTGCGGTTGGTGTCCTGGGAGCACCACCGCAGTCGCTCGAACGCCGCGTCCGCAGTGCAACCCTCTGCGAGCATGATCATGCCCTTGGCCTGGTCGATGAGGGGCCCGGCCTGTGCCTTCCGGGAGAGAGCGTCCCTGACGTCGGCCTCGGTCTCGTCACGTCGTGCGTCCGTGAGGTCGATGTAGTAGCCCTCGATCTCGGCCGGTCGACCGTCCGGGTCGAGGACGGTCCTGCCGACGCTGACGACCGAGAGGACACGCTTGTTGCGGTCCACGATGCGGTGGTAGCAGCTGTAGGTCCCACCGTCCTGGACGACGGCCGCGAAGACACCGGCGGCACGCTCGCGGTCATCGGGGTGCTTGTGGTGCAGCAGGGCGCCCGTCGTGGCAGGTATCTCACGAGGCGAGTAGCCGTGCAGGTCGTAGAGGGCGTCGGACCACTCCCACTGGTCGTTCGCCACGTCGTAGCTGAAGGGGGCGACGACACCGGGGGACCGGGTGCCGGGAAAAGAGTCGATGTCCAACGAGCAGTCCGTGTTCTTGTCGGCATGCGGGACTGAGTGACCCGTGTCCTCGAGTCATTCGGTGGGATGAGTTTACAGGTGAGCAGGCCTCCGGGCGCGGGTTGCCGCACATACCGCCTCCCTCCAGCAGTGATGTCGAGCCGGTGACCTCGGTCCCCGCCGAGGTGACTTAGGCGTCGCTGGCCGGGGCGAGGGACCAGAACCTCGCGCCAACCTGGCGGAGCACCGATGCCTCGTCCGTGACGACCTGATGGCGGACACCCGACCGTCCTGCACCGACGAAGCGGCGGACGGCGTCCGTGGTACTCGGCCAGGTGGGCGGCACATCGCTGTTGCGGACCTCGCTGCCTGCAATCTGCCGCCACCCCCACGGCGGACCTCGGGAAGGTGGCGGCACATCGCTGTTGCGGACCCCGCTGCCTGCAATCTGCCGCCACCCCCACGGCGGACCTCGGGAAGGTGGCGGCACATCGCAGTCCCGGACCCCGCTGCCTGCAACCTGCCGCCACCCCCACGGCGGACCTCGGGAAGGTGGCGGCACATCGCACCCGGCCCACCCCGAAACTGCACATCGCACCCGTGCCACCCCGAAACTGAAACCTGCCGCCACCCCCGCGGCGGTGGGACCGTCCCGCCAGGACGACACGGGGTCAGTCATCGGGCTTCCTCTCGTCAGGGTTGCCGGGCATCCTGCGCGACGGGTGAGGACGGTCGCCGTCCAGCGCTCACCCGCCCGGGGTGAGGTGACCGGCACGAGCACCGACCTACGGTCGGCCGACGGCGGCTCGACCCACGGCGATCCGACGCGGGTCCCGGACACCGCCACGTCACCTCCGACGGAGAAGCCATGTCGCAGCTCTCGACACCGAACGCGCCCACCGTCCCTACCCGGACCGAACCCCCATCCGAGACCCCGGCCGGCCCGTCCCGTGGACGCTCGGTCGCCGCGTTCGTCTGCCTCCTGCTCGCCGCCCTCCTGACCACGCCCGCCGCGGTGGCCTACTGGGGGCAGCGGACCCTGAACGACACCGACCGCTACGTCTCCACGGTGGACCCGCTCGTGGCCTCGCCCGAGGTGCAGGACGTCATCGCCACCAAGGTCACCGACGCCATCGAGAACCAGGTCGACATCGAGGCCGTCCTCGACGAGGTCTTCGCCGGCGTGATCACCGACCGGCCCCGCCTGGAGCAGCTGGTGGGGCCCCTGGCCGCGGCGATCAACGGCCTGATCGACCGTGAGGTGCGCGCCTTCATCGCCTCGGACCAGTTCGCCGACCTCTGGGTGCAGGTCAACATCAGGGCGCAGCAGGCGCTGCAGCGCGTGCTGACGGGGGAGGGTTCCGGAGCCGTCACGGTCCAGGGCGACCAACTCGTCCTGGACGTCGACGCGGTCATCACCGCGGTCAAGGGGCGACTCGTCGACCGCGGGCTCACGCTGGTCGAGAACCTGCCCGTCCCCGCGACCGACCGGCAGGTCGTCCTGCTGCAGTCCGAGGGTCTGGCGCAGCTGCGCACCATCTACGCCTTCAGCAACCCGATCGCGATCTGGATGCTCCCTGTGGTCGCCGCCCTCTACGTCCTCGCCTTCGTCCTCGCCCGGCGTCGGCCCCGGATGGGCGTGCTGATCGGGGCGGCCCTCGTGGCGAACGCCGTGCTGGTCGCGCTGGCCCTCGCGATCGGGCGCCAGCTGTTCGTCAACCAGCTCTCGGGCACCGTGTTCGGCCCGGCGAGCCGGGTCTTCTACGACACGCTGCTCGCCTACCTCGAGCGGGGCCAGGACGTGGTGCTGGCCCTCGGGCTGACGCTGGTCGTCGCGGGGTGCTTCGCCGGGCCCAACGCGTACGGCACGGCCGTCCGCACCCGGCTCGCGTCGGCGCTCGAGGGGACCGGGGCACGCCTCGGAGGTGACTCCGTCGGCGCAACAGGACGTTGGGTGGCT
The DNA here is from genome assembly GCF_034661175.1 of Nocardioides renjunii. Lineage (NCBI taxonomy): Bacteria > Bacillati > Actinomycetota > Actinomycetes > Propionibacteriales > Nocardioidaceae > Nocardioides > Nocardioides renjunii. The sequence goes on along the minus strand of NZ_CP141058.1, from coordinate 2,245,471 downwards.
GGCAACCGGGCCTGGCTGCGGGTGCTCGTCGTCCTGGCCGGCGGGGTGGTCCTGCTCTGGGGCAACCAGGTCTCCATGGAGCGCTTCTGGTGGTCGCTCGCGACCGTGGTCGCGGGCCTGGTCGCCCTCCAGGTGCTGGTCGGCGCCGGCGAGGAGGCCACCGCTGTCGACACGCGTCACCGGGGAGACGCCATCCCCGTCGAGGCCACCTAGCCATCGACGTACGCGAGTCACGCCTGTCCGACCTTGGACAGAGTCCACCCCGCCCCAGGGGTGGAGTGTGCACCCCGTGACGGGCGTACCGTCCAGCCACGACCAGCTGCACCGGGGAAGCCGCTGAGCGGGACGCGGCCGGCCATCGCGCCGACCGGGGTTGTGTGGGGACCGCCCCGCGGCCGGGCTGCTGGCCGCGGGGCACCGACCGCGGGTTCGCCGGGTCGCGTATAGAAAAGCTGTGCACCTGTGTATAGGGTTTGGGCAAGCCCGATCCGCAGGCAGCACGGAGGAACGAGTCGATGATCGATGCCCAGAGGCCGGACCAGGCGGCTGAGTCCGATGCGACCCCGTTGGCCATCGCCGCGATGGAGATCGAGCACCTGCAGAGGGGCATGCAGGCCCGCACGGTCATCGGCCAGGCGCAGGGGATCCTGATGGAGCGGCTGGGCATGAGCGCCGCACAGGCCATCGACTACCTCAGGCGCGTGTCGTCCCACTCGAACCGCAAGCTGGTCGACATCGCCCGGCACATCGCCGAGACACGCGAGCTGCCGACCGCGGAGTGAGGCGGCCGAGTCACCGGGAGGATCGGCGTCACCCGCTGGGGGTGACGCGTCGACGCCTCGGTCGCGAGACCCTGTCGTGATCCACTGGGCGCCGAGAATCGAGACTCACATGTCGAGGTCCGCATACGAGATCCGGGTGCTCGGTGAGGTGCCGCCGGACCTGGTCGACGACTTCGCGCGGATCAGCGTCTCCGTCGACCCGGTCGGGACGACGATGCGCGCCGAGCTCGCCGACGAGGCGGAGCTGCACGGCATCCTCGAGGCCCTGCGGCGCGAGGGGCTGGTCCTGGTCGACGTGAGGCGGGAGCAGGTGTACGACGACCTCGAGTGAGCGCGGGTGCCTGTCTTGCTCGCTGCCCGGGACGGCGCGCCGGCAAAGCGCTCGCCCCTCAGGGTGACCGGGGGATACGGTGACGTGTCGGTCGACCGACGGGGGGCGAGCATGCGCCATGTCTGACCCGAGCTCGAGCGAGGTGGCGTCCGGCCTGGGAGAGCCGAGCGTCGCCCCGCCGCTCCAGCTCGTCCTGGAGACGAAGCTGCATCCACCGCCCCAGCGCGCGGCCTGGGTCGCGCGGCAGCGCCTCGTGGACGTCTTCGACGAGGCGGCCCGCCGCCCGATCGTCCTCGTCTCGGCACCGGCCGGCTACGGGAAGACCACCGTGGCCGCCCAGTGGCTGGCGGACAGCAAGGGTTCCCGCGCCACCGCGTGGGTCGCCCTGGACGACGGTGACAACGACCCCGCACGCCTGTGGACCCACGTGGCGGTCGCGCTCGATCGTGCCGGGTGCGCGGTGTCGGCCGAGCTGGCGACGTCCTTGGCCGCACCCGGTGGCGAGCTCGTCGCGGGCGCCCTGCCCAGGCTGCTGGGCGCACTGTCCTCCGCGCCGGACGAGGTCGTGATCCTCCTCGACGACTTCCAGTGCATCACCAACCCGGCGTGCCACGACCAGGTGTCGTTCCTCGTCGAGCACCTGCCGCACCACGTGCACCTCGTCATCCTGACTCGCGTCGACCCGGGGCTGAAGCTGGGACGACTGCGGGCGTCGGGGCTGTTGGGGGAGATCCGAGCCGACGCCCTCCGCTTCACCGAGCCGGAGGCGGCGTCGCTCCTGTCGGTCGAGAACGTCGCGCTGCGCGCGGAGGGCGTCTCGGAGCTCCTCGCCACGACCGAGGGATGGCCGGCCGGCCTCTACCTCGCGGCGCTCGCCCTGGCCGGGCGCTCCGACGCCGACGAGCAGGTGCACCGCTTCGACGGCAGCCACCGGTCGGTCGCCGACTACTTCTCCGAGGAGGTGCTGAGCGGACACCCGGAGCCGGTGCGCCGCCTGATCCTCGAGATCTCCGTCCTCGACACCTTCTGCGCGGCGCTCTGCGACCACGTCGTCGAGACCACCGGGTCGGCGGCGGTGCTGCGCGAGCTCGAGCGCGCGAACCTCTTCCTCGTGCCGCTCGACGACGAGGGTCGGTGGTTCCGGTTCCACCACCTGTTCGCAGCCGTGGTCCGCAGCCACCTCGAGGTGCTCCACCCCGAGCGCGTCCCCGTGCTGCACCGGCGTGCCGCCGAGTGGTTCCGCCTCCACCACCACGTCGACGAGGCGGTCACCCACCTGCTCGCAGCCGGCGACACGGGCTGCGCGGCCGATCTCGTGCAGAAGAGCGTGATCGCCCACCTGGACGGCGGCCGTGCGCACACGTTGCGGTCGTGGCTGGACGGACTGGGCACCGAGGCCATCTCCCGCCACCCGTCCGCGGGGGTCGCAGCAGCGTGGGTGGCCGCCATCACGGGGGACCAGGCGGTGCTCGCCCGCCACCTCGACGGCCTGGCGCCGGTGCTCCACGACGGACCCCTGCCCGACGGGACGCACTCGGTCGAGTCCGCGGTCGCACTGGTCCACGGCATGTTCGGCTACGACGGTCCGCTGCCGATGATGTCCGGGGCGAGCCGCGCCGCCGAGCTCGAGACGGACGCGCGGACCATCCAGTACGCCATGGCGCAGCGCAGCCTCGGGCACGCGGCGTACGTGCTGGGCGACCTGGCGGCGGCCATGCCGCCGCTGCTGAGGGCGGTGCACAGCGATGCGGCTCTGCCGATGGTTCGCCTGGCGGCGTTGGCGGACTGCGCCCTCGTCAACGCCGAGCTCGGCCGGCACGACGTCGCCGCCGAGATGGCGGACCAGGCGATGCGGATCGCCGACGAGCGTGAGGTCTACGCCATGCCGCAGGCGCGGTCGCTCGCCTTCACCGCGCTCGGGCAGTCGCAGGCGGCGGCGGGCAAGCTCGCCGAAGCCATGGTCACCCTCGAGGAGGGCTGGGCCCTGCGACGCCGGCTCCCGACCATCGGCCCCTGGCCGGGGATCCACCACCTCCTCGTGATGGCGCGCGTCGCGGTGGATCTCGACGACCTGGGGAAGGCGCAGCACCTCCTCGACGAGCTGGCCGCCCGGAACGACCGCTGGACCGAGGGGATGGCCGCGATGCACGCCCGCGTCGCGGTCGTCCGGGCGGCCTTCCGGGAGCGGCTCCGGCAGGACCCGCTGGAGGAGCCGCTCACCGGCAGGGAGCTCGACGTGCTGCGGCTCCTGCAGGGCACCCTCAGCCTCACCGAGATCGCTGCGGTGCTGCACCTGTCGGCCAACACGGTCAAGACCCACGTGCAGGCGCTCTACCGCAAGCTCGGTGCCCACTCCCGCACCGACGCCGTGGCGGTGGCCAGGCGCCAGCAGCTGATCTGAGGACTCACCCGGTGGCGGAGCTCGTGCTGCTCACCCGCCGGACCCGCTCGATGCCCAACCCCAGCTCCGAGCAGGTCGCGAGGAGCTGCAGGACGTCCTCGGGACGGGCCTCGACCAGGACCGAGGTCTGCTCCGGGACGACGCAGTGCCGCCAGCTGAGGAACGTCAGGAACGACTCGCCCAGACGGCCGTCGACGCGCACCTCGTAGCTGCACGGCCCGTTGGTCCGGCCGGAGGCGTCCGCCGGCACGCCCGACGGCTGGTGCTCGTGCACCTCGGCGAGGGTGAGACCCAGCGACGTGAGCCGGGACAGCAGCACGTCGAGGTCGCGGGGGGAGTCGACACGGCGGAACAGCACGGTCTGGGCCGGCGCGGGGCTGGTCCTCAGCATGCCGAACCTGTCCCGCAGCCAGCCGGGTGGCCTCCCCTGCAGGCGGATCTCGTAGGTGGCCGGCTGCTCGTCCCAGGACACGGTCACCGCTCCTGCGCCTCGCCGGGGTCGTCCAGGCCAGAGACCAGCTCCTCGAACCGCCGGTTCACGCGCTCGCGCTCCAGCCGGTCGTACGGCGTCACGTCGTCCGGCGCCGGCCGACCTCCCCGGACTGCATCCGCACGGTCGGCCAGCCGGGGGGAGAGGCGTCGGGTCACAGGCGGGGAGGTGGCGGCCAGCGCGACCACGACCAGCAGGCCGTAGAGGTTGAAGGCACTGACCAGTCCCCATCCGGCCAGGACGGCCACCGGCAGCGTGATCGCGCGTCGGGCGGCCTCGCGGGCGGTCGGCGCCAGCTCGAGGGCGATGCAGAACAGGCAGCCCGCCGTGAGGGCGCCCAGGAGCAGGAACGTCGCGAGCAGTCCCAGCACGGTCGAGGCCCGATACGCCCCCACGGCGCCGAGCGCCGTCGCGACGCCGGCCAGGACCGGCCACACGACAGCCGACCAGGCCCCCCGCAGGACGGGGCTCGGGTGCCGGGTGCCAGGCCTCATGGGCCGACAGTGGGCGCCCCCGCGTCGCCACGCCTCACCCGGCACGGATGAGGACGCCCTCGAGCCGGTTCGCCGACGATGGCCGTCCCCGGTCCAGGAGGTCCCGTGTCGGAGCTGTTGATCGTGCTCGGCGCGGCGCTCGTGGTCGCCGACTACGTCATCAAGGTCATCGCCCTCGGCGTCATCCCCGGCAACCGGAAGCCGTCCGCGGCCATGGCGTGGCTCATCCTCATCCTCATCATCCCGCTGGCCGGCTTCGCGGTCTTCCTCCTCCTGGGGCGGACCGACCTCGGCCGGCGACGCCTCGCCCGGCAGCAGGAGTCGGACCGCGCCATCCGCACCGCCGTCGACCGGCTCGTGACCGAGCCCGTCGACGGGCCGCCCTACCTGGCATCGGTGGTGCACCTGAACCGCAACCTGGGCTCGCTGCCCCTGCAGGCGGGCAACCGGATCGACCTCGTCCCGGGCTACCGCGACGCCGTCGCCGCCATGACCGCCGAGGTCGCGTCCGCCACCGTGTCCGTCGAGGTGGAGTTCTACATCGCCGCATGGGACGACGTGACGGGCCCCTTCTTCGAGGCGCTCGTGGCCGCCACCGCGCGAGGGGTGCGGGTGCGGCTGCTGTTCGACCACATGGGGTCGCGCTCCATCCCCGGCTTCGCGGGGTTCCAGGAGCGGCTCGCGCGGACCACGATCGAGTGGCACCCCATGCTGCCGGTCCGCCCGCTCAAGGGTCAGTTCCAGCGCCCGGACCTGCGCAACCACCGCAAGATCCTCGTCGTCGACGGACGCACCGCGTTCATGGGCTCGCAGAACCTGGTGGAGCCCGGCTACAACAAGCCGAAGAACCACGAGGCGGGCCGCGAGTGGGTCGAGCTCGTCGCCCGCGTCGACGGTCCGACCGTGCGGGCGCTGCGCGCCGTGTTCGCGAAGGACTGGTACGCGGAGACCGGCGAGCGCCTGGACGAGGAGCTCGTCTCCGTGGAGCCGGCGCGCCACGACGACGGTGTGGCGGCGCAGGTGCTGCCGAGCGGTCCGGGCTACGGCACCGAGAACAACCTGCGGCTGTTCACGACCCTGATCTACTCGGCGCACCACAGGGTCTCGCTGACCAGCCCCTACTTCGTGCCGGACGAGCCGCTGCTCTACGCGGTCACGACGGCCGCTCGCCGTGGCGTCGAGGTGGAGCTCTTCGTGAGCGAGGAGGGCGACCAGTTCATGGTCTACCACGCCCAGTGCTCCTACTACCAGGCACTCCTCGAGGCCGGCGTCCGGATCCACCTCTACCCCGCACCCGCGGTGCTGCACTCCAAGCACTTCAGCATCGACGACGACGTCGCCGTGATCGGCTCGAGCAACATGGACATGCGGTCGTTCGCGCTCAACCACGAGGTGTCCATGATGGTCACCGGGAGCGACGTCGTGGCGCGGTTCCGCAAGGTGGAGGACGACTACCGCGCCCTGTCGCGCGAGCTCACCCTCGAGGAGTGGAGCCGGCGTCCGGCCGTGCAGCGCTACCTCGACAACACGATGCGGCTGACCGCGGCCCTTCAGTGAGCACTGGCCACCGGGCGCCCGGGTAGCGCCGCGCGCTCAGGCCTGCGCCGGGTGCGCCGCTCGCGGTCCACCGAGGACGCGGTCCAGGACGAACAGCAGCACCGCCGTCACGACGGAGATCACGATCGCCGCGAATGTGGTCGACAGCAGGCCGCCGACGTCGAGCGAGTCGGTCAGCCCAGCGGTGATGGCCAGGAGGATCCCGTTGACGACCAGGGCGAAGAGGCCGAGCGTGATGATGGTCAACGGCAGCGCGAGGAGCTGCAGGACCGGCCCGATCAGCGCGTTGACGAGGCCGAACAGCAGGGCCACCCAGAGCAGCGAGAGGACCCCGCCGTCGATCTCGACCGACGGCACCACGGCCGCAGCGGCGGCGATGGCGGCGGCCACGACGATCCAGGCGAGCAGCAGCTTTACGAGCATGTCGACTCCTCGGGTGGGCCCCCGCCCACCGGGGACGCGCACGGGTCACGGTAGGCACGGGCCGGCACGCCTCCCTCACCTGTCCCGGGTGAGGTGGTCGGACGACGGCGCTGCCTACTGTCCGACGAGGTCGTCCCGTGGCTCGTCGGGCGGCCCCCGTGGCCGTCGTCCGCGGGACCCATCGCCTCGAGGAGGAAGCATGAGTGTCGACCAGGCACCGAGCAGCACCGACGACATCGAGATGGGACCGGTCGACTACATCGTCGTGGAGTTCCCCGGAAGCAGGATGACGGGTGAGGGCCTGCCCCTGCTCGTGGACCTGGTCGACCGGGGCCTCATCCGGATCCTGGACCTGGTGTTCGTCACCAAGGACCTCGACGGAGTCGTGCACGGCATCGCCGTCGCCGACCTCGACGGGGACGGTGAGCTCGACCTCGCGGTCTTCGAGGGTGCCGCCTCGGGCCTGCTGAGCGACGACGACATCGCCGAGGCCGGCGAGGTGCTGCAGAGCGGGAGCTCGGCCGGCATCCTCGTCTACGAGAACACCTGGGCGGCACCCTTCGCGACCGCGATCAGGCGGGGCGGAGGACAGCTCGTCGCGAGCGGTCGCATCCCCTTCGACGCCCTGGTCGAGGCCGCGACGTCCGACGACCCGTCCACCACGTCCGACCACTAGGAGGAGATCACCATGCCAGGACTACTTCGCGGGGTCGCCAGGACGGCCGCCATCGCCGGCACGGCGACGGCTGTGTCGGGACGCGTGCAGCGCCGGCAGCAGGGCCGGTGGGCAGCGCAGGAGCAGCAGGCCGCGGCCCAGCAGGCGTACGCCGCCCCGCCACCCGCCGCGGCAGCGCCGCCGCTGGCGCCGGGTGCGGCGGTGGACATGGAGACCAAGCTGGCCCAGCTCAAGGAGCTCGGGCAGCTGCAGCAGCAGGGCGTGCTCAACCAGCTGGAGTTCGATCAGCAGAAGGCGCGAATACTGGCGCAATGACGTCCGGCATGCGCCGGGGGCCGCAGCTGAGGGCGCGGCCCCCGTCCGCATGTCCGGGCCTGCGGCGGCGCCTGCTCACCGCTGCGCGGCCAGCCACTCCTCGGCCTCGGTGTAGGCACCCAGACTGGCCTCGCCGACGACGTCGGTCGCCTCGAACAGGACCACGTCGCCGGCGTGCTCCACGGTCCGGTTGCGCCGCAGCTGCGTGATGACTGCCGGGTCCAGCCCGGCCAGGTAGAGCCGGCCCCCGACGGCCGCGACCTTCGCCGCGTAGTCCGACAGCACGACGTACGACGTGGCGCCGAGCATCGCGCGTCCACGCAGCCGCAGCACGACCGCCGGGTGGTCCGAGCCCTCCGGATCGGGCAGGTGGGCCTGCAGGGTGCGGGCGCCGGCGTAGTAGAGGCTGCCGTAGATGTCGAGCAGCAGGACCTGCCGCGACTCGAGCCGGGCGGGGGCGGGCGACTCGTGGAACGTGCCGGTGCCGGTCGGCCGGAGCCGGACGACACGGAGGTCCAGCGCCTCCTGGTTGATCTGCATCATCAGGGCCAGCACCACGCCCAGCCCGACCGCCGCGGCGACGGGCAGCAGGAGGGTGGCGACGAACGTCGCGCACACGGCGATGCGTGAGATCTGCGACGTGCGCAGGATCGCTCGGACCTGACCGGTCCGCAGCGACCCGTAGGCGGCCGCCACGAGGACGGCCGCGAGGGTGGGCATGGCCACGGCGCCCACCACGCCCGAGAACGCCACCAGGATGACCGCCATCCACAACCCGGCGAAGATGCTCGCCCACCGCCCGCCAGCACCGGCGGCCACGCTCAGCGCCGTCTGCCCCACCGAGCCGCCCACCGGCTGCCCGCGGAACAGTCCGGCGAGGACGTTCGCGATGCCCTGCGCCAGGAAGTCGCGGTTCGCGTCGGAGCGCGTCCCGTCCGGGTTGGGGGAGGACTCGGCGACCCCAGCGCCCTGGATGAGCACCAGCGCCGCGACTGCGAAGGCCCCGGTGAGGAGGTCGAAGGAGAGCTCGCCGAGCCGGGGGAGCGCGGGCAGGGGCAACCCCCGGGGGATGTCGCCGACGTCGCTCACCCGCTGCACCGCGTCGGCACCCGCGAGGACCACGACGACGGTGGGCAGGGCCAGCGCCAGCAAGGACGCGTAGGGGCCGAGCCGCCGCCCGCCCAGGACGAGGATCGCCATCGCAGCCGCGCCGACGGCGATCGACGCCGGGTCCGCACTGCCGGGGTCCAGCAGCAGGTTCCAGGCCTTCGCGAGGGCGAAGTCGCCCGACACGTCGGAGCCGACGAGGTCGGGCAGCTGGCCGAACATGATGTTGCACGCGACCCCGGTCAGGAACCCGATCATCACCGAGTGCGGCACGAAGCGCGTGTAGCGACCCAGCCGGAGCAGCGCGGCCGCCACCATGAGCCCGCCGGCGATGAGGGTCAACAGGAACAGCGCCTGCGGCCGCCTGTCCGGCGGTGTGCCGGCGACCGCCGAGCCGGCGGCGAGGGCCGCCGCGCTGGTGGTGGTGATGATCATCAACCTGCTGCTGCTCGTGAGGCCGCCCCCGATGGGCCCGAAGATGCTGGCGTAGAGCCCGTGGACGGGACTGACGCCGGCCAGCACCCCGGCCGCCATGCCGTCCGGGACGCTGCTGATGGCGCCCGGGATGCCCGCCACGAGGTCCTGCTTGACGGTGGCGCGCCGCGGTGCGAGCTCGAGCAGGCGTCGTCGGAAGGACGGGCGCGCTCGACTCGTCATCTCCGCTCGATCCTCCCGGCCGCCGGCGTGGTCCTCGGGTGGTCAGTGTCATCAGCGTCGGGTCCACCAGCCTCCCCCGCCGCGGAGGAGGCGCGACCCGTCGGTCATCCGCGACGGGGGAGGTGGCTGCATGTCCGGAGCGGGACGGTGCGGGGAGGTGTGACAGCACCGCCTCCCGGCGTGTGCGCCCCTCGCCGGCAGGAGCGGACCGTGACGGACACCGTGCTTGCCGCCCTGGCCCTCCTGACCATCGTGTGGGCCGTGACCTCGAGCCGGCTGGCCGACTGGGACGTCACCGGGGCGCTGGTGTTCCTCACGGCGGGGTTCGCCCTGGCCAACCCGACGTGGGGGCCGATCCGTCTCGACGTCGAGTCACCGTCGGTGCACCGGCTCGCCGAGCTGACGCTCGCCATGCTGCTCTTCGCGGACGCCTCGCGGGTCGACGTGTCGCGGCTCCGCCGCGACGTCGGCGTACCGGCGCGGCTGCTCGGCATCGGGTTGCCGCTGTCGATCGTCACCGGCTCCGTCCTCGCCGCCTGGATCTTCGCGGACGCGACGTGGGCGCTGGCACTCTTCGTGGGAGCCGCGCTGGCGCCGACGGACGCCGCGCTCAGCGCCCAGGTCGTCGGCGACGAGCGCGTCCCGGGCCGCGTCCGTCGGGTCCTCAACGTGGAGAGCGGGCTGAACGACGGCATCGCCACGCCGGTCGTCGTCTTCGCCCTGGCGGTCGTCGCCGCCGACCTCGCTCCGGGAGTGCACGGCGAGTCCGCCGAGGGAAGGGCGCTCCTCGACCTGGCCGTCGGACTGGGTGTCGGCCTGGTGGTCGGCCTGGCTGCCGCCCTGCTGGTCGGCCTGGGCGCGGCGAGGCGATGGATCGCCCCGGGCGGGAGACGTCTGGCCACCCTCGGGGCCGCCCTCGGAAGCTTCTCGCTCGCGGTCGCCCTCGACGGCAACGGCTTCATCGCGGCCTTCGTCGCGGGTGCGGCGTTCGGGGCCGTCCTGCCGCGGCGACCCGCCGAGGGGGACGAGGCACACGAGGCGGACGAGGCGGACGAGGTGGAGGAGGCCGTGGTGCTGCCCGAGCTCCTGGGCCAGCTCGCGGGCCTCGCCGTGTGGTTCCTGTTCGGTGCCGCCCTGCTCCCCGTCGCGCTCGACCACCTGTCCGTGGCGGCCGTCGGCTATGCCGTGCTCAGCCTCACGGCGGTCCGGATGGTGCCGGTCGCCGTCGCCACGCTCGGTGCCGGCCTGGACCGGTCCACGGTGCTCTTCATCGGTTGGTTCGGTCCGCGGGGCCTGGCCTCCGTCGTCTTCGCACTCCTGGCGGTCGAGGAGCTGGGCGAGTCCGCCGTCACCGGCGAGGCTGTCGCCGTCATCGCCTTGACGGTCACCCTGAGCGTCGTGCTGCACGGCGTGTCGGCGGGTCCCCTCGGTGCCCGCTACCGACGCACCCACCAGATCACTCATCGAGGGTGAGGCGGTCGGGCCTCCGCCGGGCGACGCTCGGGACGACCGCCCAGATCCCGGGAGCAAGGACACGCCGATGATGAACTTCGCCCGACCGCTGCTCCCGTCGTGGCGCGAGGGCGCCGTCCGCGACGCCGTCGTCGACTTCCTCGGCCGGGCCGCGACCGTCCCGCTCCACCAGCGCGTCGCGTGCCTGGACAACGATGGCACGTTGTGGTGCGAGCGACCGACGTACGTCCAGCTCGACTTCTTCGTCGACGCGCTCAGAACGGCCGTCGAGGCCGACCCCGGCCTGCGCGACGAACCGGCCTTCGACGCGTTGCTCAGCCACGACGAGCACGCCATCCACGAGCTCGGTCTCCCACGCATCGCGGTGGCGCTCACCAGCCTGTTCGAGGGGGTGCCACCGGACGAGTTCAGCCGGCGGGTGGTGGAGTTCATGAGCACTGCCCGGCACGCGACCCTCGATCGCCTCCACGGGTCCAACCGCTACCAGCCGATGCTCGAGCTGGTCGCCGAGCTCCGTCGGCTGGAGTTCACCGTCGCGGTCGTCACCGGTGGGGGCACCGAGTTCGTCCGCGCAGTCAGCCAGGAGCTGTACGGCGTCCCACCGGAGCTCGTCGTCGGGACCCTCATCGAGTACGAGTACGGCGCCGAGGCCTCGGGTCCGCAGCTGCGCCGGTCGACGCGGCTCGTCGGCGGGGCCAACGAGGGCCCCGCGAAGGTCAACAACATCCAGACCCAGCTGGGGCGTCGTCCCATCTTCGCCGCGGGCAACACGGCGGGGGACTGGGAGATGCTGGAGTGGGCGCGACTGGCGGACGGCCCGACGCTCGCCCTCCTCGTGGACCACGACGACGCCGAGCGGGAGTTCGCCTACCAGGGCGGCGCGGTGTCGTTGACCGAGACGGAGCCCATCACGGAGATCGGCGACCGCCTCGGGTGGTCCATCGTCAGCATGGCCGAGGACTGGGCCACCGTCTTCGTCGAGGACGGCGTGACGTGACGACCCCGCCGGGTGGGGTGCGCCCGGACGCCGGCCGGCGCCCATGAACGTGCTCGTCGGGCTCCTGGTGGTCGTCGCCGTCACCTCGGTCTGCGTGGCGGCGATGCTCACGGTGCGACGGCGTGCGCCGGCGGGCAGCTGGTTCCAGGACGGCGACCGCGCCTCGGGGGTCTTCGGCGTGCTGGCGACCGGGTTCTCGGTGCTCCTCGGCTTCATCATCTTCCTCGCGTTCGAGTCCTACGACTCCTCACGCACGGGCGCCGAGACCGAGGCCACCCTGGTGCTGCAGCAGGTGCAGACGGCCCAGTTCCTCCCGAGTGAGGTCTCCGGCGAGCTGACGGCCGAGCTGGCCTGCTACGCCCGCTCGGTCGCGGGCACGGAGTGGGAGGCACTCGAGTCGCAGACCCTGGGGGACCGCATCAACCCGTGGGGCGTGGAGCTCTACCGCACCATCTCGGAGGTCGAGCCGGAGAGCGCGACGGAGCAGTCGGCCTACGACCGCTGGATGGACCAGACGGCGCAGCGGGAGCAGGCGAGGGTCGCTCGGGTGCACGGCGCCGAGGGCATCATCCCCGCGCCGCTGTGGTGGGTGCTCTTCCTCATCACGGGCGTCGTGTTCACCTACCTGCTCTTCTTCGCCGACTCCTCCGAGGGGCCGTTCACCCAGGCGATGCTCATGGGCAGCACCGCCGTCGTCATCACCCTGCTCCTGCTGCTCGTCGCCTTCTTCGACCATCCGCACGGCGGTGGCATCGGCAGGCTGCAGCCGACCGCGATGGAGCGGACCATCGCGCTCATCGACGTCGAGCTCGACGTCGTCGGCATCGAGGTCTCCCTGCCGTGCGACGAGCGTGGCGACCGTGCCTGAGCAGACGTCCGGGTCGTCCGAGCACCGCACTCGCTCGTGGCAGGAGGGCACCGCCACCCTGCTCCTCGTCGTCGCCGCGGTCGCGACGTCCTGGAGCAGCTACCAGGCCACCCGGTGGAACGGCGAGCAGGCAGCCGCAGCAGGCCGCACGAACGCCGTCCGCATCGAGGCGTCGCGCGCCGACGCCCTGGCCGAGTCACAGACGCAGATCGACGTGGCCACCTTCATCGCCTGGGTGGAGGCGGATCGCACCGGTGACGCCCGGCTCGCGGAGTTCGTCGAGGACCGGTTCCGCGACGAGTTCCGCCCGGCGTACGACGCCTGGACGGCGACCGCCCCCTTCACCGATCCCGACGCGCCGCCCACACCGTTCGCCATGGACGAGTACCACCTCGCGTCCCAGGAGCAGGCAGAGGAGCTCGACGTGCGGGCCGAGGCTTCGGCGGCCGAGGTGCGCCGCAACATCCAGCGCGCCAGCAACTACGTGCTGACGGTGGTGCTCTACGCGGTCGCCCTCTTCTTCGCCGGCATGAGCACCCGGGTCTCGACCCTGCGCCTGCGGTGGGTCCTCACCGTCGCCGGTTGTGCGGTCTTCCTCGGCACCCTGGCGTGGATCGCCACCTTCCCGGTGAGCATCGCCGTCTGAGTGCGCTGGTCCGTGGGCGCGGCCGCACCCGGGTCGCGGCTACGGGCCCTGTCCGCGACGCTCGAGGTCGTCGACGACCTCCCGGACGGCCGCGGGGGCGTCCTCGGAGAGCTCCGCGTGCAGCAGTGCGACGTCCCCGCGCTCGAGCTCGCGCTCGATGACCGGGCGCAGCTCGTCGAGGTCGGCGTCGCTCGACAGCACGAGCAGGGCGGAGGAGCCAGGGGTCAGGTGCTTTTCCATCTCCTCGACGAGCCGGCGGTCGATGCCGGCGCCGCTGAGTCGCGACATGGCGGCCGCGATGCCGGCGCCCGCAGCGGCCCCGGCCAGCGGAGCGAGCACGACGAGTCCGACGAGTCCGCCCAGCACCGAGCCCTTGCCGGCGCTCGACGCGGACGGATGGTGCAGGTGGCTGATCACCGGCTCCTCGGCCCGCGGCATCCAGGCGACCGTGATGGCGTCGTGGACAGTGAGGACGAGGCGCTCCTCCAAGGCCCTGAGCCGCACACCACCCGCCTCGGCCCCGAAGGGCGTGTCGTAGTGCCACACCGTCAGCGCGGTCACGGGGCCGTGCTCCGGGGCGCTTCGTGCATGGCTCGTCTCGCTCCCGTCGGGGCCGGTGTCGACTCCATCCAAGGCCCGCAGCGCCGGGCGTGCCTCACACGTGGCGGGCGAGCACCGAGGGGCACGCCTGCCGTCACCGACCGTCGCGGCTCCGACCCCGCTCGACGGCGCCCACGAAGACGCGGATGACCACGCCGATCAGCAGGAGGTCGAGCACCATCTGCACGGTGACCAGGCGACGCGCCTGCTGGGTCACCGCCGCGATGTCGCCGAAGCCGACCGTCGCGAAGACCGTGACGGTGAAGTAGAGGGCGTCCGTCCGGGTCAGGGCACCGGCGGTGAAGCTGTCGGGGTCGTCCAGCGTCAGGAGGTAGTAGCTGACGGCGAACAGGACGAGGAACACCGGCAGGATGACGGCAAGCGCTTCGACCGCCCGCACACCCGGGTGGGTGGAGCGGGTCACGGCGTGCACCTGCCACACCGTGACCACCACCAGTGCGCCCAGCGCTGCGAGCAGGCCGACCCCGACTGGCAATCGGCCGAGGTGGTCGAGGGGGAGGACGAAGTAGAGCACGCACACGGCGGTGGTCGATGCGAGTGCCCGTGCCACGCCACGCGCGACGGGAGGCCGGCCTGTGCCGGTGCTCTGGCTCTGCTCACGGGCGTGGGTCACGGTGGGGCTCCTCCTCACTGCTGCCTCGGGACACGCGACGGCATGCGTGGCGGCGCAGGCCCAGACCACGTCGTCCACCTCGTCCGTGCATCACCTGAGTCGGGTGACCCCACGGCGGCTGAGCGGCGCGACCATGGGCTGCACCGGCGAGCGAGGTGAGGGAGGCGGGCGCATGGTCGGGCAGCCGCAGGCAACCGGCGCCACGTCGACCCACCGCGAGACCCGGAGGCACGCGTCCCACGTCTACGGGCTCATCATCGGCGGGGCCGTGCTGGCCACGGTCCCCGAGGACTTCCGGCTCGTGAGGGTGGCGCTCAATCTCTTCATCACCTTGGTCGTCTACTGGGCTGCCGAGACGTACGTGCACTGGATCAGCGTCCGCACGCTCGCCGGCCGCGCGCTGACCTCGGCGGAGAAGCGGGAGGTGGTCGGCGACGGGTGGCCGCTCGTGGCGGCGTGCGCCGTCCCGGTGGCCTTCCTGGTCGTCGAGGCACTCTTCCGCGTGGAGACGGCGCTGGCGGTCGACCTCGCGCTCGGGCTGAACGCGGTGCTCCTGCTGGTCGTCGGGTGGCGCATGGGGCGTGCCGGTCACCTCCGCGGAGGGGCGCTGGTGGTGGCCACGGTGGCGGCCGGGCTGCTGGGCGTCGCCATGATCGTCCTCAAGATCGCCCTGCACTGACGTGGCGACGGCCTGATGGACCTCATCCGCCCGGGCTCCTCCGGCGACCTCCAGGCCCTCGGCCGCAGAGCCGCCGAGTCCTTCCTGGGCAGGTCGGTCCTCCGGTTCCTCAGGATGGCCGGGATCGACCGGTGCATCGTGTTGTCCTCCCAGGCGTTCACTGCCCTCATCCCGCTCCTGATCCTGGTGGCGAGCCTGGCACCGGTCGGCGAGGAGGACGTCGTCGCCGACTCCTTGGTCGACAAGTTCGCCCTGACGGGTGGGTCCGCGGACGCCGTCGAGCAGCTGTTCTCGACACCGCCCGGTGCCTCCAGCGGCGTGAGCGTGTTCAGCGCCCTGCTGCTGTTGTTCTCGGGAGTGTCCTTCGCGCGCCGGATGCAGGCGATGTACCGCGCCGGGTGGGACCAGGAGCGGCAGGGGGTGCGCAGCACGGTCTTCGCGGTGCTCGGCCTGGGAGCGCTGCTCGTGGAGGTCTGCCTGACCTACGGCCTGCGGGAGCTGGGGGAGGGTCTCAGCGCTCACTGGTGGTGGACCGTCCCGGTGCAGCTCGCCACCGGCCTGGTCCTCTGGACCTCGATCCCGTACCTCCTGATGGACCGGCGCGTGCACTGGCGCCGGCTGCTGGTCGCCGGCGGTGGCGCCGCTGTGGGCACGACGGCGTTCTCCCTCGCGACCACGGTCTACATGCCGGTCACGGTGGAGCGCTACACCGAGGACTTCGGCCTGTTCGGCATCACGATCGCCCTCATCGGCTGGATGCTCGTCGGCGCCGGGATCCTGGTGGGCAGCACGGCGATCGGCGCCGAGTTCGATGCGGCCCGTGGTGCTCGCGTGGTGGCGCTGAAGACGCGCTTCGGGTTGCACGACCCTTCCGCCGACCAGAGCCGCGTCGTCGAGCAGGAGGATCGCGGGCTCACGGCGGACGACGTCCTCCTGCTCGTCCGCGTCCTGCTCAACTGGCTCATCCTCACGGCGGCCGTCTGGGTCGCCACGGCCGTGGTGCCAGGTCTGCACGTCGACGGCGGTGTCGTGACCTACCTGGCCCTGTCCGTCCTGTTCGGGCTCGTCAACGCCGTGCTCGGACCGCTCCTCGACCTGGTCGCCCTGCCCCTCACGGTGGTGACGCTGGGTCTCTTCGCGCTGGTGGTCAACGGCGTGCTGCTCGCCACGACCGCCGGGCTCACCGAGCGCTTCTCCGTCGACGGCCTCGGCAACGCCGTCCTGGGGGCCCTGGTCATCGCCGTCGTCACGACCGTGCTCGAGCTGGTCGTCCGCCCGGTCGCGCGCTCCTCGGCGGGGTCGTCGCAGAGGCGGGTCAACGCATGAGCATCGTCATCACGTGGTTGGGCCACGCGACCGTCGTCGTGGACATCGACGGTGTGCGCCTGGTGTCGGACCCGCTCCTGCGACGGCACAACGGCCCGCTCCGGCGACGCGGCGAGCAGCCCGACCGGGCGGCCTGGGCGGGTGCGCGCGCCGTCCTCCTGTCCCATCTCCACCACGACCACGCCGAGGTCTCCTCCCTGCGGCTGCTCGGGGACGTCCCGGTGCTGACGGCCGTCGACAACGCCCGGTGGGTGACGGGCAAGGGCCTGCGCGGACACGGGTTGCAGGACGAGTGGGTGCGGGTGGACGACGACTGCGACGTCCGGGTGCGCCTCGTACCGGCCGTGCACCACTCGCGACCCATGCCGCACCGGCCGAACGCGGCGAACGGCCATCTCGTGAGGGGGCCGTCCGGAGTGGTGTGGATCGCCGGGGACACCGAGCTCTACGCCGGCATGGAGACCGTCCCCCACCTGGCGGGGGCGGCCGTCGACGCGGCGGTCGTGCCCGTGGGCGGCTGGGGGCCGCGCCTCTCACCCGGACACCTGGGACCGCACGAGGCTGCCGTGGCGTGCCGTCGGGTCGGCGCGTCGCTCGCCGTCCCGGTGCACTGGGGGACCCTCCACGTCCCGGGCGCGCGAGAGCTGCCCCGTGGGTGGATGGGAGCCGGAGGACCGGACTTCGCGGCGGCCGTCACCAGGGAGGCGCCCGACTGCGAGGTCGCCGTGCTCAGCCTCGGCGGCTCGGTGGTGGTTCCTCGACGAGGTCGCCGGGCTGACCGCTGACCAGTGGTTCCCGCCACGTCCCGTCGGGGTCCGCCTCGATGAGCAGCGCCTTGACGAGCAGGCTCATCGGCACGGCGAGGAGTGCTCCGATCGGGCCGAGCACCCACGCCCAGAACACGAGCGAGAGGAACGTCAGGGTGGTCGACAGGCCCACGGCGGACCCGACGTAGCGGGGCTGGATGACCGACTGGATGACGAGGTTCACGACGCAGTAGAGCACCACGACCACGACCATGAGGTCGGGACCGCCCTCGAGCAGTGCCACGAGGGCGGGTGGCACGAGGCCGATCACGAAGCCGATGTTGGGGATGAAGTTGGTGACGAACGCCAGTGCGCCCCAGACGAGCGCGCCCGGGACGCCCAGGCCCCACAGCATGACCGTGTCGACGACGGCGACGATGAGCCCGAAGATCGCGGACACCCCGAGGTAGGTGCGGGTGCCCTGCGCGAACGACTCGAGCGCGGCGACCAGGTCGGGCCGGTGCCGACGTGCACCGGCGGCGAGCCGCTCGGTGCTCGCACCGTCGAAGGCCATGAAGAGCATGAGCGTCAGGACGAGGGCGAACGACGAGAGCAGGGAGACGATGCCCCCCATCAGGGCCGTGAGGGCCTCCACCAGACGGCCCACGTCGAGCGCTCCCGCGGCGGCCTTGGCCTGCGGCTCGTCGAAGCCCATGGACGTGACCGTGCTGTGGACGCTGCCGGACAGGTCGTCGAGCTCGCTCGCATAGGTCGGCACGAGGGACGCGAGCTGCGCGGCCGAGACCACCAGGGCAAGAGTGAGTGCGGCGATCAGCAGGTATGCCCCGAGCAGCACGACGACGGACGCGGCCCACGTCGGCATCCGCCGCCCGAGGCGCGAGCGCACGGGGTGGAGGAGCACGGTCAGGGCGAGCGCCAGTGCCGTGGGTCCCACTATCCCGGCGGCGGCCTTGAGCCCCGCGAGGACGACCACCAGCGCGGCGGCGCTCACCAGCATGCGGCCACTGCGCGTCGCTGTCATGAGCTGCTCCTCTGGTGGCCGGCGGGGAGGCTCGTCCGGTGGTGGAGCGCCTCCAGCACGCCCACCAGGTGCCGGTGCAAGGCGTCGCCTCCGACGATCGGCTCCATGGGGATGAGCAGGTCGGCCGGTGCCAGCACGAACGCGCGGTCCTGCCACCCGCCGAGCCCGCCGTGTGCGCCGACGAGCGGCTCGAAGGCAGCGATCTCGCGCGTGCGCGGGTCGACGGCACTGTTGACGTACAGGTCGGGCGCCTCGGGCATCGAGGTGGCCGCGCGCACCATCGCCGCGGCGTGCGAGCCGAAGCCGTGCAACGGGTCCGTGCCGACCACCTCACCCGTGTCGAGGTAGTGGCGACCCGAGCGCCCGATGGCGACGGGGCCGGCCAGCGACATCGCGCTCACGAAGCCGATGCCCTCGTGCGCGACCAGCCCGGGCACCAGCGCCGGCCACTGGCGATCGAGGTCGTCGAGCGTCAGCCGCGCGGGACCCGGCGCGTAGACGAGCCCCAGGTTGCCGCTGCCCAGCACCACTAGCTCGCTGTCGCTGGAGGCAGCGTCCGGCTGCGTCCTGCCCCGGACGCGGCGTGACGCGGCCCCCGAGATCCCGGTCGAGGGCGCCGCGGTGAGGTCCTGCAGGACCGAGTCGACCCGGCCCCAGCCCTCGATGCTGCCCTCCACGCCCGAGGTGGCCGACATGGTGAGCGCGCGGCAGAGCGCACTGAGCTCGATGCCGTGGCGGGCCGCGAAAGGCTCCCCCTGGGACTGGCCGTGGTCGCTGAGCACCACCACGTGGTAGCGCCGCGGCGCTCGCTCGGCGACCTTGTGCAGGACCGCGAAGACCTGGTCGAGCCCGCCGAGCGCGGCGAGTGACTCGATGCGCGTGCCGCCGGCGTGGTGGGCGATCTCGTCGTAGTCGACGTAGTCGACGTAGATGCTGCGCGCGCCGCGCATCATCTCCTCGCTGACGATCGCGGTGTTGAGGTCCCGCAGCAGGCCGTTGCTGAACGCCCTCAGCGCGGCGAACGTCCAGGAGCGGTGCACGCGCGGGTGCACCAGCAGGCGTCGCTGACGCGCCATCTGGAAGCGTTCGCGTCCCACCTCGGCCGCAGCACGCGACAGGCTGCGCGCCAGGCCGTCGGGCCGCACCAGGAAGCGTGCGAACACCTGCCTGGTGCGGCGCGCCCCGCGCGTCACCTCGAGCCGGCTCATCGTCATGGAGGCCTTGGGCGCGTCACCGGTGAACAGGTTGGAGACGGACACCCCGTCGTCGACGAGCAGCCCCTGGCCGGTGCTCGCGCGCGACTCGATCACCGCCGCGTCCTCGGGACGGTTGGCGACGAGGACCCTGCCGAGCTCGCGGTCGTACCAGCGGAAGGCGGGGACGCCGGCCGCGCTGCCCATCAGCAGCGCCTGCTGGCTCGCGGGTGTCGTGCACGGGAGCTGGACCGTCCACTCGTGCAGCGCGTGGGACCCGCTGTCGACCCAGCGGCGCAACGTTGGCATCGTGCCGGACTCGAGCACCCACTGCATCACCGGGAAGGAGACGCCGTCGAGCTGGACGAAGAGGACGCCGTCGACCTCGGGGTCCGTGACGTGGCCCGGCTTGATCCGCATGAGACTCGCCGCGAAGGACTCGTCGGTCCCGGCGCTGGTGAGCCACACCAGGACGGTCCCGAACGCAGAGGCGATCCACGCCGCGGCGACGGCGGTCCACCACGACGCGAAGGACACGCCCGGGACGAGGCCCAGGGCCAGCTGCATCACGACCGCCTGGCCGAAGACGGTGCACAACGCGACGGCGATCCAGCCGACCCTGGCCGCGAGCTCGACGAGGACCGGACGCACCACGAGGCCGAGCAACCCGGTCACGGCGGCGGCGACCAGCAGCGGCAGCCACGAGGTGTGGGTGAACCCCGGGAGGAGCCACGCTGTCATCAGCAGGGCGACGAACGAGAGGATCCACGCCGCGACGAGCCGGGCACCGTCCGCCAGCCGCAGAGGCCGGGGACGCGGCGTCCGAGGGGCGGTCGCGTCGGCACGCGCCGGCGGATCGGTGACGCCGCTCACGGGTGTCGCTTGCGCCGGCTCGCGCGAGGGGTCACCTCAGCACCTCGACCTCCGGCGCCGCGGGTGGCGTGGTTGCTGCGCCCGTCCACGCGTCAGCGCCACTCGGCGTAGGAGCCGCGCCTGGCGGTGACCGCGTAGATGATCAAGACGTCGACGGCGATCATGATCGCCGACCAGAGGGGGTAGGCGGCGAGGAAGGCCAGGTTCACGACGGCGCTCGTCATCGCGACGACGACGGCTACGACGCGGGCCCAGGTGGCTCCGGTGAGCAGCGCCCCGCCGGCGACCGCGAGCAGGACACCCAGGAGCAGGTGGACCCAGCCCCAGGTGGTGTAGTCGGTGGTCACCACCAGCCCGCGCTCGGTGACGAGGAAGTAGTCGTCCTTGAAGAGCGCGACCAGGCCGGCCATGGCGTGGAACGCCCCGAGCATCATCATCATGACGCCGGCGAAGACGACCCAGCCGTACCATCCCCCGCCCGTGTCGCCGGGGGCGCTGCCGGAGCGGTCGACCGAAGCGTGTGCAGTCATGTCGGGACCTTTCTGCTGCGGTGGTATCGGCACCAGCATGTGAGCGCCGCCCGGCGGTCGCCTCCCCCACGGTGGGTGACGGCGTCGCCTAGCAGAGACCCAGCTGCCGTCCGCGGCGCACGGCGTCCACGCGCCGGTTGACGCACAGCTTGGCGAAGATGCCCTTGAGGTGCGTCTTGACGGTGTTGCCCGACACGAAGAGGGCGGCGGCGATCTCCTCCGTCGAGTACATCTCCGCCAGCAGCTCGAGGACCTGGGACTCGCGCTCGGTCAGGGCGCCACCGAGGACCTCCGGCTGCGGGGCCCGGGAGACGTCGACGAGCCGGGGCCGGACGTCGGAGTCCCGGACCAGGCGGTCCAGGCCGGCGAGGATCTCCCGGTGCGCGTGCCGCAGGGGCAGGTCGCGGTCGAGCGTCGCGCGCAGCCACTGCCAGTCGCGGCGGAGCGGGGTCGGCATGTCCTCGCCGGCGGCCGCCTGCAGCGCCCGGTCGACCAGCACCCGGCTCCGGACCGTGTTGCCGCGGTGCTGCTCCAACCGGGCCTCCAGCACCCAGGCGCGCACCTGCACCAAGGCGGGGGCAAGGTCGAGCTCGTCCACCACGGCGGTCAGGACGGCCTGCGCGCCACGCATGTCACCGATGGCGGCGCGCATGTCGGCGGCCACCACCCCGGCCTCTGCTGCCGCCTGCGCGGGCAGGGGAGTGACGAGCGCGAGCGCCCGGTGCAGCTCGCCCTCCGCTGCGAGGGCGTCCGCTCGTCTGGCGAGCAGGACACCGCTGCTCCAGCCCGGGGTGGGAGTCCCGTCGACCGCGAGCGCCTCCGCGAGCAACCGCGAGGCTGCATCGGGGCGGCCGGTGGCGATCAGGAGCTCGGCGCCCAGCAGCAGTCGGAGCGTGCCCTCCCACGGCTCGTCCTGCACGTCCGCGGTCGACACCACCAGCTCGAGCCGTCGTCGCGCCTCGGGGAGGTCGCCCTGCGCCAGGTGGCGTACCGCCCGGGCGAGCTGCAGGGTGTCGCCGCCCACACCCGGCATGATCCGCTCGGCCCGGCGGTCGTGCTCCGCCGAGCGTGCGAGCCGTCCCATGTAGGCGTCGACCAGGGCCAGCTGCGCCAGGCAACGGTGCCGGAGCGAGCCGGTGGTCGCTGCGCGGAGCGCCTTGGTCCAGGACCGCACGGCTTCCCGGTGGTGCCCCTGCGACGCCTGGACCCGACCGAGGTGGACCTCGAGGACGGGGTCGACCCGCGAGGGCGGCAGGGTCGTGGCCGCCAGGGCGGGTGGCGCGGCCGGTCCCGTCCCGTCGTCGTCAGACGCGGTGAGGATCATCCACGGGCCCGTGCTCCCGTCGCGGAGGATCTCCACCACGGCCCACGAACGGTCGGGCGCAGGAGCGGCTGAGGGCGCTGCCGTGACGCTCAGCGGCGTCCGGGTCCTGACCAGGGGCGCAGCGGCTGCAACAGCATCGGTGACGTGGTTCGCGGAGGAAGACATGGCCATCCCTAGGGGTGAGGTGGGGTGCGCGGCTATTCACCTCCCCCCTGGGGTGAGAGCGCGTCACCTCGCGCCTCAATTCACCCGGGTGAGATCGTGTCGTGGAGTCACCCGAAGCGGGTGACGTCTCCCGGTGGCCCACGCGGCGGCGCTACGTCGGCGAGTCGACGGGCCTAGTAGTCGAAGTCGCTGCCGGAGTCGAAGTGCACGGTGACCGCATAGATGACGACGACGTCGAGCAGGATCATCAGGGAGTACCAGGCCGGCGCGGCCGCCAGGAACGCCAGGTTCGTGACGGCGCTGAGGACGGCGAAGACCACCACGGCGACGCGCGTCCACGGCTGCCGGGCGATCAGCGCGACCCCGAGGAAGCACAGCGCCACGCCGAGCGCGAGGTGGATCCAGCCCCAGACGTCGTAGCTCACCGAGACGACGAGCTGCGAGGACGGCACCTCGTAGTGGGTCTCGGTGAGGAGGGCGACGATGCCTCCGAGCCCGTGGAACCCGCCGAGCAGCAGGAGCATCATCGAGGCGAAGCCGATCACCCCGCTCCACAGCCCGTCGCGGGCGGGTGGCTGGCCCCCGTCGGCCAGTGGTGCGTGCTGCGTCATGGGCTTCTCCTTCACGGACGAGGGTTCAGGGCACGGTGCCACTCGTCACAGGTGCGGGCCTCACCCGGCGCGGAGGAAGCAGGGGTGCCCGGTCTCGGCGAGCGTGGACCCGCCGTGACGAGAGGAGCAGCGATGACGCACGTGGTGTCGCCTGACGCCACGGCGCGCCGGTCCGCCAGGCTCGGTCTCGCCGCGGCCGTCTCGTTCGTGCTGGGCGGCGGGCTCTTCGCGCTGGGTGCGCTCCTCGCCCAGATGGGGACCACGGACCTGCTGACGGTCGACGTGACCTACCTCGTCGGCGGCTTCTTCTTCAGCCTCGGCGGCTGGGTCTCGGTCGTGCTGGCCGCCGGCGTCGGTGCGCGCGCCCGGCGCAGCGCCGTCGTCCTGTTCGTCGGGACGCTGTTCTTCGCAGTGAGCCTGGTGGCGGCGTTCTTCGCCGGGCTCACGCCCCGCCAGTCCGACGGCTGGATCTGGCTCCCCGACATCATCGGGTGCTGCTGCTTCCTCGCCTCCGGCCGGCTGGCGCTGCTCGACCTGGGCGCCGGCGGGACGCGGGTGCTGCCGCACCTCCTCGCGTGGTGGGTGGCGGCCGTCAACCAGCTCGGCTCCGTGCTGTTCTTCCTCGCGGGCCTGGCTGCCTTCGTGCGCCCGGCCACCGACCAGGTGGTGAACGTCGGCCTCGTCAACTGGGGCACGTTCGCCGGGGCGAGCTGCTTCCTCGCGGCCGGCGTCCTCCAAGCCATCGACATCCGCACTTCCCGACGAACGGACGGTACGACGCCATGACCCAGCTCACCGACGCACAGACAGAGGCCCTCTACGGCAACCGGTTCCTCACGGAGTCGGTCCCGTCCACGGCGTTCCCGCAGGGAGGGATGCCGCCGACGGACGCCTTCCGCCTGCTCGCGGAGGACCTCAACCTGGAGGGCGACCCGCAGCGCAACCTCGCCACGTTCGTGACGACGTGGATGGAGCCGGAGGCGCAGCGGATCATCGCCGAGAACCTGCACCGCAACTTCATCGACCACGCGGAGTACCCCATCTCGGCCGAGATCGAGCAGCGGTGCGTGCGGATGCTGGCGGACCTGTTCTACGCGCCGGGGCAGACCACCGGCTGCCGCACGCAGGGTTCGTCGGAGGCCATCATGCTCGGCGCGCTGTCCCTCAAGTGGAAGTGGAAGGAGCGTCGGGAGGCCGAGCACGCGTCCACCGACCGGCCCAACCTGGTCTTCGGCGCCGACGTCCACGTGGTGTGGGAGAAGTTCTGTCGCTACTTCGACGTGGAGCCGCGGATCATCCCGCTCGAGGTGGACAAGTACACGATCGGCCCCGAGGACGTGGCCCCCCACCTCGACGAGAACACGATCGGCGTCGTGGGCGTGCTCGGCACCACCTTCACCGGTCACAAGGACGACATCGCCGGCATCAACCAGCTGCTCCTCGACGTGAAGCAGGAGCGCGGCCTCGACATCCCCATCCACGTCGACGGCGCGAGCGGCGCCTTCGTGTGGCCGTTCCTCTACCCCGAATCGACGTGGGACTTCCAGCTCGAGCAGGTCCGGTCGATCAACGTCTCGGGCCACAAGTACGGGCTCGTCTATCCCGGCATCGGGTGGTTGGTGTTCCGGGAGACGTCCGACCTGGCGCAGGACCTGGTCTTCTACGAGAACTACCTCGGCAAGACCGATGCCACCTTCACGCTCAACTTCTCCACGGGAGCGGCCCTGGTGCTCGCGCAGTACTACAACTTCGTGCGGCTCGGCCGCGACGGCTACACCTACGTGATGCGGCAGATGCAGCAGAACGCCGCCGCGCTCGCAGCCAACCTGCGCGCCAGCGGGAGGTTCGAGGTCATCGGTGACGGGCAGGAGCAGCTGCCGCTGGTGGCCTTCCGCCTCTCCGGCGAGCACGCGTCGTACGACGAGTCCGACATCGCCTGGCAGCTGTCCGCCGAGCGCGGGTGGATGGTGCCCGCCTACACCCTTCCGCCCCGCGCGGAGAAGGTGAAGATCATGCGAGCGCTGGTGAAGCAGACGATGAGCCGAGAGCAGGTGGAGCGGCTCACGCGCGACATCGCCGACGCCTGCGCGACCCTCGACGAGAAGGGTGGCACGCACCCGGCCGAGCGTGAGCAGACGAAGATGGGCACCGGCTACTGACGGCGGGTGGTGAGCGGGCGGACGGCCACGGCCGTCCGTCCGCTCACCGCACGTGCCTGAGCCAGCTCTCGATGTCGCTGCCGGCCCGGTAGTCGAGCTCGCGCAGCGCGAACCGCGCAGCCGCGGCGGCGCCTCGCGAGGCGATCACGACGGCCGCCATGCCGGCGGCGAGCGCCGCCACCTGGGTCAGCGGCACGGTCGGGTGGTCACTCATGGGTTCCTCCTCCGGACGGGGTCCGGCGCACGCACCGGAAGCCGAGGTGGCTGGTGCCCGTGTCGACCATCTGCGGCCGGCGGGCGGCGGGGCGGTAGCGCAGGCAGTAGGTGTCGGCGCACAAGTGCGACCCGCCCTTGACCACCCTGCGGCCGATGCGGAACTGCGGCTGGGCGGGGTCATAGCTGGCCTCGACCGGGCCGCCGCGGGGATTCGTGGGGACGCAGCACGGCTTCTCGGCGGCATCGGGGTGCCGACTGACCCACCAGTCGGCGGTCCACTCCCAGACGTTGCCGGCCATGTCGAAGAGGCCGTAGCCGTTGGGCGGGAAGCTGCCGACCGGTGCGGTGCCGACGAAGCCGCTCTCGCGGGTGCTGCGCCAGGGGAAGTCCGGGCCGTCCCAGGTGTTGGCCATGATGCGGCCGTCCGGCCGGGCCTCGTCACCCCAGGTGTACGCCGCTCCGTCGAGGCCGCCGCGAGCGGCGTACTCCCACTCCGCCTCCGTCGGCAGCGTGGCGCCAGCCCAGGCAGCGTAGGCCTCGCAGTCCTCGAGCGCGACCTGCACGACCGGGTGGTCGGGGCGGCGCTTGACCGAGCTGCCGGGCCCCTCGGGCGCCGACCAGCACGCGCCGGCGGTCCAGGTCCACCACTGGCTCAGGTGCCGCAGGTCCACCGGTCCGGGCGTCTGGGTGAAGACCAGGGACCCCGGCACCAGGTTGGCCGGGTCCGCATCGGGGTAGTCCTGCGGGTCCGGTGGGCGCTCCGCCACGGTGACGTACCTCGTGTCCCTCACGAAGGCGGCGAACTGCCGGTTGGTGACCGTGGTCGCGTCGATGGAGAAGCCGTCCACCCGCACCGGGTGGGCCGGGGCCTCCTCCGGGTAGTGGGTGTCGGAGCCCATCGTGAAGGCCCCGCCCGGCAGCGAGACCGCCGTGGCGTCCAGGACCGCCCCGCTCCCGCGCCTCATGCGCCGGCGATGCCGGCCTTGAGCTTCTCCATCATCTTGTCGATGGTGAAGCTGGCGGGCTCCTGTCGCGGCGGGAACTCCTTGAGGCTCTGGATCATCCTGCCGACGAATGCGGTGGCCGGGATGACCAGCCATGCGTGCGAGAACATCCAGTCGTAGTAGGTGTTGGAGGTGATGTCCGCGCGCTCGTAAGGATCGGTGCGCAGGTTGAAGATCTTCGGGCACCGCAGCACGACGAACGGCTCGAGCCAGATGGCCAGCGTGCCCGGCATGCGCTGCTCGAGGAAGACGAACTTCCAGTTGTCGTAGCGCAGCGCGGTCAGGTCGCCGTCGTCGGAGACGTAGAAGAAGAACTGGCGTGGGCTCGCCTCGGCCTCACCGGTGATGTAGTCGAGCTGGTTGAAGCCGTCGAGGTGCACCTTGTACGTCGACCCCGCGAGGTCCGTGCCGGCCTTGAGCCGGTCGGCGACATCGGTGTCGCCGGCGGCCGCGAGCAGGGTGACGAACCAGTCGTTGTGGCTGACGATCCCGTTCAGGACCTGGCCCGCCGGGATGTGTCCGGGCCAGCGCACCATCGCCGGGACGCGGTAGGCGCCCTCCCAGTTGGAGTTCTTCTCGCTGCGGAAGGGCGTCATGCCGCCGTCGGGCCAGGTGTTCATGTGCGGCCCGTTGTCGGTCGAGTACATGACGATGGTGTTGTCGGCCAGGCCCTGCTCGTCGAGGTGGGCGAGCACCTGTCCGACGAGCTCGTCGTGGTCGCACATCGCGTCGTGGTAGGCCGACTGCCAGCGACCGGCTTTGCCCCGGCTCCCGTCCTTGACGTGGGTCCGGAAGTGCATGTGGGTGGTGTTGAGCCAGACGAAGAAGGGGGTGTCGCTCTCCTTCGCCTCGGTCATGAAGCGCAGGGCCTCGGGCACCACCTCGTCGTCGATCGTCTTCATCCGCTCCCGCGTGAGCGGACCGGTGTCCTCGATCCGCTGCCCGCCGGGCGCGTCGGGGTCGGCCCAGGCGTGGATGACCCCTCGCGGACCGAAGTTCTTGCGAAAGTCCGGGAACTCCTCCTCGGAGGGGTAGTCGAACTGCTCCGGCTCCTCCTCGGCGTTGAGGTGGTAGAGGTTGCCGAAGAACTCGTCGAACCCGTGCTGGGTGGGCAGGAACTCGTCGCGGTCGCCGAAGTGGTTCTTGCCGAACTGCCCGGTGGTGTAGCCGACGGCCTTCAGCGCGGTCGCGATGGTGGGGTCCTCGGGCCGGATGCCGATGTCCGCTCCCGGCATGCCGACCTTGGTCAGTCCGGTGCGGTAGGGGTTCTGGCCGGTGATGAACGCCGCCCGGCCGGCGGTGCAGCTCTGCTCGCCGTAGTAGTCGGTGAAGCGCACGCCCTCGGCGGCGATGCGGTCGATGTTGGGGGTGCGGTAGCCCATCAGTCCCTCGCTGTAGCAGCTGAGGTTGCTGATCCCGATGTCGTCGCCCCAGATGATGAGGATGTTCGGTTGGTTTGGCACGGCGGCCTCCAGGGCTAGGAGCAGAGGTGGACTCCGGGTGAACGTACGACGCTCCGGACCGGGGCGGCTTCACTCGTTCCGGGGGAGGCACGGGATGGTCCTGCGCCTCCTAGGCTCGGGCCCGGGGGTGGAGACCGGAGGTCAGGTGGTGCTGGAGGAACTAGGCATCGCGCCCGACGTCGAGCGCGTCTACCGCGCCCTGCTCGGTCGGCCGCACACGACCGCTGCGGTGCTGGCCGGCGCCCTCGACCGGTCCCGGCATGAGGTCGGGAGGGGCCTGGCGACCCTGGTGGAGCTCGGTCTGGCGATCAGGTCGGACGACGCGACGTTCGTGGCCGCCCCACCGGCCATAGCGCTGGGCGCCCTCCTCAACGAGCGTCGAGACGGCCTGCGCCTGGTGGAGCAGGCCCTGGCCACGATGGCCGAGGAGCACCGGGCGGCGATGACCGGACGCGACATCGGCGAGCTCATCGAGGTGGTCACGGGCGTCGATGCCGTCCGGCACCGCTTCCACCAGGTGCAGCAGGCCGCCTCGCGCGAGCTCCGCATGTTCGTCACCGCGCCGTTCGTCGCGGTGCCTCCGGGCGAGAACCGGGCCGAGGCCGCGGCGGTCGACAGGGGCGTGGCCATCCGGGTGGTGCTGGACACCGCCGTGCTCGCCGAGCCGGGGGCGGTGGAGGAGGCGGAGGACTCCCTTCGCAACGGGCTCCAGGTGCGCGTCGTGGACGTGCTCCCGATCAAGCTCGTCATCGCCGACGCCGAGCTCGCCCTCGTCCCGCTGGGCCTCGGCGGGGGGCCGGGCGCCGTCCTGCTGCAGCGGAGCGGGCTGCTGGCAGCGCTGGACGCCCTGTTCGAGTCGACCTGGCGCCACGCGTACCCCCTCGTGCTCCCCGACCACGCGGACGATCCTGACGGTGCTCCGCTCGGTCCGGACCGGCCGGAGGCCGGCCCGACCGCACTCGACAGGCAGGTGCTCAGCCTCATGCTGGCGGGCGTCTCGGACCAGGCCGTGGCGTCCCAGCTCGGCTTGTCGTTGCGGACCGTGCAGCGGCGCTTGCGCCACCTGCAGGACCTGGCCGGGGTCAGGAGCCGGATACAGCTCGGCTGGTACGCCGCGCGCCACGGCTGGGCGTGACGGTCCGGGCCTGCCCGCGGCGTTTCGGGGGGAGCCGCGGGCAGGCGTGCAGCGACGGGGCGGTCGGGGGCTGACCACCCACATCAGCGACAGCGTAGGCACGGGCGCGGGCGTTCCCCACCTCCGAACGGGGCGCACGGCTGGCGGATCTCCGCCGTGGCAGGAACCCGCCCTCCCGGCGGTCCCGCCGTCTCCGGCTAGAGGATCCGGCGCCGCCGGGCGGCCTCGACGGCCTCCGCGCGGGACCTGGCTCCGAGCTTGCGGAAGGCTGACCGGGTGTGGGACTTCACGGTGTTCGGGGAGAGGTAGAGCTCCCCGGCCACCTCCCGCAGGCTCAGGGGCCCTTGCAGCAGGCGCAGGACGTCGACCTCGCGCGCGGTCAGCTGCTCGCCGCCTCCGCGGCTGCTCGCACCGGCGCCGGTGAGGGACCGGATGGCGGCCAGCCGCGCGCGCACGCCGGCCACGCCGTCGGCGTAGCCGGACACCAGGTCGTCGATCTCGTCCAGCAGCTCGAGCGCGAGTGGGGTGTCACCGCTCAGGGCGGCCACCCGGGCCATGACGGTGAGGTGGTGGATGGTCATCCACGGCGCGTACGTCATGTGCCGGCGCCGGATGGACAGCCCCCGCCGGCACGTGGCCATCGCCTCGTCGAGGGCTCCGGCCGAGGCCTGGACCTGCGCGAGCGCCGTCAGGCTGATCGACATCTGGGGCGTCTCGTGCATCGCGCGGGCGTCGACGATCGCGGCCGCCAGCTCGGCCGCCTCGCGGCTCCGCTCGTGGTCGCCGCGCTCGTCCTCGATGAACGCCTCCAGCGCGAGACCGTTGACGCGCAGCGTGGCCGGTGCGGCCTCGCACCTCCTCACCTCCGTGAGGAGCGCCATCGCTCCGTCCAGGTCGCCGTCGAGGTAGGCGAGGTGGCCCAGCGAGTGCTGGGCGATGGCGTAGCCGCGGGTGCGCGGGTCCGTCTCCAGCTCGACGGCCCGGCGGGCAGCGCGAGCCATGTCGCCCGGTCCGCCGTAGCCGTAGGAGGCGCGCATGAGGGCGACGGCCGACTCGACGGAGTGCGTCCCGTCCGGCAGGGGTCCCACGTCGGCCAGCGGCTCGAGGGCCTGCATGTGCTGGGCCTGGGCCGGTCGGTCGCCCCGCACGGTGGCGAGCCACGCCGCCGTCACGCCCGCTGCTGCGTCGGTGGCGACGACGCGGGGGTCCAGCGCGCGCATCCACGCGCGCACGGTGCCGGAGCGGCCGACGTCGTAGTAGTCGAACCAGTTCTCCTGGATGACGGTCGCCGCCGCCCGGTGGTCACCCGCGTCGACGAGGTGGGCGACCGCGTCGTCGACGTAGCCGTTGGCCCGGAACCACGCCGCGGCCCGCCCGTGCATCTCGGCGACGTCGTCACCGAGCGTCGCCTCGAGCTGGCTGCGCACGACGGCGGCGAACAGGTGGTGGAAGCGGAACCAGGTGCCCGTGTCGTCGAGGGGGACGACGAACAGGTTCTCCCGCGCCAGCGCGGCGAGCGTGCCGGCCGATCCCGACCGGCCGGCCACGGCGTCGCAGAGGGGCGCGCAGAACCTCTCGAGGATCGAGGCCCGGAGGATCAGGTCGCGCACCGGTGGCGGGTGCTGGCTCACGACCTCCTCGGTGACGTAGGTGCCGACGAACCGGTTCGCCGTGCGGGCGTGGGGCGCCACCGTGCTGGTGCTGTCGTCGTGTGCGCGCAGCAAGACGGAGAGATAGAGCCCCGCCGGCCATCCCTCCGTGTCGACGACCAGCTCGTCGAGGTCCGCGTCGGAGAGGTCGACGCCCTCCCGGGCGGCGAGCTCGCGAGCCTCGTCCCGGGTGAATGCCAGGTCGTCGGCGCGGAGCTCCGCGAGCCCTCCCGAGGCGCGCAGGCGTCCCAGCCGGAGGCGCGGGTCGGACCGCGACGTGATCACGAGGCTGGTCGACGGGGGCAGGTTCTCGACGAGGAAGGCGACCTGTTCGTGGCACTCGGGCGAGACCAGGACGTGGAAGTCGTCGAGCACCAAGGTGATGCCGTCCGACGTCGCTGCCAGCGCGTTGAGGAGGTGGGGGAGCAGGCGGGTGCGGACGTCGGCGCTCGCAGCGACGAGGAACATGGGCAGGTCGGGAGCGAGGAAGCAGCCGGCGCGCTGCAACGCCGTCGCGATGTGGGCCCACAGCCTGGCCGGGTCGTTGTCCCCGGCGTCGATCGAGACCCACGCCGCGGCACGCTCCCCCCTCCGCGAGGCAAGCCACTGGGCGACGACCGTGGTCTTGCCGTACCCCGCCGGGGCCGCGACGAGCGTCACGCTCCGGCTCACGGAGCGGTCCAGGACGTCGAGGAGCCGAGGGCGTCCGACCCAGCCGTCGCGCGCCGGCGGCCGGTGCAGCTTCGCCTCGAGGAACTGGTCGACCGAGCGGGGCGCGGGCTCGAGGAGCACGACGTGCTCGGGGCGTTCGCTCATGGGGGCACCTTGCGACAGGGGTGCGCGGATGCGGGTGACGTCATCGTAGTCGCCGAGTAGCCTCGGCCCGTGACGGACGTCGCTGGGCCCGTGGAGGACGGCTCGCCGGGAGCGTCCCGGCGCGCTCTGCGCGCGGCGTGCATCGGCAACACCGTGGAGTGGTACGACTTCGCCGTCTTCGGGAGCCTGGCGATCGTCATCACACCGGTCTTCTTCCCCGCGGAGGACAGCACGAGCGTGCTGTTGGCCGCCTTCGCCGTCTACGCCACGGCGTTCCTGATGCGCCCGGTGGGCGCTGTGCTCTTCGGACGGATCGGTGACCTGCGGGGGCGCCGGGTGGTCTTCTCGGCGGTCCTCCTCCTGATGACCGGCGCGACGGTCGCCGTCGGGCTGCTCCCGGGCTACGCCCGGATCGGCGTCCTGGCAAGCGTGCTCATCGTCGTCCTGCGTGCGCTGCAGGGTCTGGCCGCAGGCGGCGAGGCCGGCTTGGCGTCTGTCTTCATCACCGAGCACGCGGCGCCCGGGCGCCGCGGGGCGACGGCTGCCTGGCAGATCGCGACCCAAGGGCTCGGGCTCGCCCTGGGCTTCGGCCTGGCGGCCGTCCTGATCGAGGTCCTCCCCACGGCTGACCATCCGGGCTGGTGGCGGCTCGCGTTCGTCCTCGCGCTGCCGCTGGGCATCGTGGGATTCCTGCTGCGTCGCTCGACGTTGGAGAGCCCGCACTTCGTGGCCCTCGCTCGACGAGGCGCCACCAGCTCGAGCCCGGTCACGAGCCTCTGGCGCGAGCACCGCGACGGCATCGTGGCCGGTTTCGCGCTGGCGGGCACCGGCGCCCTCGCCCTGAACACGATGTTCGTCTTCGTGCCCAACCACGTGGTCGCGACCACAGGTCGCTCGTTGTCGACCGCGCTCATGACCGGGTCACTCGGGCTGGTCACGGCGGCTGGCGCGGCCCTGGCGCTCGGCCGCCTGTCCGACAGGACCGGTCGACGGCCTGTCGTCCTGACGTGCCTCGCCGCGCTGGCCGTCATGGCCGTCCCGATGGCCTGGCTGGCCGCCCGCGGGGGGCTGCTCGCGTTGCTCGCCGTGCAGGTCCTGGCCGGCATCGCCATCGGGGGTGCCCTGTCCGTCGCGATGGTCGCCGAGATGTTCCCGACCGAGGTGCGCGTCACGGGTCTGGCCGTGGCGTCAGGCCTCTCGTCCGCCCTGCTCGGCGGGACCGCCCCGCTCGTCAACCAGTCCGTGGTGGCCGCCACCGGCTTCGAGTTGTTCCCCGGCGTCTACGTGGCCTGTGCTGCGGTCGCCGCCCTGCTCGTCCTCCGCACCTGGCCGGAGACCGCGTTCGCGCCGCTGCGCACTGCGACGGTTGGACGGGCATCCCCCGTCGCAGGGGAGGCCCCGCCGTCCTAGGTGGGCCACCGTGGGGCTCCGGCTCACACGAAGAGAGAGAGAGAGAAGGACGGGCGCTGTGTTCTACACGATCATCTTCGCGGTCTTGGCGGTCCTCATCATCCTCGCGGTGCTGGCACGCCGGAGGTAGGTCAGGGGAAGGCAGGAGCGGGGGAGGCCCATCAGCCCGGACTCATCTCCCCGGGTGGGCCATCGCGTCCACCGCGACGGTCACGGCCAGGACGAGGGCGAGGTCCTGGCCGGGAGCGACCTCCACACCGTAGGCGTCGCGGACGCGGAACCACTTCTTGGAGACCTCCGCGACGGTGCCGCTGTCGGACTCGATCTCGTACTCGTGGTCGGCGATGCTCCCGTGGACGCTCCAGTCGTCACCCTCCGTGCGGTCGACCTTCCAGCGCTCGCGGAGGGGGGACACGAGTGCCTTGTGCACGAGGGCGACCTGCTCGCCGTCGGCATCCTCGACAGCCATCGAGTCGCGGATGTGGAGCACGCGCGTCTGGATGCGGTGGACCAGGGTTCCGTGCACGTCCTCGAGGTCGAGCGTGTCGCGCAGTCGCACGGCCTTTCCGTCGACCCGGAGGAACCGGCCGCCGGCCTCGTCCTCGATCCAGTAGTCGTCCCCGATGGAGAGCAGCTTCTGCCGCATCCGGAAGCGGACGGCGGAGCCGCCGCGCCCGAAGACCTCCCGCTTCTCCTGACGCTTCTCCCGCCGGTCGCGCATGGACATGGGCCGTCCCCTCTCGTCGTCGAGGACGACGGTCGTCCTCGCGCAGCGGGCCGACCTCACCCGCGGTGAGTGAGGCGACACCGCCGGGCAAGGCTGGTGCGCGAACACGTCAGTGTCGACGGCACGAGCGGACACCGCTTCGCCCGTTTCCGGTGAGGGGACGGCGGCCCGTGAGCCCTACCGTCGAAGGGCCCCAGCCACCGCCGGTGGCCGCGGCGAGGTTCCGTCGGAGGAGACCGGATGCGGGGCGACGAGGTGGTGGCGATGACCAGGATGCTCATCCGCGTGGACGGGACGGTGTCGGACGAGCTGGTGAGCGCGTTCCCCCAGCTGTCGGCGCGGGCGCAACGGACCGAGACCACCCTGGTTGGCGACGTGATCGACCAGGAGGAGCTGCAGGGCGTGCTCAACCTGCTCAGCACCCTCGGCATCAGGGTCGTGGAGGTCCTGACCATCCCGTCCGACTGACCGGTGCGTTCACCCGTCCCGGGTGACGCTGGTGGGCGCAGTCGTTCCTAGCGTGAGGCCGGTGCCCCACCGACGTCGTCGCACCGATCGTCGCGTCCGTGCCGTGCCCCCTCGGCCGACGGCCGAGCCATGACGGGCGCGGGCGGTTGGATCGTCGGTCTGCTGTCGGCTGCCGTGGCGGTCGCGCACGTCGTCATCTGCGCGCTGGCCCTCGGCGTGCTGCCGGGGAACCGCAAGCCGTCCACGGCCATGGCGTGGCTGATCCTCATCCTCGCGGTGCCCTTCCTCGGCTTCGTGGCGTTCCTGTTCTTCGGCTCCACCTCCGTGGGACGTACGCGTCGGGCGTGGCAGCGAGACGTCAACGCTCGGGTGCTGGACGCCGTCGCGACGCGAGCGCCGGCGGACGGACCCTCGCCCGGGGAGCACGACGGACGGGACGCGCCTGTCGGTGCGACCGCCGCCGAGGTCGACGGCCTCGCCCGGCTCAACCGCCACCTCAGTGCCCTCCCCATGGTCGAGGGCAACGAGGTCGAGGTGCTGCCGGACTACCTGGGCAGCATCGAGGCGATGCGCGTCGCGGTGGCCGGCGCGCAGCGGTTCGTCCACGTGGAGTTCTACATCGCCGCCTGGGACGAGGTCACCGACGGGTTCTTCACGGAGCTCGTGGCGGCTGCCGCCCGCGGCGTTGAGGTGCGGCTCCTGTTCGACCACCTCGGCACCCGCGCCGTACCCGGCTACAAGGACTTCCTGAAGCGGCTGGAGGGCACGGGCGTGGCCTGGGCACCGATGCTGCCGATCGGCCTGAGGAAGGGGCAGGTGCGGCGTCCGGACCTCCGCAACCACCGCAAGGTCGTGGTCGTCGACGGACACGTCGGCTTCATCGGGTCCCAGAACCTCATCGAGCCCGGCTACGACGACGAGGGCAACCATCGCCGCGGCCTGACGTACGTCGAGCTCGTCGTGCGCCTCAGCGGCCCGGTCGTGCGCCAGCTCGCTGTGGTGTTCGCGACCGACTGGGTGGCGGAGACGGGCGAGGAGCTGGCGCACACGCTGGGGGAGACCGCCGCCGAGCCGGGGTCGGCGCGAAGCCTGGAGACGGTGGCCGGGGTCGCCTGCCAGGTCGTGCCGTCGGGCCCGGGGTTCGTCACGGAGAACAACCTGCGGCTGTTCAACTCCATGCTCTACTCGGCCCGGGCGAGCGTCTCGGTGACCTCGCCCTACTTCGTGCCCGACGAGACGTTGCTCTACGCCATGACGACCGCGGCGCAGCGCGGCGTCCACGTGGAGCTGTTCGTGTCGGCGGTGGCCGACCAGTTCATGGTCTTCCACGCGCAGCGCTCCTACTACCAGGCGCTGCTGGAGGCCGGCGTGCGCATCTGGCTCTACCCCGAGCCCTACGTGCTGCACGCGAAGTTCTTCACCGTGGACGACGCCCTGGCAGTCGTCGGGTCCTCGAACATGGACTACCGGTCCTTCGCGCTGAACTACGAGTGCGTCGTCCTCGCCTCCAGCCCCGAGCTGGTGACCCGGCTGCGGGTCGTCCAGGACGACTACCGGCGCCTGTCGACCGAGCTGACCGCCGAGGAGTGGTCGCGGCGCGGGTGGCGGGCCGCGTACGTCGACAACCTCATGCGGCTCACCGCCGCGCTGCAGTGACTGGGGACGGTCGTCCTCAGTCGGCCTGCATGAGCCGCTGGCACAGCGCCCAGATGATGAACGCGTCGAAGGCCAGGACCACGATCGCCCACAGGGGGTAGTAGGGCAGGAACGCGAAGTTGCTCAGCGAGCTGACGAACGCGACGCCGATGCCCGCGCTGAGCGCCCACTGGTTGCCGGAGAAGATGCCGACGGCGATGGCGATCGCGAGGGCACCGATCACCAGGTGCACCCATCCCCACGCGGTGATGTCGAAGCTGTACGAGTACTCGCCCCCGAGGACGTAGATGTCGTCGTTGGCGATGGCCGCGATGCCGGCCAGCACCTGCCACACGCCGGTCAGCCCCAGCATGGTCGCGGCGAAGATGGTCCCCCCGCCCGCCACGATCCCCTTCGTCGACGAGTCATGGTCGCGGTGCGCTCGAGTCGTGCTCATCGTTCCTCCAGGTGTTGGACCAGCCGGTCGTCGGCTGCGTACCCCGGACGCTAGGCACGGCGCGGACGTCCCTCCTCACCCGTGACGGAGGAGGTCCTGGGCGGTCGCGTCCTGCGGGCGGCGTGACAGCGCCGGGCCGCTGTTGTGGGAGAGGCGTGGCGCAGAACCCACGCCTGACCCGGAGGGACCGCTGATGTCTGTCTGGCGACGTGCGAGGCCGAGCAGGCCTGGTCCCGCGCGGGCCTAGCCCGCGGGGTGGTCCCCGGCGGCGGCCTCGGCCACCACCTCCCCGGTCAGGCCGTCGACCAGCCGGGTCCCGTCGGCGGCGCCCCGCAACGCCCGCAGCGCGATGGCCCGCCGGCTGAAGGACTGTCCCTCGATGCCCTCGTCGGGTGAGCTGACGACCCAACGCCGGGCCGGTCGCCCGTCGCGAGCCGGGCGCTCCGGCTCGGGGTCGCGGTCGGACAGGGCGACGTAGTCGCCGTGGAGCGCCTCGGCGAGGCGAGCGGCCCGCACCCGACCGATCCCCGGGTGCCCGCGGAGGCCGTCGGGGGCGGCCGCCGCCACGGCCGCGAGGCTGCCGTAGCCGGCGAGGAGGCTCCGGGCCATGACGGTGCTGATGCCGGGCACGACGGAGAGCATCGCCTCCGCCTGCGCCGACGGGTGCCGCGGGGCGCGACGCGGTCCCTCCCCGCGCACCGTGGGAGCGGTGCGCCGGGCGCGCTTGGCCAGCCGCGCGATCCACGCCGCGCTGTCCTCGGCGTCCAGGCTGTGCAGGACGGTGAAGCCGTCCTCGACCAGCCGGCAGACGGCGCCGCGCCACGCGTCCTCGGCGATGCGCGGCTCGCCCTCGACGAGCAGCACCGCCTGCGGGAACGCTGACTGGATGCGCTCGGCCTGGTCGAAGATGCGCCCGTCGCGGATGGAGGCACCCAGGTCGGCCGGTCCCTTGCGCTCGACGGCCAGGCCGGGACCCAGGACGTAGTCGCCCACCGGCAGGTCCGTGAGCTGCACGTCCAGGCCGGCCGCGACCAGGGCGTCGGGGATCGAGCTGGCCCGCTCGCGGTGGTCGACCAGCACCGGACCCGTTGCGACCACGCTCCGACGCTACCTCGCGGGTGACCCGCATCCGTCGGGGCACCCGGCGGGGGCGTCAAGGATGCGTCAAGGGCGGGGGCTCGCGGAGGGCACGCCCCCGATGCTCGAGCGGTGTCCACCACCATTCCCCGTCCTTCCACCCCCGCCTCCTCACCGGCCTCCTCCGCCACCGCTCCTGACGACCACCGCGGCAGCAGCTGGTGGCGAGTGATGTGCCTGACCGGCGTCGACTACTTCTCGACCCTCGGCTACCAGCCCGGGATCGCGGCGCTCGCCGCCGGGCTGCTGAGCCCGCTCGCCACCGTGGTCCTCGTGCTGCTGACCCTGCTCGGGGCGCTGCCGGTCTACCGGCGGGTGGCCGAGGAGAGCCCCCACGGCGAGGGCTCGATCGCGATGCTCGAGCGGCTCATGGGCTTCTGGAAGGGCAAGCTCTTCGTCCTGGTCCTGCTCGGGTTCGCCGCCACGGACTTCGTCATCACCATGACGCTGTCCGCGGCCGACGCGACCGCACACCTCGTGGAGAACCCGAACCTCGAGAGCGTCCTGCACGGGCACGAGCTGGGGATCACGATCGTGCTCCTCGCGCTCCTCGGCGGCGTGTTCCTCCGGGGCTTCCGCGAGGCGATCGGGGTCGCGGTCGTCCTGGTCGGCACCTACCTCTTGCTCAACCTCGTGGTGATCGCCGTCAGCACCTGGCAGATCATCCGCGACCCCTCAGTGGTGGGGGACTGGACCAGCGCCCTGACCGAGCAGCACGGCAGCCCGGTGATGATGGTGGCCGTCGCGCTCCTGGTCTTCCCCAAGCTGGCGCTCGGGATGTCGGGGTTCGAGACGGGCGTCGCCGTCATGCCCCTGGTGCGAGGCGACGCCAGCGACACGGAGGCGGCGCCGCGTGGGCGGGTCCGGGAGACCAAGAAGCTGCTGACCGTCGCGGCGCTGACGATGAGCGGCTTCCTCGTCAGCAGCTCGTTCGTGACGACGCTGCTCATCCCCGCCGCGGAGTTCGAGGACGGTGGCGAGGCCAACGGGCGGGCGCTGGCCTACCTGGCCCACGCGCACCTGGGCAACGCGTTCGGCACGACGTACGACGCCGCGACGATCGCCATCCTCTGGTTCGCCGGGGCGTCGGCGATGGCGGGCCTGCTCAACCTCATCCCGCGCTACCTGCCGCGCTACGGGATGGCTCCGACGTGGACGCGCGCCACCCGCCCGCTCGTCCTGGTCCTCACGGGCACGGCCTTCCTCATCACCTGGCTCTTCGACGCCGACGTCGACGCGCAGGCAGGCGCCTACGCCACGGGCGTGCTCATGCTGTTCACCAGCGCCGGAGTCGCGGTGACCCTTGCCGCGCGCCGCGCCGGTCAGCGCGCCTGGGCGACGGCGTTCGCGGCCATCACCGCAGTGTTCGCCTACACGACGGCGGTCAACGTCTGGGAACGACCCGACGGCATCAGGATCGGCGCGTGCTTCATCGCCGCCATCGTGGCCGTGTCGCTGCTGTCCCGGCTGCGCCGCGCCTTCGAGCTGCGCGTCACCGACGTCGAGCTCGACGCGACCAGCCAGGTCTTCGTCCGGGACTGCGCCCGCCGCACCATCCGGCTCGTCGCGCACGAGTCCGGACACCGCGGGGCCGCCGAGTACGCCGCCAAGGTCGAGCAGGTGAGGAGGGACCTGGACCTGCCGACGGACCCCGACATCGTCTTCGTCGAGGTGGTGGTCTCCGACCCCAGCGACTTCGAGAGCCGCCTGCTGGTGCGGGGCGAGGTCCTGCACGGTCGCCACCGCGTCATGACGGTCGAGTCCTCCAGCGTGGCCAACGCGCTCGCGGCCCTCCTCCTGCACGTGCGCGACGTGTCCGGCGTGGTCCCGCACATCCACATCGACTGGACCGAGGGCAACCCGGTCAAGCAGATGCTGCGCTTCCTGCTCTTCGGCAACGGCGAGGTCGCCCCGGTCACCCGCGAGGTGCTCCGGCGTGCGGAGCCCGACGTGGCGAGGCGTCCCCGCGTCCATGCGGGCTGAGCGGATGATGGAGGGTGTGCACATGTCCGTCAGCAGCGACGAGCCGAGGGCGGGTGCCCTGGGCCGCCGCCGGGTCCTCGGCGGGTGGCTGCTCGCGGGCCCCGGCTCGGTCGCACTGACCGCGGTGCTGCTCGGCAGCCAGGACCCCGACGGCCCGGCGCTGCAGACCATGCTGTTCCTCGCCCTCGCCGTGGCGTGCGCCCTCGTCGGTGGTCGGTGGCCCGCACTCGCGGCGTCGGCGCTCGGCGCGATGTCGCTGAACTACTACTTCACCGAGCCCGTCCAGACCCTGCGCATCGCCTCGGCGTCGAACGTCGTGGCGCTGGTCGTCTTCGTCGCGGTGTCGGTGGCCGTCGCCTCGGTCGTGGACTCGGCGGCCCGCCGCCGTGAGCAGGCCTCGCAGGCACGCCGCGAGGCCGCGACCCTCGCGATGCTCAACCGGCGGGTCCTGGGCGGGGACTACGACGTCGCGCGGCTGCTCGACCTCGTCCGCGAGCACTTCGCGCCCAGCGTCGCCGAGCTGGTCGATGCGCAGGCGCCGTTCGACCGCGACGACAGCGTGGCGCCTGTCTCGACCCGACAGGTCCTGGTGCTCCGCGGCCGGCGGGTGGACGACGCCGAGCAGCGCGTGCTCGCCGCGTTCGCCACCCACATCGGCGTCCTCGGCGAACGCGAGGAGCTGGCCCGCCAGACGCAGGCCGCCCGCGAGCTCGAGGCCGGCAACCGCACCCGGACGGCCCTGCTGGCGGCGGTCTCCCACGACCTGCGTACGCCGCTCGCCGGCATCCAGGCCGCCGCGGGCACCCTCTTGCGCAACGGCGACCGCCTCACCGGCGACGACCGCACGTCGCTCCTGACGGCGATCGCCGCCAGCACCACCCGGCTGACCTCGATCGTGGCCGACCTGCTGGACATGAGCCGCCTCCAGACCGGGGCCGTCGAGCCGGTCCTCGCTCCTGTCGACCCGGTGGGCGTCCTCACCCGCGTGCTCGCCGACCTCGAGGCGGCCGGACGCGTCGACGTCGTCGGACCGATGCCGCACGTGCGCGCCGATGCCGGGCTCCTGGAGCGGGTGCTGGCCAACCTCGTGGGCAACGCGCTGCGCCACACGGACGGACCCGTGGAGGTCTGTGCGACCGCGCACCACGAGCGGGTCCGGCTCGCGGTCGTCGACCACGGTCCCGGGGTGGCGGACACCGACCGGCCGCGCATGTTCGAGCCGTTCCAGCAGGTCGGCGACCACGGCCACCGTGACGGCGTAGGCCTCGGGCTCGCCGTGGCCCGCGGCCTCGCGGAGGCCCAGGGCGGGGCGCTCGAGGCCGGGACGACGCCGGGCGGTGGCCTGACGATGGTCGTCGAGCTGGGGGCCGCCCGGTGAGGATCCTGCTGGTCGAGGACGACCTGGTCCTGCGCACGACGCTGGCCATCGGGCTGCGGGCCGAGGACCACGAGGTGCTCGTCGCCGCCGACGGTCGCACGGCCCTGGACGCGCTGCGCGAGGACGCGCCCGACCTCGTCGTCCTCGACCTGGGACTTCCCGACATCCCGGGCCTCGAGGTCCTGCAGTCCCTGCGGACGTGGAGCCGGCTGCCCGTCATCGTCCTCTCCGCCCGGACCGACTCGCAGGACAAGGTCGGTGCGCTCGACGCCGGTGCCGACGACTACGTCACGAAGCCGTTCGGCGTCGACGAGCTGCACGCCCGGATCCGCTCGGCCGGCCGACGTGGTGCCGTCACCGCGGCGCCGGTGGTCACCGAGCACCTGCGGATCGACGTGGCCGCCCGGCAGGCCAGCCGGGACGGCGCGCCCGTGCGGCTCACCCCCACCGAGTGGGCGATCCTCGAGGTGCTGCTGCGACACCCCGGACGGCTGGTCGGCCGCGCCGACCTCCTCCACGAGGTGTGGGGCCCCGCCTACGACCGCGAGACGAACTACCTGCGCACCTACATGGCGACGCTCCGCAAGAAGCTCGAGGTCGACCCCTCCCGCCCGGTGCACCTGGTCACCGAGCCGGGCCTGGGGCACCGGTTCACGCTCGAGCCCGGCGCGTAGCCGCGGGCGTGACCGCTTGCGTCAGGGCGCCCGGTCGTGCGGCACGTCGCAGGTCGCCACGGCCCGGGAGGTGTTGCCCGCGAGATCGTCGGCGGTCGCGACCATGGCGTACGTGCGCCCGTCGCCGCGCCCGTCCCGAGCGGCCCGCACCGCGACCCGTCCGCCGTCCCTGACGACGGCCCCCGGACGGAGGGGCTCGTCCGCCGTCACGTCAAGGCCGACCGCGGCCAGCCCGGACCGGGCGTCGCTGCCGGTGACGTCGGCCACCTGCACCAGGCGATGGTCCGGCGGCCACAGGACGCACGGCTGCTGCGGCATCCCGACGATCGTCGGTGGCGTGCGGTCGATGCGCACCTCCACGTGCTCCGGGACGCCGGCGGTGCCCAGGAGGTCGACCGCCCAGAAGGTCACGCGGTGGACACCCTCCTCGGTGAGCGGCGGCAGGACCAGCTCGGGGCCGGGATCGACGACGGCCATGGGCGGGAGGCCGCCGCCCCGTTCCACGATCGCTCGGATCTCCCGCACCCCGACGCCGTCGTCGGTGGCCGTGACGGCCACCGAGACGTCGCTCCGGTTCCATCCGGCAGCGTTGGGCCCGGGGGTCACGGCGTGCGCCGTCGTCGGCGCTGCGGTGTCCTGCGGGGCGGGGTAGGGCGGCGGTGTGACCTGCCCGATGCCGGTGAAGTCGACGTGCACGAGCCGGTGGCCCGGCAGCTCGGTGAGCTCATCGCGGACGACCCGCGTCTCCGCAGCGGCGTCGTACCAGTAGGGCTCGGCCTCGGCCGTCAGCGCGGTGCCCGTCGGGAAGGCGTAGTGGAGCCGCGCAGGCCGCCCCTCCAGGGCACGGCCGTGCAGGTACATCACCAGGGCGTGCTCGCTGACGTGGTACATGTTCTTGCCGAACCCGGTCTTGCGCAGGTCCTGGACGACGGGATCACGAGCGGGGCGGACGTACGTCTCCCGGACCGGCGACCCCCGGTCCACGAACACGTCCAGCCAGCTCCGCGCGCTGGTGGCCAGCCACTCCCGATGCGCGAAGTCGTCCCCGAGGTCGAGGGAGGCGAGCGTCTGGTCGGCCTCGTCGTGGACCCACCACTCGCTGTCGCGTTCCACCGCGGTCGGCTCCGCGCCGGTCCGTGCCTGGTTCCACCGGGCGGCGGGGCCGTCCCAGGCCCGGTGCAGGAGCACCGAGAGGTCGCCCGCAAGACCCGACCAGGGGCGGTCGGGAAACACCATGTTGGCGTTGAGGATGAGCTCCTGGCTCTTGACGGAGTGCCCGAAGTCGGTCTGCTGGGCGTTGAAGCGCCCGACGCGTGCGGTGCGGCCCCAGAACCACCACGACTCCGGGCCGGCGCCTCGGTGCCGCGCCACCAGCTGCTC
Organism: Nocardioides renjunii; assembly: GCF_034661175.1. NCBI lineage: Bacteria > Bacillati > Actinomycetota > Actinomycetes > Propionibacteriales > Nocardioidaceae > Nocardioides > Nocardioides renjunii. Next base: position 2,202,840 of record NZ_CP141058.1, on the reverse strand, counting down.
GGTCACGAGGCGGAGGTCGTCGCGGAACTGCTGGCGCCGGACAGGGTCGCTCAACACGTCGATGTTCGGCAGCAGCAGCGCCGAGCCGGGCACGAGGTAGTTGGTGATGTCGCCGCCGTTGCCCCCCGTGTCCACCTCCGTGGACTGCGTGAAGTCCACGGCGTCCTTGATGCGGGAGGTCTCGGCGTCGTAGTAGCGCTCGAAGAGGAGGTCCCGGACGGCGAGGAGGTCGGCCTCCACTGCCGGGTCCCGGGTGACGTTGTAGTACATGCCGAAGGCGAGGCCCAACGACGCGAGGTCGAAGACCTCCTTGCGTGCGAAGCGGTCGGCCGGAGCGCCGTTCACGTCCAGCACCCCGAACCAGCCACCGTGGACGGTGTCGCGAGCGTGCGCGTTGATCCAGTCGATGCCTGCCTTGGCGTAGGTGAGGTAACGCGCCTCCCCGGTGAGCAGGAAGGCGACCGAGTAGCCGTAGACGCCACGGGCGAGGGTCGGGAGGCCGCGCTGGCTCCGGGTCGGGGGGTCGGTCAGGAGCTCACCGTCGCGGCCCCGCCAGGACGGGAAGTTGCCCACCGGAACGCCGAGGGCGGACGGGGTGTCCCAGTAGGGGAGCAGGTCCTCGCGGTGGTGTTCCAGCCATGTGTCGCCGCCGAGCACACCCGGTTCCGCCTCCACGGCCGACTCGGCTGCCGGCGCGCCGACGGCAGTCGTGCCCGGTCCTACGGCGAGGCCGGCAGCCAGTGCCAGTCCACAGAGGAGCGCGGTTGGGACGCTGGTGCTTGCCGTCGTCATGAGGACGCCTCCAGGTGCCGAGATTCCCCACTATGCGCCCCTCCGCCAGGAGCGGACCCCATGGGCTAGACCGCTGGCCTGTGGCAGGCGTGCGCGGCTCAGGCGAAGGGGTTGGGCAGGGCTCCGGGGAGACCGGCGAGCAGCTCCCGCGCCCGTGCCGCGTGCTTGTGCTCGACCAGGACCTCGTACCTGGTGGCGACGACCTGCGTCACCGAGGAGAAGTCGCGCTGGCCACGGGTGAAGGCGTAGCCGATGAGCGCCCAGACCAGCCCGAACGTCGCTCCGAAGAAGGCCGTGCTGAGCAGCACCTGCCAGGTGTCGGACGTGGTGAAGAGCGCGAAGATGAGGCCGACGAAGACGCCGAACCACAGGCCGGACAGGATGCCGCCGAGGGCGACACGGCCCCAGGTCAGTCGGCCGGTGATGCGCTCGATGCGCTTGAGGTCGGTGCCGACGATCATCAGGTGCTCGACCGGGAACTCCTGGTCGGCGAGGAAGTCGACGCTCTTCTGCGCGGCCGCGTAGTCGTCGTAGACCGCGAGCGACTGCGGGAACTGGAGCTTGAGGGGCGAGGACGGGGCGGCACCGGGGGTGGACATGCTCATGCGTCCCAGTGTGCACGCACCATGTCGACGAGACGCCGTGGAGCAGATCGTGAGCGCCGACGGGTTCGCGGCGGACGAGGACGGGGGGATCGGCTTCTTCGACGCCGTCGCCGCGTGGATCAATGCCGCGCCCATGCACGTGGTCGCCGGCACCATGACCTCGGCGCCGTGGGGCGACGCGGGCCAGGTCGAGGTGCACCGTGAGGGAGTGTCGGCAGTCGTCGAGGACCTGCGCGGCCGCTACGCGTCCGTCGTGGTCGGGGGGAGCCTCGACCTCGACCTCGACGGCTCGACCACGCTGGGCACGCGGCACGTCACCACGCAGTACCGGGTGCGCGGCTGAGTCCGGCAGAGCCCGCGAGCCACGTATGGGACGGCACCTCGTGGGCACCGTGCGGCCACGGTCGTCAGGCCCGCCGGAGGCTGCGGGTCACCGACCGGGCTCCGCGGCTCAAGAAGCGGGCCGCGGAGCCACCCGCCACGGACGGTGTCGCCCGCCGGGCGTCACGGGCGGGGCGGGAGCGCCCGGGTCCGGGCGATCTCCTCGGCGAGGTCGACGACCTTGCGGTTGGACTCCATGGACATGCGGCGGAGGTAGTCGAACGCGGCGTCGGCGTCGATGTCGAGCGTGCTCATCAAGATGCCCTGCGCGCGCCCGATCGTCAGGCGGTTGTGCATGGCGATGCTGAGGTGCTCGATCTCCCGACCGGCGGACAGCGTCACCGCGAGGTGACCGGCCACCGCCTGGGCGCTGGCCAGGTCGTCGGCGTCGAAGCGACGACCGATGTCGGCGTAGAGGCTGAGCGCACCGTAGGAGTGCTGGTCGGTGTAGACGAGCAGCGACATCATCGATCCCACCCCCAGCTCGGTGTGGACCCGCTGCGCCCAGGTCGGGTAGCGGCGGGCGGTGGCCAGGTCGGGGATGACGAGCGTGTCCTGGTCGCGCGTCACGTCGAGGCAGGGGCCCTCGCCGAGCTCAGACTGCAGCTCGTTGGCCCGCTGCACCACGTCGTCGCTGCCGACGCGCGTGAGCACGCCGCCCCTCTGGTTCACGGTGAGGCCGGCATGGTCGCAGCTCGTGACCAGCGACACGGTCGAGTCGACCGCGAGCTGGAGGCGCGTGGACTCGTCCGGGGCGGCCGCGAGGGCGCGCGTCAGGCGTGTGAACTCGTCCAGGCGCGGGGCCGTCTCCCTCACGTCACTCTCTCCCTCGTCGCGCGCGACGTCCGTGGCACCGGTGCTCACGGTGCACGGCCCCTGTTTACATCATAAACGGGTCGGCCGACACCCCGCGACGCCGGCGACCGCGCACGAGGTCCGGGCTCGCGCCGGGCGAACCCGGTGCTCAGCCCCTGACGTGGGCGTTGCGGGCGACGGTCATCCGGTCGAGGAGCGCCTCGAGGGCCTCCTCGAACTCGACGGCGGAACGGTCCTCGGACAGAGGCCTCCGCAGGCGGGACACGGTGGGGTACTCGGCAGTCCCGGGCTCACCGGTCTGGTCGTCCAGGACGTCCAGCGGCCCCACGTCCGCACCGTGCACGGCGACCTCGAGGAGGAGGTGGCCCAGCAGGAAGCTGGTGTAGGCCCGGTAGCCGTCGATGGCGGCGTCGTCGCTGAAGCCTTCGGCGAGCAGGCCGGACAGAAAGGTCTCGACCCACTCCAGGCTGCGCAGCGGCGGGCGGAGCCACGGGGCCTCCGCCGGGCGCGAGGCGACCAGCGGGAAGGCCTTGGGGTGCGCCAGTGCCATGCGCCGGACGCCGTGCGCCATGCGCTGCAGGAAGTCCTGCCAGCCGTCGCGCGGCTCGTCGAGGACGACGTCGTCGGCACGCACCTGGGCCACCAGGTCTTCCACGACGGCGTCGAGGAGGTCCTCCTTGCTGGGGACGTAGCGGTAGAGCGCCATCGCCTCCACGCCGAGCTGCTCACCGAGGCGGCGCATCGTCAGTCCGGGCAGGCCCTGGGCGTCGATGTAGTCGAGGGCCGCGTCGACGATGCGTTGCCGGCTCAGCGGCACGCGGCCGGACGGGGGCGGCTCGTCGTTCACGGCCGCGAGGTCCGCGTCCGGGTAGTCCTGTGCCATGGCAACACCCCCCTTGTCGCCGAACACTAGCGCGGGGACCGCCGCCCGCACGTCGCCTCGGCGGATGACCTCAGAAGCGGGTACGACCGACCACGCGCGCCAGCTTGAAGAACGCGGCCGCCGTCGCCGCGAAGGCGCCGAGCGCCGTCAGCACCGCCCAGCCCTCCGTCGCCTGGCGCCAGGTGAGCTCGTTCCTGGTGAGGAACGCCCACGTGCTGGCCGCGGGTGTGGGAGACGTGCTGGGGGCTGCCATCGGGACCGTCCTCGAGCCGGAGACTTTACGTCGTAAACACTGCCTCCTCGGACGCGGGTGCGCAAGGGGGCTCAGGCACGAGCACCCCCGTCTCCGCGACGAGCGCAGGTCTCGACCCGACCGGGTCCGACGGCAGCCGACGGGCAATCCGACCGCTCGGTGGTGACGAACACGAGCCAGGAGGTCGACATGGACGGAGCCGAGGCTGGCCGCCTCGCCGGGCACGTGCTGGTGGACCTGCTGTCGGTCCTCGACGACGACCCGCGAGGACAGGACGAGACGGTCGACGCGCTCAGCCTGGCGTTCGAGCGGCTCAACGAGATCCGGGCCGTGCGGATCACGGTCGACCCGGCGACCGACGAGCTCGAGGTCGACGCCTCGGGCCTGATGGGCGGCCTCGTGCTGACCCTCGGCGGCCTCGCATGGCTGCTCGAGCAGCGGGCGGGGATGAGCCGGACCGACGTGACGCTGCGGATGCGGACCTTCCTCGACGGCTCCGGCGAGGTCGGCACCTGACTCCCGAGCACCCCTAAGCACGCCCGCGGGCACCCCGCCGGACGGGCGCGGCTCATGCGAGGTGCAGCGGCGGGTACCCCCGGGTGTGAAGCCCTCCCATGACGCCGACGCGCCCGCCACCGACCCCGAGGACCCGACGCCACGGCCGGTGAGCCGGAGCGGCGCTTCCGCCGCGGCACCGTCGGCGCCGGCGGCACCTGCGGCATCCTCGGCACCGGTCGCGCACGTGGTCGCCGGGCCCTCCCGGGAGTCCCTGATCGGGGACGGGGTGTCGTGGACCGCGCGGTGGAGCTGGCGGCTGACGCTCATCGTGGTCGGCCTGGTGATCCTGGGCTACGTCGTCAAGTACGCCTGGGTGGTGATCTTCCCGGTGCTGATGGCGTTGATCCTGTGCACCGTGCTGTCGCCCGTGACGGGCCTGCTGCGCCGCCGGGCGCACCTGCCGAACGGGCTCGCCGCCGCGGCGACGATGCTGGGCGCGATCCTCGTGGTCGTCGCCGTGGGCTTCACCATCGCGCCCTCCGTCGCCTCGCAGGGCGGCGACATCGTCGATCGGGCCAGCGACGGCCTGCAGCGGGTGCAGGACTGGGTGCAGGAGTCCAACTTCGTGTCCGCGCAGCAGATCGACGCCGGGCTGCAGGGCCTGCAGGAGCGCCTCTCCGGGTCCGCCGGGAGCATCGCCTCCGGCGTGCTGACCGGGGTCTCGGCCATCACCAACGGCGTGGTCAACCTGGTGCTCGTGCTCATCCTCAGCTTCCTGTTCCTCAAGGACGGGCACCGGTTCCTGCCGTGGCTGAGCCGCCTCACCGGTCCCACCGCCGGTCCCCACCTCCACGCCGTGGGGCGGCGGTCCTGGGACACGCTCGGCGGGTTCATCCGGACCCAGGCGCTGGTCTCGCTGATCGACGCCGTGCTGATCGGTGCCGGGCTGCTCGTCATCGGGGTCCCGCTGGCCGTCCCGCTCGCCGTGATCACGTTCTTCGCCGGCTTCGTGCCCATCGTCGGCGCCTTCGTCGCCGGCATCATCGCGGTCCTCATCGCCCTGGTCTCCAACGGAGTGACAGGGGCGCTGCTCGTCCTGCTGCTGATCCTCGTGGTGCAGCAGCTCGAGGGGAACGTGCTCTCGCCCTATCTGCAGTCGAGGTCGATGGACCTGCACGCGGCCGTCGTGCTGCTCGCGGTGACCCTCGGCGGCACGCTCTTCGGCATCACCGGCGCGTTCCTCGCGGTCCCGGTGGCAGCCGTGCTGGCCGTCGTGGTGCGCTACCTCGACGAGGTCGTCGACCAGCGCTCGGGCGGGCACCCCGAGCCCGCCGTCACCCCACCGGCCGGCTGACCTCCGGCATCGCCGGGCAGCGCGACGCGGTCACAGCACCGACGGGTCGAGGTCGACGAGCAGGCGGTCCATCCCCGCGAGCAGGTCGAGCTGCGGCCCGAGCCGGGGCAGCTCACGGGTGAAGAAGTACTGCGCCGCGGCGCGCTTGCCGGCGTGGAAGGGGTCCGTCGCGGTCTCCGCCCGCGTGGCGACGAGCTCCACGTCGAGCCACAGCCAGGCGACGACGAGGTGCCCGAGGACCTCGAGGTACGTCGTCGCGTCCGCGAGGGCGAGCGCCGGGTCGCCGGTGGCCCACAGCGCCGCGGTGACCTCGAGCGTGCGGTCCAGGTGGGCCGCGAGCTCCGCCGCGTGGGTGGCCGGGGCGCCGGGTGTCGCCGCGGCCCGCTCGATGGTGTCGCGCATGCGGGCGGCGAGCAGGTGCACGGCGGCGCCGTCGGCCATGGTGACCTTGCGGCCGAGCAGGTCGAGGGCCTGGATGCCGTGGGTCCCCTCGTGGATGGGGTTGAGCCGGTTGTCGCGCCAGAGCTGCTCGACCGGGTACTCGCGGGTGTAGCCGTAGCCGCCGTGCACCTGGATCGCGAGGTCGTTGGCGGCCAGGCACCACTGCGAGGGCCAGCTCTTGGCGATCGGGGTGAGGATCTCGAGCAGCAGCCTGGCCTCACGGGCGCGGCCGGGGTCGGTGGCGGTGCGTTCCTCGTCGAGCAGCCGGCCGCAGTAGAGCTCGAGGGCCAGGCCGCCCTCGACGTACGACTTCATCGCGAGCAGCATCCGGCGCACGTCGGCGTGGTCGACGATCGGCACCATCGGGCTGGCCGGGTCCTTGGCCCCGATCGGGCGCCCCTGCGGACGCGTGCGGGCGTACTCCAGGGCGTGCAGGTAGCCGGAGTAGCCCAGGGCCACCGCGCTCGTCCCGACGCCGACGCGGGCCTCGTTCATCATGTGGAACATGTAGGCCAGCCCGCGGTTCTCGTCGCCCACCAGGTAGCCGACGGCACCGTCGGCCTCGCCGAAGTTGAGCAGCGTGTTGGTGATGCCGCGCATCCCCATCTTGTGGTTGAGCCCGGCGAGCTGGACGTCGTTGCGGGACCCGTCCGGCAGCACCTTGGGCACGATGAAGAGCGACAGTCCCCTGACGCCGGCGGGCGCCCCGGCGGCCCGGGCCAGGACGAGGTGGACGATGTTGTCGCTCAGCTCGTGGTCGCCGCCGCTGATCCACATCTTGTTGCCGCGCACCCGCCAGGTGCCGTCGCCGTGCGGCACGGCTCGTGTCGTCACGTCGGCCAGCGACGAGCCGGCCTGCGGCTCGCTCAGGCACATGGTGCCGAAGAAGCGGCCCTCGACCATCGGCTGCACCCAGGTCGCGACCTGCTCGGGGGTGGCGTGGGCGCGGAGCAGGTTGGCGTTGGCCTTGGTGAGGAACGGGTAGCCGGCCGTGCCCACGTTGGCCGCGCTGAACCAGAGGTCCGCAGCCTGGGCGACCACCACCGGGAGGTCCGACCCGCCGAGCTCCTCGGGCATCGTCATCCCGCCGAACCCCGCCTCGAAGTACGCCGCCAGGGCCGGCGCGACCTCGTCGTGGACGTGCACCCGCGTCCCGTCGAACCGCGGCTCCTCGCTGTCGTTGCGGCGGTTGTGCGGTGCGAACCAGCGGGTGGCGACCTGCTCCGCGAGGTCGAGCACGGCGTCGACGGTCTCCCGGTCGACGGTCCCCTCAGGCGACTCCGACACCCGCAGCCACTCGTGGAGCAGGAAGTCGAGGTCTCGGCGGGACATCAGGTGCGACGGCATGGGTCTCCTCGGTGCGGGTCGGTGGACGGTCGGCGGAGGGCCTCGACGACGGCGCGCACGGCGGGCGACTCGACCATCGACGCCCGGTGCAGCACGGTGATCTCCCGCGTCGGTGTGGGTCGGTGGGCCATCACGGCGACGACGTCGTCGGAGAGCGGTCGGCGACCGAGCCGGGGGACGAGCGCGATGCCGAGGCCCGCGCCGACGAGCGCGAGGTGGGAGTCGAACTCCATCGCGACGTGGGCGATGCGCGGGGTGCGGTCGGTGCCGTCGTACATCCGGCTCAGCCACTGGCGGCAGATCGTGCCCTCGGGCGTGGCGACCCACGCCTCGTCGACCAGGTCGCGCGGCGAGACCCGGGTGTGTCGGGCCAGGCGGTGGTCGCGCGGGACGATGACGTCGGCGACGTCGTGGGCGATGGTGACCCCGACGAGGTGGCTCGGGACGTGGAGGGGCACGTCGCCCCAGCTGTGCACGATGCCGAGGTCCTGCTGCCCGGACGCCACCAGGTCGACCGTGTCCCAGGGCTCGCGCTCGGTCAGGGCGAGGGTGAGGTCGGGGTGGCCGAGCAGGAGGTCGCGGACGACGGGGGCGAGCAGCCCACGCATCGCCGTGGAGAACGCGGCGACCCGCAGGCGCCCGGCCACCCGCCCGGAGTCGCGGTGCAGCCCCGACTCGAGCTGCTCGAGGTCGGTGAGGAGCCGGGACCCGTCGGTGACGAGCAACCGGCCGTGCGCGGTCAGCATGACTCCACGCCCGACCCGCTCGAGCAGGGCGACGCCGGTCTGCTTCTCCAGGCGCTTGACCTGCTGCGACACCGCGCTGGGTGTGAACCCGAGCGCCTCTGCCGCGGCCACGACGCTCCCGTGCGTGTCGACGGCGCGGAGGCTGGCGAGCGCACCGAGGTCGATCATGAAGCGATGCTACACAGTGACGTGCACCAGGCATCGCTGGTGCTTCATCGTCGTCGGGACCGAGACTGGGACGGTGACCACCCGTGACTCCCTGCTCGCCGCGCTCGTCGCGTCCATCTGGGGCTTCAACTTCGTCGTCATCGACTGGGGCATGGCGGACGTGCCGCCGCTGCTCTTCGTGGCCCTGCGCTTCACCGCCGTCGTGGTCCCGGCGATCTTCTTCGTCGCGCGCCCCGACGCGCCCTGGCGCACCATCGTCGCGGTCGGGCTGTTCATGTCGCTCGGCCAGTTCGGCTTCCTCTACGTCGCCATCGCGGTCGGCATGCCACCCGGCCTGGCGGCGCTGGTGCTGCAGGCCCAGGTCGTCTTCACCGTGGCGATCGCGGCGGGCGTGCTGCGGGAGGCCCCCACGCCCGCACAGGCGGCGGGCGTCGCGCTCGGGGTCGTCGGTCTGGTCGTGGTGGGCCTCGGGCGGAGCAGTCACGTCCCCCTCCTCGCCCTGCTCCTGTGCCTCATGGCAGCGCTGTCGTGGGGCGTCGGCAACGTCGTGGCCCGCGCCGCCCGGGTCTCCGGCGGGCTGTCGCTGACGGTCTGGTCGGCGCTCGTGGTGCCGGTGCCGCTGCTCGGCCTCTCGCTGCTGGTGGACGGTCCGGCCGCGGTCGGATCGGCGCTGACGGGCCTGTCGTGGACCGCGGTCGTGTCCACGCTCTACACCGCCGGCCTGGCCTCGCTGGTGGGCTACGGCATCTTCAACAGCCTGCTCGCCCGGTGGCCCTCCAGCGCCGTCGTGCCCTGGGTGCTCCTCGCCCCGGTCGTGGCCATGGCCTCGGCGTGGGCGCTGCTCGACGAGCAGCCCAACGCGGCGGAGGTGGGCGGGGGAGTGATCCTGCTCGTCGGCGTGCTGGTCGCGCTGCGCCCACCGCGGGCCACCGCGGTCGTACGTCCAGCCCGCGAGGCGCCAGCGGACGACGTTGTCGCGACGCCGTGATCCGCGGCTGCCACGTCCGGCAACAGGGGCGGGAGTCCGTCTCGGCCTGCCACACTGCACGGATGAGCCACACTGACGAGGCACAGGCAGTGGTGACGGCGCCACGCGACGACGTCTTCGCTGCGATCGTCGACGAGGACGCGAGGACCGTGTGGCTGCCCCCTGCCGGCATGTCCGGCCGGTTCACCCGGTTCGATGCCAGGGCCGGTGGCGGCTACGGCCTCGTCCTGACGTACGACGACGAGGCGACTCCCGGCAAGTCGGGCGGGAACACCGACGTGGTCGAGGTGCGGTTCGTCAGCGTCGACGCGCCGCGTCGGCTGGTCGAGGAGGCGGACTTCGTCTCGGACGACCCTCGCTTCGCCGGGACCATGACGCTCACGTGGGCGCTCGAGCCGGTGGACGGCGGCACGCGCGTCGCGATCACGGCGACGGGGGTCCCCGACGGCATCTCCAGCGCAGACCACGCAGCTGCCCTCGCCTCCACGCTGGGCAACCTGGACGGGTACGTCTCTCGTCGCACCTGAGCGACAGCGGGCAGGCGACGCGGGGGCCCGGCGCGTCAGCTCCGCAGAAGCTCTGCCAGCGGCCGTCCTCGGAGTCGGCGCCACTCGAGCGAGGCCACCACCACGACGGTGGCGACCAGCACGGCCACGGCGACGACCGTCCACCACGGCACGACGACCGCGGGTGGCCCGGACTGGCCGGTGAGCCGCTCGAGCGACAGCGAGCCGAGGACGGCGTACGCACACGCGATCCCCGACGCGACGCCGACCAGGCCGGCGACGACGACCGGGACCGCCAGCTCGGCGGCCACGATCCTGCTCAGGTCACGGTCGGGGATGCCCAGGGCGCGGAGCCGTCCGAGGGACTCCGCGCGGGCCGGCGCCTCGGCGGCCGCGGCGAGCACTGCTCCCAGCGCCGCCAGGGCCAGCACCAGGAGCGACGCCACCACCGCGAGCCGGAGCAGGGCGGAGGGGAGCGGGGCGTCCCGACGACGGTCCAGCTCGTCGTGGAGGCCCACCACGGTGTCGACCGGAATGCTCCCGGTGTCGACGGCACGAAGTGCTCCCTCTGCGCCGGGGCCCACCGCCCAGACCGTGCCGGGTGCTGCTCCGACGCCGGCGTCGGCGAGGTCGTCGCGGTCGACCACGAGGACGGGATCGACGGAGGCACCCACGTCCGGGGCCGTGCCCACGACCTCGAACGGGACGCTGGCGCCCTCCCAGCGCAGCACCGGGTCGTCGCGCAGGGCGTCGTCGCCGAGGAGCAGCGCCGGCAGCGTGCCGTCCGGTGCCGTCCCCAGCCGCGCCAGGTCGGGGGCGTCGGGGAGGTCGCTGCGCTCCAGGAGCCGCTGGTAGGCCGCGGCGTCGACGACGACGACCCGCACGGTCTCGGTCAGGCCGCGGGACGAGACCTGCACCCCGTCCTCCACCCGCGCGGCGACGGCGGCCCGGACCCCCGGGGCGTCCGACAGCCGGCGGGCGGCCTCGTCCAGCGAAGCGGTGGGGGAGGCGTCGAGGCGGGCGTCGCCCCCGACCGCCGCCAGGGCTGCCTCCGCCTGCCCCTCGCGCTCGGTCGCGGCCAGCGCGGCGCCCAGCGTGGTGAGGGTGACCGCGACCGTGGTCACCAGCACCGGCAGGGCACGGCTGCCGGTCTCCGTCAGGCGCGCGGCGACGACGAACAGCGAGCCCCCCGAGGAGCGGCGCGCGGCGTGCACCGCCCGCCGGAGCACCGGCGGCAGCAGGCGGAGGAGGACCACCGCGACCGCGAGCGCCCACCAGGTCGGCGCGCCGGCCGCGGTGAGGTCACCGTCGGTGCCGTCGACGCCCACCACACCGCGCTGACGGAGGGCGACGTAGGACGTCGCGGCCACCACCAGCACGGCTGCCTCGACGGCGAGCCGCCGCAGTCGCACCGCCCGGGCGGCCGTACGACGTGCGGCGCGGTTGGCCGGCGCCCGCCGGCCTCCGGCGGCCCGGACGGCGGCGACGGCACCGAGGACGGGCGCCGCCGACGCGGCCGCGAGGACTACCGCCACGGCCCAGCCCCATCCGGCGGACCCGGTGAGCAGCACGACGACGCCCAGCCCCGCGGCCGCCGCGAGCACCGCCACGACCACCGCCTCCACCAGCAGCTCGCCCGCGACGTCGACCACCGCGGCGCCGCGCTGCCGGGCCATGGCGATCGGGCCCGCGCGCCGGCGCACCAGCAGCTGCGCCGCCAGGACGAGCACCAGCAGCGCGCAGGTCACCAGCCCGACCAGGAGCACCTGGGCCTGGCCGCGGGCGGACGCGACCTGCGCCCGGCCGTCGTCGAGGACCCCGCCGAGCAGGCTGTCCCAGGAGATGTCGCCCCGGGCGAGCCCGGCGGACGACTGCAGGCCCACCACCGACCGCCCCAGCGCCGCGGACCGGTCCCATCGCACCCGCTCGGGCTCGGGGCCGAAGACCACCCGGTGGGTGAGGTCGTCGGCCGGGAGGCCGAGGCGGAGGTCCGGGAGCGACGCGGTGGAGACCAGGGCGGACGCCGAGGTGAACGGCACGCCGTCGGACCTCCCCTGGGCGGGCCGCAGGACGCGGGGCGCGAGCCCCCACACCCCGTCGTCCTCGTCGACCGGCGCGAACGTGCCGCTGACGCGGATCCGGACCTCCCGGCCCTGCTCGTCCCGGGCCGGCAGGCGGTCCCCGACCTGCAGGCCGAGCGCGTCGGCCACGGTCTCCGACACGGCGACCTGCACCGTCCACGGGCCGGCACCGGCCCCCACGGCGGCGTCGGCCCGGCGGGGTCCGACGCTCGCCCGCGGCGGACCTCCCCGGGTCCAGCTGACGGCGGGCGGGCCGGCGGGGGTGTCGAGGTGGACGAGCTCCAGGAAGCGTCCCGGGCCGGCGTCGAGCAGCTGCAGGTCGGGCGTGGTGATGGTCGTGACGCCGGGGCGCAGCACCGACGCCATCTCCGGTGGCAGGGCCTCGTCGGCGTAGTCGGCGTCCTGGCGCACCTGGACGGCCGTGGTCGGGTCGCGCGTCTTGCCGCGGGGGTCGTCGTACCACTCCGGCATCGTCGCGACCACGGCGCTGCGCGACCCGGCGTCACCCACGGTCGCGGCCATGGCGCGGTCGGCCGTGCGCTCCGCGAGCGGCGCGACGGCCGCGGTCAGGGCGGTGGTCAGGGCCACGACGAGGCCGGCGAGGAGGAGCAGGCCGCGGTCCGCGCGCCAGCGACCCCGCAGGGTGGCGACGTGCAGGCGGGGCGTACGCATCACAGGTCACCGGCTCGCAGCTGGGCGGGGTCCGACCGGCGGACGTGGGCCGCCGCGAGGCCGGCGGTCAGCACGAGGGTGACGAGCAGCAGCCCGCCCACGAGGAGCAGCTCGGTCGCCCACGACCAGGTCGCGACGGCAGCCGGGACGGGAGCGGCGCCGAGGTCGGAGCGGACGAGGTGCGGCCCCAGCGACACGGCCGCCAGGAGGCCGACGAGCGTCCCGACGAGGACGAGGGGGACGAAGAACGCCAGGTGCTCGGCCACCAGGAGCCGTCGCGCGTCCCGGCGCGACAGTCCCAGCGCCCGGAGGCGCACCACCTCGGAGGAGCGGCGCTGCCGCTCGGCGCTGAGCACCAGCCCCACGGCGGCGGCGAGCATCACCACGGCGACCGCCACCAGCGCCAGCAGCGTCGTCGGGACGGTGACCCGGAGCGGGCCCTGGGCGAGCTGGTCGGCGACGTCCTGCCGGACGGTGACCTCCCCGAGGCCGAGCGAGCGCAGGGCCGGTGCCGTCGCCGCGGGCGGACGTCCCACCCACCAGCCGTCCACGACCGGGTCGAGCCTGCCGACGTCGATCAACGCGCGCGACAGCATGTCGGTGTCGGCCAGGACGGCGACCTGGCCGGGCGCGGACGGGACGGTGGGCACGACCGCCGTCACCCGCAGCAGCAGGACCGCGTCGCCGACGAGGGCGGACAGCTCGTCCCCGACCCGCGCACCGACCGCGTCGACCAGGTCCTGGGAGACGACGACGGGGACGTGCGGGGGAGTGGGGAAGGCACTGGCCAGGACGTCGGCACCCGTGTAGGCGTAGTAGGCGAGGTTGATCCCCAGGCTCGCCCGCAGCTCGGTGCCGGCCCCGGTCGGCGCGACGGAGACGGCGGCACCGGCGACCGGGCTGTCCTGCTGCAGCGGCAGCAGCTGCCAGGCCGGACCGTCGTCGAGCCCGTCGCCGGCGGCCGGGACCGTCACGACGACCTCGACGTCCGCGTCGGTGCTCGGGGCGGCGCCGGGGTCGCCGTCGAGCTCGAGCCGGAGCCCGACCAGCCGCAGCCCGGAGCCCAGGGGGCTGGTCCACTCCACGGGGTGCGGGCGTCCGTCCAGCGCGAGCGGTCGCGCACCGACGGACGCGCGGAACCCGGACGGGTCCTCGACCACCGCGGTGGGCGCGACCGTCAGTGCGGCGCCTCGCGGGCTCCGTCCCCGGAGCCGGACGCCCTCCCCGTCCTCGGGCAGGGACACCCCCGCCACGGACCCCTCGGGCGCCAGTGCCTCGCCGACACCGGCCCAGTCCCACCCGGGCTCGGTGCGCCCCCGCAGCAGCGCCCCCGCGTGCCGGGTGTCGACCGCCACGAGCACCGGACGCCGACCCTCCTGCCCGACGTAGCGACCGAGCGCCAGCGGACGGTGGATGACCGGTGAGACGACCGGGTCGGGGGACCCGTCCGGGACGGCGGCGGCTACCTCGCGGGCCTCCTGCAGCCCCGCCGGGGCCGGCAGGGCGAGGGCGACGTCCGTGCCGACGCGCAGTGCCGCCTGGTCCTCCTGGGACTGGTGCCACGTCGTGCGCAGCGCGACCCCGAAGACCGCGCACGCCGCCGCAGCGGCGACCAGCACCATCGCCGTGCCGGTGTGGCGCCGCCGGGCGGCCTGCTGGGCGGCCAGCGGCAGGACGAAGGAGCGCGAGCGGATCCCGACTCGCGCCGCCCACCCCAGCAGCACCGGCACGACGCGTACGGCGAGCGCGGTCGACGCGGCGACGAACACGACGGGCGCCAGGGCCAGCGTGACGTCGCCGGGACGGGCGACGGTGGCCGGCTGGGAGCGCAGCTGCCACCAGGCGGCCACCGCGACGAGCAGCAGCAGCGGGGCGAGTCCCAGCCGGACCAGCGCGCCGGGCCGCGACACGGGGTCGGGACCGCGGGCGGTGCCGACGCTCGTCGCGACGAGGGCCATCGTCAGGGCCACGGCCGCTCCGAGCACCGAGAGCAGCAGCAGCGCCGAGACGGTGGGCGGCTGCTCCAGCCCCGCTGCGCGCAGGTCGGGCAGGTGCGTCAGCCGGGAGTGCACCACGGACGCCACCGGCACCGCGACTGCTGCCGCCAGGCACGCCAGCAGCAGCGCCTCGAGCGTCGCGGCGCCCACCTGCTGGCGCCGGTCGAGCCCCATCGCCCGCAGGAGGTCCTGCTCGTCCTCGCGGACCGCGGCCACCAGCCACCCGGCCAGCAGCGCCGCGGCGAGCGAGAGGGCGGTCCCGAGGAGCAGCACCACCACGACGGTCGCCCGGGTGCTCGCCTGCTGGGCGTGCACGCGTTCGAGCGTGGTGGGCAGGTCGGAGGCGAGCCGGGTGATGCGCGCGCGGTCGCCGACCCCGGAGGCCAGCCGGCGGGACGCATCGCCGAGCGACCCCGCGGACGCCCGCAGCGGCTCGTCGCCGGCCAGCGCGCGCCGGGGGTGGCCGGTCACCCGGAGCCCCTTGGCGAACGAGCCGGACGCCGCGAACGCCGCCTCCCGCAGCACGAAGGGGCCGTAGGTGGGGGCCGCCTCCAGCCCGTCGCTGTATGCCGCCGCGAACCCGGCCCCGGCCAGCGGGTCCCGCTCCCACTCCACGTCCGCACGCGGCCGGAACGTGCCGACCACCACGACCGTGACCGGCACGTCGCTGCCGTCGAGCCCGACCTCGCGGCCCAGCACCACCTCGTCACCCGGGGCGAGCCCCAGCAGGCGCGCCGTCGTGGCGGGGACGGCGGCCTCGAGCACCGCGTCGGGGCCTGCGCCGTTCCCACCACCGGCCCCGATCGTGGCTGCTGTCGGCCAGCGGCCGGCCACCAGGTCGGCCCGGGCGGGCAGCGCGTCGGTGCCCGTGAGGTAGGCCAGGCGGCCGTCGTCCCCGTCGAGCCGGCGCAGCCGGGACGTGGCCGTGACGTCGAGCGAGGGGCGCATCGGCGCGAGGACGTCCTCGACGACGGCGGTCGCCTCGGCGCGGGCCGCCGGCACGTCGTCCCCCGCGACCTCGACCAGGAAGGCGGTGACGCCCAGGTCGGCGGACGGGGCCCGCCGGACCTCCACCGCGAAGGCGCGGTCCGCGGTGGCGCCCAGCATGAGGGCGCACACCCCGACCAGCGTGGCGGCGGTGGCGACGAGGAGGACGACGGCGGTCAGCAGCCGTCGCTGGACGTACGCGCGGCGCAGGACCAGGGTCAGCACGGCCGGGCCATCAGCCGTCGACCCGCCCGTCCGAGATCGTGAGCACCCGGTCGGCGAGCGACATCAGCACCGCGTCGTGCGTCGCGACGACCGCCGTCACGCCCTCGGACTCCACGACCGCGCGCAGCAGCGCCATCACGGCTAGGCCCGTCTCCGTGTCGAGCTGGCCGGTCGGCTCGTCGGCCAGCAGGAGCCGGGGGGAGCCGGCGAGCGCGCGGGCGATGGCCACGCGCTGCTGCTGTCCGCCGGAGAGCTCCGCCGGCCGCTGCAGCGCGTGCTCGCGCAGGCCGACCAGGTCCAGCAGCAGGGCGGTCCGCTCCTCGCGCTCAGGCACGGGCGTGTGCCGCAGCCGCAGCGGGACGCCGACGTTCTCCGCGGCGGTGAGCGCCGGGACGAGGCCGAAGGTCTGGAAGACGTAGGCGATCGTGTCGCGCCGCAGCCGGCTCAGCCCCTGCTCGTCGAGGTCGGTGACCTCGGTGCCGTCCACGCGGACCGTCCCCGCGTCGGGCCGGTCCAGCCCGCCGACGACGTTGAGCAGGGTGGTCTTGCCCGACCCGGACCGGCCGACCACGGCGACCATCTCGCCGGGTGCCACGTCGAAGGACACCTCGCGCAGCGCGTGCACGGCGGTGCCGCCGGTCCCGTACGTCCGGACGAGCCCCCGCACGGCGACCATCGGCTCGGTGGGCGCGCTCACCCGTCCTCGCGGCGGTCGGACCGGATCTCGACGTGGTCGTCGGCGAGCGCCAGCCGGACGCGGCGGGTGAGCTCGAGCGCCTCGCGGAACTCGCGCGGCAGCTGCACCCGGCCGGCGCGGTCCATCACGGCGTACTCCTCGGCCGTGGCGGGCGAGCCGGCGTCCGCGTCGCTGCGGACCACCTCGCTGCTGGTGCGTCCGTCCCGGATGGCGACCGTGCGGGCGACCTGGCCGCTCACCGCGGCGTCGTGGGTGACCACCACGACGGTGGCGCCGAGCTCCCGGTTGACCGTGCGCAGGGCGGCGAACACCTCGGCCGCGGTCGCGCTGTCGAGCTCCCCGGTCGGCTCGTCGGCCAGGAGGAGACGCGGCTCGTTGGCGAGCGCGACGGCGATGGCGACGCGCTGCTGCTCGCCGCCCGACATCTGGAGGGGACGACGGTCGGTGCAGTGGGCGACGCCGAGGAGCTCGAGCAGCTCCTCGGTGCGCGCGCCGCGCCGCGCGCGGGGGAGCCCGGCGATGGTCATCGGCAGGTCGACCACCTGGCCGGCCGTCAGGTAGGGGACGAGGTTGCGCGACGCCTGCTGCCGCACGAACCCGACGACGTGGCGTCGGTAGCGCACCTGCTCGGTGCGCGACATGTCGGCGAGGTCGTGCCCGGCGACCCGCGCGCGGCCGGCGGTCGGCGCGTCGACACCCGCCAGGACGTTGAGCAGCGTCGACTTCCCCGACCCGGAGGCCCCCACCAGGGCCACCATCTCGCCCTCGTGGACGAGCAGGTCCAAGCCCTGCAGGGCCTGCACCTCGATGGTCTCGGACTGGTAGATCCGCACGAGGTTGTCGCACACGACGAGGGCGTCGTGGCCGAACTCCTGCTCGCGCGGAGGCGCTGCCGGGAGCCTCAGCACCGGTCCACCACCTGCTTCCCCCTGATGTCGCGCGCCGGCGCGATGCTAGCAGTGAGCCGGGTCACAGCCGGGGCGATCGGGCATCAGGGCGGACATCAGGTCGGGCATCAGGTCGGACATCAGGGCGGTGTTGGTAGGAATGGGCATGACCACCGACGCCTTCGAGCCCCACCCCCTGGTGCGCCTGCTCGACAAGCCCGCCGCCGAGTTCACCACCGACGACCTGGTCCGGGCGGCGGAGGAGCTCGAGCTGCGGCAGGCGAACCTGCGCTACGTGGGCGGCGACGGGCGCCTCAAGACGATCGCGTTCGCGATCAGCTCGCGCGACCACCTCGAGCAGGTGCTGACGATCGGTGAGCGCGTCGACGGCTCCAGCATCTTCGAGGGCACCGACGCCGCCACCAGCGACGTCTACATCGTCCCGCGGCACCGCACCGCATTCGTCAACCCGTTCGGGGAGCGGCCGTCCCTGGACGTGATCTGCTCGTTCTACGGCGAGGACGGCCAGCCGCTGCCGTACGCCGGCGAGCAGGTCGTGCGCCGGGCGGCCGAGGCGCTGACCCGGGAGACCGGCATGGTCCTCGAGGCGTTCGGCGAGCTCGAGTACTACCTCGTGGGGCCGGTCGAGGAGATCTTCGCGGTGGAGGAGGAGCGGGGCTACCAGGAGTCGGCGCCGTTCTCCAAGGGCCAGCGGGTGCGCGAGCAGGTGCTCGGCCACCTGGCCTCGATGGGAGTGCAGCTCAAGTACGCCCACGGCGAGGTCGGCAACATCCGGGAGGAGGAGCGGCAACTCGTGCAGCACGAGATCGAGTTCCTGCCCGTCCCGGTCGAGCAGGCCGCCGACGTGCTCGTCCTGGCCAAGTGGGTGGTGCGCGAGGTCGCCCACGCGCACGGCCTCGAGGTGACCTTCGCACCCTCGGTCAGCAGCGACGGGGCAGGCAGCGGCCTGCACGTGCACAGCCGCCTCGTGCGCGACGGGGCCAACGCGATCGTGGGGCCCTCCGGGCTCGACGACACCGGCCGCAGGCTGATCGCCGGCTACCTCTCGTCGGCCAGGGCCCTCACCGCGTTCGGCAACACCGTGCCCACGTCCTACCTGCGCTTCACCGAGGGCGACGAGTCGCCGGAGGGCATCTCCTGGGGCGAGACGGACCGCACCGGGCTGGTCCGCGACCCGCTCGCCTGGAACGGCGACGTGCTGCCCGCCATGGTCGCCCACGCCAACCCGGGCCGCTCGGGACCGGTCCCCGAGCCGGCCGTCCACGCCCAGACGGTGGAGCTGCGGCTGGCCGACGGCTCGGCCGACGTCCACCTGCTCCTGGCCGGGATGGCGGTCGCCGCCCGGCAGGGCCTCGGTGACCCGGACAGCCTCGACGTCGCCGAGCGGCTCAGCACCGCCGACCACGACGACTTCGAGCAGCTGCCGTCCTCGTGCGCCGAGTCCGCCGACGCCCTCGAGGAGCGGCGCGACCTGTTCGAGGCCGACGGCGTGTTCCCCGCGGAGCTCGTCGACGCGGTGCTCGAGCGGCTCCGCTCGGACGCGGACGCGGACCTCGTGACGAAGATGGGCAAGGACCAGGCCGCGCGCGACGAGCTCGTCCGCCGCCACTGGCACGTCGGCTGACCAGCCGACCTCCGGGACTCGTCATCGGGCGGGTGGTCGCCGCACTAGACTTCCGTCGTGAACGCCGTCCCCGTCGTCGCCTACTTCGCAGGCGACCCCAGCCGGACCTACCAGCTCGTCCAGTGGCTCGAGGTCCTCGAGGTGCTCGACGACGTCCACCGCGTGTGCCTCGTCCTGCGCGATCCCGAGGCCGCGGAGCTCGTCGCGGCCCGCACGCGGCTCCGGGTGGTCACGGCGCCGACGCTGGCCGACCTGTCGGCGGTCTACGCCGAGCTCGACGCCAAGGTCGTCCTCTACTGCAACAACTCCGTGCAGAACTTCGACTCGCTGCTCGACAGCCGTCGCCTGCACGTGCACGTCAACCACGGCGAGAGCGACAAGCAGTCGATGGCGAGCAACAACGCCAAGGCCTACGACCGGGTGTTCGTGGCGGGGGAGGCGGCGGTGCAGCGCTACGTCGCCGAGCTCCTCGAGCTCGACGCCCGACGGCTGGTGCGCATCGGCCGGCCGCAGCTCGACCTGCGGCGGACGCCGTTGCTGGAGCCGAGCGAGCGCTCCACGGTGCTCTACGCGCCGACCTGGGAGGGCGACGCGGCCTACAACGACTACACCTCGGTCGACGTCATGGGCCCGGCCATCGTCCGCGCCGTCCTCGCCGTGCCGGGCGTGCGGCTGGTCTACAAGCCGCATCCCAAGGTCGTCACCAGCCGCACCCCCGCCGTCGCGGCGGCCCACCGGGAGGTCCTGGACGTCGTGGCGGAGGCGGCCGGACGCGAGCCGGGCGCCGGGCACACCGCGGTCGTCGAGGGCGACATCCTCGCAGTCATGCCCGTGTGCGACGCGATCGTCACCGACGTCTCGTCGGTCGGCCTCGACTGGCTCTACCTCCACACCGACAAGCCGATCGTCCTCACCGACCGCCACGAGGACGACGATCGGCTGCGCCAGCACGTCCCCCTGAGCCGGTGCTCGGACGTCGTACGCCCGGGCGAGGTCGACGGGCTGAGCGAGCTGCTCCGCGACCGCCTCCAGCACGACGAGCACCGCCTCGCCCGGACCGCGATGCGCCACCACTACTTCGACGACCTGCACGTGGGCGACAGCACCGTGCGCTTCCTCGGCGCCGTGTCCGAGCTCGTCGCCCTGCGTGACCGCCTCCTCGGCGAGGCGGGGGGCGCCATCACCGCCTGAATGATCACCGCCTGAGCCGGGTCGCCGGCGCGCTAGGCGAGCGTGCCGGGGTCCGTGTTGGCGCCGCAGACCACCACGGCGACCCGTTCGCCAGCGCCGGGCACGTACGCCGACGACAGCAGGCCCGCGAGAGCAGTGGCGGCGCCGTGCTCGGAGGCGATGCGGTACTCGTCCCACAGGTGCGTCCGCGCCGCCGCGATCGCCTCGTCGCTGACGAGGACCGAGACCGGCGCCTCGGCCTGCGCGGCGGCGAACGCCAGGTCGCCCACCCGCCGGGCGCCGAGCGAGTCGGCGGCGATGCCGGACACCTCGACGTCGACCGGGTGGCCCGCGGCCAGGGCGGCGTGGAGGGTCGGGATGCGCTCGGGCTCCACCGCCACGACGCGGGCGCGCCCGCGCACCGCCGCGGCGATCCCGGCGTAGAGACCGCCACCGCCCACGGCGACCACGATGGTGTCGATGCCCGGCTCGTCCTCGAGGACCTCCTCGCCGATCGTGCCGGCGCCGGCGGCCACCTCGGGCTGGTCGTAGGCGTGGGCGAAGGCCGCGCCCCGCTCCTCGGCGAACGCGACGGCGGCCCGGTAGGCCTCGGCGTACTCCGTGCCGGCGCGACGCACGTCGGCGCCGTACCGACGGATCCGCTGCACCTTCACCTCGGGCGCGGTCTCCGGGACGAAGACCGTCCCCCGGATGCCGAGGGCGCGGGCGGCGAAGGCCTGGGCCAGCCCGGCGTTGCCCCCCGACGCCACGACGATGCCGGCCTCGCCGAGCTCGCCGGACTCCAGTGCCGCGAGCTGCCGGTTGAAGGCACCGCGGGTCTTGAAGACGCCGCAGTGCTGGAGGTGCTCGCACTTGAGCCAGACGCCGTCGCCGTCGGCCGGCGCGAGGAGGGGCGTGCGCCGGATCCGGCCTCCGATGCGCTGCTGGGCGGTGAGCACGTCGTCGCGGGTGATCGTCACCGCGCCAGTATCGGCGACCGGTCGCGCCGGGCGGGCCGCGGCTCAGCGGATGGCGAGCGTGGCGGTGACCACGGCGACGGTGGCGCAGACGGCGCCCCACCCGGCGAGGCGCAGCAGCGGCACCCGGACGCCGGCGGCGCGGCACCGCTGGAGCCACAGCAGCGTCGCCAGCGAGGCCCACGGGGTGACGAGCGCGCCGGCGTTGACCCCGACGAGCGTCGCGACGAGGCGACGGGTGTCGTCGGCCGCCGACGGCTCGACGAGCAGGTAGGCCGGCAGGTTGTTGACCAGGTTGGCGGCCACCGCCGACGCCCCGGCGAGGTGGAGCAGGTCGAGCGTGCGGGTGCCGGTCCCGACGGCCGGGGCCAGCCAGTCGAGGAGCCCCTCGGCCTGCGCCAGCCGCAGCAGCCCGGCGACCAGCACGAAGGCGCCGGCCATCAGCCACGGCGGCCTGACCTCGCGCAGCAGGCCGGGAGCCCGCCACGCCAGCGCCGCGAGCAGCACGAGCGCCGACCCGACGGCCACGGCGGCCGGCTCGAGACCCACGGCGAACAGCGGACCCACGAGCAGGCAGACCGCCGCCGCGACCACCAGCAGCACCCGGTCGTGGGGCTCCGCGGGCGGGTCGACGGCGTACGTCCCGCGCAGCGCCCGGCGCTGCAGGACGGCGACGAGGACCAGCGTGGCCACGACGGCGGCCACCGCCGGCAGCGCGGCCGTGCGGACGTAGTCGCCGTGTCCCGCGCCGAGCTCCTCGAAGCGGTGCACGGCGAGGAGGTTGGTCAGGTTGGACACGGGCAGCAGCAGCGAGCCCGTGTTGGCGATCCACAGCGTCGTCAGGGCGAAGGGCATCGGCGAGATGCCGGTCTGCTGCGCCACTGCCAGCCCGACCGGTGTCAGCAGCACGGCCGTGGTGTCCAGGCTCAGCACGATCGTGCACACCACCGCGAGGACGGCGAACGTCAGCCAGAGGAGCACCACGCGGTGCCGGGCCCGCCGCGCGAGGGCGTGCGCGGCGACGTCGAAGACACCGGCGAGCTGGGCGACCTCGGCCGTCACCGTGATGGCCAGCAGGAACACCGCGACCGGCAGCACCTGCGCCAGGACTGTCCCGGCGAGCTCGGGCACGTGCGTCAGGACGCCGGCTCGGGGAGCGGGCCGAAGACCTGGTTGCAGGTCCAGCCCGCGCACCCGACCAGCAGCGTGCGGCGCAGCTCGAGCGCGGCCAGCACCTCCGCGTAGCGCGGGTCGTCGACCACGTTGACCATCTCGTCGGGGTCCACGAGCCGGTCGTAGAGGAAGGCGTCGCGACCGTCGGTGCCATAGAGGTAGCGCTCGGTGCGGACGCCGCGGTGCGACCACCCCGTCTCCAGCTTGCGGCCGGTCTGGATCAGGGTGGTGTCGCGGAACGACTGCTCGGCACCGAGGAGGGTCGGCACCAGCGAGGTCCCGTCGACCTGCCACTGCGGGGCGACCCCGGTGAGCCCGGCGAAGGTGACGGGGAGGTCGACCAGCGTGACCGGCAGGTCCGACGTGCTGCCCGGGGCGATGCCGGGGCCGCGCACCACCAGCGGGACCTGCATCGCCTCCTCGGTGAGCACGTCCTTGCCGGTGAACCGGTGCTCGCCGAGGGAGTAGCCGTTGTCGGAGGTGAACACGATGTAAGTGTCGTCGAGCACGCCCTGCGCCTCGAGGGTGGCCACCATCGAGCCGACCGCGCGGTCGACTGCCTGCAGCGACTGGAGCCGGGCGGTGTTCTCGGCCCGCACGTCGTCACGCGAGGCGGGGGAGAGGTGGCGGAGGTAGGACGGTTGGTCGGAGACGTCCGCCTCGTTGAAGGCGGGGTCGTCGAAGGACGCCGGGGGCTCGTCGAGGAGCACGTCCTCGTCGCCGGGCGCTGCCGGGGGCAGTCCGCGGCCGCCCTCCGGCGTGATCCGGTAGTGGGGCGCGAGGTGCCAGGCGTAGACCACGAACGGGTCACCGGCGCGGGCGAAGTCGCGGATGTCCTGGTTGGTGCGCTCCTCGATCACCGACGTCACGTAGCTGCCGGTGTAGTGGCGCGGGTCCCCGTCGCCGGTCATCGAGAAGTTCACGTAGTCGTAGACGCCCCGGGTCAGCGCGTCCCACCGCGACCAGCCGGCCGGTCGTACGTCGTCGGGTCCGTAGCCGTTGAGGAACTTGCCGACGAACCCGGTGCTGTAGCCCCCGTCGCGGAACCAGCTGCTCGCCTCCTCGGTCGGGTCGAGCGCCTCGAAGCCGCCGTGGACGCCCTTGTTGTGCTGGACGCCGTTGTTCTGCGCGTACTGCCCCGTCGCCAGCTGGGCGCGCGCCGGGCAGCACAGCGGGTGGGGGGAGATCGCGTCGGTGAACTCCATGCCCTGCTCCACGAGGAGCCGGCGGGTGAGGGGCATGTGGTCGAGGTCGTCGTCGCGCATGTCGTCGGTCATGACGAAGACGAGGTTGGGACGGCGCCCGTCGGCGCCCGGCGCGCTGCCGGGCGACTGGGTGCCCTGGGCCATCCGGACCGAGCCGGGATCGGCCGAGTCACCGTTGGCGGTGACCGTCGCGAGGGTGGCCACGAGCACCACCAGGAGTGCAGCCGTGACCGACTGTGCCCACGCTCGCATCCACATCCCCCGCCGAGACCCCGAAGGTCCTGATCTTCCCCAGTGTGGCGGCCAGACTAGGGGTCGCGGGGGCGCCTTCCCAAAGCGACACGACGACTGGGACGGGGGGAGCCGCAACCGTTACGCTTGACCCTTGCCGACGCCGAGAACCGCCCAGAGAAGGAACCCCAGCGCCGACCATGGACGATAGTCAAAGTCCCCGCACGACCGCACTCGGCTCCGGGCGCGCGTCGTGACCCCGTTGGTGCTCCTCCTCGTCTCGCTGGCGCTCGTCGCCGCGTGCGGGCTCTTCGTCGCCGCCGAGTTCTCCTTCGTCACCGTCGACCGGCCGAGCGTCGAGCGCGCCGCCGCCTCCGGTGACGAGGGCGCGCGCGGCGTACAGCTCGCTCTGCGCTCGCTGTCGACCCAGCTCTCGGGCGCGCAGGTCGGCATCACGGTCACCAACCTGGCCATCGGGTTCCTCGCCGAGCCGGCCATCTCCGACCTCATCGACGGTCCGCTCGCGGCCGCCGGGGTGCCGGACGGCGCGGTGTCGCCGCTGTCCCTCGCGCTGGGCCTGGTCCTCGGCACCGTCGTGACGATGATCTTCGGCGAGATGGTGCCCAAGAACATCGCCATCGCCCGGCCGCTGGAGACCGCCCGCGCGACCCAGGGGTTCATGCGCGGCTTCACCGCCCTCACCGCGCGACCCATCAAGGTGCTCAACGGCTCGGCCAACGCGATCGTGCGGCGCCTGGGCATCGAGCCGCAGGAGGAGCTCCGGTCCGCCCGCAGCGCGCAGGAGCTCGCCTCCCTCGTGCAGCGCTCGGCCGACCAGGGCACCCTCGACGCCGACACCGCCGAGCTCGTCGAGCGGTCGGTCGAGTTCGGCACCCGCACCGCCGGCGAGATCATGACCCCGCGCGTGCGCACCACGACGGTCGAGGAGGGCGACCGGGTCTCCGCCGTCGTCGAGCTGGCCCGCCAGACCGGCCACTCCCGCTTCCCGGTGCTCGACGCCGAGGACACCGTCGTCGGCACGGTCCACGTCAAGCACGCCGTCGCGGTGCCGGTGCACGAGCGGGCCACGACCCGGATCAAGCACGTCATGGTCCGGCCGGTCGTCGTGCCCGACAGCCTGCGCCTCGACCCGCTCCTCGCGCTGCTGCGCCAGGACGGCTTCCAGATGGCCGTCGTCCTCGACGAGTACGGCGGGCACGCCGGCATCGTGACCCTCGAGGACGTCGTGGAGGAGATCGTCGGTGACATCTCCGACGAGCACGACCGCCTCGGCGCGCGGATCCGCCAGCGGCGCGACGGCAGCTGGACGCTGTCGGGCCTGCTGCGTCCCGACGAGGTGGAGGACGCCACCGACATCGAGCTGCCCGACCACGAGGACTACGACACCGTCGCCGGGCTGGTGATGCGCGGGCTCGGCAAGATCCCCGAGCCCGGCGACCGGATCGAGGTCCCGGTGCCCGACCGCAGCGACCCGCGCGAGCTGCGCGAGCGCCTGGTCACCCTCACCGTGGAGCGGATGGAGGGTCTGCGGATCGACCGGCTCGACCTGCGCGCCGTCTCCCCCGAGCCGGGGGAGGGGGCCGGCCGTGAACAGTGACCTCTTCGGCGTCGCCCTCGCGGTCGTGCTGCTGGCCCTCAACGCGTTCTTCGTCGGCGCCGAGTTCGCCCTGCTCGCCGCCCGGCGCAGCCAGATCGAGCCGCGCGCGCAGGAGGGCTCCCGGGCCGCGCGCACGACGCTGCGGGCGATGGAGAACGTCTCGCTCGTGATGGCGGGCGCCCAGCTCGGCATCACCGTGTGCTCGCTCGGCCTCGGCGCCATCGGCGAGCCGGCCGTCGCCCACCTCCTCGAGCCGGTCTTCCACCTGGCCCGGGTCCCCGACGACTTCCTCCACCCCGTCTCCTTCGTGGTGGCGATGTCGATCGTGGTCTACCTCCACGTCGTCCTCGGCGAGATGGTGCCCAAGAACATCGCCCTCGCCGGCGCCGACCGCGCGGCCATGGTGCTGAGCCCGCCGATGATGGTGGTCGTCACCGTCCTGCGCCCGGTGATCGCCGGCATGAACCTCGTCGCCAACGCCACGCTGCGGCTGCTCCGCATCGAGCCCAAGGACGAGGTGCACTCCAGCTTCACGCGCGAGGAGGTGGCCGCGCTGGTGGAGGAGTCGCGGGGGGAGGGGCTGATCGAGGCCGAGGAGTACGACCGGCTCGCCGGTGCCCTCGGCTTCACCGAGAAGTCCGTCCTGTCGATCGTCATGGCGCCCGACACCCTGGCCACCGTCGCCCCTGGGTCGACGGTGGCCGACGTCGAGGCCGTCTGTGCCGCCACGGGCTTCAGCCGGTTCCCGGTCGCCGCCTCGGACGGCACGCTGCTGGGCTACCTCCACATCAAGGACGCCCTCGAGTCCGACGACGACAAGCGCTCGCGGGTCATCGAGGACAAGTGGATCCGCCCGTTCGCCACCGTCGCCCCCGACGACCTGCTCCACGACGCGCTGGAGAGCCTGCAGGTCAAGGGCGCCCACATGGCGCGCGTCGTGCAGCGCGACGGCCAGGTCGTCGGACTGGTGACGCTGGAGGACGTGCTCGAGGAGCTGGTCGGCGAGATCCGCGACGCGGCACACCACGACGTGTCGGGCGTGGACGCCTGAGCGCTCGGTAGGGTCTGCTCGTGTCCGAGGGAGCAGCCCGTGTCTGGACCGTGCCCAACATCATCAGTGTGGTGCGGCTGGCAGGCGTGCCCTTGTTCCTCTGGCTGGTCCTCGGCCCGGAGGCGGACGCCATCGCCCTCGTGGTGCTCATGGTCGCCGGCTTCACCGACTTCCTCGACGGCTGGCTGGCCCGCAGGCTCGACCAGTACTCCCAGCTCGGCGAGATCCTCGACCCGGTGGCCGACCGGCTCTACATCCTCGCCGTCGTGGTGGGGCTCTACCTGCGCGACATCATCCCGTGGTGGGTCGCGCTCGCCCTGCCCCTGCGCGACCTCTTCCTCTGGGGGCTGGTGCCGATCCTGCGCACCCGCGGCTTCTCGGCGCTGCCGGTCCACTTCCTCGGCAAGGCCGCGACCTTCAACCTCCTCTACGCCTTCCCGCTGCTGCTGCTCGGCGAGGGCGACGGCATCGTCGCCACCCTGGCCCGCACCTTCGGCTGGGCCTTCGCCTGGTGGGGGATCGGCCTCTACTGGTGGGCCGGTCTGCTCTACGCCTGGCAGGTCCGCACGCTGCTGCGCGAGACCCCGCGCCGTCGTACGCCGGTGTCGGACCATGGCTGACACCCGCGCGCCCGAGCAGGGTGAGGACACCGCCCGGCGGCTCCCCGACCACGTCACGACGCCGCTGCTGACGCTCATCACCGCGCGCTCCATGGACGAGGACTACGCCCACGTCGCCCAGAAGCGGGCGGCGGCGGGGGAGCAGCCCGCTCCGTCGTCGCGGCGTCCGCACTGGGCCAGCCTCGCGGCCGTCGCGGTGCTCGGCGTCGGGGCAGCCGTGGTCGCGGCGCAGACCGACCGGCAGGCCGAGGTCGACGAGCTCAGCCGGGCCGCCCTCATCGAGCAGGTCGAGCTCCGGCGCGACCAGCTGCGCGGTGTGCAGTCCCAGGTCGCCGAGCTCGCGGAGTCCAACCAGGCGCTGGCGAGCAACAACACGAAGGTCCAGGCGCAGCTCGACGACAGCGAGGCCAGGATCCGGCGCGCCGAGCTCACCACCGGCTACTCCGCGGTGCACGGGCCCGGGGTGCGGATGACCGTCGACAACCGGCCCGACGTCGAGATCAACGACGAGATCCGCGACGAGGACCTCGCCCTGCTCGTCAACGGGCTCTTCGAGGCCGGTGCCGAGGCGATCGCCGTCAACGACCAGCGGATCAACGTCCTCGGCGGCATCCGCAACACCAACCGCGCCATCCACGTCAACGGTCGCCCGGTCAACGCCCCCTACGTCGTCTCGGCGATCGGCGACCCCCGGACGCTGCAGGCCAGGCTGGTGCAGACCAGCACCGGCCAGGAGTGGTTCACGCTGGTCAACGGTCTCGGCTTCCTTTACTCGGCGGAGAATGTGGACGACATCCGGCTGCCGTCTGCGCCCGAGCGGGCGCTGCGTGATGTGATCGAGCTCAACGCCGATCCGGACGGCGCGACGGAAGGGGAGGCGAGCTCGCCGTGATCGCTGCACTCGGGCTGCTGTTCGGCATCGTCGCCGGCCTCGTCTTCGCCCCCGACGTCCCGCTCAGCCTGCAGAACTACCTGCCCATCGCCGTGGTGGCCGCGCTCGACGCCGTCTTCGGCGGGCTCCGGGCCTACCTCGACGGCATCTTCGACGACAAGGTCTTCGTCGTCTCGTTCGTCAGCAACGTGGTGATCGCCGCGGCGATCGTCTACCTCGGCGACCAGCTCGGGGTCGGCGCACAGCTGACCACGGGCGTGGTGGTCGTCCTCGGCATCCGGATCTTCTCCAACGTCGCAGCGATCCGCAGGCACGTCTTCCATGCCTGAGCAGGACCCGACCACGCAGGAGCCTGCGACCGAGGAGAGCCCCGGTCGCGAGCGGATGCGCGACGCGCTGATGCGGCCCTCGGGCCGCCAGGCCGTGGTCGGGGTGCTCCTGGCGGTGCTGGGCTTCGCCTTCGTCGTCCAGGTGCGCGACACCAACTCCAACGACACCTACGCCGGGCTGCGCGAGAGCGAGCTGATCCAGGTGCTCGACGGCCTGACCGGCACCGCCGAGCGGGCCCGCCGCGAGGTCGACCGGCTCGAGGCCCGCCGTGACGAGCTGCGCGACGAGAACCAGGCCCGTTCGGCCGCCCTCGACGAGGCCGAGCAGCGGCTGCGCACCCTCAACGTCATCGCGGGGCTGGTGCCCGTGTCCGGCCAGGGCCTTCGCGTCACGATCGGCGAGTCCGAGACCCGGGTGAGCGTCGGGTCGCTGCTCGACACCATCCAGGAGCTGCGCACCGCCGGCGCGGAGGCGATGGAGTTCAACGACTCGATCCGGCTCGGCGCCGACAGCTCGTTCGAGGACGGCGTGGGCGGCATCGAGCTCGACGGCGAGCTGCTGGAGCCGCCGTACGTCCTCGACGTGATCGGCGACCCGCACATCCTGCGGACCGCGCTCACCTTCTCCACCGGCCCGGTCGAGACCCTGGAGACGCTCGACGGCGCCACGGTCACGATCGAGGAGCTCGAGACGGTGGAGATCACCAGCGTCCGCGAGGCGTCCCGACCTGAGTATGCGGAGTT
The DNA here is from genome assembly GCF_034661175.1 of Nocardioides renjunii. Classification (NCBI taxonomy): domain Bacteria; kingdom Bacillati; phylum Actinomycetota; class Actinomycetes; order Propionibacteriales; family Nocardioidaceae; genus Nocardioides; species Nocardioides renjunii. Next base: position 2,173,861 of record NZ_CP141058.1, on the reverse strand, counting down.
CGGGACGGGCCAGTAGCCTGCCGATCACCCCACCAGACCTGCGTCCCCGAGGAGACCCCACGTGTATCCGGAGAACCTGAAGTACACCAGCGAGCACGAGTGGGTCCGCACCCCCGGTGACGCCGAGGGCTCGGTCCGGGTGGGGATCACCGACTTCGCCCAGGACGCGCTCGGCGACATCGTCTACGTCTCCCTCCCGCAGGTCGGCGACGCAGTGACCGCCGGCGACACCTGCGGCGAGCTGGAGTCCACCAAGTCGGTCAGCGACATCTACGCCCCCGTGACCGGCGAGGTCGTGGCGACCAACTCGGCGCTCGACTCGACGCCCGAGCTGGTCAACAGCGACCCCTACGAGGCCGGCTGGCTGTTCGAGGTGAGCGTCTCCGACGCCTCGCAGGTCGACGGCCTCATGGACGCCGCCGCCTACCAGGCCGGCCTCGAGGGCTGACCGCGCACGATCGTCCGCACCGCCCGACAGATGGCTGGTAGGTTCGGACGAACCATCAACCTCAACCCTCGGCTGAGGGTTCAGTGTCGATCCGTCGAGGAGCTCACATGCCGTTCTGCACCAACTGTGGGAAGCAGAATCCTGACGACGCCCGCTTCTGCGCCCAGTGCGGCACGAAGCTGCTCGGCGGGGAGGACGCCGGGCCGACCCCCGTCGAGACCACGGCCACCATCACCTTCGGCGCGCCGGACCAGCGCGAGTCCTCCGACCGCCAGCTGAGCCCGGTCGACGCCGCGGCGGTCGACGCGCTGCCCGAGGGCCACGCCCTCCTCGTCGTGCAGCGCGGCCCCAGCGCCGGCAGCCGCTTCCTCCTCGACACCGACGTCGTCGGCGCCGGCCGTCACCCCGACAGCGAGATCTTCCTCGACGACGTCACCGTGTCGCGGCGGCACGCGGAGTTCCGTCGCTCGGGCGCCGGCTACACCGTCAGCGACGTCGGCAGCCTCAACGGCACCTATGTCAACCGCGACCGCATCGACTCCGTCGAGCTCAACGACGGCGACGAGGTGCAGATCGGCAAGTACCGCCTGGTGTTCTTCTCCTCCCACCCGGACAGCTGATCCGTGAGTGCCCCGACGCCCTCGGCATCGAGTCGCGGCGCCCGCTACAACATCGGGCAGGTCCTCGACCAGCTCCGCCCCGACTTCCCGGGGGTGACGATCTCGAAGATCCGCTTCCTCGAGGACCAGGGCCTGGTCAAGCCGGAGCGCACGCCCGCCGGCTACCGCAAGTTCTCCGGCGCCGACGTCGACCGGCTGCGCTACATCCTGCTGATGCAGCGCGACCACTACCTGCCGCACAAGGTCATCGGCGAGCACCTCGACGCCATCGACCGCGGGCTCGAGCCGCCGGCCATCGACGGCGTCGTCCCGACCGTGCCCAAGGTGGCCCTGAGCGCCGACGGCCTGCCCAGCCCGGAGTCGTTCCGGCGCGCCAGCGACCTGCGCCTCTCGCGGCGCGAGCTGATCAAGGTCGCGGACATCTCCGAGGACCTGCTGTCGCAGCTCGAGCAGTACGGGCTGGTGTCGGCCCGCACGGGCACCGGCCACTTCGACAGCGACGCCCTCGTCGTGGCGCAGACCGCCCGCGAGCTCGCCGACTTCGGCTTCGAGCCGCGCCACCTGCGCGCGTTCAAGACCGCCGCCGACCGTGAGGTCGGGCTCGTGCAGCAGGTCGTCGCGCCGCTCGCGCGCGGTCGCGACGCCGCCGCCCAGGGCCGCGCCGAGGACGCCACCGCCGAGATCGCCGCCCTGTCCGTCCGGCTCCACGCCACGCTCGTCAAGGTGGGGCTCGACCGGGGCTGACCCGCCGGCCGCCGCAGTCGCCGTACGGCCTGTCGGACAGGACGAAGTCCGACGGTGGGGGCGTACGCCGCTGGGCTGGCCGCGCAACCGCGGGTTTGTCCTGTCCGACAGGCCGCGGCCACCGGGCGCCGCTCTGACCGGGAGCGGTGCGTGAGACAAGGTTCTGCGCCCAGGAAACCTGCACCACTCACCGCTCGGCAGGACCAGCCCCGCACCCCCTCCGAGATCAGGGGCCGTGAGTAGGGTGGGGACATGCGCGAAATGGACGTCGTCGGAGTCCGCGTCGAGATGCCCTCCAACCAGCCGATCGTGCTGCTGCGGGAGGTGACGGGGGAGCGCTACCTCCCCATCTGGATCGGGGCCGTCGAGGCCACCGCCATCGCCTTCGCGCAGCAGGGGGTCACCCCGCCGCGTCCGTTGACGCACGACCTGATGCGCGACGTGCTCGAGGCGACGGGGCAGCGGCTCGACGAGGTACGCATCGTCGACATGCAGGACGGCATCTTCTTCGCGCAGCTGGTCTTCGACGGCGGTGCCGAGGTGGGTGCCCGCCCGTCGGACTCCATCGCCCTGGCCCTGCGCACCGGGTCGCGCATCGTGTGCGCCGAGGCGGTGCTCGAAGAGGCCGGCCTCGCCGTCCCGGCCGAGCAGGAGGACGAGGTCGAGCGGTTCCGCGAGTTCCTCGACCATGTCTCGCCCGACGACTTCGAGTCCCACTAGCCCCAGCGGCACCGCCGGAAACTCTCACCCTCGACCTGAGGTTGAGGGTTGGCGACACGCCGCTCGTGTGGATGGACAACCCGTCCGCGCGGGCTTACGGTGAACTGTCTCTGTTGTAACTCCACCGCTGTGGTTGTCGGTCAGACCGGCGCCGGGCGGGCCCTTCCCCCAGGAGTTACCGCTCAGCGGAGGAACTGACCTGGAGGGTCACAGTGGCTAGCAACGAGAACGAGCAGGGCGCGGACGCGGCCGGGATCAAGGCTGCGGCCGAGGCGGCCGACCTCGCCGAGGAGCAGGGCCTGCTCTTCGCCGACGATGTCTCGCCGCTCCCCAGCGACACCGGCTACCGCGGCCCGACGGCCTGCAACGCGGCCGGCATCACCTACCGCCAGCTCGACTACTGGGCCCGCACCGGCCTCGTCGAGCCGAGCGTCCGCGGCGCCGCCGGCTCCGGCTCGCAGCGGCTCTACTCCTTCCGCGACATCCTGATCCTCAAGGTCGTCAAGCGGCTGCTCGACGCGGGCATCTCGCTGCAGCAGATCCGCACCGCCACCGCCCACCTCCGTGAGCGCGGCACCGACGACCTGACGCGCGTGACGCTGATGAGCGACGGGGCCTCGGTCTACGAGTGCACCAGCAACGACGAGGTCATCGACCTGCTCCAGGGCGGCCAGGGCGTGTTCGGCATCGCCATCGGCGGCGTCTGGCGCGAGATCGAGGGCACCCTCGCCCAGCTGCCCAGCGAGCGCACCGCGGAGGAGCCCGGCTCCACCGTCGCCGGTGACGAGCTCGCCGCCCGCCGCGCCGCACGGCAGACCGGCTGAACGCTCCCCAGCACTGCAGAACCTCGGACGAAGCCGCCCGCACCCCGGGCGGCTTCGCCCATTCGTGTTGCGTATCGCTAAACTGCAGATGCCGACATCCCGTGCGGGAGAGTCGTTGCGGCCGGTCCCCGTGGCAGGTCGCAGTGCGCCGAAGGGGCAATTCCTCCCGGAACCTCTCAGGCACCAGGACCGCACGGGCTGGCACTCTGGAGGCCACCGGGCCGACAGATGGGAGGTCATCCGAGTGACCTCAAGGAGTGCCCGTGCCGGACGCCGCCTCGACCGACAGCTCGACCCACAGCTCGACCGACTCGACCGCGACCACGCTGGGCGAGTTCGTCGCCCGCCACATCGGCCCTGACGACGCGGCCGTCGCGCAGATGCTCGAGGCCGTGGGCCACGAGTCGCTCGAGGCGCTGATGTCCGCCGCCGTCCCCGGCGGCATCCGCACCGCCGCGGCGCTCGACCTGCCGGACGCGCTCGACGAGGACGCCACCGCCCGCGCGCTGCGCACGCTGGCCTCGCAGAACCGCCCCGCCGAGGCGATGATCGGGCTCGGCTACCACGCGACGATCACCCCGCCCGTCATCCGGCGCAACGTCCTCGAGGACCCGTCCTGGTACACCGCCTACACGCCCTACCAGCCCGAGATCTCCCAGGGCAGGCTCGAGGCGCTGCTGAACTTCCAGACCGTGGTGGCCGACCTGACCGGGCTGGCGACCGCCAACGCGTCGCTGCTCGACGAGGGCACCGCGGCGGCGGAGGCGATGACGCTCGTACGCCGCGCGCAGCGCACCGCGACCGGGCCCTTCGTCGTCGACGCCGACGCGCTGCCCCAGACGATCGACGTCATCCGCACGCGCGCCGAGGGTCTTGGCATCGAGGTCGTCGTGGCCGACCTGCGCGACGGCCTGCCCGAGGGTGACCTGTGCGGCGTGCTGGTGCAGTACCCCGGCGCGTCCGGCGCCGTTCCCGACCCGCGCCCGGTGATCGAGGCCGCCCACGAGCGGGGCGGCCTGGTCGTCGTCGCCGCCGACATCCTCTCCCTGGCCCTGCTCGAGGCGCCGGGCACCTTCGGGGCCGACGTCGTCGTCGGCTCGTCCCAGCGCTTCGGCGTACCCCTCTTCTACGGCGGGCCGCACGCCGGCTTCATGGCGGTCTCCGCCGGGCTCGAGCGGCACCTGCCGGGTCGGCTCGTGGGCGTCTCCGTCGATGCGGAGGGCCGTCCGGCCTACCGGCTCGCGCTGCAGACCCGCGAGCAGCACATCCGCCGCGACAAGGCCACGTCCAACATCTGCACCGCTCAGGTCCTGCTCGCGGTGGTCGCGTCGATGTACGCCGTCTACCACGGCCCCGAGGGCCTGCGCCGGATCGCCCAGCGCACCCACGACCACGCCAACGGGATCGCCGCCGCCCTCCGCGCCGGCGGACTCGAGGTCGTCAACGACACCTGGTTCGACACGCTCACCGTCGCCGTGCCGGGCCGCGCGGGCGAGGTCGTCGCTGCGGCGCGCACGGTCGGGCTCCACCTGCGGCTCGTCGACGAGGACCACGTCGGGCTGTCCACCTCCGAGCGCACCAGCGCCTCGACGGTGGCGGCCGTGCTCCGCGCCTTCGGCGTGGCGGCCGGGACCGACGCGACGGCGGCCGGCCTCCCCGAGGCGCTGCGCCGCACCACGGACTTCCTGACTCACGAGGTCTTCAACTCCCACCACAGCGAGACGCAGATGCTGCGCTACCTCGCGAAGCTGTCCAACCGCGACTACGCGCTCGACCGCGGCATGATCCCGCTCGGCTCCTGCACGATGAAGCTCAACGCCACCACGGAGATGGAGCCGGTGAGCCTGCCCGGCTTCGCCGACCTGCACCCGTTCGCGCCGGCACAGGACGCGACCGGCTACCGCGAGCTCGTCGACGACCTCGAGCGCTGGCTCGCCGAGGTGACCGGCTACGACAAGGTCTCCGTGCAGCCCAACGCCGGGTCGCAGGGCGAGCTGGCCGGCCTCCTCGCCATCCGTGGCTACCACCGTGCCAACGGCGACACCGACCGCAACGTATGCCTCATCCCGTCGTCGGCGCACGGCACCAACGCCGCCTCGGCGGTGATGGCCGGCATGAAGGTCGTCGTGGTCAAGGCGTCCGACGACGGGTCGGTCGACCTCGACGACCTCCTCGCCAAGTGCGACCAGCACGCCGAGTCCCTGGCCGCGATCATGGTGACCTACCCCTCGACGCACGGCGCCTACGAGGACACCATCACTGACCTGTGCAAGATCGTCCACGACCACGGCGGCCAGGTCTACGTCGACGGCGCCAACCTGAACGCGCTGCTCGGCTACGCGCGTCCCGGCGAGTTCGGCGGCGACGTCTCCCACCTCAACCTGCACAAGACGTTCTGCATCCCGCACGGCGGTGGCGGTCCCGGTGTGGGGCCGGTCGCCGTGCGCTCCCACCTCGCCCCCTACCTGCCCTCGCACGCGTGGCACCCGGAGGCGGAGAAGCGCCAGGGCATCGGCCCGATCAGCGCGGCGCCGTACGGCTCCGCGGGCATCCTGCCGATCACCTGGGCCTACATCCGGATGATGGGCGCGCAGGGCCTCACCCGGGCCACCGCCGTGGCGGTGCTGTCCGCCAACTACGTCGCGCACCGCCTCGGCGAGCACTTCCCGGTCCTCTACCGCGGGCACGGCGACCTCGTCGCCCACGAGTGCATCCTCGACCTGCGCGGCATCACCAAGGCCAGCGGCGTGAGCGTCGATGACGTCGCCAAGCGCCTGGTCGACTACGGCTTCCACGCGCCGACCATGTCGTTCCCGGTCGCCGGGACCCTCATGGTCGAGCCGACCGAGTCCGAGGACCTGGCCGAGATCGACCGGTTCTGCGACGCGATGATCGCGATCCGCGGCGAGATCGCGCGGGTCGAGGCGGGCGAGTGGACGCCCGAGGACTCGCCGCTGCGCCACGCCCCGCACACCGCCCGCGCGCTGGTCGGGGAATGGGAGCGGCCCTACTCCCGCGAGCTCGGCGTCTTCCCGCAGGGCATCGACCCCGACAAGTACTGGCCCCCGGTGGCGCGCATCGACCAGGCCTACGGCGACCGCAACCTCGTCTGCGCCTGCCCGCCGCCGGAGGCGTTCGCCCAGGACTGACCGTGCGGCAGGCGCCGTCTAGGGTCTCCCCGTGAGCGACCAACGACAGCGCCTGCTGGACGTCGCGCAGGCCGAGGGCCGGCTGACGTCCGTGGTCGGTGCCGTCTTCGACCGCTACGGCGCCGTGTGGGCCGGTGGCGCCGGGGACGCGCCGGGCCTCGACGGGCAGTACCGGATCGGGTCGATCACCAAGACCATGACGGCGGTCCTGGTGATGCAGGCCCGCGACGCCGGTCTGCTCGACCTCGACGACCCGCTGTCGGCGCACCTCGGCGACGTCGGCTACGGCGAGGCGACGATCCGTGAGGCGCTGGCGCACTCCTCGGGCATGCAGAGCGAGCCGCGCGGGGCGTGGTGGGAACGCACCCGCGGTGGGGACTTCGCAGCGCTGGTCGCGGCCAACGACGGTGCGGGCCGGGTCGCCGGCCCGGGGGAGTGGTTCCACTACTCCAACCTCGGCTACGCACTCCTCGGCGAGGTGGTCGCGCGCCGGCTCGGCGCCCCGTGGCGGGTCCTCGTCGCCGAGCGGCTCCTCCGGCCGCTGGGGATGCGTACGACGTCGTACCTCCCGCGCCCGGGCGCGCAGGCGGGGTGGAGCGTCGACCACTTCACCGGCATCCGCGTGCACGAGCCGCTGACCGACACCGGCGCGATGGCGCCGGCCGGTCAGCTGTGGTCGACCCTGGCCGACCTCGTCACATGGGGGCAGGTGCTGGGCGGCAGCCGCCCCGACGTCCTCGCCGCGGCGACGCTGGCGGAGATGCACCGCCCGGTGACCCCGGACTACGGTCTCGGCCTGATGCTGGGACTGCACCCCGGTGGCCGGCTGGTCGGGCACAACGGCTCGATGCCGGGGTTCCTTGCCGCCCTCCACGTCGACCCGGACAGCGGCATCGGCTCGGTGGTGCTCACCAATGCCACGACCGGCATCGACCCGCGCGAGCTGGCGGTGTCGCTCATCGAGGGCGACCCGGACGCCGACGACGAGCGGCCCGCGCCGTGGCGGCCGACGGTGGTGCTGCCCGGGCCGGTGCACGGCCTGCCCGGCGTCTGGTTCTGGGGCAACACGGCCTACGACGTGCGCTGGCACAACGACGGCCTCGAGCTGCGCGCGATGGCGCGGGGCGGGGTCGTCACTGACCGGTTCGAGCTCGTCGACGGAGCCCTGGTCGGGGTGCTCGGCTACCACCGCGGCGAGCGCCTCGACGTCGCACGCCGACCGGACGGGAGCATCCGCAACCTCGAGTGCGCGACGTTCGTCTACACGCGCACGCCCTACGACCCCGACGTCGACATCCCGGGCGGCCACCCACGCTGACGCGCGGTGGGAGGCCCCGGCCGGGACGCTTGCCTCAGACGCCCTGGGACACGCTCGACATGTTGAAGTCGGGGATCCGCAGCGCCGGCGTCGCGGTGCGGGAGAAGTAGTCGTCGCCCCACTCGCGGCTGAAGCTGGGCACCGACTCGGTCGCGGCGCTGAACCGGTTGAGCAGGTCGATCGGGCTCTCGTTCCACCGGAAGTTGTTGGCTGCGCCGACGATCTCGCCGTCCTCCACGACGTAGACGCCGTCGCGGGTCAGGCCGGTGAGGAGCATGGTCTGCGGGTCGACCTCGCGGATGTACCACAGGCAGGTGAGCAGCAGGCCGCGCTGCGTGCCGGCGACCATGTCGCCGATCGTGCCGGCACCGTCACCGACCTCGAGGACGAGGTTGTCGACCATCGGCGTGACGGGCTGTCCGGTCATCCCGGCCGAGTGACGGGTCTGGAGGAGGCCCGTGAGCAGCCCGTCGCGGATCCAGTCCGTCCGCCCGAGCGGCAGGCCGTTGTCGAAGACCGAGTCGGTGTTGTCCGAGGCGCCGGCGATGACGAACGGCGCACACTCCAGTCCCGGGTGAGCCGGGTCGGAGAACAGGCTCACCCCGGGCGCGGCGACCTTGTCGCCGATCCGGGTGCCGCCGCCGCGGCGGCTGTAGACCGACTCGCCCTCGTGCGCGACGCGGGCGCCGGCGCCCCAGTAGGCGTCGATCATCAGGTCGGCCACCGACGACGGCGGCAGGATGGTGTCGTAGCGACCGGCGGGCAGGTCGATGCGCCGCTCGGCCCACCGGAGCCGCTGCGCGACGGTGGCGGCCATCGCCGCCGCGTCGACGTCGCGGAAGTCGCGGGTGGCACCTCCGGTCCAGGCGCTGCGGGTCAACGAGGTGTCCTTGCCGGTGCAGGCGTAGTGGCCCGTGGGCTGCACGTGGCGCAGCCGCAGCCCGCGGCTCGAGCCGAGGTAGGTCGTGGCGACGTCGTGGTTGACGAACCCGTAGAGGAGCCGGTCCTCGGCGGTGGCCTGCACGAACGCCTCGCCGAGCGCCGGGGCGAACGCGTCGTAGACGCCGATGTCGGTGGTCTCGGGCCCGGTCTCCCAGTCGGGGGACGTCACGTCGCCCACGAGCTCCGCCTCGTCCTCGGCGGGCGAGCCGGCGCGCGCCGCCGCGTCCGCCGCGGTCACGAGGGCGGTGACCTGCTCGAGGGTGGAGGCGCTGCCGGAGACCGAGCCGGTGGCGACGCCTCCGCCGACGGCGGCGAAGCTGACGACGGTCATGGAGACCTCGGTCATCACGCCGTTCGTGGTGAGCGTGTTGTTGGCCCAGCGCAGGTTGGCGCTGGTGGTGTCGCGGACGATGGCGATGCAGTCGTCGGCGCTCGACGTCGCGAGCGCGTGCTCGACCAGCTGCTGGGCGGTGAGGTGCGCGGAGGGCTGCAGGGAGGGGGACATCAGTGGCCTGCCTCGTCGATGGTGTTGAGGATGTTGACGCCCCGGAAGAGCGCGGTCGGGGCGCCGTGGCTGACCGCGGCGACCTGACCGGGCTGGGCCTTGCCGCAGTTGAACGCCCCGTGCAGCTCCCAGGTGTCCGGACCGCCGACCGCCTCCATCGAGCCCCAGAAGTCGGTCGTGGTCGCCTGGTAGGCGACGTCGCGCAGCATCCCGTCGAGCCTGCCGTCGGTGATGCGGTAGAACCGCTGGCCGGTGAACTGGAAGTTGAAGCGCTGCATGTCGATCGACCAGGACTTGTCACCGACCACGTAGATGCCGCGCTCGACGCGCCCGATGAGGTCGTCGGTGGTGAGGTCGTCGGCACCGGCCACGAGGGACACGTTGGCCATCCGCTGGATCGGGATGTGCCCCGGCGAGTCGGCGTACGCGCAGCCGTTGGAGCGGCCGTCGTTGAGCTCCGGCTTGAGGTGACCCATCGACCGGTCGAGCTGGTAGCCGACGAGGACGCCGTCGCGGACGATGTCCCAGCTCTGCGTCTGGACGCCCTCGTCGTCGTAGCCGACGGTGGCCAGGCCGTGCTCCTGCGTGCGGTCGCCCTGCACGTTCATGACGGGGGAGCCGTACTGCAGGGTGCCGAGCTTGTCGTAGGTCGCGAACGACGTGCCGGCGTAGTTGGCCTCGTAGCCCAGGGCGCGGTCGAGCTCGGTGGCGTGGCCGATCGACTCGTGGATCGTGAGCCAGAGGTTGGAGGGGTGGACGACCAGGTCGTACGTCCCCGCCTCGACGCTGGGCGCCTTCAGCTTCTCCGCGAGCAGCTCGGGCACCTCGGCCAGCTCGGCGTCCCAGTCCCAGTGCCCGCCGGTGAGGTACTCCCAGCCGCGCCCGACCGGCGGGGCGATGGAGGCCATCGAGTCGAAGATCCCGCTCTCGGCGTCCTCGCCGGTGGCCTCGAAGCCGGGCTGCAGGCGGACGCGCTGCTGGGTGGTGCGCGTGCCGGACAGGTCGGCGTAGTACTTGTTCTCCTGCACCTGCTGGAGGAACGCCGTCGCGTGGGCGACGGCGGCACCGCTGCGCAGCCGCTGCGTCCAGTCGACGAGGAGGGCGGCCTTCTCGGAGGTGGGTACGTCGAGGGGGTTGGTCTCGTAGGCCGAGATCCAGGTGACGTCGTCGTGGACCGGCTCGGGCGCGAGCTCGACCGGCGTCGTGGTCATCGCCGCGGCCACCTTGGCCACCGCGACGGCCGTCTCGGCGACGCGGCGGGCCTCGTCGTCGGTCAGCACCACGCCCGAGGCGAAGCCCCAGGCGCCGTCGTGGACGACGCGCACCGCGAAGCCGAGGTCCTCGGCGTCGCTGGCGGTCTGGAGGACGCCGTCGCGGGCGCCGAGGTACTGGTAGCGGTTGCGCTCCAGGCGGAAGTCCGCGTGGCTGGCACCGAGCTCCTGCGCTCGGGCCAGGGCGACGTCGCCGAGGCGACGGTGCGGCAGGTCGCTGAAGGTCGGGTCGAGCCCGGGCGCACTCATGCGGACGAACCTATCCCGAGCCACGTGGTCCGCACGACGGGTGGCCGGGGTGTCGTGCGGGACTGCCGTGGGCCGTCGGCGCTAGGCCAGGCTGAGCGTCGTCCGGCTGCCCGCCCTGCCCCGGTGCACCCGCAGCTGGGTCGGGATGCGGGTCTGGAGCTCGGGCACGTGGCTGACCACACCGACCACCCGACCACCGTCGCGCAGCGTGTCGAGGGTGTCCATGACGTCCTCGAGGGTCTCGGCGTCGAGCGACCCGAAGCCCTCGTCGACGAAGAGGGTGTCGAGGTCGGTGCCTCCCGCCTCGTCGGTGATCACGTCGGCCAGCCCGAGCGCCAGGGCGAGCGAGACGACGAACGTCTCACCGCCCGACAGGGTCGCCGGGTCGCGGGTGTCGCCGGTCCAGTCGTCGCGGACGAGCAGGCTGAGCCCGCCGCGCGTCTCCCCGGCGCCGCGGCGGCCGGTGTGCACGAGGGAGTAGCGCTGGTCGCTCATCGAGGACAGGCGTAGGTTGGCCGCGTCGACGACCTGCCCCAGGCGGTGCGCCAGGACGTAGGCCGAGAGCCGCATCTGGAGCCGGTTGTCGGGGTGCTTGCCCTCCACCAGGGCGGCGAGGTCGGCGACCAGGTCGAGCTCGGACCGGACGGGCGACCAGGCGGCGAGTGCCGCCTCGACCATCGCCGCGAGCCCGCGGAGCCGCTCGACGCGCTCGCGCAGTCCGAGCTCCTCGAGGCGAGCAGTGGCCAGCTCCTCCTTGGCCCGGTGGTGGGCCCGGGCGAGCGCCTCGAGGTCGGGCTCCTCGGCAGCCGCTGCCCGGGTCAGCTCAGGGTCCGCGAGCACCTCGGCCAGTCGTGCGGCCTCACGCTCGTGTCGCTCGACCTGCTGCTGCAGGTCCGCCACCGCGTCGTCGGGGAGCCACGCGGCGGCTGCTGCGACCGAGGACTCGAAACCCGCCTGCGCGGCCGTCTCGTCGGCTGCCAGCTGGGTGCTGTCGGACGTGGACCGGGCCCGCGTCAGGTCGGCGGCGAGGTCGGCGCACTGGTGGGCCAGTGCCTCGACCCGCTGGTGGAAGGCGGTGACGCGGTCGAGGTCGGACCCGTCCGGAACGACCCGGGCGAGCTGGTCGCGCAGCGACGCCTGGCGGGACGCGATGACCGCCGCCTCGGTCTCGAGCGCTGCCGCCGTCGCTCCCAGCGACTCGCGGTCCCGGGCCAGGGACTCGCGCTCGGCGAGGAGGGCCTCGACGCGGGCCGCGAGGTCGCCGACCCGCGATGCCTCGGCACGGGCGCGCTGCACACGGGTGCGGACGTCCTCCTCCTCGGCGAGGAGGTGCGCGGCCGTCGCGCCCGCCTCGGCGCGCAGGGCCGCCAGCCGGGACTCGATGCCGCGGACCTGCTGGGCGTGGGCCTCCACCACGACCTCGAGGTCGTCGACCTCCCGTCGGGCCTCGCGCTCGGTGGCCTCGTCGGGCGCGCCCGGCGCGGGCGCCGCGGGGTGGGGGTGGTCGGCCGACCCGCAGACCGGGCAGCTCGCGCCGACCGCCAGCCGCCCCGCGATCTCGGCGGCCATGCCGTCGAGGCGTTGCTCGCGGATCTCCACCAGCGCCTCACGGGCCAGCAGGCGCGCCTCGATCGCCTCGGCGAGGGACCGCTCGGCGGCGCGCAGCTCGGAGTCGAGGGCCTCGGCGGACCGCGCAGCCCGGATCCGGGTGCGGACCACCTCGAGCTCACCGGCCAGCGCCGCGGCGAGGACCTCGGCGTCGCGTGCCGCCGTCAGTGCGGGCTGGGCGAGCTCGAGCTCGATCGGGACGGCGTCGGCCCGGGCCGCGACCCGGAGGAGCTCGGCGTCGGTCTCGGCACTCCGGCGCGTGCAACGCGCCAGCTCGCGCTCGAGGTCGGCAGCCTGGCGCTGCAGCGGTCGGAGGCGTACGACCTCGGCGAGGGTGCGCGCCGCCGCGGTCCGGTGCTCGGCGACCTGCTGGTCGTCGAGGGACGTGCCGACCAGTTCCTCGAGCGCGGCGTGTGCGGTCGACTGTCGCATCTGCAGGTCGGCGACGTCCGCCCCGGCGCGGACGGCGAGCTCGTGGAGGGGCTTGACCGCGCGCGCCCGGTGCGCCCGGTCGACGCGTCGTCGGCGCTCGGCGTGCCCTGCAGCGGCGGCCTCGAGGTCGGACCGGGCACGGTGGGCGGCAGCGTGCGTGGCGCGCAGCCCGGCGAGCTCGATGCCGGCGGCGGAGGCTGAGGCCGCGGCCACCTCGGCCGAGGCGGCTCGCTCGACCTCGGCGGCCTGCGCCGCCGAGGCCGCGCCAGCGGCGGCCCCGAGCGCCTCGATCCAGCCGCTGAGCAGCTCGGGGTCCGTGGGCCACTCGGCCGGTGCGTCGTCACCACCGACCTCGCTGACCCGGCTGACGAGGTCGGCGACGGTGGTGTGGTGGGACTCGGACGCGCGCCGCAGCTCGACCCGACGGTCGCGCAACGACTTCTCGATCCGGTCGAAGCGCTCGGTCTGGAACACCTGCTGGAGCAGGGCGTGGCGCTCCTCGGACCGGGCCCGGAGGAAGGCCTGGAACCGGCCCTGGGGGAGCAGTGCGACCTGGCAGAACTGGGGGAGCGTCATCCCGACCAGGCGCGTGACCAGGTGGCCGGTCTCGTCGAGCCGGGTGCTGAGCGGCTGCCACTCGACGGCGCCGTCGGCGGCGGGACGCCGTTCGGAGATGACGACGCGCGCCTGCTCTGTCGTGGTGCCGACGCCCCGCTTCTTGGGGCGGGTCCACGCGGGCGACCGGTCGATCCGGAACCGTCGGCCCGCGAGCGTGGCCTCGAGGACCACCCGGGGGACGGCGTCCGCTGCCGCGTGGTCGGAGCGCAGCCGCTTGGCCGCCGAGCGGTCGCCCGGCACGTCGCCGTAGAGGGCGAAGCAGACGGCGTCGAGCACGCTGGACTTGCCGGCACCGGTCGGTCCGCTGAGCAGGAAGAGGCCGGCGTCGGAGAGCGCGTCGAAGTCGACCTCGGCGCGGTCGGCGAACGGCCCGAACGCCTCGACCTCGAGGCGGTGCAGCCTCATGTCGCCTCACCCGCGCGACGACTCGGCGCCCCGACCAGCACGTCCTGGTCGGGGTCGTGGCAGCAGGCGTCGACGGCCTCCTGGAGGAGGGCCGTCTCGGCGTCGGTCGCCGCGGACCCACGTACGTGGCGGACGAAGTCGAGCGCGATGGTGTGGTCGCTCGTGCCGGTGGCCGGCCGGGTCGGCTCCGGCGGCTCGGCCGGGGGCGTGGGGAACTGCAGGACGAGGGTGTGCGGGAAGCGGCGGCGGAGCTGCTCCATGGCGCGCGCCGGTCGGCGCTCGTCGGTGAGCGTCGCCTGCACCCAGTGCTGCTCGACGTCGGCGAGCGAGGCGTCCTCGAGGAGCTGGGTGAGGGTGCCGGTGATCCGCGACAACCGGCGCGGCACCGGCGCGCTGATCCACGTCGCGGACGAGACGCCGGTCGCGTCGAGCTCCACGAGCCACGTGCCCTTGGCCTGGTCGGCCTCCGAGAAGGAGTAGGCGAGCGGGGAGCCGGAGTAGCGCAGCGCGTCGGAGAGCACGTGGGGACCGTGGAGGTGCCCGAGTGCGGTGTAGTGGATGCCGTCGAAGACGCTCGTGGCGACCCGTGAGACGCCGCCGACGCTGATGTCGCGCTCGGACTCCGACGGGGTGGCGCCGGCGACGAACGCGTGAGCCAGGACGACCGAGCGGGTGGACGGGGGACGCGCGGCGAGGTCAGCGCGTACGCGGGTCATCGCCTCGCTCAGCGCGGCCTCGTGGCTGCGGTGCCCGAGGCCCCACGGGTGGAGCAGCGCGGAAGGATCGAGGTAGGGGATGGCGTGGATCGCCACGTCGCCGTGACGGTCGCCCAGTACGACCGGCGTGCCGACGGTCGAGGCGTCGGTGCGCACGAAGACACCGGCGGCGTCCATCAGCCGCGACCCGAAGCCCAGCCGCCGGGCGCTGTCGTGGTTGCCGCTGCTCACCACGACCCGGGCACGCGAGGCGGCCAACCTCGAGAACGCCTCGTCGGCCAGGGTGACGGCGTCGACGTGGGGGAGCGCGCGGTCGTAGACGTCGCCGGACACGACGACCACGTCCACCCTCTCGGACTCGACCACCTCGAGCAGGTGGTCGATGAACGCACCCTGGTGCCCCAGGAGGTCCTCGCGGTGGAAGGACCTCCCCAGGTGCCAGTCAGAGGTGTGGAGGATGCGCACACGCCGACCGTAGATCGCCGCACCGACACCCGTCGGCTCACCACGCCGGGCCGGGGGTGTGGTGTGGGAGGGCCGGCTCACTCTCGCCTGCGCCGGGTCGTGTTGCGTGCAGCAGCCACCCGGTTGTCCCGAGTCCTGCGTGCCGCACGCATGCGCTTCAGTGCCATCGATCGGGGCTGTCCACCACCCGTGATCGACGTGTTCCGAAGACCGGCATTGGACGCCCCGCTCGGGTGGCAAGCGGCCGCCCGGGACCGCTTGTGCTGGACGTCTCCCGCATGTTCCGCGGGTTCGATCCGGGTGCATTAACAGGTGTAAGGACGGCGGGCCGTTGTCGGTGGTAGTCCGTAGAATCGAACACATGATCGAGACGCTGGCAGCGGCACCCGGAGCTGAGGTCGAGGACCTCTCCGCCTCGGCGCTGCTTGCCTCGATCCGCTCCGCTCGCAGTGACGAAGCGGCCGCGGCTGCACGACAGCTCGACCTCGCCGCGCGGTGGGCCGACCTCCACCCGCCGGAGTCGATCCACGCCGCCGCGACCTTCACCGACGGTGGCCGCTACGGCCTGGAGCACGAGGAGCCCATCGCCGGCGAGGGTTGTCCGGCGGTGGCGGAGTTCTGCGTCGCCGAGCTCGGCGCCGTCCTTGGCATCTCCTCCACCTCGGCGAAGCGGCTCATCGGGCACGCGCTCGAGCTACGGCACCGGCTCCCACGCCTGTGGGCTCAGGTCCACGCCGGTCAGGTCCCGGCCTGGCGCGCCCGCACGGTCGCCGAGGCCACCATCCACGCCACCCCGTCCCTCACGGTCGAGGCAGCGCGGTGGGTCGACACCCAGGTCGCCGCCGTCGCCGGACGCATCGGACCCGCGCAGCTCGACCGGCTGGTCGCGGAGACGATCAAGCGCCACCACCTCGACGCCCACGACCCCACGAGTGATCTCGACGACGGCTGGCAGCACGTCGACCCGCGCCACGCGACCCTCCACTCCGAGGACGTGCACTACGCCGGGACCATGCGGTTCGAGGCCGAGCTCGACATCGCCGACGCCCTCGACCTCGACCGAGCCCTCGCCCACGGCGCCGAGACGCTCGCGGCGTTGGGATCAGTCGCACCCTTGGATTCCCGCCGTTCGCAAGCGCTGGGCGACCTGGCCCGCACCCAGACCGCGCTCGACCTCCACGCGCAAGGCTCGACCGCCACCCGGAGCGAGGACGGCCTGCCCATCGCCCGGGAAGTCGTCCTGCACGCCCACTCCGACGCCGGCCTCGACGGGCTCGACGGGCCGGACACCGTGTTCGGACCCACCGGCCGGATGGAGGAGGGCCAGCGTCTCGTCCTCCTCGAGCAGGTGCAGGACTGGTGCGGCGACTCCCGGACCACGGTCACCGTCAAGCCGGTCATCGACCTCACCGCCGAGCTCACCGCACCCGGCTACGACATCCCCGACCGGATCCGCGAACAGGTGACCCTGCGCGACCGCACGTGCGTCTTCCCGTGGTGCACCCGACCAGCCCGAGCCTGCGACATCGACCACGTCGTTCCCTACGACCACGACGCCGCCGCCGAGGGCCGCCCACAACCGGGTCCGACGGTCAGCTCGAACCTCGCCCCGGAGTGTCGCTGGCACCACCGGCTCAAGACCCACACTGGCTGGCGCTACGAGGTGACCGGAATAGGTGTCTACGAGTGGACCAGCCCCCACGGCAATCGCTACCGACGCGACCGCACCGGGACCACCCGGATCAGTGGCGCTGCTGCTGGGGCCGACCCGCCCGACCGACCATGACCCCGCTCCACACCCCGCCGAGCAACCTGCCGGCGGGGGCTTCGTGGCGCTCTGATCCGCCCGAAGTCCGGCATGGCGACACAACGCGGGCCGAAGACAGCGGTGCACTTCTTGCCTGCTGGACCACAGCACGGGTGGCGGTCGTTGTAGTCGCGATTGTCGAGGTCCGGCTCGCCAACGCAACCAACAGAGACCGTTCTGGTGACGCTCGAAGACGTCAAGTGAGGTACGGCAGCACGATCGGCGCCTTCGCCGCCAACCGGCGGAACAGCCGCGCGGAAGACGAACGCGGTGATGGGGACGGCAGCCGTACCGTTCTCGCCGGCGACGGCACGCCTCGACGCGGTCGACACCGGTCGTGGGAGGCGGTCACAGGGAGGACCAGCTCGCAGCGCTGGCGGACAGCGTTGGCGCCTGGCGCGCCGACACGCGTCGGTGAGATTGACGACCGAGCCGCCAAGTCGATGGTGGCGGCCAAAGCGGCCGCGCATCAGCCGAGAGCCAGCCGACCGACCGGTCCCTCAGCAGTAGCGGACCGTCCGCCCCGGCGAGGTGAAGCCCCACAGGTCGATGCCCGCCTCGGCGGCCAGCCGGGCCGCGAGGCTGGTGGGGGCGCCGACGGCGACGATGGACCCGATGCCGCTGGCCGCGGCCTTCTGCACGAGCTCGAAGCCCACCCGTCCACTGAGGACCAAGCAGGCGGCCGCTGAAGGCTCGCCGGCGAGCACCCGGGCGCCCACGACCTTGTCGACGGCGTTGTGGCGCCCGACGTCCTCGCGGACCACCAACATGCTTCCGTCCGCTGCGGCGAGCCCGGCCGCGTGCACGCCGCCCGTCTTCGCGAACAGCTGCTGTCGCTCCCGCAGCGCCTCCGGCAGGCGTCGTACGACGTCCGCACCGGGACGCGGGCCGGGCCAGGCCGTCCCCGACCGGGTCTCCAGCGCCTCCGCGACGCTGTCCTTGCCGCACACGCCGCACGCCGACGACCCGGCGGACGCGGCCACGTGGCGGTGGGGGAGGTCGGCGGCGGTGCTGGTGACGGACACCGTCACGACGTTGAACTCCTGCTCCGGGGCGAGGTCCTCGTCGGTGCAGTAGGCGACCTGGGCCAGCGAGTCCGCCGTGGCGAGCCCCTCGTTGACCAGCCAGCCGGCAGCGAGCTCGAAGTCGTGTCCCGGCGTCCGCATCGTCACCCATGCGCGACGCGGCTCCAGCACCCCGGCGCGCACGCGGATCTCGAGGGGCTCCTCGGTGATGAGCCGGTCCTCGCGCGGGATCTCCGCGTCGGCCGTGTGCTCCACGACGCGCGTCCGGACCGACGGTCCCGGCCGCCGCCCACGCTCGCTCGTCACTCCACGAGACTATCCGGTGGGGCGGTGGGTGGTGGTCGACGTCACCCCGTCGGGGATGCCGGTCGGGCGGAGCGGCACTCCTAGGATGTAAGAGCCGCAACGGTGCGGCCGCTTCTTACATCTCCGCTCACGACGCGAGGGCCACCAGCCCTCGGAAGGATCGACCTCCATGACCACGCAAGTGCACCTCGCCCTCAGCCTCGTCGACGCGCGGGCTCGCTCGGCCGAGGACCGTGCACTCCTGCGGGACGTGGAGCTCGCCCGTCGCGAGGAGCGTCGCGCCCGCCGCGCCGCACGCCGCGCCACCCGCTGATCCTGGGGAGGTAAGCGACGGAGGTCAGGGACGCAGCCCGCGTCGGCTGACCACCAGAAGGGCGAGCCCGAGGAGGACGAGCCCGGCGCTGGCGACCCCCAGCCACCGCGAGGGGCCCCCGGTGTCCGGCAGCACGACCGGCTGGTCGGTGTCGCCGCCGTCCTCGTCCGTGGGCTCGTCCGTGGGCTCGTCAGTGGGCTCGTCGGTGGGATCGACGGTCGGCGTGGACTCCGGGGTCGGCTCCGGGGTGGGAGTCGGAGATGCGGTCGGTGACGGGCCGGCGGTCGTCGGACTCGGCGTGGGCGTCGGCGACGTCGTGGGGGAGGGAGACGTCGTCGGAGCGGTCGCGAGGACGAAGTCCAGCCCGCCGCGCACCTCGCCCGCCGCGGTGATCAACGCGGTCTGCGCCGACGCGCCCGTCACGACGGTGCCGTCGGGGGCGCGCACGGTCACCGTCCAGGTGCCGGCCCCGAGCTGGTCGAGGAAGTAGCCGCCCGCCGCGTCCGTGACCAGGACCTGCTGCCCACCGGGGCCGTCGACGACCACCTCGACGCCGGCCACTGGCGTCCCGTCGCGCGTGATCGTGCCGCCCACGGCACCGGGTCGGGTCAGGGCGACGTCCTGCGCGGCCAGGCCGCCGGCCGGGACGGTGATCGCGCGTGGGGGAGGAGCGTCGTACCCCGCGGGTGCGACGACCGCCAGGGTGTAGTCGCCCGGCGGCACGCCGTCGAGCTCGTAGGTGCCGTCGCCGGCGGTCGCCACCGTCAACGGAGGTCCTCCGCCGGCCGGGGTCAGCACGACCTGCACCCCGCCGAGCCCCTGGCCGCCGCCGGTCACGGTGCCGGTGACGGACGGCAGGTCGACGAGCACGAAGTCCTGGTCCTCGACCGGCTGGGTGGCGACCTCGACGCCGGTGATGCTGGTCCCGGCCGGACCGGCGCCGTAGCCGGCCGGCACGCCGACGGAGATGGTGTAGCCGGTGCCCACGGCGTTGGCGTCGAAGAGGTAGGTCCCGTTCGCGCCCGTCGTGGTGGTGACCACGCCGCCCCCGGGTGCGGTGAGGCTGACGACGACACCCGCCACCCCGCCGGCGGCGTCACGGACGGTGCCGCTCACGGGCTGCGGCACGATGTCCCGCACGGCGAAAGCCGCGCGCGATGCGGGATCGTCGTCGTTGCCCCGGTTGGACACCGTGCGCTCCGCCGGACCCACGACCGCGCAGTCGTCCGGCGCGTCGAGGCGTACGACGTAGCCGGCCTGCGTCGCGACCTCCCCGAAGGAGTAGGTCCCGCCGGTAGCGGGTGTCGTGGTGCCGAGCACCTCGCCGTACGACGAGAGGAGGGTGAGCGTGGTCCGGTCCGGGGTGCAGGCGTCACCGGGTGGCGTCGTCACGGTGCCGCCGACCGGACGGGCACGGCTGACGAACCAGGTCTGGTAGACCGGGAACCCCGCGCGTCGGGTGAAGGTGAGCGTGAGGCTCGTGAGCCGGATGTCGGGCTCGAACCAGCCGCTGGCACCGTCGGTGTCGGTCGCCGCCGCGTTGCCGCCGAGGGTGGACGTCGCGGGGTCCCAGGTCGGCACGTCGGTCCCGCCGGCGTAGTTGAAGGCGCCGGCGAACCACGAGGAGACCTCGGCGGCCGGCACGGCGTCACCCTCGGCGTCGGTGGCGCCCACGCGTACGGCGTCCGCGTCGACGTCCCCGAGCACGAACGCCCAGCCCGTGTCGGGCGTCGGGGCGTCGAAGGTGTAGGTCGTCGTGGAGGGGGAGGTCGCCGTGTCGGCCCTCGGTCGCAGCAGCAGGTAGGGGTTGCCGCTGCTCGTGCCGTACTTCTGGCCGGGCGGCGTGCCGGCGCCGAGGACGGCGCTGGTGCCGGCGGGCAGCGACACGGGGGAGCGCGAGTCCGACGCGACGGCGGCGGCCGGGAAGCCCGGCGACTGCTGCGTCATCGTGGTGCGGAACGCGTTGGACGACCCCTGGACGGGGGCCCAGGCAGCCCACCGGTCCGTCAGGGCCAGCGCGGGTGCACCCACCGCGAGGACGACCAGGAGCCCGGCGAGGAGCGCAGCCAGGAGCGATGCGGACCTGCGTGCCATGTGCGGCTCCCCCCGATGGACCTGCCTCCCGAGGAGGGTAGCGAGGCACCGCCGTGGCGAGAAGCGCGCGCTTCCGCGGCTCTGGCAGGGTGGCGCCCATGACGGACGACAGCCTGCGCAGCATCGAGCTCACCCGCATCGGACCGGCCCGGTTCAAGGCCACGAACGCCCGCGGCGGGGAGACGTTCTTCGGCACCGGGGGTGACGACCCCGACTTCACGCCGGTCGAGCTGCTGCTGGCGGCCATCGCCGGGTGCAGCGCGCTGGACGTCGAGGCGATCACGCACAAGCGGACCACCAGCACGACGTTCGAGGTGCACGCCGAGGGCCACAAGGTGCGCGACGACCTCGGCAACCACATGACCGGGCTGCGCGTGTCCTTCGACGTGCGGTTCCCCGACGGACCCGAGGGCGACGCCGCCTGCGACCGCGTGCAGGCGGCGATCGAGATGTCGCGCGACCGGCTCTGCTCGGTCTCGAGGACCGTGCAGCTCGGCGAGGAGGTCGTCTACGACCCGGTCAGCCGACCGTGACCTTCTCGATGGTGACGTCCTTGTTGGGCGCACCGCCACCGGCCGGGCTGGAGGCGTCGTTGCCCTCCGCTGCGATGTCCTCGATCACGCCGATGCCGGCCTCGTCGATCGTGCCGAACACGGTGTAGCTCGGCGGGAACTGCGAGTCCAGGAAGACCAGGAAGAACTGCGAGCCATTCGTGTTCGGCCCGGCGTTGGCCATCGCCAGGGTGCCGGCGGGGTAGGTCTCGTCGCCGGTGAGCTCGTCGGCGAACGAGTAGCCCGCGCCGCCCGAGCCGGTGCCCGTGGGGTCGCCGCACTGCAGGATCCCGAAGCCCTCCTGGTCACCGATGCGCGGGCACGGGGTGTCGTCGTAGAAGCCCTGCTCGGCCAGCGAGACGAACGAGTTCACCGTGCACGGGGCGGCCGCCGCGTCGAGGGTGAGGCCGATGTCGCCGAAGTTCGTGGTGATGGTCGCTGCCACCGTGCCCTCGGCCTGCGCCTCGGTGTCGGGAGCCTCCACCTCGCGCGCCGGCTGCTGGCCGTCGGCGGGGTAGTCGCACGTCGCGGTCTCACCGGCGGCGGTCTCCGAGGCCTCCGGCGACTCGCTCTCGGACGGCGAGGCGCTCGAGGTGTCCTCCGCGACGTCGTCCGCCACGTCGTTCTCGGTGCCACACCCGGCGAGGGCGAGGACGGACAGGCAGGTCGCCACGGCGGCAAGTCGCTTCAGCATGGCGCCGATCGTAACGAGCCGCGGGTCACATCTCCTCATGGGTGTCGGGGTCCCCGCCGAACAGCCGGCCGTCGGGCTCGGCGAGCGAGGAGATCGCCGCCACCTGCTCGGGAGTGAGCTCGAAGCCGAACACGTCGAGGTTCTGCGCCTGCCGGCCGGGGTCCGCCGACTTCGGGATCGGCAGCGACCCCAGCTGCACGTGCCAGCGGAGGATGACCTGGCCCGGGGAGACACCGTGCGACTGCGCCGCGGACGTGACGGCGTCCTCCTCCAGCGGGGCCCGGCGCTTGCCCATCGGGCTCCACGCCTCGGTGCGGATGCCGAGCCGGTCGTGGACCGCCCGCATGTGCTCCTGCGGGAAGCGGGGGTGCAGCTCGACCTGGTTGACCGCCGGCGTGACACCGGTGTCGTCGATGATCCGCTCGAGGTGCTCCTCGGTGAAGTTCGAGACGCCGATGGATCGGACGAGGCCCTCGTCCCGGAGCGCGACCAGGGCCCGCCACGCCTCGACGTACCTGCCCTGGCCCGGGTTCGGCCAGTGGATGAGGTGGAGGTCCGTGCGCTCGAGCCCCAGCCGCTCGAGCGAGGACCTGACCGACGCGACGGCGTCGTCGTAGCCGTGGTGGCGACCGGGGATCTTGCTGGTCACGAATACCTCGTCGCGGGAGAGCCCCGACCGGCGGAGGGCCTCGCCGACCTCGGTCTCGTTCTCGTAGTTGACCGCCGTGTCGACGAGCCGGTAGCCGGCCTCGAGCGCACTTACGATCGAGGCGGTGCCGTCCTCTCCGCGGAGCGGGTAGGTGCCGAAGCCGATAGCGGGCAGCGTGGTGCCGTCGTTGAGGGTGTGGGTCGGGATCTCAGCCATGCGCCCCAACCTAGGGGGACAGGCGAGGAGGAGGGTCAGACGCCCAGGCCGACGGCCACCACGCAGGCCACCAGCACCGCCGCGAGCAGGCCGTGGCCGGCCAGCACCGGCTTGGGGATCTGCTTCTCGACGACCGCCACGTCGGCGGGATCGGTCGCGGGTCGCTCCAGCGTCGTGGAGTGGCCGGCGGTGCGCGAGAGCATGACGAGGCCACCGGCGATGCTCAGCAGGAGGGACCCGAGCGTCACCCACACCATGGGGTCTGCGCGGGTGACCATCCAGCCGATCCACAACGTCGGGGCGGCCAGGCCGAGCATGGCGTGGCCGAACACGAGCAGGGGTGGCAGCCGGGTGGCGCGTGCGGTGCTGAAGCTGGCACCCGCCGTGGAGACGGCGCCGAAGAGGTAGGCGCCACCGACGACCTGCACGACCAGGAGCATCATCACGAGCGTCGACATGGGGCCCGGTACCCCGTGGCGCGACGATCACGCGGGGGCATGCCGAGCCCGCGGAGGGGAACGGCCCGGACATGCCCGACGACGCAGTGACTCCCGCCACCGACGCGGAGGTGGACCTGACCGAGCCACTGGCGCGCGATGACCAGCCGCTGCCACACAGCGCGAGCGGTGAGGTCACGGCGGAGACGGACCTGTCGGCGCTGGCGCCGC
Source organism: Nocardioides renjunii (assembly GCF_034661175.1). NCBI lineage: Bacteria > Bacillati > Actinomycetota > Actinomycetes > Propionibacteriales > Nocardioidaceae > Nocardioides > Nocardioides renjunii. The sequence goes on along the minus strand of NZ_CP141058.1, from coordinate 2,150,504 downwards.
CGAGCCGCCCCGCGCGGCGCTGGACCCCCAAGCGAGTGGTGGTCACCCCCGCAGCCCTCGACGAGGAGCACGGACGGCGGATCGTCGAGCGCGTGGAGGCGCTCGGCATCGAGGTCGAGCGCCTCAAGGCCAACCGGCTGACGGGCGTGCGCGGCGAGACGGACCGGGAGACGTACGCGCGGGCCAAGTCGACGTTGGCCGTGGTCGTGAGCCCGCCGAGCCGTCGCACGCTGCAGCCCATCGCCCCCAGCGCGGACTGGCGCGTCGACCTCGCCGAGGGCTGTCCGGCGCACTGCCAGTACTGCTACCTGGCCGGCTCGCTGTCCGGTCCACCCGTCACCCGCGTGTACGCCGACCTCGACGGGATCCTCGCCGGCCTGACCGACTACGTCGGCACGGGGACGGTGACCAGCCGGTCCCGGGCACGCATCGCGGAGGGGACGACGTTCGAGGCGTCCTGCTACACCGACCCCCTGGCGCTCGACCACCTCACCGGCAGCTGGCAGCGTGCGGTCGAGTACTTCGGCGCCTGGGACGCGCCGGTGCAGCTGCGGTGGACGACGAAGTACGGCGACGTCGACCGCTTCGTCGACCTGCCCCACGCGGGCCGCACCCGGGTCCGGTTCAGCGTGAACTGCCTGCCGGTCACACGTCGGTGGGAGGGCGGGACGAGCACCCTCGAGCAGCGCCTCGCCGCGCTGCGCCGGCTCGCCTCCGCGGGCTACCCGGTCGGGCTCACCATCGCACCGATCATGCCGCTCGACGGCTGGCGCGCGCACTACGGCCACCTGCTCGACCTCGTGGAAGCCGCGGTCGCGGAGGTGCCCGAGCTCGACCTGACCGCCGAGCTGATCACGCACCGGTTCACCGCCAGCAGCAAGGAGGTGCTGCTCGGCTGGTACCCCCGCACCACCCTCGAGATGGACGAGGCCCGGAGGTCCGTCAAGAGGGGCCGGTTCGGCACGAGCAAGCACGTCTACCCCAAGGAGGTCATGAGCGAGCTGCGCCGGTGGTTCGAGGACCAGCTCGCGCAACGGCTGCCGCAGTGCCGGGTCCTCTACTGGACCTGACTCCGACCGCCGCCGGCGCCCACCTCCGACGCGGCGCCCACGACGGCCGGCAGCAGCGCGTCGGCGATCACGGCGTAGCCGGCACTCGAGGGGTGAAAGCGGTCGGCCGAGAACAGGGAGGGGTCGGCGGCGAAGGCGTGCGACGCGCGCTGGTCGGGGTCGGCCACCAGGCCGCCCTCAGCGGTCGCGGCCGCGGCCTGCTGGGCACGGAAGGCGTCGCCCGCGGCACGGACCACCCCGCGCAGCGCCACGGGGACGTGCGGGACGGCGCTGAGGTCGGGAGCCGGGGCGACGACCACCTCGCTGCCGGCCGCACGCAGGCGTCGTACGGCGTCCGCGAGCGCGCGCACGGCCCGGGCGACCGGCTCGCGGTGGGTGAGGTCGTTGGCACCGATCACGACCACGGCGACGTCGGGGGCCCACCCGAGGGCCGAGTCGACCTGGGCGGCGAGCCCGGAGCTGCGCGCCCCGGGAACGGCGAAGGTGCGCAGCTCGACGTCGATCGCGCGCACGGCCAGGCCCTCCACAAGGCGGGGCCCCAGCCGGTCCCGTTCGCGGGCAGCGCCCTGCCCCCACGCGATGGAGTCACCGAGGAGCGCCAGCCGAGCCGTCATGGCCCCAGCACAGCAGACGCGACCAAGGCCCGTTGTGGCACGCTGGCGCCTCCGGAAGTCGGCGGGGGAGAGCATGCACGAGACCACCACGACGGCGAGCGACACCGATCTCGGCCTCGTCGCACGCGAGCCGTGGCACCCCGCGTTGTGGGGCGGGCTGGCGCTGCAGCTGGCAGCGGTCGCTGCAGCCGCCGTGCTGTGGTCGGACTGGTACGACGACGGCCTCGACGCCCCGTGGTGGGCCGACGTCGCCGGAGCCGCGAGCGCGGTGATCGCACTTGCCGGGGGAATCGTCGCCGCGTGGTGGCCGCGTCGTCAGGACCGCGCACCGGTCGAGGGTGCGGCGTGGCTCCGGGCGTGCTGGCAGCTCCTCTTCGTCTTCGCCATCGGCGTCGTCCTGACGATCGCCAGCCTGTTCACCGACGGCACGTCGTGGGGCAGCGTGCTCCTCATCAGCGCAGGGATCGGCACGATGCTGCTCCCGATCCCGACCCTGCTGCTCGTCGTCGGGCCGGTCGTGCTCCTCACCGACGTGCGACGGCCCGGAGTCGACGCGCGGTGGTACGACGTCGCGGCGATGACGGCCCTGATGCCGTGGGTCGCCGTGCTCGCGTCGTCGCTGGCAGGGGCGGTTCCCGACACCGGTGAGCCGATGACGCGGGGGGACCACCTGGCCGAGTGGATCGGGGTCGTCGTCGGCACGACCGAGCCGCGCGAGCCGTGGCTGGCGTGGCTCGTCCGGGCGGTGACGATCGTCTTCCTGGTGATCCTCTGGCGAGCAGCGGTCGTGAGCCGCCGTACGCTCGCGGCCCGGCGCGAGGTCCGGTGACCACCGCGCCGCGCGTGCTGGTCGTCGGCCCGGCCAGCGCCAACGAGATCATCCACCTCGCCGCCCTCCCGGACCCCGTGCCGGGCACGCACTTCGCCGAGCGCTCCTGGAGCACCCTCGGAGGCACGTCCGCGGGCAAGGCGCTCAACCTCGCCGCCCTCGGTGCCCGGGTGGCGCTGCTGACGGTGCTCGGCACCGACGACGTGGGCGCGCGGGTGCGGGGGAGCCTCGAGGCGGCGGGGGTCCGCGTGGTCGCGCGACCGAGTCGCAGCGGGCGGTGCGAGCGGCACGTCAACCTGATGACCGACGCGGGGGAGCGCGTCTCCATCTACACCCACCTGCCCTCGCCGGCAGAGCCGTGGACGACGCGGGACGCGGACGAACACCTGTTCGACGCCGATCTCGTCGTCGTCGACCTGTCCGAGGCGTCCGCGCCGTGGGTGGCATGGGCGCGCGATGCAGGCGTGCCGACGTGGAGCGACCTGCACGACTACGACGGCGCGTCCGCCTTCCACGAGCCGTTCAGCCACGCGGACCACCTGCAGCTGTCGTCGGAGCGGATGCCGGACTGGCGGGCGTACGCCGAGCGGGTCGCCGCCGACGGCAGGACCGTCGTCGTGACGCACGGCGCGGACGGCTCGTCGGCGGTCGGCCCGGACGGCGCGTGGGTGGATGCGGAGGCTCAGGACGTCGAGGTCGTCGACGCCAACGGCGCCGGCGACGCGTTCTTCGCCGGATTCCTCGTCGCCCGGTGGAACGGCTCCGACCTGCGTGCGTCGCTGGACGCGGGAGCAGCGCGGGCTGTCGTCTGCCTCAGTGGTCCGCACCTGGCCGGCGAGGTGGGGGGACTGGAGGAGGGCTGACCTGGGCGTCCTCGATCGACGCTTGTTGACATAATGTCAGTTATCGGCGATATTCCGATGTGGGTGGAGACCTCCCGGGACCGTTCAGCAGCGCCGCAGTTGGTAGGTCCCGACACGCGTCGCGGCGGACCCGGTCGACCTCGTCCTGGGCCAGCGACGCCGTGGCGCGTACGACGCCCAGCGCGGGTCGCCGGAACCGGATCGTCGACTCCTTCACCAGCGGCACGAACCCCGCGAGCTCACCCTCCAGGTCGAAGGTCGCGAGGCTGAGCACGCCGCCGAGCATCTCGGCGACGCTGAACAGCGAGCCGGCGTAGGTCACACCGAAGTGGTTCGTGTTGGGCTCGGGCGGGAGCTCGGCGGCGGCGAAGCCGGGCCGCAGCTCGACGACCCGGATCCCCATCGCCTCGAGGATCGGGACCGATGCCAGGGACGAGGATGCCTCCACCCACGCAGGTATAGGCCATCCGGCGGCGTGCGGCAATGTGTGGACGATGCGGGGAACCGTGTGTCCCCGGGCACCCACGGGCGCCCGGGGGACACACGCGGATCACCTGTGCGTGACCTTCGTGGTCGGCTCGCTCCTCACGGTCGTGGTGATGAAGCCCGCCTCGCGGACGGTCACGCGCAGCGTCACCCTCCTGCCGAGGAGTCCCCTGCGCAGCTCGAGCGTCGGCGTGCTGCCGAGCCTCTTCGTGCCGGCGTACCACGCGTAGCGCACGGTCGGATCCGTGCCGATGCCCCGGACCCGCGCCTTCAGCGTGCGGCCGACCTGTGCCTTCCCGGCGATCTTCGCCACCACGGTGCCGAACCGGGCCCGGGCGACGGCCGACGTCGTGGCGCTCCTCGTGGTCACCGCGGCGTAGCCCGGCTTGGTCCCCGTCACCGCCACGCTGATGCGCGTCCTCACGTCGTCGAGCCCGAGGACGTACGACGCACCGGTGGCGCCGCCGACCGGGACGCCGTCGCGCAGCCACTGATAGCCCACCGAGACTCCCCCGTCCCACGTGCCGGGGCTGACGGTCAGCGTCTCGCCGAACCTCGCCGTCCCGGACACCACGGGTGCGGGAGTGGCCAGGAGGCGGCCCTCGGAGACCGTCGCCGCGGCGCTCCGCCGGGTGACACCGGTGTAACCCGCCTTCGTCGCCGTCACCGCGACCTCGAGCTGCTTGCCGACGTCGGCCGCGCCGAGGGTCCGACTGGCGCCTGCGCCGACCGGCTCGCTGTCGAGGAACCACTCGTACGTCAGCGCGGCGCCGTCGTCCCAGGCACCCGGTTGCGCCGTGACGGTGGCGCCGACGACCGCGTCGCCCTGGATGGTCGGCGTCGGGGTGCTGGCGAGCGTGCCCGCAGCGACGGTCGCCGCAGCGCTGGTCCGGGTCACGGGCGAGTAGTCGGGGTGGCTGCCGGTGACCGCGACCGAGACCGTCCTGCCCACGTCGTCGGGGCGGAGCGTGAAGTTCGACGCGGTGGCGCCCTCGACGGGCGTGCCGTCGACCAGCCACTGGTGGGAGAAGCTCGTGCCGTCACGCCAGCCGGGCGTGCTGACGGTGACCGTGCCACCGACCGCGAACGTGCCGGTGACCTCCGGCGTGCCCGACGGGGTGAGCGGCTGCACGCCGACGGCTGCCTCGCTGGCGCAGCCTGCGGTCGAGCACAGGCCGCCGAGGCCGGTGGGCACCGCGGTCGCCCGCAGCGTCTCGTCGGAGACGTCGCCGTCGACGACGACGTCGAAGGTCGCGGTGGCCGAGGACCCGACCGCAGTCGGGGGAATGGTCCAGGTCAGCGTGGTGCCGTCGAGCACCAGGCCGTCGGGCAGGGTGCCGAGGCTCGCGTCGTCCAGGACGTCGGCCAGGTCGACCTCCACGATGCCGTCGGTCAGCGCGACCTTGCCGACGTTGGCCGCGGTGAGCTGGTAGGTCAGCGTGCCTCCCGGCTGCGGCGTCGACGCAGGCTCGCCGGCCAGGGTGAGGTCGTACTTGCTCGGCCAGGCCGGCTTGTCGCCGTCGAGGATCCAGTCCTGCCAGAACGCGTCGAGGTCGCGTCCCGAGACCTCCTCGGCCAGTGCCTTCAGGTCCTCACCGCTGCGGCTCTCGCCCGCGTACCGGGTCTGCCACTCCCGGACGACCTCGAGGAAGTCGTCGTTGCGCAGCGCCGTGCGGAGCGCCTCCCAGAACTGGGCGCCGCGCGTGTAGGTCTGGTAGCCGTAGATGTTCGCGGGATTCGTCTGCGCGCCGGGCGGGGTGGCCCAGTTCGCGCTCGTCGAGGCCGTGTTGTTCCAGCTGTTGAAGTACGTCGTCTCGGTCGCGCCCGGGTTGGGCGTGGCTGGCGCCAGCACGTTGGTGTGCCAGCTCGGTCCCCAGGTGGCCATGCCCTCGTTCATCCAGATGTCGGTCCACAGCTGCGGCGTGACGTTGTCGCCGTTCCACTGGTGGGCGAGCTCGTGGATCAGCGTGTTGCCGTTGACCGAGCCGGTGCTCGGGAAGAACGAGCGGTCCTGCGTCTCGAGGGCGTAGTTGATGCCGCTCGGCACGGTGTCGACGACGACGCCGGTGCTGTTGCCCGGGTAGGGGCCGTAGAGCTGCTCCAGCCGGGTGATGATCGTGCCGAGCAGCGCGCGGCGGTTGGTGATCGTCGTCTTGTTGGCCGCCGACAGCGACGAGTCCATGAACGACCACTCCGGGATGACGCGGCCGTCGGACAGCGTCACCTGCGACTCGATGACGTCGTACTTGCCGATCGAGATGATGATCAATTCACTGGCCATCTGCTCCTGCTGGACCCACCGCCAGGTGGTGCGGGTGCCGTCCTCGCTGACGGTCCTGGAGGCGAGCTCGCCGTTGCCGACCACGGCGCTGTCGCCGGGACCGGTCGCCGAGGTGATGGTGCTGGGGATCGTGGTGGTGAAGCTCCAGGTGGCCTTGTCCCCCGGCATGTTGTTGTGCGGGATGCCCGCCATGGCCCCACCGGCTGACCCATGAAGGTGGCGCCGTCCGACGTCGCGGCCCAGCCCTCCCACGAGCCGTCCGGGTCCACGTGGTGGTTGGGCACGCCGTGGTAGGTGACGACCGTCGTGAAGTCGCCCTCGAAGGGTGCGGCCGGTGTCACGACGAGCTTGTAGGTGGTGGTCGCGGGGTCGACGACCCGCTCGTACGTCGCCGGCACCCCGTCGACCGTGACGGAGTCGACGGTCAGGCCCTCGAAGTCGAGCGAGAACGACCGCAGCGGAGCGCCCGTCGTCCTGGCCCGCATCGTGGTGCTGGCCGAGTCCAGGACGCCGGTCATGGAGGTGCCGACGACGCCGGTCGCGTTCCAGTCCAGGACGACGTCGTAGTGCAGGGCGTCGTAGCCGCCGTTGCCGACGTGGGGGAACATGGGGTCCCCGGCGGTCCGGGCGCCGTCCACGGGGTCCGCCGCGAAGGACGGCTGGGTGGCCGTCACGACGATGCTGCCCGCCACCATCGCGACCGGTACGGCTCGGGCGGCGACCCGCCGCCACCACGTCGACCGGCCGTTCACGTCACTCGTCGCCATGCGTTCCCTCACTCGTCGGTGCGGGGCCCGATGCCCCGCTCCTGGAACGTAGTGGCGGAGGACCGGGGGCGTGGGCGGAATCGCCCGACACGTACTCGCGCGTGCCACAAAAGTAACGCGGCGGTAACACGACGACGTGGAGGCGACCGCCTCCACTCTCAACGTATAGGCCATCCGGGGGCTTGCCGCAAGACCCCGTCGCTCCCCCACACTGCACGGCGTGATGCAGCCCGAGACCTCGCCGGATCCCCACCAGCACACCGCTCCGTTCGCCCTCCCCGACTCCCTCGCCGCCAAGGCGGACCCCGCGCTCATCGACCGGGACCGCGCCCACTTCGCGGCGGTCGCCGACAGCCTGTCGCACGCCGTCACCGAGCTCGAGACGAGCCTCGCCGAGACCCGGCGCATGCCCGCCGGCCACGGCACCGCCGCGCTGGAGCGCGACCAGGAGGTGCACCGCCTGACCGCCCGGCTGCGCGCCCTGCGGCGCTACGACCTCGACCTCTGCCTGGGCCGCATCGTGCACGCCGACCGCGACGAGCCGACGTACATCGGACGCTTCGGCCTCGCCGACCCCGGCGGCCGGCGGCTCCTGGTCGACTGGCGCTCGCCCGCCGCCGAGCCGTTCTTCGCGGCCACCCACGCGCAGCCCCACGGCCTTGTCAGCCGCCGTCGCTACCGGTGGACGGCCGGCAGGATCGTCGACTACTGGGACGAGGCGTTCACCGAGGAGGGACTCGCCCACACCGCCGCCCTCGACGACCAGTCCGCCTTCATCGCCACGCTGGGCGGCAGCCGGACGCCACGGATGCGCGACGTGCTCGCCACCATCCAGGCCGACCAGGACGCCATCGTGCGCGCCGGCTCGCGGGGCGCCCTGGTGGTCGACGGCGGGCCGGGCACCGGCAAGACGGTCGTCGCGCTGCACCGCACGGCCTACCTGCTCCACGCCGACCCCCGGCTCGGGCACCGCCGCGGTGGCGTCCTCTTCGTCGGGCCCCACCAGCCCTACCTCGCCTACGTCAGCGACGTCCTGCCCAGCCTCGGCGAGGACGGCGTGGAGACCTGCACCGTCCGCGACCTCGTCCCCGAGTCCGCGGGCGCCGTCCCCGAGGCCGACCCGCACGTGGCGTCGCTCAAGGCCGACGTCAGGATGGTCGCCGCCATCGAGCCGGCCGTCGCGCTGCACGAGGAGCCGCCCACCGAACCGATGCTGGTCGAGACGCCGTGGGCCGACGTCCGGCTCACCGTCGCGGAGTGGGCCGAGGCCTTCGCCTCCCCCGATCCGGGCACACCGCACAACCTGGCTCGCGACGACGTCTGGGACGCCGTCCTCACCATCCTTGTGGACAAGCTGGGCGATGCCCTCGACGACGTCTCCCCCGACGCCCTCCGGCGCGTGCTCGACCGGCACGGCGCGCTGCGCGACGCCGTCGACCGGGCGTGGCCGCTGCTCGAGCACACCGACGTGGTCGGCGACCTGTGGTCCGTCCCCGCCTACCTCCGCCATTGCGCGCCCTGGCTGGCGCCCGAGGAGGTCACCGCGCTGCGCCGGGCCGAGGGCGAGGCGTGGACGTACGCCGACCTGCCGCTGCTCGACGCCGCGCGGCTGCGGCTCGGCGACCCCGAGGCGTCGCGCCGCCGGCGTCGTACGCACGCTGCCGTGGCGCGCGAGCGCGCCCGGATGGACGAGGTCGTCGACGACCTGCGCACGACGGCGCGCGAGAGCGGTGCGGACGAGTACGGCGACGGGCTGGTGTCGATGCTCGTCCACCACGACCTCCGCACGGCCCTCGTGGACGACGGCGCGCTGCCCACCGCCCACGCCGACCTGCTGGCCGGGCCGTTCGCGCACGTGGTGGTCGACGAGGCGCAGGAGCTGACCGACGCCGAGTGGCAGGTGCTCCTGCGGCGCAACCCGTCGCGCAGCTTCACGATCGTCGGCGACCGCGCGCAGGCGCGCCGCGGCTTCACCGAGTCCTGGGGCGAACGGCTCGCACGGATCGGCCTGCCGCACGCCACGGTCGCCCCACTGACCGTCAACTACCGCACGCCCGCTGAGGTGATGGCCGAGGCCGAGCCGGTCATCCGCGCCGCGCTGCCGGAGGCCAACGTCCCCACGTCGATCCGCGAGAGCGGCGTGCCGGTGCTCCACTCCCCCGCCGCCGATCTCGACGCGATCCTCGCCGGCTGGCTGGCCGCGCACGACGGCACCGCCGTGGTCATCGACGCATCCCGCGACAACAGCCGGGACGCCACGCTCGAGCGGGCGTTCGGCGGTCGGGTCCGGTCGCTGACGCCGGAGACCGCCAAGGGCCTGGAGTTCGACATGGTCGTGCTCGTCGACCCGGAGCGGCTCGGGGACGGGATCACCGGCGCGGTCGACCGGTACGTCGCGATGACCCGCGCGACGCAGCAGCTCGTCGTGCTGACCTCGGACTGACGTCGGGCCGACCTCGGACCGACTCCCGCGACACCGACGGGCGGCTCAGGCGGAGCCGGCGAGCGCCTCCCGCAGCGACGCGATGTCCTCCGGGCCGACCCGGCAGCAGCCGCCCACGAGCCGGGCGCCGGCGGCGACCCACGCCGAGACGTCCTCGGGGTGGAACGCCGAGCGACCGGTCCAGGCCCGGACCTCGGCGTCCCAGGACTGGCCCGAGTTGGGGTAGACGACGGCTGGCTTGTGCGCACCGGCGGCCTCCACGGCGGCTCCCGTGTCGGCCGGGGTCGTGCAGTTGACGCCCACCGCGAGGACCTCGGCGACGTCGGCCGCCATCGCGAACGCCTCCTCGAGCGGCTCCCCCGCCCGCGTGCGACCCTCGCTCGCGGACAGCGACAGCCACGCCGGCACGCCGCTGCCGTCGAGCTCGGCCAGCACGGCCTCGACCTCGGCGAGGCACGGGACAGTCTCGACCGCCAGCACGTCGGCGCCCGCACCGACGGTCGAGGCCAGGACGTCGAGCCGGGGCCGGTGGAACGCGCGCAGCGCGGCCACGTCCAGGCCGTAGTCGCCGCGGTACTCCGAGCCGTCGGCCAGCACGGCGCCGTACGGCCCGACCGAGGCGGCCACCCAGCCGCCCGGTGCGGCCTCGTCGCGCGCCGCAGCCGCCAGCGCCACGCTGCGGCGCAGCAGCCGCTCGACCTCGCCACGGTCCACGCCCTCGGTGCCGAAGCCCTCGAACGACACCTGGTAGGAAGCGGTCGTGGCCACCTCGGCGCCCGCGGCGAAGAACTCGCGGTGGGCGTCCTCGATGGCGGCCGGGTCGTCGCGCAGCAGCCGCGCCGACCAGAGGTGGCTGGACAGGTCGTGGCCGTGCCGCTCGAGCAGGGTCGCCAGCCCGCCGTCGAGGACGACGGGACGTGTCGCCACCGTCGACCGCAGGTCGGAGGTGTCGCCGGGAGCGGGGTCCGTCGGGCTCATGCAGCCATGCTCGCAGGTCCCGGGGCGGGCGCCGGTGGCTGCTCGCTTGTCGGCGTCGGCAACGATCGGTCCGTGCCAGAAGGACACACCATCCACCGACTCGCCCGACGACACGCCCGCCTCATCGGGGGCCGGCACGTCTCGGCCGACAGCCCCCAGGGCAGGTTCGAGGACGGCGCGCGCCTGCTCGACGGCCGCGCGCTGAGCGCCACCGACGCCTGGGGCAAGCACCTCTTCCACCGCTACGACGACCTGTGGCTCCACGTCCACCTCGGCCTCTACGGCACGTTCCGGGACGGCACGCTGCCCGCACCGGCGCCCCGGGGCGCCCTGCGGCTGCGGCTGGTCGGCGGCGGTCACTGGCTCGAGCTGCGTGGCCCGACGGCGTGCGAGGTGCTCACCGACGACGAGCGCGGGCGCATCCTGGCCCGCCTCGGTCCCGACCCGCTGCGGCGACGCCCGGACGTCGAGGCGTTCGTGGCCCGGGTGCTGCGCAGCCGCGCCCCGATCGCGACCCTGCTGATGGACCAGTCGGTCGTCGCCGGTGTCGGCAACGTCTACCGGGCCGAGGTCCTGTTCCGCCACCGCCTCGACCCGTTCCGGCCCGGCCGCGACCACGACGCCGCCGTCCTCCACGCGCTGTGGGACGACCTGGTGGTGCTGCTGCGCGCCGGGGTCCGCGCGGGTCGCATCGTCACGACGCTCCCCGAGGACCGCGAACGCCCCTCGGGCCGGCCGCGCCGCGAGGACGCGCACTACGTCTACCGCCGCACCGACCTGCCCTGCCGCATCTGCGGCACGCCGGTCCAGGACGGCGAGATCGCGGCCCGCCGGCTCTACTGGTGCCCGGTCTGCCAGGTCTGAGGCCCTGCTGCGCAGTCGCCCGGGCCGTCAGTCGTGCTCACGGGACCAGGGCGAGCACCGCCGACGGGTCCTCGACGTGGGCGTTGTGCCCCAGCCCCGGCAGGCTCACCGGGTCGGTCACCAGCCCTTCGAGGTCCTGCGCGGTGACCATCGGGTCGTGCTGGCCGCGGGCGAGCACGACCGGGCACGCGACGGCGGCGAGCAGGCCGGCCATGTCGGGCACGCCGACGGCGAACGTGCGCGGGTCCTGCGCGAGCCGCCAGCCACTCCCCTCTCCCGCGGCGCTGCGGTCCACGACGGCGGTGTCCACCATCGGGTCGTCGGCGGGCACCAGCCCGGCGAGGCCGGAGACGCGCAGGAACCGGTCGACCGCCTGCTCGCGCGTGTCGTAGGCCGTCACCGGACGCTCGCCCGTCGCCACCGCCCGCGCCGCGTCCTCGGGCGGCCACGACACCTTCACGCCGAGCGCCACCACGGCGGTCACCCGCTCGGGCGCCAGCGCGGCCAGGGCGAGCGCGACCACGCCGCCCATCGAGTGTCCGAGCACCGGCACCGGGTGGTCGAAGGACTCGAGGAGGGGTCGCACCGCCTCGGCGTGCCGCTCGAAGGTGTAGGGCGGGTCCCAGGCAGCGCCGCCGTGACCGGGCAGGTCGGGCGCCAGCGCCCGCGGCGGGCGGAGGACGCCGCGCCAGACCCCGCCGGTGGCGCCGAGCCCGTGGAGGAGCAGCATCACGCGCCGACGTACGCAGCCAGGTGCTTGCCCGTGAGCGTCGGCTCCTTCGCCGCGACCATGTCGGCCGGCGGGCCCTCGTAGACGATCGTGCCGCCCTCGTGGCCGGCGCCGGGGCCGATGTCGATGATCCAGTCGGCGTGGGCCATGACGGCCTGGTGGTGCTCGATGACGATGACCGACTTGCCGGAGTCGACGAGGCGGTCGAGCAGGCCGAGGAGGTTCTCCACGTCGGCGAGGTGCAGGCCGGTGGTGGGCTCGTCGAGGATGTAGACGTCGCCCTTCTCCCCCATCTGCGTGGCCAGCTTGAGGCGCTGGCGCTCGCCGCCCGACAGCGTGGTCAGGGGCTGGCCCAGCGAGAGGTAGCCCAGACCGACGTCGACGAGCCGCTCGAGGATCTTCATCGCGGCCGGGATCCTGGCCTCCCCGTCGCTGAAGAGCTCGCGCGCGGCGAGGACCGACATCTCGTGCACCTCGGCGATGTCCTTGCCGCCGAGGGTGTACTCCAGGACCTCGGCCTTGAACCGGCGCCCCTCGCACTCCTCGCACGGCGACTCGACGGTGGCCATCGGGCCGAGCTCGGTGAAGATGACCCCGGCGCCGTTGCAGGTCGAGCACGCGCCCTCGGAGTTGGCGCTGAACAGCGCCGGCTTGACCCCGTTGGCCTTGGCGAAGGCCTTGCGGATCGGCTCGAGCAGCCCGGTGTAGGTCGCCGGGTTGCTGCGCCGCGACCCCTTGATGGCGCCCTGGTCGATGACGATCACCTCGTCGCGCCCGGCGAGCGAGCCGTGGATGAGCGAGCTCTTGCCCGACCCGGCGACGCCGGTGACGACGGTCAGCAGGCCGAGCGGCACGTCCACGTCGACGTCCTTGAGGTTGTGCGTGCTCGCGCCGCGCACCTCCATGGTCCCGGTGGCCTCGCGCACGGTGTCCTTCAGCGTCGCCCGGTCGTCGAGGTGCTTACCGGTGATCGTGCCGCTCCTCCGGAGCCCCTCGAGGTCGCCCTCGAAGCAGATGCTGCCGCCCGCAGCGCCCGCGGCGGGGCCGATGTCGACGATGTGGTCGGCGATCGCGATGGTCTCCGGCTTGTGCTCGACCACCAGCACGGTGTTGCCCTTGTCGCGCAGCTGGAGCAGCAGGTTGTTCATCCGCTCGATGTCGTGCGGGTGCAGCCCGATCGTGGGCTCGTCGAAGACGTAGGTGACGTCGGTGAGGGACGAGCCGAGGTGACGGATCATCTTGGTGCGCTGCGCCTCGCCACCGGACAGGGTGCCGGCCGGGCGGTCGAGCGAGAGGTAGCCCAGGCCGATCTCGGAGAACGAGTCGAGCAGGTGCTGCAGGCCCTTGAGCAGCGGCGCGACCGACGGCTCGTCGAGGTCGCGGACCCAGTCGCCGAGGTCGCTGATCTGCATCGCGCACAGGTCGGCGATCGACATGCCGTTGATCTTCGACCTCCGCGCCTCGGGCGTGAGCCGCGTGCCCTCGCACTCGGGACAGGTCTGGAAGGTCACCGCCCGGTCGACGAACCGCCGGATGTGCGGCTGCATCGCCTCGGGGTCCTTGGACAGGATCGACTTCTGGATCTGCGGGATCATGCCGGTGAAGGTGAGGTTGACGCCCTCCACCTTGAGCTTGGTCGGCTCCGACCACAGCATCGTCTCGAGCTGCTTCTTGGTGAACGACTTGATCGGCTTGTCCATCGGCAGGCCCATGCCCTCGAAGAGCCGGCCGTACCACCCGTCCATGGAGTAGCCGGGCACGGTGAGGGCGCCGTCCGAGAGCGACTTCTCCTCGTCGTAGAGCGCGGTCAGGTCGATGTCGTTGACCTTGCCCATGCCCTCGCAGCGCGGGCACATGCCGCCGAGGTAGACCTCCTGCTTGGCGATCCGCCGCTCGGTGCGACCGCCCTTCTCCGTCGTCATCATCCCGCTCGCCTTGCGGGTCGGGACGTTGAAGGAGTACGCCGTCGGCGGCCCGACGTAGGGGTCCCCGAGCCGGCTGAAGAGGATCCGCAGCATCGCGTTGGCGTCGGTCGCGGTGCCGACGGTGGACCGCGGGTTGGCGCCCATCCGCTCCTGGTCGACGATGATCGCCGTGGTCAGGCCCTCGAGGTGGTCGACGTCGGGACGCGACAGCGAGGGCATGAACCCCTGCACGAAGGCGCTGTAGGTCTCGTTGATCATCCGCTGCGACTCCGCCGCGATGGTCGCGAAGACCAGCGAGCTCTTGCCGGAGCCGGAGACGCCCGTGAAGACGCTGAGCCGGCGCTTCGGCAGGTCCACCGACACGTTCTTGAGGTTGTTCTCCCTCGCGCCCTCGACCCTGATCAGCGCATGGTCGTCGGCTGGGTGTGTGCTCGTCATCGTCCGCGTCTCCCTCGTCGCTCCCGGCGTGTCCGCCGCCCCGTGGCTGCGGCAATCCTGCCAGTACGACGCGCCGCTGGGGAGGTGTGTGACCGCCCGCCCCTCCGGATGGGGTGCCCGCCTTGACCGGCGTGCCAGTGTCGAGGACATGACCACCCATGACGACCAGCTCGCGACCGTTGCCGAGATCATGAAGGAGACCCGCATCGCCGTGCTCACCTACATCGCCGGTGACGGGTCGCTGGTCTCGACCCCGATGGGCAACCAGGACTTCGAGCACCCGGGCACGACGTGGTTCCTCACCGAGCGCGACACCGACAAGGTGCGTGCCATCCAGGCCGACCCGCGGGTCAACGTGTCCTACGCCAGCGACGTCGGCTGGGTCTCGCTGACCGGCACCGCGCGGGTCAACGACGACCGGGCCAAGCTCGAGGAGCTCTGGGACGCCTCGGCCGGCGCCTTCATGACCGGCGGCCCCGAGGACCCGACCAACGTGCTCCTGCAGGTCGACGGCGCCACCGCGGAGTACTGGGAGTCCCCCGGCAAGGTCGTCTCCGCGATCGAGCTCGCCAAGGGGCTGATCGGTCGCAGCAAGCCCGACCTGGGCGACAACGACACCGTCGAGCTCTGACGGAGGGCCCCGGTGCTCGTCGAGGCGCAGGGACCCGCCAGTGCCGGTGAGGCCTGGCGACGCTTCACCACCCCCGGCACCTGGCCGGACTGGGCTCAGCTGATCACCCACGTCGAGTCGAGCGACCCGGTCCTCGCGGTCGGCACGTCGGGCCGCGTGCACGGCCCCGCCGGGGTCGCCGTCGACTTCGAGATCACGCGCGTCGACCCCGAGCTGCGCACGTGGTCGTGGACCGTGCGACGCGGTCCGGTGTCGGTCGGGATGGACCACCACGTCGTGGCGGCTCCGGCCGGCGGGAGCCGCGCGTTTCTCCGCGTGCCCGGCCGCGCCGCCGCGCTGCTCCAGCCCTACCGGGTCCCCGCGGGCGCCGCGCTGCGCGGGCTCGTGGGCGAGCCCGGCGGCGAGACCACCGTCGAGCCGGTCACCTCCTTCGACTTCGCCTTCGCGCCGTCGTACGCCCGCGCCGCCCGCCCGTTCGGGATCACCCCCCGGACGACGACCGTCGAGGTCGGGCCGTCGTGGCTCTACGTCCGCTACGGGCCCAGGCGGCTGCTCACCCCGCGCAGCAACATCGCCGGGGCCGAGGTCACCGGCGGCTTCGGCTTCGCGAAGACCGCAGGCCCGCCGCACCTGTCCCTGAGCGACCGCGGCGTCTCCTTCACCACCAACGGCGACCGCGCGCTGTGCCTGCGCTTCCACGAGCCGGTGCCGGCCATCGACCCGACCGCCACCATCCGGCACCCGGGGGCCACCCTCGCCGTGGCCGAGCCCGAGCGGCTCGCCGAGGCGCTCGACCTCGACCTCTAGGCTCCGGGCATGGGCATCGTCCACCGCGCCACGCTCACGCCGTCCAAGCAGGAGCCCGTCGCGACGTGGCTCCCCACGCAGACCTGGGCGGAGGGTCTGGTCGTCGCGGAGAAGGTCGCGGAGTACCGCTTCGACGACCCCGCCGGCGAGGTGGGCGTCGAGACCCTCCTGTGGCGCACCACGGACGGGGCTCTCCTGCAGGTGCCGCTCACCTACCGCGCCGCACCCCTGCCCGCGGCCGAGGAGCACCTGGTCACCACCGCCCACCACTCCGTGCTCGGCGAGCGCTGGGTCTACGACGGCTGCGGCGACCCGGTGTGGGCCGCCACCCTTGTGACGGCCGTCCTCACCGGGGCCGAGCAGTCACCGATGTTCTTCGAGGACGGCGGCACGCGCATCGACATCCCGGCCCGGATGCACGTCCGCGGCAGCGGGAGCGAGGCCTCCGGCCCCCCGATCGACGCCGTCGACTCCGTCATCCACAGTGGCGTCGTGACGACCGTGCGTGCCGGCTCGGCGGAGATCGAGCTGGCGCGCGTCGTGGACGCCCCGCTGGGCGACGGCGCCCGGCTCGTGGGCTGCGTCGGCGACGCGCCCGACGAGACGGTCCTCGCCGTCGTGCGCACGGCCTGAGGCGGCCGCTGGCCTCGGAAGGGATGGTCAGTCGATGTTCGCCCCCACGTGTCCGCGAGTACCCCGGGGCGCTCCCGTACAGGTGGAGCCGAACAAGGACTGTCCCGACACACGGTGTCAGGCGCGCTCCACCTCGAGCCCCAGCCACGCGGCCAGGGCGTCCAGCTCCGCGTCGACCCGAGCCCGCCGGTCGGGCGACCAGTCGCCGTCCTCGTGCACTGCGTCGACGACCAGCACGCCCGCCTCCCGGTCCGCGGTGGCGTCGACCTTCCCGACGAGCTCGTCGCCGTCGAGCACCGGCATCGCCCAGTAGCCCCACCGGCGCGCGGCCGCGGGCTTGTACATCTCCAGCTGGTAGTCGAAGCCGAAGAGCTCCTCCATGCGCTTGCGGTCGAAGACGAGCCGGTCGAGCGGCGAGAGGATCGCCGTACGGCCGCGCCAGGCGCCGTCAGCCTCCTCGAGGAGGGTCGGGTCGACCTGCCACAGCCCGCGCACCCCCTCCACCCGGGCCGGCTCGCCGACGTCGCGCACGTCGTAGGGCTCGTGCCACGCCTCGAGGGCGCGGGGGCGGGCGACGCCGAGGGCGCGCAGGCGCCGTTGCGCGAGGGCGCGGTGGGCCTCCTCGGCCGGCACCGCCGGATCACCCGGGTGGATCCGCTCGGCGAGGTCCCACCGACGCTCGCGACCCTCCCGGGACGCGACCGCCACCTCGCCGCGCGCCTCCAGGCACTCGAGCAGCTTCATCACGTTCTTGTTGTTGGTCCACCCCGTCGAGCGCCAGGGCACCTCGCAGGTGTCGGGCAGGTCGCGCGCGGCCGTGGGTCCCTCGGAGCGCAGCAGGGCGAGGATCTCGCGCCGGCAGCCGTCGTTGGCCGCCACCCAGTCGCGGACGTCCTCCTGCCACTCCCGGAGCGGGGGCTCGCCGGGCCAGGCGTCCATGTCGGCGCGGAACAGCGCGATGTCCTCGCTGGGCCGCAGCATCGCCTGGTGCTCGACGACCGCGCCGTTGCCGACCAGCTCCTCGAGGTCCTCCGGCTCGTAGGTGCTCCCGAGCCGGGTCCACAGCGCGAGGTCGGCGTGCCGCGCGACGACGCTCGTCAGGTCGACCTGCAGGAAGCCGAGGTGCCGGACGACGTCGAGGACGTCGGTGGGCCGCTGCGCGGTCAGCAGCTGGGCGCGTACGGCGACCCGCCGGGCCTGCTGCGCCGACAGCTCGACCACCCGTGCGGCACCCATGCGCCGATCCTAGGCCGGTCGCGACCGCGCTGACGGACCACCGGGCATGGCCCGAACGGGTCATTCGTGCCCCACATCGGGCAATTCCGGGCGTGTTCGCCCGTGGGCCGCGTCATGGGCTGGCACCGTGGACGTCATAGGGGAAAGACCATCTCGGATCACCAGGCTGTGGGGGCAACACCATGTGGGACACCGTCGAGACCAGCACGGTCCACCTGTCGCACGACCGTCCGTGCGGAGGCTGCGGCCACGGGCCGCACACCTACCTCCCGTGCTCGGACACCTGCGACTGCGCCCACGGGCGCGACCGCGTCCTCAGCGCCGTCTGAGCCGGCGCCGGGCCTTCCGCACCACGCCCTCGCGCGGCGGCGGGTGCCCCTGCTCGTCGAGCTCGTAGGCAGCCACCTTCGCCAGCCGCGGCCGCGCGTGGTCGTCGACGACCTCGCCGGTCACCCACCACATCCGCAGGCCGCGCCCGGCCACCCGCAGCAGCGCGAGGTTGTTGTCGAACCAGGGCCCCTCGGCGTAGTGCCAGCGCAGCGGCGCGTCCGGGACCTTCGTCGAGCGCGACGCGAGCCGGCCGACCGGCCCGGCCACCCCGTACGACAGCACGGCCGTCGCGAACCGCGTGTGGCGCGACAGCGGGTTGCGGATCGGCGAGCACACCGCCTGCAGGACCGTGGACTCAAGGCGCCGGCCGCCCCTGGCCGGGCGGGCCTCGCTGACATAGCTGTGGTGCACGTCGCCGGAGAGGAACGTGACCGTGGACGGGGCCCTGCCGCGCTCCCCCGCCGCCACCTCCATCGTCTGCTGCGCCAGCTCCTGGAAGCTGCGCTGGAAGGCCCCCCAGTGCTCCAGGTCGACGGTCGTGCGCAGCTTCTCGCCCACCTTGCTGCCCCGCTCACCCCAGGCGCCGCCGGCCAGCGCCTCGCCGAACGCCTCGAGGTGGTGCAGCCCGCGCGCCAGCAGGAACGGCAGTGACGTGCCGATGAACAGGTGGTCGACGTCGCCACGGAGCTGCTGGTCGAGCCATGCCGCCTCGTCCGGGTCGAGCATCGCGCGACTGTCCGGGTCGAGCTGGCGGGCCGCCCGCGAGTCGACCACGACGAGGCGGGCCTGGGTGTCGAAGTCGCGCGTGTGGCTCCAGCGGTACGTCGACGGCAGCTGGTCGACCCGCTCGGCGAAGGCGTCCAGGACGTCACCGAGGTCGAGCTCGTCGTCGCCGGCGTGCGCGAGCACCTTGGCGTAGATCTCGTCCTCGGCCCGGTCGGCCGGCGAGAGGTTGCCGAGGTGCTGGTAGACCCAGTAGGACGCCAGGCCGGCCACGATGCGGCCGTGCCACCACGACGTCGCCTCCATCTCCTGACGCCAGGCCATCGAGGTGTTCCAGTCGTCGCGGATGTCGTGGTCGTCGAAGATCATCGCGCTCGGGACGGTGGACAGCAGCCAGCGGTTGGCGTCGTCGGACCAGGCCAGCTTGTAGAGGTGGGCGTACTCCTCGAAGTCCTGGAGCTCGGTCCACGGCGGCTCGCTGATGTCGCGACGCGACTCGATGAACTCCTGCATCGCCTCGGTGGTCTCGTCGGCGTAGACCTGGTCGCCGAGGAAGAGCAGGAGGTCGGGCAGCCGGTCGGGCGCCAGGTCCGGGTCGTCGGGGTCGACCGGCGGGGCGTGGTCCGCCACGCGCAGCGCCCACGCCCGGAGCGCGTCGACGCCGTGGGTGCCGTTGCCCTTCTCGTCGTGCGACACCGAGGTGCGGCACGACCCGAAGGCCAGGTGCAGCGGGCGCCCGGGCTCCAGCGTGGCGATCACGGGAGCCGGGAAGGGAGAGCCGGCCTCGGGCCAGACCCGCTCGCCGTCGACCTCGACGGCGTAGGCCTCGGTCGACCCGGGCTGCAGGTCGCCCAGCTCGACGAGCGCGTAGTGGTGCCCGTGGACCGCGAAGGTCCGGGCGCTGGCGGACGTCTCACCCCGCCGCACCGTGACGGTGCCCGCGTCGCGGGTCTCGACCCACACGGCTGCCGACGTCTCGTCGACGTGGCGCAGGAGCGGCCCGAGCACCAGCGGGCTGTCGGACCCACTCACGGCTGGAGGAGGACCTTGATCGCGCGGCGCTCGTCCATGGCGCGGTAGCCCTCGGCGGACTCCGCCATGGGCAGCGTCAGGTCGAAGACGCGGCCGGGGTCGATGGCCCCGGAGAGGACGCGCTCCAGCAGGTCGGGGAGGTAGCGGCGCACCGGGGCCATCCCGCCGGCCAGGCCGACGTTCTTCTGGAACATCCGGCGGATCGGCAGCTCGACGCCGTGCGGCACGCCGACGAAGCCGACGGTCGAGCCCGGACGGGCGACGGCGAACGCCGTCTTCATCGCCTGGTCGGTGCCGACGCACTCGAGCACCGCGTCCGCGCCGACCCCGTCGGTCAGCTCCATGATGCGGGCGCCGCCCTCCTTGCCGCGCTCGGCGACGATGTCCGTGGCGCCGAAGGCGCGGGCGATCTCCTGCCGGGGCTCGTGGCGCGACATCGCCACCACCCGCTCCGCCCCGAGCTGGGCGGCCGCCAGCACGCCGCTGAGACCGACGGCTCCGTCGCCGACCACGACGGCGGTATCGCCGGGCTTCACGCCGGCGGCGACGGCGGCGTGCCAGCCGGTGGCCATCACGTCGGTGAGCGCGAGCAGCGACGGGATCATGTTCGCGTCGGGCATGCCGTCCGTGGCGACGAGGCTGCCGTCGGCCTGGGTGACGCGGGCGTACTCCCCCTGGCCGCTCTGGGTGATCCCGAGGTTCACGCACGCGGACTGCATGCCCGCCACACAGTGCGGGCAGGTGTTGTCGCAGTGGCAGAACGGCACGATGACGAAGTCGCCGACCTTGGTCCGGCTCACCTCCGAGCCGACCTCCTCCACCACGCCCACGCACTCGTGGCCGATGGTCGTCCCCGGGTCGACGTCGTTCTCACCGCGGTAGGGCCACAGGTCCGAGCCGCAGATGCAGCCGGCGACCACCTTGATGATGGCGTCGGTGGGCTCCTCGATCGTGGGGTCCGGGACCTCCTCGAAACGGATGTCGCCGGGGGCGTGGATGGTGGTTGCGCGCATGGTCGCGATACTGCCACGAGGCAGCCCACACCCGTCCCCTCCTGCGGGCGTCCCGACGCGAACTGCCCCGGCGCGTGCCGACTGGCGTTATCTCATATCTGAGATACCGTGGTGCACATGGCTGACTACAAGGGTCGCATCGGCAACCTGATCCGCGACGCCCGCAAGCACCGGGGACTCACCCAGCACCAGCTGGCCGACCTGCTCGGCACCAGCCAGAGTGCCATCAACCGCATCGAGAAGGGCCACCAGAACCTCTCGCTCGAGATGCTCGCCCGCATCGGCTCCGCCCTCGACTCCGAGATCGTGGCCCTCGGCGCCGGCCCGACGCACCTGCGCGTCGACGGCCCGACCACGCTCTCCGGCTCCATCACGGTGAAGACGTCCAAGAACGCCGGCGTCGCACTGCTGTGCGCGTCCCTGCTCAACAAGGGACGTACGACGCTGCGCAAGGTCGCCCGCATCGAGGAGGTCAACCGGCTGCTCGAGGTGCTCAACTCCCTCGGCGTGGTCACCCGGTGGGTGGGCGAGGACAACGACCTCGAGATCATCCCGCCCGCCGAGCTCGACCTGTCCCAGATCGACGAGGGCGCCGCGCGGCGCACCCGCTCGGTCATCATGTTCCTCGGTCCCCTGCTCCACCGCGTCGACGAGTTCGAGCTGCCCTACGCCGGTGGCTGCAACCTCGGCACGCGCACGGTCGAGCCCCACATGGCCGCCCTGCGCCCATTCGGCCTCGAGGTGAAGGCCACCGACGGCGCCTACCACGCGAGCGTCAACCGCGCCCTCGAGCCCGAGCGCCCGATCGTGCTGACCGAGCGCGGCGACACCGTGACCGAGAACGCGCTCATGGCCGCCGCGCTCCACCCGGGCACGACCGTCATCCGCAACGCCTCGTCCAACTACATGGTCCAGGACCTGTGCTTCTACCTCCGCAAGCTCGGCGTCGAGGTCGAGGGCGTGGGCACCACGACGCTGCGGGTGACCGGCAAGGCGTCCATCGACGTCGACGTCGACTACGCCCCCTCCGAGGACCCGATCGAGGCCATGTCGCTGCTCGCGGCGGCGATCGTCACGAAGTCCTCGATCACCATCCACCGGGTGCCGATCGAGTTCCTCGAGATCGAGCTCGCGACGCTCGAGGAGATGGGCTTCCGCTACGACCGCTCCGAGGAGTACGTCGCGCTCAACGGCGAGACCCGCCTGGTCGACATCACCACCCACGCCTCCGAGCTGCGGGCGCCGCTCGACAAGATCCACCCGATGCCGTTCCCCGGCCTCAACATCGACAACCTGCCGTTCTTCGCCGTCATCGCCGCGGTCGCCGAGGGGCAGACGCTGCTGCACGACTGGGTCTACGAGAACCGCGCCATCTACCTCACCGAGCTCAACAAGCTCGGCGCCCAGGTCAAGCTCCTCGACCCCCACCGGGTGCTCGTCGAGGGACCGACGCACTTCTCCGGCGCGGAGATCGTCTGCCCGCCGGCGCTGCGCCCGGCCGTGGTGATCCTGCTCGCGATGCTGGCCTCCAAGGGCCGCAGCGTGCTGCGCTCGACGTACGTCATCCACCGCGGCTACGAGGACCTCGCCGAGCGCCTCAACGAGCTCGGCGCCAACATCGAGACCTTCAGAGACATCTGAAGTTTGGGACGCGCGGACCTCTCGGGGGCACTGCTCGAGCACGGCTGACCCGAGGGAGCGTCCGCGGCGCGCCCGCGACGACGAACGAGCGGGCTTCCAGCGCCGCGGACACCGCGAGCGGAGCGAGCTAGTTGAACAGCGTCTCCACCCACGCGCGGGAGACCTTGCCGGCGGCGGGCGGGGCGGTCATGTCGGCGGTGATGCGGGGCATGGGCGCGGTGTGCTGGCCGGCGTTGCGGTGCCAGTCGGTCTCGGCCTCGACCAGGAGGCCGAGGTCGGCGCGGTCGAGGAAGACGCCGTGGCCCTCCGGGCACTGGCGGACGGTGGCCTGGCCGAGGTCTCGCTCCTGCATCTCGACGCCGCAGCGGGGACAGGTCATGCTCTCCATCCCCTGACCGTACTCCTCACCCGCATACTCATGCCGTGACCGCGCCACTCCCCTCGCCGACTCCGGCCTCGTCGGCCTACCTCGACTCGCCGCACCCGCTCGCCTTCGCACACCGCGGTGGGGCCTACCACCCCGAGATCGAGGGGCTGGAGAACACGCTGGCGGCCTTCACCCACGCGGTGGCGCTCGGCTACACCTACCTCGAGACCGACGTGCACGTCACCAGTGACGGCGTCCTGCTCGCCTTCCACGACACGGTCCTGGACCGCGTCACCGACCGCACGGGCACCATCTCCGAGAGCACCTGGGCCGAGGTCCAGCAGGCGCTCATCGGCGGGCGGGAGCGGGTGCCGACGCTCGCGGAGCTGTTCGAGGCGTTCCCGGAGGCCCGCTTCAACATCGACCTCAAGTCCGAGGGAGCCGTCGAGGCGCTCGCGCGGTTCATCGAGGAGCGCCGGGCATGGGACCGCGTGCTGATCGGGTCGTTCTCCGGGCGGCGGATGGCGGCGTTCCGGCGGCGCACGCGCGGACGCGTCGCCACCTCGGCGCACCCGCTGGAGGTGGTCGCCTTCGTGCTCTCCCCCAGCGGCCGGCTCGCGCGCCTGCTGACCCGCGGCCGACCGGTCGCCCTGCAGGTGCCGCACCGGCGTGGCCGGCTCGTCGTGGTCACCCGAGGGCTCGTACGACGCGCGCACGCCGCCGGCGTGGAGGTGCACGTGTGGACCATCGACGACCCGGCCGAGATGAACGTCCTCCTCGACCGTGGTGTCGACGGCCTCATGACCGATCGCACGGACATACTCAGGGACGTGCTCCGCGCCCGCGGGCAGTGGAACCCTCCGGTGAAGGATGAGGCATGAGTGACGTCGACGGTGGCATCGCCGACCTGAGGCCGCTGGTGCGGGCCCAGGAGCAGAAGGCCTGGTACTTCTACGACTGGGCCAACAGCGCCTTCGCCACCACGATCGCCGGCGTCCTCTTCGGGCCCTACCTCATCGCCATCGCCGAGGAGGCCGCGGTCGACGATCGGGTCTCGGTGCTGGGCATCGCCGTGGCGCCCGGCGCCCTCCCGGCCTACGTCATCACCTTCTCCACGCTGATCTCGGCGCTCGTGCTGCCGCTGCTCGGCGCCGTCGCGGACCGGACGGCGCGCAAGAAGGACATGCTCGCCGGCTTCGCCTGGACCGGGTCGTTCTTCGCGGCGCTGCTGTTCTTCATGACCGGCGACAACTGGCAGCTCGGCGCCATCACGTTCGTCCTGGCCAACCTGTGCTTCGGCGCGTCGGCGGTGTTCAACGACGCCATCCTCCCGCTGATCTCCGACGAGTCCGAGCGCGACCGGGTCTCGACGCGGGGCTGGGCCTACGGCTACGCCGGCGGAGGCCTGCTGCTGGCGCTCAACTTCGTGCTGGTCAGCTTCCACGACACCTTCGGGCTCACCGAGGGCATGGCGGTGCGCATCTCGCTGCTCTCCGCCGCCGTGTGGTGGGCGGCCTTCACGTTCATCCCCTGGCGCGGGCTCCAGAACCACCCGCCGGTGCACGTCGAGCAGGTCGAGGGCGGCGTGCTGCAGCGCAGCTTCGGCCAGCTGCTGCAGACCCTCAAGGACATGCGCAACTACCCCGTCGCGCTCACGTTCCTGCTGGCCTACCTGTTCTTCAACGACGGCATCCAGACCGTCATCAGCCAGGCCTCCGTCTACGGCGTGGAGGAGCTCGGCTTCCCGCAGGGCACGATGCTCGGCGTCTACCTGCTCGTGCAGTTCGTGGCGGTCGGCGGCGCGCTGCTCTTCGGCCGGATCGCCGCCGTGCGCGGCGCGAAGTCGACCATCCTCGGCGGCCTGGTCGTGTGGATGCTCATCGTGACGGCGGCACTGTTCATCCCCGAGGAGTCCCTCCTGCCGCTGCTCGCCCTCGGCGTCGCCATCGGCATCGTCCTCGGCGGCACGCAGGCACTCGCCCGGTCCTACTTCTCGCTGCTGATCCCCCGCGGCAAGGAGGCCGAGTACTTCAGCTTCTACCACGCGATGGAGCGGGGCACGTCGTGGTTCGGGACGCTCGTGTTCGGCCTCGTCTACACCTTCACCGACTCCTACCGACCGGCGATCTTCGCGCTGATCATCTTCTTCGTCGTCGGCGGTCTCTTGCTGATGCGCGTGGACACCGCCCGCGGCATCCGCGACGCCGGCAACGACGTCCCCGCCGTCATCTGAGAGGTGTCACGACGGCCCTCCGGACGGGTCGCGAGGGCCGGTCGTACCCGCCTGCTCACCCCTGCGTGTGGTGCTCATCACCCCTGCGGGTGGACGCCGCCCCGCCTGAGCGTGGTCGGGACAACGCGAGATCCGCGGAATGTGGGGTCCCCCGCTACCGTTGAAGGATCAAGGGAACGAGCCGCGCCACCACAAGTGGCGTCACGACACGGCGTCTGGCTCGTTACACCTACAACCCCGGACACACTCGACGGGGTCAGCAACCCAAACTGGAGGTGGGCACGGTGGCGGAGCGCACACTGCGTGGCGCGAGGCTCGGAGGCCAGAGTTTCGAGGACGAGCGCGGCATCGAGTTCGCTGCTCGGCAGCAGGTCGGATACCGGTGCAAGCAGGGACACGACTTCGAGGTCACGATGTCGGTCGAGGCCGACGTCCCGGCCGTGTGGGAGTGCCCGCGCTGCGGCGCGGAGGCACTGAGCACGGCGGGCATCCTCCCCGAGGAGAAGGTCGAGAAGCCGGCTCGTACGCACTGGGACATGCTGCTGGAGCGGCGTTCGGAGAAGGAGCTCGAGGACATCCTCAAGGAGCGCCTGGAGCTGCTGCGCGGCGGCGAGATCGGTCCCGCGCACCTGCACCGCGCGAACAAGAAGAAGCGCGTCTCCTGACGCTCTGAGCGCGACTCGACTCAGTCGACCACGTCGCCCTGGACGACCGGGCCCTCGGGCCCGGGTCCGGGGCGTCGTGCGTTTCCAGGGCCGAACCCGGCCCCGAACCCTGGCCCCACCCCCGGCGCGAAGGGCGCCACGACCAGGCGGCGCTCCACGACCGAGGTCAGCAGGCGACGCGCGACCGGTCGGGTGAAGGGCAGGATGAGCAGGATCCCGAGCAGGTCGAGCAGGAACCCGGGGCTGAGCATGAGGGTGCCGCCGATGAGGATCAGCGCCCCGTCGGCGAGCTCGCGGGCGGGCATCCGGCCACCCTGGAGGGCCTCGCGCAGGGCGCGCCACGCGCGTCCGCCCTCTCGCTTGATGAGCCAGGCGCCGACGAGGCTGTCGAGCACCAGGAGCGCGATGGTCCACCACGGCCCGACCAGCTGGCCGACCTGGAGGATCGCCCAGATCTCGGCCAGCGGCACCACCACGAAGGCGACGGCCAGCAGCGGGCGCAGCCACGCCCGCCGACGGCGCTGCGGCGGTCGCGAGGCGCCGCGGGGCGCCCTCGACTGGGTCATGCCCGCACCTTGTGGCGCGTGAGCCGGGCACGTCGCTCGGACAGCCCCCAGCTGGTGATCTTGCGCAGCGACTCGCTCGCGACCTGGCCGCTCATCTTGGAGTCGCCCCGCTCGCGCTCGACGAAGTCGATCGGCACCTCGACGAGGCGCAGGCCGCGGCTCACCGTGCGGTAGGCGAGATCGGTCTGGAACACGTACCCAGTAGACCGCACCGATCCAAGGTCGATCGCCTCGAGCGTGCTCCGGCGGAACAGCCGGTAGCCGGCGGTGGCGTCCTTGACCCGCATCCCGAGCAGCAGCCGGACGTAGAGGTTGCCCCCGCGCGAGAGCAGCAGGCGCTGCAGCGGCCAGTTGACCACCGAGCCGCCGGGGACGTAGCGCGAGCCGATGACGAGGTCGGCGGTGCGCAGGGCGTCGAGGAGGCGCTGGAGCTGCTCGGGCTGGTGGGAGCCGTCGGCGTCCATCTCCCCGATGACGTCGTAGCCGGCCCTCAGCGCGACGTCGAAGCCGTGGAGGTAGGCCGCACCCAGGCCCGCCTTCTC
The DNA here is from genome assembly GCF_034661175.1 of Nocardioides renjunii. Lineage (NCBI taxonomy): Bacteria > Bacillati > Actinomycetota > Actinomycetes > Propionibacteriales > Nocardioidaceae > Nocardioides > Nocardioides renjunii. The sequence goes on along the minus strand of NZ_CP141058.1, from coordinate 2,123,797 downwards.
CGTGCGGTGCACCACCGAGACCGCCTCGTCCTCGGCGGCCAGGCGGTCGGCGATCGCCCCGGTGCCGTCGGGGCTGTTGTCGTCGACGACCATCACGTCGACCCCCGGCTGCGCCGTGCGGAGCCGGCCCACGATCCACTCGAGGTTCTCGGACTCGTTGTAGGTGGGGACGACCATCACGCACCGCCCGAGACCTTCGACTCCCACGTGCAGCTACCTCGCTCCTACGGCTTCGGGGACGGGGCGGTCGCCACGTCGGCGACGACGATAGGTGACGAGCACCGCCAGCGTGTGGCAGACGAGGAACACGAGGGCGAGCCGAGCGGGCCAGACACCCATGCGCACGGCCGGGGTGAGCGTCGAGCTGAGCCCGACGGTCTCGACGAGGACCTCCTGGCCGCGCGCCGGCACGGACGCGACGACGGTGCCGTCGGGGCGTACGACGCCGGAGATGCCGTTGATCGCCGCCACCACCACCCATCGGCCGGTCTCCTGGGCGCGCAGCCGGCTGATCTCGAACTGCTGCGCGAGCTGGTCGGTGCGGCTGAACATCGCGTTGCTGGTCTGCACCGTCACGAGCTCGGCGCCGCTGGCGACCTGCCCGGCGATCCCCTCGTCGTAGGCCACGTCGAAGCAGATCGCGTCGGCCACCAGTACGTCGGCGACCCGCAGCGGCTCGAGGCTGGTGCCGCGCACCATGTCGCGGGGCACCTCGGTCAGCCGACCGTAGGTGGAGGGCATCCAGCTGCTGCCGCGGAAGGGGATGTACTCCCCGTAGGGCACCGGGTGCCGCTTGGTGTAGCGGTCGCCGCCGCCGAGGCCGGGGTGGTAGACGATCCCCTGGTTGAGGACCTGGCCGTCGTCGAGCGGGTCGCTGTTGGTCCCGCCCACGATGATCGGCACGTCGATCGCGTCGGACGCCGCGACGATGCCCGCGTTGATCCCGGGGTCGAGGAAGGGGTCGACGGCGGTCGAGTTCTCCGGCCACACCACGAAGTCGGGTGCCTCCTGCTCCCCCGCCGCCACCGCGTCCGCGAGCTCGCGGGTGAGCCGGACGTGGTCGGCGGTGACCTCGCGGTGGACCGCCGGCACGTTGAGCCCCGTGCCGGGCACGTCACCCTGCACGGCGGCCACCGTGGTGGTGCCGGTCTCCTCGACGGGGTAGGGCACGAGGGCCGGGGCCAACGTCACGGCGACGAGCCCGGCCACGGCGACGTACGCGGCCCGCGACGGCGCACGCAGCTGCAGCAGCACCCACGCCAGGGTCGTGCCGGTCAGCGCGACGAGGAGGCTGACCCCGGTCATCCCCAGCCACGGCAGGGCGTCGGCCCACGGCGTGCCGGCCGTGGCGTAGGCGAGTCGGCCGAACGGCATCCCGGAGAAGGGGAAGCCGCTGCGCCACGTCTCGATGCCCACCCACCACAGCGCCGCCCAGACCGGCCAGGCCCGCAGGCGCATGCTCCACGAGAGGCCGATGCCCAGCGGGACGAAGAAGGCAGCCTCCATCGCGCACATGGCGATCCAGGCGTCGGTGCCGACCGCGCGCATCCACTCCATCACCGCGTAGGTGAACGTGATGCCGAACAGCAGGCTCGGGATCCACGCCCGTCCGGGCCCCAGGCCGCGGACGGAGAAGACGAGTGCCGCGATGCCGACGGGCATCAGCCACGCCCAGCCGACCGGCTCGAAGGCCGCCGCCAGCACGAGTCCGCCGGCGAGGGCGAGGAGGCAGCGCAGCGGCACGCTGGAACCGTAGCCGACGGGTGCACGCCTGCAGGGTGCGGGAGGAACGCAGGGACTTCGGACCGACGCACGACCGCCTGGCTGACGATCGCGCGAAGTTGTCTACGGCCCCGTGGTTCCTCCCGCATCCGGCCCCCGCGGGGCACTCCCGGCAGGACGCCGGACGACGGGCATCGCTGGCTTCGCGAACCCCACGTCTGACCTCCCGGTGCCGAAGGTGCCACCCACGAGCTGCACAGGCGGACCCGGGAACAATCCCTTTCCTCGCCGGGAGTGTCAACACGGCCCTGACCTGCGCGTATGCGCGAAACCGCAGGTCACAGAGCCGACCCTGGTTGAGAACTTCCCCAACGAATCTGCCCCGGCACCGGCGTGTCGTCGTGGACACGCCGGTACCGGTGGTGCCTAGTGCGCGGCGGGGGGTACGACGACCGTGCCGGTCGCCGTGGTGGCCACCAGCGGCGGGTCGAGGACCTCCGCCGCGCCCGGCGCGTCGGGGGTCGCGGCACCGCGCCCGACGACGTGCACCGCGAAGTCCATCACCCGGCTGCGGGTGCCCTCGCGCACGAGCGTGGCGGTGATCTCCAGGAGGTCACCGGCGCGCACCGGAGCCGTGAACTGCACGTCGGAGTAGGACGCGAAGAGCCCCTCGTCGCCGTCCAGCACGATGCACATCTCGGTCGCGACGTCGCCGAAGAGGCCGAGACTGTAGGCCCCGTCCACCAGGTTGCCCGCGTAGTGGGCGTGGGAGTAGGGGACGTAGCGGCGGTGGGTGACGACCGTGCCGACCCTCGTGTCGTCGCTCATGAGGCCTTCTCCTGGGTGCTGGGGCTGCTGCCGGGGGTGCGGGGGGTGGTGAGCCGGTGGACGATGAACGACGCGACCTCGCCGGGCGTCGTACCCCGGGTGAAGACACGGTCGACGCCGAGCTCCTCGGCCATCGTCTCGTCGAAGCGCGGCCCGCCGACGACGAGCAGTGGCCGCCTGGCCGCGGGGTAGGCCTCGCGGAAGGCCGCCGACATCTCACGGGTGTTGAGCAGGTGGGCGTCGCGCTGGGTGACGACCTGCGAGACGAGCACCGCGTCGGCCCGCTCCTCGCGCGCCGCCTCCACGAGCTGGGGCACGGAGACCTGGGCGCCGAGGTTGACCACCTTGAGCTCGCGGTAGTACTCCAGGCCCTTCTCCCCCGCGAACCCCTTGATGTTGAGGATCGCGTCGATGCCGACGGTGTGCGCGTCGGTGCCGATGCAGCCGCCCACCACGACCAGGCGGCGGCGCAGCGCCCGCTTGATCGCCGCGTTGGCCTCCTTCGGGGTCAGCAGGGGGTAGTCGCGCTCGACGACCTCCACGGTGCTGGGGTCGACGAGGTGGTTGACCCGCCCGTAGACGACGAAGAAGGTGAAGCCCTCCCCCATCGGCTTGGCGTGCACGACCAGCGCCGGGTCCATGCCCATCTTGTTGGCGAGCTGCACGGCGGCACCCTCGGCCACCTTGGAGTGCGCGATGGGCAGGGTGAACGACATCTGCACCATGCCGTCGCCGGTGGTGTCGCCGTAGGGCCTGATGAGGCTCATCGCTGGTCTCCGGTTCCAGTGGAGGCGCCTTCGGCGCCGTCTCGAAGGGCGAGGATCTCGGTGGCCGGGTTGTAGTAGCCGTCGGACTTGCGGGCGACGCCCTCGAGGCCCTTGCCCTTGTCGGCGGGCCGCTTCATCAGGCCGAAGGTGCCGTCGGCGATCGCCGACAGCAGCGGCGGCTCGCCGGGGACGCTGCGGTCGGCCTTGATCTCCTCGAGCAGCCCGACGGCGTCGCCGAGCACCTCGCGGGCGCGCCGGGCGATGAAGCCGTCGGGCGCCGGGTGGAAGTCCTCGTGCAGGTTGCCGGCGGCGTTCATGACGTAGCGGACGTTCTGCAGGGCCAGGTCGCGGTCGGAGATCCACGGCGTCACGACCGCCTCCGTCATCATCCCGACGAGCAGGATCCCCTGGCCGGTCAGCGCGCCGACGAGGTTGAAGAAGCCGTCGAGGAGGTAGCCCTTGAAGACGTCGCCGGTCATGTGCCGGGTGGGCGGCATCCACTTGAGCGGCGCGTCGGGGAACAGCTCGCGCGCGAGCATGGCGTGCGCCAGCTCGAGGCGGAAGGAGTCCGGCACCTCAGGGTCGATCTCGAACGCGTGGCCGAGGCCGAGCTGCCAGTCCTCGAGCCCGGCCTCCTTGGCGAAGTACTCGTTGAGCAGCTGGCTGGTCGTCACCGTGTGCGCCGCCTCGACCGCGTCGGCGGTGGTGAGGTAGTTGTCCTCGCCGGTGTTGATGATGATCCCCGCGCGGGCGTGGATCTGGCGGCTGAAGCGCTGGTCGACGAAGGTGCGCACCGGGTTGATGTCGCGGAAGAGGATGCCGTACATCGAGTCGTTGAGCATCATGTCGAGCCGCTCGAGGCCCGCCAGCGTCGCGATCTCGGGCATGCACAGCCCCGAGGCGTAGTTGGTCAGCCGCACGTAGCGGCCCAGCTCGCGCGACGTCTCGTCGAGGGCGGCCCGCATCAGGCGGAAGTTCTCCTGGGTGGCGTAGGTGCCGGCGAAGCCCTCGCGCGTCGCGCCCTCGGGCACGAAGTCGAGCAGGGACTGGCCGGTCGACCGGATCACCGCGATGACGTCGGCACCCTCGCGGGCGGCTGCCTGCGCCTGCGGGATGTCCTCGTGGATGTCACCGGTGGCCACGATGAGGTAGATCCACGGCTTGCTCGGGGCGTCGCCGACCTTGGCGACCATCCTCTCGCGCGCGACCCGCTGCCGGTCGATCCGCTTGATGCCGGCGGCGACGGCGCGTCGCGAGGCGGCCCGGGCGCGGGTGGCGTCGCGGCCCTCGGGGAGCCGGAACGTGACCGACCCGGCCGCCGCCTTCTGCGCCAGCGTGAGCAGGTCGTCGCCCTCGCCACGGAGCAGGGCGTCCCACACCGGGAGGCTGACGCCGTGCTCGAGGCCGGTGTCGGCGCGTACGACGTCGGCGAGCCGGTTGACCCACGGCGTGCCGTCGGGGTCGGCCCCACCCAGGCCGGCCAGGCGCAGCGTCGCCCGCTCCACCGACACGGTCGTGTGCTGCGTCGCGAGGTCGACGATCGGCTTGCCCACCTGCCGGGCGAGCGTGCGCGCGCGTCGTACGTCGGCGCGGTCGATGCCCAGCCTGCTCGCAGTGCGTGCCATCACAGCCTCCGCTCGAACAGGCCGCGCACGCCGGCGTCGGCACGGAGCAGCTCCATGGCGTAGGCCGCGTGGCCCGGGACGTAGCCGTTGCCGACGAGCATCCGCACGTCTGCCGCGAGGCCCTCGGCGCCCAGCGCCGCGGCGCTGAAGCTGGTGGCCATCGAGAAGAAGATGACGGTGCCACCCTCGGCGGTGGCGAGGATCGCCCCGCCCTCGCAGCCGGGCACGTCGACGCAGACCACGGTGACGTCCGCCGGACCGCCCGCGGCGGTGACCGCGTCCCGAAGGGCGATGGGGTCGCGCGCATCGGCGACGGCGACCGCGTCGGCCAGGCCGGCGCCGGCGAGCAGGTCGTGCTCGCCCTGGTGCGGGACGACACCGATCGTGCGTGCCGCGCCGGCGGCACGGGCGGCGGAGAGGCTGAGGGACCCGGACTTGCCGGCGCCGCCGATCACGGCGACGGTCGGGGCCTGGCCGCGTGCGGCGTGCTCCTCGACGACGCGCGCGGTGAGGGCGGGGGCGCCGCAGACGTCCATGACGCTGAGGGACAGCGCCGGGTCGAGGTCGTCGGGGATGACGGCGGCGATCGAGCGACCGAACAGCACCGCGTAGCCGTCGCACGGGACTTGCTCGCTGCGTCCGTCCCAGCCGGCCAGCCCGTCCTCGATCACCAGCGGGGTCAGGGTGAGGCTGACGAGCGTCGCGACGCGGTCGCCGACGGTCAGGCCGAGCGGCGACTCGGGGCCGACCTCCTCGACGGTGCCGACGAGCATGCCGCCGGAGCCGGTGACCGGGTTCTGCATCTTGCCGCGAGTCGCGACGATGTCGAGCACCTCGGCACGGACGGCGGCGCCGTCGGTCTCGCCGTACGTCGTGTGCGCGCGCTCGAGCTGTCGGAAGGACGCCGCGTCGAGGTTGAGCCGCTCGACGCGGACCCGGACCTCGTCGGGCCAGAGCTCGGCGCGGGTGTCGAGGCGCTCGGCCGCCTGCGGCAGCACGGCGCGGTCGTCGAGCACGCGGTGCAGGCCGGTCGGGTCACCGGTGCGGAGGTCCGTCTGGATGTCCGAGGGGGAGTTCATGCAGGTCATCCTTCTAGGTTCACGCGCTTGTGCCGGAAATCTTGCGGCGCGGCATTGGACTCACCGCACGTTCTCCACGTACTCTCCCAGATGTGTCGCCGCACACACAACCGGCGCGCCGTCAGGCCTGACCCCGGCCGGCACCCAGCACCGGGGCCACTGCAAGGAGACCTCATGACCATCGAGACCGCCAGCCCGCTGGGGCAGGCACTCGCCACCGGCCAGCCTTACCCCTACCAGCGGGTCGAGCTCGTCGAGCCCGACTGGACGCGCTTCCCGGGCTGGTCCGCCGTGACCGCCGAGGAGTGGGCGTCGGTGCAGTGGCAGCGCGCGCACTGCGTCAAGAACGTCAAGCAGCTGCGCGAGCTGATGGGCGACCTGCTCGACGACCGGTTCTACGCCGACCTCGAGCGCGACCAGGCCGAGCGGGCCACCATGTCCATGCTGGTGCCGCCGCAGATGATGAACACGATGGTGCCGACCTTCGAGCCCGCCGGCGCCGGGTCGATGACCGAGGCGTTCTACGCCGACCCGGTCCGCCACTACATGCTCCCCGTCCTCAGCGACCGTCGCACCGACTGGCCCTCACACCCGCACGCGGCGCGCGACTCGCTGCACGAGCACGACATGTGGGCGACCGAGGGACTGACCCACCGCTACCCCACCAAGGTCCTCGCCGAGCTGCTGCCGACCTGCCCGCAGTACTGCGGCCACTGCACCCGGATGGACCTCGTCGGCAACTCCACGCCGGTCATCGAGAAGCTCAAGTTCACCGCCAAGCCCAACGACCGGCTCGGCGACATGCTCGACTACCTCCGCCGCACCCCGTCGGTGCGCGACGTCGTCGTCTCCGGCGGCGACGTGGCCAACATGCCGTGGCCCCGCCTCGAGGCCTTCCTCACCGAGGTCCTGGCCATCGACAACATCCGCGACATCCGGCTCGCGACCAAGGCGCTCGTCGGCCTCCCCCAGCACTGGCTGCAGCCCGACGTGGTGGACGGCGTCAGCCGGGTGGCCTCGATCGCCCGCTCGCGCGGGGTCTCGATCGCGATGCACACCCACGCCAACCACGCGAACTCCGTGACGCCGCTCGTGGCCGAAGCCACCCGCGCGATGCTCGACGCCGGCCTGCGCGACGTACGCAACCAGGGTGTCCTGCTCAACGGCGTCAACGCGGATCCGCACGCCCTGCTCGACCTGTGCTTCCGCCTGCTCGACGGCGCGCAGATCATGCCCTACTACTTCTACATGTGCGACATGATCCCGTTCTCGGAGCACTGGCGGGTCTCGCTCGCCGACGCCCAGCGGCTCCAGCACCACATCATGGGCTACCTGCCCGGGTTCGCGACGCCGCGCATCGTGTGCGACGTGCCGTTCGTCGGCAAGCGCTGGGTCCACCAGAACGCCGACTACGACCTCGAGCACGGCATCTCCCACTGGACCAAGAACTACCGCACCTCGATCGAGGCCGACGACGCCGAGGCGCTGTCGCGCTACTACGAGTACTACGACCCGATCCACACGCTGCCCGAGTCGGGCCAGCAGTGGTGGGAGCAGCACGGCCGCCTCGACGAGGCCTCGCTCAAGGCCGCCGAGATGGCCGAGGCGTCGCGGCGTACGGCGGCTCTGCAGGCCTACTGAGGGCTTCTTCTTCGGGGGGCGCTCGGTTTCCCCGCATATGCGGGGAAACCCGAACATGTCGAGGTGTGTACGCCCCCACAAGATCGAAACCCGCTGGAGAAGTCGCCGCGGGGCGGTGACCCGGCTGTCCACAGATCGCCGCGCACGGGTACCGCTGAGCCAGCGCGGCGGGCGAGCCTGACGTCATGCACCGCCCTTCGCCGCCGGACCTCGACACCGTCGTACGCCTGCGCCGCGAGCTGGTCGAGGACGGCTACACCGACCACCAGCTCGCCCGGCTCGTCTCCGCCGGTGTCCTCCATCGGGTCCGTCACGGCGCGTACGTCGACGCGGCCCTGTGGGACCGCCTGTCCGCTGCCGACCGGCACCGCGTCCTGTGCCGAGCGGCGCTGCGTACGGCCCACCCGCTCGCCGCCCTGACCCACGTGTCCGCCGTGGTCGAGCGCGGCGTGCCGGTGTGGAACATCTCGCTGGACGAGGTGCACCTGACGCGCACGGACGGCAACGGAGGACGACGCGAGGCGGGGGTCGTGCACCACGGCGGGGAGCTGTCGGAACACGACGTGGAGATCGTGAACGGCGTCCGTGTCAGTCCGGCTGCCCGGAACGCCGTCGAAGTCCTGTCGACGGCGACACCCGAGGCCGCGCTCGTCGTCGTCAACGGGTTGCTCCACTCCGAGCAGATGTCTGTCGACGAGCTCGTCGCCGCCGTCGAGGCCATGAAGCACTGGCCGCACACGCTTTCCGCCCACGTGGTTCTCGCTCTCGCCGACGGTCGGATGGAGTCACCGGCGGAGAGCCGGACCTACTACATGTGCCGGCAGCAGCGCCTGCCGCGTCCTGAGCCGCAGGTGGTGATCCGGGATGAGCGAGGGCGGGTCTTCGGCCGGGTCGACTTCGCGTGGCCTCACCACGGAGTCTTCCTGGAGTTCGACGGGAGGATCAAGTACGAGCTCCACCGGCGTGAGGGCGAGACGCTCGACCAGTACCTCCTGCGGGAGAAGAAGCGTGAGGAGCGCATCTGCCTGCTCACCGGGTGGGTGTGCATCCGCATCGGGTGGGCGGACCTCGAGAACCCGGTCGCCACCGCTGCCCGGATCCGCCGGCTGCTGGAGAGCCGTACCCGGCCCGTCGGTGCCTGACTTCTCGCGCGAGTTGTGAGCTTGTCGAGGTGTGCATGCCTCGAGATGTTCGGGTTTCCCCGCATATGCGGGGAAACCCAACAGCAGGACGAGGGCGTCACAACCGCCCCCGCAGCACACCCACCCCCGCCCCCGACACCTCGTCAGACCCGACAGGGCGCCCGTAGACCAGCCGGAGCGCCGCCTCGGCGGAGAGTGTGACCTCCGGGCCGCTGCCGTGCTCCCAGACCCCGGGGACGACGAGGCGTACGCCGGCGACGCGGCGGCGGGCGCTGCCGCCGATCACCGCGTGGAGGGGCCACGGCGTGGCCATCGCGAAGTCCGCGACCGGGCCGAGGGCGTCCGGCGGGACGGAGGTCGCCAGCCCCAGCGGGCGGCGCACGTCGATGCCGTGCACGACCGCGTCCGAGAGCGCGGCGACCAGGGGCATCCCGATCGGCCGGGCGCCGGTCGCGGCGTTCGTGCGCAGCTGGGCGAGGATCGCCTCGCGACCGCGCGAGGACCACTCGACGGCGAGGCCGGCGATCATGGCGTTCATCGAGAAGCGGTGCCGCGCCATCGCGGCCGCCCCGGCCGTGGGGCCGAGGACGGGGGTCCAGGCGAGGTGGGCGGCGACGTCGACCACCCGCCAGCCGGCGCACAGCGACGGCTGGCGCCACTGCTCGTCGGGGAGCCGGTCGAGGTCGGCGACCAGCGCGAGCCGTTCGGAGCGCAGCAGGTCCTGCGAGGGCGGGGCTGGCATGGCGCCTCCCGGGTGGGGCGGCCGGAGCCGCGGGTCAGTCGACGGGTCGGTTCTCGTAGGGGGTCGAGAGCACGATCGTGGTCCGCGTCGAGACGCTGGCCGCGCCGCGGATCTTGCCGAGCAGGTCCTCGAGGTCACGGGGCGTGGCGACGCGGATCTTGAGGATGTAGGACTCCTCGCCGGCCACGGACCAGCAGGACTCGATCTCCTTGATGCCCTGCAGCCGCTCGGGGTAGTCGTCGGGCTGCGACGGGTCGATCGGCGTGATCGAGATGAAGGCCGTCAGGGGCCGGCCGAGCTGGTCGTGGTCGACGGTCGCGCCGTAGCCGAGGATCAGCCCGCGCTGCTCGAGCCGCTTGACCCGCTGGTGCACGGCCGAGGTGGACAGGTCGGTCGCCTTGCCGAGGTCGGTGAAGGACATCCGGCCGTCGGTGGCCAGCAGGGCCAGGATCTGCCGGTCCTTGGACTCGACCTCGGAAGAGCTCACCCGCCGAACCCTAGTCCGAGCCGGACATCGCCTGCACCAGGCGCACGGCGGACGACCCCAGCCCCCACCGCTCGTCCAGGGCCACCACCGCGTCGTGGTCGACGGGCGTACGCGGTCGCGTGAGGTCGGGCGAGCCGAGGTCGAGGTCGCGGCGTACGGCGACGACGCGCGGCGCGACGAGCAGGTAGTCGGCGGCGGCCTTGATCTTCCCCCGCGGACCCGGCCCCATGTCGGAGTCGGGGTCGGCGGCGGCCGCGACGATCGCCTCGACCGTGCCGAACCGGCCGAGCAGCGTCGCGGCGGTCTTGTCGCCCACCCCCGCCACGCCGGGCAGCCCGTCCGACGCGTCGCCGCGCAGGGTGGCCAGGTCGGCGTACTGGTGGGCGTCGACGCCGTACTTCCCGCGCACCCACGCGTTGTCGACCCGCTCGTGCTTGCTGACCCCGCGCGCGACGTAGAGCACCCGCACCTGGGCGTCGTCATCGACGAGCTGGAACAGGTCGCGGTCGCCCGTGACGATGTCGACCGGCATGCCGGCACCGGTGGCGAGGGTGCCGATGACGTCGTCGGCCTCCATCTCTGCGTGGCCGACGACCGGGATGCCGAAGGCCTCGAGCACCGAGATGATGATCGGCACCTGCGCCTGCAGCGGGTCGGGCACCTCCTCGACGTCCGGCCGCGGGCCGGGGACCTCGCGCACCACCCGGTGCGACTTGTAGGAGGGGATCAGGTCGACGCGCCACTGGGGGCGCCAGTCGTCGTCCCAGCAGCAGGCGAGGTGGCTCGGGTCGTACTCCCCCACCAGCCGGCTGATGAAGTCCATCAGCCCACGCACGGCGTTGACCGGAGTCCCGTCGGGGGCCGTGACCGAGTCGGGCACGCCGAAGAACGCGCGGAAGTAGAGGGAGGCCGTGTCGAGCAGCAGCAGGCGGTCGCCGGAGGACATGGCGGCAGCCTCCCACACGCGGACGCCACACCCACGCGTGATCGGTCCGGGTCGGGACCGATCCACCGCCGGGTGGCTACTCGGCGAGCACCGAGTAGGCGATCACGCCCCGCTTGAGCTGCTTGGCCGCCGTGCGCGCGGTGGTGCGCAGCGGACGGTCACCCGCGGCGTCGGCCACCTGCCCGCACAGGTCGAGCAGCTGCTTCATCCACCGCACGAAGTCACCGGCGGACAGCCCGGTGGCCATGAGGACGTCGTCGAGGTCGTCGCCCTCGGCCCAGCGCCACGCCGCCCAGGCGAAGCCGATGTCGGGCTCGCGCAGGAAGTCGAGGCGGTGGTCGCGCTCGAGGGCGTCGAGCCTGCCCCACACGCGGACCAGCTCGCCCAGCACGGGTCGCACCTGGCCGCCCGGCATCTTCGGCGACGACGCGTCGTCGGCGCGCCGGGCCTCGAAGACGAGCGCCGACAGGACGGAGGCGAGCTCGGAGGGGGCCAGGTCGTCGAAGAGGCCCTCCCGGATCGCCTCCGCCGCCACGAGGTCCATGTCGGTGTAGATCCGCCGCAGGTGTGCGCCCTGCTCGGTCACGGTGTCGCCGTCGAGGTAGCCCAGCGCCGTCAGCACGTCGCACACCCGGTCGAAGGTCCGCGCGACGGTGTTGGTGCGGTTCTCCACCCGCCGCTTGAGGGTCTCGGTGTCGCGCTCCAGCTTGAAGTAGCGCTCGGCCCACCGGGAGTGGTCCTCGCGGTCGGGGCACTGGTGGCACGGGTGCGACTTCAGGTCCGCCCGGAGCCGGCCGACCTCCCGGTCGGCGGGGGTGTCGCTGAAGGAGTCGCGCTGCTTCTGGCGGCGCGGCTCGGGGCCGTCGAAGCCGCGCGCCTGCGTGCGCAGCGCCGTGGCCAGGTCGCGGCGCATGGCCGGGTTGCGCCCGTTGAACGACTTGGGGATCCGCAGCCGGCCGATCGCCTCCACCGGCACCGGGAAGTCCATCGGGGCCAGCCGCCGGGCCTGCCGGTCGGCGGTGACGACGTAGGGCCGTGGCTCGTCGCCGGAGTGGCCGGGGTCGATGACGACGGCCAGGCCGCTGAACTTGCCGGCGGGGACGTTGATCACGTCGCCGGGACGCAGCTTGCCCAGCGACGCCATCGCCTCCTGCCGGCGGTCCAGGCGGCGCTCCCGCGCGGCACCCTTCTCCAGGTCGCTGATGCGGCGGCGCAGGGCGGCGTACTCCATGAAGTCGCCGAGGTGGCAGGTCGCCGCCTCGCGGTAGCCCTCGAGGGCCTCCTCCGCCTTGTGCACCTGCCGCGCCAGCCCGACGACGGCCTTGTCGGCCTGGAACTGCGCGAACGACTGCTCGAGCAGCTCGCGCGAGCGCGCCCGGCCGAACTGGTGCACGAGGTTGACCGCCATGTTGTAGGACGGCCGGAAGGACGAGCGGAGGGGGTACGTCCGGGTGGACGCGAGCCCCGCGACCTCCCCCGGGTTCATGCCCGGCTGGTAGAGCACGACGCCGTGGCCCTCGATGTCGAGGCCGCGTCGTCCCGCCCGCCCGGTGAGCTGGGTGTACTCCCCCGGCGTCAGGTCGGCGTGCGACTCACCGTTCCACTTCGAGAGCTTCTCGATGACGACGGTGCGTGCGGGCATGTTGATGCCCAGGGCCAGCGTCTCCGTGGCGAAGACCACCTTCACCAGCCCGTCCTGGAACAGCTCCTCCACCACCTGCTTGAACGCCGGCAGCAGGCCGGCGTGGTGGGCGGCGATCCCGCGGGTCAGCCCGTCGAGGAACTCGTGGTAGCCGAGGACGTGCAGGTCCTCCTCCGGCAGGGTCCGCGAGGCCTCCTCCACCCGGGCGAAGATCTCGTCGCGCTCCGCGGCGGTCGTGAGCCGGGTGTTGGCCTGCACGAGCTGGGTCACGGCCGCGTCGCACCCGGCCCGGCTGAAGACGAACATGATGGCGGGCAGGAGGCCCTCGCGGTCGAGCCGCTCGACGACCTCGACCCGGCTCGGGATCCACACCCGGCGGCCGTTGCCGACGGCGCGGGGGTTCTTCGTCGAGCCGGGCTTGCCCTTGCGCGGCGAGCGCCGGTCGCGCATGAGGCGCGAGCTGGCCCAGTCGTCGCGCGCGATCCGGGTGAGCTCCTCGTTGACGGGAGCGCCCTCCTTGACGAAGCCGGCGCTCGCGTCGACGTCGGAGGAGGCGAAGAGGTCGAGCAGCCGCCGGCCCACCATCACGTGCTGGAACAGCGGCACGGGCCGCTTCTCCTCGAGGATGGTGCTCGTCTCGCCGCGGACCGTGGCCAGCCACTCGCCGAACTCCTCGGCATTGGACACGGTCGCCGACAGCGACACCAGCGTCACCGACTCGGGAAGGTGGATGATCACCTCCTCCCACACGGCGCCGCGCATCCGGTCGGCGAGGTAGTGGACCTCGTCCATGACCACGTAGCCGAGGCCGAGCAGGGTGCGGGACCCGGCGTAGAGCATGTTGCGGAGCACCTCGGTGGTCATCACGACCACCGGCGCCTCGCCGTTGATGACGTTGTCGCCGGTGAGCAGGCCGACGTTGTCGGCGCCGTAGCGCTTGACCAGGTCGTGGTACTTCTGGTTCGACAGCGCCTTGATCGGCGTGGTGTAGAACGCCTTGCGCCCCGTCTGGAGCGCGAGGTGGATCGCGAACTCGCCGACGATCGTCTTGCCCGAGCCCGTCGGCGCGGCGACGAGCACGCCCCGGCCGTTCTCGATCTCCTGGCAGGCGCGCACCTGGAAGTCGTCGAGCTCGAAGCCGTAGAGGCCGGCGAAGTCCTTGAGCATGGGGTACGCCTTCTCCCGCTGGAACGCCGCGTAGCGCTCCGCCGGCGTCAGGTCCTGGTCCTGGTCCTCGGTCATGCGGGGTCCCCTCGGCGTTCTTCGGAGAAGCGGAGCGGAGGAGAAGAACGTCGTGGGGTGCTCATGCCACCACCTCCAGGGCGCCGGGCACGCAGTCGATCGTGAGCGGCAGCGGCCCGAAGCGCTCGCCGTCGGCGTACGAGACGATGCCGGGCGCGGCGACGGTCACCGACCTGACCCGCCGGTGGACGTACTCGGCCACACCGTCGATCCTTCCCGTGAACAGGCGCGGGTAGGACCGCACCAGCTTGGTCTTGCTCATCCGCGTGATGACCACGACGTCGAGCAGCCCGTCGTCGAGCAGCGCGCCCTCGGTGATCCGCAGGCCACCGCCGAACGACGGGCCGTTGCCGACGGCGACGAGCATCGCCTCGTGCTCCGCGGACTCGCCGTCGAGCTGGAGGACGTAAGGGATGGGCCGGAACGTGCGCAGCTCGGCGAGGGTGGCCAGGTTGTAGCGCATCTGACCCCGCGGCCACGCCATCGCGTTGGCCCGCTCGTTGACGATCGCGTCGAAGCCGGCGGCCAGCACGGTGACGAACCAGCGGTCGCCGCTCCGGGCGAGGTCGATCGTGCGCCGGCGCGAGGCGATGACGCGGTCGGCCGCCGCGACCGGGTCGGCGCGGGGCAGGCCGAGGTAGCGCGCGAAATCGTTGCCGGTGCCGCTGGGGATCAGGCCGAGCGGCACGCCGGTGCCGGCCACCGCCTGCACGCCCAGGTGCACCAGCCCGTCCCCACCGCACAGCACGAGCGCCTCGACGCCGTCGGCGACGCAGCCGCGGGCGAGGTCGGCGGCCTCGTCGGCGTCGCGGCCCTCGAGGTTGCGCACCACGAAGCCGCTCTCGCGCAGCCGCGCCAGCGCCACGTCGCGGTAGCGCGCGCCCCTGCCGCCGCCGGCGGTGGGATTGGTCAGCAGCGCGATCTCGCGACCCCGCGCGGCGCGGTCGGGTGCAGCGGGGTCGTGCATGAGCGCGACCCTATCCCCCGCTCCTCAACGACCGAGTCGGAGCAGGGCGGCGTAGCGCTCGGCGTGTGCCCCCACGGCCCGCGCGAGCCGGCCCAGGGCGTCGAGCACGAGCTCGGGGTCGAAGCGCGTCCCCGGCACCGCGAGGACCAGGCGGGCGTCGACCTCACCGATGACGACCTGGTCGTGCCGCCACGCCTGGTGCACGCGCAGCCGGCTCGCGTCGTCCACCACGGGCTCGGGGTAGGCCTCGTCCACGGCGAGCAGGTCGCAGGCGAGCTCCTGCGCCGCGCCCCCCGCGCCGCCCGGGTCCTCGGACGTCAGCCGGCCGCGGACCAGGTGTCCCGAGCGCAGTCCGGCCTCCGCGCGCCACACCACGTCCGAGGTGCCGAGCCACTCCGGCAGGTCGAACGGGTCGAGGTCGGAGATGGTCGCCTGCATGGCACCAGCCTGTCAGACCCGCTCAGATGGCCGAGAGCTCGTCGGGTGACAGCCCGCTGTTGGGCGCCCGGCGGGCCCGGCGCCGGTCGTTGAACCGGGCGATCGCCTCGGAGGCGAAGAAGAGGATGACCATGGGACCGGCCATCAGCGTCATGGTGAAGGGGTCGGCCGACGGCGTCGCGACCGCCGCGAAGACAAACGTGCCGATGATGATCCACGGTCGGTAGGCCTTCAGCGAGGCTCCCTTGACGACGCCGGCGAAGTTGAGCAGCACCACGAAGACCGGGATGTTGAAGGCGAGCCCGAAGACGAACAGCGTGCGGGTGAAGAACTGGAGGTAGTCGTTGAAGTCGATGAGGTTGGTGACGCCCTCGGGGTTGAAGCCGATCAGCACCTCGAGGGCCACCGGCAGCGTGAGGTAGCCCAGTGCGATGCCGGCGAGGAAGAGCGGCCCGGCGACCGCCACGAAGATCCGGCTCATCTTCCGCTCCTGGGCGTAGAGCCCGGGGAGCACGAACGCCCAGATCTGGTAGAGCCAGTAGGGCGCGGTCACGATGGCGGCGGCGAAGCCGCACAGCGTCAGCCACAGCAGCAGCCCGGCGCCGGCGCCGCTGGTGGTGGCGTTGGTCGTGCCCTCGGGCAGCTTGGCCTGGGCCTGCTCGTAGGGACCGTAGACGAGGTCGATCAGGAAGTGCCGGAAGAACAGCGCCACGCCCAGCGCCAGCACGAAGACCATCAGGCAGCGCAGCAGGCGCGCGCGGAACTCACGGAAGTGGTCCGACAGCGCCATCCGGCCGTCCGGGCCGACGTCGTGGTGGGGCCGGCCCGAGAACAGGCCGACCAGACCGGCGATCCTCACCCGGGTCAGGCGGTGGTGTCGTCGCGCCGCTCGCGCAGCACCTCGCCCGAGGCGTCGTGGCGGACCTCGCGCTGTGCCTCGTTGCGCGCCTCGATCTCACGCTGCTCGGGGGTCTTCTCGTCGTCGTCGTCGCGGAGGCTCTTGGTCTCCGTCTTGAAGATCCGCAGCGCCTGGCCCGAGCTGCGGGCCAGGTCGGGAAGCTTGGCGGCGCCGAACACGAGCACGACGATCGCGAGGATCACCAGCCACTCCAGACCCTGCGGCATGCCGATCAGCGGGTTGGTCATGAGGTCACTCCGTCATTGGTGGGTTGCGGGCGGTGGGGTCCTGCGGGGACGTCCCCGAGTCTACGCCGTCGTCCCCGTAGAGCCGGAGCGCCGCCTGCGCGGCGGCGCGGAAGCTCTCGGCGTACGAGGTGGGGGCGACGAGCGTGGCGTGGGGGGCGAGGCGCAGCAGGAGGGACCGGACCCACTGCTCGCTGGCGACCTCGAGGTCGATGTCGATGGTGCCGTCGGGCCCCGGTCGCTGGGCGGTCACCTGGTAGTACTCCACCGCCCACCGTGCGGGCGGCGCGAGGCGCAGGGTGACCGTGGTGGTCTCGGCGTCGGCGAACCAGCCGCCCGTCAGGTCGCGGGCCCGCGCACCGGGGTCGGCCACGGGGGTGTCGAGCTCGCGTGCCGCCAGGATCCGGTCCACGCGGAACGCGCGGTCCCCCACCGCGGTGTGGCACCACGCGTCGAGGTAGAGCCGGTCCTCGACGCGGGCCAGGCCGCGCGGGTCGACGACGCGACGCGACTCCTCGTCGCGCGTCGGGACGTGGTAGCTGATCTCGACCTGGTGGCCGTGGGCGATCGCCGACTCGAGGGTGGGCACGATGGCGCTGCTCTCGAGCGGTGTCGGGGTGACGTGGAGGCGCAGCAGCCCCTCCTCGTCCTGCCCGGCGGCCTGCTCGAGCTTGGCCAGCGTGCGGGTGATGACGTCGCGGGCCTCGGCGGGCGCCGCCTCGACCATCGTGCGCAGCGCCACCACGAGCGAGGTCGCCTCGGCGGGCGAGAACCGCACCGGTCGCGCGAGGTAGTCGGCGTTGTCGACGCGGATGATCCGGTCGCCCTCGAGCGCCTCCAGGTCGACCTCGATCAGGTCGCCGGGCAGCCCCGGCGACACCCCGGTCATGAAGAGCAGGCGCAGGTCGCGCTCGATCTGCTCAGCGTCGGTGCCGAAGTGGGCCGCGGCGTCGTCGAGGCGCACCTCGCCGCGGGCCAGGAGGTAGGGCACCAGGGCCAGCAGGCGGGCGACCTGGTCGGGGGCGGTGTCGCCGGTCGTGCTCATCGGACCTCCTCCCCCGGTGCGGCGACCGCACGCAGGCGGGTCACCACGTCGTCGCGCAGCGCGAGCGGTCCGTGGACCACCACGTCGGCGCCGTAGGTCAGCACCTCGTCGGAGAGCTCGTGCACCGGCCCCTCGACGACGAGCAGGTCCCAGCCGGGCAGCTCCTCGATCGGGGTGACCGACTCGGCTCGTCGGCGCAGGCCCACACCCGTCCCCTGCCGCGCCCGGACCTCGGCCCGCACGGACGGGAACGACGGTGAGAGGCGGCGTGCGACAGCGCGCACGTCGGTGCCGGGCGGGACGTCGTACGCCGCCGACTTGCCGCTCGCGCGGACCGGTCCGACGATGCGCGAGAGGCGGAAGACCCGCTCGGCGCTGCGGTCGACGTCGAAGCCGACGACGTACCAGCGCCCCGAGGACCGGGCCAGGCCCCACGGCTGGAGGCGACGGGTGGTCGGCTCGGTCTCGCTGGCGCGCTGGTAGGGGAAGCTGACCTGGCGGCGCTTGCCGACGGCGTCCCAGAGCGGCTCGAAGGCGGGCTCGTCCGCGGTGATGGCGGGTGCCACCACCTCGAGGCGGGACGGGTCGATCTCCACGCCCTGGCCCTTGAGCTTCGCCAGGGCCCGGACGGTCGCCTTGGCGAGGGTGGCCTGCTGCCACACCTGCGCCGCGAGCCCGAGCACCGCCGCCTCGTCGGACTCGAAGCGGATCTCCGGGAGCGAGGTCTGCTCGGTCGGGATGCGGTAGCCGATCTCGTCGTCGAAGAACGCGTCCGCGCTGCCGACCTCGATCACCGCGCCGATCTGGCGCAGGGCGTCCTTGTCGCGCTCGAAGGCACGCTCGAACGCCTCGTCGCCGGCCGCCGTGCGGGGGTGCTCGGGGTAGCACGCCTCGCGGATCGCGTCCTTGCCGATGAACCGCTTGGCGCCGAGCAGCAGGATGTGCAGGTTCATCAGCCGCTCGGCCCGGGGCTGCGCCATCCCTGCTCCCTTCCTTCTGCTCGTGCGCGTCGGCTCAGGAGGCGGCGAGGATGTCGACGACGAAGAAGAGCGTGTCGGTGCCCGTGATCCCGGCCTGCTCGTTGCCCTCCTCGCCGTAGCCCTTGGCCGGCGGGATCTCGAGGATCACCCGCGAGCCGACGGTCCGGCCCACCAGGCGCTCGTCCCAGCCGGCGATGACCTGGCCGACGCCGATCGGGAACTCGGCCGGCTCCTTGCTGTAGGACTCGTCGAACGGCTTGTCGGCCTCGTAGACCTGGCCGAGGTAGTCGACGGTCAGGGTCTGGCCGGACTTCACCTTGGCCCCGTCACCCTTGATGAGCGTGGTGGCGATCAGCTCGCCGGTCGGCTCGTGGGCCTCGGTGAAGTCGAGGCCGGTGATCACGCCGTCCTTCTCGACGAGGGTGGGCGCCCAGCCCGCGGGCTTCTTCTCCTCGCCCTGGGGGCCGTCGAGCGGCGGCACGGTCTCGGACCGGTCGAGGATGTCGACGACCGCGAGGACGGCGTCCTTGTTGCCGATGCCGATGGTCGGGTTGCCGACCTCGCCGTAGGCCTTCTCGGCGGAGGTCAGCATGACGACGCGGTCGCCGACCTTGCGTCCGATCATGGCCTCGCGCAGGAAGGGCAGCACGTCGGCGGACAGCTCGACCGACTGCGTGGCGCCCTTCTTGGTGTAGGTGCTCTGGGCCTCCTCCTGCGTGAAGCCGTTGCCGATCCACCAGTTGGCCTGGACGGTGTCGCCGTCGGCGACGGTCTCGCCGTCGCCCTCGACGAGGACGTCGACCTCCTCCGCCGACGGGTCGAGCCGGCCGTCGAAGGTCACCTCGGGCTCCTGGCCCTGCTCGCCCTCGACGGTCACCGAGCTGAGGGGCGCGCCCCCCTCCTCGGCGTCGCTGGAGCCGGAGCCGCACGCGGCGAGTCCGAGCATGCTGAGGGCGAGAACACCGCTGAGGGCAGCGGAACGTACACGAGACACTGGTTCACCTGATTCGATCGGTCGGCGTTGCGCGGTCACCCTATCGAGCGACCCCCACCCCTCGCGGCACGACACCACGTCGGGGTGGTCGGCGACCGCCCGGGCCGGTGCGACGCCGGGGCGGGTGCGGGCCCGCCCGGGGCTCACATGCCGTCGATGAGCCTCTGCACGCGCTCGTCGTAGGCCTTGAACGGGTCCTTGCAGAGCACGGTGCGCTGCGCCTGGTCGTTGAGCTTGAGGTGCACCCAGTCGACGGTGAAGTCGCGGCGGCGCTCCTGTGCCTTGCGGATGAACTCCCCGCGCAGCCGGGCGCGGGTGTTCTGCGGCGGCACGCTCTTGGCCTCGAAGATCTTGAGGTCGGTGGTCACGCGGGCCACGGCGCCGCGCTTCTCCAGCAGGTAGTAGAGGCCGCGACCGCGGTGGATGTCGTGGTAGGCGAGGTCGAGCTGGGCGATCCGGGCGTCGCCGAGCGAGAGCCCGTGCTTGGCGCGGTAGCGCTCGATGAGCTTGAGCTTGATGACCCAGTCGATCTCCCGGTCGACCAGACCCAGGTCGTCGGACTCCACGGCCTTGAGGGCGCGCTCCCACAGGTCGAGGGCGCGCTCGATGGTCGGGGTGGAGATCTGGCGACGGTCCACGAAGTCGCGGGCCTTGCCGAGGTACTCCGCCTGGATCTCCAGCGCGCTCGCCTCGCGGCCGTTGGCCAGGCGCACCTTGCGCTGCCCGGTCGGGTCGTGGCTGATCTCGCGGATGGCCCGGATCGGGTTCTCCATCGTGAGGTCACGCATCACCACGCCCTCCTCGATCATCCGCAGCACCAGGTCGCAGGAGGCCACCTTGAGCAGCGTGGTCGTCTCGCTCATGTTGGAGTCGCCGACGATGACGTGGAGGCGCCGGAACCGCTCGGCGTCGGCGTGCGGCTCGTCGCGGGTGTTGATGATTGGGCGGCTGCGCGTCGTCGCGCTGCTGACGCCCTCCCAGATGTGCTCGGCGCGCTGGGAGACGCTGTAGGACGCCCCGCGCGGGGTCATCACGACCTTGCCGGCGCCGACGACGATCTGGCGGGTCACGAGGAACGGGATGAGGATGTCGGCGAGGCGGCTGAACTCCCCGGCCCGGCCGACGAGGTAGTTCTCGTGGCAGCCGTAGGAGTTGCCCGCGGAGTCGGTGTTGTTCTTGAAGAGGTAGATGTCGCCGGAGATGCCCTCCTCGTGCAGGCGGTTCTCCGCGTCGAGGAGCAGGCCCTCGAGGATCCGCTCCCCCGCCTTGTCGTGCGTGACGAGGTCGACGATGTCGTCGCACTCGGGGGTCGCGTACTCCGGGTGACTGCCGACGTCGAGGTAGAGCCGCGCGCCGTTGCGGAGGAAGACGTTGGACGAGCGTCCCCAGCTGACCACCTTGCGGAAGAGGTAGCGCGCGACCTCGTCGGGGCTCAGGCGGCGTTGGCCCTTGAACGTGCACGTGACGCCGTACTCGTTCTCGATGCCGAAGATCCGCCGGTCCATGTCCCCACCCTAGGCGCGGGGGGCACACGTGACGCGCTCCTGCGCCGGAATCTCGTCCGGCGAGCCGCGAGCCCGCCCCGACCCACCTCACCGGGGGTTGACGGGCGCCCCCCGTCCGGGTCAGCGTTCCGCATGGGACCACGCCACCTCGTCGCCACGGTGCTCGTCGAGCCGAGCGTCATCGAGGACCTGGAGCTGCGGGTGATGACCGACGACCTGTGGCTGTGGCCCGTGCGCACGGCGCCCGTGGTCCTGGACGGCGAGCGGATGGCGTTCCAGCTCCGCAGGCGGCTGGTCGAGCAGCGGCGCGGGGCGTGGGACGACGCCGCGACGTGGACGCCGGCCTGGATCGGGTTCGGCAGCGCGTGGCACGAGTTCGGCCCCGACGGCAACGCGCGTCCCACCGGCCCTCTCCCGTGGGCCGCTCACCAGCGGCTGTGGGACGCCCTGGACGAGTTCGGCTCGCTGGTGCGCTACCGGCGCCGCCTCAGCGGCATCCCCACCGAGCCGACCGCGCAGTGGCCGGGGCTCCACCTGCGCTGACGGCCCGGCTCAGGGCTGGCCCGGCTCCGGTGCCGGCGGTTGCGGCGCGGGCGGCTGGGCGTCCCCCGGCGCGGCCGGGTCGACCGGTGCGTGGTCGGCGGGACGGGACGGGGGCGACACCGGAGGCGCGACCGGCGGCGCGACGGGAGGCGTGGCGGGAGGCGTGGCGGGCTCGCCCGTGACCGGGTCCTCGAGGGGCGGGGTCGCGCCCGAGACCTGGTCGGTGGGGTCGGCGGGGTCGTCCTGGCCGGACTGGCGCGGGCCCGACCCGGCGAGCGCGTCCTCGGCGGTCTCGGGAGCGACCTGCTCGGCGCCGCGGCCCTGCAGGACCTCGGCCAGTCGGGTCGCCCGCAGCCGGACGAACTTGCGCGGTCGCGTGCGGGTGCGGTCGAGCACCGCCACCTCGAGGTCGTCGGCCGGGATGACCCGGTCCTCGGACTCGGTGTGACCGAGCGCGGCGACCGCGACGCGGATCGCGTCGTCGAGCGAGGCGCCGGCGACGTAGTGCTCGGCGAGGTGGGAGGCGACCACGTCGGCCGCGCCACCCATCACGGCGTAGCCGTGCTCGTCGGCGACCTGGCCGTCGTAGGTGAGGCGGTAGAGCTGGTCGTCCTCGGCGGCGTCGCCGATCTCGGCGACGAAGATCTCCACCTCGTAGGGCTTCTCGCCACCGGAGGAGAAGATCGTGCCGAGCGTCTGGGCGTAGGCGTTGGCCAGCCCGCGGCCGGTGACGTCGCGACGGTCGTAGGCGTAGCCGCGCATGTCGGCGAGGCGTACGCCGGCGATGCGGAGGTTCTCGAACTCGTTGTAGCGACCGACCGCGGCGAAGGCGATCCGGTCGTAGATCTCGCTGACCTTGTGCAGCGCCTGGGACGGGTTCTCCGAGACGAACAGGATGCCGTCGGCGTACTGCACGGCCACGACGGAACGCCCCCGGGCGATGCCCTTGCGCGCGAAGTCGGCCCGGTCCTTCATCAGCTGCTCGGGCGAGACGTAGAACGGCATGCTCATGTGGAAGTGACTCCTGCGTCGGGTCAGGTGAGGGAGGCGGCGGGCCCGTCGGGGCGCTGCCTCCGTGAGGCGAGGATCCGGTCGGCGATGGCGGCGACGTCGTCGTCGGGCATGCGGTGGCCGCCGTCGGCGGTGATCACGTGCACCACCGGGAAGATGCGGCGGGTGATGTCGGGTCCGCCGGTGGCCGAGTCGTCGTCGGCGGCGTCGTAGAGCGCCTGGACGACGGCCGTCACGGTCTCCTCGGCGGTGAGGTCCTCGCGGTAGAGCTTCTTGAGCGAGCCGCGGGCGAAGAGCGAGCCGGACCCCACCGAGTGGAACGCGGTCTCCTCGTAGCGGCCGCCGGTGACGTCGTAGCTGAAGATCCGGCCCTGGTCGGCGGCGAGGTCGAAGCCGGCGAAGAGCGGCACGACCGCGAGGCCCTGCATGGCGAGGCCGAGGTTGGCGCGGATGAGGGCGGCGAGACGGTTGGCCTTGCCGTCCATCGACAGCGTGGTGCCCTCGATCTTCTCGTAGTGCTCGAGCTCGGTCTGGAACAGCCGGACCATCTCGACCGCCAGCCCGGCGGTGCCGGCGATGCCGACCACGGAGAACTCGTCGGCGGGGAACACCTTCTGGATGTCGCGCTGGGCGATGATGTTGCCCATCGTGGCGCGGCGGTCACCGGCCATGACCACGCCGCCCGCGAACGTCGCGGCGACGATCGTGGTGCCGTGCGGGGCGAGGTCGCCGGCGTTGCCGGTGGGGACCGCGCGGCGCGACGGCAGCAGGTCGGGCGCCTGGGCGCCGAGGAAGTCGGCGAAGCTCGACGTGCCGGGCGTCATGTAGGACGTGGGCAGGCGGGACTCGCTCATCCGGCTACTGGCCGCCCTTCTGGATGAACGACTTCACGAAGTCCTCGGCGTTCACCTCGAGGACCTCGTCGATCTCGTCGAGGATCGCGTCGACGTCCTCGTCGATCATCTCCTTGCGCTCGGCCACGTCGGTCTCGGTCACCTGCTCGGTGACCTCCTCGGTCTCGGAGGACCTGCGCGGTTGCTTCTGCTCCTGGGCCATGCCTCGACCCTATCCACTCCCACCGACGCCACAAGGAGGCTCACCCTCCGCGGGCGGGGTGAGTCGCCCGGCCGGGGCGCCGACTCCCCGAGGGTTGTTCGAACTTCTGGGGGTGTGCACGCCCCCAGAAGTTTGGGTTTCCCCGCATATGCGGGGAAACCGCGAGCCCGGACGCCCCCGACGTCCCCTCAGCGCGTGATCGCCGCGACGAGCGCCTGGGCGGTGTCGCTGCGGTCGATCAGCTCGCCGACGTGGGCCCGGGTGCCGCGGAGGGGGTCGATCGTGGGCACGCGCTGGAGCGACTCGCGGCCCGGGAGGTCGAAGATGACCGAGTCCCACGACGCCGCGGCCACCGAGTCGGCGTACTTGTCGAGGCAGCGCCCGCGGAAGTAGGCGCGGGTGTCGACCGGCGGGTCGTGCATGGCTGCCTCGATGGTGGCGTCGTCGAGCAGGCGGGTGATCCGCCCGGCGCCGGCGAGCCGGTGGTAGAGCCCCTTGTCGGGCCGTACGTCGGCGTACTGCAGGTCGATGAGGTGCAGCTTGGCGTCGTCCCAGTCGAGCCGGTCGCGGTCGCGGTACTGGTTGAGGAGCTTGAGCTTGGCGACCCAGTCGAGCTCGCCGGCGCACTCCATCGGGTCACGCTCGAGGCGGGTCAGCACCGACTCCCAGCGCGCCAGCACGTCGACGGTCTGCTCGTCGGCGTCGGCGCCGTAGCGGTCCTCGACGTACTTGCGGGCCAGCTCGAGGTACTCCAGCTGCAGCTGGACCGCGGTGAGCCGCCGCCCGTCGCGCAGCGTCACGAGGTGCTTGAGCGTCGGGTCGTGGGAGACGTCGCGCAGCGCCCGGACCGCCCCCTCGACGCTGAGGTCGCGGTCGATGAAGCCGTCCTCGATCATCGCCAGGACGAGTGCCGTCGTGCCGGCCTTGAGGTAGATGGAGATCTCGGCGAGGTTGGCGTCGCCGAGGATGACGTGCAGGCGGCGGTAGACCGCGGGGTCGGCGTGCGGCTCGTCGCGGGTGTTGATGATCGGGCGCTTGAGCGTGGTCTCGAGGCCGACCTCGACCTCGAAGTAGTCCGAGCGCTGGCTGATCTGGAAGCCCTGCTCCGGCGTGGTGTCGCGCCCGTCCTGCCCGATGCCGACCCGCCCGGCGCCGGTGACCACCTGGCGCGAGACGAAGAACGGGGTGAGGTGCCGCACGATCTCGGCGAACTGCGTCGAGCGGCGCATCAGGTAGTTCTCGTGGGCGCCGTAGGAGGCGCCCTTGTTGTCGGTGTTGTTCTTGTAGAGCAGGATCGGCGTGCTGCCGGGGACCTGCGCGGCCATCCGCGAGGCGTCGAGCATGACCTGCTCCCCCGCCTTCTCCCACCGCACCACGTCGAGCGGGGTGGTGACCTCCGGCGAGGAGTACTCCGGGTGGGCGTGGTCGACGTAGAGCCGGGCGCCGTTGGTGAGGATGACGTTGGCCAGGCCGAGGTCCTCGTCGGTGAGCTGGCTGGGGTCCGCGACCTGGCGCGCCATGTCGAAGCCGCGGGCGTCGCGCAGCGGCGACTCCTCCTCGAAGTCCCAGCGGGCCCGTCGCGCCCGCGCCGTCGACGAGGCGTACGCGTTGACGATCTGCGAGGAGGCGACCATCGGGTTGGCCGACGGTTGGCCCTGCACCGAGATGCCGTACTCGACCTCCGTGCCCATCACGCGTCGTACGCTCATGACATGAGCCTACGGGTGTGGGACGAGCGCGTCGTGCCTCGTCTGACCGACCTCAGCCTGCGCAGCCGCGAGGTCGGCGAGATGCGCGAGGTCGCCTGCGCCGGCCTGACCGGCCGCGTGCTCGAGCTCGGCTTCGGCAGCGGGCTCAACGTGCGGTGGTACCCGCCGGAGGTCACCTCGGTGACCGCCATCGAGCCGTCGGACCTCGGCTGGGAGCTCTCTGAGCCCCGCCGGGCGGAAGGCACGGTGCCCGTCGAGCGCGCCGGCCTCGACGGCCAGCGGCTCGACCTGGCCGACGACTCGCACGACAGCGCGCTGGTGACGTTCAGCCTGTGCACCATCCCTGACCCGCTGCTCGCGCTGCGGGAGGCGAGGCGGGTGGTGCGGGCAGGCGGTCGCCTGCACGCGCTGGAGCACGGGCAGGCGCCCGAGGAGTCCGTACGCCGCTGGCAGCGCAGGATGGAACCGGTGCAGCGGGCCGTCGCGGGCGGCTGCCACCTCACCCGGGACGTCCCCGCCCTGGTGCGCGAGGCAGGCTGGGACGTCGTCGAGCTCGAGCAGTCCTACCTGCCGGGACCGGCGATGAGCCGGCCCTGGACGTGGTGCTCCCGCCTGCTCGCGTCGTGAGGGAGGTCAGCGGCCCCGGCGCAGGAAGCCGAGGAGGAAGATGACGATGATGACGACGACGACGATGATCAGAATGGTTCGCATGCGTTCAACGTAGTGCCACCCGACCCCGGCAGAACCCTCCGCAGGGGTGTCGGGGCCAACTTCGTTCCGCGACCGCTCAGGGGTTGCGCGACTGCCAGGCGTGGGCGACGTTGACCGCGACGATGCCGGCAAGGGTGACCAGCAGCGCCAGGAACTGGCCGTTGACCCCGAGGGCGATGCTGATCGGGATGAACGCCACCAGCGAGACGATGCCCAGCGCCAGCTGGCGCGCGCCGGCGCCGGCCACCGCGGACGTACGCCGCTGCTGGATCGCGACCTGCTCGGCCGCCCGCCGCTCCACCGCGCGCTCGACCCGCTCCGCGAACCCGTCGACGAGCTCGGCGTCGTAGCGGGCGCCGAGCTCGCGACGGGTGGCGAGGGCGGCCTCGATGTCGCTGTGGCTGAGCTCGTCCTCCCGGTTCATCGCCGGCTCACAGGTACTGGCCGGTGTTGGCGACCGTGTCGATCGACCGACCGGGCTCGGTGCCCTGCTTGCCCGTGATGAGCGTGCGGATGAAGACGATCCGCTCGCCCTTCTTGCCCGAGATCCGCGCCCAGTCGTCGGGGTTGGTGGTGTTGGGCAGGTCCTCGTTCTCCTTGAACTCGTCGACGCACGCCTGGAGCATGTGCTGGACCCGCAGGCCGCGCTGGGCCGGGTTGAGGTCGCTGTCGAGGAAGTCCTTGATCGCCATCTTCTTGGCCCGGTCGACGATGTTCTGGATCATCGCGCCTGAGTTGAAGTCCTTGAAGTAGAGGACCTCCTTGTCACCGTTGGCGTAGGTGACCTCCAGGAAGCGGTTCTCCTCCGACTCGGTGTACATCCGCTCGACCGTCGCGCGGATCATCGCGTTGACGGTGGCATCGCGGTCGTGGCCGAACTCGGCGAGGTCCTCGGCGTGCAGCGGCAGCCGCGCGGTGAGGTACTTGGAGAAGATGTCGCGCGCGGACTCGGCGTCGGGACGCTCGATCTTGATCTTCACGTCCAGCCGGCCCGGCCGCAGGATGGCGGGGTCGATCATGTCCTCGCGGTTGGAGGCGCCGATGACCAGCACGTTCTCCAGCGCCTCGACGCCGTCGATCTCGCTGAGCAGCTGCGGGACGATCGTGTTCTCCACGTCGGAGGAGACGCCGGAGCCGCGGGTGCGGAACAGCGAGTCCATCTCGTCGAAGAACACGATGACGGGGGTGCCGAGCGAGGCCTTCTCGCGCGCCCGCTGGAAGACCAGCCGGATGTGGCGCTCGGTCTCGCCGACGTACTTGTTGAGCAGCTCGGGGCCCTTGATGTTGAGGAAGTAGGACTTCCCGGACGCGCCCGTGCGCTCGGCGACCTTCTTGGCCAGCGAGTTGGCGACCGCCTTGGCGATCAGCGTCTTGCCGCAGCCGGGCGGGCCGTAGAGGAGCACGCCCTTGGGCGGCTTGAGCTCGTGGTCCTTGAACAGCTCGGGGTGGAGGTAGGGCAGCTCGACGGCGTCGCGGATCGCGTCGATCTGGGTGGTGAGGCCGCCGATCTGGGTGTAGTCGATGTCCGGCACCTCCTCCAGCACCAGCTCCTCGACCTCCGACTTCGGCACGACCTCGTAGACGTAGCCGGCGCGGGTGTCGAGCAGCAGCGAGTCCCCGGCGCGGATGGTGACGTCCTCGGCGCGCAGCGGCTCGGCGAGGCGTACGACCCGCTCCTCGTCGGCGTTGGCGATCACGAGCGCCCGCTCGCCGTCGGCGAGGATCTCTTTGAGCATCACGACCTCGCCGACCTGCTCGAAGTCGAGCGCGGCGACGACGTTGAGCGCCTCGTTGAGCATGACCTCCTGGCCGCGCACGAGGCCGTCGAGCTCGACAGCGGGGCTCACGCTGACGCGCAGCTTGCGCCCGCCGGTGAACACGTCGACCGAGTCGTCGTCGTTGCGCGCGAGGAAGGTGCCGAAGCCAGCGGGCGGCTGGGCGAGCCGGTCGACCTCCTCCTTGAGCGTGGTGATCTGGTCACGGGCGTCGCGCAGCGTCTGCGCGAGGCGCTCGTTCTGGCTGGACACCGCGGCCAGCGACCGTTGGGCGTCGGCCAGCCGGCCCTCCAGGCCACGGGCCTGACCGGGTACGTCGTCGAGACGGCGGCGCAGGTCGGTGACCTCCGCCTCCAGGTAGCGCACCTGGGTGGCAAGTTGCTCGCGTGTCGGCTCAGTCATCTCGCACCTCCTGCTCAGTGACACTACCCACCTGCTGGAGGGACGGAAGTGAATATCTCGCCGTGTTGATCACCGTTTCGCAACGTCGGCGTCACCGGGACTTCGCACCCGAGTTCCGTACCTACAGGTAGAGATCTCCACCTATAGGTACGGCGGTCCCCGGATATCCGGTGACTCCAGAGCCCGCCGGCGACCGGCCGGTCACCCCCGATCGCCCTCAGGAGTCCAGGTCGACCTCGGGGTCGGCGCCGGGCATGACGTCGAGGTCAATCTCCACACCGGCCTCGACCGGGGGCAGGTCGGCGGGTCGGGGCCCGGTGTAGTCCGGTCCGTACGCACCGGGCGCGGGGCGGCGGGTCTTGCGGGGCGCCTTCTGACCCGGCGCCATCCGGCGGGCGGTGACGAGGAACGCGGTGTGGCCGATCATCTTGTGGCCCGGCCGGACAGCGAGGCCCTCGACGTGCCAGTCGCGCACCAGCGACTCCCAGGGCTGCGGCTCGGTGAACCCGCCGTGGACGCGCAGCGTCTCCACGACCCGGGACAGCTGTGTCGTGGTGGCGACGTAGGCGCAGACGATGCCGCCGGGCACGAGGGCGTCCGCTACGACGTCGATGCAGCTCCACGGGTCGAGCATGTCGAGGATGACCCGGTCGACCTGCGTGCCGAGCTGCGGCAGGCCCTCCTTGAGGTCGCCAAGGCGCAGGTCCCAGGCGGGGTGCGTCGCGCCCTCGGGGGCGGAGAAGAACTGGTGGACGTTGCGGCGGGCGACGTCGGCGAACTCCTCGCGCAGCTCGAAGGAGGTCACCCGCCCCCACGGCCCGACGGCACGCAGCAGCGAGCAGGTCAGGGCGCCGGAGCCGGCGCCGGCCTCGACGACCCGGGCACCGGGGTAGATGTCGGCGAGCGCCACGATCTGGGCCGCGTCCTTGGGGTAGACCACCGCCGCACCGCGCGGCATGGACACCACGAACTCGTTGAGCAGCGGGCGGAAGACGAGGTACTGCCCCCCGGCCGAGGACGTCACGGTGAACCCCTCGTCGCGACCGATCATCTCGTCGTGGTCGAGGTGGCCCTTGTTGGAGAAGAACCGCTTGCCGGCGACGAGCTCGAAGTTGTGCTTGCGCCCCTTCTGGTCGACCAGGCGCACCCACTCGCCCTCGCGCAGGGGGCCGCGGTGGACGCCGGACCAGGCCTCGGCGGGGACGTCGGGAGAGGGCTCGGACATGCGCCGAAGACTAGTGGCCGAGGGCCCGGATCCCTCAGCGGGCGGCGTTCTCCCGGAAGGCCCGGTCGACGTCGGCGGTGGACAGCACGCCGTAGATCCGGCCGTCGGCCTCGACGAGGAGGTACTCGTCGGCCGGGCGCCGGCTGATCGCGAGGATCAGCTCCTCCCCCGCCATCGTGGCGGGGAGGGTCAGCCCCTCCTCCATGGCCCGCGCCACGGTGGACACCGGCACCCACGGGCGCCGCTCAGGCGGCATCGCGGTGACGGCCGCCTCGCTGACGATGCCGAGCGGGGTCCCGTCGCCGGCCACGGTGACGATGCTGCCGGCCTGGGCGTCCTGCGCACGGCGCACGGCCTCGGCGAGGGGCAGGTCGGCGGGGACCGTGAGCGTTCGCCGTGCCAGCGGGCGCGCGACGAGGGCGGGCAGCCGCTGCCGGATCCTGGCGTGGGCCATCGCCGCCGTCGCCCCGGTCCAGAGGAAGAGGCCGAGGATGAACACCAAGACGAGGTCGACGACGGTGGGCTTCGTGCCGAGCAGCGGCTCCTGCACCAGCGGCCACGCGAGCAGGGCGAGCGCCGTGAGCCGACCGCCCCAGCCGGCGACGATCGTGCCGCGGTGCTGGTCGCCCGAGGCGCCCCACACGAGCGACTTGAGCACCCGGCCGCCGTCGAGCGGCAGGCCGGGCACGAGGTTGAGCACGCCGATCACCAGGTTGGCGCCGGCCAGCGCCCCGACGGCGACGCGGACCAGGCCGTCGGGGAGGACGAGCCACAGCCCGCCCGCCGCGACACCGACCGCGACGGACGTCAGCGGGCCGACGACGGCGATCCAGAACTCGTGGCGCGGCTTGCGCGACGCACCGTCGATCTCCGTCATCCCCCCGAGGAAGTGGAGGGTGATGGACGTGACGCCGTAGCCGAGGCGCTGCGCGACCACGGCGTGCGACGCCTCGTGCAGCAGGACCGAGAGGTAGAGGACGACGGCGAAGACGAAGCCGGCGACGTACTTCCAGAACCCCAGCCCCGGGACCTCCTGCTCGATGCGCGGGGCGAAGGTCAGCGAGATGAGCAGGGCGACGATGAACCACGAGCTGGTGACGAGGACGTCGATGCCCACGATCGACCCGATCCGCAGGGTGCCCGGCTGCCTCGGGGCGCGCGGGGACCGCCCGGCAGGGGCGTGATCGGTGGGTTCGGGCACGTGACGACCCTAGCCAACCGCGCCCACAGCGGCGCCGCTGCGGAGCCGGTCCGGGCGCGGCCGCCCGGGGCTGTCGTACGCCTCACCTAGGGTGACCGCGTCATGTCGATCCCCGCTGCCGAGTCCCCCGCCGAGGCCGTGTCGACGCCGGTCGACGGCGTCGAGGTCCTCGGCGCCCTGTCGCCGAGCCGGGCGGGCGACTTCATGGCCTGCCCCCTGATGTACCGGTTCCGCACGATCGACCGCCTGCCGGAGGCTCCGTCGCCCAACGCCGTGCGCGGCACGGTCGTGCACAAGGTGCTCGAGGACCTCTTCGACCTGCCCGCCCTCGAGCGCACCCCCGAGCGCGCGGCCGACATGCTCGACCCAGCCTGGGACGCGCTCCTCGAGGCCGAGCCCGCGCTGGGCGAGATGTTCGGGGGCGAGGGGCCCGACGTGGCGACCTGGATGGCGTCGTGCCGCACGGTCCTGCAGCGCTACTTCGACCTCGAGGACCCGCGCCGCCTCGAGCCGGCCGAGCGCGAGCTCTACGTCGAGGCGCTCCTCGACTCCCGGCTGCTGCTGCGTGGCTTCGTCGACCGGGTCGACGTCGCGCCGGACGGGCGGATCAGGGTCGTGGACTACAAGACCGGCCGCAGCCCCGGCGTCGACCACGAGGCCAAGGCGCTGTTCCAGATGAAGTTCTACGCGCTGGTCATCTGGCGGCTGCGCGGCGTGGTGCCGTCGGTGCTCCAGCTCGTCTACCTCGGCAACGGCGAGATCCTGCGCTACGAGCCCGACGAGGACGACCTGCGCGCCACCGAGCGCAAGGTCGAGGCGCTGTGGACGGCGATCCAGCTGGCGCGGGAGTCGGGCGACTGGCGCCCGCGCCCCTCACGGCTGTGCGACTGGTGCTCGTTCCACCCCTACTGCCCGACCAAGGGCGGCACCGTCCCGCCCCTGCCCGATCGCACGCCGCCCGTCGCCGACGCGTCGGTAGACGAGTCGGCCGACTGAGGCGCCGCGCGGCTCAGGGGGCGATGTAGGCCTCGGGCGGTGGCGCCGGCTCCTCGCCCGTGGCGAAGCCGGTGACCAGCTCCGGCTCCACCGGGTGCGGCTGGAGCGTGCCCGAGGCGATCTGCTCGGCCCAGTGGCACGCCACCCGGTGCTCCGGCGAGGCGCCGTCCACCTCGACGACCCGCAGCTGCGGTCGGTCGGTGTCGCACAGGGTCTCCTGGCGCCACGGGCACCGGGTGTGGAAGCGGCAGCCCGTCGGCGGGTTGGCCGGCGAGGGCAGGTCGCCCGTCAGCAGGATCTGCTCGCGCCGGTCCTCGACCAGCGGGTCGGGGACGGGCACGGCGGACATGAGGGCACGCGTGTAGGGGTGGAGCGGGAGGTCGTAGAGCTCACCCGCCTCCGACTCCTCCACCAGCCCGCCGAGGTACATCACGCCGATCCGGTCGCTGATGTGGCGGACGACGGCGAGGTCGTGCGCCACGACGATGTAGGTGAGCCCGAGCTCCTCCTGGAGGTCCTGCAGCAGGTTGATCACCTGCGCCTGGATGGAGACGTCGAGGGCGCTGACCGGCTCGTCCGCGACGATGAGGTCGGGGCCGACCGAGAGCGCCCGGGCGATGCCGACGCGCTGGCGCTGGCCGCCGGAGAACTCGTGGGGGTACTTCTTCAGCCCGGCCGGCGGCAGCCCGACGGCCGACATGAGCTCGCGCAGGCGGGCGTGGGTGGCGGACTTGTCCGTGTCGAGGCCGTGGGCGCGCATCCCCTCGAGCAGCAGGGCCTCGACCGTCTGCCGCGGGTCCAGGCTCGACATCGGGTCCTGGAACACCATCTGGAACTTCTTGCGCCGGGTCCGCAGCTCCTCGCCCTGGAGCGAGGCGATGTCGACGCCCTCGAAGCTCACCGACCCCGCCGTGGGGGTCTCGAGGTTGAGGATCGCCTTGCCGAGGGTCGACTTGCCGCAGCCCGACTCCCCCACCAGTCCGTAGGTCTCGCCGCGGTGGATGGTCAGGTCGACCCCGTCGACGGCGCGGACGTGACCCACCGTCTTGTCGAAGATGACCCCCCGCTTGATCGGGAAGTGCACCTCCAGGTCACGGACCTCCAGGAGGACCTCCGGCTGCCCGGTCATCGGGACACCCCCATCGGGTTGAAGCAGCGCAGGCCGACGACGTCGTCGCCGTCCCAGCCGGGGGTCTGCTGCACGCAGACCTCGAGGCGGTTCGGGCACCGCGGCGCGAAGGCGCACGCCGAGTCCCACGGCAGGTTGTCGGCGACCGAGCCCGGTATCGGCGACAGCGCCTCGCCGCGCGGGGCGTCGAGCCGTGGGATGGAGTTGAGCAGGCCCACCGTGTAGGGGTGCCGCGGGCGGGCGAACAGCGTGTGCCGGTCGCCGCGCTCGACGATCCTGCCGCCGTAGAGCACGTTGACCTCGTCGCACAGCCCGGCGACCACGCCGAGGTCGTGGGTGATCATCACCATCGCCGTCCCGGTCTCGACGACGAGCTCCTTGAGCAGCGCGAGGATCTGGGCCTGGATCGTCACGTCTAGCGCGGTGGTCGGCTCGTCGGCGATCAGCAGCCGGGGCTTGCAGGCCAGCGCCATCGCGATGAGCGCGCGCTGCCGCATGCCGCCGCTCAGCTGATGGGGGTAGTTGGCCAGGCGCGCTCGGGGGTCCGGGATGCCGACCCGGTCCAGCAGCTCGGCGGCCTTCGGCATGGCCTCCCTGCGGCTGAGCCCCTGGTGCCGCTCCATCACCTCGGTGACCTGCCGTCCGATCTGCACGACCGGGTTGAGCGAGGACAGCGGGTCCTGGAAGATCATGGCGATGTCGCGACCGCGTCGGTCCCGCAGCTGGGAGGGCGACAGGCCGAGCAGGTCCTCGCCGTCGAAGACCGCCGCCCCCTCCACGACGTTGCCCCGCTGCGGCAGCAGTCCCATGATCGCGAGCGACGTGACGGACTTCCCGCAGCCGGACTCGCCGACGAGGCCCACGGTCTGGCCGGGACGTACGTCGAAGCTGATGCCGTCGACGGCCTTGAACGGCTCCTCCCCGCGCCTGACGAAGCTCACCCGCAGGTCGCGCACCGCGAGGAGCGGCTCGGTCGAACGGTCGGGCCGCAGCGCGTGCGAGCTCATCGCACTCACCTCCGGGTCTTGGGGTCGAGGGCCTCGCGCAGCGACTCGCCCATGAGCGTGAAGCCGAGCGCGACGACGATGATGCAGGCGGCGGGGTAGAACGCCAGGTGCGGCGCCTCCCCGAGGTAGGGCTGGGCCTTCCCGAGCATCTGCCCCCACTCGGGGCTCCGGTCGTCGGGGTTGCCCAGGCCGAGGAAGGACAGGGCGGCCGCGTCGATGATGGCGACGGCCAGCACCAGGGTGGCCTGCACGATGACCGGCCCCACCGAGTTGGGCAGCATGTGCCGGAAGACGATGGCACGTCGCTTCACCCCCAGCGAGCGGGCGGCGAGGACGTGGTCGCTGGCGCGCTGGCCCAGCATCGAGCCCCGCAGCAGCCGGGCGAAGACCGGCACCTGGACGACGGCGATCGCGATGATGAGCGTCCACTGGCTGGGTCGCGTCGCGAGCGCCGCGAGGCTGAAGGCGAGCAGGAGGGACGGGATCGAGAGCATCACGTCGACGATCCGCATCACCAGCGAGTCGGTCCAGCCGGCGAAGGCCCCCGCCAGCGTCCCGAGGACGAGGCCGCCGAGCAGGCCGAAGAAGGTGGCCAGCACGCCCACCAGCAGGGTCTGCCGGCTGCCCACCAGGAGCCGGGACAGCAGGTCACGACCCCGGTCGTCGCCGCCGAGGAGGTGACCTGCCTCGGGGCCCGGGACGGGGTTGGACTGGGGCCGCACGGCGTCGAGGAGCGGACGCGCTGCGGGGTCCCACGGCGCGAGCCAGGGCGAGACGACGGCCAGCACGATGAAGGACACGGTGATGACGAGACCGATGAGGAACACCGGGTCGCGCCGCAGCCGGCGCCACGCCGTCCGGACCAGCGAGACGCCGGGCTCCCGGTCGACGGAGGCGTCGGCGAGCGCGTCGATGCGCTGCTTGCGCCGCTGGGCGTACGACGGCATCTGCGGTGACTCAGGGGACATGACCGCTCACCTCGTCCTGATCCGGGGGTCGATGAGGGCGTACGCGATGTCCACCATGAGGTTCACCAGGACGTAGATGGCCGCTGCGGCGATGATCAACACCTGCAGGACCGGGTAGTCCTTGTCGCGGAACGCCGTGGCCAGCGCGTCACCGATGCCCCGGATCGAGAAGACCGTCTCGGTGAGGATCGCCCCACCCAGCAGCGCCCCGACCTGCAGGCCGACGGTCGTCACGACGGGGAGCATGGCGTTGCGCAGGACGTGCCGTCCCCGGATGACCCGGGCCGTGAGCCCCTTGGCCTCAGCGGTGCGGACGTAGTCCTCGTCGAGGACGTCGAGCACCGAGGCGCGCGTGATGCGGAAGATGACAGCGAAGGGGATGGTGGCCAGCGCGACCGCCGGCAGGACCAGGTGCTTGAGCGCGTCCCATGCGGCGTCCCACTCCCGCGTCATGATCCCGTCGAGGACGAACAGCCCGGTGACCCGCGTCGCGTCGAGGCCGGTGCTCTGCCGACCGGAGACCGGGAGGAGGTCCCACTCGACGGCGAAGAAGTACTTGAGGAGGAACCCGGTGAAGAAGACGGGCACGGCCACGCCCACCAGCGAGAAGATCACCGCGGTGTTGTCCAGGGCGGTCCCCCGGCGCCGGGCAGCGAGGTAGCCGAGCGGGATGCCGAGGAGGATGGCGATCGCCAGGGCGAAGAACGCGAGCTCGATGGTGGCCGGCAGACGCGCGAAGAAGATGTCGAGCGCGTCCTCACCCGGCAGCACCTTGGTGGAGACGCCGAAGTCGCCTCTCAGCGCTCGCTGCATGTAGCGCAGGTACTGCACGGGCAGGGGCTCGTCCAGCCCGAGCGCCTCCTCCATCCGCGCTCGTCGCTCGGGTGTGGCCCGCTCGCCCAGGAGCGCGGAGACAGGTCCCCCCGGGAGGGACCTCAACCAGAAGAAGACGAGCAGGGACAGGGCCAGGACGACGCCCAGCATCTGGAGCAGGCGTCGTAGGACGAAGCGAAGCATGGTTCTCCTCACACACGGCGTGGGCCAGGGGATCGTCCCGCAGGACGACCCCCTGGCTCACTCAGGACGCTTCAGACCGGTCAGGACACCGGTCGGGGTGCGTCACTCACCGCTCACGGTGACGGAGTCGAACTCCTCGGCGGTCAGCGGGCTCGGGATGACGCCCTCCACGCCCGGACCGACCACGAGGGCCGGCGGGGAGTGGCTGATCGGCAGACCGGGGAGGTAGTCCTCCATGATCTGGGCGTTGATCTCCTCGAACGCCGCGGAGCGCTCGGCCTCGTCGACGATGGCGTCGGCGGCCTTGAGGTCGTCGGCCAGCTGCTTGCCCCACGGCATGGCCGAGGTGCCGAAGTCGTTCTCCTTGAGGTTGCCGAAGAACGTGCCGATGAAGTTGAACGGCGAGTCGTAGTCGCCCGTCCAGCCGAGGATGTAGGCGTCGTACTTGCCGGCCGTCACGTTGTCGAGGTAGCCGCCGTTCCACGACGCGGTCTTGACGTCGACCTTGACGCCGACCGCCTCGAGGTCGGTGCGCAGCGCCTCGTAGAGCTTCTGCGGGTCGGGCATGTAGGGACGGCTGACCTCGGTGGGGTAGGCGAACGTCAGGGTCATCCCCTCCGCGCCGGCCTCGGCGAGGAGCTCCTGGGCCCTCTCCGGGTCGTACTCCGGGGCGGCCAGCTCGGTGTTGTAGCCGCTCACCGTCTTGGGCATGAACTGCGTCGCCACCTCGGCGCCCTCGGGCAGCTGCGTCTGCACGAGCTGCTCGCGGTTGATGGCGAGGTTGAGCGCCTGCCGGACCTTGAGGTCCTGCAGCTGCGGGTTGGTGTCCGGGTTGAACCCCATGTAGAGGATGTTGAACGCGTCGCGGATCTCGACGGTGTTGCCCGACTCCTCCAGGGCGTTCCAGTCGACCGGGTTGGGCAGGTCGTAGCCGTTGATGCTGCCGGCCTCGAGCTCCTGGCGACGGGTGCTCTCGTCGGGGATGACGCGGAAGACCAGCTCGCTGACCTTCGCCGCCTCGCCCCAGTAGTCGTCGTTGCGCTCGAGGCTGATGGTGCCGTTGGCCTCGTCGTACTCGCCGAAGGTGAACGGGCCGGTGCCGACCGGGTTGTCGGCGTACTCCGGGAAGGAGAAGCCCTCGCCCTCGGCGGCGATGCCGTTGGCGTCGCCCTCCTCCAGCGCCTTCGGGGACTGCATCGACAGCGACTCGAGGGTCAGCATGGTCGGGAAGCCGGACGTCGGACCGCTGATGGTGACCACGGCCTCGAACTCGCCGGTGGCCTCACAGCCCTGGTAGAGGGAGTTGTCCGCGTCGTTGGCGAAGGCGCCCATGACGTAGCCCCAGTACTCACCAGCGACCTGGCCGGCGTCGTTCTGGTCGAACATCCGCTCGAAGTTGTAGCAGACGGCCTCGGCGTTGAACGGCTCGCCGTCGTGGAAGGTCACGTCGTCGCGGAGCGTGAAGGTCCACTCCGTGCCGTCCTCGTTGGGGGTCCACTCCGTGGCGAGCTCGGGGACGACCTCGGCGCTGCCGGGCTCGATGCCGAGGAGGCCCTCGAACATCTGCCGCGTGACGCGGAACGTCTCGCCGTCGGTGGCGTAGAAGGGGTCGAACATCTCCGGGGCGCCGGCGGCGCCGAAGACGAAGGTGGCGTCGCTGCCGCTGCCGCTGCCACCGCTGCCACCGCTGCCCTCGTCGCGGTCGCTCTCGGCGCAGCCAGCCAGTGCGGCGGCTGCCAGGACAGCCGTGGTCCATGTCGCCACGGTGCGTGTTCGAGACATCCGAGGTCCTTCCGTCCGGTATGCGATCGGGGGTGTGCACCGCACCCTAGACCGCCGGAAGTGAGCCGGGCCACAGCGACATGGTCACGGTCCGGTCACGTGTCGGCACGTGCCCGGCGGGGCCCACGGCCGCCAGCGGAAGAGCCGCCGCGGGTCCCTACGACGTGACGAGGCGGGCCAGCGCCGCCGTGTCGAGTCCGACGAGCGTGTCCGCGAACACCCGTCGCTCGCCCTCGAGGATCGGCACGTGGTTGGGCACGCAGAGCACGGTGCAGCCCGCGGCCACCGCCGACGTCGCGCCGGTGTTGGAGTCCTCAATCGCGAGGCAGTCCTCCCCCGCGAGCCCGAGCTCCGCGGCCGCGGTGAGGTAGGGCTCGGGGTGCGGCTTGCCGAGCTCGACGCGGTCGCCTGTGACGACGCTCGCGAACGTGTCCGTCGGGAGCTGGGCCAGGATCGGCGCGACGAAGCGCTGCCACGACATCGTCACCAGCGCGCACGGCACCTCGTTGACGACGAGGTCCGTGAGCAGCTCCCGAGCGCCCGGTCGCCACGGCACGTGCTCCTCCACCCGGGCCACGACGCCGTCGAGCAGCTCGTCGACGATCTGCTGCGGCGTCCGGTCGATGCCCATGTGCACCCGGATGTAGTCGCCCGACTCGAGCAGCGCGTTGCCCACGAGGTTCAACGCGTGCTGCTCGGACCAGGTCCCGCCGTACTTCTCCGCCATCGCGTACTCGGTGGCGATCCAGTAGGGCTCCGTGTCGACGAGGGTGCCGTCCATGTCCCACAGCACCGCTGCCGGTCGCGGCGCCCCTGGGTCGGCGTCGGTGTGGGGTCCGTGGCCAGCAGGGACGGGGGAAGCGGTGGTGCTCAGGGTGTCCTCCGGGGAGCTCGTTCGTCGGT
The DNA here is from genome assembly GCF_034661175.1 of Nocardioides renjunii. NCBI lineage: Bacteria > Bacillati > Actinomycetota > Actinomycetes > Propionibacteriales > Nocardioidaceae > Nocardioides > Nocardioides renjunii. The sequence goes on along the minus strand of NZ_CP141058.1, from coordinate 2,085,427 downwards.
GCGTACGGCGTCCCAGCCTAGGTGCCCGACGTGACCCGACGACGACGTGCGCGCCAACGGTGGACGTCCGGAGTCCTCGAGCGGCGCGACCGACTGCGCGACCGACAGCGCGACCGACCCCGGGCACGCGGATCGAGCGCCGCAGACGTGTTGACCCCACCGGCCCCAGCAGCGGTACTCTCGAACGACCCCACCCGTACGGGTGAGGTGCGCGACCTAGTGGCGCCAGCACGTGCACTTGGGAGGGTGCGCTGGCCCGCGGCCGTCGTGCGACGCGCTGCTCCGGGGAGGCACGCACCACATGAACGACCCGACCACCGCACCACCCGTCCGACCAGCGCCCCAGCGCGCCCCAGCGGGGGTTCCCCGCCTGCCCCGGACGTACGTCCCCCGGCTGGCGCTGTGGAGCCGGCTCGACGCCGCCGCGGGCGCGGCGGTGACCACCCTGGTCGCGCCGGCCGGCGCCGGGAAGACGCTGGGCGTGGCCGGCTGGCTGCGGGAGGCGCGAGCGGACGCGGACCTGCAGGAGGTGGTGTGGCTCGACGGTCACCGCGGCCTCGACGCGGCCCGCCTCGACGCCGTCCTTGAGTCCGCTGCCCCCGGCGGCGGTCACGGCTCCCGCCCCGGGCTCGTGGTCATCGACGACGCCCACGCCCTGCCCGTGTCGGCGGTCCGCCTCCTGGACGCGCGGCTCGACGACGCCCCCCAGCGCCTGCGGGTCCTGCTCCTGAGCCGGTGGGACCTGCCCCTCACTCGGCTGGCGCCCCAGCTCCTCGGGCACCTCACCGAGCTGCGCGGCGACGTGCTGCGGCTCTCGGACGACGAGACCGCGCGCCTGGTCGAGCAGCACGTCGGCACGACCGTCCCCGAGGTGGTGGCCACGATCGCCACCCGCGCCGAGGGCTGGTGCGCCGTCGTCGTGCTGACGTCCCGGCTGGTGGCGGCGTCACCGGACCCCGCCGCAGCCGTGCGCCGGATCTCGCACCGCAGCTCGGAGGTCGCCGACCAGGTGGCGAGCGAGGTGTTCGCGACCCTCACCCCGCGCGAGCGCCACCTCCTGCTCTGCACGGCCAGCGAGCACGAGGTGTCCCCCGGGACCGCGGCGCACCTGACCAACGACCGCGGCGCCGGGCTCGTCCTCGACGGCCTGGAGTCCACCGGTCTCCTGGTCACCCGCTCCGAGCCGGGCCCTGCCGAGGATGCGCCGGCCGACGGTCCACGCAGGACGCGTGAGGCGCGCTTCCGGATCCACCCCCTGCTCGCCGAGGTGGTGCGGCGGCGGGTCGCGGCGGGTGGCGTGGACGTCGAACGAGCCCGCGCGACCGTGCTGCGGGCCGTCCGCCTCGACGTCGGTCGGGGCGACACGGTGGCGGCGTTCGGGAGGTTGGTCGACCTGGGCCTGGCCGAGGCGGCGGCCGAGCGACTGGTGGAGGACGGGACGCGCCTGCTCATGCGCGGGCACGACAAGGACGTCGTCGCCTTCGCCCAGCGGTGGCCCGACGAGCTCGAGGGCCGTCCCGAGAGCTGGTTCGTGCTCGGCGTCGAGCGGTGGGTCCACGGTGACGTGCAGTCGGCCATGCACTGGTTCGACCGGCTGTTCCGCTCGGTGGGCGGCGCAGCCGTCCCGAGCCACCGACTCAGCGCCCAGCACCTGTGCGCCCGCCTCATGCGCGCCCGCGCCGGCTTCGAGCCCCTCGACGCCGTCGCCAGGCTCGCGCAGGAGCACGTCGACTCGCCGTCCTTCTCCAGCACGCCCGCGGACCTGCAGCCCCACGTGCTGGGTGAGCTGGGGATCGTCCAGCTCACGCTGGGGATGCTGGTGCCCGCCGAGACCAACCTCCTCCGGGCGGCGCGCCTCGGCGACGAGCTGGGGCTGCCGGCCCATGCCGCGGCGGCGCTGACCCACCTCGCCGGCCTCTACTACATGCGTGGGCGCGAGCACGTCGCCGGCCGGCTGGCCGCACGCAGCCTCGAGTCCATGCAGCACCTCGGGGCCGGCCTGGGTGTCCCCCGGCACCGTGCCCTCCTCTACTCGCGCCTCGCGTCGATGTCCACGCTCCCGATGTCCCTCCCCCTGCCCCTCCCGCCGGCCGAGCCGTCGGGCGCGGACCGGGTTGACGACGTGGTGCACCCGGCCGACGCCACGACGCGGTTCTGGCAGCAGGTGCACGACGCCCGGGTGCAGCTCTCCGAGGGATCGGTGATCCAGGCCGAGCGGACGCTGCAGGCCGTCATCGACGTCCCGGGTCTCCCGTGCCACCTCCGCGCGACGCTGCTCATCGAGCGCGGCTACCTCGCCGCCCTGTGCGACGACCGGACCACCTTGCGGACCCTCACCGCGGAGCTGCACGAGCACGGGCACCTGGGAGAGGCGCTGCTCCTGCGGGGCGTGGCGGCCGACCTGGGCGGCGACCTGCGGCTCGCGGTCGACCAGTTCGCCGCGGCGGCCGACCACGCGGTCCTGGACCAGCCGCCGTGCCGCGCGCTGGCCCTCGTCGGAAGGGCCCAGCTCCTCGACGCGCTCGGTGACGCACATGGAGCCCGGGTCGCGGTGCTGGCCGCGGTCCGCGCGACCGAGAGCCGCGCCAACTACGTCGCGTTCCTGGGCTGGAGCCGGCACGGGACGGGAGTGCATGCGCTGCTGCGCCGGTTCGGCAACGCCCGGACCGATCCCTGGTTAGGCCAGCTGGTGGAGCTCACCGGCCAGCACCCCGACATCACCTCGGCCCTCGCGGCGTCGACCCCCACGACCCGGGAGCGCCACACGCCCGAGCCGCTGGTGACGACCCACCTGAGCCCGCGCGAGCGCGACGTCCTGCGGGAGCTGGCGAGGGGCGCGACGTACGCCGACATCGCGACCGGCCTGTTCGTCTCCGAGAACACCGTCAAGACGCACGTGTCGAGCCTCTACAGCAAGCTCGGTGCGAGCCGGCGCAGCGAGGCCCTGTCCGTGGCGCGCCGGCTCGAGCTGCTCTGAGCCGGCGAGCCACCGACAGGGTGGCGGGCCGGGACTAGTCCGCGAACACCTCGCGGATGGCGCTCTCCTGCTCGTCGCTCAGGTTCGTGAAGATCAGCTCCGGACGGTGCGAGGAGAAGGCGTCGCTCACCTTGTCCATCACGGCGTCCGAGCTCATCACGAACAGCGCCGAGGTCCCGGGGGTCACCTGGTCCCTGACCCGGTTGATGAAGCCGTCGTCGATGCCGACGTCGTTGAGGGAGCCGGCCAGCGCCCCGGACGCCGCGCCGATCGCCGCGCCGAGGAGCGGCACGAAGAAGATCATGCCGAACAACATGCCCCAGAAGGCCCCGCCCATGGCGCCGGCCCCCGCCAGGTTGTTGAGCTGACGCGTCTTCGGCTTCTTCTTGCCTTCCTCCCACCGGACGGTCGCCGCGTCGTGGATGGTGATGAGGTTCTTGGTGGCCAGCTCGCGCAACGTGTCCGTCGCGTCGTCTGCTCCGGATGCGGTGTCGAACTTCCAGACGGTGAGCGTTCCCATGGAGGCTTCCCTTTCGTCGGCGTGCCTTGGTGGCGCGGCGGGTCCCCGCATCGTCTCCACCGCTCGGGCGGTGCGTGCTCCCCCGATCCGGGTGAGTGCCGCACCCCGGTGTCCGGCGCTCCTCTCACCCGATTCAGGGGGTGCCCGCCGCGTCGGGAGCCGCGACCGTGGCGCCTGTCGGTCGCAGTCCCGGGCGACCGCGCGAGCGAGAGGATGCGACGTGGCGGACATCGTCCTGGGCCTGGTCGCCGTCGGTGTCGGGCTGCTGCTCTGCCTGCGCGGGGCCGTGGTGCTCCGCGTCCTCATCACGCTGTGGGCCTCGGTGGTGGGCTTCGCGACCGGCGCCGGGCTGGTGGCTGCCACCACCGGCGACTCGTTCCTGGCCGGAGCGCTGGCACTGGCGGTGGCCGCCGCTGCGGGGCTGCTGTTCGGAGCGGTCGCCTACGCCTTCTTCGTCGTCGCGATCCTCATCGCCATGGCCGCGTTCGGCTTCACCCTCGGGACGGACCTGATGGTGGCGCTCGGGGTGTCGTGGTCCTGGCTGATCGTGCTCGTCGGCGTCGTCACCGGGTTGGCCCTCGGCGCCGCCGCCGTTGCGGCGGACCTGCCCGTCGTCGTGCTCGTGGCGCTCAGCGCGTTCTCGGGCAGCAGCCTCGCCCTGACCGGCGTGCTCTTCCTCACCGGGACGCTGGACTCCTCGGACCTCGTGGAGGCCTCGACCACTGCGGTCCTCCGTGACACGTGGTGGTGGTGGCTCGCGTACGTCGGGCTCGGAGTGGCTGGCGTGGTCGTGCAGGTGCGTCAGCTGGACCGTTGGCGCGCGTCCGTCCACGAGCAGTGGGCGGGACAGCAGCCGCCCGCTGGCGTGGCCGCGTAGGCATCCGGCCCATGGCCGACGGTGTGGACGACGACGTGGACGACGTCAACCCCGAGGCGGACCGGCCGGCCGCTCCCCGGGCCCACCCGGCGCGCCGGCTCGGGGTGCTGGCGCTGTGCGTGGTCGTCGTGTGGCTGGCGCTCCGCTTCGTCGGGGACGTCGACTGGTCGGCGGTGCGGTCCTCGCTGGGCAAGCTGTCGTGGCCGGAGCTGGCCGCCCTCGTCGGCCTCCTGCTGGTCCGCAACGGGCTCAACGCCCTCCCGCTCGCCCTGTTCATCCCCGGCCTCGGCATGCTGCGTGCGTTGGTGAACGACCTCACCGCCCACCTCCTCGCCGTCGTCGCGCCACCTCCCAGCGACATCCTGGTGCGGCTCAGGATGTTCGCGTCCTGGGACGTCCCGGCGCCCGTGGCCCTGGCGGGCGCGGTCGCCAACACGATCGTCTTCTACACCGTGCGGTTCGCGATGCCGCTGGTCGGCGCGGCCCTGCTGGTCGCGACCCGGTGGCAGACCGGACCGGTCGCGCGGGTGCTGCTCAGCACCCTCGTGGCCGGGACCATCCTCGCGGTCGCCCTGGCCGCCGTACGGCGCGAGTCGACCGCGGCGAGGGTCGGCCTCACCGCGGGGCGGGCCGTCCGCCGCGTGCGGAGCGCGACCGACCCCGAGCAGTGGAGCGAGTCGGCCGTGACGTTCCGCACGCACGTGGCGGCGGGGTTCCGGTCGCACCTGGCGGTCTCGGTGCTCGGCCTCGTCGCGATGGTGCTGGTGGACGCCACCATCGTCGTCCTCACGCTGCGCTTCGTGGGGGTCGGGGCGGGCGCCGTGCCGGCCCTCGACGTCTACGTCGCCTTCTGCCTGGTCTATCCGTTCACCCTGTTCCCGCTCATGGGCCTGGGCATCGTCGACGGGCTGCTCGTCGCCGAGATGGTGGCCGTCGGCGGGGACGGGGTGGAGGCAGCGGCGATCGCCGGGCTGGTCGTCTGGCGGACCGTCACGCTCGGCGGACCGATCGTCCTCGGCGCGCTCACCCTCGCGGCCTGGCGCCTCGGACTCGTCCCGCCACGCCGGACGCCGACCTCCGCGCCTGGTCGCCACCGCGACGACGTGGCCCCGTCATGACCCGCGACCACCGGCACGTCTCCGCCGGGCTCCTGCCCGCACCCGCGACGACCCGGGCCCGCGTCACCGAGGCCCACGAGCTGTTCCGGACCGTGACGGACGGCTCCCTCTCCACCGTCTACCCGGCGCTCGCGACCGCCGACCCCGACCTCTTCGGCCTGAGCCTCGTCTCGACGGCCGGCGCCGTCGTCGCGGCCGGCGACGCCGGCGTGCCGTTCGCCATCATGAGCGTGGCCAAGCCGTTCGTCTTCGCCCTCGCGTGCGAGCTCCGCGGGATCGAGTCCGTACGCCGGCGCGTCGGCGTCAACGCCACCGGGATGCCGTTCAGCTCGACGGTCCCCGTCGAGCGCGACGCGCGCGGCCGCACCAACCCCATGGTCAACCCCGGCGCCATCGCGACCACGAGCCTCGTCGGTGGAGCGAGCACGAAGGAGAGGTGGGAGCTCGTCCACGCGGCGCTGTCCGGCTTCGCCGGCCGCGACCTCGTCCTGGACGAGGAGATCCTGCACTCGGCGCGGACGACCAACCACCGCAACCGGGGCCTGGCCAACATGCTGGCTGCCGTCGGGGCCCTCGATGGCGAGGCCGCCGACGCGGTCGAGGTCTACACGCGGCAGAGCTGCCTCTCGGTCACGACCACCGACCTGGCGGTGATGGGCGCGACCCTCGCCGACGGCGGGACGAACCCCGTGACCGGCCGACGCGTCGTCGACGCCGAGACCGCGCACGCCACCCTCGCCGTGATGACCGTGGCCGGCATGTACGAGACGTCGGGCGACTGGCTCTTCGACGTCGGCATGCCGGGCAAGAGCGGCATCGCGGGTGGCATCGTCACGGTGTCGCCGGGCAAGGGGGCGCTCGCCACCTTCTCGCCGCTCCTCGACGACGCCGGCAACAGCGTCCGCGGGCAGCTCGCGACGAGGCACCTCGCGCGCCGCCTGGGACTCGACATCCTCGCCTCCGAGGTAGCGCCGCAGGCGGCGCGCGCCGAATCGCCCGAATCGGGGGAGCCTCCGCCACCGCTGCGCCGACCATCCTCGTCGCGTGCCCACAGCCCCGTCAGGAGGTCCACGGTGAGCAGCAGCGCGGCCCGCGAGATCGATCCCGTCCCCTCACTCCGCCACCCCGCCGAGGTCCGCGTCACCGACTCGCTCCCGTCCGTGGCCGAGGCTGCTGCACTCGCCGTCCCGGTGAGCGAGGGTGCGGACCCTCCCGGGGACCTGGGCACCGACGCGGCCCAGCTCGCCGTGCTCGGCTTCACCGGAGCCGCGCACCAGGTCGTCGTCCTGCCCGACCCCGCCGGCAGGGCGCTGGTGGCCCTCGGCGTCGGCGCCGCGGCATCCGTGGACACCACCGTCGTGCGGGACCTGGCTGCGACGTTCGCGCGGGCCGTGCCGCGCCAGACGACGCTCGCCGTCGAGCTGCCCGGCGCCGACCTGGCCGTCCCGCCGGCCGACTTCGCCCAGGCCGTCGTCGAGGGTGTGCTGCTCGCCCGGTGGCGCTTCTTCGTCGGGGCCGGCGGCGACGAACCCACGCTCACCGCCCTCACCCTCGTGGCGCCGCCCGAGCTCGTGGACGACGTACGCACCGGTGCCGCCCGCGGCGAGGTCGTGGCCCGGGCGGCGATGATCAGCCGGGACCTGTCCAACTGCCCGGCCACCACGCTGTCCGCCGAACGGATGGGCGAGGTGGCGACGGAGCTCGCCCCGATCGCCGGTCTGGAGGTCGAGCTGTTCGACCGGGCGCAGCTCGAGGAGATGGGCTGCGGCGGCATCCTGGGCGTCAACCGCGGCAGCGTCGAGGAGCCGCGGCTCATCAAGATGTCCTACCGGCCCGACTCCCCCGTCGGCCACCTCGGCCTCGTCGGCAAGGGGATCATGTACGACTCCGGCGGGATCAGCCTCAAGCCGAGCGACGAGTCGCACGCCCAGATGAAGAACGACATGACCGGCGCCGCGGCCATCCTGGGCGCGATGACCGCGCTGCGGGACCTGGGGTGCCGGGCTTCAGTGACCGCCTACCTGTGCTGCACCGACAACATGCCGTCGGGCTCGGCCATGAAGCTCGGTGACGTCCTGCGGATGCGCAACGGCACCACCGTCGAGGTGCTCAACACCGACGCCGAGGGTCGCCTGGTGATGGCCGACGGGCTCTGCCTCGCGGTCGAGGACGGCGTCGACGCGGTGGTCGACGTCGCGACGCTCACCGGCGCCTGCCTGCGCACCTTCGGCGTGGACGTCGCGGGCGTGATGGGCAACGACGCGAGCCTCGTGGCCCGGCTCCGAGAGGCAGGTGCCGTCGCCGACGAGCCGGTGTGGGAGCTCCCGCTCCACCGCCCCTACCGCGAGCAGCTCGTGTCCACGATCGCCGACATGACCAACATGGGCGGGGCCAACGCCGGGTCGATCACGGCCGCGCTCTTCCTCGAGGAGTTCGTCGACGGGGTCTCGTGGGCCCACGTCGACATCGCCGGCACGGCGCAGCAGCCCGCGGTCCGGACCTGGCGCAACAAGGGCGCCAGCGGCTTCGGCGCGAAGCTGCTGATCGAGCTCGCGACGCGGTTCGAGTCGCCGGGATCCCCGCGATGAGCACCACGGCCGCCGAGGAGACCAGCTCCGGCGGCTTCCTCGGGTGGATCGAGCGGGTCGGCAACAAGGTCCCGCACCCGGCCATCATCTTCCTGGCACTGATCGTCGGCGTCATCGTGCTCTCGGCGGTCCTGGCGTGGGCCGACGTCAGCGTCACCACGGAGGTCGCCGAGGCGGAGGAGACGGGCGTCAGCCAGGACTACGACGCCGGCGGCAGCTCGTACCCCTCGCTGGACCACGAGCCGGAGCAGGCGATCCCCGAGTACGACGTCCGCACCGAGACCATCGAGGTCGAGAGCCTGCTCAACGGCGACGGCATCCGCTACATGTTCACCACAGCGGTGCAGAACTTCAACGACTTCGGCGTGGTCGCGGTCATCCTCGTCGCCATGATCGGGGTCGGGGTCGCCGAGGAGGCGGGGCTGATCGCGGCCCTGATCCGCAAGATGGTGCAGGTCGCCCCCGCCGGCGCGATCACGTTCATCATCGTGCTGCTGGGCGGGATCTCCAGCGTGGCCTCCGACGCCGGCTACCTGGTGCTCATCCCCCTGGGCGCCGCCGCGTTCGCCAGCCTGGGACGCAACCCCCTGGTCGGGATCGCCGCGGCGTACGCCGGGGTCAGCGCGTCGTTCTTCGTCAACATCCTCATCACCCCGGCCGACGGGATCATCACCGAGGTCACCAACGAGATCGTGGCCGGCGTGGCACCGGGCGCGGAGCCGCTCAACGTCACCAACAACTTCTACTTCGCCATCGTGTCCACCCTCTTCACCGCGGCGGTGATGACGATCCTGACCGAGCGCTACATCGAGCCGCGGGCCGGCAGGTGGGACCCGGCGGAGCGCCCCGCCGACGCCCCGGTCGACCACGTCCCCGCCGGCGACGAGCTCGCCCACGAGTCCCGCGGGCTGCGACTGTCCGGGATCTACACGCTCGTCGCGGTCGCGATCATCTGCGCGCTGACCTTCATCCCCGGCGCGCCGCTGCGCAACCCCGAGACCGGTGAGATCTTCGGCAACTCCCCGTTCATGAGCAGCCTGCTGCTGATCATCTCGATGCTGTTCCTCGCCGCCGGGCTGGGCTACGGCAGGGGCTCCGGCAGCCTCACCGGCAGCACCAACGTCATCAACGCGATCGTGAAGACCTTCAACGGCCTGGGCGGCCTCATCTTCCTGATGCTGCTGATCGCCCAGTTCATCGCCTTCTTCAACTACTCCAACATCTCCAACGTCGTGGCGACCCAGCTCGCCGACCTGCTCGGAAGCGCCGACATCGGGGCGCTGCCGCTCCTGATCGGCTTCATCCTGCTGGTCGTCGTCATCGACATGATCATGCCGGGGGTGATCCCCAAGTGGGCGATCATCGCCCCCATCTTCATCCCGCTGTTCTACAACCTCGGGATCGCCCCGCAGACCGTGCTGGCCGCCTACCGCGTGGGCGACGGGCCGGTCAACGTCATCACGCCGCTGATGGTCTACCTGCCCTTCATCATCCTGGTCTGCCAGCGCTACCGCGCCTCCGCCGGGATGGGCACGGTCATCTCGATGATGCTCCCCTACACGGTGGTCGTGCTGGTGTCGTGGACGCTGCTGTTCACCGGCTGGTACCTCCTCGAGATCCCCTGGGGTCCCGGCTCGCCTGTGCAGCTCGAGTAGGGCGGCGGGATGACGCTGGACGACGCGACCACGGCGCTGGTGGTCCTGGGGCTGGTCGTCGCCCTCTTCGTGTGGAACCGGCTCCCGGTCGGCGTGGTGGCCGTCCTCGCGGCACTGGCACTGTGGGCCACCGGCCTGGTCACCACTGAGGAGGCCGTGGCCGGGTTCGGGGATCCCGTCGTGATCTTCATCGCCACGCTCTTCGTGGTGAGCGAGGCCATCGACTCGACGGGGGTGACGACGTGGGCGGGCCGCCTCCTGCTCGAGCGCGCCGGCACCGGCGCCACCCGGGTGCTGGTGGCGGTGTGCCTGCTGTCGGCCGTGCTCACGTCGCTCATCACGCTCAACGGGGCGGTGGCCGCGCTCCTGCCGCTGGTCGTGCTGGTCGGGCACCGCATCGGGATGCCGGCCTCCCGGCTCCTGATGCCCGTGGCGTTCGCGGGCAGCGCCGGCGGGATGCTGCTGCTGATGAGCAGCCCGGTCAACGTGATCATCTCCGAGGCCGCGAGCGACGCCGGGGAGGGACCGTTCCCCTTCTTCTCCTTCGCCCTCGTCGGCCTCCCGCTGCTGGTGGGGACGGTGGCGCTCTGCGCGCTCCTCGGGCCGCGCCTGCTCCCGCGACGGACACCGGAGCACGCCGCCCCCGACCTCGGCGCCCTGGCGGAGACCCTCGAGGGCCAGTACCAGGTGACCGACGGGTTCTACCGCCTGCGCGTGCGCTCCCGCTCGGACCTGGTCGGGCGGGGGCCGGCGCGCAGCCTCGGCGCGGACCACGGCGTACGCGTCGTAGCGGCCGAGTCCCCCGCGGGCGCCGTCGTGCTCGGCCCCGTCAGCGACGACGACACCCTCGTCGTGACGGGCGCACCCCATGACGTCACCCAGTTCGCGCTCGAGCACGGCCTCGCCGTCAGCATGGTCGGCGTCGGCGACGGGCAAGGGCTGATGAACCGGGAGGCCGGCGCGGCGGAGGTGGTCGTGCCGCCGCGCTCGCGCCTCGTGGGCGAGCGGGTGCACCGGGGCATGAAGCGCGAGAACGCACTCATCATCCTGGCCGTGCAGCGGCTCGGCACCGACCGCGGCGACGGCCCGATCGAGCTCGCGGAGGGCGACGCGATCCTCCTGCACGGTCGCTGGTCGGCGCTCGACCGGCTCAACCGCGACCGGGACGTGCTGCTGGTCGACTCCCCCGACCTCGTGCGTCGCCAGACCGTCGCCTGGGGACCGAGGGCGACCCTCGCCGTGCTGGTGCTGGTCGCGCTCGTCGCCATGCTCGGCTCGGGCCGGGTCCCTCCGGCCATCGCCGGGATGGCCGCCGCCGTGAGCCTCGTGCTGCTCCGGGTCGTCTCGGTGACCCAGGCCTACCGCTGCATCTCCTGGCAGACGGTCGTGCTGGTGGGTGCGCTGATCCCGCTCTCGACCGCGATCCGCACCAGCGGCGCTGCCGACCGGGTGGCGTCGCTGCTCATCGACGCGGTGGGCTCGGGTCGCCCGATCCTCCTGCTGGCCGCGCTCTTCGTCCTCACTGCCGTCCTGGGGCAGGTGGTGAGCAACACCGCGACCGTCCTCGTCGTCGTACCGATCGCCCTGGCCGCGGCCGAGGCGACGGGGACGTCGGCGAAGCCCCTGCTGATGGCGGTCGCGATCGCCGGGTGCGCGGCGCTGCTCACCCCCATCTCGACGCCCGGCAACATGATGATCATGAGCCCCGGCGGCTACCGGTTCGGCGACTACTGGAAGCTCGGGCTCCCCGTCCTGGTGTGGTGGTTCGTCGTCGCACTCGTCGTCGTCCCGCTGGTCTGGCCCCTCTGAGGAGCGGAGCGGCTCTCACGCATCGGGAGCGTCGAGAAGGGCCGCCATCTGCCGTACGCCGTCCGCGGCCAGCTCGGTCCGCACCAGCTCCACCTCGCCGGCCGCGAGTCCCCGCTGCACCAGCGACCGCACGACGTCGAGGTCCGCCCGGCCCGACATCACGAGCAGCACCGAGCACCCGGGGACGAAGTGCCGCGAGGTGGCGACGAGGAACTCGCTGTCGACGCCGGTCCCTCGCAGGCGGCCGGCGGCCGCATCCGCGGCCGCGGGTGGCGCGTCCGAGGTCGCCACCTCCAGGACCACCCGCGCCAGCGCCGTGAGGGTCACGGGGTCGTCGAGCTCGGTCCGGACGCGGTGGCGCACGTGGGCCGTCCGGGGTCGGTGCGCGCCGTGCACCCAGGTGACGACGATCGCGCAGTGCACCTCCAGCGCCTCCGCGTCCTGCAGCCGGCGCAGGCGCAGCTCGCCCCGTCTCGCCCCGAAGGGCGTCCGGTAGCACCAGGCCGTCAGCGTCGGCATGTCGTTCACCTCTGACCCCATCAGTACCCACCGGCCGCACCTGACACCTCGCCCGATACGAGTGACCGCAGCGGCTCTCGCCGTGGGACCGTCCGGGAAGAAGGTCGTGCGCGGCCTCCCTCGCGCGACGCGAGCCGACGCGCGGATCTGCAGGACCGATGTCGCGGCGCGCGCCGCTCGACGCCTCCGGCGGTGTCGCCTCCGTCGGGTGCTCAGCGCGCGTCGCGCGCGACCTGGCGGCGGGCGCCCTGCGCACGGGAGGACGCGTCCTTCTTGAGGCCACCGGTCGTGCGCGTCGTGCGGCGCCGGGTGCTGGGCACCGGCGTACCCCCGTCCCTCGCGGACGCCGGGCGAGGTGGTCCGCCGCCGGTGGTGGACCGAGCCTCGGCGATCCGCTCGGCCCTCAGCTCCTGCGCGGCGTTCCTCGCCGCTGCGCTGACCTGCCGGCTGACCTGGGCCAGCACGGACTCGAAGACCTCCGCCTTGGCGCGGGCACGCTGGTTCCGGTCGTACGCCTTCCCGCGGCCGCCGACGTCGGCGACGGCCGCGCTGGCGCCCCGGCGGTAGACCTTCAGGTGCTTCGTCCGCTCGCGCCTCACCCGGTCGTGCAGCTCGAGCAGCTGGTCCTCGTCGAGGTCGAGCAGGCCGGCAGGGTCGGCCTCGCGGACCAGAGCCGCTTCCTTCTCGGTCAGGGAGCTCAGCAACGCCTTGTTCACGGGTTCCTCCGCTTGCCGTCGGTCAACGAGTCGGACACGAGGCGCCCCCTCGGTCGGAGGGATGGCAACGCCTCGACGCTAGGCATGCCGGCCGTCGTCAGCCTCACCAATTTCGGGCGACCCGTCCTGCAGTCGGCCAACCGGGCCGTCGACGGGGCCGTGGGCGACGTCGTTCACCCGAAATGCGTGAGGGCAGGACGATCGCGCGAATGGTGGGCTGGCGCCGTCGCAGCAGCCGACGCGCCCGCCCATGCCCAGGAGGACCCCATGTCGAGGCCGTCTCACAGCCGAGCGTCGGCCGGCGCGCTCCGTGCGCGCGCGGCAGCGGTCCTGGCGACGGCCGGGCTCCTCGCTGCCTGTGGCTCCGACGGCGAGACCGGCGCGGCCCGCTCCCCGGCGCTCGAGCCGCTGCGGAGCGACATGGCGCTGCTGGAGGCCGCCTCCTTCGTCTCCTCCTCGGTGGAGGGTCGCGAGCTGGTCGAGGACACGGAGGTGCAGCTGTCCTTCGACGGGGACACGATGGCGGTGTCGGGCGGGTGCAACACGTCGTTCGGGGCCTACACGATCGAGGACGGGGTGCTCAGCTGGGAGGCCGGACCCGCCGCCACGATGATGGCGTGCGACGACGACGTCACCGCGCAGGACGCCTGGCTCGCGGAGCTGCTCACCGCAGGCGTCACCGCGACCACGGACGGCGCCGACCTGCACCTGGACTCCGAGGGCACCACGCTCGTCCTCGAGCGGGAGCCGCCGGTCCCGCTCGACACGCTGCTGGGCCGCACCTGGTCCGTCGTCGGCACGGTGTCCGACGGATCGACGTCCCGGCTCCCCTCCCGGGTGCGCACCCCGCGGCTCGTCGTCGGGCAGGACGGCCTGTCCCGGCTGGACACCGGCTGCAACGTCGGGCGCACCCGGGTCACGGTCGACCGCGTCTCGGTCTCGTTCGCGCCGCCGACCGTGACGCGTACGGCGTGCCGCGAGCCCGACCGGACGATCGAGGGCATCGTCCTGTCCGTCGTTGACGGGCGCTCGGACTCCGTCTACTACGACGGTGCGGTCCTGCTCGTCATCAAGGACGGCTTCGGGCTGCTGTTCCAGGTGGCGTAGGTGGCGACCGCGACGAGGCCGACCTCGCCCGACCGCGGCCCGGCCGACGCTGCTCGGGCAGAGCCTCGCTGGTCGCGGGCGCTGCGTCGTCCGAGCCTGCTCGGCGTCGTGCTGGCCGCGTGGTTCGTCGGGCAGTCGATGGCGCCGTCCCTGCTGGCGCGGACCTGGTTCTTCCAGGGGGTGCTCACGGGCATCTCCCTGGCCCTCGGCTACGCCGTCGGGCTCGGGCTGACCCGGCTGCTCGCCTGGCTCCGGGTCCGGTTCGACTGGCCCTGGCACCCGTTCGACCCGGCCCGGGACCGCCAGGTGCGCGTGGCGGTGGTCGCGCTCAGCGTCGCCTACGCGACCTGGGCGGCGTTCGACGCGCTGGCGGCCCACCGGTGGACCTGGGAGCGGCTCGGCTACGAGCGGTCGTCGTACTGGCTCGTCTTCGGCGGGACGCTGCTGCTCGCGGCGGTGGTGGCCCTCGTCCTGTTCGCCGTCGGACGACTGCTCACGCTCCTCTGGCGCCTCACCACGCGGGTCGGCACGTGGCTGCTGCCGGCCTGGATCGCCGCAGGGCTGGCGCTGGTGCTCGTCGGCTGGGTGGTGCTCGCCTCGCTCAACAACCTCGTCCTGCAACGCACGCTCGACGGCTTCAACGCGGCCTTCGCGCTCGGCGACCGCGATCTCGGCGGTGCTCCCGAGCCCCCGACGTCGCGGCTGCGATCCGGTGGCCCGGACTCCGAGGTGCAGTGGGACGAGGCGGGCCGCGAGGGCCGGCGGTTCCTCACCCGCGGGCCGACGACCGCCGACCTCGAGGAGCTCGCGACCGGTGAGGTCGTCGAGCCGGTGCGCGTCTTCGTCGGCCGCGCCTCCACGGACACCGTCGAGGAGCGCGTGGACCTGGCCATGGAGGAGATGGAGCGCTTCGGCGGGTTCGAGCGCGAGGCGCTGCTGGTGGTCATCCCGACCGGCACCGGCTGGATCAACGAGCAGCTGGTGCAGCCGCTGGAGTACTTCCACGACGGCGACGTCGCCACCGTCACCGTCCAGTACTCCCACCTGCCCAGCCCGCTCGCGTTCCTCTCCGAGTCGGCGGCCGCCGGCGACACGGCCGTCGCCCTCGTCGAGGCCGTCGAGGCCCGCCTCGCGGGGCTCGGCGACGACCGCCCCCGGCTCTACGTCGCCGGCGAGAGCCTGGGCTCCTTCGGTGGCTCGCAGGTCTTCGACTCCCTCGCCGACAGCCGTGAGCGGGTCGACGGTGCGGTGTGGGTGGGCCCTCCCGAGACGATGCGGCTTCGTCGCGAGGCCGAGCGGGTGCGCGAGCCGGGCTCCCGGCAGGTCGCTCCCGTGGTCGGTGACGGCGAGTCGTACGTCTTCGCCAACCGCGCCGCCGACCTCGAGGGGCGCACCGCCCACACGGTGTTCCTCCAGCACGGCGACGACCCGATCGTGTGGTGGGACTGGGACACCCTCGCCGACGAGCCGGACTGGCTCGAGGAGCCGCTCGACCCGGCGGTCAACCCTGCCATCGAGTGGACCCCGGTCACGACCTTCCTGCAGCTCGCCGTCGACATGGCCGTCAGCAACGACTTCGACGAGGACCACGGCCACAAGTACGGCACCCAGCCGCTCGACGCCTGGTACGCCGTGGTGCGGCCGCCCGGCTGGGACCGTGCCCGGGTCGACCAGCTGCGCGAACGGCTGGCGCCCATCGACCGCTGACGCCCTATGACCCTCCCGGCCGATCTCCCCCGGATCGGGGGAGGTCGTCGACCCGAGCCGGTCGGAAGAGTTGCCCACCGGTGCCGGTGGGCGCCGGCAGCACCCGGCTGAGGAGGGCTCGTGACCGTCGTGGCGTTCATCCTGCGGTGGGTGCTCCTCGCCCTCGCCGTCGTCCTGGCGGCCTGGGTCACGCCCGACGTCGACTTCCGCGGCGGACCGCTCTCCGCATTGGTGGTCGCCGCACTGATCGCCGCCGCCAACGTCGTCGCCCAGCTGGCCCTCCGATGGCTCCCGAGCCCGGACAACGTGCTGGCCCTCGCGGCCCTGACGCTGGTCGTCAACGGCTGCGTCGTGTGGCTCGCCTCGGTGCTCACGACGCGCCTTCGCATCGACGGCTTCGTCGCCGCGGTGACCTTCGCCCTCATGGTGACGGTGTTCTCCGTCGCCCTCGGCTGGGCGATCCAGAGGGTGCTCGACCGGTTCGACCGCTCGACCGTCGGCGAGACCGCCTGAGCCCGCACCCCGGCTCGGCGCCCGGGTGCCCTGGCCGGTCGGGGCCGGTCGGGGCCGGTCGAGGAGCGTCCTCCGGGCGCGCCACTGGCCAATCGTGGCTGCGTCCCGGTAGACAGAGGGGCCACTCGGGCCCGAAGGAGCACGCCAATGGTCGCCGTCCACACCAGCATCGCGATCCTGCTGGTCATCGCCTTGATCATCAAGGTCCGCATCGACCCGGTGATCTCGCTGATCCTCGGCTCGCTCTACCTCGGCCTCGCCGCGGGCGTCGGGTTCGCCGGGACGATCGAGGCGATCACGACCGGCTTCGGCGGGATCATGGCCGAGGTCGGCCTCCTCATCGGCTTCGGCGTGCTCATCGGGGCCCTGCTGCACTCCACCGGCGCGTTCCGGCGACTGGTGGGCCAGCTCGTCCAGCGCGTCGGCGCGGGCCGCCTGCCGTACGCCCTGACGTCGATGCTCGCGGTCGTCATGCCGTCCATCTACGTCGACGTGCAGGTCGTCCTGGCCGCCCCGGTCGCCCGCTCGGCCTCGCCGTTCATCGGCAAGATCGGGCTCCCGGTGCTCGCCTCCGCCCTGGGCTGCGGCATCTTCGCCGGTTACGTGTTCGTCATCCCGGGCCTCGCCGCCATCTCGATCGCGGGACTCCTCGACATCCGGCTCGGCGACTGGCTCCTCTACGGCGTGGTCATCGGCCTCGCCACGGCCCTCGTCTCGACTCTCCTCATGCGGCTGCTGTTCCACGCCGGTGGCTTCTGGAAGCCCGAGACCGACGAGGAGGTCGACGAGGCGATGATGGAGCAGGAGGCCGCCGACCGGGCCTACCTCACCGGCGAGGCGTCGACGTCCGAGGAGGCGCTCGCGCAGACCGAGGCCTCCGCCACCGCGACGGAGAGCGAGGAGGGCGTACGCCGCCTACCGCTCGTCGTCCTGATGCTCCCGATCTTGGTCCCGCTGCTGCTGATCGCCTTCGGCGCCTTCGCCGAGCTCGGCGGCTGGTCCAACGACGCGATCGCCTTCTTCGGCGACGCCAACATGGCGCTCTTCATCGGGTTGCTCGGGGCCTACACGCTCTCGCGCGTGTCTGCCGGCTCGGAGCGGACCAACGAGGCCATGGAGGACGGGTTCCACACCACGGGCGAGATCCTGCTCATCACCGGCGTGGGCGGGTCGCTCGGCGCCGTCATCGAGGCGACCGGGCTCGACAAGGTCCTCGGCGACCTCTTCCAGGCCGACGAGGGCGCCCCGGTGGTCCTGAGCATCCTGCTGGCGTGGTTCATCGCCGCGGTGCTGCACCTCGCGATCGGGTCGGTCTCGGTCGCCGCCATCACCGCCGCGGGCATCATCGCCCCGATCCTCGACTCGCTGACGATCTCCCCCATCGTCATCGGCCTGGCCATCGCGTCGGGCGCCATGTTCGCCCTCCAAGTGAACAGCAACTTCTTCTGGATGTTCAAGTCTCTGCTCGGCCTCTCGACCAAGGGGACGCTCAAGACGCTGACCCTCGTCACCTCGGTCGCCTCCGTCGTGTCGCTGCCGATGGTGATGCTGGCGGCCGTCGTCGCCTGAGCCGGAGGTCCTCGGGTCGTCAGCCGTCGGGGTCGTCAGTCCTCGGGGTCGTAGCCGAGATTGGGCGAGAGCCACCGCTCGGCCTCGGCGAGGGTCCAGCCCTTGCGCCCGGCGTAGTCGGCGACCTGGTCACGGCCGAGGCGGCCCACGACGAAGTACTGCGACTGCGGGTGGGAGTAGTAGAAGCCGCTGACCGACGCGCCGGGCCACATCGCCATCGACTCGGTGAGCCGGATGCCGGTCTGCTCCTCGACGTCGAGCAGCTCCCACAGGGTGGTCTTCTCGGTGTGCTCGGGGCAGGCGGGGTAGCCCGGCGCGGGGCGGATCCCGTCGTACTGCTCCTTGATCAGCCCCACGTTGTCGAGGTCCTCGTCGGGCGCGTAGCCCCACAGCTCCTTGCGGACGACCTCGTGCAGCCGCTCGGCGAACGCCTCGGCGAGGCGGTCGCCCAGCGATTCGATGAGGATCGCGTTGTAGTCGTCGAGCTCGTCGCGGAACGCCGCCACCCGCTCGGACAGGCCGTCGCCGGCGGTCACCGCGAAGGCGCCGACGTGGTCGCGCAGCCCGGTCTCCTTCGGCGCGACGTAGTCGGCCAGCGAGCGGTTGGGCACGCCGTCGCGGTGCTGGCCCTGCTGGCGCAGGTGGTGCAGCGTCGCGTGGACCTCGCTGCGCTCGTCGTCGAGGTAGACCTCGACGTCGTCGCCGACCGCGCTGGCCGGGAAGAAGCCGACCACGCCGTGGGCGCGGATCCACTTCTCCTCGATCATCTGGTCGAGCATCGCCTGGGCGTCGTCGTAGAGCTTGCGCGCCGCCTGGCCCGAGCTCGGGTTGTTGAGGATGTCGGGGAAGGCGCCCTTCATCTCCCAGGCGTTGAAGAACGGCTGCCAGTCGATGTAGGGCCGCAGCGTGGCGAGGTCGTAGTCGCGCAGCGTCCGCACGTGGCGGGTCACCTGGGTGCCCTCCGCCGCCGCCCCGGAGCCGGGCCGCGCGAGGACGGCGGGGGCGGGCGGCTCGTAACCGGTCCAGTCGACCGGGGTGGCGTTGGCGCGCGCCTGCTCGAGCGGCACCATCGGCCGGTCGTGCTTGGCGGCGTGCCGGGTGCGCAGCGAGTCGAAGTCGGCCTGCACGTCGGCCATCAGCCGGGCCCGGCCGGTCTCGTGCAGCAGCGCCGCGGCGGTGGGGACCGACCGGGAGGCGTCCTTGACCCAGACCACCGGGCCGTCGTACTTGGGGTCGACCTTGACCGCGGTGTGGGCCCGCGACGTGGTCGCGCCGCCGATCAGCAGGGGGATCTCGAGGCCCTGGCGCTGCATCTCCGAGGCGAAGTTGACCATCTCGTCGAGCGAGGGCGTGATCAGCCCGGACAGGCCGATGATGTCGGCGCCCACCTCGGCGGCGGTGTCGAGGATCTTCTGTGCCGGCACCATCACGCCGAGGTCGATGACCTCGTAGTTGTTGCACTGGAGGACCACGCCGACGATGTTCTTGCCGATGTCGTGGACGTCGCCCTTCACGGTGGCCATGACGATGGTCCCGTTGGTGTCCTTGGCGGTGGCGAGGGCGGGGTTGTCGAGCTTCTCCTGCTCGATGAACGGGATGAGGTAGGCGACCGCCTTCTTCATCACGCGGGCGCTCTTGACCACCTGCGGCAGGAACATCTTCCCGGCCCCGAACAGGTCGCCGACGACGTTCATCCCGTCCATCAGCGGACCCTCGATGACCTCGATGGGCCGGCCGCCGGCCTCGGCGATCTCGGCCCGCAGCGCCTCGGTGTCGGCCTCGACGTGGGCGTCGATGCCCTTGACCAGCGCGTGCGTGATCCGCTCGCGCAGCGGCAGGGCGCGCCACTCGTCCTCGGCGACCTCGACGTCGCCGGCGGCGACGTTGTAGCGCTCGGCGACCTCCAGCAGCCGCTCGGCGGCGTCGGGACGCCGGTTGAGGACCACGTCCTCGATCCGCTCGCGGAGCTCGGCGTCGACCTCGTCGTAGACGACCAGGGCGCCCGCGTTGACGATGCCCATGTCGAGCCCGGCCCGGATGGCGTGGAAGAGGAAGACCGCGTGGATCGCCTCCCGGACCGGGTTGTTGCCGCGGAAGGAGAAGGACACGTTGGAGATGCCGCCGCTGACCTTGGCGCCCGGCAGGTTCTCCTTGATCCAGCGGGTGGCGTCGATGAAGTCCTCGCCGTAGGTGGCGTGCTCCTCGATGCCGGTCGCGACCGCGAACACGTTGGGGTCGAAGATGATGTCCTCGGGCGGGAAGCCGACCTCGTCGACGAGGATCCGGTAGGCCCGCTCGCAGATCGCCTTGCGGCGCTCGAGGTTGTCGGCCTGGCCGTCCTCGTCGAAGGCCATCACCACCACGGCGGCGCCGTACTTGCGGCACAGCCGGGCGTGGTCGCGGAACGCCTCCTCGCCCTCCTTCATGGAAATGGAGTTGACGATCGCCTTGCCCTGGACGCACTTGAGGCCGGCCTCGATGACCTCCCACTTCGAGGAGTCGACCATCACCGGCACGCGGCTGATGTCGGGCTCGGCGGCGATGAGCTTGAGGAAGCGGTCCATCGCGGCGACGCCGTCGATCATGCCCTCGTCCATGTTGACGTCGATGACCTGCGCACCAGCCTCCACCTGCTGGGCGGCGACGGTCAGGGCGGTGTCGTAGTCGCCGTCCTTGATGAGCTTGCGGAAGCGGGCGGAGCCGGTGATGTTGGTGCGCTCACCGACGTTGACGAACAGGCTCTCCTCGGTGATCGTCAGCGGCTCGAGCCCGGAGAGCCGCATCACGGGCTGGTGGGTGACCGGCTCGCGCCGCGCCTTGCCGTCGACGGCCGTGGCGATGGCGGCGATGTGGTCGGGCGTGGTGCCGCAGCAGCCACCGACCAGGTTGAGGAAGCCGGCCTCGGCGAACTCCTCCAGCACGGCGGCCGTCTGGTCGGGCGTCTCGTCGTACTCGCCGAACGCGTTGGGCAGCCCGGCGTTGGGGTAGACCGACACGAAGGAGTCGGCCAGGCGGGACAGCTCGGCGACGTAGGGGCGCATGTCCCGCGCGCCGAGCGCGCAGTTGAGGCCCACGGCCAGGGGCCGCGCATGGCGCACGGAGTCCCAGAACGCCTCGGTGACCTGGCCCGAGAGGGTGCGTCCCGAGGCGTCGGTGATCGTGCCGGAGATGATCACCGGCCAGCGCCGGTCCTGCTCCTCGAAGAGCGTCTCGACCGCGAAGATCGCCGCCTTCGCGTTGAGGGTGTCGAAGATCGTCTCGATGATCAGCAGGTCCGAGCCGCCGTCGACGAGGCCGCGGGCGGCGACGAGGTAGGCCTCGGCGAGCTGGTCGAAGCTGACGTTGCGCGCACCGGGGTCGTTGACGTCGGGCGAGATGGACGCGGTGCGGGTCGTCGGCCCGAGCGCGCCGGCCACCCAGCGCGGCCGGTCGTCGGTCGCGACGGCGTCCGCGGCGAGCCGGGCCAGCCGGGCCGCCTCGTAGTTGAGCTCGTAGGCCAGCGACTCGAGGCCGTAGTCGCTCAGCGAGATCGCGTTGGCGTTGAACGTGTTGGTCTCGATGACGTCCGCGCCAGCGGTCAGGTAGTCCTCGTGGATGGCGCGGATGAGCTGCGGCTGGGTGAGCGTCAGCAGGTCGTTGTTGCCGACCAGGTCGCTGGGGTGGTCCGCGAAGCGCTCGCCGCGGTAGCCCGCCTCGTCCGGGCGGTCACGCTGGATCGCCGTGCCCATCGCGCCGTCCAGCACCATGATCCGCTCGCTCAGGATCGACGTCAGCGCGTCGGTGGCGTCGGGGCGGTGCTGCGGCTTCACGGATGTGCCCTCTCTCGTGGACGACAGCCTCTCGCTGGCGTACGGCCAGCCTAGGAAGGTCGTCCGACACGCGGACTGGGTTCCCACATGGTGGCACTCGCGCGGACGGCGCACGAAATCACGACGACGCGCTCCGGAGGGCCGGTCGCGCCTGCGGGCTGGCGCTGAGGCCTAGGCTGGGGAGGTGATCGAGTTCGACGACGTGCAGGACCTGGTCTCCCCCGTGGTGATCGCCGCGTTCGAGGGGTGGAACGACGCTGCCGACGCGGCGTCCGGTCTGGTCGACCACCTGATCGAGCAGTGGAAGGCCGAGGTGATCGGCGCGATCGACCCGGAGGAGTTCTACGACTTCCAGGTCAACCGGCCCGTCATCGCCACCGACCACAACGGGCACCGCCGCCTGACCTGGCCCACGACCCGTATCGCCGTGGCGCGGCCCGCCGAGCTGGACCGGGACGTGATCCTCGTGCGCGGCATCGAGCCCAACATGAAGTGGCGCCAGTTCTGCGCCGAGCTCCTCGCCGCGTGCGACGACCTCGGGGCCGAGCTCGTCGTCACCCTCGGCGCGCTGCTCGCCGACACGCCGCACACCCGTCCCATCCCGGTGACCGGCACCGCCAGCGAGCCCGAGCTGGTCGACCGGCTCGACCTCGAGCAGTCCACCTACGAGGGGCCGACCGGCATCGTCGGGGTCTTCAACGACGCCTGCCTGCAGCTCGACATCCCGGCGGTGTCCTACTGGGCGGCGGTCCCCCACTACGTCGCCCAGCCGCCCTGCCCGAAGGCGACGCTCGCCCTGCTCGGCCAGCTCGAGGAGCTGCTGCAGGCGCCGATGCCGCTGGGCGACCTGCCCGACGACGCCAAGGCCTGGGAGCGGGGCGTCGACGAGCTCGCCGCCGAGGACGAGGACGTCGCCGACTACGTCCGCGCGCTCGAGGAGACCCGCGACACCGCCGACCTCCCCGAGGCCAGCGGCGAGGCGATCGCTCGGGAGTTCGAGCGCTACCTCAAGCGCCGCGACACCGACTGAGGGCTGCTCGCCCGGGCGGTGAGTGAGCCACGTTGTCGTGAGCTCACGCGTGGCTCACGCACCCCTGCGGCGCGCGTCGTGGGCAGGCACGCCGGTGGGCGGTGATCCACCCATTGTTTGCCGCGTAGGGATGTGGCTGACGCACCGCCGCACCGTTCGCCCGTCCGAGCGGTGAGTGACGCAGGTTTCAAGCATCCAGAACCTGCCTCACTCACCGCTCCGACTCGGGCGGCGTACGAGCGGTGAGTGACGCAGGTTTCCAGCGCACAGAACCTGCCTCACTCACCGCCCAGGCGCGGGACGGCGTACGAGCGGTGGGTGACGCAGGTTTCTGGCGTGCAGAACCTGCCTCACTCACCGCCCACGCGCGGGACGGCGTACGAGCGGTGGGTGACGCAGGTTTCCAGCGTCCAGAACCTGCCTCACTCACCGCCCAGGCGCGGGGCGGCGTACGTCAGAGCGACAGGCCGAGCGCCGCGTCGAGCAGGCGGTGGATCGTGGCCGCCGCCTCGCGGTCCGAGGTGTCGGCCAGGCCGGTCGTGCCGAGGGTCGCCTCCACCCAGTCCTGCACGGCGGCGACGGCGGTCGGGGCGTCGAGGTCGTCGGCCAGCGCGGCGAGCACCCGCTCGACGACCGGCGCCGAGTCGGCGCCCGCGCCCAGGGCCAGCGCGCGACGCCACGGCGCGAGGGTGTCCACGGCGTCCCACAGCTGGTCGTCGGTCCACTCCCAGTCGCTGCGGTAGTGGTGGCGCAGCAGCACGAGCCGGATCGCCATCGGGTCGACCTCGCTCATCCGCAGCGCGGAGACGAAGACGAGGTTGCCCTTGGACTTCGACATCTTCTCGCCGTCGTAGGCCACCATCCCGGCGTGGGCGTAGACCCGCGCGAAGCGCTCGCCCGGGTGCGCGACCTGCGCCTCGCCCGCGGACATCTCGTGGTGCGGGAACACCAGGTCGCTGCCACCGCCCTGCACGTCGAAGGTGGTGCCGAGGTGGTCCAGGGCGATCGCGGAGCACTCGATGTGCCACCCAGGCCGGCCCGGACCCCACGGGCTGTCCCACGCGGGCTCGCCCGGTCGCTCGGCGCGCCAGAGCAGGCAGTCCAGCGGGTCCTTCTTGCCCTCGCGGTCGGGGTCGCCCCCGCGCTCGGCGAAGATCTCCAGCATGGCGTCGCGGTCGAGGCCGGACACCGAGCCGAAGCTGTCGTCGGCGGTCACGGAGAAGTAGAGGTCGTCCTCGACCGTGTAGACCGCCCCCGCCTCCTCGAGCCGCTGGACGAGCGCGATCACCTGGGGGATCGACTCGACCGCGCCGGTGTAGTGCGCCGGCGGCAGGACGCGCAGCGCCTCCATGTCGTCGCGGAACAGCTGCGTCTCCCGCTCGGCGAGCTCGCGCCAGTCGATCTTGACCTTGTCGGCACGCTCGAGGAGCGGGTCGTCGACGTCGGTGACGTTCTGCACGTAGGTGACCTCGTGGCCGGCGTTGCGCCAGGCCCGGTTGAGCAGGTCGAAGGCGACGTAGGTCGCCGCGTGGCCCATGTGGGTCGCGTCGTAGGGCGTGATGCCGCAGACGTACATCCGCGCGGGACCCTCCGGGTTGGTCGCCACCACGGTGCCGCTGGCGGTGTCGTGCAACCGCACGACCGGGCCGGCGACGGGCAGTCGGGGAACGTCGGGTGACGACCAGGCACGCATGGGGCGCAGCCTATCCGCCGGTGGTGAGCCTCCGACCGTCGCTGCCCGTCTCGATCTCGCTCCGGCCTCTCGCGGGCTCGTGCCTCGCCCGCGGGCCGACTCGATCTGGCCGCGCCGACGCGCCGACCTCGTTCCCCGGTCGTCGCTGCGCGTCTCAGAAGGGCGGCCACGGGATGACGGGGTACGACGACGAGGCGGGCGCGGGGAACTCCCCGCGGGCCAGCAGCCGGGACAGCCGCCGGGTCGTCACGGCGACCTCCTCCTCGGCGAGCAGGTCGGCGAGGGTGCTCCCCAGGTCGCCGTCGAGGGCCGAGGCCAGCCGACGCAGGCCCTCCTTCTCGTCGTCGGAGATCGGCTCACCGACGAAGCCCCACAGCACCGTGCGCAGCTTGTGCGCGACGTGGAAGGTCAGCCCGTGGTCGACGCCGTGCCGGTGCCCGTCGGTCATCGGCAGGACGTGCCCGCCCTTGCGGTCGGCGTTGTTCACCACGACGTCGAAGAGCGCCATCCGGCGCAACGGCGCGGTGTCCTCGTGGATGAGCGACACCGCGCGGTCGTGGGCGTCGAGGCCGTCGAAGACGTGGCGGAAGCCGGCGGGCAGCTCGTCCTCGGCCACGATGTCGACGGGCGACTGGTCGTCGGCCTCGTCGCGCCACAGCTGCACCATGCCGGGGCCGTGCGGCCCGTCGTCGAGGACGGTGGGCGGGACGATGTCCCAGCCGAGCGCCTCCGAGACGGCGTACGCCGAGACCTCGCGGGCGGCGAGGGTGCCATCGGGGAAGTCCCACAGCGGCCGCTCCCCCGCGATGGGCTTGTAGACCACGCGCACGCCCGCGATCTCGCCGACGAAGGTGGCGTTGGAGGCGGGCAGCACCCGTCCGTGCAGCGTCAGCTCACCGGTCGGGAAGCCGTCGGGCCGGGCGACCGAGGAGCGAGGGTCAGGGGTCACGGCGCCGGAAGCCGTTGGCGCGGACGCACAGGTGCCCGGCGGGGTCGACGGGCTCGCCGCAGAACGGGCAGTCGGGGCGACCGGCGCCGATGACGGTGCGGGCGCGCTCGACGAAGGACCGCGCCGCGGCCGCGGTGATGCGGACCAGGAAGATCTCCTCGGGCTCCGGCTCGAGCAGGTCCTCGAGGTCCTCCTGCAGCTGCTCGGGCGAGACCACGGCCGCCTCGGTGAACGGGAAGACCTCGACCACGACGCGCTCGTCGGCGCCGTCCCACGAGAGGGTCATCGTGCCGGCGCGGAACTCCTCCTCGATGGGCTGCTCGAGCGGCTGGCTGTCCGCCATGTCCCTCGGTGCGATGGCCGGGATCAGCACCTCGTCACCGGCCGCGCGCATCAGCTCGTCGAGGAGCTCGTCGATGCGCTCGGCGAGCGCCTGCACCTGCTGCTTCTCCAGCGAGACGCTGACCAGCCGGGCGCCCTCGCGTGCCTGGAGGAAGAAGGTGCGCTGGCCGGGCTCGCCAACGGTGCCGGCGACGAAGCGCTCGGGCGGGTCGAAGCGGTGCACGACGGGCATGCCACTCACCCTAGGGCGTGGCCGGCTGCGCGCCGGTCATGGTGTCGGGACCGGCCCCTCCGCCGACCTCGGCGTCGGCGCGGGCGGCACGCGACGAGCGGCGCCGGGCCTTCTTGGGGGGCGTCAGCCACGAGAGGTCCCCGGCGTGGGTGTTGGTGCCCACGACGAAGGGCCGCGCCTCCGTGTAGCGCACGATGGAGACCGACGCGGGGTCCACGTGGATGCGCTGGAAGAGGTCGAGGTGGGTGCCGAGGGCGTCGGCGAGGATCGACTTGATGACGTCGCCGTGGCTGACGGCGAGCCAGACCGCGTCCTCGCCGTGCTCGGCCGCGACCCGGGCGTCGTGGCGTCGCACGGCGGCGACCGCCCGGTCCTGCATCGCCCGCATCGACTCCCCGCCGGGGAACGTCGCCGCGGACGGCTGGGCCTGGACGGTCTTCCAGAGCTTCTCCTTGGCGAGGTCCTTGAGCGGGCGGCCCTGCCACTCGCCGTAGTCGCACTCCGAGAGCAGCCGGTCGGTGGTCGCGCGCAGCGGCTCGGCCTGGCGGGAGGTGATCTCCCGGCAGGTCTCCCGGCACCGCTCCAGCGGGCTCGTGACCGCGGCGGAGAGGCGTACGCCGGCCAGCCGCTCGCCGACCGCGGCAGCCTGCGCCACGCCGGACTCGTCGAGGTGCACGCCGGGCAGCCGACCGGCCAGGACGCCGGTCGCGTTGGCCGTCGAGCGGCCGTGTCGGACGAGGATCACAGTGGGCACAGCGCGACCCTAGTGGCACTAGCCTGAGCGCGTGATCGTCGACAACGCCCTCTACCACCAGGGCAAGCGGGTCCCGCTCGGCGATGGAGACGACCAGAGCCTCGGTGCTGTGCGGGTGCCGTGCGCCCCCGGCGACTTCCAGTGGATCGGCGTCCACGACCCGAGCCGCGAGGAGCTCGCGGTCATCGCCGACACCTTCGACCTGCACCCGCTGGCCGTCGAGGACGCCGGCGACTCCCACCAGCGGCCCAAGCTCGAGCGCTACGGCCGGACGTTGTTCCTCGTCATCAAGACCCTCTGGTACGTCGACGAGGAGGACGCGGTCGAGACCGGCGAGATCAACATGTTCGTCGGCCGTGACTTCGTCGTGACGGTCCGCCACGGCCAGGGCATCGACCTCGCCGCGTCCCGGCGCGACCTCGAGGACCGGGCCCAGGTCCTCGAGCACGGCCCCATGGCGGTGCTGTACGCCGTGTGCGACCGCGTCGTGGACGAGTACGAGCGGGTCGGTGCCGCCCTCGAGATCGACGTCGACGAGGTCGAGGAGTCGGTGTTCTCCCCCGCCCGCACCGACGACTCCACCCGCATCTACGTCCTCAAGCGCGAGATCGCGGAGGTCCGCCGCGCCGTGATGCCGCTGCGCGAGCCGATGCGCAAGTTCGCCACGGCCGCCGACGACGAGATCACCGCCGAGACCGCGACCTACTTCCGCGACGTCGCCGACCACCTCCAGCGGGTCTCGGAGGTCGTCGACAACCTCGACGGGCTGCTGTCCTCGGCCTTCGACGCGCACCTGGCCCGGATCTCGGTCCAGCAGAACGAGGACATGCGCAAGATCTCCGCCGGCGCCGCGCTCATCGTCGTGCCGACCCTCATCGCGGGGATCTACGGCATGAACTTCGACCACATGCCCGAGCTCCACTGGGCCTACGGCTACCCGTTCGCGCTGCTCTTGATGGTCGGGGTGTCGCTGGGGCTCTTCGCCTGGTTCAAGAAGTCCGGGTGGCTGTGAGGCCGGACCGGGAGGCGGCGACGTCCGCTCCTTCGGCCTGGCGCGTGGTGTGGTGGTTCGGCTTCGTGAGCCTGGCCGCCGACATGGTCTACGAGGGCGCCCGCTCCGTCTACGGTCCCGTCCTGGCCGCCCTCGGCGCCTCCGCCGTCGTCGTCGGCCTGGTCACCGGTGCCGGCGAGGCGGTGGCACTGGTGCTGCGGCTGGCGTTCGGGCCGGTCGCCGACCGCACCGGCCGCTACTGGTCGCTGACCATCCTCGGCTACGGCCTCACGGCGGTGTGCGTCCCGCTGCTCGCCCTCGCGCCGCGGCTCGGGGCGGCCGGGCTCGCCTTCGCCGCCACCATGATCCTGCTCGAGCGGCTGGGCAAGGCGATCCGCTCGCCGTCCAAGTCGGCACTGCTCGCGCACGTCGCCGCCTCCGTGGGCCGCGGCCGTGGGTTCGGCGTCCACAAGGCGCTGGACCAGGTCGGCGCCTTCGCCGGGCCCCTGGTCGTCTCGGCGGCGGTCGCCGTGGCCTCGGTATGGGCCGGCCTCGCCGTGCTGGCGGTGCCGGGCGCCGTCGCGATGCTCCTCCTGCTCGCCCTGCGCCGGCGGGTGCCCGACCCGGCGTCGTACGACGCCTCCGTCCCGCCGGTCGCGACGGAGGACGAGCCCCGGCGCGGCTGGTGGGCCGAGGCCGCCGGAGCCGGGTTGTCGGGCGACTTCTTCCGCTACGCGTTCGCCGCCTCACTGACCACCGGTGGGCTGGTGACCTTCGGCATCATCGGCTACCACCTCACCGTCGACGGCGTCCTGCCGGTGGCGGCGGTGCCCCTCCTCTACGCCGCCGCGATGGCCGTCGAGGCCCTGGCGGCGCTGGTGGTCGGGTCGGTCTACGACCGCACGGGTCCGCGCGTCCTGCTGGTCGTGCCGGTGCTGGTGGCGCTCGTGCCGGCGCTGGCCCTCGGCTCGGCGCTGGCGGCGGTGCTCGCAGGCGTCGCGGCGTGGGGGTTCGCGCAGGGGGTCCAGGACTCGACGATCAAGGCGGTCGTCGCCGACCTCGTGGCGGCGCCCCGGCGCGCGACGGCGTACGGCGTGTTCGCCGGCATCCAGGGCCTCCTGGCGGTCGTCGGCGGGACGGCGGCGGGCTGGCTCTACGAGCGCTCGCTGACGGCGCTGGTGGTCGTCGTGGCCGTCACGCAGGTCGTCGCGCTGGTCCTGCTCGTCGGCACGCTCAGGCGGTCAGCACCCCGGCGCTGAGCAGCGCCAGGGTCCCGGCGCCGAGCAGGATCCGG
Organism: Nocardioides renjunii; assembly: GCF_034661175.1. Lineage (NCBI taxonomy): Bacteria > Bacillati > Actinomycetota > Actinomycetes > Propionibacteriales > Nocardioidaceae > Nocardioides > Nocardioides renjunii. Next base: position 2,056,658 of record NZ_CP141058.1, on the reverse strand, counting down.
TAGATCACGAACGGCGTGTAGGACCGCGTGCTGACGTAGCGCAGCAGCCACGCGATGGCGGCATAGCCGACCACGAAGGACACCACCGTCGCGGTGATCGTGGGGCCCCACCCGAAGTCGTTGTGGCCGTTCGGGATCTCCTTGAGCTCGAACAGGCCCGCCCCGACCACGGCCGGGATGGCCAGCAGGAAGGCGAAGCGCGTCGCGGCCTCGCGGTCGAAGCCGAGGAAGCGGCCCATCGAGATCGTCGCGCCGGAGCGGGACACGCCGGGGATCAGCGCCAGCGCCTGCGCGAGGCCCATCAGCACGGCGTCCCTCAGGGTGATCTTGGCGATCGGGCGGTCGGTGCGTCCCACGCGGTCGGCGATGCCGAGCACGACGCCCATCACGATGAGGGTCGTGCCGATGATCCAGAGGTTGCGGAAGTCGCGCTCGATGACGTCCTTGAGCAGCACGCCCAGCACCACGATCGGCAGCGAGCCGACGATGATGAACCAGCCCATCCGCGAGTCCAGCGTGCCGCGGTACTCCGGCTGGAACAGCGAGCGGACCCAGGCGCTGCCGATGCGCCAGATGTCCTTGCGGAAGTAGATGAGCACCGCGAGCTCGGTGCCGATCTGGATCACGGCCGTGAACGCGGCGCCCGGGTCGCCCCAGCCGAACAGCTCGGGGAAGATCCGGAGGTGCGCGCTGCTCGAGATCGGCAGGAACTCGGTCAGCCCCTGGATCACTCCGAGGACGACGGCTTTGAGGAGATCCATCACAGGGCAGGAGCCTACGGGCGCGTCCCCTCGGGTCCGTGCAGCACCCGTGGCTACTCTCACCTCCATGCAGCAGCGTTCCCTCGGTGCCACCGGCCTCAAGGTCTCCCGGCTGGGCCTCGGCACCATGACGTGGGGTCGCGACACCGACGAGCACGAGGCGCGTGACCAGCTGGCCGCGTTCGTCGAGGCGGGCGGCACGCTGCTCGACACGGCCGCCGGCTACGGCGACGGGGCGAGCGAGGAGCTCATCGGCTCGCTCCTGGGCGACGTCGTCGCTCGTGACGAGGTCGTGCTGGCGACGAAGGCCGGCATCTCCCGGCGTACGGGCGAGCGGGTCACCAACACCTCCCGTGGACACCTGCTGACCACCCTCGACGCGTCCCTGGCCCGGCTCGGGGTCGACCACGTCGACCTGTGGCAGGTGCACGTGTGGACCGACGAGACGCCCGTCGAGGAGACCCTCACCGCCCTCGACCTCGCCGTGACCTCCGGACGCGCCTCCTACGTCGGCGTCTCCAACTACACCGGCTGGCAGACCGCCCAGGCGGCCACCTGGCAGAGGGCGGTGCCCGGGCGGACCCCGCTCGCCTCCACCCAGGTCGAGTACTCCCTGCTCAACCGCCAGGTCGAGCACGAGGTGCTGCCCGCCGCGGAGGCGCTCGGGCTCGGCGTCCTGCCGTGGTCGCCGCTCGGTCGCGGCGTCCTGACCGGCAAGTACCGCACCGGCACCCCGTCCGGCTCCCGCGGCGCGAGCGAGCACTTCGCCCGGTTCGTGTCGGCCTACCTCGACGAGCGGGGCCGCGGCATCGTCGAGGCCGTCGCCCGTGCCGCCGACGGTCTGGGCTGGACGCCGTTGCAGGTGGCCCTGGTGTGGGTACGGGACCGCGCCGGCGTGGCCGCTCCCGTCGTCGGCGCCCGGACCGCAGCCCAGCTCGACGGTGCGCTCAGCACCGAGGACCTCACCCTTCCGCCCGAGATCGTCGACGCGCTCGACGACGTGTCAGCCGACTGACCGCGGGTCGGCACCCGAGAGGAGATCACATGGCCAGGACGCAGCGCCGCCCGCCGGCGCGAGGCGTGGAGTGGGAGTTCGAGACGCTCGTGCTGCCCAAGGACTTCTCCCGCAGCGTGGTCACCCGGATGCTCGTCGAGCGCGCCGAGCACGGCGGCTGGGAGCTCGACCGGCTCCGGATCGGCAACGACGGCAAGCGCCGCGTGGTGCTGCGCCGCAAGATCATCCGCCAGCGGTTGACGCTCTTCGCGGGGTGAGTGTCGGGGGCGTCTGGCCGCCGCCGCCGGATCGCCGCCGGGGCGGTCACCGGATATCCGGTGACTCCCGGCACAACGCGGAAGATCCGAGCCACCGGGTGACCTCGATCTTCCGATCACGCCGCCCACCCCGGCCTCGAGCCCGCACGGCCGGGCGTCACCAGCCTGAGGTGCCCGGTGCTCCCTTGAAGGGCCCGGTGACCCGCGAGGTGATCCAGCCGCCGTAGAAGCTGCCCGGTTGCGGCTCGACGACCTCGCCGTCGACGGTGCACCGGTCGACGCGGCCGGGGTAGAGCGCGACGTGGTCGAGCAGCGCCTCGAAGCCCTTCGACGGCGTCGGGTACGTCCACGCCACCGCCGGCAGGACATTGTCGCCGACGACCAGGTCGAGGTAGTCGGCCTGACCCTTCCACTCGCACCAGGAGGCGCCGTCGCCCGGGCGCAGGACGCCGGGGACGAAGTCGGCGACCGGCAGGTAGTAGGTCGGCGGGTGGCTGGTCTCCAGCACCCGCAGGCTCGCCGTCGTGTCGGCCACGACGACACCGGCGTACGTCACCACGACGTGCTCGCCGCTCTTCTCCACCCGCGGGGGCCGCGGGTAGTCCCACACCGACTCGGTCATGCCGCCAACCTACGGACCCCGTCCTACTCCTCGAGCCGGTGCTCCTCGAGCCACAGCCGCCTGCGCCGGGCCGACGCCTGCGCGAGCCACGCGTCCTGCACGATCTCGACGAGCTCGTCGCGGTCCAGCTCGCCGACCCGCGACGCCCGCAGGAGCACCGACGGGTGGCCGTCGAAGTGCGGCGTGGTGAAGAACGGCAGCCGCTCGTCCTGGAGCAGCGCCTGCTTGTCGCCCTCGGAGGCCACCCAGATCACCACGACGTCGCCGTAGCGCTCCCCCGTCTCCGGGTCGAAGGCGTCGGGTCGCGGGGTCCGGAAGAAGACGAACGACCTGCTGCCCACCTGGTAGACGGGATTGCTGTCGGGACGGAAGACGGTGACGTGCGGCATCGCCCGCGCGGTGGCGTGGATGTCGTCGACCGTCGCCCGCGGGCTCATGACCCGACGGCCTCGGCCTTCGCCCTCAGCTCGCGCACCATCGCGTCCGGGTCGTCCGCGGAGTAGACCGCGGACCCGGCGACGAACACGTCCGCGCCGGCCTCCGCGCAGCGCTCGATCGTCTCCAACGACACGCCGCCGTCGACCTGCAGCCACGTCTCGCCGCCGTGCTTGCGCACGAGCTCGCGGGCGGTGCGGATCTTGGGCAGGCACAGGTCGAGGAACTTCTGCCCGCCGAAGCCCGGCTCGACGGTCATGATCAGCAGCATGTCGAGCTCGGGCAGGATCGCCTCGTAGGGCTCGACGGACGTCGCCGGCTTCAGCGCCATCGACGCGCGGGCGCCCTGCCCGCGGATCTCCCGCGCCAGCCGCACCGGGGCCCTCGCCGCCTCGGCGTGGAACGTCACCGAGCCGCACCCGGCCTCGGCGTAGGCCGGTGCCCAGCGGTCGGCGTCCTCGATCATCAGGTGGACGTCGATCGGCTGGGAGGCGTGCCTGGCCAGCGACTCGACGACGGGCAGCCCGAGCGTCAGGTTGGGCACGAAGTGGTTGTCCATCACGTCGACGTGGACCCAGTCGGCGCTGGGGATCCGCGCCACCTCCTCGGCCAGGCGCGAGAGGTCGGCGTTGAGGATGCTCGGCGTGATCTGGATGCCCACGGGTCGATCCTAGGCAGTGGCGCGACCGTCCATCCGCGCGGCACGGCTCCCGGCCGGTACGACGACGTGCAGGGCGTTGCGGTCGACCTCGAAGGTCGCGGGCGTCCGGGCCGCGACCTCCCCGTCGAGGTTGACCTCCAGCGGCTCGTCGGTCACCAGCCGGAGGCGGCGGGCGGTGACGTGGTGCACCCGGTCGTGGTCGACGAGGTGCCCGGTCCGGAGCAGCCGGGCGACCGACACGTGGTCGCGCAGCCGGCCCTGCACGACGGCGTACACGTCGAGGAGGTGGTCGTCGATGGAGGCCCGGGGCGCGACCGTGAGCCCGCCGCCGTAGTGACGGCCGTTGCCGACCGCGACCTGCATGAGGTCCTGCAGCTCAAGCACCGTGCCGTCCTCGAGCTCGAGGCGGGCGTCGAACGGTCGGTGGGAGCGGTAGGCCGCCACGGTGGCGACGGGGTAGGCGAAGCGGCCCAGCCGTCGCTTGAGGCCCGGCGTGAGGCGCTGCGCCACGGCCACGGACAGCCCGATCGAGGCGACGTTGAGGTAGGCCCGGCCGTCGACGCGGCCGAGGTCGACATCGACCACCTTGCCGTGCAGCAGCGTGTCCACGGCCGCGGTGAGGGTGTCGGGGATCTCGAGCGTGCGGGCGAAGTCGTTGGCCGTGCCGAGCGGCAGCACACCGAGGACCGTGGGGGTGTGGGCGACGAGGTCGGCCGCGCAGCCGATGGTGCCGTCGCCGCCCCCGACGACGAGCAGGTCCGGCTCGGACTCCATGGCTCGCTCGAGGGCACCGGCCAGCTCTCCGCCGCCGTGGGCCGGGTGGATGAGGACCTCGTCGGACGTCGGCCGCAGGGCCGCCTCGAGCAACGGCAGCGAGCGGGCGCCGGTCCGTGACGCGGTGTTGACCACCACCGCGACCCGGTCGGTGCGGCGTGGCCGGGTGTGCGCGTCGCTCTGCATGCCTCGACGGTAGGCGACGAGGGTGAGAGAACCGTGAGGACGACCTGTGCGGGGGCTGTGGGACCGACCCTGCCGAGAGGGAGTCGGGTCGACCTCAGGTCGGCGGCTGGTCCTCGTCGGGCTCGGGTGGCGCCGCCGCGCCCTCCGCCTCGTCGCGGTCCGCCCACGCGAGCAGCGGTGCGATGTCGAAGGGGTGGGCGTCGATGGCGGCGTGCAGGTCCCCGATCCGCGCGAACCGCTCCGGCATGGTGAAGATCGTGAAGTCGTCCGGCTCGCAGTCGTCGACCTCCTCCCACCGCACCGGCGCGGAGACGCGGGCGCTGGGCACGCCGCGCACCGAGTACGCCGCGGCGATGGTGTGGTCGCGGGCGTTCTGGTTGTAGTCGACGAACAGCTGCGACGGGTCGCGGTCCTTGCGCCACCACGCGGTGGTCACCTCTCCCCCGGCCCGGCGCTCGACCTCGCGGGCGAACGCCAGCGCGGCGCGGCGTACGTCCTGGAAGCCGTGGTCGGGCGGGATCCGCACGTAGACGTGCAGGCCCGAGCCGCCGCTGGTCTTGGGGAAGCCGACTGCGCCCAGCTCGTCGAGCACCTCGCGGGTGACGTGGGTGACGCGCTGCACCGTCGCCCAGTCGCACTCCGGCCCGGGGTCGAGGTCGATGCGCCACTCGTCGGGCTTCTCGGTGTCCTCGCGCCGGCTGTTCCACGGGTGGAACTCCACGGTCGACATCTGCACCGCCCAGATCACGCTGGCCAGCTCGGTGACGCACAGCTCGTCCGCGGTGCGCTTCCACCGCGGGAAGAACAGCTGGACCGTCTCGACCCACGGCGGGGCGCCGGCCGGCAGTCGCTTCTGGTGCACCTTGTCGCCCTCGATCCCCTTGGGGAAGCGGTGCAGCATGCACGGCCGCTCCAGGAGGGCGTTGACGATGCCGTCGCCGACGGCGAGGTAGTACTCGACGAGGTCGAGCTTGGTCGCCCCGCCGTGCCCGGACCCGGTGGGCGGGAAGTAGACGCGGTCGGGGTTGGTCACCTTGACGACGCGGTCGTCGACCTCGATCTCGATGAAGGGCGACGCCATGGGAGCGAGCCTAGTGGGGCCCGAGGCCCGTGCCGGGCTAGTCCTGCCCCTGGTCCTGCCCCTGGTCCTGTCCCTGCTGCGACTGCCCGCCCTGCTCCTGCGCCGGGGTCTGCCCCGGGCTCTGCTCGGCGGTCTGCTCGGGCGCCTGCTGGACCGTCACGGTCACCGTGTCCGACCAGCCCTCGTCGGCGTACTGGCTCTCGGGCCGGTGCCAGCGGAGCTCCGTGGTCTCCGTGAGGCGTACGACGACGCGCGCGACGCCGTTGGCCTCGGCGAGGACCGGGTCGCCGGCCGGCTTCCAGGCGCCGCCGGGCGCACGGGACTCGAGGACGAGCGGGTCGCCGGTCACGCGCCCGCCGGCGTCGGTCACCCGGCCGGTGATGGCGACCTCGTCGCCCGCGGGGACCCGCGTGCGCTCCGCGGCGATGGCGGTGGCGAGGGTGATGCCCTCGAAGTCGAACGTCGACCCGGACCCGCGGACGGCGTCGAGGTTGAAGGCCTTGCCGTCGCACCCGAAGCCGGTGACGACGAAGCCCTTGCCGTCGCCGTGCTCCTCGGCGAAGGCGGCGGGTGTGGCCGTCCCGGCCGGACCCAGCGGGGCGCCGGTGGGCAGGTCGACCAGGGTCCAGTCGTAGCTGAGCCTGGAGGCGGAGACGGTCGACCACGAGCCGGGCGCCGCGGCGACGTCGGCGCGACCGCTCCACGCGGTGCCGCGGGGGCTCGTGCGCGTCACGGCCAGGACGTAGGACACGCCCGTGCTGCCGGCGGTGGCGGCGACCGACACGGAGGCGTCGAGCCGGGTGAGGGAGCCGAACTCGGAGTAGGGCCCCGAGGCGCTGCCCCGGGCGGCCGGCACGAGCCCGAGGGATCGGCGGCCCATCGGCGCGGAGTAGGGGCCGAGGTTGAGCCGCGACTGCGGTGCGGCGGCATCGGCGAAGAGGCTGGTGCACCCGACGTAGGTGATGAACGCGCTCGCGTCGCCCGTGGCGGGCCCGGTCAGCGTGCGGGTCCCGTCGGCCCGGGCCGGGCCCGCGCCCGTCGTCACGAGCAGCGTCGTGACCGCGACGCCTGTCAGAGTCCTGAGAAACCGCATCCGTGTCCTGCTCCCCGATGCACCGCGCACCCCTCCGGTGCGCCGTGCTCACTCCATCATGGTGGGCTACACGCGGGTTGTGAACAGGCGGCCTGCAGATGAATGCCGAATGTTGGGTGGGACCCACCTGTGCGGGTGGATGCTCCTCCGCTCGGCTAGCGTGCGGGCATGCCGCTGAGGGGTGGGGACGTCCCGCGACATCCCGTGCGGCGTGTGGAGGCCGGCTCCGCGCACGGCCTGCGCCGGGACAGCTATCCGGCGTCGATCCCCGCCGTGGCGCAGGTCCTCGACGAGGGCCTGGACCTCGGTCCCGGCGTGACGTTCCTCGTCGGCGAGAACGGCTCGGGCAAGTCGACGCTGGTCGAGGCGGTCGCGACCGCGTTCGGGCTCTCTCCCGAGGGCGGCAGCGTCCACAGCCGGCACTCCACCCGACCCACCGAGTCCCCGCTCGGGGAGGCGCTGCAGCTGGTGCGCGGGGCCGGGTCGACCAGGTGGGGGTTCTTCCTCCGGGCCGAGACGATGCACGGCTGGTACTCCTACATCGAGGACCACCCGAGCACGTCGGCCGAGGGGGACGTCGACTTCCACGGGCTGAGCCACGGCGAGTCCTTCCTCGCCGTGCTGGAGACGCGGTTCTCGGGCACCGGCTTCTTCTGCCTCGACGAGCCGGAGGCAGCGCTGTCGTTCTCCTCCACCCTCGGCCTCGTCGCCGCGCTGCAGCGGGTGGTCGAGCGCAGGGGCCAGGTCCTGTGCGCCACCCACTCCCCCGTCCTGGCGGCGATGCCGGGGGCCCGCATCCTCGAGGTGGGTGAGTGGGGCCTGCGTGACAGCGCGTGGGAGGACCTCGCGCTGGTGGACCACTGGCGGCGCTACCTCGCCGAGCCGCAGGCCTACCTGCGCCACCTGCTGGACTGAGCGCCGCCGTCCGACCGGGTCAGGCCCGGCGGCACAGCGTCGAGGCGAACATCGCGTCGGTGCCGTCGCGGTGCGGCCACAGCTGGAACCGGTCGACCTCGTCGGTGTCACCACGACGCCCGAGCACGGCCTCCACGACCTCGACGGTCTCGGCGCGCACGGGCGAGCACGTCGCGTAGACCACGACGCCACCGGGCCGCACCGACTCCAGCGCCACGTCGAGCAGGACCTGCTGGAGCGCCACCAGGACGTCGAGGTCCCGCGGCGCGCGTCGCCACCGCGACTCCGGCCGACGCCGCAGCGCCCCCAGGCCCGTGCAGGGTGCGTCCACCAGGACCCGGTCGAAGGTGCCCGGCACCCACGCCGGCCGGGCACCGTCACCGGCGAGCACGTGCACGCTGCCCGCGGGGAGCGCGCGGACCGCTGAGGCGACGAGCGTGGCGCGGTGCGGCTGGCGCTCGTGGGCCACCAGCACGGCTCCTCGCTCGGCGGCGAGCGCGCCGAGCAGGGCGGCCTTGCCGCCGGGGCCGGCGCACAGGTCCAGCCAGCGCTCGTCACGTCCCTCGAGCGCCGCCTGCGCCATCGCCAGCGCGACGACCTGCGAGCCCTCGTCCTGCACCCCCGCACGTCCCTCGGCCACGGCCGGCACGCCGCCCGGGTCGCCGCCGCCCAGCACGACGCCGTACGGCGACAGGCTGGTGCGGGTGCCACCGGCGGCCGCCAGCTCCTCGACGTCCGCCAGGCCGGGTCGGGCGACGAGGGTGACGCGCGGTGGGGCGTTGTCGGCAGCGAGCAGCGCCTCGAGCTCCGTCCCGTCGCCATCGCGGTCGCCGCTGCCGCCGCCGTCGTGCAGGGCCTCGGCGAGGAGCTCGACCACCCAGCGGGGGTGGGAGTGGGCGGTGGCGAGGTGGCCGAGGAGGTCGGTGGTCCGGTCGGGAGCCACCTCCGCGACCCAGCCGTCGAGGTCACGGCGGCTGACCTTGCGCAGCACCGCGTTGACGAGGCCTGCCGGGCCCTGGCCGACGCTCGCGCGCACGAGGTCGACGCTGGTGGAGATCGCGGCGTGGTCGGGCACGCGCATGGAGAGCAGCTGGTGGACGCCGAGCCGGAGCACGTCGCGCACGCCCGCCTGCAGCCGCGGCTTCGTCAGGCAGGCGTCGATGATCGGGTCGTAGAGGCCCTGCATGCGGATGGCGCCCGACGCCAGCTCGGTGGTGAGAGCGGCGTCGCGGCCCTCGAGGCCGTGCTTGCGCAGCACCTGCGGCAGCACGAGGTTGGCGTAGGCCTCGTCGGTGCGGACCGCCGTGAGCACGTCGAGCGCCGCACGCCGCGGGCGGTCGACCGGGCGGCGCCGTTCACTCACCGAAGTGCTCCCGGACCAGCTTCTGCGGGGCCTTCGCGGCCCACGCCTCGGTGATCACCTCGGCCAGCTCATCGCGGCTGATCTCGCCGAGCCGGGACTGCTGCACCAGCACGGCGGCATAGCCGTTGAAGTGGTCGATGGTGAAGAACGGCGTCGACTCGTCCTCGACGAGCGCGTGCTTCTCGGCCTCGGTCGGCGTGACGATGACCAGCAGGTCGTCGTACATCTCCCCCGTGGCCGGGTCCACCGCGTTCTGGTGCGGCGCGCGGTGCAGGACGAAGCCCTTGCCCTTGTCGCCGCGGGGGACCTTCCAGGTCGGGCGGTCGCCCCACGACGTGCCGAGCTCGGTGTCGGGCAGGCTGCCGCAGATCTCGTCGACGTCCTCCGGCCGGGCGGGCCGCTTCGCTGGGGAGCTCATCCCCCGCACCCTAGGCGACGCGCGTCAGTCACCGAGGCGGGCGCCCGACTCGAGGCGTACGCCGCGCGCCCAGTCGGCGGCCGCCATCTGCTTCTTGCCGAACGCCTTCACGTCCCCGAGCTGCACCGGTGAGGTGGAGGTGCCCACGAGGACGGCGTTCTTGGTCACGTCGAGCACCCCGGGGGGCAGCGGCTCGCGGTCGACCGAGCGGACCGGCCCGATCTTGATGCGCTCGCCGCCGAAGGTGCTCCACGCGCCCGGCGCTGGGTCGCAGGCGCGCACCTGGCGGTCGATCGCGACGGCGGGGTGCGCCCAGTCGATCCGGGCGTCCTCGACGGTGATCTTGGGCGCGAACGAGACGCCCTCGGCCTGCTGCTCACGCGCTTCGAGCGTGCCGTCCTCGATGCCGTCGAGCGTCTGCACGAGCAGGCCCGCTCCCCCCTCCGCCAGCCGGGCCAGGAGGTCGCCCGCCGTGTCGCCGGGGCGGATCCGCTCGGTCATCACGCCGAAGACCGGACCTGCGTCGAGCTCCTTGACGATCCGGAAGGTGGTCGCCCCGGTCACCTCGTCACCGGCCCACAGCGAGTGCTGGACGGGAGCGGCTCCGCGCCAGGACGGCAGCACCGAGAAGTGCAGGTTGATCCAGCCGTGCGGCACGAGGTCCAGCGCCGACTGCGGCAGCAGGGCTCCGTAGGCCACCACCGGGCACGCGTCGGCCCGGAGCCCGGCCAGGGCCGCCTGGAAGTCGGGCTCGCGCGGGTGGGTCGGCTTGAGGACGGGTACGCCGAGCTCGTCGGCGCGCTGGGCCACCGGGCTGGCCACCAGGCGGCGGCCACGTCCGCTCGGGGCGTCGGGGCGGGTGACGACGCCGACGAGCTCGTGCCGGCTGGCGGCGACCGCGTCGAGGGCGGGCAGCGCCACCTCGGGCGTGCCCGCGAAGACGACGCGCATCAGGCCGCGCTCATCGGGCGAACCCGTGGGTGGCGTGCGGGCTGACCCGGACCGTGGGCTTCTCCAGGCCGAACCACTCGGACTCGCGGATCTCCTTCATCGCCGCCTTGCGGGCGTCGGTGTCGAGCTTGTCGATGAAGAGGATGCCGTCGAGGTGGTCGGTCTCGTGCTGCATGGCGCGCGCCAGGAGCTCCGAGGCCTCGATCCGCTGCGGCTCGCCGTGCATGTCGAAGCCGGTGGCGACGACGGACAGCGCGCGCAGGCAGTCGTAGGTCAGCTCTGGCAGCGACAGGCAACCCTCCGCGCCGTCCTGGGTGTCCTCGGAGAGCTCCAGCGACGGGTTGACCAGGTGGCCGAGCTCACCGTGCACGTGCCAGGTGAACACCCGGAGCCCGACACCGATCTGCGGTGCGGCCAGGCCCGCGCCGGGCGCGGCGAGCATCGTGTCGGTGAGGTCGGTGACCAGCTGGCGCAGCTCCCGGTCGAAGCTGTCGACCTCGATCGCTCGCTGGCGGAGCACCGGGTCGCCGAAGAGGCGGATCGGCTGGACGGCCACGGATCTCCCTGGGGTGTGGGTCGGTGTGGTGGGGCGGTGCGGAGGAGCGGTCGGCGGCCGGTCGGGCGCCCGGACCGTGAGGTCACAAGTCTAGGGAGGCCGCCGACCCGGCCAGCACCCGCGCTAGATCGTGAGGGGGTCGACCTGGATCCGCACGGGGTCGAGCTTGCGGGCCGAGCGGACCCGCTGGAGGTCGCCCAGGGCGGCGGAGAGGGCCGGGCCCTGCGTCCAGGGCACGCGCAGCAGGACGCGGTGCTCGTCGCCGACCGCCACCGGGCCGAGCACCTCGGCGCCCTCCGGGACGTCGAGCAGGTGCAGCACGTCGTCGAGCGCGCCGAGGTCGCCGGTGACCGTCGCCAGCCGGGCGGCGGGCGGCAGGTGGGCCTGCGCGCGCTCGTCGGCCTCGCGACGGGCGTAGCCGGCGGGGTCCCACCGGACCAGTGCCTGCAGCGCCGGGTGTGCGGGGTCGCCGACGGCGACCACGTGGCCGCCGGGGCGCGCCAGCGCGGCGGCGTTGAGCCACCGGCGCAGCGCCTCCTCCGCGGCGCGCATGTCGTCACGGGCCAGGCTCAGCCACGTGTCGAGGACGACCACGGCGGCGTAGCCGCCGTCGGCGACGGGCTCGGCGCCCACCGTGGCGACGACGATGTGGGCGGCGGCGGGCACCGTGTCGAGGACGCGCTCGCCGCTGGAGCTGCGGACCGTGGTGCCGGGGAACGTCCGACCGAGCTCCTCCGCCGTGCGTGCCTCGCCGCGGACCGGGGCACGCAGTCCCCGGCCGCCGCAGGTGGGGCACGCCCAGGCCTGCTCGACGTGGCCGCACCAGCGGCAGTGGGGCGGGGCGGCGGGGCCCGCCAGCGCGAGCGGTCCGCTGCACACCGAGCAGCGGGCGGGCGTACGGCAGGTGTCGCAGGCCAGCGAGGCGGCGTAGCCGGCGCGTGGCGTCTGGACGAGCACCGGCCCCGACGTCAGGCCGCTGCGGATGGCGTCGTAGGCGGTGCGGGGGATGCGGGTGCCGACGGCTCGGTCCTCGGCGGGCACCGCCTCCACCTTGACCCGGCGACGCAGCACCTCGCGGGGCGTGGTCAGCTCGCGGGCCCACCCGGTCGCGAGCAGCTGCTGCGCCTCCGGGGTCCGGGCGAACCCGCCGAGCAGCGCCGCCGTCGACTGCTGCTCGGCCCGGGTGACGAGGACCTCGCGGGTGTGGGGGTAGGGCGCACGGGGCTCGGCGTGGAGGTCGTCGCCGTCGTCCCAGAGCACGACCAGGCCGAGGTCGTGGATCGGCGCGAACGCGGCCGAACGCGTGCCGACGACGATCCTGCGGGCCCCGCGCGAGACGGCGAGGAAGTCGCGGTAGCGGGCGGCCGGTCCCCCGTCGGTGGTGAGGCTGACGTGGTGGCCCTCGCCCAGCAGCGCGCGGAGCGCGGCGTCGACGCGGGTGACGTCGCGCCGGTCCGGCACGCACACCAGCGCGCCGCGACCGGCGGCGTAGGTCGCCGCCACCGCCTCGGCGACCATCGCGGGCCAGTCGTCGCCCGGCGCGGCGGACCACACGGCCTTCGGCGACTCCCCCGCCGCCAGCCGGCGGAGGAACGGTGCTCCGTGCTCGACGTCCGACCACGCGCGGGGTGTCGTGGCGGCGGGAAGCGCCGGGGCGGCCTCGGACGGCACCTTCTCGGTGGCGGCGTGCCTCGGCGGGACGGCGAGGCGCAGGACGTCGGACCGGGCGCCGGCGTACGTCCGGGCGAGGGTCTCGCTCAGCTCGGCGATCTCGGGGGCGAGCACCGGCTCGGGGCTCACCACGCGCCGCAGTGGCTGCAGCGCGCCGGTGTGGTCGGTCTCGCCGGCGCGCTCGACGACGAACCCGTCGACGTCCTGCCCGGCGAAGCGCACCTTGACCCTCGCCCCGGGCACGGCCGTGTGGGCCATGGCGACCGGGACCGCGTAGTCGAAGGGCCGGTCGAGGTGGGCCAGCGCGATGTCGACCAGCACGCGCGCGACCGGGTCGGTGGCGGCCGGCTCCCACGCCGCGGCCTTGCGGCGCCGGGTCGCCGCCGCCTTCGCCCGGGCGTCGTCCACCGCGGCACGAAGCCCCGGGAGCATGTCTGCTTCCGGGGCGTCGTGGGAGGTCATGCGGGCGATTCTGTCAGCGGCCACCGACGGGGCCGGACTCCCCGAGGAGTTTGTGAACTTCTCGGGGCGTGTACGGCTCGAGAAGTTCGGGTTTCCCCGCATATGCGGGGAAACCGACGGCGCCAACGTCAGCAGGCCGCCAACGTCAGCCCAGCCGTCAGACCCCCGCGGCCGCCTTCAGCTTCTCCGCGCGGTCGGTCGTCTCCCACGTGAAGTCGGGCAGCTCGCGACCGAAGTGGCCGTAGGCCGAGGTCTGGGCGTAGATCGGGCGGAGCAGGTCGAGGTCGCGGATGATCGCGGCCGGGCGGAGGTCGAAGACCTCGAGCACGGCGTCCTGGATCTGCGAGTCCGGCACGACGCCGGTGCCGAAGGTCTCGATGAAGACACCCACCGGCGCGGCCTTGCCGATGGCGTAGGCGACCTGCGCCTCGCAGCGCCGGGCGAGCCCGGCGGCCACGACGTTCTTCGCCACCCAGCGCATGGCGTACGCGGCCGAGCGGTCGACCTTCGAGGGGTCCTTGCCGGAGAAGGCGCCGCCGCCGTGGCGCGCCATGCCGCCGTAGGTGTCGACGATGATCTTGCGACCGGTGAGGCCGGCGTCGCCCATCGGGCCACCGATGACGAAGGTGCCGGTCGGGTTGACCAGCATCCGATAGCCCTCGGAGGGCAGCGAGAAGTCGGCGAGCACGGGGTCGATCACGTGCTGCTTGATCTCGGCCTCGAGCTGGGCGTGCTCGATGTCGGGGTCGTGCTGGGTGGAGAGCACCACGGTGTCGATGCGCACCGGGCGGTCGTCCTCGTCGTACTCGATGGTGACCTGGGTCTTGCCGTCGGGGCGCAGGTAGTGCAGGACGCCGTCCTTGCGGACCTGCGTCAGCCGCTGGGCGAGCCGCTGGGCGATGGTGATCGGGAGCGGCATCAGCTCGGGGGTGTCGTCGCAGGCGTAGCCGAACATCAGGCCCTGGTCGCCGGCGCCGCGCTTGTCGAGCTCGTCGTCGGAGTCGCCCACGCGGGACTCGTGGCCGGCGTCGACGCCGGCGGCGATGTCGCTGGACTGGGCGCCGATCGCGACCTGGACGCCGCACGTGGTGCCGTCGAAGCCCTTCTCCGAGGAGTCGTAGCCGATGTCGAGGATCGCCCGGCGGACGATGTCGGCCACCGGGGCGTAGGCGGTGGTGCGCACCTCGCCCGCCACCACCACCAGGCCGGTGGTCAGCAGCGTCTCGACGGCGACGCGCAGGTTGGCGCGGTCGGGGTCCTCCGCCATGAGGTGGTCGAGGACCGAGTCGCTGATCCGGTCGGCGATCTTGTCGGGGTGCCCCTCGGTCACGGACTCGGAGGTGAACAGGCGTCCAGCCACGATGCTCTCAATTCTTGTGTGGAACGGTCGGGGAGAAACCTAGCGGCTGACCAGCATCCGGGACGTGTGTCTCACCCGACGAATCGCCGGGCGACCTCGTCCCAGATCACGTGGGCCAGGGCGGTCTTGGAGCCCCGGGCGACCTCGACGGCGGTGCCGTCGGCCCCCAGGATGACCGCCTCGTTGTCGGTGCTGCCGAACACCGCTCCCCCGCTGACGTCGTTGACGACGAGCAGGTCGCAGCCCTTGCGGGCCAGCTTGGCGCGCCCGAGCTCGAGCACGGAGCCGGTGGTGTCACCGGTCTCGGCGGCGAAGCCGACGACGACCGCTCCGGCGCGGGCCCGGTCGTGGGAGATCTCGGCGAGGATGTCGGGGTTCTGCACCAGCTCGATGGCGGGCGCGGAGCCGTCGTCGGCCTTCTTGATCTTGGCGTCGCTGACGGCGGTGGGCCGGAAGTCGGCGGGCGCGGCCGCCATGACGACCGCGTCGGCGGTGGCCGTGGCGCCCACCACGGCCTCGCGCAGCTGCTCGGTCGTCTCCACGCGTACGACGCCCACGCCGGCCGGGTCGGGCAGCGACACGTTGGCGCTCACGAGCGTGACGTGCGCACCGCGCGAGGCGGCGGCCCGGGCGAGGGCGTAGCCCTGCAGCCCGGACGAGCGGTTGCCGAGGAACCGGACGGGGTCGAGGTACTCGCGGGTGCCGCCGGCGGACACGACGACCTTGCGCCCGGCGAGGTCCTGCGCCGCGTCGGCACCCCGGTCGAGCACCCCGAGCACCAGCTCGAAGATCTCGGCCGGGTCGGGCAGGCGGCCCTTGCCGGTGTCGGCGCCCGTGAGCCGGCCCTCGGCCGGCTCGATGACCACGGCGCCCCGTCGGCGCAGGGTGTCGACGTTGGCCTGGGTGGCCGGGTGCTCCCACATCTCGGTGTGCATCGCCGGGGCGAACACGACCGGGCAGCGTGCGGTGAGCAGGGTGTTGGTGAGCAGGTCGTCGGCCAGCCCGTGGGCGGCCCGGGCCAGCAGGTCGGCCGTGGCCGGCGCCACGACGACGACGTCGGCGTGCTGCCCGATCTGGACGTGCGGCACGGCGTGGACGTCGGCCCACACCGTGGCGGAGACAGGCTTGCCCGACAGGGCGGCCCACGTCGGGGCGCCGACGAACTCCAGCGCCGAGGCCGTGGGCACGACGGTGACGTCGTGCCCCGACTCGGTGAACCGGCGCAGCAGCTCGCAGGCCTTGTAGGCCGCGATCCCGCCGGAGACGCCCAGGACGACCGCGGTCACCAGGAGGCTCGCGTCACTCCGTGGGCGCGGCGGCAGCGGCCTCGGCGGCGGCGGCCTCGGCGGCGGGGTCGATGTCCTCGCAGGTCAGCAGGTCGTCGTTGATCTCGCGGAGCGCGATCGAGAGCGGCTTCTCCTGCACGTGGGTGTCCACGAGCGGGCCGACGTACTCGAGGAGGCCCTCGCCGAGCTGGGAGTAGTAGGCGTTGATCTGACGGGCGCGCTGGGCGCTGTAGAGCACCAGCTTGTACTTGCTGTCGGTCTTGGTGAGCAGGTCGTCGATCGAGGGGTTGGTGACGCCCTCGGCGGCGATGTTGGGAGAAGCCACGGTGCAGGTGCCTCGCTAGTCAGAAGAGGGTGAAGCAGGACCAACCATCAAGGCTACCAACTCGTCGGCAGCAGCGTGAACTTCGTGGTTGACGATGGTCACGTCGAACTCGCTCTCGGCGGCCAGCTCGGCCCGCGCGGTCTCGAGCCGGCGCTCGCGCTCGGCCTCGCTCTCGGTGCCGCGGCCGACGAGGCGGCGTACGAGCTCGTCCCACGACGGCGGCTTGAGGAAGACGAACAGCGCCTCGGGCATCGTCTCGCGCACCTGGCGCGCGCCTTGAAGGTCGATCTCCAGCATCGCCGGGTGCCCGGAGGCGACGGCGAGCTCGACCGGGGCCCGTGGAGTGCCGTAGCGCGCCGCCTTGTGGACGACCGCCCACTCCAGCAGGTCGCCCTTGTCGATCATGGCGTCGAACTCCTCGTCGGAGACGAACCAGTAGTGGACGCCGTTCTCCTCGCCGGGCCGCGGCGGCCGGGTGGTCGCGGACACCGACAGCCAGACCTCCGGGTGGGTCTCGCGCACGGCGGCGGCCACGGTGCCCTTGCCGACGGCGGTGGGGCCGGCGAGGACGATCAGCCGGGAGCGGCGGGTGGGGGTGCTTGCCGCGGGAGCGGGCTCTGCCTCGATCACGACGGGTCGGGGCCGAACTCACGCTCGAGCGCCGCGACCTGCTTGACGCCGAGCCCGCGGACCCGGCGGCTCTCGGCGATGCCGAGCCGCTGCATGACCTGGCGGGCACGGACGCGGCCGAGGCCGGGCACCGACTGGAGCAGCTCGACGACCCGCATCTTGCCGATGACCTCGTTGGTCTGCCCCTCGTGGAGCACGTCGAGGATGGACCCGCCGGAGTTCTTCAGGCGGTTCTTGACCTCGGCCCGCTCGCGTCGGGAGGCCGCAGCCTTGTCGAGGGCTGCCTGGCGCTGCTCGGGCGTCAGAGGGGGCAAGGCCACGAAAGCTGTCCTTCGGGAGGTCGGGGGTCCGGCGGTGGTTGCTCAATCTAGTCACGTCGCGAGCGGGCAGGCAATCGAGCCCTCGGCGCCGGTCCGTCGACGTGACGTTCACCATCACCGGGCGTCACCTAGCGGGACAGCGGCGTCCCGCACACGTCCCGCGCGTGGTGCTCGAGGGCCGCCATCGCCTCGACCGTGCGCGCGGAGCCGGCCCGGCGGGCGGCGGCCTCGATGGTCCGACGCGCGTGGCGGTCGAGACCGACCGGCGGCTTGCGTGCGTCGTACGACGACGCGTCCACGCCGTGGTCGGCCAGGACCTGCCGGAGGTCGCGCAGCGGGTCGATCACCGCGGCCCAGTCGTCGGCGATGTCGCCCGGGGCCTCGTCGGCCAGGGCGGCCAGCAGCAGGAGGAGGGCGAGCCGCCTCACGCGCCCAGGGACCGGACGGCGTCGTTGCCGCGCAGGGCCGCGTCGCGCAGGGCCGTGACGTCGGGGCCGGCCCGCAGCACCTCGCGCGAGGAGCTGGGCAGCGCCCAGCGGGCGGCGGCGCCGAAGACCCGGGCGAGGTCGTCGGTCGTGCCACCCTGGGCGCCGTAGCCGGGCACGAGGAAGGGGCCGTTGATGTCGAGGTCCTCGTCGTGGTCGGCGATGGTGGCGCCGACGACGGCACCGAACGACCCGACGGGGTCCGCACCGGCGTTGAGCGCGCGCAGGTGGGCGAGCACCGTGCCGGCGACCGTGCCGTGCTCGGCGCGGGCCCGCTGCACCTCGGGTCCCTCCTTGTTGGAGGTCAGCGCGAGGACGAACAGCCCGCCGCCGTGCTCGTGGCAGGCCTCGACCATGGGGCCGAGCGAGCCGAACCCGAGGAACGGGCTCGCGGTGATCGCGTCCGCGGCCAGGGGCGAGGAGGGGTCGAGGTAGGCGTCGGCGTAGGCCTGGCTGGTCGAGCCGATGTCGCCGCGCTTGACGTCGAGCAGGACGAGCGCGCCGGCGTCGCGCGACTCGGCGACAACCCGCTCGAGGACGGCGACGCCCCTGCTGCCGAACCGCTCGTAGAACGCGCTCTGCGGCTTGACGACGCTGACGACCGGTGCCACCGCCTCCACCACCGTCAGCGCGAAGCGCTCGAGGGAGGCGACGTCGTCCGAGAGCCCCCACTCCTGCAGCAGGGCGGCGTGGGGGTCGATGCCGACGCAGAAGCGGCCGCGCTGGTCGACGGCCCGGGCCAGTCGGGTGCCGAAGGGGGTCATCGCATCTCCTCGGAGGTCGGCGTGAGGTGGTCCCGGAGCCGGGCGACGGTCGTGGGGTCGTGGAGCAGGGCGGTGCCCACCTGGACGGCGCTCGCACCGGCGGCGAGGTAGGCGCGGGCGGACGCGGCGTCACGGACGCCGCCGCACCCGATCGTGGGGACGCCGGGCAGCGCGTCCCGGACGGCGGTGACGCAGCGCAGCGCGATCGGTGCCACGGCCGGGCCGCTCAGACCCCCGGCTCGGCCGTCGGGGAAGGCGGCCGGGACGGCGTTGCCCACCACCACGGCCGTGGCGCCGGCCTCGTGGCAGGCGCGGGCGCCCTCGACGATCCGTGACACGTCCGGACGCAGCTTGGCCAGCACGGGTCGGTCGGCGGGGAACTCGCGGCGGACGGCGGCGACGACGCTGGCGGCGTGGAAGGGCTCGCGGACCTCGAACAGCCCGGCGCCCGCCTCGTCGGGGGCGCCGACGTTGACCTCGAGGCCGGCGACGCCCGGGGCCCGGCTCAGGCGCCGCGCGAGGTCGGCGTACTCCCCGATGGTGGCGCCGGCCACTGACACGGTGACCCGCACGCCGGCCCGCACGAGCCATGGCAGCTCAGTGGCGAGGAAGTGCTCGAGGCCGGGATTGGGCAGGCCGACGGCGTTGACCAGCCCGCCGGGCACCTCGACCAGGCGCGGCCCCGGGCCGCCGGGCCGGGCGTCGAGGGTGATGGACCGGGTGACGAGGTCGAGGCCGTCGAGGCCGGCCGGTCCGGCGTACGCCTCGAGCTCGCGACCGGTGCCGCCGCAGCCGGCGGCGACCATGACCGGTCCGGGGACCCGCGCGCTCACAGAGCGTCCCACCGGACGCGGTCGCCCCGGACGACCGGGCCCTCCGCGCAGGCCCGGACGACGCGGTCCACGCCGTCCTCCCCCACCACCGGCAGCGGGCAGCCGTGGCACAGCCCGGTGCCGCACGGCGTGGGCACCTCGACGGCGACCTGGCTCCACGCCCCGACCTGCTCGGCCGCGGACGCGGCGCTGCGGAGGACGTCGGTGGGGCCGGCGGCGTAGACGACGTCGGCCCGGCTGCGGCGGACCAGGTCGTCGAGGTGGTCGGCGGCCGTGCCGCGCTGGCCCACCGACCCGTCGGCGGTGAGCACGGTGACCGAGCGCACCGAGCGGCGGGCCTCGAGCGCGGAGAGCAGGTGCGCCTCGTCGGGGGCCGACACGACGAGCGACACGGCGCAGCCGCGCTCGCGCAACCGCTCGGCGAGCGGGAACAGCGGTGCTGCGGCGTAGCCCTCGCCGACCAGCAGGCAGGACACCGCCTCCTTGGGCAGCGCGAACGGACGGCCCAGCGGCCCCGTGACGGCGACCTTCGTGCCGACCGGCTGGGCCGCCAGCCACGCGGTGCCGCTCCCCCGTACGTCGACGACGACGTCGAGCGTCGGTCCGAAGGCGGAGGAGGCGCGGACGCGGTGGATCCACAGGGCACGCCGGGCCACGTGGCCCTCCACGGTCACCGCCACGAAGCTGCCGGCGCGGAACCGCTCGGGGACCCCCGGCGCGGTGAGCGTGAGGTGGCGGTAGCCGCCGACCCGCTTGGTGGCGACCACCTCGCCGTCGACGTGGACCGGGCCGCGCGGCTCCGCCGGGCGCTCAGCCATCGCCGCCGTCATCGCCGCCGTCATCGCGGTCAGGCATCCGCGGCGAGCCCCCGCACGATGCGTCGCGGCCAGAGCGGGCCCTCGTAGACGAAGGCGGTGTAGGCCTGGAGCAGGTCGGCGCCGGCGGCGAGGCGGCGGCGGGCGTCGTCGAGGGTGGTGACCCCACCGACGCCGATCAGCGTCAGGTCGGGACCGACCCGGTCGCGCAGCATCCGCACCACGGCCTCGGAGCGGTGGGTCAGGGGGCGGCCGCTGAGGCCACCGGCGCCGGTGGCCTCGACGGTGTCCGCGCTGCTGGCCAGCCCGTCACGGCTGATGGTCGTGTTGGTGGCGATGATCCCGTCGAGGCCGCTCGCGACGGCGAGGTCGGCGACGGCGAGGACGTCGTCGTCGCTGAGGTCGGGCGCGATCTTCACCAGCAGCGGGACCCGGTCGTGGGGCCGGACCTCGTCGGCGCGACGGCGTACGGCGGCGAGCAGGGGCTCGAGCTTCTCGACGGCCTGCAGGTCGCGCAGGCCGGGCGTGTTGGGCGAGGACACGTTGACGACGAGGTAGTCGGCGTGGGGGGCGAGCAGGCCGGCGGACTTCTCGTAGTCGCGCGCGGCCTCCTCCTCGGGGACGACCTTGGTCTTGCCGATGTTGACCCCGAGGATCGGGGGTGGCGCACCGGGAGACGTGGCGAACCCGTTGCGCCGGGCGGCCCGGCGGCTCCGCTCGTGGTGCGCGTCCCGCCAGGCGGTCAGGCGTCGGGCGACCACCTCGGCGCCGTCGTTGTTGAAGCCCATCCGGTTGACGATCGCGCGGTCGGCGGTCAGCCGGAAGAGCCGCGGGCGCGGGTTGCCCGGCTGCGCCTCGCCGGTGACCGTGCCGACCTCGACGTGGCCGAAGCCCAGCGCGGCGAGGCCGTCGATCCCCACGGCGTTCTTGTCGAAGCCCGCGGCCAGGCCGAGCGGGTGCGGGAACCGCAGGCCCATCGCGTGGACCGGGGCACCCGGCACCCGCACCGCGCGCCGGGTGAGCGGACCCGCGGCCCGAATCGCCCGGAACGCCGCGTGGTGGATGCGCTCGGGGTCGGCCCGCGTCAGGGCCTGCTCGAAGACGACGTCGTAGGGGCGCACGACTCAGGCGGTCCGCTCGCCGGCGCCGCGCAGCCGGGCCGCCCAGTCCTGCAGCGAGCACACCCCGATGTCGCCGCGGCGCATCGCCTCCAGGCCCTGCACCGCGGCACCGAGGCCCTGGATGGTGGTGATGCACGGGATGTCGGTGGACACGGCGGCCGTGCGGATGTCGTAGCCGTCCATCCGCGGCGAGCCGCCGCTCGTCGCGCCGTGCGGGGTGTTGATGACGAGGTCGACCTCACGGGCCCAGATGAGCCCCACGATCGTCGGCTCGCCGTCGGGGCCGGGGCCCTCGGAGTGCTTGCGGACCACGGTCGCCTGCACCCCGTTGCGGCGCAGCACCTCGGCGGTGCCGGCGGTCGCGAGGATCTCGAAGCCCATGTCGGCGATCTGCTTGACCGGGAAGATCATGTGCCGCTTGTCGCGGTTGGCGACCGAGACGAACACCTTGCCCGACAGCGGGAGGGAGCCGTAGGCGGCGGCCTGCGCCTTGGCGAAGGCGGTGCCGAAGAAGGCGTCGAACCCCATCACCTCGCCGGTCGAGCGCATCTCCGGCCCGAGCAGGGCGTCGACGGTGCGGCCGTCGGCGGTCTTGAAGCGGTCGAACGGCATGACCGCCTCCTTGACCGCGATCGGCGAGCCGTCGGCGAGGTGGCCGCCGTCGCCCTCGGCGGGCAGGACCCCGGCCGTGCGCAGGTCGGCGATCGACTCGCCGAGCATGACCCGGGCCGCCGCCTTCGCCAGCGGCGTCGCCGTGGCCTTGGAGACGAACGGCACGGTCCGCGAGGCGCGCGGGTTGGCCTCCAGGACGTAGAGCACGTCGGAGGCGAGGGCGTACTGGATGTTGAGCAGGCCACGGACGTCGAGCCCGCGCGCGATCGCCTCGGTGGAGCGGCGGATGCGGTCGATCTCCTCGCGGCCCAGCGTGATCGGCGGCAGCGCGCACGAGGAGTCGCCCGAGTGGATGCCGGCCTCCTCGATGTGCTCCATCACGCCGCCGAGGAAGAGCTCCTCGCCGTCGAAGATGGCGTCGACGTCGATCTCGACCGCGTCGTCGAGGAACCGGTCCACGAGCACGGGCTGGCGCTCGCTGATGAGCCCGTTGGCGACGTACTTCTCGAGGTAGGCCTCGAGCGCGCCGTCGTCGTAGACGATCTCCATGCCACGCCCACCGAGCACGTAGGACGGACGCACCAGGACGGGGTAGCCGATCTCGTGCGCGATCCGCTGCGCCTGGGGGTACGACGTCGCGGTGCCGTGCTTGGGCGCCGGGAGGCCCGCGTCGGCGAGGACCCGGCCGAACGCGCCCCGCTCCTCGGCGAGGTGGATCGACTCCGGGGTGGTGCCGACGATGGGCACGCCGGCGTCGGCGAGGCCCTGGGCCAGGCCGAGCGGCGTCTGCCCGCCGAGCTGGCACACCACGCCCGCGACCGGGCCGGCCTGCTGCTCGGCGTGCACGATCTCGAGGACGTCCTCCAGCGTGAGCGGCTCGAAGTAGAGCCGGTCGGAGGTGTCGTAGTCGGTGCTCACCGTCTCCGGGTTGCAGTTGACCATGATCGTCTCGTAGCCGGCCTCGGCCAGCGCCAGGGAGGCGTGGACGCAGCTGTAGTCGAACTCGATGCCCTGGCCGATGCGGTTCGGGCCGGAGCCGAGGATGATCACGGCCTCCTTGCCCTCCGCCCGGGGCTGCACCTCGGTCTCCTCGTCGTAGGACGAGTAGTGGTAGGGCGTGCGGGCGGCGAACTCGGCCGCGCAGGTGTCGACGGTCTTGAAGACCGGCCGGATCCCGAGCGCGTGGCGCACCCCGCGCACGACGTCGGAGCTCAGGCCGCGGATCCGCCCGACCTGCTCGTCGGAGAAGCCGTGCCGCTTGGCCAGGCGCAGCAGCTCGGGGGTCAGCTCGCGGGCGTCGATGAGCTGCACCGCGACCTCGTTGATGAGCGCGAGCTGGTCGACGAACCACGGGTCGATCGCGGTGGCGTCGAAGATCTCCTCCGGCGTCGCGCCGGCCCGGATGGCGTCCATGACCTTCTTGAGGCGACCGTCGTGCGGGACCTTGATCTCCTCGAGCAGCGCCGCCTTCGAGGCGGGGGTGGCGAGGTCGTCGTCGAAGTGCTTGTGCCAGTCGAAGGGGGCGTGCTTGCTCTCCAGCGAGCGGAGCGCCTTCTGCAGCGCCTCGGTGAAGTTGCGGCCGATGGCCATCGCCTCGCCGACCGACTTCATGTGGGTGGTCAGCGTCGGGTCGGCCTCGGGGAACTTCTCGAACGCGAAGCGCGGCACCTTCACCACGACGTAGTCGAGGGCCGGCTCGAACGACGCCGGGGTCTCCTCGGTGATGTCGTTGCGGATCTCGTCGAGGGTGTAGCCGATGGCGACCTTGGCGGCGATCTTGGCGATCGGGAAGCCGGTGGCCTTGGAGGCCAGCGCGGAGGACCGCGAGACGCGCGGGTTCATCTCGATGACGATCAGCCGGCCGTCGGCGGGGTTGACGGCGTACTGGATGTTGCAGCCACCGGTGTCGACGCCGACCGCGCGGATGATGCCGATCGCGAGGTCGCGCATCTTCTGGTACTCGCGGTCGGTGAGCGTCATGGCGGGCGCGACGGTGATCGAGTCGCCGGTGTGCACGCCCATCGGGTCGAGGTTCTCGATCGAGCAGACGATGACGGTGTTGTCGGCGCGGTCGCGCATGACCTCGAGCTCGTACTCCTTCCAGCCGAGGATCGACTCCTCGAGGAGCACCTCGGTGGTCGGGCTGGCGGCGAGGCCGGAGCCGCCGATGCGGCGCAGGTCGGCCTCGTCGTAGGCCATGCCCGAGCCGGTGCCGCCCATGGTGAAGGACGGACGCACCACCATCGGGTAGCCCAGCTCGTCGGCCGCCGCGAGGAGGTCGTCCACCGTGTGGCAGATGACGCTGCGGGCGGACTCGCCACCGAGCTGCTCGACGATCTTCTTGAACTGCTGGCGGTTCTCGCCGCGCTCGATCGCCTCGATCGACGCGCCGATGAGCTCCACGCCGTACTTCTCGAGCGTGCCCGCCTTGTCGAGCGCCATCGCGCAGTTGAGCGCCGTCTGCCCGCCGAGGGTGGCCAGCAGGGCGTCGGGGCGCTCCTTGGCGATCACCTTCTCGACGTAGTCGGGCGTGATCGGCTCGACGTACGTCGCGTCCGCGAACTCGGGGTCGGTCATGATCGTGGCCGGGTTGGAGTTGACCAGCACGACCCGCAGGCCCTCCTGCCGCAGCACGCGGCAGGCCTGGGTGCCGGAGTAGTCGAACTCCGCCGCCTGGCCGATGATGATTGGCCCGGAGCCGATGACCAGGACGCTCCTGATGTCGGTGCGCTTCGGCATCAGCGAGCTCCCTCGTGGTCGGTGCTGCGGTCGGTGCTGCGGTCGGTGCTGGTGCTGGTGCTGGTGCTGGTGCTGGTCCGGCCGGACGAGCCGGCCATCAGGTCGGTGAACCGGTCGAAGAGGTACGCCGCGTCGTGCGGGCCCGCCGCGGACTCCGGGTGGTACTGCACGGAGAACGCCGTGAGGTTGCCCTCGGCGTCGCGCAGCTCGAGGCCCTCGACGACGTCGTCGTTGAGGCACACGTGGCTGACCGCGGCCTCCCCGAGCTCGGTCGTGGTCGTCCCGGTCAGCGGCGCGTCGACGGCGAACCCGTGGTTGTGCGAGGTCACCTCGACCTTGCCGGTCGTGCGGTCCATGACCGGCTGGTTGATGCCGCGGTGCCCGTACGTGAGCTTGTAGGTGCCGAACCCGAGCGCCCGGCCGAAGAGCTGGTTGCCGAAGCAGATCCCGAAGTAGGGGATCCCGGCGCGCAGCGCGTCCTGGAGCAGCTCGACCTGCCCGGTCGTCGCGGCGGGGTCGCCCGGCCCGTTGGAGAAGAACAGCCCGTCGGGGCCGACGGCCTGGACGTCCTCGAGGCTGGCCGTGGCGGGCAGCACGTGCACCTCGATGCCGCGCTCGCTCATCATGCGCGGGGTGTTGGCCTTGATGCCGAGGTCGACCGCTGCGACGGTGAAGCGCTTCTCGCCCTGCGCAGGCACGACGTAGGCCTCGGGGGTGCTGACCGCCTCGCTGAGGTTGGCACCGACCATCTCGCCGGACTCCCGCACGCGGGCGAGCAGCCGGTCGACGTCGGTCTCGGTGGTGGAGATGCCGACCCGCATCGCGCCCCGCTCGCGCAGGTGCCGGGTGAGGGCGCGGGTGTCGACGCCACTGATCCCCACGACACCCTGGTCGCGCAGGTCGTCGGCGAGCGTCCGCACGCTGCGCCAGCTCGACGGGACCCGGGCCGGGTCGCGCACGACGTAGCCGGCGACCCAGATGCGCGACGACTCGGTGTCCTCGTCGTTCATGCCGGTGTTGCCGACGTGCGGGGCCGTCATGACGACGACCTGGCGGTGGTAGCTGGGGTCGGTCAGCGTCTCCTGGTAGCCGGACATGCCGGTGGAGAAGACCGCTTCGCCGAAGGTCTCGCCCTCGGCGCCGAAGGACTCACCGCGGAAGACGCGGCCGTCCTCGAGGACCATCAGGGCCGGGACGGGCGGGGTCCGGTGGGGCAGATTCCGGGCAGGCGATGCCATGCCGTACCTCCTTCTCCGCCTCACGGGACGGATCGTTAAAGGATGTTCGAGCCGTCGCAGACCCTACCAGCGGACCCGCCCCGCGACGGCATCCCGTCCACGAGCCGGCGGGCCCTGCGACCCCTCACCAGCGCCGGTCCTCACCAGGCCGTCAACGCCAGTGCGGACCCCTCCCAGCGCCGGCGCAGCCAGCGGTCGTGCGAGGCCAGCACGACGCCTCCCGGAGATGTGGCGAGCGCCTCCTCGAGCTCGCCGGCCAGCGCGAGGGACACGTGGTTGGTCGGCTCGTCGAGGAGCAGCAGGTCCGGTGCGGCCGCGATCGCCACCGCCAGGCCGAGGCGGCGTCGCTGGCCCACCGACAGGCTGCCGACCGGCGTGCGGTGGTCCCGCGGGTGCAGCAGGCCGAGGTCGCGCAGGGCGGGCGGGTCGAGGAGGTCACGCACCGCGGCGTCGTACGTCACCCCGGCCGAGCGCGCCGGGTCGTCCACCTCCGGGTCCTGGGTGAGCTCGCGGACCGTGCGCGCGGAGACGTCGACCGAGCCGCCGGTGGGTGTGAGCCGGCCGGACAGCACCCCGAGGAGCGTCGACTTGCCCGAGCCGTTGGGGCCGGTCACCAGCAGGTGCTCCCCCGCCGCCAGGTCGAGACGGGCCAGGCGCAACCGACCGCGCACCTCGGCGTCGCGGACCTGGACGAGGCGTCCGGTCGCCGCCGCGGTGAGGTCGCCGCGGAAGGACAGCGGCACGGGCGGCTTGCGCACCTGCTCGCGCTCGGCGACCTCGAGCCGGCGCTGCGCGTCCTTCTTGCGCCGGGCCAGCGCCTGCTCGACCCGCCCGCCCTTGAAGGAGTAGATGAACTTGTCGCCGTCACGAGGGCCGCGGTCGTGGGCGATGGCGCCGGTGCCGATCCGCGTCCCCTCGCGCAGCCGGGCGATCTCCTCCTGCTGCGCGGCCCACGTCTCCTCCCACCGCCGCCGGGCGTCGGCCCGCGCGGCTTCGTACGCCGACCAGCCGCCGCCGAACCGACGCCCGCCCCTGCCGTCGGTGCCGAGGGCGCCGGCGTCGAGGTCGACGAGGTCGGTGCACACGTCGTCCAGCAGCACGCGGTCGTGGCTAGCCAGGAGGACGACCCCGGGCAGGTCGCGCAGGAACGCGGTCAGCACCTCGACCGCGTCGTCGTCGAGGTGGTTGGTCGGCTCGTCCAGCAGCAGGCACGCCGGCCGCGTCGTCATGATCGTCGCCAGCGCCAGCCGGGTGCGCTGGCCGCCCGACAGGGTGGCGACGACGCGGTCCGGGTCGAGGCCGTCGAGCCCGAGGCGGGCCGCGGCGAGCGCCGCGCGCCGGTCGGCGTCCCAGGCGTCGT
The DNA here is from genome assembly GCF_034661175.1 of Nocardioides renjunii. Lineage (NCBI taxonomy): Bacteria > Bacillati > Actinomycetota > Actinomycetes > Propionibacteriales > Nocardioidaceae > Nocardioides > Nocardioides renjunii. The sequence continues at coordinate 2,029,549 of NZ_CP141058.1, read as the reverse complement.
GCGCCACGGCGTGCTCCAGCGCCCGCTCGTACGCCGCGTCGCCCTCGGCCGTGCCGACGCGGCCGGCGGACCGCTCGACCTCGACGACGGCCGTCCGCAGCGGCTCGAGCGTCATCGCCAGCACCTCCGCGACCGTGGCCGTGTCACGGAACGGCGGCTCCTGGCCGAGCAGCACGAGGTCGTCCGGCGCCGTGACCGTGCCGGTGACCCGGGCCCGGGCCGGGAGCCTGCCGGCGACGGCCCGCAGCAGGGTCGACTTGCCGACGCCGTTCTCGCCGACGAGCCCGATGCGCCGACCGGGCTGGGCCAGCAGGTCGACGTCGCTGAGCACCGCGCGGTCGGGATAGGCGACCGACAGCCCGCCGACGACGAGCGGCGCGAGGGTGCCGGAGGAGGGCGGGGCCGAGGTGGCCGAGGTGGTGGAGGGGGTGGGATGGGTGGCAGGCATGCGGACGTCCTCGAGGGTCAGGGGAGGACTCGCCGGGCACCGGGCGCCGGAGGGGCGCCGCCGCGGTCGCGAGTCGGGTCAGTCCTGGATCCACATGGTGCCCACGAGCCTAGGCGCCCTCCGGGCCGGCCGCCAACCGATTTCGTCGCGCCCGGTTTCCCGGCGCTGCGACGGGGCAGCATCGCGTCATGACGCACACGACGCCCCTCCGGTCCCGCCGCGCCACCTCCGGCGCTGCTCTCCTCTCCGCCTCCCTCACCTGCGCCCTGCTCGTGGGCGCGGCACCGTCGCACGCCGACGTGGTCCTCGACTGCATGGGCGGCTCGGTGACGGTGGCCGAGAGCACCGAGACGGTGACGATCACCGGCGTCTGCGTCGACGTGGTCGTGTCGGGCAGCAACACCTCGGTGACGATGCCGGCGGCCGCGAGCCTCACGGTCACCGGCGCCAACACCGACGTCGTGGCCAGCGGCCACCTCGGGACCGTGTCCGTCGCCGGCGGCAACAGCAGCGTCCGGGGCCCGAGCGCGGGCGACGTGACGCTGGCGAGGGGCAACGACTCCGCCGCCTTCACCGGCACGGTCGGGCGCGTGGAGCTGCGGGAGGGCAACGTCAGCCTCCGTGCGGACCGCACCGGTGACGTCCTGGTCAGGACGTCGAACGCGAGCCTGCGTGCCGGACGCGCGAACGCCGTGGTCGTCCGCGGCGCCAACAACAAGGTGCGGCTGACCCGGCTGCCCTCGCTCAGGGTGGTCGGTCCCAACAACCTGGTGGTGGTGAGCGAGGGCCGGACGAAGGTGTCCGTCCGGGGCGCCAACAACCGCATCCGGGTCAACCGGGAGGCCTGAGGGCCGCCGGCGCTCAGCCCACGAAGATGCAGAACGGGTGACCCTCGGGGTCGGCGAGGACCCAGAGCGGCTCGTCCGGGTCGTCGGTGCGGTCGAGCAGGACGGTGGCACCGAGCGCGACCGCCCGGTCGTGCTGGGCGGCCAGCTCGGCGAGGTCGGTGACGGTGAGGTCGAGGTGCAGCTGCTGCGGCACGTCCTGGCTGGGCCAGGTGCTGCGGGGCTGCTCGGCGACCTGCTGGACGGCGAGGCAGCGCCGGCCGTCGGGGTGGGTGAGGACGAGCCAGTCGGCGTCGTCCGCCGCGGGGCCCTCGGGAGGGACCTCGTCGCCCGCTCGGTAGACCAGCCCGAGCAGCTCACGCCAGAACTCCGCCTCCCGGCGTACGTCCACGGCGTCGAGGACGGTGTGCAGCAGCCGGGGGTGCGCGGCCATCAGTAGAGGCCCCGGTCGTAGTTCTCCGGGCGGTAGTAGTCCTCCAGCTCGGCCAGCCCCTGGCCGGCGACCGGCTCCAGCTCGTGGGCGATCACCGCGCGGGCGGGCACCGCGTCGGGCGTCCACGACGCGGGCTCCCACAGCCGGGAGCGGCGGAAGGCCTTGGCGCAGTGGAAGAAGAGGGTCTCGACGTCCACGACGAGCGCCAGGACCGGTCGCCGGCCGCGCACGGCCAGGTCGTCGAAGAACGGGGCGTCGGTCACCAGGCGACCGCGGCCGTTCACCCGCAGGGTGTCGCCGCGACCCGGCACCACGAAGAGCAGGCCGACGTGGGGGTTCTCGAGGAGGTTCAGGTAGCCGTCGACGCGGCGGTTGCCCGGGCGCTCCGCGATCGCGATCGTGGTGTCGTCGACGACGTGGACCAGCGAGCCCGCCGGGTCGCCCTTCGGGCTCGCGTCGCAGCGACCGGACGCGTCCGCGGTCGACAGGACGCAGAACGGCGAGGCGGCCAGCCACGCGCGGTCGATGTCGGTGAGGCGCGAGCGCTCCTTGGTGCGGGCCCGCTCCGCCGGCGTGCCGAGGAGCGCCTCGAGCTGCTCGGGAGTCGTGATCACGGACGGTGCCGGCGCGGATGCCTCGCTGCTCATGGACCACCACGCTACGCCCGGCAGCGGCGGTCCGGTCGGTGACAGGATGGCCGCATGACGGCCTGGCTCCAGATCTTCCTCGACACGCCGGCAGACGAGGTCGAGCGCGCGGTCGCCTTCTGGTCGGCGGTCACCGGCTCGCAGCCGTCCGAGCGTCGCGGCGAGGACGGCCGGTTCCTCACGCTCGTGCCGGCGGCAGGGTCGGCGTACGTCAAGGTGCAGGCCGTGGCCGCACCGGCCGGCATCCACCTCGACCTCGACTCGCGCGACCGCCCGGCGGCCGTCGCCCGGGCGCGGGCGCTCGGGGCGACGCCGGCGTGGACCTACGAGGGCGTGGAGGTGATGCGCTCCCCCGGCGGCTTCACGTTCTGCCACACGCTCGTCGAGGGCGAGCCGGCGCTGGTGCGGGACGGCTCGACGATCCTCGACCAGGTCTGCCTCGACGTCCCGGACGCCCACTGGGAGTCGGAGGTCGCCTTCTGGCGCGACCTCACCGGACGCGAGCTGCAGCAGGCGACCGGACCCGGGTTCACGCGGCTGGTGGCACCGGACCAGCCGCGGATCCTGCTGCAGCACCTCGGCGAGCCCGACGGACCCGTGCGGGCCCACCCCGACCTCGCCTCAGCCGACCGCGCCGGCGACACCGAGCGCCACGTGGCGCTCGGTGCCCGGCTCGTTCGCGTGAACGACTTCTGGACGGTGCTGACCGCCCCGGGCGGACAGGTCTACTGCCTCACCGACCGCGACCCGGCGACCGGCGTGGTCGGCTGAGCGCGAGGTCAGGCGTCGACCAGCGCGCCGTCGCGCACGGTGACGCGGCCGGCGTACACCGTGTGCACCACCCGCGAGGTGAGGCTGCGCCCGTGCCAGGGGTTGTTGCGCGAGAGCGACGCCGAGGCGTCGCGGTCGACCGTGAGCGCCGCGTCGGGCTCCACCAGCACGACGTGCGCCGGTGAGCCCGGCGTCAGCGGCCGGCCCTGGTCGGCGAGGCCGGCGATGCGGGCGGGCGTCGCCGACATGACCCGCGCGACGTCGGGCCACGACAGCTGCGGCAGCGCCGTGCGTACGACGGCCAGCGCGGTCTCGAGGCCGACCATGCCGAACGCGGCGTCGACGAACGCGTGCTCCTTGTCGTGGCGGGCGTGCGGCGCGTGGTCGGTGGCGACCGCGTCGATCGTGCCGTCGGCGAGGGCCTCGCGCAGCGCGTCCACGTCCTCCTGCGGGCGCAGCGGCGGGTTGACCTTGTAGGTCGGGTCGTAGCCGGCGAGCAGGTCGGTGGTCAGGAGGAGGTGGTGCGGGGTCACCTCGGCGGTCACCGACCACGTCCCGTCACGCTCCGCCCGCGCCTTCGCCCACCGCAGCACGTCGACGGATCCGGCGGTGGAGACGTGGGCGACGTGCACCCGCGAGCCGGTGTGCCGCGCGAGCATCACGTCGCGGGCCACGATGACCTCCTCGGCGATGCCGGGCCAGCCGGGCAGGCCGAGCCGGCCCGACAGCTCGCCCTCGTGGCAGCACGCGGCCGGACCGGCGAGCGACGGGTCCTGGGAGTGCTGCGACACCACGCCGCCGAACGCCTTGACGTACTCCAGCGCCCGGCGCATCACGCGGGCGTCGTGGACGCACCTGCCGTCGTCGGAGAAGACGGTGACGCCCGCGCGGGAGCGGTGCATGAGCCCGAGCTCGGCGAGCTCCTCGCCGCCGAGTCCCCGGGTGACCGCGCCGACGGGCTGGACGTGGACGAGGCCGGCCTCGCGACCGAGCTCCCACACACGCGTCGCCGCCTCGGCGGTGTCGGTGACCGGCGTCGTGTTGGCCATCGCCAGAACAGCGGTGTAGCCGCCCAGCGCCGCCGCGCGCGACCCGGTCAGGATCGTCTCCGCGTCCTCGCGGCCCGGCTCGCGCAGGTGCGTGTGCAGGTCGACGAGGCCGGGCAGCGCGACGAGGCCGGCGGCGTCGATCCGCTCCGCCCCCGCGGGCGCCGAGTCCACGAGCATCCCGTGGTCGTCGACGTAGAGGTCGGTGGTCCCCTCGCCCAGCAGCGAGGCTCCCTCGATCACCAGCGACATCAGGCCATCCCTCCTTCGGACTCTCCGGCGAGCAGGTGGTAGAGCACGGCCATCCGGACCGCCAGGCCGCTGGACACCTGCTCCAGCACGACCGACTGGGCGGCGTCCGCGGCGTCCGCGGCGATCTCGAGGCCCCGGTTCATCGGCCCGGGGTGGCAGATCGGCACGTCCGGGCCGAGCACGGCGAGCCGGTCGCGCGTCAGGCCGTAGCCGACCGTGTACTCCCGCGGGCTCGGGAAGTAGGCACCGGTCATCCGCTCGCGCTGCACCCGCAGCATCATCACCGCGTCCGGACCGCCGTCGCGCCGCAGCACGTCGTCGAGGTCGTACGACGTATCGAACCCGGCCGCGGCCGACCACGCGCCGACGCCGCTGGGCATCAGCGTGGGCGGCGCCACCACGGTGACGCGGGCACCGAGCCTGGTCAGGCACTGGATGTTGGAGCGGAAGACCCGGCTGTGGGTGAGGTCGCCGACGATCGCCACGTGGCGCCCCTCGAGGGAGCCGAGGCGGCGCTGCAGCGTGTAGGCGTCGAGGAGCGCCTGCGTGGGGTGCTCGTGCGTGCCGTCGCCGGCGTTGACGACCGAGGCGTCGACCCACTCGCTGACCTGGAGCGCCGCGCCGCTGGCCGGGTGCCGGATGACGAGCCCGTCCACGCCCATCGCGCAGACGGTGAGCACGGTGTCGCGCAGGCTCTCGCCCTTGGACGTGCTGGACCCCTTGGCGCTGACGTTGATGACGTCGGCGGAGAGCCACTTGCCGGCGATCTCGAACGACGAGCGGGTGCGGGTGGAGTCCTCGAAGAACATGTTGACGACCGTGCGGCCGCGCAGCGCCGGCAGCTTCTTGACCTCGCGGCGCTGCACGTCGTGCATGTCGGCGGCGGTCTCGAAGAGCTGCTGGATGGCGTCGGCCGACAGGTCGTCGACGGAGAGCAGGTGCTTCACGAGATCGTCACCTCGTCGGTGCCGTCGACCTCGCTGAGCCGGACGCTGACCCGCTCGGCGAGCGCGCTCGGCAGGTTCTTGCCGACGTGGTCGGCGCGGATCGGGAGCTCGCGGTGGCCGCGGTCCACCAGGACGGCGAGGCGTACGGCGGAGGGCCGGCCGAGGTCGGCGAGGGCGTCGAGCGCGGCCCGGATCGTCCGGCCGGAGAAGAGCACGTCGTCGACGAGCACGACCACCTTGCGGTCGATCCCGCCGGGAGGCAGGGCCGTCTTGTGGGCGCGCCGGGTGGGCTGGGAGCGCAGGTCGTCGCGGTACATCGTCACGTCGAGCTCGCCGACCGCGACGGGCGCGCCCTCGACGGTGGCGATCTTGTCGGCGATGCGCCGGGCCAGCGGCACGCCGCGGGTGTGCAGGCCGAGCAGCACCAGGTCGGTGGCGCCCTTGTTGCGCTCGAGCAGCTCGTGCGAGATCCGGGTCAGCGCCCGGGAGATGTCACGGGCGTCGAGGACGGTGCGGTCGGCCCGCTCGGGGCCGGTCCCGGGGCTGGTCTCGTCGGTGGTGGCAGGCATGTGCGCGCCGGACCTCCTTCTCCGCCTCACGGGACGGCTCGTTAAAGGATGTCGATCGGGGGCGACCCTACAGGTGAGCGGGCAGTTCGTGCCCGTCCCAGACCCCGACCGGGCACCTCCTGCCCGTCAGACGGCACGAAGTGCCCGGTCGCCGAGCAGGACGGGCAGGAAGTGCCCGGTCAGCGCTCCGGTCAGCGCTCCAGGATCGCCACGACCCCCTGGCCACCGGCGGCGCAGATCGAGATGAGGGCGCGGCGCTGACCCTTCTGCGCCAGCAGCTTGGCGGCGACGGGGAGGATCCGCCCACCGGTGGCGGCGAAGGGGTGCGCCGCCGCCAGCGACGAGCCGTTGACGTTGAGCCTGTCGCGGTCGATGGAGCCGAGGGGCTCGTCGAGACCGAGCCGCTCCCGGCAGAACACCGGGTCCTCCCAGGCGGCCAGGGTCGCGAGCACCTGGGAGGCGAACGCCTCGTGGATCTCGTAGTAGTCGAAGTCCTGCAGCGTCAGGCCGTTGCGCGCCAGCATCCGCGGGACGGCGTACGCCGGTGCCATCAGGAGGCCCTCGTGGCCGTTGACGTAGTCGACCGCGGCCGTCTCGGCGTCGACGAGGTGGGCGAGGACGGGCAGGCCGCGCTCCTCGGCCCACTCGTCGCTGGCCAGCAGCACCGCCGAGGCGCCGTCGGACAGCGGCGTGCTGTTGCCGGCCGTCATCGTCGCGGCCGAGCCCTTGCCGAAGACCGGCTTGAGGGTGGCCAGCTTCTCGACGGTGGAGTCGGGCCGCATGTGGTTGTCGCGCTCGACGCCGCGGAACGGCGTGACGAGGTCGTCGTGGAAGCCCTCGTCGTAGGACCGCGCCAGGTTGTGGTGCGAGCGAGCAGCGAGCTCGTCCTGCGCCTCGCGGCTGACCCGCCACTCGAGCGCGGTCAGCGCGGCGTGCTCGCCCATCGAGAGCCGGGTGCGCGGCTCGCCGTTCTGCGGGATGTCGAGCCCGATGTCGCCGGGACGGATGGAGCCGAGCGCCTTGAGCCGGCCGGCGGTGTCCTTGGCGGCGTTGACCCGCATCAGCTTGCGGCGCAGCTTGTCGCTGATCGCGACCGGGGCGTCGGAGGTGGTGTCGGTGCCGCCCGCCACGCCCGCGTCGATCACGCCGAGGGCGATCTTGCCGGCGACCTGTATCGCCGCCTGCAGCCCGGTGCCGCAGGCCTGCTGGATGTCGGTGGCGGGCGTCTCGGGCGCGAGCGTGGAGCCGAGCACGCACTCACGGGTGAGGTTGAAGTCGCGAGCGTGCTTGAGGACCGCTCCCGCGACCACCTCGCCGAGGCGCTCGCCGCGGAGGTCGAACCGGTCGGCGAGTCCGTCGATGGCCGCGGTGAGCATCTCCTGGTTGGACACCCCGGCGTAGACCGTGTTGGAGCGGGCGAACGGGATGCGGTTGCCGCCGACGACGGCGACCGGGCGGGTGGTGGGCTGCATGTTCCTATCCTTGCCGGTGACGCATCCGGGGCCAACGCCCTGAGGGGCACGTCACGAAGTCTGGACTCCCGTTCGAACACCCAGTTGCATGTCATCGACCCGGCTCCACCACCCGACAGCGAAGAGGGACCTGCCACCATGAGCGACCGCTACCAGGGCTTCGTGTCCACCTCGATCGGGCAGCTGCTCGTGAAGAACCTGGGCCTGCCCAACCCCACCGCGCTGGAGCGCTGGACCGACGGCGCCCCGCTCGTCGACGGTCTCGTCGTGCTCGGCGGGTCCGGCCGGCTGGCCGACGTGCTCCCCACCACCCTCGACGGCCTCGGCATCGCCTCCGCGCGCGAGCTGGGCGAGGGCGCGCGCGCCAAGGCCCTCGTCTTCGACGCGACCGGCATCGAGGACACCACCGCCCTGGTCGAGCTGCAGGAGTTCTTCACCCCGCTGATGCGGCGCCTCGAGACCTGCCCCCGCGTCGTCGTGATCGGTACGCCGCCGGAGCAGGCCACCGGATCGCAGCGCGTCGCGCAGCGCGCGCTCGAGGGCTTCACCCGCTCCCTCGGCAAGGAGGTCGGGCGGGGCGGCACGGTCCAGCTGGTCTACGTCGCCCCTGCCGCGGACGGAGCGATCGCCTCGACGCTCGCGTTCTTCCTCTCCCCCAAGTCGGCCTACGTCTCCGGCCAGGTGGTCCGGATCGGCGCGCACGGACCGACCACGACCGACGAGGTGGCCGACTGGTCCCGGCCGCTGGCCGGCAAGGTCGCCCTCGTCACGGGCGCCAGCCGCGGCATCGGTGAGGAGATCGCCCGCGTGCTGCACCGCGACGGCGCCACCGTCGTCGGGGTCGACGTCCCGCAGGCCGCCAGCGAGCTACAGACGCTCATGGCCGAGCTCGACGGCGACCACCTGGTGCTCGACATCACCGTCAAGGACGCGCCGCAGCGGATCGCCCACCACCTCCGCACCCACCACGGTGGCGTGGACGTGGTGGTCCACAACGCCGGCGTCACCCGCGACAAGAAGCTCGCCAACATGGCCGCGGACCGATGGAGCAGCGTGATCGCGGTCAACGTCACCGCGCCGGAGCTGATCACCCGCGAGCTGCTGGACGCCGGCGTGGTCAACCCCGGCGGACGCATCATCGGCGTCGCCTCCATCGCCGGCATCGCGGGCAACGTCGGCCAGACCAACTACGCCGCGTCCAAGGCCGGGGTCATCGGGCTCGTCGACAGCCTGCGCGACGAGCTCGGCGACGGCATCACCATCAACGCCGTCGCGCCGGGCTTCATCGTCACGCAGATGACCGCCGCGGTGCCCTTCGCGACCCGCGAGGTAGGCCAGCGCCTCAACGCGATGTCGCAGGGCGGTCTGCCCGTCGACGTCGCCGAGACGATCGCCTGGCTGGCCGGCACCGGCTCGGGTGCCGTCAACGGCAACGTGGTCCGCGTCTGCGGCCAGATGATGCTGGGCGCCTGATGCCGGGCACGAGGACGCTCGACGGCGAGCCGGGGGGCATCACGACGCTCGTCCGCGCCGCCCTGCCCGCCCTGCCCGTGGTCAACCGGCTGCCGGGCGTGCGCAAGCGCCCGGCGGATCAGTTCGGCGGCCTCACCTGGTCCCGCCGGGGCGTCGCGGTGCAGCGCGCCCGCGTCGACGCGTACGCCGCGGTGTGCGGCTTCCCGCGCAAGGACGTCGTACCCCTCACCTACCCGCACCTGCTGGCGTTCCCGCTGCACACCGCGATCATGGCCGACCCGGCCTTCCCCTACCCCGCCGTCGGGCTGGTGCACGTGGAGAACACGATCACCGCCCACCGCGCGATCGGCGTCGGCGAGGAGGTCGACGTCACGACCGCCGCCGGCACCCCCCGCCCGCACGCCAAGGGCGTCCTCCTCGACTTCGTCACCACCGTCTCCGCCGGTGGTGGGACGGCCTGGGAGTCGACCTCGACCTACCTCCGGCGCGGGCACACGACCGACGGCGAGCCGGGCGCCGGCCTGACGCTGCCGGACGCGCCGACCGGCGGCGTGGAGTGGCGGCTGCCGGCCGACCTGGGCCGCACCTACGCCGGGGTGTCCGGCGACGCCAACCCGATCCACCTCTGGCCGCTGACCGCGAAGGCGCTCGGCTTCCCGCGGCAGATCGCCCACGGCATGTGGACCAAGGCCCGCTCGGTGGCGGCGATCGAGAACCGGCTGCCCGAAGCCGTCACGGTCGAGGTGGCGTTCAAGAAGCCGGTCCTGCTCCCCGGCACCGTGGCGTACGCCGCGCGCCGCGAGGCCGACGGCTGGGCCTTCGCGGTCACCAGCCCGCGCGACGCCTCGCCGCACCTGGTGGGGCGTACGACCTCGGCCTGAGCCGCTGCTCCGTCACCGTGTGCGACCGTCGCGCAGGCGGATCAGACCCTCCTGCGCGACGGTGGCCACCAGCTCGCCCGACTGCGTGAACACCCGTGCGAGCGCCAGCCCACGCGCTCCCCCGGCGAACGGCGAGAACTGGTCGTAGAGCCACCACTCGTCGGCCCGGAACGGCCGGTGGAACCAGATGGTGTGGTCGAGCGAGGCGGGCTGCAGCTTGGGCGAGGCGATGTTGATGCCGTGCGGCACGAGCGCGGCGCCGAGCAGCGTCAGGTCGCTGGCGTAGGTGAACGCCGCCGCCTGCGTCGTGGGGTCGTCGGAGAGGGCACCGTCCACCTTGATCCACAGCCGGGCGCGCGCGGCGTGCTCGGCGTCCTCGTCGATGCCCTGGCCGGTCATGCCGACGTGTCGCACGTCGAGCGCCGACCACTCCCGCTCCCAGTGCTCGGCCGTCTCCGGGCCCTGTGCCCGGGCCAGCTCGACCAGCGGGAACCCCTGCTCGGGCGGGACCACGTCGGGCATCCGGTCCTGGTGCTCGAGGCCCGGCTCGGGGACCTGGAAGTTGGCCGTCATGTAGTAGATCGGCCGGCCGTGCTGACGCGCGGACACCCGGCGGGTGACGAAGGAGCGGCCGTCGCGGATGCGCTCGACGTCGTAGACGATCGGGACCGAGGTGTCGCCCGGGCGGAGGAAGTAGGAGTGGAGCGAGTGCAGCACGAAGTCGCCGTCCACGCTGCGGGTCGCGGCCACGACGGCCTGGGCGGCCACCTGCCCGCCGAAGACCCGCTGGCGCGAGGTCTTCGCCTGCGCACCCCGGAAGAGGTCGACCTCGAGCCGCTCGAGGTCGAGCAGGCCGGCCAGCTCCTCGGCACTGCCGGCCATCAGCGGTCCTCCCAGCCGGCGGCCGGGTCCTCGCCCTCGCCCTTGGAGTCGTCGAGGTCGGCGAGGAACGCCTCGAAGGCGCTGCCGATCTCCTCGCCCGTGGGCAGCGGGCCGTCGCCGGCGAGCAGCGACGAGCCGGCCGCCTCCGCCTCGCGGAAGGAGTCGTACTGCTGCTCGAGCCCGCGCACGACCTCGCCGACCTCGTCGTGGGAGGACAGGTAGCGGTCGACCTCGGTCTCGGTGATCTCGGCGGCCTCGCGCAGCTCGCCGAGGTCGATGGTGAGGTGCCCGCCGATCTCCAGGTGCTCGAGCAGCACGAGCGCGGCCTGGGGGTACTCCATCTGCGCGAGGTAGTGCGGGATGTGCGCGACGAACCCGAGGGCGTCGAGGCCCCACTCCCCCAGCCGCAGCTCCAGCAGCGCCTGCGCGCTCGCCGGCACCCGCAGCTCGCCCTGCCACGGGCTCTCGCCCGGGACCAGGTCGGGACGGTTGGCGTGCGGGGTGATCGCGATGGGACGGGTGTGCGGCACGGCCATGGGCACGGCACCCAGGCTCACGGTGCGCGAGACGCCGAAGTGCTCGACGACCTCACGCACGGCACGGATGAAGGCCTCCCACCGGATGTCGGGCTCGGGCCCCGCGAGCAGCAGGAACGGCGTACCGCCGGTGTCGCGCAGCGCGCGCACGACGAGCCGCGGGGCCTCGTAGTCGGCGTAGTGGTCACGCACGAACGACATCGGTGGGCGGCGGGCGCGGTAGTCGTGGAGCGAGTCGACGTCGAAGGTCGCCACGACCTTGCCGTCGGACAGCTCCGCGAGGTGGGACGCCGCGAGCTCGGCCGACTTGCCCGCGTCGAGGAATCCGGTGAGCACGACGACCAGCGTGAGGTCACCGGCGTCGGCCAGCACCTCGGCATCGTCGACGATGTGCACGAGTCGTTCGGCCATGGCGTCAGCCTAGTGACCGGGCCCGAGTGACCTGACACACACCCGCCCTCGTGGGCAGGCATTGTTACCGAGGGGTAACCTGATCGCGCCCCGTTCCCCGAGCCTGGGAGTAGCCAGTGTCCCGTCCACAGCGTGAGGTCGTCTTCGTCGACGGCGTCCGCACCCCGTTCGGCAAGGCCAAGGGCCAGTACGCCGAGACACGTGCCGACGACCTCGTCATCAAGTCCATCCGCGAGCTGATGCGCCGCAACCCGTCCCTGCCGCCCGAGCGGGTCGACGAGGTGGCCATCGCCGCCACCACCCAGATCGGCGACCAGGGCCTCACCCTCGGCCGCACCGCCGCGCTGCTCGCCGGCCTGCCCCAGAGCGTGCCGGGCTACTCCATCGACCGCATGTGCGCCGGTGCGATGACCGCGGTCACCAACACCGCGTCGGGCATCGCCTTCGGTGCCTACGACGTCGCCATCGCCGGCGGCGTGGAGCACATGGGCCGCCACCCGATGGGCGAGGGCGTTGACCCCAACCCGCGGATCCTCTCCGAGCGGATCGTCAACCCCGACGCCCTCGTGATGGGCAAGACGGCCGAGAACCTCCACGACCGCTACCCCACGATCACCAAGCAGCGCGTGGACGCCTACGCCGTCCGCAGCCAGCAGAAGACCAAGGCGGCCTACGACGCCGGGCTCATCCAGCCGGACCTCGTGCCCGTGGCGACCCGCTCCGCCGAGGCCGGCTGGGGCCTGGCCACCACCGACGAGCCGATGCGCCCCGAGACGACCATGGAGTCGCTCGCCGGCCTCAAGACGCCGTTCCGCTCGCACGGCAACGTGACCGCGGGCAACGCCGCCGGCATCAACGACGGCGCGACCGCCGCGCTGCTCGCCGACGAGGAGACCGCCCGCGACCTCGGCCTCCCGGTCAAGATGCGCCTGGTGACCTACGCCTTCGTCGGCGTCGAGCCCGAGGTCATGGGCGCCGGCCCGATCCCGGCCACCGAGAAGGCGCTGCGCCTCGCCGGCCTCACGATCGACGACATCGAGGCCTTCGAGGTCAACGAGGCCTTCGCCGTGCAGGTGCTGGCGTTCCTCGAGCACTTCGGCATCGCCGACGACGACGAGCGCGTGAACCCCTACGGCGGCGCGATCGCGATGGGCCACCCTCTGGCCTCGTCCGGCGTACGCCTGATGAACCAGCTCGCGAGGGCGTTCGAGGGGCGACCGGAGGTCCGCTACGGCCTCACGACCATGTGCATCGGCATCGGCATGGGCGGCACCGTGATCTGGGAGAACCCGCACTGGAACGGTTCGGACGACTCGACGGGAGACACCGAGTGAGCACCCCCCACGACCCCAGCATCGTCGAGCGCGCCCGGACGATCGTCTCCGACGCCGAGCGCGTCACCCGCGCGCACCTGCGCACGGTCACCCTGCCCGGGGCGACGTTCGGCCTGATCACCCTCGACAACGGCGAGGACCACACCAGGCCGAACACCTTCGGCCCCGCGTCGCTGCTCTCGCTCGACGAGGCCATCGACGCCGCCCTCGCCGACGACACCGTCGACGCGATCGCCGTCACCGGCAAGCCGTTCATCCTGGCCGCCGGCGCCGACCTCACCTCCATCCAGGGCGGCGGCCCCGACGCCGTACGCATCGTGGCGGAGCTCGGGCACGCGGTCTTCCGCAAGCTGCAGGACGGCGGCAAGCCGTCGTTCGGGCTCATCAACGGCCTCGCCCTCGGCGGCGGCCTGGAGGTGGCGCTGCACTGCACCTACCGCACCGTCATGGACTCCGCCCCCGCGCTCGGCCTGCCCGAGGTCATGCTCGGCCTGGTCCCGGGCTGGGGTGGCGCGTGGCTGGTGCCCAACCTGGTCGGTGCGGACAAGGCCGTGACCCTGATCCTCGAGAACCCGCTCAACCAGGGCAAGACGCTGGGCGGGCAGGCGGCGTACGACCTCGGGCTGGCCGACGCGGTCTTCAACGGCGCCGACTTCCTCGAGCAGTCGCTGCTGTGGGCGGCCTCGGTGCTGCGCGGCGAGACGACCGTGGAGCGGCCCGAGGTCGACCGCGGCGACGCGTGGGACGCCGCGATCAGGCGGGCCGAGGGCATCGTGGCCTCCCGGACCGGTGGCGGCTCCCCGGCCGCCGCGAAGGCCGTCGAGCTGATCGCCGCCGCACGCCACACCGACCGTGACGCGGGCTTCGCCGCCGAGGACGACGCCCTCCACGCGCTGTCGCAGACGGCGGAGCTGCTGGCCTCGCTCTACTCCTTCGACCTGGTGCAGAAGCGGGCCAAGCGTCCCGCCGGCGCCCCCGACAAGTCGCTCGCGCGACCGGTCACCAAGGTCGGCATCCTGGGTGCCGGCCTGATGGCCAGCCAGCTCGCGCTGCTGTTCGTGCGCCGCCTCGAGGTGCCGGTCGTGCTGACCGACCTCGACCAGGAGCGGGCCGACAAGGGCGTCGCCTACGTCCACGCCGAGATCGACAAGCTGCTGGCCAAGGGCCGGATCAGCCAGGACAAGGCCAACCGGCACAAGGCGCTGGTCTCCGGCGAGACCGACAAGCAGGTCGCGTTCGGCGACGCCGACTTCGTGATCGAGGCCGTCTTCGAGGAGATGGCGGTCAAGAAGACCGTCTTCGCCGACGTGGAGAAGGTCGTCTCCCCCGAGTGCGTGCTGGCCACCAACACGTCCTCGCTGTCAATCACGGAGATGGCGTCGGACCTCGAGCACCCCGAGCGGGTCGTCGGCTTCCACTTCTTCAACCCCGTCGCGGTGATGCCGCTGCTCGAGATCGTCAAGGGCGAGGCGACTGACGACGCGACGCTGGCCACCGCCTTCGCCACCGGCAAGGCGCTGAAGAAGACGACCATCCTGGTCAACGACAGCCCGTCCTTCATCGTCAACCGGCTGCTCGGGCGGTTCATGAGCGAGGTCGGCCGGATCGTCGACGAGGGCACGCCGGTCGAGGTGGCCGACAACGCCTTCGCCGGCATCGCACCGATGCCGCCCTTCGTGCTGCTGTCGCTCGTCGGCCCGGCCATCGCGCTGCACAACAACGAGACGCTCAGTGGCGCGTTCCCGGACCGCTTCTACGTCTCCCCCGCCCTCGAGCGGATCGTGGCGGCGAGGAAGACGGCCTACTACGGACCCGACGGCGCCCTCGACCCCGAGGTCGAGGCGCTCCTGGAGAAGCCCGCCGACCCGGTGGTGCTGACCGCCGAGGAGGTCCGCGAGCGGACGCTGTCCGGCCTCGCCGAGGAGGCGCGGCTCATGCTCGACGAGGGAGTCGTCGCCGCTCCCCAGGACATCGACCTGGCGATGATCACCGGCGCCGGCTTCTCGTTCTGGAACGGCGGCCTGACGTTCCTGCTCGACGTCGCCGGCATCTCGGAGAAGGCGACCGGCCAGCGGTTCCACTGATCCACCGCGCGCACCGGTCACGATCAGACGGCTGACCGGGCACTTCCTGCCCCATCACGGGCAGGAAGTGCCCGGTCGGCGTCCGGGACGGGCAGGAAGTGCCCGGTCGGCGTCCGGGACGGGCAGGAACCGCCCGGTCAGGCGGTGCGGTCGGCGTCGGACAGCCCGAGGGTCTCGCCCCGGCCGAGGCGGCTGTGCGAGCGGCCGTAGACGAAGTAGACGACCAGGCCGATGGCCATCCAGATGAGGAAGCGGACCCAGGTCTCGCCGATGAGGTTGAGCATCAGGTAGAAGCAGAGCAGCACCGAGAGCGTCGCGATCAGCCCGACCGCGGGCGTGCGGAAGGCGCGCGGCAGGTCCGGACGGGTGCGCCGCAGCACGAGGACCCCGACGCTGACCAGGACGAACGCGAAGAGGGTGCCGATGCTCACCAGGTCGCCGAGCGTGGCGAAGTCGACGAAGCCGGACAGCAGCGCGACGCCGATGCCGGTGATCGCGGTGATCCGGTAGGGCGTGCCGAACCTGGGGTGCACCTTGGCCAGCGACCGCGGCAGCAGGCCGTCGCGCGCCATCGCGAAGGCGACGCGCGTCTGCCCCATCATCAGGATCAGCACGACGACGGTGAGGCCGATGGTGGCCCCGACCGAGATCACGTTGCCGATCCACTCGACCCCCGCCTGGTCGAAGGCCGTGGCGAGCGGGGCGGCGTCGTCGGGGTCGATGTCCTGGTAGGACTGCATGCCGGTGATCACCAGGCACACGGCGATGTAGAGCACCGTGACGATCGCGAGCGAGCCGAGGATGCCGATCGGGACGTCGCGCTGGGGGTTGCGGGTCTCCTCGGCGGTCGTGGCGACCACGTCGAAGCCGATGAAGGCGAAGAAGACGATGGCCGCGCCGGCGATCACTCCCCCGATGCCGAACACGGCGGGCTCGAGCCCGAAGATCGTGGTGATGAGCGGCGACTTCCAGAAGTCGGCCTCGCCGCCGCCGGTCGGCTGGCTCTCGGGGATGAACGGCGAGTAGTTGGCCGTCTTGATGTAGCCGACCCCCATCACGATGACCAGGCCGACGACGGCCAGCTTGATCGCGACGATGACCTGATTGATCCGGCTGGAGAGCTTGATCCCGCCGATGAGCACCGCGGTGACGAGCAGGGCGATGAGCACGGCCGGCAGGTTCACCACGCCGTCGCTCGCCGAGGCGAGGGACTCGGGCACCTCGAGGGGCGTGCCCTCGAGGACGTTCTGCAGGTAGCCGGAGAACCCGGCGGCGAGCGCCGAGGCCCCCACGGTGAACTCGAGGACGAGGTCCCAGCCGATGATCCAGGCGACCAGCTCGCCGAACGTGGCGTAGCTGAACGTGTACGCGCTGCCGGCGACCGGCACGGTCGAGGCGAACTCGGCGTAGCAGAGGGCCGCGAGCGCGCAGGCCAGGCCGGCGATGAGGAACGACAGGGCGATCGCGGGCCCGGCGTTGGTCGCCGCCACGAGCCCGGTGTAGACGAAGATGCCGGCGCCGATGATCACGCCGACGCCGAAGATCGTCAGGTCGAGGGCTCCGAGGTTCTTCTTGAGCCGGTGCTCCGGTTCCTCCGTCTCGGCGATCGACTGCTCGACTGACTTGGTGCGGAACAGGCTCATGCCAGCAACCTAGGCGGCTGCCGTCGTTACCGTCGAGTCAGGTCAGGCGGGGTGGTCGACCTCGACCAGCGTGACACCCTCGTCGAGCGCGGTGACGTCCTCGACGATGGCGCGGGCGATGGTCTGCGCGTCCAGGCCGATGCGGGTGAGGATCGCGTCGCGCTTGGCGTGGTCGAGGAACTCCTGCGGGATCCCGTGCAGCCGGAACGGCGTGTGCACGCCCTCGTCGTTGAGGGTCTGCAGGAGCACGGCACCGCAGCCGCCGACGCGCCCGTTGTCCTCGATGCTCACGACGAGCCGGTGCTCGCGGGCCAGGTCGATGACGGCCGGGTCGACCGGCTTGACCCACCGCGGGTCGACGACGGTCACGCCGATGCCCTGGGCGGTGAGACGGGAGGCGACCTCGACCGCGGTGGTGCCCATGGATCCGACCGCCACGACGAGCACGTCCTGCTCGCCCTCGCGGACGAGCACGTCGACACCGCCGACACGGTCGAGGGCGGGGATGTCGGCGGGCGGCGGGCCCTTGGGGAACCGGACCACCGTCGGGGCGTCGTCGACCTGCACGGCTTCGTCGAGGAGCTCGTGCAGGCGCGTGACGTCGCGCGGGGCGGCGAGGCGCAGGCCCGGGACCACCTGGAGCATCGACATGTCCCACATGCCGTTGTGGCTGGCGCCGTCGTCACCGGTGACGCCGGAGCGGTCGAGCACGAAGGTGACGCCGCACTTGTGCAGCGCGACGTCCATGAGGACCTGGTCGAAGGCCCGGTTGAGGAAGGTCGCGTAGACCGCGAACACCGGGTGCAGCCCACCCATCGCCAGGCCGGCGGCCGACGTGACGGCGTGCTGCTCGGCGATGCCGACGTCGAAGGTGCGCTCGGGGTAGGTCGCGGCGAAGACGTCGAGCCCGACCGGGTGCATCATCGCGGCGGTGATGGCCACGACGTCCTCGCGGCGGGCGCCCAGCTCGACGATGGCCTCGGAGAAGTGGTCGGTCCAGATCTTGCCCTTGGGCTTCTCCGCGCCCGTCTGGACGTCGAAGGGGCCGGGGGCGTGGAACTGGTCGGCCTCGTGCCGCAGCGCCGGGTCGTAGCCCTGGCCCTTGCGGGTGATCGCGTGCACGATCACGGGGCCGTTGAACTTCTTGGCGTGGGTGAGCGCCTGCTCCATGGCGGCGCGGTCGTGGCCGTCGACCGGACCGACGTACTTGAGGCCCAGGTCCTCGAACAGGCCCTGGGGCGCCAGGGCGTCCTTCATGCCCTTCTTCACCGCGTGCAGCGCGTCGTAGGCCGCGTGGCCGACGCCGGGCACGGCGTTGAGCCGCTTCTTGACCAGGTCGAGGACCTGCTCGTAGCGGGGGTTGGTGCGCAGCGAGGTCAGCGCGGTCGCGAGCCCGCCGATCGTCGGGGTGTAGGACCGCTCGTTGTCGTTGACCACGATCACCAGGCGGCTGTTCTGCGCGATGGCGATGTTGTTGAGCGCCTCCCAGGCCATGCCGCCGGTGAGCGCACCGTCACCGATGACGGCCACGACGTGCCGGTCCTCGCCCTTGATGGCGTAGGCCTTGGCGAGCCCGTCGGCGTAGGACAGCGAGGTGGAGGCGTGGGAGTTCTCGACGATGTCGTGCTCGGACTCGGCCTGGCTGGGGTAGCCGCTGACGCCGCCCTCCTTGCGCAGGGTTCCGAAGCCGACGTGGCGCCCGGTGACGAGCTTGTGGACGTAGGACTGGTGCCCGGTGTCGAAGACGACACGGTCGTGCGGGGAGTCGAAGACCCGGTGGATGGCCAGCGTCAGCTCCACGACGCCCAGGTTGGGCCCGAGGTGACCGGAGTTGGTCGCCACCGTGCGGATCATCAGGTCGCGGATCTCCGCGGCCAGCTCGTCCAGCTGCTCCGCCGAGAGGTCGCGGAGGTCGCGCGGTGACGCGATCGAGTCGAGGAGTGCCATGGGGCCCGAGTCTATTTCATGCCAGGTCATGGACCGCCACCGACGGCTCATGGAGGCTCCCCATCCACACCCGGCCGTCGTGCTCCCGCACGCCGGTGACCATGTGGTAGCCCGGTCCGTGACCGGGCGGGGCGAGGTCGAGGTCGTGGACGAGCCGGCCGTCGTCGTCGTAGGCCTGCACGCGGATCGTCCGCGCCGGCTTGGGCTGCAGCGCCTCGGGGATCCTTGTCACCGCCCGGCGCAGCACCATGGGGGCCGAGCCGAGTCGCTCGACCAGGGCGTCCACCGGACTGGCGACCGCCACCCAGATGAGCCCGTCGCTGCCCCGGCTGATGTTGTCGGGGTAGCCCGGCAGGTCGGTGACGAGGTGGTCGCGCTCACCGGCACGCGGCCCGCTGAGCCACAGGCGTACGACGGTCCGCCCGCGGCACTCGGCCACGCAGACGTACGACTCGTCGGCCGCCAGGGCCACCCCGTTGGCGAAGGCGAGGCCGTCGAGGGCGACGGTGACCCTGCCGTCGGGGTCGCGCCGCAGCAGCCGGCCCGTGCGGGTGTCCTGGACGAAGTCGTCCTTCCAGCGAGCGACGCCGAAGTGCAGCGAGGAGTCGCTGAACCAGATGGTGCCGTCACTCGCGACGGCGGCGTTGTTGCAGAACTTCATCGGCTCGCCGTCCACGCGGTCCAGCAGGACCTCGACCGCGCCGGACGCCAGGGAGACGCGGAGCAGGCCGCGCTCGGCGTCGCAGACGGCCAGGTGCTCGCCGTCGAGCAGCTCAAGGCCGAGGGGCCGGCCACCGGTGTCGGCGACCCGCCGGGTGCTGCCGGTGCGGGGGTCGAGCGACCAGATGGCCCCGTCCTCGGTGCCGGTGAGCACCAGGCCGTCGGGCGAGACGACCACGTCCTCGGCCCCCATCGACGGGACGGGGTGGACGGTCAGGCTCGGCGAGGTCATAGCGCCATCGTGGCGTAGAGCCGGCTGGCGAGGAAGGCGGGCACGATGTCGACCGCCGCGGCGCTCAGGTCGAGCCCCCGCGCCACCTCGGGGTCCACGAAGACGATCTGCCGACCCTCGCGGCAGTCGATGTCCGCGTCGGTGAGGTCGGTGCGCGCGGCGAACACCTGCATGAGGTCCCAGGTGCCGTAGGCCTCGCGGTGGTCGACGGCGAACTCACCGAGCAGCGCCAGTTGGTCCGGCTCGAGCCGGACGCCGGTCTCCTCCTCCAGCTCGCGTGCCGCCCCGACGACGAAGTCCTCGCCCGGCTCGAGGTGGCCGCCGGCCAGGCCCCACTTCTCCGGGTCGATCCGGGGGTGCTCGTCGCGCTCCTGCAGCAGGAGCCACCCGCGCGCATCGACGAGGATCACGCCGGCGAAGCGCCGCCTGTGGTCGTCCCCGCCGCGCGGGTGCTGCGCGATCCACTCGAGCAGCGCCGGCGCCACGAGAGCCGTCGACGGCACGAGGTCCAGCCCGGGCAGCGGGTCGGGGTCGACGAAGACCATCTGCCGGCCCTCGTGGCACTCCACGTCGCGGTCGGTGAGCGTCGTACGCGCGACGAAGGCGTGGAACCGGAAGGTGCCGCGGTCGGTGGCGAGCTCGAACAGGCCGAGGTCGGTGAGCTCCTCGGGGGCCAGCACCACGCCGGTCTCCTCGGCCAGCTCGCGCGCCGCACCCGCCGCCGGCTCCTCTCCCTCCTCGAGGCCGCCGCCCGGGAAGCACCACATGTCGGGCCAGACCGGGGCGTGCTCGTCCCGCTCCTGCATGAGCACCCGGCCGCGCGGGTCCACCAGCGTCACCTGGACGAAGTCGGTGCGCACCGAGGTGGCGTGCCACTCCCGCACCCGGTCGAGGGTCAGCGCGGTGGCCTGGTGCAGCTCCCGGTCGCCGAGGTCGGCCGGGTCGACGAGGAGCACCTGCCGGCCCTCGCCGCACACGAGGTCGTCCTGGGAGACCGACAGGCGTACGGCGAAGAGCTCGAAGACGTCGTCCCCGCCGCACGACGCGCTGCGGAACCGGTGGCTGCCGAGGGACTGGAGACGCGCGGGGTCGACGACCAGCCCGGTCTCCTCCTCCAGCTCGCGCACCGCGGCGGTGACGAAGTCCTCCCCCGGCTCGAGGTCACCACCGGGGTAGCCCCAGCGCTCGGGGTCGTGGGGCGCGTCCTCGTCACGCTCCTGCAGCAGCAGCCGGCCGAAGAGGTCGAACACGGCCACGGCCGCGAAGCGATGCATGGCGCGACCCTAGCCACCGGCGGGGGCGGGGCCTCACATCCGGACGCGGTAGCGACGACCGCGCAGCGCCTCCTCGACCAGCCCGACCTCGCGGCGTACGCCGAGCAGCCGGGCGTCCTCGAGCTGGAAGGTCTGCACCGCGGCCTCGACGACCGCCTCGTTGGCGACGTCCTTCAGGTCGCCGCGGATCTCGCTGAGCCCGCGCCGGGTCGCCAGCTGCTGCGCCTCGACGTGCAGCACGGCGAAGCGCGCCAGCACCACGACGTGACGCCGCAGCCCGGGGAACCGGCGGTAGTCGGGCGGGCAGAGGTCGAGCAGCCAGCTGGCCGCGGTGGTCTCCCAGTCGGGGGCGTCCGGCGGCCGCACCTGTCGCGGCCAGCCGGGCGGGGCGACGCCGCGGTGGCCCTGGGGCGGCGTGGCCCGCCGGGGCGGTTGCGGGACGGGGAACACCGCGCCAGTCTATCGAACGTGTGTTCGATCGCTCGGCCGGGTCAGGAGAGTCCGAGTGCTGCCTCGACCTCGGCCAGGTCGGGGTCGCGGAGGCCGGTGGAGTCGTGCCGCCACCAGACCTCGGGATAGACCACGCGACCCGTCATCCAGCCCTCGAGGGCGAGGGGGACGACCTGGAACGCCGGTGCCGGCACCCGGCGGCTGGGCGCCTCGAAGCCGTGCGCGGCCGCGGGCCCGAAGCCGCGAGCGCCGTAGAAGGACGGGCTGCCCTCGAGGAACATCGCCGGCCTGCCCAGGCCGCGGGCGGCCTCGATCGCGGCAGCGACGAGGGCGGTGCCCGTGCCCCGGCCCTGGTGGGCGGGTGCGGTGCTGAGCGGCGAGAGCATGCACGCCGCGACGAGCTCGCGTCGCGCGTCGATCCAGCAGTGGCTCACTCCCACGTGGCCCACGACCTCGCCGTCGACCACCGCCACCCGCTCGGCCAGCAGGTGCTCCCCCGCCCGGACCTCCGCCCAGAGGTCGGCCACCTGGTCCCCGTGCGCCGACCCGCCGGCGCCGAAGGCGGCACGGACCACCTGCAGCACGGCGTCGGCGTCGGCCGGACGGGCGGGGCGGATCTCGACGGCCGCCACGCCTCAGCCCTCGAGGAAGGACCAGCGCACCTCGCGCTGGGCGTTGTCGACGTTGAGGTCCACCAGGCAGATGCTCTGCCAGGTGCCCAGGGCGAGCTCACCGGCCAGCACGGGGACGGTGCAGTGCGGCGGCACGATGGCGGGCATCACGTGGGAGCGGCCGTGCCCGGGCGACCCGTGCCGGTGCCGCCACCGGTCGTCGGCGGGGAGCAGGTCGCCCAGCGCGGCAAGCAGGTCGTCGTCCGACCCGGCCCCGGTCTCGATCACGGCGATGCCGGCGGTCGCGTGGGGCACGAAGACGTGCAGCAGTCCGTCGCCACGGCCTGCCACGAAGTCGGCCGCGTCGCGGGTCAGGTCGAGCACGACCTCCTCGCCGCCGGTGCGGTAGCTGCGCGTCTCACTCAGCACGGCGCAGCGCCTCCTCGATGCGCTCGACCTTGGCGGTCAGCTGCCCCTCGTGGCCGGGCCGGATGTCGGCCTTGAGGACCAGTCCGACGCGCGGCGACACCTCGGCCACCACGTCGACGGCGCGCTTGACCACGGCCATGACCTCGTCCCACTCCCCCTCGATGTTGGTGAACATCGCGTTGGTCTCGTGGGGCAGGCCGGACTCACGGACGACCCGGACGGCGGCGGCGACCGCCTCGGTGACCGACCCGCTGGGGTCCTGGGCGACGGGCGAGATCGAGAAGGCGACGAGCATGCGGCGAGGCTATCGGAGCCGGTGGCTCGGATCCTGCACGTCGTCAGGCGTTGGTGCCCTCACCCGGCAGGGCGCCGCCGGGATCGGGGGTGCCGCCCCGGCAGGAGACGCCGATCTCCGGCGCCGTCTGGCCGTCGCCGTACTCCTCGAGGAAGAGCCCGAGCCGCTCGTCGTCGGCGCCGTCGAGGCGGAGCTGGGCGCCCCACACGGTGACCGCGACGGGCGACGGCAGGTCCTCGCGCGGCGACAGGATGCCGTTGTCCGGCAGCTGGGCTGCGAGCGCGTCCACGTCGTCGTCGGACAGGCCGGGGTCGTGGGTGATCCAGACCGTGCCGTGCTCGAGGTCGTGGACGGCGTTCTCCTCGCGGACCGGCTCGTCGTAGACGCCGCACGCCAGCCACACGGGGTGGTGCGCCCCACCGGCGGGTGGGTCCTGCGGGTAGGTCAGGTCGTCGTCGGTGTGCCTGCGGTCCGTGACGTCCCACGTCTCCACCAGGCTCAGGTCGAGGGCGCGCTGCGCCTGCTCCTCGCCGCGCAGCGCCCGGTCGACGAGCGGCGCGGCGAGCGCTGCGCCGAGCACCAGCGCAGCGGCCACGCTGGCGAGGACGAGCGGCAGGCGCCTGGAGTGCTGCTCCTCGACCGGCTCCGTCGCCCCCTCGAACACCGGTGCGGCGGCGTACGCCTGCTCGCCGGGGTCGCTGTGCGGTTGGGAGTGGGAGTCGGGGTGGGCACCGTCGGGGGTCTCGGTGTCGCTCACCGCGTCAGGCTACCGGCGCCCTCCACGTCGGGGAGCGCCTGCCTCAGCCTCGCGAGTCCGTCGCGGGCCTGGGACTTCACCGTCCCCGGCGCGATCCCGAGCGTCGCCGCGATGTCGGCCTCCGAGAGGTCCTCGTAGTAGCGGAGCACGATCACCGCGCGTTGCCGTGGAGGCAGGGTGGCCAGCGCCGTGCGGACGGCGAGCAGCTCGGCCCGGTCGGGCTCGGCGGCCAGCACGTCGGGGAGGTCGCCGGTGCTGTGCTCACGCCACCGCCGGCGGCGCCACCGCGAGACGTTCTCGTGGACGAGGACCCGGCGGACGTAGGCCTCGGGGTTGTCGGCGATCCGCCGCCACTGCGGGACGACCTTGACGAGCGTGGTCTGGACGAGGTCCTCCGCGTCCTGCGCGTGCCCGGTGAGGAGGTACGCCGTGCGCAGCAGCGCCGCCTGCCGCGCCACGACGAACTCCGTGAAGCCCTCAGGGGTGGCCACGGCGCCGCCTCAGGTCGCGGACGAGGGAGACGAGGAAGACGATGACCACCATCCCGCCCACCCCGACCAGTCGGGGGTCGGGCGCGAACGGCGCGTCGGGCGCCTCCACCACCTCGGCGGTCCACGCCTCCGCCGCCACACTGACCGGCAACGCGCCCCGCAGCTCGAGCAGCTCCGTGCGCGCACCCGTGGTGACGTCGACCGCCGAGACCTGCCGGCCGCGGATCACCTGTGACTCGTCCACGACCGTCGGGATCGACGCCACGACCTCGCTCGGCGATCGCCACCCCAGCAGGGACTGCGCCCCCACGCCCTCGACCGGCTTCAGGACCACGGTCCCCTCGGTCGCGCTCCCGACGAGGAGCTCCTTGGCCTCGGCGTCGTCGAACACCGCGGCTTCCCGCACCATCAGCGCCGCGACGCGTCTCCCGTCCGTCGCCATCTGGGGATCGAACAGGCCGGCTGTCGAAGGTGCGTCGGGCGGCAGGTCCATCCGCAGCGACACGGGGTCCTCGGCCTCCGTCACGCGCTGGAGCCGGAAGGTGCGGGGGAGGGTGACGAACCCCTGCGGCGCATTGCCGGCCTCGTTGAGGTACAGCGCTGCACGCGGATCCTTGCCTCCGATCACCGACCTCTCGTCCGTCTCGACGTCCCACACGTGGGTCTCGATGTCGGTGCTGGTCCTACCGCTCCCGAGCGGGGTGACCGGCCCTCCCTGCCACCACACGACGTCACCGGCCCAGACGAGACCCTGGACCGCGAGGCCGTGCTCCGACTCGACGTCCCACCGGACCACGCCGCCCGTCTCGAGGTCCACCACGGCGAGCCCCACCACGGGCGTGTCGTCCTCGGTCCCACCCATCGACATCGGCTCACCGGGGGTCGTCCCCGTCACCCAGTAGGCGAGGCGACGGCCGTCGGCCGACAGCTGGGCATCCGCTTCGGCCGTGGGCAGGGCGCCGGGGAGCTCGAGCCACCGACCCTCGCCCGTGCCGGCGTCGACACCCCACAGGGCGGCGGAGGACGACCACAGGCCTGCGCGCTGTCCGACGCCGACCGCGGACAACCGGCGGGGCGTCACGGTGAACGCGGGAGTCCAGGCCCCCGGAGCCTCCAGCACGTCGGGCAGCACCATCCGCTGCGACGAGGCGGCGACCGGTGGCTCGACGCGGGCCAGCACCGCAGGCGTCACCGCGGCGGCGAGCACCCCGGCCGCGACGATCGCCGCGAGCACTGACGCCGTACGACGTCCCTGCCGCCGCCGCCCGCGGGCCCAGACCGCGTCCGGGTCGACGGTGCCTCCAGGGGCGTGGTCGGCCAGTCGCTCGAGCCTGTCGACGACGTCGGTGGGCGGTGCGGACATGGCGGGCTCCTCGCGGGTGCGGACACTCTCACACGTCCACACGCCGCGAGCCCGGCACCTGGTGGGGTGCCGCGGCGAGTTCTTCTCAGGCGAGCGCGGCGCGCACGGCCTCGGCGCGGGCGTCGTACTCGTCCTGCGGGATCTCGGGCAGCATGTCGGCCCAGACCGGCAAGTTGGAGCCGCGGAGCTGGAGGACGCCGCGCGGGCGCGCCATCACGTTGACGGAGAGGTGCCCGCTGCCGTTCTCCCACTTGGTGATGTGGGCGTTGCCGACACCGTCGAGCGCGCGGACGGCGGCACACGTGCGCGCGAGCAGGCGGCCGAGCTCGACGTGGCCCGCGTCGTCGAGGTCCTCGATGAGCTCGTGCTCACGGGCGACGACGTTGGCGACGAACGGCAGGCTGGTCGCGGCCGGACGGACGACCGCGAGCCGCTCACCCAGGTGGAGCACCTGGGTGTGCCGGCCCAGCGCACGGCAGGTCCGGCAGTCGGCCGGGTCCTGGCGGCGGTCGGGCTCGGGGTCGGCGAACTCGGTCAGCGGCCGCGCCCGCAGGCCGCCGCGCTCGAAGGGGAACACGTCCCAGGCGGGCATCCGCCCGAGCGGCAGGCGGCCGTCGTCACCGACGGCCGCCTGCGCACGCTCGAGGAAGTCCGCCACCTCAGCCCTTGAGCAGGCTGCGGAGGACGTACTGCATGATCCCGCCGTTGCGGTAGTAGTTCGCCTCACCAGGGGTGTCGATGCGCACGGTCGCCTCGAACTCGCTCGTCTCGCCGTGCGCCTGGTCGGTGCCGGGAGCCGGCTCGACCTTGACCGTGACGGTCTTCGGCGTGGTGCCGTCGTTGAGCTCGATGATGCCGCTGATCGAGATGATCTCGGCACCGGTCAGCCCCAGGTCGTCGGCGGTCTTGCCGGGCGGGAACTGGAGCGGGATGACGCCCATGCCGATCAGGTTGGAGCGGTGGATGCGCTCGTAGGACTCGGCGATGACCGCCTTGACGCCCAGCAGGGCCGTGCCCTTGGCCGCCCAGTCGCGCGACGAGCCGGAGCCGTACTCCTTGCCGGCCAGGACGACCAGCGGGGTGCCGGCGGCCTGGTAGTTCTGGCTCGCCTCGAACACCGTGGTGACGTCGCCGTCGGCGGTGAAGTCGCGCGTGACGCCGCCCTCGGTGCCCGGCGCGAGCTGGTTGCGCAGGCGGATGTTGGCGAACGTGCCGCGGATCATGACCTCGTGGTTGCCGCGGCGCGAGCCGTAGGAGTTGAAGTCGCGCTGGTCCACACCGTGCTCGGCGAGGTAGCGGCCCGCCGGGCTGTCCTTCTTGATGGCACCGGCCGGGCTGATGTGGTCGGTGGTCACCGAGTCGCCCAGCTTGAGCAGCACCCGCGCGCCGACGATGTCGGTGACCGGCTCCGGCTCGTCGGGCATGCCGTCGAAGTAGGGAGGCCTGCGGACGTAGGTCGAGTCCTCGTCCCACGCGAAGGTGTTGCCCTCCGGCGTGGGCAGCGAGCGCCACTGCTCGTCGCCGGCGAAGACGTCCTGGTAGCTGGAGTCGAACATGTCGGAGCTGATCGCCTGCGCGATCACGTCCTCGATCTCCTTGGCCGTCGGCCAGATGTCGCGCATGAAGACGTCGTTGCCGTCGGTGTCCTGACCCAGCGGGTCGTTGAACAGGTCGACGTCCATCGAGCCGGCCAGCGCGTAGGCGACCACCAGCGGCGGCGATGCCAGGTAGTTCATCTTCACGTCCGGGTTGATCCGGCCCTCGAAGTTGCGGTTGCCCGACAGCACCGACACGACCGCGAGGTCGTTGGCGTTGACGGCTTGGCTGACCTCGGGGATGAGGGGACCGGAGTTGCCGATGCAGGTGGTGCAGCCGTAGCCGACGAGGTTGAAGCCGAGCTTGTCGAGGTAGGGCGTGAGGCCCGACTTCTCGTAGTAGTCGGAGACGACCTTGGAGCCCGGGGCCAGCGTCGTCTTGACCCACGGCTTGCGCTGCAGGCCCTTCTCGACGGCCTTCTTGGCCACCAGCGCGGCACCGATCATCACCGACGGGTTGGAGGTGTTGGTGCACGAGGTGATCGCCGCGATGGTCACGGCGCCGTGGTCGATCTCGAACTCGGTGCCGTCGGCCAGCGTGACCGACGCCTTGTTGCTCGGCCGGCTGCCGGACGCGGCGGCCGCGTGGTCGTGCCAGTCGTCCGGGTGCCCGCTGCCGTTGCCGCCACCGCCGCCGCCGTTGGAGGCGGGCGCGTCGCTGGACGGGAACGACTCGGCCGAGGCCTCGTCGACGCGCGAGGTGACGCCCTCGGGCTGCTCCTGCTGGGGCACGCCCGGCTTGCGGTCGTCGCCACCGGTGAAGCCCTCGCTGACGTAGTCGGCGAGCGCCGTGCGGAACGCCTCCTTGGCCTCCGACAGCGACACGCGGTCCTGCGGGCGCTTGGGGCCGGCGAGGGACGGGACGACGGTCGCCAGGTCCAGCTCGAGCCGCTCGGAGTAGCGCGGCTCGGCCTCGGGGTCGTGCCAGAGGCCCTGCTCCTTGGCGTACGCCTCCACGAGCGCGAGCTGCTCGTCGTTGCGGCCGGTGAGCCGGAGGTAGTCGATGGTCTGCTCGTCGATCGGGAACACCGCGATCGTGGAGCCGAACTCCGGGCTCATGTTGCCGATCGTGGCGCGGTTGGCCAGCGGCAGCACGGAGACGCCCGGACCGTAGAACTCGACGAACTTGCCCACCACGCCGTGCTCGCGCAGCATCTCGGTGATGGTGAGGACCAGGTCGGTCGCCGTGGCGCCCTCGGGCAGGTCACCGCTGAGCTTGAAGCCGACGACGCGCGGGATCAGCATGGAGACGGGCTGGCCGAGCATCGCGGCCTCGGCCTCGATGCCGCCGACGCCCCAGCCGACCACGCCGATGCCGTTGACCATCGTGGTGTGGGAGTCGGTGCCGACGCAGGTGTCGGGGTAGGCCACGCCGTCGCGGACCATCACGACGCGCGCGAGGTGCTCGATGTTGACCTGGTGCACGATGCCGGTGCCGGGCGGGACGACCTTGAAGTCGTCGAAGGCGCCCTGGCCCCAGCGGAGGAACTGGTAGCGCTCGCGGTTGCGCTCGTACTCGATCTCGACGTTGCGCTCGAAGGCGTCGGCGCTGCCGAAGACGTCGGCGATGACGGAGTGGTCGATGACCATCTCGGCCGGCGCCAGCGGGTTGATCCTGGTGGCGTCGCCGCCGAGCTCGGCCATCGCCTCGCGCATGGTGGCGAGGTCGACGACGCAGGGGACGCCGGTGAAGTCCTGCATGATCACGCGCGCCGGCGTGAACTGGATCTCCTGGTCGGGGTCGGCGCTCGCCTCCCAGCCGGCGATGGCCTTGATGTGGTCGGCGGTGATGTCCGCGCCGTCCTCGGTGCGGAGCAGGTTCTCCAGCAGCACCTTGAGCGAGAAGGGCAGGCTCTCGACGTCGAGGCCCTCGCCCTTCACCGCGTCGAGGCGGTAGATCTCGTAGGACTGTCCGTCCACGTCCAGGGTGCCCTTGGCACCGAAGCTGTCCTGACTGGCCATCAGCCACATCTCCTCGGGGAGTTCGCGGGTTCGCGTCCATCTTGCCGTCGCACGTGGAGGCACGGGAAGGCAGGCGACCCTAAGTTCGGGCAACGACTTCTCTCGACATCAAGATACATGATGTCGAGGGGTACGCCAACCGGCCGTCGACCCGCCGGTCAGGAGATGCCGGCCCTCGCGTCGAGGTGCTGGAGCAGCTCGTGCGCGGCGAGCTCCACCTGCTTGTGCCGCCACTCCGAGGCCCGGTAGACGCACGCGATGAGCGCGGACCGGTGCACCCGCCGCAGGTCGCCGACGACGAACGCGTACCGCGCCTTCGTCTCGTCGTTGGCGCCCTCGGTCAGCCCGAGGTGCCAGCCGGCGTAGTCCTCCCAGGAGTGCCGCTCGAGGAACGCGTTCTCGGCCTCCGCATTCGGCTGCATCCGTCCCCAGTCGCTGTCGAGGACGTACTGGCGGGACTCGATCAGCTCGCGGGCACGGGCGACGGCGGCCGGGTTGACGGCGTAGGTGGCCATGGCGCCACCCTCCCCCGCCCGCTCCCGCCTGACAAGCGGTCCGGTGACGCCCGCACGGGCTCAGCGGTGGACCGGCTCCAGCAGCGCGACGCACTCCACGTGGTGCGTCATCGGGAACAGGTCGAAGGCCCGGATCGCGGTGAGGGCGTAGCCGTGCTCGGCGAAGATCGCGACGTCGCGGCCGAGCGCGGCGGGGTCGCAGGCGACGTACGCCACCGCGCGCGGGCGGCGGTCGACGACCTGCTCCACCACGGCGCGCTTGGCACCCTCGCGGGGAGGGTCGAGCACGACGAGGTCGAACGGCTCGTCGAGGCCCGCGCGCAGCACCTTGTCGGTCGGCCCGCACTCCACGGCGGCCCGATCGAGCCCGGCGAGGTTGGCGCGGGCGTGCTGGCACGCGGTGCGGTCGGCCTCGACCGCGACGACCCGCGCCGCGGTCGCCTCGCCGACGAAGCGGGCGAAGAGGCCGACGCCGGCGTAGAGGTCGAGGGCCCGCTCCCCCGGCGCCGGCCGCAGGAGGTCCAGCACGGCACCGACCAGCGCGCCCGGCGCCTCGGGGTGGACCTGCCAGAACCCGTCGGAGGCCACGCTGAACGGGACGGTGGAGCTGCCGATCGTCACGTCGTGCGACGTCATGGCCTCCGGCTCACCGGGCGACCACTCGCCCTGACGTCCGGGCTCCACGCCGGGACGGGGCCGTGCCTCCTCGACCGCGATCAGGCAGTCGTCGACCGGCACGAGGTGGTGCGAGCGGTGCCCGCGCATGGCGGGGCGTCCGTCCGGCAGCACCGCGTAGCGCTGGCGGGTGCGCCACCGCAGCCCGTCGTCGGGGCGACCCGCAACGGGCAGCGCCTCCACCTGCAGGCCGCTCACGAGCTCCGACGCCGGGTCGAGCCTGCCGAGCCGGACGAGCTGCTCGCGCACGACGGCCGTCTTGAGGTCGCGCTGCGCGGGCAGGGCGACGTGCTGGAAGTCGCAGCCGCCGCAGAGCCCGGGGCCGGCATAGGGGCAGGGCGGGACGACGCGGTCGGGCGAGGACTCCACGACCGCGACGGCGTCGGCGCGCCAGAACCGGTCGCCGTCGGTGCCCTCGGTCACCTCGAGGACCACGCGCTCACCGGGGATCGCGTGGCGGACGAAGACCACGCGCGACTCCGGCTCCGGCAGCCGCGCCACGCAGTGCCCGCCGTGGGCGACCGGGCCCACCTCGGCCTCGAAGCGCTCCCCCACCCGCGAGCGACCGCGTGCCTTCCGGGGACGGTTCGTACGACGGCTCACGTGTCGTCACCCGGACGCGACCGGCCACCGCGGGAGGTCACCCGTCCGCGCCGCAGGTCGCCGGCGTGGACGCGTCCCTCGTCGCGCTTCCCCCGCTCCTGGGCGACCTGGGACGAGCGCAGCTGGTAGGGCACCGAGATCACCATGACGCCCGGGGTGAAGAGCAGCCGGCCCTTGAGCCGCAGCGCGGTCTGGTTGTGCAGCAGCTGCTCCCACCAGTGGCCCACGACGTACTCGGGGATGTAGACCGCGACGACCCCACGCGGGCTGGCGCGGCGGATCTCCTGGGTGTACTCGACGATCGGGCGCACCACCTCGCGGTAGGGCGAGTGCAGCACCTTGAGGGGGATGTCGAGGTGCCGCTCGTCCCACTCCTCCAGCAGCCGGCTGGTGGCCTTGGCGTCGATGCTGACGTAGATCGCCTCGAGGACGTTGGGGCGGGTGGCCCGGGCGAAGGCGAGGGCGCGCAGCGTCGGCTTGTGCAGCTTGGCCGCCAGGACGATGGCGTGGACGCGGGTCGGCATCACCTTGTCCTGCTCGTCCGCCGCGAGCTCGAGCTCGACGCGGGCGTAGTGGCGACCGATGGCCCGCATGCCGAGGAAGAAGAACCCCATCGCCAGGATGGTGATCCACGCACCGGCGAGGAACTTCGTCACCAGGACGATGACCAGGACGACCGCGGTCATCCCGAGCCCGAAGGTGTTGATCGCGCGCGAGCGCAGCATCCGGCGGCGCTCCGCCGGGTCGGTCTCGGTGCGCAGGTGCCGGGTCCAGTGGCGGATCATGCCGAGCTGGCTGAGGTTGAACGAGACGAACACGCCCACGATGTAGAGCTGGATGAGCTTGGTGGTCTCGGCGTCGAAGGCCCAGATCAGCAGGATCGACATCGCGGCGAGGAAGACGATGCCGTTGCTGTAGGCCAGGCGGTCGCCCCGCGAGCCCAGCGAGCGCGGCGCGAGCCCGTCCTGGGCGAGGATCGAGCCCAGGACGGGGAAGCCGTTGAAGGCGGTGTTGGCGGCCAGCACGAGGATGATGCCGGTCACGCTGACGACGAAGTAGAAGCCCGGCGAGAAGTGGTCGAACACCCCGGCGGCGATCTGCGAGATCACCGGGTGCTGCTCGTAGCCCTCGGGCAGCGCCCCGCCCCCCGCCGTACGCAGCCGCTCGAGGTGGTGCGGGTCGACGAACCGGATGCTCATCTGCTTGGCCAGCACGATGACGCTCATCATCATCGAGATCGCGATGAGGCCGAGCAGGAGGAGGGTGGTCGCCGCGTTGCGGCTCTTGGGCCGCTCGAAGGCCGGCACGCCGTTGCTGATCGCCTCGACGCCGGTGAGGGCCGCACAGCCGGACGAGAAGGCCCGGGCGAGCAGGAACATCAGGGCCACCTGGGTGAGCGGGCCGTCCCATCCCGGCTCGGGCTCGATGACCAGCTGGGCGCTCTCCGCCTCGGGCAGGTCGCCGGCCAGCAGGCGCAGCAGGCCGTAGGCGCACATGCCGAGGATCGCGGTCATGAACAGGTAGGTCGGCACGGCGAAGAAGGCACCGGACTCCCGCACCCCGCGCAGGTTCATCGCCGTGAGCAGCACG
Organism: Nocardioides renjunii; assembly: GCF_034661175.1. Classification (NCBI taxonomy): domain Bacteria; kingdom Bacillati; phylum Actinomycetota; class Actinomycetes; order Propionibacteriales; family Nocardioidaceae; genus Nocardioides; species Nocardioides renjunii. Next base: position 1,997,366 of record NZ_CP141058.1, on the reverse strand, counting down.
ATCGCGACGACCGCCACGGTCACCTCGTGCCCGATCAGGGACGGCACGGCGCCGGCGGCGTACTGCGCGGCCGACGAGATCGACACCGCCACGGTGAGGACGTAGTCGACCAGCAGGGCGCTCGCCACGGTGACGCCGGCGTTGCGGCCGAGGTTGACCGTGGCCACCTCGTAGTCGCCGCCGCCCGAGGGATAGGCGTGCACGGTCTGGCGGTAGGACGCGATCACGGTGAGCATCACGACCGCGACCGCCAGGCCGATCTTCCACGACCAGACGTAGGTCGAGGCCCCCGCGACGGCGAGCATGATGAAGATCTCGTCCGGTGCGTAGGCGACGGACGAGAGGGCGTCACTGGCGAAGACCGGCAGGGCGATGCGCTTGGGCAGCAGGGTCTCCCCGAGCTGGCTGCTCCGCAGCTTGCGACCGAGCAGGATGCGCTTGGACACGTCGCCGACACTCACAGGCGGGAAGCCTAGACCCGCGACCACCGTGATCCACGCTGGGATACGGTTCGGATGTGCACGTCGTGATCATGGGCTGCGGCCGCGTCGGCTCGACGCTCGCCCGCAGCCTCGAGGACCGCAACCACACGGTGTCGATCATCGACAGCGAGCCCGACTCGTTCCGGCGCCTCGGCCCGGAGTTCAACGGCGACAAGATCACCGGCTACGGCTTCGACCAGCAGGTGCTCGAGAAGGCCGGCATCCGGCGCGCCGACGCCTTCGCGGCGGTGTCCAGCGGCGACAACTCCAACATCATCGCGGCGCGCGTGGCGCGGGAGACGTTCGGCCTCCAGCAGGTCGTCGCCCGCATCTACGACCCGGGCCGCGCCGAGGTCTACCAGCGCCTCGGCATCACGACCGTCGCCACGGTCAAGTGGACCGCCGACCAGATCCTGCGACGGATCCTCCCCGCCGGCGCCGAGCCCGACTTCCGCGACCCCTCGGGCACCATCCGGGTCGACCACGTCCCGATCCCCGAGGCGTGGATCGGCCACCGCACGGTGGAGTTCCAGATGCAGTCGCGCAGCCGGATCGCGTGGATCGACCGCCTCGGCGAGGGCATGCTGCCGACCCGCGAGACGGTGCTGCAGGAGGGCGACATGCTGCACCTGGTCATGCGCGAGGAGCACGCCGCCCACGCCTACGCCGTCCTCGAGGCCGGCCCCGACAACGACTGATCGACCAGACCGAAGCCAGGAGCACCGTAGACATGCGCGTCGCCATCGCCGGAGCCGGAGCAGTGGGCCGATCGATCGCCCGCGAGCTCATCGAGAACGGCCACCAGGTCCTGCTGATCGACAAGAACCCCTCGTCGATCCGCCCCGAGCGGGTGCCCGACGCCGAGTGGCTGCTGGCCGACTCCTGCGAGCTGTCCTCGCTGGCCGAGGCCCAGCTCGGCAAGTGCGACGTGGTGATCGCGGCGACCGGTGACGACAAGGCCAACCTGGTCACCTCGCTGCTCGCCAAGACCGAGTTCGGCGTGCCCCGCACCGTGGGCCGGGTCAACCACCCCAACAACGAGTGGCTCTTCACCGAGGCGTGGGGCGTCGACGTCAACGTCTCGACGCCCCGCATCATGTCGGCGCTCGTCGAGGAGGCGGTCTCGATCGGCGACCTCGTCCGGCTGTTCACCTTCCGGCAGGGCAACGCCAACCTCGTCGAGCTCACCCTGTCCGCGGACTCCCCCTACGTCGGCACGCCCAGCGGCCTCGTGCCCTTCCCCGACAACTGCGCGCTCGTCACGATCCTGCGCGACGGACAGGTCTACACCCCCGACGCCGAGCAGCCGCTCGAGTCGGGCGACGAGCTGCTGTTCGTCGTGCCCGCCGAGGTCGAGCACGACCTCGAGCAGCTGCTCTCCCCCGGCCACTACTGAGCCGCGGCCCGCCGCTCAGGCGGGCGCGGGACCGGTCGTGACCGGCGTGCGGTTGCGCGAGAGCAGCCACACCATCGAGCCGAGTGCCGCGAGCTGGAGCGGCCAGCCGAGGACGATCTTGAGCACCCCCAGCGCCGCGACGGCAGCATCGGGGTCGATCGACCCCGAGGTGCCCGCGAGCCAGATCGGTGCTTGCACCGCCACCCTGAGCAGGCAGGGGGCGACGAGCAGCCACGTGAGCCGGCTGCACAGCTTCACGACCTGGCGGTCGGAGTGCCACGCCGTCGCGTCGCCGGTGATGCTGCCGACCATGAAGCCGACGAGCGGCCAGCCGATGAGGCAGGTGAACGCCAGCACGACGGCGTAGCCGCCGTTGTAGAGGATGCCGGGCAGGAAGTAGGCCAGGGCCTGGTCCTGCTCGGAGCCGCCCGAGGCGGCCGAGCGGTGCACGAAGTACCAGCCGATCGCGATCCCGAACAGGGCGTTGACGACGAACTGCACGGTGGAGCGCTGCGCGAGCCGGACCAGGAGCAGCACCACGGCGGCGCCGATGCTCACCCACAGCGCGAGCTCGAGCTCGCGCATCGTCAGCCACGTGGCGGTGAACAGGATGGTCGGCACGGCGGCCTCGGCCATGCCGCGGCGGCCGCCGAGCGCCTTGGAGAGCTGCTGTCGCACCACGGCCTCGACCGTGTCGGTCTCCACCGGGTGCGCGGGCCGCTCCGAGGTCGGGCCGGGGGTCAGGTCCGAGGTCATCTCGGAGGTCAGGTCGGAGGTGTGGTCACCGGTCCCGGCCGGCGTCTGGTCCGTCACGGCAGCAGCTCGTAGCGCGGGTTGAACATGATGGGGACGCCGCCCTGGCGGCCGATGCAGCCGGCCACGGTGACCGAGCGGCCGGGGTCGACGCCGCTGATGCGGCGGCGGCCGAGCCACACCACGGTGATGACGCCGGAGCCGTCGTCGAGCTCGGCCTCGAGGGCCGGCACGCCGCCACGCGGTCGCAGCGTCACCGTGCGCAGCACGCCGTTGACGACGACGTGCTCGCGCTCGGGCGCGTCCGCGATCGCGACCGCCTCGTGGGTGGCGTAGGACTGGCGGAGGTCACGCTGGTGCGCCTCCGAGCTGTCCGCCCACCGCGACAGCGCCTGGCGCAGGCGGCTCTTCTCCGGCACGGCTCACCTCACCCGGCGGGCGTCGTCCGGCAGCCTCACGGGCAGCGGCTCGCCGACGGGCATCGCGCCCTCACCACGGCGTACGACGACCTGCGCGAGCGCGTCCTCCCACTCCGGGGTCTCCTCCGGCTCGAGCGCCGGGCGCCCGAGGAACGAGGCCCGCAGCATCCAGCGGTCACCGTTGATCCCGATGATCCGCGACGGCTGCAGCGCGGTGGACCCGTCGGGGCGCTTGACCGGCATCTGGCACACCAGCTCGGTGCCCCAGCGGCCCTCGCGCTCCACGGCCTGGCCACCGCGGCGGGCCATGTCCTCGGCGATCTGCGGCCGCACGTCGGACCACAGGTCGCCGTTGCGCGGAGCGGCGAAGGCCTGGAACTCGCAGGCGCCGTCGGAGCCGGCCAGCATGACGGCGCGGACCTGGCCGCTCGCCTCGTCGACCTGCAGCCGCAGCTCGCGGTCGGCGATGGCGGGCACCAGCAGCGAGCCGAGGTCGGCACGGTCGGTGCCGTCGCCCTCGACCTGCGAGACGTCGAACGGTCCCGCGCCGCGCCCGGCGGACGCGGTGCCCGCCCCGGCGTCGCCCGCGGTCTCCGCGGCCGCGTCGGCGACGGTGTCGGTGGCCTCTGCCTTGCGGCGGAACTTCACGTCAGAACTCCTTGGTGGTGGGCCGTCGGTGGACCCCGGAGGCGTCCCGGGTCATGGACGCGCACCAGTACCCGTAGAACCGTAACCCCCGGCTCCCCGCACCGACTCCGGCAGCACCCCCACCTCGACGAAGCGGGCGCGCTCGAAGCGCTGGACGACGAGCTGGGCGATGCGGTCGCCGCGGGACAGCGTGACCGCCTCGACCGGGTCGTGGTTGATCAGCAGGACCTTGATCTCGCCGCGGTAGCCGGCGTCGACGGTGCCCGGCGTGTTGACGATCGACAGGCCGTGACGCGCCGCGAGGCCCGAGCGCGGGTGCACCAGCGCGACGTAGCCCTCGGGCAGCGCGACGGACAGCCCGGTCGGCACCAGCGCCCGCTCGCCGGGCGCCAGGGTGACGTCGACGGTGGTGTGCAGGTCGGCTCCGGCGTCGCCGGGGTGGGCGTACGACGGCAGCGGCAGGCCGGGGTCGAGACGGACGACGGCGATCTCGAGGTCGGGCCCGAGGTGGGCCCCGGGGTCGGGCGTGAGGTGGGCGTCGGGCACGAGGAGTGAATCTATAGGCTCTGCGCCGTGGACTACGCCGAACGCCTCACCGTCCCGCTGCGCTGGTGGGCGCAGGGGACCATGCTGGTGGCGTCCCTGTGGCTGGCCGTCCTGGCCGCCACGCCGGAGGTGGTCGCGTGGTCGGTGACGGCCGGCGCCCTGGCCGTCATGGTCGCGCTGTTCGTCTCCTACGGGTCCGCCCGCGTCGCGGTCGACCGGCAGGCCTTCCGGGCCGGCCGGGCGCAGGTGCCGCTCGAGCACGTGGGCGCGGTCACCCCCCTCGACGCCGACGACGTACGTCGCCTGGCGGGCGTGGAGGCCGACGCGCGCGCCTACCTCCTGCTGCGCCCCTACCTCAAGCGCGGGGTGCGCGTGGACATCGCCGACCCCGCCGACCCGACTCCCTACTGGCTGGTCAGCAGCCGCCGGCCCGACGCCCTCGCCTCAGCCCTAGAGGCGGCGCGGACCCGCTGACGCGCTGGGTAGGGTTGCCGGCATGGCAGAGGACAGCTCGAAGATCTGGACCGCTTTCTCGTTGGTGAGCGCGCTGGGCGCGGCCGCCGTCGCCCGCAAGGCGATCGACAAGGGCTGGAAGGTCAGCACCGGCAAGAACCCGCCCGAGAACCCGGCCGACCCCGACGTCGGCGTGGGCGAGGCAGTCGCGTGGGCCGCCGTCACCGGGGCGATCATCGCCCTGGCGCGGATGTTCGCGCAGCGACGGGCGGCCGACTACTACACCAGGTCGACCGGCCACCGGCCCCCCGGCCTCCGCGCCGGCGACCAGGCCTGACCGGGCTGACCGGCCCGGCTCGGGCCGACACGTGACGAGGCCCCGGCCTGTCCCTCGCGGGACGGGTCGGGGCCTCGGTGCGTGCCTGTGCGACAGGACCTCAGGTGCGTGGACCTAGATGCAGTCGCGGCAGATGAGCCTCTTCTCGTCCGCGAGCTGCGAGCGGTGGTGCACCAGGAAGCAGCTCATGCAGGTGAACTCGTCGTCCTGCCGCGGCATGACCTCGACGGCGAGCTCCTCGTGCGAGAGGTCGGCGCCGGGGAGCTCGAAGGACTCAGCGGCCTCGGTCTCGTCCTCGTCGACCTTGCCCGAGTTCTTGTCGTGGCGGCGGGCCTTGAGCTCCTCGATGCTCTCCTCGCTCTGGTCCTCCTCGGACTTGCGTGGTGCGTCGTAGTCGGTGGCCATCGGTTCCCTCTCCCCATGCTGTGCCTCGTGCCTGCCGGATCGCGGCGGGCCCGAGTCGAGTTGTGCTCGTCGTCGGCGCCAGATTGTGCACCATGGATCGGCTCCGTGGTGAGCCGGTCCGCGACGTGTCGCGTGAACAGTGGGCCACGTCCCTCTATTCCCGCCACCCCCGCCGGGGTCGCACCACCCTTGGGGGCGGGTGACAGGTCGGCGGCCAGGCTGCGGTCAGGCGGACGGCGCCGCCAGGAACCCCGCCTGCGCGAGCGCCTCCACGAAGCTGTCCCAGCCCTGGGCCGGTGCGCCCACCACGACGTTGCGGACCGAGTGGTCCCCCAGGTCCAGGCTGCCGTCGAGCAGCTCGAAGCGCCCGCCGGCCTCGCGCAGGACCAGGCCTCCGGCCGACCAGTCCCACGGGTGCGGCCCGGCCTCGACGTAGGCGTCCGCGCTGCCGTCGGCGACGTGGCACAGGTCGAGGGCGCAGGAGCCCATCCGCCGGATGTCGCGGACCTCGGGCAGGAGCCGGGCGACGCATCCGGCCTGGTGCTCGCGCACCTCGCGGCGGTAGCCGAAGCCCGTCAGCACCAGGCGCTCCGCCAGCGGCGGCGTGGGGCGTACGGCGATGAGCCGGCCGTCGCGGGTGGCCCCGTGGCCCTCCGCCGCGGCGTACTCGAGGCCCGTCGGGATCGTCACCACGGCCCCGGCCACGACGCGCCCCTCGACCTCGGCGGCGATCGACACCGCGCAGTCCGGCAGCCCGTAGAGGTAGTTGACCGTGCCGTCGATCGGGTCGACCACCCAGCGGACGCCGCTCGTGCCGGGGCGGTCGTCGCCCTCCTCGCCGAGGATGGCGTCGTCGGGTCGCTGGGCGGTGATCCGCTGCCGGACGAGGGCCTCCACCGCCCGGTCCGCCTCGGTCACGACGTCGACCGCGCTGGTCTTGGTGTCGGCGACGTCGATGCCGCCCTGTCGCATCTCGCGGGCCAGCGCGGCGCCCTCGTGGGCGATCGAGCGGGCCAGGTCGCGCAGGGCGTCGGGCGCGGCCGTCACGAGTCGCGTCCGCAGAGGGCCGGGCGCGGCCCGCGCGGGTTGGGGCAGCAGCCGGCTCCGCAGATGTCGGGACCCGGCGGCAGCGCGCCGACGGCGGGGCGCTCGGGCTCCTCACCGCGCTCGGCCGCGGCCCGCTCGAGCACCAGGTCGCGGACCATCGCGACGAAGCGCTCGTCGACGCCCGCGGTGGCGGCGCGCACGGCCTGGATGCCGAGCTTCTCGGCGGTCTCCATCGCCTCCGTGTCGAGGTCGTAGATGACCTCCATGTGGTCGGAGACGAAGCCGATGGGTGCCAGCACCACGCGCGTCACGCCGTCGCTGGCGAGCTCCTCGAGGTGGTCGTTGACGTCCGGCTCGAGCCAGGGCGTCGACGGAGCGCCGGAGCGCGAGCAGTAGACGAGGTCGTGGCGGTGGGTCCGGCCCGTGGCGACCCTGACTCGGGCGGCCACCTCGTCGGCCACGCTGCGGTGCTGGGGGACGTACGCCGGGCGCCGCTGCCCGAGCGGGTCCTCGGACCCGCTGCTGTCCGCCATCGCGGTGGGGATCGAGTGGGTGACGAAGACCAGGCGGGCGGCGTCGCCGTTGTCGGGCAGCTGCTCGAGCGCGGCGAGGCACGCGTCGACGGCGGGCTCGATGAAGCCGGGGTGGTTGTAGTACTGGCGCAGCTTGTCCAGGCGTGGGGCACCGGGCGTCTCCTCGACGGCGTCCCAGAGGTTCTCGCGGTACTGCCGGCACGACGACCACGAGGAGTAGGCCGACGTCGCGAACACCGCGGCCCGCTCGACCCCGTCGGCGGCCATGCGGGCCAGCGTGTCGGCGAGGTAGGGGTCCCAGTTGCGGTTGCCGAAGTAGACCGGGAGGTCGATGCCCTGGTCGGCGAAGTCCTTCTCCAGGGCGGCGATGAGGGCGCGGTTCTGGTCGTTGATCGGGCTCTTGCCGCCGAAGAGGAAGTAGTGCTCGCCCACCTGCTCGAGGCGCTCGCGCGGGATGCCCCTCCCGCGCGTCACGTTCTCGAGGAACGGGACGACGTCCTCGGGCTTCTCCGGGCCTCCGAAGGAGAGCACCAGGAGGGCGTCGTACGGCTTCACGTCGGGGTGACCCGCAGGATTCATGTCGCCAGCGTAGGCCGCCCTACCATCGCGCTGATGCTCGACTCCTACCGCCGGGTGCTGGCGCGCCCGGGCGCCCTCGCCTTCAGCAGCGCCGCACTCGTCGCCCGGCTCCCCATCTCCATGGTCGGGCTCGGCATCGTCCTGCTCGTCGAGGGGCGCACCGGCTCCTACGGCCTCGCCGGGACCGTGTCCGCTGCGTTCGTGCTGTCCGAGGCGGCGTTCGCGGTGCTGCACGGCCGGTGGGTCGACCACTTCGGCCAGGCGCGGGTGCTGCCCGCGGCCATCTCGGTCTTCGGCGCCGGGCTGGCGCTGATGATGCTGGCGGTCGAGCAGGACTGGCCGCGCGTGTGGACCTACCTCTTCGCCGCCGTGTCCGGCGCCGCGCTCCCGCAGGTCGGCGCCAGCGTGCGGACGCGCTGGTCGTACCTGCTCGACGACGCCGGCGAGAAGCAGACCGCGTTCGCGCTCGAGGCGGTGCTCGACGAGGTCGTCTTCGTCGTGGGTCCGGTCCTCGTCACCCTGCTGGCCACGAGCTGGCACCCGGTCGCCGGTCTGACGTCCGCCCTCGTCACCGGCGTGGTCGGGACGTTCGCCTTCGCCGCGCAGCGCTCCACCGAGCCGCCGGCCGGGCGCAGCTCCGGCCCCGTCGGCGTCCGTCCCGCGATGCCGTGGCGGCTGGTCCTCCCCCTGGCGCTGGTCTGCCTGACGCTCGGCGCGCTCTTCGGCGCGGCCGAGGTCACCACCGTGGCGTTCGCGGAGGAGCAGGGCGAGCGCTGGGTCGCCGGCTGGCTGCTCGCCGTCTGGTCCCTCGGCAGCCTCGTCGCCGGCCTGGTCACCGGCGCGGTCGCCTGGCGCAGCGGCCCCGAGGTCCGGCTGCGCTGGGGCTCCGCGGCCATGGCGCTGGCGATGGCGCCGCTCATGCTGGTCCAGTCGATCCCGGTGATGGCGGTCGTGCTGCTGGTCGGGGGCCTCGCCATCGCGCCCACCATGATCGGCGCGATGACGATGGTGGAGCAGGGCGTGCCCTCGGGCCGGCTCACCGAGGGCATGGCGATCCTGCACACCGGGATCGTCGCCGGCGTCGCGCCGGGCGCGAGCATCGCGGGCCTCGTGGTCGACCACAGCGGCGCGTCGGCGGCGTACGGCGTCGCGCTCGCCGGCGGTGTCCTCGGAGCGCTCGCCGCCCAGACCGCCCGCCCGTCCTCTAGCGTGCGGGCATGACCCCACCCGTGCAGCCAGGTCCGACGGGCCACACCTGGCGCAACTGGTCCGGCCTCGAGGAGGCCGTGCCGCGGCACGTGGAGACGCCGCGCTCGGTCGAGGACGTCGTCGACGTCGTGCGCCGCACCCGCGAGGCCGGCCGGACGGTGAAGATGACCGGCACCGGGCACAGCTTCACCGCCATCGCCGCGCCCGAGCACACCCTGCTGCGACCCGACGGCCTGACCGGCGTCCTCACGGTCGACCGCGAGGCCATGACGGTCACGGCGCGCGCCGGCACCCCGCTCAAGGACCTCAACCTCGCGCTCGAGCGGCTGGGGCTGTCGCTGCACAACATGGGCGACATCGCCGAGCAGACGCTCGCCGGCGCCACCTCGACCGGCACCCACGGCACGGGTGGCGTGGCCGCCGGGCTCGCCGCGCAGCTCGCCGGGCTGGAGCTCGTCACCGGCACCGGCGAGGTGGTCCGCGCCTCGGCGCAGGAGAACCCCGACGTCCTCGAGGTGGCCCGGGTCGGCCTGGGGGCGCTGGGCATCCTCACCAGCCTGACCTTCCACGTCGAGCCGCTCTTCGTCGTGGAGGCCCACGAGGAGCCGATGACCTGGGACCGCGGGCTGGCGTCCTACGACGAGATGGTCGCCGCGTCCCACCACGTCGACCTCTACTGGTTCCCGCACACCGACCGGCTGATGGTGAAGCAGAACGTCCGCACCGACCTCGACCCGGGCGAGCAGCAGCCGCCGTCGCGGCTCGCCGCCTGGTGGGAGGACGAGCTCGTGTCCAACTCGGTCTTCGGCGGCCTCTGCCGGGTCGGCTCGCGGGTCCCGCCGCTGGTGCCGAGGATCAACCGCGTCGCCGGCCGCGCGCTGTCCGAGCGGCGCTACAGCGACCTCGCGCACCGCGTGTTCGTCAGCCCGCGTCGGGTGCGCTTCCGCGAGATGGAGTACGCCGTCCCGCGCGAGGTCGGCCTCGACGTGCTGCGCGAGTGCCGCCGGGTGATCGACGCGAGCGACTGGCGCATCGCCTTCCCGGTCGAGGTCCGCACCGCACCGGCGGACGACGTACCGCTGTCGACCGCCCACGGCCGCGACACCCTCTACCTCGCCTTCCACGTCCCGCAGGACACCGACCACACGGCCTACTTCGGTGGCCTCGAGCCGATCCTGCGCGAGGCCGGCGGTCGGCCCCACTGGGGCAAGGTGCACACCCGCACCGCGGCGGACCTCGCGCCGGCGTACGACCGCTTCGACGACTTCCTCGCCCTCCGCGACCGCCTCGACCCGGACCGGGTGTTCGCAAACGACCACCTCCGGCGGGTGCTCGGGGCCTGAGGTCCGTCGGTGGGCCGGTCAGACGTTGGCTGGCCCGCGGGGCATCGGCGCCTGCCAGCCCCGCACGAGGGCCAGCAGCCGCCACCCCAGGCAGGTGGCGAAGCCGGCGGCGGCCACGACCACCGTCGGCAGGTCGGTCCGGTCGAGGAGCACTGCGACGGCGGCACCCGCCAGGGCGGGCGTCGCGTAGAGGGCGCCCTCGAAGATGACCGGCACCCGTCCGGCCAGCACGTCGCGCATGATGCCGCCGCCGATCGCGGTGACCATGCCGAGCAGCGCCGCCGGCACGGGACCGACGCCGAGCTCCACGGCCTTGAGCGCCCCGGTCACGCAGAAGAGCGCCAGCCCGAAGGCGTCGAGCAGGGTGATGCCACGCTCGAGGCGGCCGATCGCCGGGTGGAAGGCGAAGGTCAGGGCGCCGGCGGCGAGCGGGACGAGGAGGTAGCGCCAGTCGGCGAGGGCCGCGGGAGGCGTCGCGCCGAGCAGCACGTCGCGGAGGAAGCCGCCACCGAGGCCGGTCACCCCGGCGAGGACGATCGCGGCGAAGAGGTCGAGGTTCTTGCGCACGGCGACCAGCGCGCCCGTCACGGCGAACACGAAGATGCCGACCAGGTCGAGCACGACGAGCGACGTGGCGAGCTCCGTCTCAGGCACGTCCCGAAGGCTAGGCCCTGGCCGTGGCACGCACGTCGGCGCGCCGCAGCCGAAGCGGTGGCGGAGCACCTCGCTGGCGTAGGCTCGAGCGAACGGATGCCCCGCGCATCGCCCACCCTTCCGAGGCAGGAGTCCGCCGTCCATGGCCAAGCTGACGTTCACCGGACGCAGCGGGGACGGCAGGCTCCTGCGCCTGGTGGACGAGTCGGGCCAGGAGCACGTCCTGGTGATCGACGCGAAGCTCCGCCGCGCCCTCTCGGACGCACCCGCCAGCAACGGCCAGTTGGAGATCCCGATGGAATCAAGCCTCCGCCCCCGCGACATCCAGGCCCGCATCCGCGCGGGTGAGACCCCCGAGGCGGTGGCCCACGCCGCCGGCACGTCGGTCGAGAAGATCGCGCCGTTCGCCGCCCCCGTCATGGCCGAGCGCGCCCACGTCGCCCAGCGCGCGCAGCTCGCGTCCGTGCGCCGCCGCGCCAGCGAGTCCGGCGCCCGCACCCTCGGCGACGCCGTCACCGCCCACCTGCGCGCCCACAACGTCGACCCGGGCGGCGTCGAGTGGGACGCCTGGCGCCGCGAGGACGGTCGCTGGACCCTGACCGCCCTCTACGACGTCGCGGGCCGCGTCGGCACCGCCACCTTCTCCCACGACCCCCGCGGCAACTTCGTCACCGTCGACGACGAGGACGCCCACTGGCTGATCGGCGACATCGCGCCCGCGGCCCCGTCCCAGGCGGCCGCCGACGACCTCGCGGCAGCGCGGCAGCGCCGGCTCAGCGCCGTCGGCGACGACCCGCTCGCCGGCGACGCCGGGACCGACGGTCGCGCCGGCGCGGGCGGTGACGCCCTCGGCGACGACGCGATCGAGATGGTGACCGCCGAGTCGGCCAACGAGACCACGATCGAGATCTCCGACCCGTCGCTGGGCGCCGAGCAGTCGGTCGAGGCCTACCTCGACGGCACCGACCAGACCGACGCGGCCGGGTCCGCGTCGACCGAGGACGACCGCCCCGGGCGCGAGCCCGAGCAGCCCGCCGCCGACACGCGCGACGAGCCGCGCGCCAAGCCGGCCCGCAAGCGGGGCCGCGCCTCCGTGCCGAGCTGGGACGAGATCATGTTCGGCGGCCCGAGCGAGCGCGGATGAGCGCCTCGCGGGTCAGCGCCGCTCCCCCGCCGGCCGGCTGACGCCGTGCGCCTGGTCCAGCTCAACGTCCACCCGCTGAAGTCCGGGGCCGTCCGCCCCGTCCCGTCGGCCACCGTGCTGGCGCGCGGGCTCGAGGACGACCGCTCCTGGATGCTCGTCGACGCCGACGGGCGGCTGGTCTCCGCGCGGGAGGCCCACGCGACGCTCCACGTCGTCGCCGACACGCCCGCCACCGACCCGTCCGTGACCGGCGCCCTGCGGCTGCGCGCCCCCGGCCTGGCGGACCTGGACCTCGACGTGCCCGACGGCCCGCCGGTCGGCGTACGCCTGTTCTCCCTGGACCTGCACGCCGTCCCGGCCCCGGAGGCGGACGGCTGGCTCGCGGAGGCCCTCGGCCGCTCGGCCCTGCGCCTCGTCTGGTGTCACGACCCGGCCGAGCGCCGGCTCCAGCCGGGCTTCTCGGCCGAGGGCGACCACACCGCCTTCGCCGACGCCTTCCCCGTCACCATCGCCTCCCTGGCCTCGTTGCGTCGGCTGAACGACTGGATCCTCCAGCGAGCGCTCGAGGCCGGTGAGGAGCCGCCGGAGCCGCTGCCGGTCGAACGGTTCCGCGCCAACCTGGTCGTCGACGGGGACGAGCCGTTCGCGGAGGACCAGTGGGAGGCGGTGACCGTCGGTGGCGTGCGGTTCCGGGTCGCCAAGCCGACGAGCCGGTGCGTGATGACGACGATCGACGCGGACACCCTCACCACGGCCAAGGAGCCGATCCGGACCCTCGCCCGGCACCGGCTCATGGGTGGCAAGACGGTGTTCGCCGTCTCGATGGTCCCGGAGTCCGGCGGCCGGATCAGCGTGGGTGACGAGGTCCGGGCCGACGTCCTGTCGCGACCGGTCGCCGCGGGTCGGTGACCCAACCGCTCCAGCTGCCGGGGTAGAGCGCCGCGGGGATGCCGGCGACCTCCATCGCGAGCAGGTCGTGGGCGGCGGTGACCCCCGAGCCGCAGTAGGCAGCCACCGTGCCGTCGGTGTCGGCGCCCACCCGGGCGTACGCCTCGCGCAGCCGGTCGGCCGGCAGGAAGCGCCCCCGCTCGTCGAGGTTGTCCGTCGTGGGCACGTTGACGGCGCCCGGGATGTGCCCGGCCACCGGGTCCACGGGCTCCGTCTCGCCGGCGTACCTCTCGCTCGCTCGCGCGTCGATGAGCACGTCGACGCTGAGCACGTCGTCGGCGTCCACCACCGCGGTCCCCTTCACCGTGGAGACGGCGAAGTCGCCCGGCTCCGGGGTGGTCTCGCCGGACTCCACCGGGTGCCCGTCCTCGAGCCACGCCGACCAGCCGCCGTCGAGGACCCGCACGTCGGCGTGCCCGTGGTGGCGCAGCAGCCACCAGGCGCGCGCGGCCGCCCGCCCCTGCCAGTCGTCGTAGACGACGACCGGCCGGTCACGACCCACCCCGACCCGGCGCATCGCCGCCGCGAAGGACGCCTCGTCCGGCAACGGGTGGCGGCCACCGGCGCCCGGCGGGGCGGCCAGGTCGCGGTCGAGGTCGACGTAGGCCGCCCCCGGGACGTGGCCGGCCGCGTGCTCCTCGCGTCCGGGCGGGCCGCCCATGGCGTAGCGCACGTCCAGCACGGTGACCCGGTCGAGCTCGGCTGCCAGCTCGCCGGGGCTGATCAGCGGGCCGCGGCCACCCGCCTCGGCGTCGGTCCGGGCAAAGTCCTCGTCCATGCCCGGCACGGTAGCCGCCAGGTCGGACGCGGGCTGTGACAAGATCCCCGGGACATGGCTGAGCTGCACTTCTTCACGGGCACGATGGACTCCGGCAAGTCGACGCTGGCGCTCCAGACCAACCACAACCACGCGGCCCGCGGGCGCATCGGCCGGATCTTCACCATCCACGACCGGTCCGGCGCGGCGGTGGTGTCGAGCCGGCTCGGGCTGACGCACGAGGCGCTCGAGGTCGACACCGACTTCGACTTCTGGGCCTACGTCGTCGACTCCCTGACCCGCGGCGGCCGCATCGACTACCTCATCTGCGACGAGGCCCAGTTCTACTCCGCCGCACAGATCGACCAGCTCGCCAAGGTCGTCGACGAGCTGCAGATCGACGTCTTCGCGTTCGGGATCCTGACCGACTTCCGGTCGCTGCTGTTCCCCGGGAGCGCCCGCCTCGTCGAGCTCGCCGACCGGATGAACGTGCTCCAGGTCGAGGCGCTGTGCTGGTGCGGCAAGCGGGCCACCCACAACGCCCGCACCGAGAACGGCGCGATGGTCGTCGAGGGCGAGGTGATCGTCGTCGGCGACGTCGACCAGGCCGACGAGCCGCCCGCCGACGTGGCGTACGAGGTCCTGTGCCGCCAGCACCACCGCCGCCGGCTCACCGCCGCGCGCGCCAAGGCGGTCAGCCTCGCTCCCGAGCCGCTCCCCTTCGGCTGACCCCGGCCCTTGAGTCGCTCAGCGACTCAAGACGGATGGCTGGGCATGTCGGACAGGACGAACCCCACCGCGAGACGTCCGCGCCCTGCGTGGCCCATGCCGATCAGCTGACTTCGTCCTGTCCGACAGGCCGCGGCGCGTTGGACGACCAGAAGCCCGCGTCGACGTCGTACGCGCGGGGCTGGGCGCGGACGCGCGTGGTTGTGGTCGTCCGACACGCCCGGCCTCGGCCGTGAGTCGCTCAGGGACTCAAGGCGGAGTGGCGGGGGTCAGCCGACGAGGATCGGGATCAGCATCTCGGCCGAGGTGAGCGATCCGTGCAGGCCGACGAGCGTGTCCTCGTAGGCGAAGTCGACCGACGAGACGATCGCGGAGTCGTCGTGGCAGGCGACCATCACGTCGCCGAGGCGGGGCAGCACGCCGTGCTGGACGTCCCCGAACCAGCCGCGGCCGATGGCGTCCTCGCGGGTGACGACGGTGGCCCGCTCCCCCAGCACCTCGCGCCAGGTGGCGACGACGTCGTCGACCGCTCCCGCCGCGCAGTAGAGGTGGCGGAACCGGGCCTCGCCGCCCAGCAGCGCGACGCCGTCGCGCATGCCGTGGACCTCGTCGACGTCGACCCGGGCCTCGCGCGGGCTGTCGACCATGCCGTGGTCGGCCACGACCAGCATCCGCGTCGAGGCGGGCAGGGCCTCGCGGAGCTGCTCGGCCTGGGCGTCGACCATCGCGAGCTGCTGGAGCCACTGGGTGGACGCGACACCGAACTTGTGCCCGGTCCAGTCGAGGTCGGAGTCGTAGACGTAGGTGAGCGACGGCTGGTGCGCGGAGGCGCTCACGGTCGCCGCGATCCGCTCGCCGACGCGGTCCGCACCGACGTACGTCACCCCGCGCTGCGAGGCGACGGTCAGCCCGGACCCGTCGAACTCACGCTTGTTGACCGAGGTCACGTGGACGCCGGCGTGCGCCAGCCGGCCGAACGCCGTCGGGTGCGGCTGCCAGTCCACCGGGTCGACGGACTTGTCCCACCAGAGGTGGTTGAGCAGCCGGTCGGTGCCGGGGATGCGCGCCGTGAAGCCCACGAGCCCGTGCGCCCCCGGCACGAGGCCGGTGCCGAGCGACGTCAGCGACGTCGCGGTCGTCGACGGCACGCCCGCGGTGCCGGTCGCCCCGTCACCGGCGAGCGAGGCGAGGTAGGGCGCGGAGTGGGCGTAGCGGGTGAGGAGCTCGGCGCCCATCCCGTCGACGAGGAAGAGGACGTACGACGGCGCTGGGGGCAGCTCGAGGCCCACCGGGTGCCCGTCGAGATCGACGCCCAGCGCGCGACCGATCGAGGGCACGACGTCGGCCAGCGAGCGGTCGCCGTACGCGGGTGGCGTGAACGCCGGACCCCCGCCGAGGTGGTCCGTCACCCTCGCGTGCGCGCCGAGAGCGCGTCGGAGAAGGCCAGCAGGCCGGCGACGGCGTCCGTGCCCTCGGCCGCCGCGGAGACGCGGAGCGTGTAGTCATCGCCGGCCAGCGTGCCGGTGTAGCCGTGGTCGGCGTCGCACTCGGGGTCGGAGCAGGCGGCGGGCTCGAGGTCGAGGCGGCCCACGCCACCCCAGCCGATCGTCAGCACGGCCTCGGCCGGCGGGGCGACGCCTGCGGTCGGGTTCGCCACCATGCGGGTGACCACGACCGTGCGGATCGAGGTCAGCGTCACCGCCTCGGTGGTCGTGGACGTGTAGGGCTCGGGCAGCAGGTCGTCGCCGGGGTGCTCGTCGGTGTGGGCGATCACCAGCCGCGTGGGCGTGAGCAGCAGCGCCGTCAGGTGGCGGCGTACCTCCTCGTGGTCGAACGTCGTCTCGTGATGCACGAAGTAGGAGACGACCTCCTCACCCCCGGCCGCGGAGAAGACGCCGTCGGCGACGACCTCGGGGTAGTAGCCGGTGCGTTGGATCGCCTGGCGGAGGTCGTGGGAGACGTCCGCGTCACGGGTGGAGCGGGGCATGGTCGCAGTCTGTCACGCAACCGGGCTCAGTCGGGGAGAGTGTCCCCCGGCATCGTGCTGAGGCGCCGCACGAACCAGTCGGAGCGCGGGTCCTTCACCGGCTCCACCCGCACGTTGGCGCCGAGCACCGTCGCCCCTTCGGCGCCGGCCAGGACGAGCGGCAGCTGGAGGGCGCGCACCTGCGGCAGGTCGTGCTGGAGCTGCGCGACCTGGCGCACCAGCCGCTCGATCTCGGCCACGTCGACGATCTCGCTGCCGCGGTAGCCGAACAGCAGCGGCGAGGCCTTGATCTCGCGCACCATGTCCTGCGCGTCGTGGTCGGCCAGCGGCGGGATCCGGAACGACTTGTCGCCGAGCAGCTCGGTCAGCGGGCCGCTGATCCCGAACGACAGCACCGGGCCGAACAGCGGGTCCTCCATCGTCGCGATGGTGACCGGCACCCCGGGCGGCGCGTTGCGCTGCACCACGAAGCCGGCCCGCTCGGGGTCGGTGATGAGGTCGTTGAGCGAGCGCCAGGCGACGGCCATCTCGTCGGCGCTGTCGATGTTGCGCCACACGTGGGCCAGGTCCGGGCGGTCGCGCAGGTGGTCGGCGGTGGCCTTGAGGACCACGTCCCAGCCGAGCGTCTCCCCCGCCGTGGTCGCCTCGTCGAGCGTCTCGACCGCGTAGGTGTCCCAGAGGTCGATGCCGTAGGCGCGCAGCAGCCGGTGCTGCTCGTGGAAGTCGAGGTCGCGGCCCTCGGGGTGGTTCATCAGCACCTCGTTGACCAGGTGCCGGGCCGCGTCGAGGTCGTTGGCGCTCGGCTCGACCGGCGGGGCCTGCGGCACGCGCAGCCACACGGCGTACTCGACGACGCGGGCGAGGGCACGCACGGCGGCCTCGACGGCGGGGTACGACGGCACGGACCCGCGGCCGGCGCTGGAGCCGGCCACGTCGGGCACCCGCAGCAGCTCGGGCACGCCCTCGGTGCCGAGGAACGTCGACACGATCGGCTTGTCGGACTGCTCGCCGACGGCGGCGAGGACGTTGGCGACGTCCTCGCGGGCGCCCGCGACGTTGAGCGGCGGGATGAAGATCGCCGCGACCGCGTCGACCTCCGGGTCGTCGATCGCCGCGTCGAGGGCGTCCTCGAAGTCCTCCGCGGTGGCGTCGGCGCCCAGCGCCTCCTGCCGGTTGACCACGAGGCCGACCGAGTTGGCGGCGTCGGCGGCCAGCAGCCCGAGCGCGTCGGAGTTGCCGACGATGGCGACCCGGCGACCGCGCGGCAGCGGCTGGTGGGCCAGCAGCTGGGCGACGTCGAACATCTCCTCCAGCGACTCGACCTGGATGATCCCGGCCTGCCGGAACATGGCGTCGACCGCCTCGGGAGGCGCGCCGATCTTGCGGACCGCGTGGCCCATCGGCACGCCCTGCGAGCTGCGGCCCGACCGCACGGCGACGATCGGCTTGCGGCGGCTGACGCGGCGGGCGATGCGGGAGAACTTGCGCGGGTTGCCGATCGACTCGAGGTAGAGCAGCACGACCTCGGTGGCGTCGTCCTCCTCCCAGTACTGCAGGAGGTCGTTGCCGGAGACGTCGGCACGGTTGCCGGCGCTGACGAAGGTGGTGAGGCCGAGGCCGCGGTTCTGGACCTTCTCCAGGATGGCCGAGCCGAGCGCGCCGGACTGGCAGAAGAACCCGGCGCGGCCGCGGGGCGGCATCACCGAGGAGAGTGAGGCGTTGAGCGAGACGTCGGGGTCGGTGTTGATGATGCCGAGCGCGTTGGGCCCGATCAGCCGGAGTCCGTAGGAGCGGGAGAGCCCGACCAGGCGCCGCTGCCGCATCCGGCCCTCCTCGCCGGTCTCGGCGAAGCCGGAGGAGATGACGACGAGGCCGTGGACCCCCTTCGCGGCGCAGTCGAGCACGACGTCCTGCACGGACTCGGCGGGGACGGCCACGATCGCCACGTCGACGTCGCCGGGGATCTCCCCCACCGTCTTCCAGGCGGGCATGCCCGCCACCGAGTCGGCGCTCGGGTTGACGACGTGGATCCGGCCGGAGAAGTTGCCGAGGACGAGGTGGCGCACCAGCGCCCGCCCGATCGTGTCCTGGCGGCGGCTGGCGCCGATGATGGCGACCGACTTCGGGGAGAAGAAGCGCTCGATCGAGGCGTACTCGGCGCGGTGCTCGCGCTGCTCCATCACGCCGATCGCGGTGTCGGTCGGGTCGATCCGGAACACCAGCTCCATCACGCCGTCCTCGAAGGCGCTCTTCACCTGGTAGCCGGCGTCCTTGAAGGTGTGGATCATCGCCTGGTTGTCGGGCA
The DNA here is from genome assembly GCF_034661175.1 of Nocardioides renjunii. Lineage (NCBI taxonomy): Bacteria > Bacillati > Actinomycetota > Actinomycetes > Propionibacteriales > Nocardioidaceae > Nocardioides > Nocardioides renjunii. The sequence goes on along the minus strand of NZ_CP141058.1, from coordinate 1,978,692 downwards.
GCACCTCCGCGACGAACTCCTCGATCCCGCGCTCGCGGCCCGCCTGGGCGAGGTGCTCGAGGAGGAGCTGGCCGATCCCGCGGCCCTGGTGCCGGTCCTCGACGAGGAACGCGACCTCGGCGTAGCCCGGGCGGATGGTGTCGTAGCGGCCGACGGCGATCATCTGGCCCGCGACGGTGAGGATCATCGCCACCCGGTCGCGGTGGTCGACCTTGGTGAACCGGTCGAGGTCGCGCTCGGAGAGCTCGGGCATGGGCGAGAAGAAGCGGTAGTACTTCGACTGGTCGGAGACCCGGCTGTAGAACTCCACCAGCAGCGCTCGGTCCTCCGGCTGCATGGGCCGGATGTGCGCGGTGCGGCCGTCGCGCAGCAGGACGTCCGCCTCCCAGTGGCGCGGCGCCGGCGGCACGGTGCGCAGTTCCTCCGTCTCGGTCACCCCGTCAATCTATCCGAGCGACGCCGGATCCATCACGGGTCGAGCAGCCGACGCCTCATCGCTGGTCGAGTAGCCGAGCGAGGAACGAGCGAGGCGTATCGAGACCCGTCCACAGATCCCGCCCACCCCCTGTCACCGACCACTCCGGACGACGACCCTCGAACGATGACCGCCTACGTCTACATGCTGAGGTGCGCCGACGGCTCCTTCTACGTCGGCAGCACCCGGGACCTCTTCACTCGCCTGTTCCAGCACGAGAGCGGCGTGGGCGCGGCCTACACGCGTGGACGGAGGCCCGTCGAGCTGGTGTGGCACGAGGAGCACGAGAACGTCGCCCTGGCCTTCGCCCGCGAGAAGCAGGTGCAGGGCTGGAGCCGCGCGAAGAGGCTGGCGCTCATCGCCGGCGACTACGAAGGACTGCCGCCCCTGGCGAGGAAGGACTTCTCGCGCCAGCAGAAGAGGGCCGACGACTGAGGGCCGGTCTCGATACGCCCGCTCGCTGGCGCTCGCGACCTACTCGACCATCGAGAGGACGCCTCTTCTCGAGCGAGGCGGGTCGAGACCCGATCGCCGGCGGAAGAGGTCGCCCCGCCCCGGCGAGCCCCCGGCCGGACTCGGCGGGCCAGCGGGGACAATGGCCCGCATGGCACGACGTACGACGAAACAGCCCCTCCCGGACGACTTCGAGGAGCACATCCTCGACACCGACATCCGTGACGAGATGCAGTCGTCGTTCCTGGAGTACGCCTACTCGGTCATCTACTCCCGCGCCCTGCCCGACGCGCGCGACGGCCTCAAGCCGGTGCAGCGCCGCATCCTCTACACGATGGACGACATGTCGCTGCGGCCCGACCGCGGCCACGTGAAGAGCGCCCGCGTCGTCGGCGAGGTGATGGGCCGCCTGCACCCGCACGGCGACGGCGCGATCTACGACGCCCTGGTCCGGATGGCGCAGCCCTGGTCGATGCGGCTGCCGACCGTCGACGGGCACGGCAACTTCGGCTCGCCGGACGACCCGCCTGCCGCGATGCGCTACACCGAGTGCCGGATGGCGCCCGCCGCGGTCGCCATGACGGCGTCGATCCACGAGGACACGGTCGACTTCAAGCCCAACTACGACTCGCGCGAGACCGAGCCGGTCGTGCTCCCCGCCGCCATCCCGCACCTGCTCGTCAACGGCGCCGCCGGCATCGCGGTCGGGATGGCGACCAACATCGCCCCCCACAACCTCGTCGAGGTCGTGCAGGCCCTCAAGCACCTCGTCACGCACCCGAAGGCCACGCTCGACGACCTCATGCGCTACATCCCTGGTCCCGACCTGCCCACCGGCGGCAAGATCGTCGGCCTCGACGGCGTCCGCGACGCGTACGACACCGGGCGCGGCACGTTCCGGATGCGGGCCACGGCGCGGATCGAGTCCGTGACCCCCCGGCGCAAGGGCATCGTCGTCACCGAGCTGCCCTACGGCGTCGGCGAGGAGCGCGTCGTCGAGCAGATCAAGAAGCTGGTTCTCGCCAAGAAGCTGCAGGGCATCGCCGACGTCAAGCAGCTGGGCGACCGCCACCAGGGCCTGCGCCTGGTCATCGAGATCAAGAACGGCTTCGTCCCCGAGGCCATCCTCGAGCAGCTCTACCGCCAGACCGCGCTCGAGGACTCCTTCGGCATCAACGCGGTCGCGCTGGTCGACGGCCAGCCGCGCACCCTGGGCCTCAAGGAGATGCTCGAGGTCTTCCTCGCCCACCGCTTCGACGTCGTACGCCGCCGCTCCTCGTTCCGGCGCGCGCGGGCCGCCGACCGGCTGCACCTCGTCGACGGCCTCCTCATCGCGATCCTCGACATCGACGAGGTCATCCAGGTGATCCGCAGCTCGGACAACGCCGCCGCTGCCAAGGAGCGGCTGATCTCCGTCTTCGAGCTGTCGGAGGCGCAGGCCGACTACATCCTCGACATGCCGCTGCGCCGGCTGACCAAGTTCTCCCGGATCGAGCTGGAGAAGGAGAAGTCCGAGCTCGAGCGCACCATCGAGTACCTCGACGCGATCCTCGCCGACGAGAAGCTGCTCCGGAAGGTCGTCTCCGACGAGCTGACCGACGTGGCCAAGGAGCACGGCACGCCGCGACGCACCGTCCTGCTGGGTGCCGCTCCAGCCGCGACCGCCGCATCGTCGCTCGAGGTGACCGACGATCCGTGCTTCGTGCTGCTGTCCTCGACCGGGCTCCTCGCCCGCACCAAGGACGCCGGAGCACCCGGCATCGGCGGAGACCGCGCCAACCATGACGTGACAGTCTCCGCTGTGCTGTCCTCGAAGCGCGGGGAGATCGGCGTTGTCACCAATCGTGGTCGTCTTGTTCGAATGTCTGTCATCGACATCGGCGCCGAGCTCCCCTCGACGGCCAACGATCCCAACGTCGCTGGTGGGGTTCCGCTGAGCGAGCTTGTCGCCCTCGACACCGGCGAGCGCGCCCTCGCGCTCACCTCGCTGCCCACCGACGGCCCCGGCCTCGCGCTCGGCACCCGCGACGGTGTCGTCAAGCGGGTCAACCCCGAGGTCCTGGGGCGCGACGAGTGGGAGGTGATCGGCCTCAAGGACGGCGACGAGGTCGTCGGTGCGGTGCAGCTCGTGACCGGGGAGGAGGAGCTGTGCTTCATCTCCTCCGACGCCCAGCTGCTCCACTTCCCCGCCGCCGGCGTCCGCCCGCAGGGCCGCTCCGGCGGCGGCATGGCCGGCATCAAGCTCGGCGCCGGCCAGCACGTCGCGTTCTTCGGGGCGTTCGACCCCTCGGACGCCGTCGTGGTGACCGCCTCGGGGTCCTCGACCGCGCTCCCCGGCACCGAGGCCGGCGCGGTCAAGGTGACGCCGTTCAGCGAGTACCCCGGCAAGGGACGCGCCACCGGGGGCGTCCGCAGCCACCGCTTCCTCAAGAGCGAGGACGTCCTGGTCGCGGCGTGGGCCGGACCGGGCCCCGCCCGGGCCGCTGCCGCCAGCGGCGCGCCCGTCGACCTGCCCGAGGCCAACGGCAGGCGGGACGGGTCCGGCGTGCCGGCCCCCCAGCCGATCGCCGCCGTCGCCTCGCCCGTCGCGGCGCAGGTCGCGTCCCAGCTCGGCCCCGCCGGTGCCGCGCCGTCCGACCCGGCGCCCGCCCCTGTGGAAGGCTGAGCCCATGCTCGCTCGTGCCCGGACCTCCGGACGTCTCGCCACCGCTCTCGCCGGGGTGCTGCTGGCCGTGCCCACGCTCGCCGCCTGCTCGGGCGACGACGGCGGCGGCGGCGAGGAGGCGGAGAGCCAGACGCCCGAGGAGATCCTGGCCGAGGCCTCCACCCGGCTGACCGAGACGAGCGGCGTCGACCTGACCCTCTCGACGCCCTCGCTGCCCGACGGCGTCTCCGGCATCACCCGAGCGGCCGGCACCCTGACCCAGGCACCGGCCTTCGACGGGTCCATCACCGTGGTGTTCGCCGGCCAGACCGTCGACGTGCCGGTCATCGCCGTCGACGACACCGTCTACGCCCAGCTGCCCTTCACCCCGGGCTGGAACGAGGTCGACCCCAAGGAGTACGGCGCCCCCGACCCGTCCGGCCTCATCGGCCAGGACGGGTTCGCCGGCCTGCTCGGGCTCACCGACTCGCCGAAGGCCGGCGAGAGCGTGCGCGGCGGCTCCAACAACTCCGAGGTCCTCACCACCTACTCCGGCACCGTGCCCGGCGACGCCATGGACGCGGTCATCCCCTCGTCCTCCGGCGACACCTTCGACGTCGAGTGGCAGGTCACCGACGAGGGTGAGCTGCGCAAGGCGACGCTCACCGGCGTCTTCTACCCCCGCACCGACCCGATGACCTACACGGTCGACTTCGCCGACTACGGCACGGAGAAGGACATCACCGCACCGTGAGCGAGCCGGCCGGGCTCGCCCGCACCTCGCGGCTGCTCCTCGCCATGGCGTCGGTCGCCGTGGCCTTCGCGGCCGCCGACACGTACGTCGTCGTGCTGGCGCTGCCCGACATGATGACCGGCGTCGGCGTCCCGATCGACCAGCTGCAGCGGGCCGCGCCCATCGTCAGCGGCTTCCTCCTCGGCTACGTCGCCATGCTCCCGCTGATCGGACGCATCGCCGACCTGCGCGGCCGCGTGCCCGTGCTCGTCATGGCGCTCGTGCTCTTCGCGCTGGGCTCCCTCATCACGACCGTGGCCTACGACATGCCGAGCATCGTCGCGGGTCGCTTCCTGCAGGGCGTCGGCGGCGGCGGTCTCGTCCCCGCGACGCTGGCGCTCGTCGCCGACCTCTACCCCGTCGAGCGGCGCGGCGTCCCGCTGGGCGTCGTGTCGGCCGTGCAGGAGATCGGCTCTGTGCTCGGACCGCTGTTCGGCGCGGCGGTGCTGGCCTTCGCGGACTGGCGCGCGATCTTCGCGATCAACCTCGCCGTCGGCCTCGTCCTCGCCGCGGCCATCCGCGCCCTCGCCCCCCGGGAGCACCCGGAGGCCCAGGAGCACCGGGAGCGCCGGGAACGGCGCCGACCCGACGTCGTCGGCCTCCTGCTCGCCCTCGCCACGCTCGCCGGCGGTGCCGTCGTCTTCCTCCGACCACCGTCGCTCATGCGCGACCTCACCTGGGGCCAGCTGTTCATCCCGTTCGCCGGCGACGGCCGCTGGCTCACGCCGATCGGCGCCGCGACGATGGCGGCGCTCGTCCTGCTCCTCGCCTGGTGCGCGTTCGCCCCGCACCCGCTGCTGGACCTGCGCGGCTGGGGTCGCGTGCTGGTCGAGGCCGACCTCGTCGGGGCGCTGCTGCTCGCCACGGCCCTCGGCGGCGTGATCCTCGCCTTCGCCACCGCCGACCCGAAGATCGAGGTGTTCTCGCCCCGCGGCCGGTGGTACCTCCTGGGTGCGGTCCTCGGCGCCGCGGCCTTCGTGTGGCACGTACGCCGCGCCGCGAACCCGCTCGTGCCCCGCGGCGCGCTGCGGCGTACGCCGGCGTGGGGGGCGCTGCTGGTCAGCTTCTTCGTGGGTGCCGCGCTGATCGCCGCCCTCATCGACATCCCGCTCTTCGCCCGCACCACCGTCTACCCCGACGACCAGCTGCCGGCCGCCCTCGTGCTGGTCCGCTTCCTGCTGGCGCTCCCCGTCGGCGCGGTGGCGGGCGGCTACCTCATCCGGTTCCTCTCCCCCGGCGTCGTCACCGCCATCGGCATGCTGATGGCGGCCGCCGGGTTCGTGCTGATGACCCGCTGGGGGCTGACGACCATCGAGGAGCCGATCGCCAACCTCGCCCTGGTCACCGGCGGGCTGGGCTTCGGCCTGGCCCTGGCACCCGTGAACGCCGCGCTCCTCGCCTTCACCGACGACGACGCCCACGGGGTGGCCAGCGCCTTCGTCGTCGTCGCGCGCATGGTCGGCATGCTCGTCGGCATCTCCGCCCTCACCACGATCGGGCTGCGCCGCTACTACGCCGAGCAGGGCGCCGTGCCCGCCGTGCAGGACGTCTGCGACGGCAGGAGCCGGTGCAAGGAGTTCTCCGACCTGCTGCGGGTCGCCGGGATCGCCCAGGAGCACGCCGTCTTCTGGGGCGCGGCGGGCTGCGCCGTGGTGGCAGCGGCGCTCGCGCTGGTGCTGTTCCGGCAGGTCGGGCCGACGCGGCTCAGCGCGCGGGACGTCTTCTCCGGGTCGGTCTGAGGGGCGCTACCCTGCCGGTCGTGAACGACTTCGACGACCTGATGCGGGCCAACCGCGAGTTCGCGGACACCTTCGACCTCGGCGGCTTCGACGGCAAGGCCCACGCCGGCATCGCGCTGGTGACGTGCATGGACTCGCGCATCGACCCGCTGCGGATGCTCGGCCTCCGCCACGGCGACGCCAAGATCTTCCGCAACCCCGGCGGCCGCGTCACGCCCCAGGCCCTCGAGGCGCTCGTGCTGGGTGTGCACCTGCTCAACGTGCAGCGTGTCCTCGTCGTCCCGCACACCCGCTGCGCGATGGCCTCCGCCTCGGAGGACGAGCTGCGGGCCAGGGTCGGCGAGTCGGCCGGGGTCGACGCCAGCTGGCAGTCGTTCGGCGTCGTGACCGACCAGCTCGACCAGCTGCGCCAGGACGTCGCCAAGGTGCGCACGCACCCGCTCATCGGCGAGCGCGCCGCGGTCGGCGGCTTCCTCTACGACGTCGACACCGGGCTGCTCACCCAGCACGTCTGACGTACGCCCTCCCGCAGGAGCGGGGCGGGCTACTTGAGGGTCTGCTTGCCGCCGTGCAGGAGCGTAATGAGCTGCGCGACCTTGCCGTCGGTCGCGGCGTCGCGGGCGAAGGACGTCAGGTTCATCACCGGAGCGAACTTCTGCCGGGTGATCGCCTTGGCGTAGGTGAACTCGCGCAGCCCGTCGGCCCCATGGATCCGGCCGAACCCGGACTGCCCGACGCCCCCGAAGGGCAGGGCCGGCACCGCGGCGAAGGAGACGACCGAGTTCACCGACGTCATGCCGGACCGGATGCGGCGCGCGATCGACATGCCGTTGGCCTTGGAGAACACCGCGCCCGCCAGGCCGTACTGGGTCGCGTTGGTGAGGCGGACCGCCTCCTCCATGCTGTCGACGGGGTTGATCGCCAGCGTCGGGCCGAAGGTCTCCTCGGTGATCGCCGTGGAGTCCTCGGGCACGTGGGTCAGGATCGTCGGCTGGACGAACCGCTCCCCCACGGCGTCGGGCCCTCCGAGCACCGCCCGCGCGCCCCGGGCGACGGCGTCGTCGATGTGGCTCCTGATGACGCCCAGCTGTGACGGCATCGTGATCGGCCCGATCTGGGCGGCGGAGTCGGCGCCGGCGCGGAGGCCGTCGGCCTGGGCGAGGATCTCGGCCATGAAGGCGTCGAAGACGTTGCGGTGGACGTAGACGCGCTCGGTGCCGGTGCAGGTCTGTCCCGCGTTGGCCATCCCGCCCCACAGCGCCGCCTCCGCCGCCTTGGCCAGGTCGGCGTCCTCGTCGACGATCAGCGAGTCCTTGCCGCCGGCCTCGATGACGACCGGCGTGAGGTTCTCGGCGCAGGCGGCCATGACCAGCTTGCCCGTGCGTCCGGAGCCCGTGAACGCGAGTTTGTCGATCCGCGCCCGGCACAGCGCGTTGCCGGTCTCGCCGAGGCCGGTGACGACCTGCAGCACGTCACGCCCGTGCACCACCTGGCGGAACGAGTCGGCGAGCCACTGGCCGACGCCGGGGGTGTACTCGCTCGGCTTGAACACCACCGCGTTGCCTGCGGCCAGGGCGTACGCGATGGACCCCAGCGGGGTGAAGACCGGGTAGTTCCACGGTCCGATCACGCCGACGACGCCGAGCGGGTGGTAGGCCACGGTCGCCGCCTGGTTGGCCATCAGGAGCCCGGAGCCGACCTTGCGCGCCCCGAGCACCTTCTTGGCGTTCTTGGCTGCCCAGGCGATGTGCTCGATGGCGAGGACGATCTCGAGCTGGGCGTCACCGTGCGGCTTCCCGGTCTCGCGGTGCGACAGGTCGGCCAGCTGGGCGATGCGGCGGGTGATCACCGAGCGCCACGTGAGGAGGAAGTCGGCCCGCTCGTCGAACGACAGGTTGCCCCACCAGTCGACCGCGTCACGCGCCCGGGCGACCGCCGCGTCGACCTCGTCGCGCCCGGCGACCGGGTGGGTGCCGACGACGTCCCCGGTGGCGGGGTCGAGCGAGTCGAAGGTCTCGCCGGCGCCGGCGGTCGCAGTGGGCTGGAGGGTGCTGGTCATCGGGACTCCTTGACGAGATCCGCGCACTTCTCGCCGATCATGATGGTGGGGGCGTTGGTGTTGCCGCGCGGGACCCGCGGCATGACCGAGGCGTCGGCGACCCGGAGGGCCTCCACGCCGTGCACCCGGAGCTGCGGGTCGACGACGCTGCCCTCCACGGTGCCCATGGCGCACGTCGCGACCGGGTGGTAGAGCGTCTGGCCCAGCCGCCCGATGCCCTCGATGATCTCGTCGTCGCTCGGGTCGGCCGACGCAGGCACCCACGGCTCATCGACGAACCTCGCGATGGGGCCCTGGCGCAGGACCTCCAGGGCGGTGCGGAACCCGCCGATCATGGCCTCGAGGTCGGCGCGGTCGTCGAAGTAGCCCGGGTCGATCTCGGGGTGCCAGGTGGAGTCCGCCGAGCGCAACCGCACGTGGCCCGAGCTCTGGACGTTGACCAGCGTGATGGCCGTGGTGAGCGCCCGGCGTACGGGCTCGTGCATGCCGTTGTCGTAGAAGCCGGTCGGCGCCACGTGGAGCTGGACGTCGGGCAGCGCGAGGTCGTCGCGCGAGGTGTAGAACGCGCCCGCCTCCCCGACGTTGGAGCTCAGCGGGCCCTTGCCGGTCGCCTTCCACTTCACGAGGTTGCGCAGGCCGAGCATCTCCGCGATGTCGGTCGTGTCGCGGGTGTAGCTGAGGATGCCCGCCGCCGGGTGGTCCTGCAGGTTCTGTCCCACGCCCGACGACTCGACAGCGACGTCGATGCCCATGTCGCGCAGGTGAGCACCGGGGCCGATGCCGGACAGCATCAGCAGCTGCGGGCTGTTGATCGCGCCCCCGCTGAGGACGACCTCGGCCTCCGCCCGCGCCACCAGCTGCTCGCCGCGGCGGGTGTAGGCGACGCCGACCGCGCGGTTGCCCTCCAGCACGATGCGCGTCACGAAGGACTCGGTGCGGACGGTGAGGTTGGGGCGCGTGTCCGCCGGGTGGATGTAGGCGTCGGCGACGGACCAGCGCCGCCCCTTGTGGCACGTCACCTGGTAGAGCCCGACACCCTCCTGCTCGGCGCCGTTGAAGTCGTCGTTGCGCTTCAGCCCCGCGGCGACGCCGGCCTCCACGAACGCGGTGCTCAGCTCGTGGTCGTAGGTCCGGTCCTCCACGTGCAGCGGACCGTCGGTGCCGTGGAACGGGCCGCCCAGCCGGGTGTTGGCCTCGGCCTTGCGGAAGTAGGGCAGGACGTCGTCGAAGCCCCACCCGGTCGCGCCGTAGGCGTCGCGCCACTCGTCGTAGTCGGCGTGGTTGCCGCGGATGTAGATCATCGCGTTCATCGAGGAGCAGCCGCCGAGCGCCTTCATCCGAGGCCAGTAGGCCCGGCGTCCCGCGAGGTGCTTCTGCGGGGTCGTCTCGTAGTTCCAGTCCCACTTCGTCTTGAAGAGCGCGGAGAACGCCAGCGGGATGTGGATGTTGTCGTCGTCGTCGGCCGGGCCGGCCTCGAGCAGCAGCACCCGTACGTCCGGGTCCTCGGTCAGCCGCGCGGCGACCACGCCGCCGGCACTGCCCGATCCGATGACGATGTAGTCGAACTTCTCGTCGGGCATGGGTCTCCCTGTCGACAGCGGTGTGACGCGAGCCACAAACCTACTGAGGCCAGCACGTCGCCACAACCACTGTCATCTTCGCGCCGGCTCGCCCGTCGTACGCCGCTCAGCTCGCGGTGCCGTGTCAGGCGTCCAGCGCCTCGACGTCCACCTCGTAGGCCCCCTGGACGATGAACTCCTTGCGCGGCGCCACGTCGGAGCCCATCAGCAGGTCGAAGACCCGGCTCGCCTCGTCGACGTCGTCGATGGTGAGCTTGCGCAGCGTCCGGTAGCGGGGGTCCATGGTCGTCTCGGCCAGCTGGTCGGCGTCCATCTCGCCGAGGCCCTTGTAGCGCTGGACCGGGTCCTTCCAGCGGACGTTCTTCTTCTTGAGCTCGGCGAGCCGGCGCTGCAGCTCGTCGTCGGAGTAGGTGTAGATGTACTTGTCCATCCCCTTCTTGGGGTTGGACAGCTCGATGCGGTGCAGCGGCGGCACGGCGGAGTAGAGCCGCCCGTCGCGGACGAGCTCGGGCATGTACTTGAAGAACAGCGTCGCCAGCAGGCACCGGATGTGGGCGCCGTCGGAGTCGGCGTCGGCCATCAGGATGATCCGCCCGTAGCGCGCGGACTCGAGGTCGAACGTACGGCCCGAGCCGGCGCCGACGACCTGGATGATCGAGGCGCACTCGGCGTTCTTGAGCATGTCGCCGACGGTGGCCTTCTGGACGTTGAGGATCTTGCCGCGGATGGGCAGCAGCGCCTGGAACTCGCTGCTGCGAGCCGCCTTGGCGGTGCCCATCGCCGAGTCGCCCTCGACGATGAAGAGCTCGGTGCGCTCGGTGTCGGCGCTGCGGCAGTCGAAGAGCTTGGCGGGCAGGGCGGAGGACTCGAGCGCGTTCTTGCGGCGCTGGTTCTCCTTGTGCTGGCGCGCGGCGAGCCGGGTCTTGGACGCCGCGGCGACCTTCTCCATGAGGAGCTTGGCCTGCGCCTTCTCCGTGCGCTTGGTCGAGGTGAGGAACGCCTTGAGCTCGCCGGCCACCACCTTGCGTACGACGCCGCGCGCGGCCGGGGTGCCGAGGATCTCCTTGGTCTGGCCCTCGAACTGCGGCTCGGCCAGGCGCACGGTCACCACGGCGGTCAGGCCCTCGAGCACGTCGTCCTTGATGACGTCGGCGTCAGCCGAGCGCAGCACCTTGGCGGCGCGCATGGCGTCGTTGAACGTCTTGGTGAGCGCGCTCTCGAAGCCGCTGACGTGGGTGCCGCCCTTCGGCGTCGCGATCACGTTGACGAAGGAGCGCACCTCGGTGTCGTAGGCCGTGTCCCAGCGCACCGCGACGTCGACGGTGAGCTCGCGCTCGACCTCCTGGGGCGTCATGTGGCCCTTGTCGTCGAGGAGCGGCACCGTCTCGGTAAAGGTGTCGGTGCCCTGGAGCCGGAGGATGTCGGTGACGGGCTCGCCGTGGGAGAGGAACTCGACGAACTCCGCGATGCCGCCGTCGTGGCGGAACTTCTCCTCGACCATCTCCGAGGAGCGCTGGTCGCGGATCACCAGCTCGAGACCCGGCACGATGTAGGACGTCTGCCGGGCGCGCCCGATGAGGCCCTCCATCTCGAAGCGGGCGTCCTTGGTGAAGACCTGGCGGTCCGGCCAGAACCGGATCCGCGTGCCGGTGCGCCCCTTGGCGACCCGCTTGCCCTTGCGGGTCAGGCCCGACTGCGGGGTGAACGGCGCCGCCGGACCCTCGCCGTCGAAGACCCCCGGCACGCCGCGCTGGAACGACAGGCCCTGCTGGGTCGGCGAACGGTCGACGTCGATGTCCATCCGGGAGGACAGCGCGTTGACCACCGACAGGCCGACCCCGTGCAGGCCGCCCGTGGCGACGTAGGAGCCGCCGCCGAACTTGCCGCCGGCGTGGAGCTTGGTGGCCACCACCTCGACGCCCGACAGGCCGGTCTTCGGCTCCTTGTCGGTCGGGATGCCTCGCCCGTCGTCGTAGACCTCGACCGAGCCGTCGTCGTGGAGCGTGACCTCCACCCGGTGCGCGACTCCGGCCAGGGCCTCGTCCACGCCGTTGTCGATGATCTCCCAGAGGCAGTGCATCAACCCGCGCGTGTCGGTGGAGCCGATGTACATGCCCGGCCGCTTGCGTACGGCGTCGAGGCCCTCGAGGACCAGGAGGTGCGCTGCGTTGTAGGTGTTGTCCGCCGGTGCTGCCACAAGGAGCAAACCTACCTGCGACACGCCGGGCGTCGACGGAGGCACGCTGGCCGTGGGCGCGCATGAGGCGGTCTAGCGTGGGGCACCTCCACGTATCGCTTCTGCAACGGCCACCGACGGTTGGTGGACAACGCCAGCGCGGAGGAGTGTGACGTGATTGACTGAAAGAGTTCTCGATCTACAAGTGCTCGAGGGGAATCTTTGCCCCTGGGGCTACGTTGGGCCAGACACCGATGAACAAGAAATGAGGCTGACGTGACCACTGCCACCGCACCCACCCAGGCCGTCCTGACGGCCGGTGACCGCTGCGACCGCTGCGGTGCCCAGGCCTACCTCCGCGTGGAGCTCCAGACCGGAGGTGAGCTGCTCTTCTGCGCCCACCACGCTCGCGAGCACGGCGAGAAGCTCCGTGAGGTCGCAGCGAGCGTCCACGACGAGACGCACAAGCTGGAGACCCCGGCCACCCCGGCCCCGGAGGCCTGAGCACGACCCGACCCACACCTACTTCCAGATCGGCCCCGGACACGCTCTCCGGGGCCGATCTGCGTCCTCTGGGAGGCTCTGCCCGTGAGTGCCATGGAGCTCGTCGTCGCCGTCGCGATCGCCGTCGGCATCGCGGGCATCATCGTCCCCGTCCTGCCCGGCACCCTGCTGGTGCTCGGCGCCGTCCTCGTGTGGGCGCTGGAGATCGGTACGTCGACGGCTTGGGCGGTGTTCGCGGCGTGCGCGCTCCTGCTGGTGGGCGGCTCGATCGTCAAGTACCTGGTCCCCGGCCGCCGGCTCAAGGCCTCGGGCGTCCCCAACCGCACCCTGGTCGCGGGTGGCGTGCTGGCCTTCGTGGGGTTCTTCGTCATCCCCCTGGTCGGCATGTTCATCGGCTTCGTCCTGGGCGTCTACGCCGCCGAGCGGGCACGGGTGGGCGGCGCGCAGGCATGGCCGTCCACGATGGCGGCGCTGCGGGCGGTCGGGGTCTCCATCCTCATCGAGCTGGTCGCCGCGTTCCTCGCAGCCGTGGTCTGGGTCGTCGGCGTCACGGCCACCTGAGGCGCCGATGGCCGTCCTGCTCTCCCTCGCCGCCGCCCTGGCCTACGGGCTCTCGGACTTCGTCGGTGGGCTCGCCTCCCGTCGTACGTCGGCATGGCCCGTCGCCTTCATCGGCTCGGTCGCGGCGTTCGCCGGCGCCGTGGTGCTGACGCTCGCCACGGACGGCTCCCCCACCCGGGCCGACCTGTGGTGGGGCGCCCTCGCAGGTGTCGGCAGCGGTACCGGTGGCGCCTTCCTCTACCGCGGCCTCGCGGCCGGTCGGATGGGCGTCGTGGCGCCCATCTCGGCCGTGGGGGCGGCCCTGCTCCCGGTCGGCGTGGGCGTCGCCACCGGTGAGCGGCCCGACGCGCTGGTCTGGCTGGGGATCCTGGCAGCCGTGCCCGGCATCTGGCTGGTCAGCCGCGAGCCGGGGACCTCGGGCGACCTCGCCGCCGGGATCGTCGACGGCGTCCTGGCCGGGATCGGCTTCGGCGTCCTCTTCGCGGCCATGGGCCAGGTGCCCGAGGAGGCCGGGCTCGCGCCGCTCGCGCTCGCCCAGCTCGTCGCGGCGGTCGCCGTCGCCCTCACCGCCAGCGCCCTGGGGGCACAGTGGTGGCCACACGACCGCTCACAGGCCTGGGGCGCGGCCGCGGGGCTGCTGGGCACCGCCGCGACCGTCACGTTCCTGCTGGCCACGCAGAGCGGCCTGCTCACGATCGCCTCGGTCCTCACCTCGCTCTACCCAGCGATCACCATCGCGCTGGCCGCCGTCGTGCTCAAGGAGCGGATCCAGGGCTCGCAGGGCCTCGGGCTGGTGCTGTGCGGGCTCGCGGTGGCACTGGTCGCAGCCGCCTAGGGCCGCGGTCGGACCGCTTCGGTCAGGCGCCGAGGCCGGAGGCGATCGGGACGCTCCAGCGGTGCCGCTTCGGCGCCCAGTCCACCACCGGCTGCGTGCCATCTGCCTGGTCGCCCATCCTGACCGAGACCCGCACCTGCGGTACGCGGTCGAAGCAGTCGCGACCGATCACCGCGCGGAAGACGTCCTTGCCCCAGCGCGGGCGCGCGGAGTAGTCGCAGCGCACGCGTCGGTCCATGGCCCGCCACCCCTCGGCCCGGGTCAGGACGTAGTCGGTGCCGTCGCCGAGGCCGCTGCTGAGGACGTACTCGGCGCCCCTCCGGTCACGGTCGGTGTCGAGGAAGACCGAGACCCCGGCGACGCTCGAGCGCATGAGCTCGGTGAAGCGCACCCGGACCAGCAGGTTGTCGCCCCCGTGGTTGGCCTCGAGCCGCTGGATGTCGGTCAGGGACGTCGGCGCGTCCGCGGGGTCGTCGACGGCGTAGTACTCCGCGTGCGCGGGAGCGGCGACGACGCCGGCGAGCACGACCGACGCTGTGGCGACCAGGACTGTCCGAGACCTCATGTCCCGAGTGTGGCACCCCCCACCCCTGACGCGTCCACCCACGTGCGGGCGAAGTGGGAGCGCCCGCGGGCCGGACGCCGACGTGTGAGAATCCGACCCATGTCGCCCCGGGTCCGCAGCCGCCCGGTCGGCGCGCCGGTGCCGGCCGCGCTGGTGCTCGCGGTCCTGCTGGCGGTGCTGCTCGCCGGCTGCACGTCGTCCGAGGGCCCTTCGCCCCCGGACGCCCCCACGACGTCGCCCTCGGCGTCCACGCCCACGGACCCGTCCCCGTCGACCACCGCCCCGCGCGAGCCGAGCCCGGCGCCTGCCCGGCCGGCTGCGGTGCGCATCGCCCTGGCCGGCGACGTCCACTTCGAGGGGCCGCTCGCCGGACGCCTGGCGGACCCGGCGACGGCGCTCGCGCCCGTGGCGCGCGTCCTCTCGTCGGCCGACCTCGCCGTGGTGAACCTCGAGACCTCCGTCGGCTCGGGCGGGCGTCCCGCGCCGGGCAAGCGCTTCACCTTCTCCGCCGGACCGGCGGCCTTCACGGCCCTCGCCGCAGCCGGCGTGGACGTGGCCACGATGGCCAACAACCACGCCGTCGACTTCGGCCGTGCCCGCCTGCCCAGCACGCTGCGCGCCGCGCGGGCAGCAGCAGGGGCCGACCCCCCGCTCGCGGTGATCGGGGTCGGCCGCACCGCCGACGAGGCGTACCGGCCGGCACTCACCGACGTCGACGGCACCGTGGTCGCCACCGTGACGGCGTCCGTGGCCGACCAGGACCCGACCGCGGACCCGACCGGGCAGTGGGCCGCGACCGACCGACGTGCCGGCACCGCCGACGCCATGGACCCCGCACGCCTGCTGGCGACCGTGCGGCGGGCAGCGCGTGAGGCGGACGCGGTGGTGGCCTACCTCCACTGGGGCGTGCAGGGCGAGCGCTGCCCGAGCCCGGACCAGAGGTCCCTGGCCCGCCGCCTGGTCGACGCGGGAGCCGATGTCGTCGCCGGCACGCACGCCCACGAGCTGCAGGGCGACGGGCGTCTCGGCGAGGCCTACGTGGCCTACGGTCTCGGCAACTTCGCGTGGTACTCCCCCGGCCCGACGGGCGTGCTGACGCTCACCGTCCGGCCCGCCCGCGAGCGGTCGGGGCGGGCGACCGTGACGCGGGCACGCTGGTGGCCGGGCGCCATCGGCGCCGACGGGCTGCCGCGCGCCGTCACGGGTGCGGCCGCGGCGGACTTCCGCTCCGACGTGGCCGCCCTGCGCGCCTGCGCCGGCCTCGGCTGAGGGTCACCGAGGGGGCGCGAGCCAGGCGAGCACCAGACGCCCGACACGCTCGAGCTGCGCCGGCGACACGACTCCCGGGACGTCCCCGGCCGAGTGGTAGCCGGCATAGGGCGTCGAGCCGAGCCGTGCCGCCGGAAGCCCGTCGCGGACGAACGACCAGTGGTCGCTGCTGCGCTGCTCGCCGTCGGCGACCGTGGGCACCCCGGCCCGTCGGGCCGCGGCGAGGAGGCTGCGCTGCACCGGGTCGGAGGCGCCGGCGGAGCCCACCGGCACCCGCGCGCCGACGCCCGCGCGGTCGAGGGAGACCATCGCGCGCATCGCCCGACGCTCCTGCGGCGTGAGCTGCGCGACGTACTGCCGCGAGCCGTAGTGGTGGTCGTCGTCGGTGGGTCCGCGCGGCTCCTCGGCGCCGAAGGCGACGAAGAGCACCGGCAGCCGCGTACGACGGTCCGCGGCCGCCTCGGCGGCGGCCAGCAGCACCCCGACGCCCGACGCGTTGTCCTCGGCCCCGGGCGCCTGCGGCACGGTGTCGAGGTGCGCGCCGACGACGAGGTGGGGCTGCGCGGGGTCGAACCCGGGCGGCGCGGCGACGACGTTCACCGACCTTCCGGCCGGGACGTCGACGCCCCACGAGGTCCCCGCGGGGACGTCGACACGCTGGCGCTCGACGTCGTAGCCGAGGCCACGCAGCTTGCGCGCGACCCATCCGGCCGCTCGGGCGTACGCCGGTCCGGTCGCCTCGCGGGCGCCGATCTGCCCCGCCAGGTGTCGGACCGCGCGCACGGCGGTGTCCGGGTCGAGGTCGGCGGCCGAGACGGGGTCGGGCGGGGCGGGCGACACCGGCTGCTCGGGCGCCTCCGAGGCCGCAGCCGGCTCGGAGGCGGAGGACTTCGGAGGTGCGGCCCCGCCGGTCCCGGGCTCGGACGTCGCCGCCGTGGCACCGGGCGGGTCGGCCGCGTCGCCCGAGGGCGAGCACCCGGTCAGGAGCAGGGCCGCCAGGACGGCGGCGGCGGAGCCCCTCGCTGCGACCATGCCGTCACCGTAGCCGGGAGCTCAGGTAGGCGCCGAGCATGAGCTCGAGCTCCGCCAGCGACGCCGCCCGTCCGGGGTCCTGTGCCGGGTGGTGGGCGAGCGTGTGCCGCACGGTCTCGATGCAGAGCTCCACGACCGCGCGCAGCTCGGGCGGGGGCGTGGCGACGCCCGCCCTCCGCAGCGCCTCGGTGAAGAGGTCGAGCAGGTGCTCGCGCACGACCCGCGCCGGCGAGTCGCCGCGCTCGGGCGCGAGCTCCTCGGTGAGCCGGTAGTAGCCGGGGTGCTCCAGCTGCAGGTCGGCCGCCCGCCGGACCAGCACGCCGACGACCGCCTCGAGGTCCTCGAGGGACGACACCTGCGACACCGCGTCGGCGTACGCCGGCGTCACGGCCTCGAGGTAGCGGGCCGCGAGGGCGTCGGCGATCGCGTCCCGGTCGTGGAAGAACCGGTAGAGCGCACCCACGGACAGCCCGGCCCGCGCCGCGATGCGGGTGGTGCTCGCGCCGGCCAGCCCGCGCTCGCCGATCTCGTGGTCGGCGGCGAGGAGGATCCGGTCGACCGTCTCCTGGGAGCGCACCTGCTGGGGACGGCGCCGGGAGGGCGCAGCGGGCGCCCTCCCGGCTCCTCCCCTGGCTCCCCCGGACCCGGCGTGGCTCACCGGCGCCTCACTGGACGACGATGCTGCCCGCGGACGTGCGGGCGCAGCTGACGCGCGTCGCCTCCGTCGCCGTCCAGGCCCCGCTCAGGCAACGCCCCAGCGCCTGGTGGCCGGCGGCGTTCGGGTGCCACGACTCCTGGCAGGTCTGGTAGTAGGACTGGCAGGTGTCGGTGACGCGCTTGATGTCGAGCTTGTCGTAGGGGCCGAAGCTCTGCACGTGGACCCCGCTGGGCCCGTCCATCACCCGCAGCGGGGTGGCCAGCGCGTTGCCCGGGCTCCCGGGGTTCTCGCAGAGGCGCGCGCCGTCGAAGGCACGCTGCACGTCGAGGTAGGTGATGTCGGTCCCGGGCCGCTCGGCCTGCAGCGTCGAGGCCACGCCGGCGACGAGCCCGCCGAGGTTCTGGCTGAAGCGGTGCGCCGGGGCGAGCGTGTCGATGTCGGCCGGGCACCCCGCGGCGTACCTCTCGTCGACGAGCGCGCGGTACTTGTCGCGGGTGTCGCTGCGCCCGTCCTCGGTGCGGTACTGCTCGGCGTAGGCCGGCGGCAGCGGGTTGGTGTAGTCCTGGAGCACCACTCGGTGCTCGCCGTCGGCGTCGACCTCGGCCAGGACGTCGAGGACCTGGCGGACCGCGACGGTCGTCTCCGCGCGCGCCGCCTGCAGCTGCGCCGCGGTCGCGAAGTCCGCGTCGGAGCAGGCCCGCTCGTTGAGCTCCTCACCGGTGACCCAGTTGACGAAGTGGATCCACACCTCCCACCAACCGGTGTAGCCGTCGGCGACGAAGCGCCCGGCACACTCGGCGGCGACGCCGCCGAAGGTGAACTGGCTGTTGTTGGAGCCCAGGCCCAGCAGGACGAGGTCGACGTCACCGGTCCGCGCCACCTCGCGGAGCTGGTCGACCTGGGCGGCGACCGTGCGCCCCGCCGGCCGGGCGCTGGAGGCGGATGCCATGTCGGCGGGCTGCGCGCCCGAGCAGGCGAGGTTGACGCGCTGGGTGATCCCGGGCAGGTCGGCGACCTGGATGGAGGCGTGGGCGGAGCGGTGGCAGAAGTAGGGGTTGCTGTTGGGCGCGGACCACCCCGGGAAGCCCTGGGCCACCCCCGACTGGTCGGTGACGGCGACGTAGCCACCGGCTCCCTCGCCGCTGATGAAGCTGTCGCCCATCGCGACGGCGGTCGGTGGGAGCGGGTCGGCCTGGGCCGGTGCCGCCAGGCCCGACAGCATCGCCGTCGCGAGCAGCAGGGTGCCGGCCAGGGCCGACGTGGTGAGCAGGGGTCGTCCGAGCATGAGGGGCCTCCCGAGAAGGAAACGCGAAGAAGTCTTCGCGTTTGCGATCCTGCGCCTGTCCGCCGGCCACGTCAAGGGTGGCGGGTCCGGCCCTCCCGGCCTGCGCGTCAGCCGATGCGCAGGCGCGTCAGCCGATGCCCAGGACGTTGGCCATGGTCGTCACGCCCGCCACGATGATCACGATGCCGATGACGTCGAAGACGATGCCGGAGCGGATCATCCGGGTGATGGGCACCAGCCCGGTGCCGTAGACGATCGCGTTGGGCGGCGTCGAGACCGGGAGCATGAAGCCGTACGACGCGCCGAACACCGCCGCGAGGGCCGGGATCGCCGGGTTGACGTCGGCCGCGATGGCCAGCTGGATGGCGATCGGCGCCACCACGCCGACGCTCGCGGTGTTGCTGGTGGTCTCGCTGATGACGACGGCGATCACCGTCGACAGCAGCGTGATCGAGAGCAGCGAGCTGACACCGAGAAGGTCGCTCAGCCCGGTGCCCATGGTCTCGGCCAGACCGGTTGAGCCGAGGAGCCCGCCGAGCGCGATGCCGGAGCCGAACAGCACGATCGTGCCCCAGTCGATCCGGGCCGCGTCGTTCCAGGTGATCGTGAACTGGCGCCGCGGCCAATCGATGGGCAGCAGGAAGAGCAGGCTGGCGCCGAGGATCGCGACGGCACCCTCCTGGAGGTGGAGAGCGACGCTCTCGTAGAACGCACCCTCGCCGCCGGTGACGAGCGCGACGGCGCCGGGGAAGATCCACAGCGTCACGGTGATCCCGAACGCGATCAGGGTGTTGCGCCCGCCGGGGCTCATCCGACCCAGCTCGGCACGCTGCTCGCGAATGAACTCCTCAGCGCCCTCGATCCGCTTGGTCTCCGGCCGGTTGAGCCGGAGCAGCACCACGCACAGGGCGATGAACATCAGGAGGACCACGGGGAAGGCCAGCAGCATCCAGGTGAAGAAGGGGATCTCCTCGCCGGTCTCCTGGGTGATCAGCTCGCGACCGATGAGGTTCGGCGGGCTGCCGACGGGGGTCAGCAGTCCGCCGACGCTGGCGCCGTACGCGACCATCAGCAGCAGGGCGGTCGAGAAGCGGAGCCGGCGCACGTCGTCGGGGTCGGTGTCCTCGTCGGACTGCGACGCGACCCGGCCGGCCAGGAACCCGATGATCCCCATCGCGATCGGCATGAGCATCGCGGCGCTCGCCGTGTTGGACACGAAGGCGCTGAGGCTGGCGCTGATGATCCCGAAGGCCACCACGACGCGCACCGTGGACGAGGCGACGCCCGGGATGCTGAGCACGCCGTAGGCGAACCGCTTGTCGAGGCCGTGCTTGCGCATCGCCTCCGCCAGCACGAAGCCTCCGATGAAGACGAAGATCGTGGAGTTGCCGAAGAGCGCGAACACCTCCTCGGCCGGTGCCACGCCGAGCACCACGCACAGCGCCATCGCGAGCATGGCGGTGACCGGGATCGGGATCGCCTCGGTCATCCACCACACGATGACGAGGCTCAGGATCCCGGCCAGCTTCTGCGCCGGGTCGTCCAGGCCGGAGCAGAGCAGGTAGACCACCACCGCGACCACCGGTCCGGCGACCAGGCCCGAGGTGCGGCGCAGCCGTTCGAAGCGCTGCTCCGCCGGGCTGAGGGTCTCCTCGACCTCGTCGAGCGTGCGGTACGTCGCCGGGCGGGCGTGGTCGGACACGGGGCGCTCCTCTGGTCGGAAAGCCCCGACCCTAGCGAGCGCGGTGTGACCGGTGCCACAGCCTGTTCCCGGCGTCACCGGCTCCCGGAAGCGGAACAGCGCCACCCGACCGGGTGGCGCTGTTCGGCGTCCGTGGTGCTGCGGTGTGGTGCTGCGGTGAGTCAGTCCAGGTAGTCGCGCAGGACCTGCGAGCGGCTGGGGTGCCGCAGCTTCGACATCGTCTTGGACTCGATCTGGCGGATGCGCTCGCGCGTCACGCCGTAGACCTTGCCGATCTCGTCGAGGGTCTTGGGCTGGCCGTCGGTGAGGCCGAACCGCATCGAGACCACGCCGGCCTCGCGCTCGGACAGGGTGTCGAGCACCGCGTGCAGCTGCTCCTGCAGCAGGGTGAACGAGACCGCGTCCGCCGGGACGATCGCCTCGGAGTCCTCGATGAGGTCACCGAACTCGGAGTCGCCGTCCTCACCGAGGGGCGTGTGCAGCGAGATGGGCTCGCGGCCGTACTTCTGGACCTCGATGACCTTCTCGGGGGTCATGTCGAGCTCCTTGGCCAGCTCCTCCGGCGTGGGCTCGCGGCCCAGGTCCTGGAGCATCTGCCGCTGGACGCGGGCGAGCTTGTTGATGACCTCGACCATGTGCACCGGGATGCGGATGGTGCGGGCCTGGTCGGCCATGGCGCGGGTGATCGCCTGGCGGATCCACCAGGTCGCGTAGGTCGAGAACTTGTAGCCCTTGGTGTA
Source organism: Nocardioides renjunii (assembly GCF_034661175.1). Taxonomy (NCBI): domain Bacteria; kingdom Bacillati; phylum Actinomycetota; class Actinomycetes; order Propionibacteriales; family Nocardioidaceae; genus Nocardioides; species Nocardioides renjunii. Next base: position 1,957,622 of record NZ_CP141058.1, on the reverse strand, counting down.
GTCGAACTTCTCCACCGCGCGGATCAGACCGAGGTTGCCCTCCTGGATGAGGTCCAGGAACAGCATCCCGCGGCCGGTGTAGCGCTTGGCGAGCGAGACCACGAGTCGCAGGTTGGCCTCGAGGAGGTGGTTCTTGGCGCGCCGACCGTCCTCGGCGATCCACTCGTACTCCTCGAGCATCTTCGGGCTGATCCGGCCGCCCTTGGCGAGCTTCTCCTCGGAGAACAGGCCGGCCTCGATGCGCTTGGCGAGCTCGACCTCCATCTCGGCGTTGAGGAGCGGGACCTTGCCGATCTGCTTGAGGTAGTCCTTCACCGGGTCGGCGGTGGCGCCGGCCACCATGACCTGCTGCTCGGGCTCGTCGGTCTCGTCGGCCGCGGAGACGGTGAAGGCCTGCTTCTCGTCCTCCTTGATCGTCGGGTCCTTGGCGACGTCCTTCTCGAACACCTCGTCGGGGATGTCCGGCAGCAGCTTCTTGCCGTCCGGGCCGATCACCACGGGAGCCGCGGCACCGAGGTCGACGACGTCGGCCGCGGGGTCGACCGGGGTGTCGGCGGCCTTCTTGGCGGCGGTCTTCTTCGCCGCGGCCTTCTTGGCGGGGGCCTCGGCGGTCGTCGCGGCGGCCGCCTTGGTCGCGGGCGCCTTCTTGGCCGGGGCCTTCTTCGCCGCCGCGGACGTCGCGGCACGCTTGCTGGTCGCAGCGACCGCGCGCGAGCTGGCGGCGTCGATCTGGACGGAGATGCCCAGACCGCTGAGGTGCACCAGCAGGGCCTTCAGGTGCCGGGGCTCGACACCGGCCTCGTCACTGGCACGTCGCACGTCCTCGGGGGACACGGTGCCGGTCGATGTGGCGCCGGCGACCAGAGCGGCGATGGAGGGGTGCGTGAGCACCTCCGCGGGGAGCAACTTGCGTGCGTGTGAGGACACGAACACCTCTCGTCAAACAGCTTCGGGGCGCGGCGAGGCCCGGTGACGTCAAGAGCCGCGTCGTCATTCTGCCACGGGGTTCCACGCGGTTCCCCATCAGGCCCGCCGCGGCCTACTCGGCGGCCTAGTCGGCGGGCGGCTGCGTCGCGGTCCTGGCCGCGGCCTTCTTGGCCTTCTTGAAGTCGCGCACCTTCTGCAGCGAGTCGGCGTCGACCACGTCGGCGACCGAGCGGTGGCCCTCGAGGGCGTAGTCACCGACCACGCGCTCCCAGCCGTCGGGGCGCACGCCGAGCTGCTTGGCCAGCAGCGCCACGAAGATCTGGGCCTTCTGCTTGCCGAAGCCCGGCAGCGCCATGACCCGCTTGAGCAGGTCCTTGCCGTCGGCGGCCTCGGTCCACAGCCGGGAGGCGTCGCCGCCGTAGGTGTCCTCGACGATGCGGGCGAGCTCCTGCAGCCGGGCCGCCATCGAGCCGGGGAACCGGTGGATGGCCGGCGGGGTGGAGGCCATCGCCGCGAACTGCTCGGGGTCGGCCGCCGCGATCGCCGCGGGCTCGAACGTGCCCAACCGGTCGAGCACCTTGGCCGGGCCGCGGAAGGCGTGCTCCATGGGGTACTGCTGGTCGAGCATCATCCCCGCCAGCAGCGCGAACGCGGAGTCGTCGAGGACCTTGTCGGCGGCGGGGTCGCCGGTGATCTGGATGGCCATGGCGTCCATCCTGCCCGAGAACGTCGGGACGTCATACGGACGGCGCAGGGCCTTGCCCCATCCGCATGACGTCGCGCGCCGGACCGGTCGTGGCTGGTGGAGGTGCTGCAGCGGCGGCTACTGCGCCTTGACCGCGAGCACCGGGCAGGGGGCATCGAGGAGCACGCGCTGCGCGTTGCTCCCGAGGATGAGCTTGCCGACGGGCGAGCGACGGCGCAGGCCGATGACGAGCAGCTCGGCGTGGTTGGCCTCGGCGATGCTGATGAGGTCCTCGGCGGGCTCGAAGCCGCGCACCAGCTGGCGGATGTCGTGCTCGACGCCGGACTCCTCCAGCGTGGCCCTGATGCCCGCGAGGTCGTCCTCCGCGGCACGCGCCTTGGGTCCGTCGAACTCCTGGCCTCCCCGGTGCGAGTTGACGACGACCAGCTTGCTGCCGCGCAGCTTGGCCTCGTTGATGCCCGCGGACAGGGCAGCCTCGCCCTCCGGCTTGGGGACGTATCCGACGACGACGGTGCCCATGGTGTCTCCTCTCGTGGCCCGCAGCGCCTCGCCGCCGGCCTGTTGGCACCGTAACGGAAACGGACGGGGTTGGGCAGCCTGTGGACAGGCGGGTTGCGGAGCCCCACCTCCGGCAGGGTGGGGTCATGGCCCACCCCGGAGCGAGCGAGCGGACCCACGCCGGTGGTCCGGTCGTCGTGCACGCCGCTCGCCACCTCGGCCTGCAGGCTCCGATCGAGCGCCACACCCACATCGTCCTGCGCGCGGCCACGCTCGAGCTGGTGGAGGAGCAGCGGCAGCGGCGCTTCCCCACGACGCTCCACGCCGGCGTCCCCGGCCGGTGCGCCCGCCACGTCGAGGACCCTGCGCTGACCGATGCCGGGATCCGGGCGGACGTCGTCCTCGCGCTGCTCCGTCAGGCGCAGGGCCTGACGCCGCGGCCGCACCTGTGGCTCACCCGACCCGGCGAGCTGAGCCCGCACGACGACGACCTGCGCTGGCTCGGCCCCGCCACGTGGGCCTGCGCGTCCCTGGGGCTGCCGCTCGGCCTGGTCGTCGTGACCCGCCGCGGCTGGTTCGACCCCGTCAGCGGCGTACGCCGGGAGTGGCGCCGGCTGCGGCGGCGACCGGCCGGCTGACCGGCGCCGCCCGGCAGGGACGGCTCAGTCCCAGGCGTGCACCGGCTCGTTGCTGTGCATCCGCTCGCGGTAGTCGAGGAGCGTCGCGCGCAGGGCGTCGTAGCGGTCGGCTCCCCCGCGCTGGCGCACCCGCTCGACGAACCACGAGGACCCGCTGGCCTCGGCCTGGCAGCGCTGCTCGATGATCCCGAGGTAGCGGTCGCTCTCCTCGGCGGGGACGCCCCACGAGTCGAGTCCCGCCCGGGCCATGGGCAGCAGCCGGCGCAGCACGAGCTCGGTGGCCCGGACCTGGCCGATGCCGGGCCAGTAGACCTGCGCCTCCACGCCCATCTGCGCGGCGACGTGGAAGTTCTCCTCGGCGGCGGAGAAGGACATCTGCGACCACAGCGGCCGCTCGCTCTCGACGAGGTAGCGGACGAGGCCGAACCACAGGGCGGCGTTGGCGATGGTGTCGGCCACGGTCGGGCCGGCCGCCAGGAGCCTGTTCTCGACGCGCAGGTGCGGCACCCCGCCGGCGATGTCGTAGACCGGCCGGTTCCAGCGGTAGATGGTGCCGTTGTGCAGCCGCAGCTCGTGGAGCTCGGGGGTGCCGCCGGACTCAAGGACGTCGAGCGGGTCCTCCTCGTCGGTCACCGGGAGCAGCGCCGGGAAGTAGCGGACGTTCTCCTCGAACAGGTCGAACACCGACGTGATCCATCGCTCGCCGAACCACACGCGCGGGCGCACGCCCTGTGCCTTGAGCTCCTCGCTGCGGGTGTCGGTGGCCTGCTCGAAGAGGGGGATGCGCGTCTCGCGCCACAGCTCCTTGCCGAGCAGGTAGGGCGAGTTGGCCGACACCGCGAGCTGGACGCCCGCGATCGCCTGGGCGGCGTTCCAGTAGGCGGCGAACTGGTCGGGCGAGGTCTGCACGTGGAACTGCGTGCTGGTGCAGGCCGCCTCCGGCACGATCGAGTCGGCGGTCGTGGTGAGCCGCTCGCGCCCGGAGATGCTGATGGTGATGTCCTCGCCGCGCGCCGCGAGGATCTGCTCGGACAGCAGCTTGTAGCGCGGGTTGGAGCTGAGCGACTCGAGCTTCATGTGCCCCTCGGCGAGCGTCGGCAGGATGCCGATCATCACCTGGTGCGCGCCGACCTTGACGGCCTTCTCCTCCGCGTCGTTGAGCGAGCGGCGCAGGCTGTCCTCGAAGGTGGACAGGCCGCCCTCGCGGAGCTTGGCCGGGGCGAGGTTGATCTCGATGTTGAACTGGCCCAGCTCGGTCTGGAAGTCGGGGTCGGCGATGGCCTCGAGCACCTCGGCGTTCTTCAGCGCCGGGTCGCCCACGTCGTCGATGAGGTTGAGCTCCATCTCGAGGCCGGTCATCGGGTCGTCGGTGTCGAACGCCGCCTCGCGCAGCATCCGGGCGAACACGTCGAGGTTGCGCCGCACCTTCTCGCGGTGCCGGGTCCGGTCGGCCCGGCTGAACTCCTGGTTCGCGACCTCTTCTCCCATGACGGCACCCTAGTCACCCGCGTCGTGGCGGGGAACCGCCCGGGCCTGCCCGCTCACGCGGCCGGGTCACCACTGGCACCCGTCGACGGTCGCAGCGACTCCCACTCGTCGGGCGACGTGGCGGACTCGAGCAGCTGGGCGACGAGCCCCGCCAGGGAGTGCGCGGGCTCCGCCTCGCGACACCGGTCGACGGCACACCACGACAGGGCACCGTCGCCGACCAGCCACGCGCAGAACGCCAGCACGGCGGCCGGGCCCGCCACGTGCGAGCCGTGCAGGCGCCGTACGGCGTCCGACCACAGCTCGCACGCGCTACGGGCCTCGGCCCGGCCCAGCCACACCCACGCCTCGTCGCGCCGGGCGGGCACCACGACCGTCGCGGCCACCGAGGCGAGCTCGGCGCGGGAGAGCGTGGAGCCGCCTCGCACGTGGCGGCGGACCAGCGCGGCCAGCGCGCCCGGCGGCAGCACGGCGGCGCCCACCACGTCGGAGGCTGCGATGGCAGCCGTGGGGTCCGGCGCGAGGGTCGCCCGGAGCGCCTCACGACTGGCGTGGGTCACCCGACCGTCGAACACGCCCTGGGCGGTGAAGGCGTGGTCGACGAGCGAGAACGGGACGCCCTGGTAGGCCGCGAGCGGCGCGCCCGGGAGGACGGCGTACCAGTGGTCGTCGTGGACGCGCAGCACCTCGCGCACCTCGATGCCGGCGGCGGTGAGCTCCTCGTGGAGGGACCAGGCGGCCTCGTCGGCCACGGTGGTGTCGTCGTCGTAGACGACCACCACCACCTCGCGCACGCCGTTGCGTCGCACCGGGCGGAGCAGGGCCTCGACCACGTCGTCGACGTCGTCGGGGTCGTGCGGCAGGTCGACGCGGGCGTTCATCCCCGGGGCGCCGATGCTGAGCATCACGACCGACCGCTCCGGGACGAAGCCGAGGGCCAGCGGCACGAAGGCCGCGATGTCGCTGGGCGTGCGTGCGCGCAGGCGCGTCGGTGCGGGGTCGGGCGGGGCCGCTGAGGCCGGGCGGGGGTCCGGGGTCCGGACCGGGTCTGGTGTGCCGTGTGTGGGGTCCATGACGACGACGGTTCCCGTGCCCACCGACGAGCCATGCCGAGTCCCTCGCGACCCTGTGGAGGAAGCGGCCGAGGCGCGGCCTGTGGACGGTTGGTGGGCTGCGAGAATGCCCGCGTGCGCACCACCGCGTCGATCCTGCACCTGGACCTGGACGCCTTCTTCGCCGCCGTCGAGCAGCGCGACAAGCCGTCGCTGCGCGGCAAGCCGGTCATCGTCGGCGGGACCGGTGGCCGCGGCGTGGTGTCCACGGCGTCGTACGAGGCCCGCAAGTTCGGGGTGGGGTCCGCGATGTCCACGCGCGAGGCCCGCGCCCGCTGTCCCCACGCCGCGTTCCTCGGCGGCCGCTTCCACGCCTACCGCGAGACGAGCAAGCGGGTCATGCAGGTGCTGCGCGACCTGTCGCCCCTCGTCGAGCCGCTCTCGCTGGACGAGGCGTTCGTCGACCTCGCCGCGGCCGGCCTGCCGGACCTCGACGTCGCGACGGTCACCGAGGCCGGGGAACGCCTGCGCGCGTCGGTGCACGAGGTCACCGGGGGCCTGACGGCGACGGTGGGCATCGCCTCGTCGAAGTTCCTCGCCAAGGTGGCCAGCGAGCTGGACAAGCCCGACGGCATGACGGTCGTGCCACCCGGCACGGAGCTCGACCTGCTGCGGCCGATGAAGGTCACGGTCATCCCCGGCGTCGGACCGGCCACGGCCGAGCGCCTGCGGCGGGCGGGCATCCACACGATCGCCGAGCTCGAGCGGGTCGGTGAGGACGAGCTCGTCGGGCTGCTGGGCCAGGCGCTCGGCCAGGGCCTGTGGCGGCTCGCCCGCGCCCAGGACTCGCGTCCGGTCGTCGCCGAGCGCGAGGCGAAGTCGGTCAGCGTCGAGGGCACCTACGACACCGACATCACCGACCGCCGCCTCATGGAGGGTCTGCTGACCAGGCAGGCCAAGGAGGTCGGCACCCGGATGCGCAAGAACGGCACCTCCGGGCGCACGGTCACCATCAAGGTGAGGCTGCACGACTTCACGACGCTCAGCCGGTCGAGCACCCTGTCCAGCCCGACCGACGACGGCAGCACCATCGCCCGCGTCGCCCGCTCCCTGCTGGGCGACCTCGACACGACCGGCGGGGTGCGCCTGCTCGGGGTCGGGATGTCGGGACTGGCCGGCTGGGTGCAGGAGGACCTCTTCGGCGACGAGCCCGGCGAGGAGGAGCCCGAGGACGTGGTGCTCCCGGAGCCCCCGCGCCGCTCGTGGCCGCCGGGCGCCGACGTGGTGCACGACGAGATGGGGCCCGGCTGGGTCTGGGGTGCCGGGTCGGGCGTGGTGACCGTCCGCTTCGAGACCGCCGAGACGCCGCCCGGTCCCGTCCGCAGCTTCCGGGCCGACGACCCGGCGCTGCACCGCTTCGAGCCGCCCGCCGAGGACTGAGCGCGGGCGACTGCTCACACGACCCGCAGCACCACTCGCTCCCCCGGCCGCAGCTGGGCACACAGGTCGAGGTCGTCGTCGTCGACGATTGCGACCACCGGGTAGCCGCCCGTCGTCGGGTGGTCGGCCAGGAACACCACCGGCTCGCCCGAGGGCGGCAGCTGCACGGCGCCGAGCACGATGCCCTCGCTGGGCAGCTCGCCCTCGCGACGGGCGATCCGCGGGCCGGTGAGCCGCAGCCCGACCCGGTCGCTGTCGGGCGCCACGGCGTACTCCGCCCCGTCGAGGCCCGCCCACGCCGCCCCGGCAAGCCAGTCCACACGGGGGCCCGGGCGCAGGCGCAGCACCCGCTCGCGACGGCGTACGACGACCGCGGCAGGCGGCTCCGGCAGGGGCCCCGGCCGCCCGACCGCCAGCAGCTGTCCCGCGGCGAGGCGGGGCGGACCCACCCAGGCGAGGGTGTCCGTCGAGCGGGAGCCGAGGACCGGGTCCACGTCCAGCCCGCCCGCGAGGGCGACGTAGGAGCGCACGCCCTCCGTCGCGGGGCCCACCGTGACGACGGCGCCGGCCGGGACCGTGACCGGTGCCCCGTGGGCCACTGCCCGACGACCGACGCCGACCCGGCAGGGCGCGCCGGTGACGGCGAGGGTCACCGCCCGGTGGGTGCGCAGCACGATGCCGCCGAGCGTGGTCTCCACCACCGCGTCGTCCGGGGCGCCGCCGACGAGCCGGAGCGCCAGCGCGGCCGCCCCGCGGTCGAGGGCACCGGCCCGCGGCACCCCGAGGTGGGCCCACCCGCGCCGGCCCCGGTCCTGCAGCGTGGCGAGCGGACCCGGGTCGAGCACCTCGATGCTCATCCGACGGCCTCGAAGCGGACCCGCGTGCCGGGAGGCAGCAGCGCGGGCGGGTCGCGCGTCGCGTCCCACAGGACGACGTCGGTGGACCCGATCAGCTGCCAGCCGCCGGGCGAGGCGGTGGGGTAGATGCCGCACCACGTGTCGGCCAGCGCCACCGAGCCGGGCGCCACCCGCGCGCGCGGCGTAGCCAGCCGGGGCACCGTCCGGGGCAGGCCGGAGAGGTAGGAGAAGCCGGGCGCGAAGCCCGAGAAGACCGCGACGAGCTCGACGGAGGTGTGCAGGTCGACGACCTCCCCCGCCGAGCAGCCCCAGTGCCCGGCGACCGCCTCGAGGTCCGGCCCGTCGTAGGTGACCGGCACCCGCACCAGCGGTCCCGCTCCACTCGCCGGTCCACCCGCCCAGTGCGCCAGGACGGCCTGCACCGCGGCGGGGTCGACGCCGTCGAGGAGCACCGTCGTGGCGGCCGGGACCACCTCGTCTGGTGCGAGGCCGTGGTCGGGGCCGGAGGTGCGGAGCCACGCGGCCAGCGAGGCTGCCTCGACGGCACCTCCCACCTCCACCAGGCACGCCCGCGCACCGACCGTGATCACCCGCACGGGGCCATCATCGCGCTCCCGGACCGGGCGCCCGCGGAGGCGGCACCCCGGGGCGTCGCCCACCGTTCACCGGTGCGGAGTTGCGGACGAGGGAGCGAGTCGGCAGCCTCGGAAGCGAAAAAGGTGAGGGGCTCCCGATGGTATGAGCATCAGGAGCCCCTCGATTCGGTCGGGTTGGTGACGTCCGACCCACCGATCCGGCCTCCCCGTCCCCGCCGACCCCGTCACCGGGCCTGCGCGGCGAGCGAGCTCGCCGGGTGGAACAGTTCGTCCGATCCGATCCCCGGCCCCGCCGAAGCGGTTCCGGTAGGAGAGTTCTATGCCGCCCGGACCACCCCTCGCAAGGGGTGCACGCGACAAACCTGCGGTCCCACAGGGTTCCCCACAGAAGTGGTCCTCCGCTCCACAGCCACGGCGGCTGTCTCCACAGCTCGACCCTCAGGCTGTGGAGGACCAGCAGCTGGTCACGGTCGTCCCGGCGGCCTCGAGCGCGCGGCGTACGGCGCGGGCGGCGGCCACGGCGCCCGGTGAGTCGCCGTGCACGCAGACCGAGTCGACCGAGCGCGCCAGGTGCACCGCTCGCGCGGCCACCTCGTCCGGGTCCGTGACCAGCGCGCCCGGCTGCCCACGGGGCACCAGGCGGCCCTCGTCGGTGTAGCCCCGGTCGGGGAACCCCTCGAGCCGCACCTCCCGGCCACGTCGGCGCGCCAGCTCGAGCAGCAGCGATCCGGGCATGCCCAGCACCGGGAGGTCGCCGGAGCCGTCCAGCACGGCCGTCGCCTGCTCCTCGTCGAACGCCACCCGGTGGTAGAGCGCGCCGTGCGGCTTGAGGTAGGCCACTCCCCCGCCCTCGGCGAGCGCGATGCCGGTCAGGACACCGACCTGCTCGGCGACCTGGTCGCGCAGGAGGTCGGCCGGGACGTCGCGGGCCACGCGCCCGAAGCCCTCCCGGTCGGCGTACGACACCTGCGCCCCGACCACGACGTCGCGCCGCACGGCCCCCGCACACACCGCGCGCATCACCTCGGCGTTGCCGGCGTGGAAGCCGCAGGCGACGTTGGCGCTCGTCACCACCTCGAGCAACCCCGCGTCGTCGGTGACCTCCTCGCCCAGGTCGGCGTTCAGGTCGAGCCGGGATGGCTCCGTCGAGGGGTCCGTCACGGTGCGCATGGGGCCAGTGTCCCCGGGGAACCCCTGAGAAGTCCCTGAGAGTTCCGGGATCAGGAAACTCCCGAAGGAACTGGCTCGTCACTTGAGATGAAGGCACCGCAATCCGGACGGGAATCCCGCTTCGAACACAGGTGTTGGAACAGGTGTGCGGCACGGGGTGGTCGCACGAGGACGCAGGAGGATTGAGATGAGCACCGCACAGCCGAAGCGCACCACCACCACGCGTGAGATCGAGGGCCGCGACAGCGTCGGCCTCTACCTGGACGAGATCGCCCGCACCCCGCTCCTCGACGCCGAGACCGAGGTCGAGCTCTCCAAGACCATCGAGGCAGGCCTGCTGGCCCAGCACCTGCTCGACACGGGCCGGGTCGGTCGCCGCAAGGGCGGCGCCCCGATGAGCGCCAACGAGGCCGAGCTCGAGTGGCTCGCCGAGCAGGGCCGCCTCGCCGTCGACCGCTTCATCGAGGCCAACCTGCGCCTCGTGGTGTCGATCGCGCGCAAGTACGGCCGTTCCCAGATGCCGATGCTGGACCTGATCCAGGAGGGCAACACCGGCCTGATCCGCGCGGTCGAGAAGTTCGACTACACCAAGGGCTACAAGTTCTCGACGTACGCCACCTGGTGGGTGCGCCAGGCGATCACCCGCGGCATCGCGCAGCAGGCCCGCGTTGTCCGCCTGCCCGTCCACGTGGTCGAGGAGCTCAACCAGGTCGGCAGCGCCCGCCGCACGCTCGAGCGCCAGCTCGGCCGCGACCCGGAGCCGCAGGAGATCGCCACGGAGCTCGGCATGGACATCGACCGGGTGCTCGACCTCATGAGCTGGGGCCGCGACCACGTCTCGCTGGACACCCCGGTGGACGAGGACGGCGACACCTCGCTCGGTGACCTGATGGCCCAGGAGACCGCGCCGGGTCCGGACCTCAACGTCCTCGACGCCGAGGCCCGCCAGCGGCTCGACGACCTGGTCGGCATTCTCGACGAGCGCTCGGCCGACATCGTCCGGGCCCGCTACGGGCTCGCCGACGGCCGCCAGCACAAGCTCGCCGACATCGGTGCCCGCCACGGCATCTCCGCCGAGCGGGTACGCCAGCTCGAACGGGAGGCGCTGCAGAAGCTGCGCCGCGCCGGCGACCCCGACCTGGCTGCCTGAGGACTCAGTACGCCGCGGACAACAGGTCCGCACTCGCGGCCCGTGCCCGTTCGACCACGTCGGCAGGCACGGGCCGCTGTGCTGCCACCCGGGCCTGCCACCGCTGCAGCGCCACGACGCGCGCGGCGGCCTCCTCGACGCGCTCGCGCGACACCTCGCCCGACGCGATGCCGTCGACGACGACCTGGTGGGTGACCGCGGTGTCCACTGGCATCAGGAGGAGGTCGGCCCCGGCCACGAGGGCCTGCAGCGCCGGCTTGGGACGGCCGGCGACGGCGCCCATGCCCATCGAGTCGGTGATCGCCACGCCCTCGAACCCCATGTCGTCCCGCAGCAGGGAGTAGACCTCGGGGGCCATGGACGCCGGGACGCCGGGGGCGACGGCCGTGAGGTCGAGGTGGCTCAGCATCACCGCTGGCGCGGCCTGCCGGATGGCCGACTCGAACGGGGGCAGGTCGTGCGCCTCGATCTCGGCCAGCGGAGAGTCGACCACCGGCAGGGTGTCGTGGCTGTCGCTCGTGGCGGTGCCGTGGCCGGGGAAGTGCTTGACGGTCGAGACGATGCCGGCGTCGTCGTAGCCCTTGATCGCCGCGCCGATGGCCTGGGCGGCCGTCCGGGGGTCCTGCGACGGCGAGCGGGGTCCGATCGTCGGGTCGGCCGCGCCGACGGTGACGTCGGCGACGGGGGCGAAGACCCACGTGAAGCCGAGGTCGCGCAGCTCGAGCCCGGTGGTCAGCGCGGCCGCGCGGGTGACCCGACGGCCCTGGCGGGCGTCCGCCTCGATCGCCAGTCCGGCCGACTGGAAGTGGGGGAACTCCGTCGCGACGCCGCGCAGGTGCGAGACGTAGCCGCCCTCCTGGTCGACGCCCACCACCGGCGGGAAGTCGCGGCCGTCGGCCCCGGCCGCCGCGGCCAGCGCGGCGGTCATCGTGCGCACCTGCAGCTCGTCGACCACGTTGTCGCCCGTCACCGACACGCCCGCGAGGTGCAGCTCGCGCACCATCCGTGCAGGCTCCTGCGGGTCGGTGCCGTGGAAGCGACCCACGATGACACCGCCGGCGAGCTGCTCGGGCGTCCACGTGCTGACCAGCTCGCGCGCCTCCTCGACCTCGCCGACGGTGGGGCCCCACGACGTGGGGGTGTCGGGGTCGACGGGGGTCTCCGTCGCCGTGGGCGTGGACGTCGGCCCGCGGTCCTCCGAGCGGCTCGAGGAGGTGGCCGGTGCGGCGTCGTCCGGACCCGCGTCGAGGCTCGCGCAGCCGCTCGCCAGCAGGGCTGCTGCTGCGATCACGGCCAGGCGGGGTCGGAGCGGGAGCACGCCGGGGAGGTTACCGGCCCGACCGCGACATCCGGGAAACGTCACGCCCGGGCCAGGAGGTCGGCGTGGACGTCCTCGACCTGCTGGCGCAGGTCGTCGAGCGAGCCGGTGTTGACGACCACGTGCGTCGCGATCGCGAGCCTGTCCTCACGGCTGGCCTGGGCGGCGATCCTCGACTCCGCCTCCTCGCGCGACCACCCGCGGTGCTCCACCATCCGGGAGACCTGGAGCTCGGCGGGGGCGTCGACGACGACCACGGCGTCGAAGGTGCCGGCGCGGCCGACCTCGGCCAGCAGCGGGATGTCGTGGACCACCACGGCACCGGGGTCGGCGTCGGCCTCGAGCTCGGCGCTGCGTCGGTGGACGAGCGGGTGGATGATCGCCTCGAGGCGCCGGCGTGCGTCGTCGTCCGAGAAGACGAGGGCGCCCATCGCCGGCCGGTCGAGGTCGCCGTCGGCCGTGAGCAGGCCGGTGCCGAACTCCTCGACGACCGCCGCGAGCCCCGGCGTGCCCCGCGCGACGACCTCCCGGGCGATGAGGTCGGCGTCGATCACCACGGCGCCCAGCTCGGCGAGGATCGACGAGACGGTGCTCTTGCCCGAGGCGATGCCTCCGGTCAGGCCGACGCGGACGGTCACGGGTCCTCCCCCAGGACGACGGTCAGGATCTCGTGGAGCGTACGACGCTGCGCCGGCGTCAGCACGGCCAGGACCTGCTCGGACGCCTGGCGACGCACGTCGTCGATCCTGCCCACCAGGTCGCGACCGCTCCCGGTGAGGGTCACGGTGGTCGCCCGCCGGTCGGTGGGGTCGGCGGCACGCTGCACCCAGCCGCGGTGCTGCAGGGCGTCCACGACCTCCGTCGCGGAGCGCGGGGCGATGCGCAGCTCGTCCGCCAGGGCCGACGGGCGCATCCCGTCCGTCCGCTCGAGCACGCGCAGGGCCCGCGACTGCGACGGCGTGACGTGCCACTGCGCCAGCGCCTCGGCGTACGTCCGTCGCACCCGGCGCGCCAGCGCCAGGACGAGGTCGCCGGTGTCCGGGTGTGCGGTGTCCACGGGAATATCTCCCCCATCGGTAGGGTTGTCACCTCATAGTGAGGCTACCTCACCTCTTGTCCCACCTCCAGAGAGGAGCTGGTCGCATGGATGACCACTCCACCACTCGCGGCCCCGGCCGCTCGCGCCGCGGCCGTCCCGACCCCGCGGACCTGCGCCAGCTGTCGGAGTCGCCGGTCTCGCTGCGGCGGATCGCCCGGCTGTTCGCCCCGCACCGCGCCACGCTGGCCGTCGTCGTGGCCCTCATCGTCGTGAGCTCGGGCGTCGGGCTCGCGCAGCCGTTCCTCGTGCGCCACGTCATCGACGAGGCGCTGCCGCGCCAGGACGTACGCCTCCTGCTGGTCCTGATCGCGGCGATGCTCGGCGTCGCGGTCGCGACCGCCGTCATCGGCGTCGTCCAGACGTGGCTCTCCACGGCCGTCGGCCAGCGCGTCATGCACCGGCTGCGCAGCGACCTCTTCGCCCACCTCCAGCGCCAGTCGCTCGGCTTCTTCACCCGCACCCGCGGTGGCGAGGTGCAGTCGCGCCTGGTCAACGACATCGGCAGCATGCAGGGCGTCGTGACCCAGACCGCGACGTCGATCGCCGCCAACCTGACCGTGGTGGTCGGCACCGCCGTCGCCATGGTCGCCCTGAGCTGGCGACTCGCCCTCATCTCCCTGGTCGTCCTCCCGCCCGCCGTGCTGCTGACCCGCCAGGTCGCCCGGATGCGGCACCGGGTCACCGCCGAGCGCCAGCGCCGCCTCGCCGACCTGCACGTGCAGATCGAGGAGGGCCTGTCGGTCAGCGGCGTCCTGCTCACCAAGACCCTGGGCGCCTCCCCCCGCCTGACCGCGCGGTTCGAGGAGACCTCCGCCGACCTCGTCGGCCTGGAGATCCGCTCCCGCCTGGCCGGTCGCTGGCGCATGGCGACGATGAACATCGTGTTCGCCGCCGTCCCGGCGGCGATCTACCTCGCCGCCGGCTTCCCCGCGACCTCCGGCGGGATGACGATCGGCACGCTGGTCGCCTTCATCGCCCTGCAGGGCAACCTGTTCCGCCCGCTCATGGGCCTGCTCAACGTCGGTGTCGACATCACCGCCTCGCTCGCCCTGTTCAGCCGCATCTTCGAGTACGCCGACCTCCCGGTCGAGATCGCCGAGCCGGCCAGCCCCGCCCGACTCCCCCGCGCCGACGCGCGCGGCGAGGTCCGCCTCGAGCACGTGGGCTTCTCGTACGACGAGGACCGGCCGGTGCTCACCGACATCGACCTGCGCGTCCCGGCGGGCACGACGCTCGCCCTGGTCGGCGAGACCGGCAGCGGCAAGTCCACCCTCGCCGCACTCGTCCCGCGCCTGCACGACGCAACCAGTGGTCGCGTCACCATCGACGGCGTCGAGGTGCGCGACCTCGCCCAGGCCGACCTCGCGGACCTCGTCGGGGTGGTCACCCAGGAGACCTACCTGATGCACGCGAGCGTGCGCGACAACCTGCGCCACGCGCGCCCCGACGCGACCGACGCCGAGATCGAGCAGGCGTGCCGCGAGGCCCGCATCCACGACCTCGTCGTGTCCCTGCCGGAGGGCTACGACACCCTTGTCGGCTCCCGCGGGCACCGGTTCTCGGGCGGCGAGCAGCAGCGGATCGCCATTGCGCGGACCCTCCTGCGCGACCCCGCGGTGCTCGTCCTCGACGAGGCCACCAGCGCACTCGACAACGAGACCGAGCGGTCGATCCTCGCCGCGTTCGAGGACGTCGCCCGCACCCGCACCACCATCACGATCGCGCACCGGCTCTCGACGGTCCGCAACGCCGACCAGATCGCCGTCCTGCACCGCGGACGCGTGGTCGAGCTCGGCCCGCACGAGGAGCTGCTGCTGCGGGGCGGGCGCTACACCGACCTCGTCCGCGGCGGTCTCGGCGCCGAGCGCGTCGCCGCCTGAGGCCGGGTCACCCAGCAGTCAGGCGGTCGCCTTCTCGGCGGCGGCCAGCAGGACGCAGGTCGCGACCGCCTCCATCGCCTCGGTGACCTCGGCGAGCGGGGGCATCGTCGGCGCCAGCCGGATGTTGGTGTCGTCCGGGTCCTGCTTGTGGGGGAACGACGAGCCGGCCGGCGTCAGCGCGATGCCGGCCTCCTTGGCCAGCGCGACTACCCGGCTGGCCGTGCCGGGCACGACGTCGAGGTTCACGAAGTAGCCCCCGGCGGGCGTGTTCCAGGTCGCCACGCCGCGCCCCCCGAGCCGCTCGGTGAGGACGCGGTCCACCTCGGCGAACTTGGGCGCGATGATCTCGCGGTGCTTGACCATGTGGTCGCGGACCCCCTGCGGCGAGCCGAAGAACTCGACGTGGCGCAGGTGGTTGACCTTGTCGGGTCCGATCGACCCGTTGCCGAGGTGTCCGAGGTACCACGCGACGTTGTCCGTCGAGGCGGCCAGGAAGGCCACCCCCGCGCCCGCGAAGGTGATCTTGGACGTCGAGGCGAACATGAGGGGACGGTGCGGGTGCCCGGCCGCCGAGGCGAGGGTGAGGATGTCGGCGCTCTTCGCCTCCTCCTCGGTCAGGTGGTGCAGCGCGTAGGCGTTGTCCCAGAAGATCTTGAAGTCCGGTGCTGCGGTCGGCATCGCGGCCAGCCGGGCGGCCACGTCCTGGCTGACGATCGAGCCGGACGGGTTGGCGTACGTCGGGACGACCCACATCCCCTTGAACGTCGGGTCGTCTGCGACGAGCGCGGCGACCGCGTCGACGTCGGGGCCGTCCTCGCGCATCGGGACGGTCACCATCTCGATGCCGAGGCTCTCGAGGAGGGTGAAGTGGCGGTCGTAGCCGGGCACCGGGCACACGAAGCGCACCTTCTCCTCCTGGCCCCACGGGCGCTCGGAGTCGACGCCGCCGAAGAGCACCAGCCAGACCAGGCAGTCGCGCATCATCGTCAGGCTCGAGTTGCCGCCGGCCACGACCTGCTCGGGCTCGACCCACAGGAGCTCGGCGAACATCTCGCGCAGCTCCTTGAGGCCCTCGAGGCCGCCGTAGTTGCGTACGTCGACGCCGGCGGAGTCCTTCGTGGTGGTGGGCAGGCGGAGGAGCTCGTCGGCCAGGTCGAGCTGCTGGGCCGACGGCTTGCCACGCGTGAGGTCGAGCTTGAGGCCCCGCGACTTCAGCTGCTCGTAGGCCGCACGCTGCTCCTCGAGCAGGGCGGTGAGCTCGTCGGCGGACAGGTCGGCCAGCGCAGTCGCGTTCACACGGGCAAGGCTACCGAGCGGCGGGGTCGTCTCAGGCGGGCGTCCGAAACGTGCGCCGGTACTCCTGGGGGCTGACGCCGCGCGAGCGACCGAAGTGGTGGCGCAGCGTGGCGGCGTTGCCGAAGCCGACCTCGGCGGCCACCCAGTCGATCGAGTGGTCGGTCTGCTCGAGCAGCTCCTGCGCGGCCCGGACCCGTTCGCCGAGGATCCAGCTGTAGGGGGTCGTCCCGGTCTCCTCCTTGAAGCGCCGCGCGAAGGTGCGGGCCGACATGTGCATCTGTCGGGCCAGGGTGTCCACGTCGAGCTCCTCGCCGAGGTGCTCGCTGATCCAGGCGAGCAGGGGCGCCAGTGCCTCCGACTCGCACACCGGGACGGCGCGGGCGATGAACTGCGCCTGCCCGCCGTCGCGGTGCGGAGGTACGACCATGCGACGGGCCGTGGTGGCAGCGACCCTCGCGCCGAAGTGCTGGCGCATCACGTGCAGTGCGGCATCGAGACCCGCCGCCGAGCCGGCGCCGGTGACGATGGACCCGTCCTGGACGTAGAGCACGTTGCCGTCGATCGTCGCCTCCGGGAAGCGCGTGGCGAGCTCGTCGACGTGGCGCCAGTGCGTGGTCGCGCGGCGCCCGTCCAGCAGGCCGGCCTCCCCCAGCATGAACGCGGCCGTGCAGTGGGCGAAGACCTGGGCGCCGCGGCCGTGGGCCGCCCGGACCAGCTCGACGACCTCGGGGGACGGCTCGAGGTAGCCGCGCTTGGGGATCAGGCAGAGGAGGTCCGCGTCGGCCGCGTCCTCCAGCGAGTGGTCGACGTGCAGGTCGTATCCCGTGGCGCCCCGCACGCGTCCGGGACGCGGGGTGGCGACGAGGAAGTCGAAGACCGGGTTGTCGTCGTCGGGGTGGTAGGGCTCGCCCCACACCTCGCACATCGACCCGAGCCCGAACGGCTCAGCACCGTCCTGCACCACCGCGACGACCTTCTTCATGCGGCCCACCCTGCACCACCCGTGGCAGTAAATCAACCAACTCTGTCATTCCTGCCACTGGTGGCAGGAACTGGATGAGCGGAGGATTACTGCCATGAACACGATCATCGTCCTCCTGGTCCTGGCCGCCCTCGTCTCGCTGCTGGTCAGCTATGCCCGTCACGACCGGTTCGCCGGCCCCTCGTCCACCAGCCACCCGTTCGACGAGCTCGGCCTCATCGAGGAGCGCGGCCACCTCGTCCACCGCTCCTGACCACGCGTGGTCCGCACCTGCGTGACGTACGACCCCGAAGGCCCGCCGGAGATCCCCGGCGGGCCTCTCGTCGTCCAGTGGCTCGGTGCTCAGGCGGCCCAGACGCCGCGGACCTGGTCGACGAGGTCCCCTGACTGGCGCAGGCCCGCCTCGGCCGCGGCAGCCCGCTTGGCCGGGTCGAGCAGGTTGCGGCCGAAGGCGGCGAGCGCCTCGGGATCGGGGGTGATGACCGACCACGCGCGGGGCGCCACCTTCTCCATCTGCGCCCGGATGGACGTGTTCTTGCTGAACGCCCTGGGCAGCGGGGCGAGCACCACCACTCGCTCGGCACCGGTGACGACGTCGACGTTGGCGGTGGAGCGCATGCCGCCGTCCATGTAGGTGCGGCCGCCGATCGAGACGGGCGGCCACACCGTCGGCACGGCACAGCTCGCGGCGACGGCCGCGACGAGGTCGACGCCGGACTCGCGGGTGAAGACGGTGAACTCCCCGCTGTCGGTGTCCACGGCGGTGATCCGGAGGTCCCGGTCCGGCCAGTCGTGGACCGGCAGCCGCGAGCGGATCACGCCCTCGCGGTCGACGCTGCCCGGCTTGTGCGCGGCACGTGCGACCCGGCCGACCCGAGCGAGCTTGTCGCGACCGCTGCCGGGGAGGACGTAGGGCGGCGCCAGCTTGAGTGCGGCGATCCGGGAGAGCCGCCCACCGAGCTCGGCGTCCGGCGGTTCGAGCTGTGAGGCGTAGAGGCCGGGGAGCGACAGGCCGCTGCCCAGCTGGGCGCCGACGACCGAGCCCGCCGACGTGCCGACCACGACGTCGGCACCGGTGAGGTCGACCCCCGCCTCCGCCAGCCCGTGCAGGATCCCGAGCTCCCACGCGATGCCGGTGATGCCTCCGCCGCCGAGGACCAGGGCCGACGTTCCACGTCCAGTCATGTGCCAGTTCTAGCCGACCCGTCCACGTCCGCGGCCCACCCGGCGTACGACGACGGCCCGCCGGGTGATCCCGGCGGGCCGTCGTGTCGTGCGGTCGTGCGTGGGGGTCAGCCGATCAGGCCTGGCCGCCGGTGAGCTTCTCGCGGAGCGCCTGCAGCGCCTCGTCGGACGCCAGCGAGCCGCCGGTGTCGCCACCGGTCTCGACCTCGGTGTCGCCACCCGAGGAGTAGGACGTGGCCTCGCCGGCCTCGACCTCGGCCTGCTTGGCCTCCTCCTGCTGCTTGACGTGCGCCTCCCAGCGAGCGTGCGCCTTGGCGTACTGCTCCTCCCAGGTCGCGCGCTGCTCGTCGAAGCCCTCGAGCCACTCGCCCGTCTCGGGGTCGAAGCCCTCGGGGTAGACGTAGTTGCCCTGCTCGTCGTAGGTCGCGGTCATGCCGTAGAGGGTCGGGTCGAACTCCTCCACGTCGGCGGCGGCGGACGTCTCGTTGGCCTGCTTGAGGGACAGCGAGATCCGGCGACGCTCGAGGTCGATGTCGATGATCTTGACCATGACGTCGTCGTTGACCTGGACGACCTGCTCCGGGATCTCCACGTGGCGCTCGGCCAGCTCGGAGATGTGCACCAGGCCCTCGATGCCCTCCTCGACACGGACGAACGAGCCGAAGGGCACCAGCTTGGTGACCTTGCCCGGCACGATCTGGCCGATCTGGTGGGTGCGGGCGAAGTGCTGCCACGGGTCCTCCTGCGTCGCCTTCAGCGACAGGGAGACACGCTCGCGGTCCATGTCCACGTCGAGGACCTCGACGGTGACCTCGTCGCCGACGGCGACGACCTCGGACGGGTGGTCGATGTGCTTCCACGACAGCTCGGAGACGTGGACCAGGCCGTCGACGCCACCGAGGTCCACGAAGGCACCGAAGTTGACGATCGAGGACACGACACCCTTGCGGATCTGGCCCTTCTGGAGCTGGGTGAGGAAGCCGTGGCGGACCTCGGACTGGGTCTGCTCGAGCCAGGCACGGCGCGACAGGACCACGTTGTTGCGGTTCTTGTCGAGCTCGATGATCTTGGCCTCGAGCGTCTGGCCGACGTAGGGCTGCAGGTCGCGGACGCGACGCATCTCCACGAGGGACGCGGGCAGGAAGCCGCGGAGGCCGATGTCGAGGATGAGGCCGCCCTTGACGACCTCGATGACGGTGCCCTCGACGACGCCGTCCTCCTCCTTGACCTGCTCGATGGTGCCCCAGGCACGCTCGTACTGAGCACGCTTCTTGGACAGGATCAGGCGGCCTTCCTTGTCCTCCTTCTGGAGGACGAGGGCCTCGACCTTGTCACCGACGGTGACGACCTCGTTGGGGTCGACGTCGTGCTTGATCGACAGCTCGCGGGACGGGATGACGCCCTCGGTCTTGTAGCCGATGTCGAGGAGGACCTCGTCGCGGTCCACCTTGACGATGGTCCCCTCGACGATGTCACCGTCGTTGAAGTACTTGATGGTCTCGTCGATAGCGGCGAGGAAGTCCTCTTCGGACCCGATGTCGTTGACAGCCACCTGCGGGGCGTCGTAGTCCGGAAGAGTGGAGAGCGTGCTCGTCATATGGGAAGTGATTCCTTGGATGGGTGGAGTCGTGCGGACGCGCGCAGCCGTCTGTTTCACTGGCCTCTCATCGGTGACGGGTCACTGACAGGGGCACGGCGAGCCGGGGTTCGCTCGGTATGGAAGCCGGGCAGACGTGTGGCGCAACTCCCAAGCGTACGCGGGTCCGACCGTCCGCGTCCAACCGGGCGGCACGCTCACGCCACGCTCGGCGCACGCCCGCACGACGTCGGCCCCGGCACCCTCCTCGGCCCGTGTGACGTGCACCGGATTCCGGGGTTCCGACCTGCAGCGGCGATGCGCCGTGTTACCTATTTGTGGGTATGTCGTTGATCGACCACGGGAGCCAAGGCCAAGTCCAACCCGTCCGACGTGAGGTCCGGCCCGCGCCGGCCGCTCGGCCGGGCCGACGGGAGCGACCCGCTCCCGGCGGGGATGGGCTGACCCCGACCTGATCCGACCGGACCCGTGCTCCCAGTGGCCCACCGCCGCCGGGAGCACGGCCGCGTGCTGCCCGGGTCAGTCCCCGAACGGCCACGCGTGCAGGTCGCCGGTCTCCGCGATCGCCCGGAGCAGCACGTCCGCGCGATCGGCGACGGGGTTCGTCCCGACACGCGCGGCCAGGTCGATCAACGCCCACAGGTCGGCGGCACGGGCGCCGGCGAGGAGCATCTCGGGACTGCCGCCCCGCAGGCCCGTCCACGCCTCCAGCACCGCCTCGACGTACGCCGGGTGGCGCTCGAACCGCACGAGGTTGCCGACGTCGGTCCACGGGTGGCCGGCGTGGGCGAACTCCCAGTCGAGGACGGCGGTGGGCTCGAGCGTGCCGGGGTCCACGAGGACGTTCTTGGGGTTGAGGTCGCTGTGCACCACGCAGGTGCGACCGACGGTGTCGAGCACGTCCTGGGCCGGCCCCGCCGCCTCCACGAGGCTGGCTCGTCGTCCCTGGGGCCAGCCGGGCAGCCGGGACTCGATCCACTCCCCCAGGTCGTCGCCCGGGAAGCGGCCGACCGACAGGTCCGCGTCCACGAACGGTCCCGGGCGCAGCATCGGCATCCCGGCGAGCGTGCCGGCGACCCGGCCCATCGAGCGACCGAGCCGGCGCGTGCCGTCCTCGTCCAAGCCCGGCAGCACGAGGTCACCGCGCTCGCCCGGCACGTACGCGGTCACGAGCAGGCCCGGCAGCCCCGAGGCCGGGTCCTCCCGCCTCGCCTCGAGCACCTCGGGCACCGGCACCAGTCCACGCACCAGGCGCAGCACCGCCCGGTCGACCTCCGGCGCGGCGGAGCCGCGCCCGTCCCCCGGCGGGTAGATGCGCACGACGGCACGCTCGCCGCCCACCTCCCCGAGGAAGGTCCGGCCCGAGTGGCCGCCCGCCAACGGGTCCAGTGACAGCTCGAGGTCGCTCACCCGCTGATCGTGGCACGACCCGCGTCTCACCCCTACGGGGAACCTTTGTGTTACCTCTGCGTGGCTTCGTCGTTGATCGGTTTGATCGCAGGTATCCGTCGCGTGGGTTTCCCGAGAATCCGCTCGACGCCACTACATGAGGGGGCACAGATGCATCACACACACCCACCCCGGCACTCGCGCCGGGTCACGACGGCGTCGCTCGCAGCCATGGCCGTCGTCCTCCCGGGATCGCTCCTGGGACTCACCGCAGCGCCCGCGTCGGCAGCGCCGTTGCCGGCGGCGTACTCCGGCTCCGCGCACGCGGACATCGTCGACCTGAGCGCCGACCTCCTGGCACCGCTCGCACCCGGGTCGGTCGCGGACGTCGAGATCGGGCACAGCCGGAGCGCCGTCACCAGCGCCGCCAGCGGCAGCGGCAGCTCCACCGCCACGTCGTCCAACCTCGACGCCGACCTGCTCTTCGGCAACGTCCCGATCCAGACCGACTCCCAGACCGCCACCGCGCCGCCGTCGAGCGACCCGGCGCCGGAGACGCTCGCGCCCGTCCCGCTGGCCCCGCTGGCCGACATCGGCCTCGTGCAGGGTGACACGCAGGCCGCGTGGTCCGGCGGCGACTCCTGCGTGCCCGGCGTGAACGGCACCCGCACGCTGTCCCAGTCGCGTACGACGCTGGCGCGCAGCACCGTGGGCACCATCCCGGCGTTCCTCCCCGGCGTCAGCGGCGCGCTCGTCGACGTCGAGGCGTCCGAGACCCGGACCGGCACCTACCTCGTCGACGACGGCGCCGGTGGCTCGGACGTCCTCTCCAGCGCCACCACCACCGTGGGCGACGTCGAGCTGCTCGGCGGTCTGGTCACCGTCGACGTGACGCACCCCGTCGTCCTCCAGGCGCGCTCCGACGGGACGACGGGCTCCGCCGGCTACGCCAGCCCGCCCACCGTCGTCGCGACGATCCAGGGCAACCAGATTCCCATCCCGCTCAACAGCCAGCCGCGCACCATCGCGCTCCCGTCGGGCCTCGACGCGCTCGTCGACCTGACGATCACCGCGTTCCAGCCCACCCAGCAGTCCGCCGGCGCCACCGGCAGGGCGACGCTGGACGCCCTCTTCCGCGTCGACCTCGAGGTCATCACCCTCCCGGCCCCGGCACCTCGGATCACGGTCGCCGACGTGTCGCTCGCCGTCGCGCCGTCGGCCGTGGACGCCACCGCGCCCAGCGGCGGCGTGGAGTGCGACAGCGGTCCCCAGTCGGGCGCCCCTGCGGCACCGGACATCACCTCCCCCGCAGCCGGGGCGGTCGTGACGGACTCGACGCCGGCGATCTCCGGCACCGGCCAGCCCGGCGCGACCGTGACCGTCCGTGAGGGCGACACCGTCCTGTGCACGGCGGTGGTGCGGCAGGACCGCACCTGGTCGTGCTCGCCCAGCACGCCGCTCGGCGCCGGCCCGCACACCGTGACCGCGACCCAGACCGACGACAACGGCACGGCGAGCGGCTCGGACTCGGTGACCTTCACCGTCGTGCCCGACCCGACCGACCCGGACGGTGACGGCCTGCCGAACGGTCAGGAGACCGCCGAGGGCACCAACCCGAACAACCCCGACACCGACGGCGACGGCCTCACCGACGGCGCCGAGGTCACCACCCACGGCACCGACCCGCTCGACGCGGACACCGACGACGACGGGCTCACCGACGGCGCCGAGGTCACCACCCACGGCACCGACCCGCTCGACGCGGACACCGACAACGACGGGCTCGGCGACGGTGCCGAGGTCAAGGGCGTGCAGGTCCGCGAGCGCTTCGAGGTCTGCGGCACGAAGGCCCGGAAGTCCATCACGGTGACCACCGACCCGCTGCGCAAGGACACCGACAAGGACGGGCTCAGCGACGGCCGCGAGGTCACGGGCTACAAGATCAAGCAGAAGGTGAAGACGCGCAAGGGCAGCTTCGTCATCGGCAGGACCCGGTCGAACCCGACGAAGAAGGACACCGACCGCGACGGCCTCAAGGACAAGGTCGAGACGACCGGCAAGGCCAACAAGCGCTTCGGCAAGGCCAAGACCGACCCGACCAAGTGCGACACCGACCGGGGTGGCGTCCGCGACGGCGCCGAGGTCCGCGCCAAGGCCGACCCGGCCGACTGGCGCTCGGGCCCGCGTGACCCGCAGGTGCGCAACGGCCGCTCGGCCAGCGAGCGCGGGACGTCCGGCATCGGCTGACACGCCGCAGCCCCGCCCCGCACCACGCCGGCGCACCGGACAGGCTCCTGTCCGGTGCGCCGGCTCCTCTACGCTCCGGGGGTGCACGATCACGAACCCCAGTCGGTGCGGGTCGAGCGACGACCGGTCTCCGAGCGGGAGTCACGCGCCGCCAACGGGCCCGACTGGGACCGCTACGCCGACGAGTACCAGGCCACCCACGGTGCGTTCCTCGGCGACGCCGGGTTCGTCTGGGGCCCCGAGGGGCACACCGAGGACGAGCTGCGGGTGCTCGGCGACGTCCGCGGCCTCGACGTCCTCGAGGTGGGCAGCGGTGCAGGACAGTGCTCGCGCTGGGTGCGCACCCACGGCGGACGCGGCTTCGGCCTCGACCTCTCCCACCGCCAGCTCCAGCACTCGCTCCGCCTCGACGAGGAGACCGGGGTCAGGGTGCCGTCCGTGCGCGGGACCGCGACCGACCTCCCCTTCGCCCCCGGCAGCTTCGACATCGTCTTCTGCTCCTTCGGCGCCCTGCAGTTCGTCGCCGAGATCGACCGGGCGGTCGGCGAGGTCGCCCGCGTGCTGCGCCCCGGCGGGCGGTTCGCGTTCTCCGTCACCCACCCCACGCGGTGGATGTTCCCCGACGACCCGGGCGAGCCGGGCCTGACGGCGACGCAGTCCTACTGGGACCGCACCCCCTACGTCGAGATCGACGACGCGTCGGGCGTCGTGTCCTACGTCGAGCACCACCGCACCCTCGGCGACTGGGTGCGGCTGCTGGCGGCGCGCCGCTTCAGGCTGGTCGACCTCGTCGAGCCCGAGTGGCCCGAGCACCACGACCGCGTGTGGGGCGGCTGGTCACGCACCCGCGGGACGCTCACGCCGGGCACCGCCATCTTCGTGGCGCACCTGCAGGACACCCGGGACCTCCCTGCCGGGTGACGGGACCGGTCGTCCGGCTGCCGCGACCATCGCGGGGAGGTACGTTGCCCCCGTGCTCCGTTGGCCTCGTCACCCCCTCGCCGCGCGACGGACGAGGACGACCGCCCGAGCGCTGGTGATGTCCGCGGCCGGATGCACGATGCTCATGGCCGTCGCCGCCCCCGCAGCCGGCCGCGTCGACGGGGTGGTCGGCGAGGTGGTCGGCGAGGTGGTCGTCACCGGAGTGTCGCGCGACGCCGCGGCGCGGACGGACCGCGACCGTGACGGCCTGTCCGACCGCCGCGAGCTGGGCGACAGCGCCCTGAGCCAGCCCGACCTCGTGCCCCTGACGACCGCACTCGCGCAGCGCGGCGTCCGCAGCGTGCGCCTGCTCTTCCTCGGGTCGTCGACGACGTACGGCGTCGGCGCCAGCACGACCGGCAACCGCTACGTCGACCAGGTCGTCGCCCGCCTGCAGGGGGCCTTCCCGTCGGGCACGGCGCCCGCCCCGGTCCGCGACCTGCGGCGCAGCACCCGACGGCCGGACGACTCCCCCGGTGTCCAGGGCGTCAACGGCGGTGTCGGCGGCGCCACCGCGGCGACGTACTTCACCGACGCGCACGCCTACGCGGTGCGCGAGCTGCAGCCGACGTGCGTGGTGCACCTCATCGGCTCCAACGACTCCGTCGCCCGCGTGCCGGTGGACGCCTACCGGACGCAGGTGCGGGACGCGATCCGACGCATCGACCAGCTCAGCGACCGTCCGCCGTGCCACGTCCTGGTCCGGCCGGTGCGGCGCTACCAGGTGGGCGTCGAGGCGTGGGCGGCGTACGGCGAGGCGCTGCGCGGGACCGCCCTCGGCCTGCGCCGCGTCGCGTACGTCGACGCCGGAGCCGCGTTCGAGGAGCGTGACGCGCTCGGCGCGGACCGCGCGGACCTCGTCGGCGCCGACCGGGTCCACCTGACCGACGCCGGCCACGCCCTGCTGGCCGCCACCGTCGTCGAGGCGCTCGGACTGTCGGTCACCGGCCTCGGCACCGGCACCGACCCGCGGGACGCCGACAGCGACGGGGACGGCATGGCGGACGGCCGCGAGGTCCGCGGCTACGTGGTCCGGCAGCGGGTCGTGCCGTGCTCGGGACCCGCCGTCGTCCGGCAGCGCACGAGCAGCCTGCCCTTCCGGCGCGACACGGACGGCGACGGCATCGCCGACCTGCGCGAGGTCACCGGGCACCGGCTGCTCGACGGCCGGACCGTGCGCACCGATCCGGCCGACGCGGACACGGACGGGGACGGTCGCGACGACGGGCGCGAGTCGTCGGCGCGGGGCGCGGACCCCACGACGTGCGGACGGCCGGCGGGGTGATCCCGCCGGCCGTCGCCCCGACCGCTGTGCGGGTCGGGTGGGTGGTTCCTCGTCAGGCGGTGTGCGCCGGACGGTTGCGCTGCCGGGCCATCATCGCGATCCCGGCCACGAGCAGCAGCAGGCCGAGGATGCCGCCCACGATCGGCAGCCAGATGCGGACGATCTTGAGCTGGGTGGCGAGCGAGGAGTAGGTGTCGACGTTCTCCGAGACTGTGTCGGGGTTGTAGCCGATGACGACGTCGGTGAGCGTGGCCACCTCCTCGCCCTGGTACTCGGCGACGGTGAGCTGGTCCTCCTGGCCGCGGATGATCACGCCGGTCTCCGGCTCGATCCAGAGCGTGCGGGTGTTGGAGTAGACGCGGTCGAGGGTGACGTCGCCCTCCTCGTCGATGCCGAAGAACGCCGCCGGTGCGGTGATGTTGCCGACGGTCGACGGCGCGATCTGCTGCTCGAAGCGGTAGACCTCGAGCCCCTCGATGGTCTCGGCCTCCTGGAACTCGATGTCCGGAGCCTCGCCGAGCGAGCCGTCCCAGAACTGGTAGGTCTTCTGCTCGGTCTGGAAGGGGAACTTGAAGTAGAGGCCCTCGAACCCGATGGTGTCCTTGACCTCCACGCCGCGGTCGTCGGCGGTGGTGGCGGTGAAGGTGTCACAGCACTTGACGGTCTCGCCGGTGTGCCGGTCGAAGGCGACGCGGTCGTGGCTGCCGGAGCGCGGCGGGTCGTCGGGGCTGACCTCGGCGCCCGGCTCGTCGGTGTAGACCAGCGTCTCCCACACGGCGATGTCGCGGCCGAGCTCGTCGCTGGCCTCCTCGGAGGCCTCGACGTCACCGACGACGTTGCGGGTGGAGACCAGGTCGACGGTGATCTCCTGCTGGCTGGCAATGTCGAAGATGGTGGCGTCCGGGCCCTCGGACACGGAGACCGTGTCCTGGTCCAGCGGGACCACAGCCAGGCGGTCGTAGGCGTAGAACCTCGCCAGCAAGGCCACGGCGAGGAAGAAGACGCCCACTCCCGTCAAGATGACTCCGAGCTTCCTGCTCACTCTTGGTGCTCCCTCGTTCGGCTCATGTGACGCGCGCACGTTACCAGCCAGTCACCTACGTGGCACCCAACTTCGAAGGCAAATTCACCGCGCGTCGATCTCGACCACGACGACCGCGTGGGCGGTGTAGAGGAGCCGGTCGTACGGCGTCCCCCAGGCTTCCTCGGGCACCACCTCCCGCCAGCGGTTGCGGTGCCTCTCGCGCACCAGCGCGCGCATCCGGCTCGACGGGATCTCGCCCGATCGCAGCTGCGCGTCCAGCGAGGGGTTGTAGCCCACGGGGTGGGTGATCCACAGCCTGCCCCCGGGCCTGACGTGCGCGCGCAGCCGCTCGATGGCCCGGGCGGGCTTGGCCGGGTCGAGGACGTCCTCGTCGAGGCCCACGTGCTCGAGGGTGGAGATGGCCAGCACGAGGTCGAAGGTCCTGCCGAGGTCGAGGTCGGCGACGTCGGCGTTGAGGACGCCGGGCGCCTGCTCGTACTTGTCGACGACGACGTGCGACACGTCCGCGTAGTGCCCGAGCACGTTGCCGACCTCCAGGACCTCGGCTCCGGGGTGCCGCTCGAGCAGGTCCAGCGCGAGGGCCACCTCGACGGCGCGCTCGTTGAGCCAGGTGTAGTGGTAGCCGTGGACGAAGTAGGGCAGTGTCCGTCCGTCCCAGGCGAAGCCGCCGGGCGCGCGGCGCGCCCGCGGTCCCCCGGTGAGCCACCCCCAGCCCCACCGCGCGGACGAGCCGAGGACGTCCACGACACCGCGGTCGCGGGAGGTGGCGAGCAGGCGGGACAGGACGGCGACCACACGGCGCAGGAGCGGCATGCGCGCACGATAGTGCCGCCGGGCGCGGCACCGCGTGCGATCATCGCTCCATGCAGCGCCCGGACGACTCGAGCGTCGCGACGACGTTCCCCGTCCTGGACTCGCTGCGCGCCCTGGCCGCGATGGCCGTCCTCGCCACGCACGCCGCCTTCTGGGCCGGCGACTACTCCGAGCCGGTGTGGGGCTGGGCGCTCGCGCGGCTCGACGTCGGCGTGGCGGTGTTCTTCGTGCTGTCCGGATTCCTGCTGTCCCTGCCGTGGTTCGAGCGGCACCGCACGGGACGGCCGGCGCCGTCGACCGGTCGCTACCTGTGGAAGCGCGCGCTGCGGCTCGCGCCGGTCTACGTCATCACGGCCGTCGCCGCCCTGTCGCTGCTCCCCGGCAACGACGACGCCGGGCCAGGCCAGTGGGCCTCGACGCTCCTGCTGGCCGACATCTACGTCGACGACCAGCTGCCCGACGGCCTGACCCAGATGTGGAGCCTGGCCACCGAGGTGGCCTTCTACGTCGTCCTGCCGGCCCTGATGTGGCTGGCCCTCCCCCGCCGGGACGGACGCCCCGGGCGTGCCCGCCTCGCCCCCGTGGTCCTCGCGATGGTGGCGACCACCGTCGTCTGGCTGCTGGACCTGTCGGTGCGCCTGGACACGGGCGACACGATGATGCGGCTCTGGCTGCCGTCCTACCTCACGTGGTTCGCGGTCGGCCTGGTCCTCGCCCGGACGGTCACGCGGGCCCGCCACCGCGACCGGGGCGCCCGGGACCGGCTGACCGTGCTGGTCCTGGAGCTGGGCCGGTCCCCCGGCCTGTGCTGGCTCTCGGCCGCGGCCCTCTTCGCCGTCGCCGCCACGCCCGTCGCCGGGCCCGCGGACCTGACTCCCCCGACGCTGGGTGCGGCGCTGACCAAGAACCTGCTGTACGCCGCCGTCGCGGGACTCATCGTCCTGCCGGGCGTGTTCGCGCCCGCCGACGGGCGCTTCGCCCGGGTGCTGTCGCGTCCCGTGCTCCGCCACCTCGGGCACCTGTCCTACGGGATCTTCTGCGTGCACCTGCTGCTGCTCGAGCTGATCACCGAGTGGCGCGACATGCCGCTGTTCGAGGGCCGTGGACTGGAGCTGTTCTCGCTCACGCTCCTCGCCTCGGTCGCCGTCTCCGAGGTGCTTCACCGGGTGGTGGAGCGACCCTCCCAGCGGCTGCGCGACATCCGTCCCCCGTGGGCCGCCACGGCGGCGAGCCAGGCGCCCAGCGACAGGGCCACCAGCAGCTGGGGGGCGAGCAGCGCCCCTGCCCAGCCGTCCTCCGAGCCGAGCGGCCGCAACCAGTAGACGCCGGCGGCCGCGAGCAGGGGCACCCCGGCGGCGAGGGCGACGACGGCTGCCGGGAAGCGCGTGCGGGCGACGAGGCCGAGACCGGCGCCCAAGGCGCCCCAGCCGACGCCCGGCCACCCTGCGACCAGGCCGAGGGTGATCAGACCTGCGACCGGGACGACCCATCCCGCCACCGCGGTGCGCACGGGAGGCGTCGCCGAGCCGCGGCGCGGCACCACCACGGCGCCGAGCAGCAGGACGAGGAGCAGGGCGGCGCCGCCGAGCAGCGCCGCCCGGTAGGTCCGGTCCGGGCCGTAGCGCAGGTCCAGCGAGTCGGTACCGGCCGGCACCCGCCAGCCCTGCTGCCACCCGTCGACGGTCAGGTCCGCCGCCTCCTCGCCGTCGGGGAGCCGCGCGTGCCAGCCCGCGTTGACGTTCTGGTGCAGCGCCACCACCGAGGGCGCGTCCGCGTCCTCCAGCGCCAGCCCGGCGGTCACGGGCGAGGTGGGCCGGAGGGTGGCGCTGGACGGGGAGGTCCCGAGCGCCGCGGCCCCGGGCCGGCTGAGGACCACCCGCACCGGCCGGAACGCGGGTGCGGGCGTGCTGACGACCCGCGTGGTCGACGACCCGAGGTCGACCGTCGCAGGACCGCAGGCGCGGGCGGTCACGAGCTCGCCGTCGAACAGCTGCCGGGCGGAGGCGGTGACGCTGGTGGCGTAGATGTCGCCGCCCACGCGCAGCGCGGGACCGAACCCGCAGCCGATGTCCACCGGTGTCTCCGGCAGCTCGATCGGCAGCAGACCGACGCCGCTCACCCGCAGCTCGCTCACACCGACCCCCACCGGGTCGATGCCGCCGAAGGCGGACCGGGTCCCGGCCCGCGCGGAGTCCAGGACCCGGACCTCGAGGCGGGTGGTGCGGAACGGCTCCACCCGGGCATAGCCGTCGGGGTCGAGCTCCACGGTCTGTCGTCCGGCGTCGTGCACGAGCTCGACGCGGGTGGCCGGGGCGGCCGCGGCCTCGCGGTCGAGCCCGAGCTCGATCGCACGCACGGGACGCTTCCCGATCCAGCTGAGGGTGAGCGTCGGGGTCGGGTCGTCGACGTCGGCGGTCCACGTCGTGCCACCGGCCCCGTCGATCGCGGCCACCGCGGAGGCGCGAGCGTCCGGCGCACCCGTCGAGGAGGCCGTCACGTTGACGAGCTGGTTGCGCTGCAGCAGTCCCTCGAGCGCGTCGCCGGCCACCGGGAGCACGCCGACCGAGACCTCGTAGTCGGCGCCGGTGCCCAGGCGGACCGTCCGGTCGATGACACCGCCGTCCTCGTCCGGGCGCTGCCGTCCGGGGGCGCACCGCACGTCGCTCCCCACCTCCACGCAGGCGCCGCGGCTGGTGGGCGCCGCGAGGAGCACGTGGTCGGGTGCGCCCCACCCGGCCGGGACCTCCGGCAGCACGAGGGTCCGGTCGAGGTCGAGCCCCAGGACGCGCACCTCGGCGATGGACAGGCCCTCCGCTGGACCGTCGCTCGGGGCCGCCGCGACGCGGATCCACGACGTCGGGCCCGCCGGCGGCACGAGCGTGACCGACTCCCCCGGCAGCAGCGTCCGGGCCTCGGACGTGCCCGCCTCCGTCTCGACCACCAAGGAGGTCGCGTCGTCGCCCTGGGTCTCGCCGGCGACGACGGTCACCGGCCCGACCTCGCGGGACTCCGCGAGGACCACCCGCACCCAGGGGTCCTCGTCACTGCGCGGGATCCCGGACTCCCACGCCGTCTCCGGCCGGCCGTCGAAGGCGGCGTACGGCAGTGTCTCCGGCAGCACCGGGCCGATGGTGTCCGCGAAGGCTCGCGACCCGGACGCGTCGACCGAGCGTGCCCCGAGGACCTGCGCCGTCGTCTCCCAGCGGGCCTGGTCCTCGAGCACGTACTCGCGCGCCGGCGCACCCCTGCGACCGTCGTCGTCCGGGGCGAGCGTCGCCGACCGGCCGTCGTGCACGCGGGCGAAGGTCGCCTCGCGACGGCGCAGCCCGTCCGTCAGGACCAGCCCACCGCCGTCGGGCCCGTCCGGTGCGTCGAGCGCGAGCACCGCGGGCTCGTCGCCCAGCAGGTCGGCGTCGAGCAGGTCGAGGAGGTCCTCCGGCCCGCCCACCACCACCGGTGGGGCCGGGCTTCCGGCGGCCGCTCCGGCGCCGGCCACCTCGTAGACCTCGACGGCCGGGTAGTCGGCGTGCCAGCCCCCGTCCACGACCACGCGGCGCGGCCGCTCCTCGTCGGCCTCCTCGTCGGCCTCCTCGTCGGCCTCCTCGTCGTCCTCCTCGTCGTCCTCCTCGTCGTCCTCGTCGAGGCGCACCGGCCCGCCGACGTCCGGGCCGAACTCGGCGACCTTGGTGAGCCCGGGTGAGCCCTCGATCGCCTGGTGCACCAGGACCGGGAGCGGCACGTCGTCGGAGGCACGCAGGTCGTTGCGCACCACCAGCCGCCCCACCCCGGCCCGGCGGAGGTAGGCGGCGAGGCCCGGCGAGGGCCGGCCGGCGGCCAGGCGGGCCTCGACGGCGTCGAGCATCCTGATGTTGCCCGGCGGCGCGAGCGGCACGGCGTTGCGCACCGCCCACCCGGCGACACCATAGGCCTGCGCCGGCTCGTCCTCGGGGGTGCCCCACAGGTAGGTGGCGAAGCTGGAGCCGGGCACGAGCAGCGCGGTCGTCCCGTCCGGGTCGCGGTCTGCGGTCGTGCCGAGCCACGACACTGCTCGCTCCCAGTAGCCGGGGACCGCCTCGAAGTCGTCGGCCGGCGCCAGGCGTCCGGCGAGCGCCGGGCTCGCGACGCCCGCCACGGCGACGACGCTCAGCGCCAGCACACCGGCGTACGCCACGCGGTCGCCGTCCTCCAGCCGCTCGCGGAGCGACCGTGGCGGAGCGGCCCGCACGCGTGCTGCGGCGGCGGCGAGCAGGTGCGCCAGCCCCAGGACCAGCGGCAGCCGCACCAGCGGCTCGAGCTTGTGCACGTTGCGCAGCGGCGCCAGCACGCCGTCGAGCGCGGACCGCTCGTCGGCGGCGAACCATCCCGACACGCTGCCCGAGTGCCCCAGCGACACCAGGACGAGGCCCAGCAACGTGCCGAGGGCCAGGAACTGGCGGTGCGGGTTGCCCCGCAGCGCGATGCCCGCGAGCCCGAGCACGACGAGCACTGCGCCGTTAAGCGCCACGTAGCCCGTGGAGACGAGGTCGTTGCCCGCGCGCCAGGTCGAGTCGACGTACGGGACCCAGTGCGAGGTGCCGCGGAGCACGTCGAACGGCGTCGTGGGGAAGGTCGTGATCGAGGCGGTCTCGATGAAGTCGAGGAACGGCGGGCTGTACGCACCGAGCAGGAGGAGCGGGACGAGCCACCAGGCGGTGCCCGCGACCACCAGGAGCGGCCACCACGTCATCAGCGCCCGGCGCCGGGGCCCCGCGGAGCGGGTGAGCAGCCACACCGCGCCGAGCGGGATGACGGCGAAGGTCGCGGCGGCGTTCACCCCGCCCACCGCCGCGACCGCCAGTGCCGACAGCGCCGCGGCCCGCCGCGGTGAGCGGGCCCGCGAGCCGAGGACGAGCGGCACCAGCACCCACGGTGCCAGCGCCATCGGCCAGCCCTCGATGGAGATGGGGCCGATGGTGGTCAGGATGCGGGGCGACAGCGCGTAGGCGAACCCCGCGACGATGCGGCTGGTCGGCGACCCGAGGTCCAGCGCGGCGCACAGCTTGACGACGCCGAGGAAGGCGACCACCAGCAGCAGGGACCACCACGTCCGCTGGACGACCCACCCGGGCACCGTGAGGAGGTCGCCGAGCCAGAAGAAGGGCCCCATGGGGAAGAGGTAGCCGTAGGCCTGATTCTGGATCTGCCCGAAGCCACCCGACGGGTCCCACATGTGCAGCGCCCGCCCGAGCATCGCGCCGGGGTCGGCGACGAGGTCGAACTTCGTGTCGCTGACGATGCGTCCCGGGCGCTGCGAGAAGGCGAGGGCCACGAGGACCAGGCAGCACGCGACGAGCCGGAACCGCCAGGTGATCGCCGTCGGGCTGCTCGTGGTCGGTGGGCTCATCGCCGGCGCAGGACGATGACGAGGTTCCAGGTGACGACCTCGCGAACCACCGGGACGTACGTCAGCCAGCGGGCGGCCCGCGGGTTGTAGCGGGGGACGACGTCGAGGACCTCGGCGTCCGTCTGCCCGCGTGCCCAGTCCAGGCCTGCGCGGACCGTCACCGCGAAGAGCGACTCGCCGAACCTGTTCTTGGGCTCGTGCCCGTGCGTACGCCGGTAGCGGCGGCGCGCGCGACGCCCGCCGAGGTAGTGCCACGGAGCCGTCTCGTGCCCGCCCCACGGGCCGAACCAGACGGTGTAGGAGATGAACGTGATGCCGCCCGGTCGCGTCACCCGGACCATCTCGTCGGCCATCCGCCACGGCTCGGACACGTGCTCGAGCACGTTGGAGGAGTAGCAGACGTCGAACGTGCCGTCCCCGAAGGGCAGCTGCATGCCGCTGCCCAGCACCGTCCTCGGCGAGATCTCGCCGAGCCCGGAGAGCTCGCCGGCGTCGGCGTCGAGGGCGAAGTAGGTCGCTCCCGCGTCCTCGAACGCCCGCCGGAAGTAGCCCGGGCCACCTCCGACGTCGAGCATCCGGCTCCCGACGAGGTCGGCGTACTCCGACAGGTGCCCGACGGAGTCCTCGGCGAGCGCGCCGTAGAAGACGTCGGGCCGGGTCTGCTCGAGCCGGAACGCGCGGAAGAGCCGGACGGAACGTCGCAGCGTGGGTGCCCAGGCCGAGGAAGGTGGGACGGACTGCTGCGGCACGCGGCGACTGTAGTCGATGGCCGGGCGCCGCAACGACTAGCGTGACCCGCACGCCGACCCCCCGGACAACGAGGCCGCCACAGTGAAGCTGATCGTGCAGATCCCCTGCTTGAACGAGGAGCAGACGCTGCCGGCCGTCCTCGCCTCCATCCCGCGCCGGATCCCCGGGATCGACGAGATCGAGATCCTCGTCATCGATGACGGCTGCACCGACAACACGGTGGCAGTCGCCCAGGAGCACGGTGTCACCCAGTTCGTCCACCACTCCCGCACGCAGGGCCTCGGACGCTCCTTCAGGGACGGGGTGATGCGCTCGCTCGAGCTCGGTGCGGACATCGTGGTCAACACCGACGGCGACAACCAGTACCCGCAGGAGCGGATCCCGGACCTCGTCCGGCCGATCGTCGAGAAGCGCGCGGACCTGGTGATCGCGGACCGGCAGACCCACCTGATCGAGCACTTCTCACCGACCAAGAAGCTGCTCCAGCGGATCGGCAGCGCCGTGGTCAACCGCGCAGCGGGCACCGACCTCCCCGACGCGGCCAGCGGCTTCCGGGCCTACTCCCGCGAGAGCCTGATGGTGCTCAACACCATCACCCGCTTCAGCTACTGCATGGAGACGATCATCCAGGCGGGCAACAAGCGTCTGAAGATCGACAGCATCCCGATCACCACCAACCCGAGGTCGCGGGACTCACGGCTGTTCGGCTCGACGCGGGAGCACGTGCTGAAGTCGATGGCCGCCATCGTGCGCTCCTTCATGATGTACAAGCCCTACGTGCTGTTCGCATGGGTGACAGCAGTGCTGGGCGTCCTGGGCCTCATCCCCTTCGCGAGGTACGGCGTGCTGTGGATCCGCGACCGCGAGGACGGCCACCTCCAGTCGCTCCTGGTGGGTGCAGTCCTGCTCATCCTCGCCTTCATGAGCCTGATGCTCGGGGTGATCTCGGACCTCATCCGTGCGAACCGCGTCCTGATCGAGGACAACCTCGAGCACACCAAGCGTTCCCGGTTCCAGGTGCCGTTCCCCGGCGCGGACATGTCCTCCCCTCCGGCTCCCCCTCCGTCGCTCGTCCCTGATCGGGCGGCCGACTCCTGAACGGGCAGTCCGCGCAGCCGGACGGTTCGTCCCCGCCGACGCGGCGGGGCCTCGTGGTCCGGTGGGCCCTGGCTGCCGCCGTCGTCGGCGGCTGCGTCTACCTCCTGGCCCGCCAGGGCGACGACGTCGCGACGGCCGTACGCCGGCTCAGCGTCGGGCGGGTGGCGCTCGCCGGAGTGCTGGGGGTGGCGGCGACGATGTGCCTCGCCCGGATGTGGCTGGCGCTCCTCACCGGCCTCGGCGTGGAGGTCGGCCGCCGCGACGCCGCGGCCGTGTTCTACCTCAGCCAGCTCGGCAAGTACGTCCCGGGATCGGTGTGGCCGGTGCTGGCCCAGGTGCATCTCGGCGCCCGCTGGGGCGCCCCGCGCCGGCTGATGCTCGGGGCGGGCCTCCTGCTCCTGGTCGTAGTGACGGCGAGCGGCATCTCGGTCGGGGCGGTCCTGCTCCCATGGGCGAGTCCTGACGGCCTCCGGCGCTACTGGTGGCTCCTCGTCCTGGTCGTGCCCCTCGCGGTGCTGCTGCACCCGCGCGCCCTCATGGCGGTGCTCGACCGCCTGAGTGTCTGGTCGGGAGGTCAGTCGCTCGAGGCACGTGTGTCCGGACGCGGTGTCGGGCTGGCCTGGCTGTGGGCGATCCTCGGCTGGGTCCTGCTGGGTGGACAGCTGGCCGTCCTCATGAGCGCCTACGGCCCCCTCGGCGTGACCGATGTGGCGGCGGCGATCGGCGGCATCGGACTGGCGTGGGCGGCGGGCCTGGCGTTCGTCCCGGCACCCGCGGGTGTCGGCGTACGCGAAGGGGTCCTGTTGCTCGCTCTCGGACCCACGGCGGGCGTCGATGCAGCACTCGCCGTGGCGGTGGCGTCACGGGTGCTGCTGGTCGTGGCCGACGTCGTGCTCGCCGCGACGGGCGTGGCGCGCCACGGGCTGCGCGACCTCAGGGCCTCCTGAGCAGCGACGTCTGCTCGGGATAGGGCAGGCTCGGGGTGAGTCCCCGCAGGACGCGCTCCCGGAGGCCCGACCGGCGGATCGCCTCGCGATAGCGCTGACGCCGGCTGTTGTCGAAGACGATCATCCCGTCCGGGGCCAGCCGCCCCACCGCTGCCTCGAGGCAGGCCTCGCGGGCACGACCGTCGATGACCACCAGGTCGAACGAGCCCGGCACCTCATCGATGGCGCCGACGTACGACTCGAAGTCCAGGCCAGCGTGACCCTCCTTGCGGGACGGCACGACCGGACGGGGACTGCCCACCGGCTCGACGACGCGGACGACCGCGTGCGGGTGCTCGGCGAGCGCCTGCTGCATCTGGCCTGCGAATCCGGCGTGGTGCTCGACGCTGTGCACCCGGTCCGCCCGGCGTGCCAGCCACACCGTGCTTGCACCGGAGCCGTACTCGAAGACCGTCACCGGTGCCGGCCGGGCCGTCAGCCACGCGTGCACCTCGGCGGCCGCACGGTAGGTCCACCACGGGACGTCCAGCTCGACCAGCGCCGACGAGTCGTGGACCGCTCCCAGGCTGTACGCCCAGTGCCGCCAGCGATGCTCGACCGGCGGTGTCTCGATCTCGGGGCCGTAGCGCACGAGCATGCGTCGAACGCCCTGGGCGGAGCCCGCGTAGAGGTCCTTGACCGCCGGGAGCGCGCGCATGCGCGGAGCCTAGTGCGCGGAGCCCGGCGGGTCAGGGCAAGGGAACCCCGACGAACGTGTGCACGAGGCAGAAGTTCGTCTGCGGGTCTGACGCCTCGAGCGTGATGAGGGCCGGCCTGCCGCTCTGGATCCGGCGATGGAGGACGACGAGCGGGCCGCGCATGTCCAGGGTGGCGCCGTCGCCGCCGACGGCCAGCTCCCGGCCGTCCGCGTCGACGACTGACATGGTGACGCTGTTGTCGCGCGGCTGGTAGAGCTCGAGCTGCAGGAACCACTCCCGGGTCCGCGTGACCGGCTCCAGTGGAATGAGAGTGCTCCCCTCCCCGTAGACGTGGATGCCGCAGCCCTTCTTCCGCTTGTTGGTGAAGTCCGCGGTGTCGAAGAACTTCGCCGTCACCAGCTTCCCGTTCCCGTCCACGACCAGGCGGTTGGAGGACTGCCCGCCGAGCTCCGCCGAGGCCCCTCCGAGCGCGAGCAGGTCGGAGACGTACATCTGCGAGACGTACGGCACCACCGACTCGGGTAGCAGGGTGTCGTACACCTGGACGCCGGGACCACGCTCGGCGGCGTCGCGCAGGAGCGTGGTGGTGTAGCGCTGCGCCGGGTTGTCCCAGAACACCTCGGCGAACCTCCACGTCGAGACGAGGCTCGCGATGACGACGAGCCCCGTCGCGACCCCCGCCACGACCCTCCGGCGGTGCGGGTCCGACCACGCGACGAGGCTCCTCCTGCCGGCCCTGGCAGCGGGTGTCCCCGACCCGAAGGCCAGCACGATGCCGAGCGCGAGCGACACCGGCACGAAGTGGCTGTAGCGCAGCGCGCTCGGGATCACCTCGCCGAGGAAGGACCACCGACCTGTGCCGACGAGCACGAGACTGGTCACGGCGGTCCACACCGGGATCGCCCACGCGACGAGTGCGATCCGGCCCGACTGCCGGACGCTCAGCGCGACCAGGCCGACCAGCGCCACCTGCCCGAGGACGACCAGCGCGAGGGGCGGGTCGGCATAGGCGCTCCACTGGTCGGGGAAGGAGTAGAAGCTCCACGGGCCACCGAGGAGCGCCGGTCCGAGGATCATGATCCAGGCCTGGCCGACCAGCCAGAGGGCGTCGGCAGCGGTGAACGCCGACGACGGGCTGTTGTAGTCACCGACCAGGTAGAGACCCGCGAAGACCCCGAGGGCCAGCGCCAGGACCAGCCACCCCCGCCACAGCGACAGCTCACCCGTCACGCGTTGCCGCAGGGTCCCCTCGCGCAGGAAGACCAGCGAGAGGACGGGCAGGAAGACGAGCGTGGGCAGTGATCCCTGCGCGAAGGAGAGCATGACGAGCACCAGGACGGCGACGACGACGGCGTCCGCCAGTCGACGCTCGCGTGCGTACCTCACGTGGGCGAGCAGTGCGCCGACCAGGCACATCTGGCTGATCGCCAGGCCCAGACCGCTGTTGAGCGCAACGGTCCCCGGCACCAGGTAGGTGCTCGACGCGTAGCAGACCAGGACGACCGGCAGCCATGGTCGCGGCCCGACGAGGGCGCGGCACAGGCGCCAGAGCAGCACCGTCGTGACGGCCTGGCAGATCAGTCGCACCAGGACGGTGACCCACCACTCGAGCGGCGCGCCCCTGTTGAGCAACCAGTAGACCAGTCGCTGGGCCACCCCGAAGTGGCCACCGAGGGTGCTCGTCAGGTAGTCCCAGTCGAGATCGCGCCCGGTGGCGAAGGCGATGTTGGGCAGGTCGGCCGCGCTGTACCACCCGCGCAGCATCACGAATCCGAGCCAGACCGCCTGCCCCACCACGACGACCCCCACGACGGCGTGCTCGCGAGACAGGGACAGGCTGATCACCGGAGAGTCCGGTGCCACCCCGTCCGGTGCGCCAGTCGGGGTGCTCGGCATGGCGCGCACGCTATCCCACGTCCGGGCTAGTCATCGGCCTGATCACGGGGTGCCAGGAGCACCCGGCCGCACACGACGCCGACCGCGAGGGCTGCGAGGACGTCGGCCCCAGCAGGAGGTATGACGACTGACGACGCCGACACGGCGACCAGGGCTGCGAGCACCAGGACCGCCGCGCAGGCGAGGGCCATCCGTCGGCTCCGGACCCGAGCCGTGAGACGACCGACGCCGGTGCCGACCGCGAGCGGCAACGAGATGACGGCCAGGACCAGGACGGAGACGACCTCCAGGACGGCTCGCGATGACGTGCGTCGTGCTCCGTCGCGCGCCTCGACGGTGGACCGGTCCGCCGGGTCCGTGTCGCCCTGGGCCGGGGCCGGGCCGCCCCGGCGTCGGCGCAGCAGCAGGACTCCGGCGAGCACCTGCAGGACGCCCACGAGGACGAGACCGCCCACGAGTGCGGCACCGAAGGTCACCTGCGGCGCGTAGGTCAGGACGACCTCGCCGCCAGCCCCGGCCGGCACCACGAACCCCTGCTGCCAGCCCTCCAGCACCACGGGCTCCAGGACGGACCCGTCCAGGCGCGCCGTCCACCCGCGGTTGTAGCTCTCGCTGACCGCGAGCACCGACTCGGGTCCCACCTCCACCGCGACGCGACGCTGCGTCGGTGTCCACGACCGCACCTCGGCGGGCGGGGACGGCTCACCCGCCTCGGACGGCACCTCGGTCGTGGGCGTGAGCGTCAGGTCGGAGACCGCGAACCCGGACGGGTTGGTGACCCGCACCCGGTGCGCCCCGGGCTCGAGGTCGACGGTGACACCGTCGCAGGGAAGAACCGCGAGCTCGGCCCCGCGACGCACGTCCTCGAGGGTCCCCCGCAGTCGGGTCTGGACGACCTGGCCGGCGACCTCCACGGTCGGCCCGAACCCGCAGAGCGTGCCGGTGCGAGTGTCCGGCGACGGCTCGTCGCGGAGGTCCCCGGTGCGACTCACCGTCAGCTCGGAGACGGCGAAGCCGTCGGCGGCCGCCTCACCGACGGCGGTGATCTTCAGCCGGTTGGTGCGCACCGTGCGCATCCGCCCGGCGCCGAGTCCCGTGGTCGCGACCAGCTGGGGCTCGCCGGCCCGGCGCCCGGGATCCACCGTCACCAGGTCCGGCAGTCCACCGGGCAGGCCCTGCGCCGCGGTCAGCGTGATGGCCGAGACGCGACGCCGTGGGCCCCAGGACACCTGCAGCGCCGGTGCGGGATCGCCGGGCGCGGACGCCCACCCTGTCTCGGGTCGACCGTCGACGGCCGCGGCAGCGTTCACCGCGGGGTCGCCGCCGTAGGTCGAGGAGGAGGTGACGTCGAGGAGGGACGGGTCGAGGGGCGCGAACAGCCTGTCCAGTGCTGATCCGTACGTCGCCACGGCCCGACCCAGCAGGCTCCAGCTGCCCGACTCACCCACCGTGATCGTGCGGTCGAAACCAGGAGTCTCGGAGCTCTCGCGGAAACGGCTCCGGTCACACGCCACGGCCCCACCCTCGTCGGTGACCGCACAGGCTCGGCGCAACGGCTCGCTCGAGACGAAGACCGAGGTGTCCGCGGACACCGTGCCGGGGAGCAGCAGCGACCTCGTCACGTCGTGCCCGGCGATGCGCACGTCCATGAGGCGGACCCGACCCCTGTCGGCCCCGGCGTCGAGGACCGCCACCCGCAGCGAGGTGGCAGCGGTGTCGTCGACGTCGATGCCCGCCACGGTCCCGTCACCCGCGACGGCGGCGTCGACGGACCGCTCGTCGGTCGACACGCGCACCGAGGTGACGTCGACCCCCGCGGCGTTGTCGAAGACCAGGGACACCTCGCGGACATCGGTGGGTTCGTCGAAGCGGAGCTCCACCCACTGCTCCACCGGACGGCTGAAGGGCGAGCTGCTCCAGCCGGTGAAGATCGACCGGTCGAACGCTGCGTAGGGGTGCTCCTCGGGACGGACGGCGCCCAGCGCGTTGGCGTACCCCCCCGACGTGGAGGCGACGATGTCAGCGGCCCCGTCGTAGACGGCGACGGTCCGGCCCATGGGCAGCGCATCGTCGATGTAGTCGTGGACGAGCCGGTCGATCCGGTAGTCGTCGGCTGAGGTCATCACGCCCGAGCTGGCGTCGTGCACGCGACCGAAGTTGCGCTCCACGCGCCTGAGGCTGTCGGTGACGACATCGAGCGGGAGGTCGACGTCCGCGCGGTCGCCGGCGGCGAGCACGACCGCTCTCCCGTCCCCGACCACCCCGGCGGAGCGGAGGTCGGGGACGACCTCGGGCCCGCCCGACACGACGACCCGGTCCTCCCAGTCCTGCACCTCCACCCGGGGGTCGTGAGCCTGGTCGAGCTCGAAGACCTCCAGCAACGGTCCACCGTCGGGCGCGCGTCCGAAGGTGGCGGCGACCCGTGCACCCGGCAGGTCTGCCATCGACGCGCGCACGACGGCCGCCTCGGGTGCGTCTGTGGCGGGGTCGAGGTCGTTGCGCACCACTACGTGGGTGATCCCCATCGTCCTCAGCGCGTCTGCCGTCCGCTCCTGCGGGCGGGCCCGCGACATGGACTGCTCGACCGAGTCCAGGAGCCGCAGGGTGCCGGCAGGTGCGACGGTGACCTGCGCCCGCGCCAGCCACGGCGACGGGTCGAGCACCTGGATGGGCTCGTCGATCGTGCGGCCCCAGGTCTGCACTGCGAAGCCGGCTCCCGGAAGCACCAGGGTGCGGGTGGGACCAGCCTGGTCGTCGAGGTAGGCCACCGCGTCGCGCCACGTGCCGGGCACGTCCTCGAAACCGCGGTCGACCCTCATCAGCCCGCCGAGCGCAGGGACGGTCGTGCCCGCGACGAGCGCCACCGTCGCCCCCAGCACGGCCACGTGCACCGGGACCCTGGCCACCGCGCGCCAGGACGCCGGCCACCGCTGGGGCATGGCGTGGGTCACCCATGCCCCGACGCCGAGCGCCAGCGGAAGACGCACGAGGGGATCGAACTTGTGGATGTTGCGCAACGGCGCCAGGAAGGTGTCCAGCGCGTGCAGCCACGCGTCGGAGAGGACCGATCCCGCCCAGCCGCCTCGCCCTGCGCTCAGGACGACGAGCCCCAGGAGCACTGCGGTCACCAGCGCGCGGCGCTGCCACAGCTCGCGTCTCAGCAGCCCCGCCAGCCCGATCGCGGCCACGAGCACGGTCGTGAGGAGCAGCCAGGATGACGACGACAGCTCGTAGCCGCCGGTCCAGCCGACCTGGCCGCCCCCGGGGAAGAACGCCACCCAGTGGCTCGTGCCGCGCAGCGAGGCGAGCCACCCGACCGAACCCGCCGTGTCCTTGGACGACTCGATGAAGTCGAGGAACAGCGGGGAGTAGGCACCCATCAGCAGCAGGGGCACGACCCACCAGGTCGTGGCGACGCCGACCAGCGCACCCCACCCCACCAGGTCGGTCAGCCGACGCCGCAGCGCGCGCCCCGAGGCCAGTGCGAGCAGCAGCGCCGGCAGCACCAGGCACGCCACCACCAGCGTGGCGTTCTGGCCGCCCATCCAGGGGATGGTGGCTGCCGAGAGCACGAACGCCACCCAGCCGCGCATGCGCCCGCGCAGGTAGAGGACGAGTGGCAGCACGGTCCAGGGCAGGACGGCTGCGGGGAGCGTCTCGCCGCTGAGCCCGCCCACGGTCGTCAGGACGCGCGGGGCGAGCATGTAGGTGAGCCCTGCCAGGATCGCGCCCGCGCGTCCGATGCCGGGCCAGGAGGCCGCGAGCCGACGGGCCCCCTCGTAGGCCAGCAGCATGACGAGCGCGGACCACAGCCGCTGCCAGATCCACATCGGGACCCCGAGCAGCTCCCCGGCGAGGAAGGCCGGCCCCATCGGGAACAGGTAGCCGGACGCCTGGTTCTGCAGGCCGCCCAGGGCCCAGTCGCCGTTCCACAGGCTGGAGCTGCGCGCCAGCAGGTCGGCGGGGTCGAGCTGCAGGTCGAGCTTGGTGTCGAAGGTGATGCGTCCGGTCTGCTGGAAGAGGTTCAGCACGACGACGGAGACGACGACGAGCACGTGCACGCCGAGCAGCCACGGGTCCGACCGAGAGGGACGCCGGCGGACCGGGGCAGTGGAGCCGTCGGTCACTGCGGCTGCCTTCCGTGTCGATCCGCTCGGGCGGCGGTGAGTCTATATTCTGCGTCGGTACTCCGGACCAGCCGCGCCGATCCACGCCCGAGGGACTTCACATGACTGCTTGCCAGCCCGCCGGGTTCGAGGCGACCTGGGACGTCGCCTCGGCGATCCCCGGGTGGCTCACCGAGGACCAGGCGCGGCTGCTCTTCGACACCGCGCAGGAGCTGCCGGAGCGTCCGCTGATCGTCGAGATCGGCAGCCACCAGGGCAAGTCGACGGTCGTCCTGGCCACCGCGGCCCGCGCGCTGCAGGGCCGGGTCGTGGCCGTCGACCCCTTCGTCGAGGGCCGCCTGTTCGGCGGCGTGACCACCCGGACGAAGTTCGAGCGCAACGTGGCGGAGACCGGCCTGGCGGACACGGTCGAGCTGGTGGCCGACTACAGCACGCGGGCGCGACCCGGCTGGACGCGCGGCATCGACTACCTCTACATCGACGGCAAGCACGACTACTGGACGCTGACCGACGACCTCAAGTGGGCGGCGCACCTCCCGGTGGGGGCCCCGATCCTCGTCCACGACTGCTACTCCTCCATCGGTGTCACCCTCGGCGTGCTGGCCCACGTGCTGCCCTCGCGCCGTCTCCGCTACGAGCGTCGCGCCGGGTCGATGGCGCTGTTCCGGGTCGGCGCCCCGTCGGCGGCCGACCGGTGGCGCATCCTGCAGGAGGTGCCGTGGTGGCTGCGCAACGTCGCCGTCAAGGTCCTCCTCCGGCTGCGGCTGCGACCGCTGGCCCGCCGGCTGTTCGGCCACGAGAGCCCCTACGACCCCTACTGAGTCTCCTGCTGAGCACCTCCGGCCGCCGCGTCGAGCCGGTAGATGCGCCGCTCGAGGACGGCGTCGTCGGCGCGCTGGTGCTCGGGCTTGACCACCTGGTTGAACGGGATCCGTACGTCGCGCCGCCGGCGGCGGGTCGGCAACGTCCACGCCGCCGTCAGCGCCTGGACGGCGCCCGCCTCCCAGCCGCGCTGGTGACCGGGCGCGCGCAGGGCCGCAGCGAAGAAGTCGGGATCGAGCCGTCCCTCGGTCCGCAGCCTGACGGCGCCCGACCAGTGGTACTGGATGACGCGGTGCTCGAAGTGCCGGTTGAGGACGCTGTCAAGGTCGTCGCGGACGCCGGCGCGCTCGATGTAGGCGTGGATCTCGGCGTCGAAGTACGGCGCCTGCTTGGCGGTGAGCACGAGCGTCGGCGCGTCCCCCGCGGAGCTGCCCTCGGAGCTGCCCTCGGCGCCCCCCTCCTCCAGCCGGCACCACCACACGTGGCTGGGGAAGTCGACGATCTTGGCGCTGGCCGCCTCCGGCACCTCGATGTAGCCGGCCCGGGCCACCCGGCTCAGCTCACGGGCCACCGCTGCCGGGTCGGGCACGTGCTCGAGCAGGTTGGAGCAGATGGCGTAGTCGAAGGCGCCGTCGCGGAACGGCATGTCGGCCGCGTCCGCGTCGAAGAGGGGGCGCGAGACGCGTGCCGCGGCGCGGCCGGACCGCTGGGCGGCGAACTCGGCCCCGGTGTAGCGGTCGAGCAGCACGTCGGCGCGCCACGAGGGCTTGTCACCGCTGCCGACGTCGAGGACGAGGGCGTCGTCGGGCACCGGCACCGCGATGCGTCGCTGGTGGAAGACCCGCAGGGCCGTCAGGGCGGACATGGTCCGGGAGTATGGCAGGTTCGCCGGAGCAGTCCCGTGGAAGTGAACTGACGGGTAACCTTCGCCGCATGGAGGCAGAAGAGGCGGTGTCGCTCGCGGGACGCCACGTCGTGCTGTTCAACTGGCGCGACACCAGCAACCCCGAGGGCGGAGGGTCCGAGCGCTACGTCGAGGCGATGGCGCGCGGACTGGTGCGC
This sequence comes from Nocardioides renjunii, assembly GCF_034661175.1. NCBI lineage: Bacteria > Bacillati > Actinomycetota > Actinomycetes > Propionibacteriales > Nocardioidaceae > Nocardioides > Nocardioides renjunii. The sequence goes on along the minus strand of NZ_CP141058.1, from coordinate 1,913,200 downwards.
CACGGCGCGCGGGCCACCATCTTCTGCGCCTCCCACGACAACGCACCGGCCGACGAGGTCGTCGACGGCGTGCGCTTCGTCCGCCGCGGCGACCACCTCGCGATCTACCTCCTCGGTGCGCTGCACCTGCTGCTGCGGCGGTTCGGCAAGGTCGACATGGTCGTCGACGTGCAGAACGGACTTCCCTTCTTCACGCGCCTGGTGACGCGGGCACCCGTCGTGGTCCTGGTGCACCACGTGCACCGTGAGCAGTGGCCGGTCGTCTTCCCGGGCCTCATCGGCCGGCTCGGCTGGTGGATCGAGCGCTTCCTCGCGCCGCGGATCTACCGCCGGTCGCAGTACATCGCGGTGTCGCGGTCCACGCGCGGCGAGCTGATCGCGCTGGGCATCGGCAGCGAGCGGATCGCTGTCGTGCACAACGGCACCTCGCCGGCTCCCGTCGTCGACGTGCCGCGGAGCCCCACCCCCGCCCTCTGCGTGCTCGGCCGCCTCGTCCCGCACAAGCAGGTGGAGCACGCGATCGACGCGGTGGTCGCGCTCCGCCAGGTCCACCCCGACGTCAGCCTCGACGTGGTGGGCAACGGCTGGTGGGAGGACGACCTGCGCTCCTACGTCGCGTCCCGCGGCGCGCAGGACCTGGTCGTCTTCCACGGCCACGTCACCGAGCAGCGCAAGCACGAGATCCTCGCCCGCTCGTGGCTGATGCTGCTCCCCTCGCTCAAGGAGGGATGGGGCATCGTCGTCGGCGAGGCCGGCAGCCACGGCGTGCCGACCATCGCCTACGCCTCGGCCGGCGGCACCCGCGAGTCGATCGCGGACGGCGCGTCCGGGCTGCTGGTCGACACACCCGACGAGTTCAGCGAGGCCGTACGCCGCCTCGTCGACGACCGCGCCGAGCGCCAGCGCCTGGGCAAGGGTGCGCGCGAGATGTCGGACACGTTCTCGTGGACGCACTCGGAGAACTCGTTCGCGCACGTCCTGGCCGACGTCCTGCAGGAGCGCCGCGTGGCCGTGGAGGACCCGGACGGCCCCTGAGCCGGCGCCTCAGTCCGGCGCCTCAGTCCGCCGACCGCGTCCGTCCGCAGCCGCGACGGGCGACGCCGGCACCGTCCGTACGCAGCAGCACCACCGTCGGTCCCGTCGTCATGGACGACGGGCGGACGGTGGTGCTGAAAGGCGATCTGTGGTGGTGCGGGGCCGCGGAGCGGCCGGGGACTACTCGGAGTCCTGGTTGGTGCCGTAGTCCATGACGGACTGCTCGGGCTGCGACGGCGCGCTGCTCACGGTGGTCACGACACCGACCGTGGTGAGGCCGGCGAGAACGAACCCGACGACAACCGCCACGATGCCAGCAATCTGTCCCTGCACGGCACACACTCCACTTCACTAGGTCGGGAGCACGGTAGCACCTCGTCAACGGCGGCGGCGCATTTCGCCACGACCGGTCCGGACGAGCACGAGACGGGCGGCCGCGAGCACCACCGCGGCGGCCGCCGACGCCCACGCCAGCGCCAGGAGGGCGTACGCCAGGCGCCGTCCGCCGGGCGGCTCCGGGTCGGCGACGTCGCCGGGTCCGAGCCGCGACAGCGTGTAGAGCCGCCCGCCGTGGACCTCGACGGCACCGGCGACGTCCGGAGGCTCCTCGCCGGTCTCCGCGGCCACGGCGCGGGTGGCCTCGCGGTCCACGACGACCCAGCCGATGCCCTCGTCACGCAGCGCCTGCGTCAGCTCGGCGCCGGTCAGCGTCCCGAGGAGGTCCGCGACACGGGCCGCACGCTCGTCCTCGCCCCCCACCACGCGCCCGGAGACCACGAGGGTGTCGCTCGCCAGGTAGTCGACCGGGAACCAGCGACCGACCGGGTCGAGGACGCGCCGGCCGTGGTTCCACCCGGGGCGCCGGTAGGAGGTGAACGGCAGCGACAGGAGGTCGCCCGCGGCACCTGCCGCCCGCTCCTCCTGCATCGCCGCTCTCGCCTCGGCCAGCTCGTCGGGGTACGAGACCGCGCGCAGCTGCCCGGAGAGCCCCCACGCCGCGTCCGGCATGAGCGCGAGCGGAGCCAGGACCAGGCCCGTCGCCACCGTCGCTCCCAGCTGCCGGGCCGGGACGGCCGCCGCGATCCGTGCCACGCCGAACCCGAACAGGATCGCCTGGAGCGGGGCGAGCAGCGCGACGAACCGCGAGCCGTCGCGCACCAGTCCCCCGCCCGGCACGTGGGCCACCAGCCACTCCACCGCTCCGGGTGCGACGGACCCGGCGAGCGCCACCAGCAGGCCCACGACGCCCGCGGTCGTCAGCGCGACGACCTCCCCGCGCGGGGAGGACCGGCGCCACGCGCGCACCCCGGCGGCGCAGACCACGAGGACGAGGAGGACCGCGACCACGCCCGCCCACGTGGTCCGCGAGACCGGCACCACGTCGGCGTTCCAGATGCCACCGAGGCCCAGGAGGCTGACCAGGGTCGGCGCGCCGCCCTCGCCACGGGCGGCGAACACCTCGACCCCCACGGGGTCGCTCACGGCGTTCGACGCGTGCAGGGCGCCCGCCACGATCCACGGCGCGTTGAGCGCAGCGGCGGCGCACCCGGTCCACAGCAGGCGACGGCGCGCACCCGCACGCGGCGCCGCGACGCACAGCAGCGCGAAGACCGCGGCGAGGATGCCGCCGACTGGGCTGAGGCTGCCGACCGCCACCCACAGCACCACGCCGGCCGAGGTCCGCTCGCCCGCCCCCCAGCCGCGTGCCGCGCGCAGGATCCACGGCAGCGCGGCGTACGTCATCAGCAGCGGCCAGTGGCCGATGCCCAGCCGCTCGACCACGAACGGGTTCCACACGTAGACCGTGGCCGCCGCCACGCTGGCCACCCAGCTCCCCGGTGGCAGCAGCCGCCACGCACCGACGCCGGCGAGGACGAGCGACAGCAGCAGCGCCGCCTTCTGGAGCAGCATCCCCGGGACGACCTCGTCGAGGAGGGCGACCACGAGGTCCGACGGCACCGCGCGCGGGAGTCCGGACCCCAGCCCGAGGAAGTCGGGGCGCACGGAGAGGTCGGGGACCCAGACCATGTCGTAGGTGAGGACGAATCCCGGCCCCAGCGCCCCGCCCAGGAGGACCACGGCGAGGAGGAGCGACCACAGCACCGGAGCGGCACGGAGGGCTCCCTCGCTCGTCCGTCGCCGCACGGGACACCACCCTAGGGTCTGCGCTGCTCCACCACGGCCACCCCGGGCCGCGACCCCGCGGACGTCGCCGGGACGGCACCGGGGCGGCACCGGGGCGGCGCCGGCGGGCCCGGGAACCTAGGATGCGGCGGGTGACGGCCCCGAGCAGCGTGCGCAGCAGGCGCACCTTCGACGGCACGTCCGTCGCGGTGGCCACCAGCGTGATGAACATCGCGACGTACGGCTTCACCATGCTGGCCGCACGGATCATCGGTCCCAGCGAGTACGGCGCGCTCGCGGCCTGCCTCAGCCTCCTGATCGTGCTGCAGGTGGGGGCGCTGGGGCTCCAGGCCACAGCCGCCCGGCGGATCGCCGTCGACCGCGGCAACGTCGCGGCCATCGAGAGGACCGTCCTGTCGCTGACGACCAGGGTGTCGCTCGTCGCCGGCGTGGTCATGCTCGTCCTCTGCCCCGTGATCAACCGGCTGCTCAACCTCGACGACCTCCTGACCGCCGCGATCGTCTCGCTCGCGGTCGTCCCCCTCACCCTCGCCGGAGGGCAGGCGGGCGTCCTGCAGGGCGAGCGCCGGTGGGGTGCGCTGTCGGTGTTCTACCTGGCCGGGGGGATCCCGCGCCTCGTCGTCGGCACGTCGCTGATCCTCTGGCGCCCCGACGCGACGGCCGCCGTGCTCGGCGTCACGCTCGGGCTGCTGTTCCCGGTGGCGGTCGGCTGGTGGGTGCTGCGCGAGCGTCGTACGCCCGACGTGGCGGCGCCGGAGCACTCCGCGCGGTCGATGCTGGTCGAGAGCGTGCACAACGCCCAGGTGCTCTTCGTCTTCTTCGCCCTGTCGAGCGTCGACATCGTGATGGCGCGCCACGTGCTCGACGACCACGACGCCGGGCTCTACGCCGCCGGCCTGATCATGACCAAGGTGATGCTGTTCCTGCCGCAGTTCATCGTCGTCATCGCCTTCCCCGACATGGCCTCGCCCGAGAGCCGCAAGCGCGCGCTGGTGCGGAGCCTGCTGGCCATCGGGGTCCTCGGCGTGCTGGCCGTGGCCGCCGCACGCCTGCTGTCGGGCGTCGCCATGATCTTCGTCGGCGGCTCCGACTTCGGTGAGGTCGAGGACCTGCTCTGGGTATTCGCCGCGCTCGGCACCGTGCTGGCCATGCTGCAGCTCCAGGTGTACGCCGTCCTGGCGCGCCAGGCGCGTCGTTCGGTGCTCCTGGTGTGGGGGGCCCTCGTCGCGATCGTCGTGCTGGGCCTGCAGGCGGGATCGGTGGCGGCGCTCGTCACCACGGTCGTGTCCGTCGACGCCGTCCTGCTCGTCGTGCTCACGCTGGCGAGCCTGCGCATCGCCCGGGACGCTCCCCCGCCGCCCCTCCCGGGCACGCTGCCGGGCTGACGCCCAGCCCGCGCACCAGCTGCTGCTGCGGGGCGCGGGACCTAGTGCGCCGCGTCGTGCCAGCTGCGGCCGGTGCCGATGGACACGTCGAGCGGCACCGCCAGGTCGGCGGCTCCGCCCATCTCGACCCGCACCAGCTCGGCCAGCGCGTCGGCCTCGCCGGGCGCCACCTCGAAGACGAGCTCGTCGTGGACCTGGAGCAGCATCCGGGAGCGCAACCCCTGCTCGGCGAGCGCCCGCTCGACGCCCAGCATGGCGACCTTGACCAGGTCGGCGGCCGAGCCCTGGATGGGCGCGTTGAGCGCCATCCGCTCCGCGGTCTCTCGTCGCTGCCGGTTGTCGCTCGTGAGGTCGGGGAGGTAGCGGCGACGACCCAGGATCGTCTCGGTGAAGCCGGAGCGCCGCGCCTCGTCGACGATGCCGCCGAGGTAGTCACGGACCCCGCCGAAGGTCTGGAAGTACTCGTCCATCAGGCCCCGCGCCTCGGAGGTGTCGATGCGCAGCTGCTGGGACAGCCCGAACGCCGACAGGCCGTAGGCGAGGCCGTAGTTCATCGCCTTGATCTTGGCGCGCTGCTCGACACTCACGTCTGCGGCGTCGACCCCGAACACCCGTGCAGCGGTGATGGAGTGGAAGTCCTGGCCGGAGCGGAACGCCTCGATGAGCAGCGCGTCCTCGGACAGGTGGGCCATGATCCGCATCTCGACCTGGCTGTAGTCGGCGGTCATCAGCGACTCGTAGCCCTCGCCGACGACGAAGCCCTCGCGGATGCGGCGCCCGGCCTCGGTGCGGATGGGGATGTTCTGCAGGTTGGGGTCGGTGCTCGAGAGCCGGCCGGTCGCCGCGATGATCTGGTTGTAGGTCGTGTGGATGCGACCGTCGGAGGCGACGGTCTTGAGCAGCCCCTCCACCGTCTGGCGCAGCCGGATCACGTCGCGGTGGCGCAGCAGGTGTTGGAGGAAGGGGTGCTCGGTCTTCTCGAACAGCTGCTGCAGCGCGTCGGCGTCGGTGGTGTAGCCGGTCTTGGTGCGCTTGGTCTTGGGCATGTCGAGCTCGTCGAACAGCACCACCTGCAACTGCTTGGGCGAGCCGAGGTTGATCTCCTTGCCGATGACGTCGTAGGCGTCGTTGGCCGCAGCGCGGACCTGGTCGCCGAACTCGGACTCCAGGCCCTCGAGGTGGTCGGAGTCGACCGCGATGCCGACCTGCTCCATCCGCACGAGCGTCCCGATCAGCGGCAGCTCCACCTCCTGCAGCAGGCGGGTGCCGCCGTGCTCCTCGACGGCGCCGTCGAGGGCGTCGGCGAGGTCGAGGACCGCGCGGGCGGTCAGCATGGCGGTGTCGCTCGCCGTGGTGTCGTCCATCGCGTCGAAGCTCAGCTGCTCGGTGTCGACCGCGTCCTGCCGCAGCTCGCGCTTGAGGTAGCGCAGCGTGAGGTCGGCGAGGGCGTAGGACCGCTGGTCGGGCTGGACCAGGTAGGCCGCGAGCGCGGTGTCGACCTGCAGGCCGCCGAGCTCCCAGCCCCGGGCGGCCAGCGCCAGGCTCGGGCCGTTGGCGTCGTGGAGGGCCTTGGGCCGCGACGGGTCGGCGAGCCACGCGGCCACCGCCGCGTCGTCGTCGGGGCCGATATCGGAGACGTCGATCCACGCCGCCTGGCCGTCGCCGGTCGCCACCGCGACGGAGACGACCTCGCCGGTGCCGGCCCGCCAGCTGCCCTGCACCGAGACACCGACCCGCACCTCGGCGGGGGCGTGGGTGTCGAGCCAGGCGGCGGCCTCGCCGGCGCCGAGCCGGCGGCCGTCGAGCTCGAAGCCCGACTCGGCCTCGAAGGTCTCGCCCGGGTCGGGGTCGATGGTGTCGAGCAGCCGGGAGCGGAGCTCTCCGCGGAACTCCAGCTCGTCGAGCAGCTCGAGACCCTCGGTGCGGTCCCACGGCTGGCGCACCAGCTGGTCGGGGCGCACCGGCAGCGTCAGGTCGCGGACCAGCGCGTTGAGGCGGCGGTTGCGGATGACGTCGCCGAGGTGCTCGCGCAGCGCCTCGCCCTTCTTGCCGGTGATCTCGTCGGCGCGGGCGATCACGTTGTCGAGGCCGTCGAACTGGTTGATCCACTTCGCGGCGTAGCCCTGGCCGACGCCCGGCACGCCGGGGAGGTTGTCGGAGGTCTCGCCGACGATCGCCGCGAGCTCGGGATAGCGGTGCGGCGGGACGCCGTACTTCTCCTGGACGGCCGCCGGCGTCAGCCGAGCCAGGTCGCTCACGCCCCGCATCGTGTAGAGGACCGTGGAGTCGTCGGTGACGAGCTGGATGGAGTCGCGGTCGCCGGTCATGATCAGGACCTGCATCCCCTCGGCCAGGCCCTGCGTAGCGAGCGTCGCGATGATGTCGTCGGCCTCGTAGCCGTCCATCGAGAGGTGCTGGATCCGCAGCGCGTCGAGCACCCGCCGGATGAGGGGCAGCTGGCTGCCGAACTCGTCGGGGGTCTTGTTGCGCTTGGCCTTGTAGTCGCTGTACTCCTCCAGGCGGAAGGTCTGGCGCGACTTGTCGAAGGCGACCGCGACGTGCGTCGGCACCTCGTCGCGGAGCACGTTGACCAGCATCGAGGTGAAGCCGTAGACCGCGTTGGTGTGCTGTCCGGACGCGGTCGCGAAGTTCTCCACCGGCAGGGCGAAGAACGCGCGGTAGGCCAGCGAGTGGCCGTCCAGCAGCAGGAGTCGCGGGCGTGTCTGCTCGGTCGACGCGGCACTCATTTCAGGCACCCGCCGACTCTAGCGGCCGGGACCGACAGCCCTGCGCCCGGGAACGGGGCCGGCTCCGACACAATGGCCGCATGAGCGATGCACCCGCGCCCCCGTCCGGATCCGCCCCCGCCACGCTGGCCGGACTGAGCGTCCAGGAGCTGATCGACTTCATGCCGCAGGGCAACGGCCGGCTGAACGACAAGATGGGCGTCGAGCTCGTGGAGGTGTCCGCCGAGCGGGTCGTGGCGACCATGCCCGTCGAGGGCAACACCCAGCCCTTCGGCCTCCTGCACGGCGGCGCGTCCGTCGTGCTGGCCGAGACGCTGGGATCGATCGGGTCGGCCATTCACGCCTACCCGGAGAAGATCGCGGTCGGCGTGGACATCAACGCCACCCACCACCGCGCCGCCACGTCGGGCACCGTCACCGGGGTCGCGACCGCGGTCCACCTCGGCCGCACGTCGACGTCGTACGAGATCGTCATCACCGACGAGCGCGGCAAGCGCGTGTGCACCTCGCGCATCACCTGCGCGCTGGTGCCGGCACCCACCCAGGGCGGCTGAGCCTCCGCCACCGGGAGCTGCGGCGGTTGCGGGTCAGCCGGGTACGACGCGCTCGCGCCGGGTGCGGCGCGCGGCGAGCACCCGGTCGATGCGCTGCCGGCTGCTGGCGGCCGGAGTCGCCTGACGGGCCTGCGGCAGCCGCGACCGCACGGAGCTGGTCGCGGCCGCCCGCAGGGTCGCCTGCGGCGCGAAGGACAGCCGGGCCATGAACCGGTTGGCGTCGCGCGCCTCCGACGCCGCGGCGGTCTGGACGTGCTGGATGCCGTGCTGCTCCGCGAACCGGCAGGCCACCTCCATCAGCGCGCTGCCCACGCCCTTGCGGCGGAACTGCGGGAAGACGTGCGGGGAGACGGCCAGCACGGCGGGCTCGAGGTTGAGGGGGGTGAAGGTCGTCGCCTCGAGGTAGACCGCACCGGCCACCTCGCCGTCGACCTCGGCCACGGCGACGCACTGGTCAGCGCGCTCGGACGCCGTCTCGACGATGCGTGCGACGTCGGCGAGCTGGTCGTCGCGAGCACCCTTGCGCAGGATGTCGCTCCACAGCTCACGCAGCGTCGCCACGTCGTACGGCTCTGCCTTGCGCACGGTCACCGGCGTCCGACTCATCGACCCACCATTTCCTCGAGCACCCACCGTGGCCCCCTTTGCCGACCCTTCGCGGCACCACCCGGGCGACACTATCCCCCGGTCCCGGATCAGGCTACGCCGAGGTAGGCCTCTCGCACCGAGGGATCGTCGAGAAGCTCCTCGCCGGTGCCGGTCTTGACGATCCGGCCCGTCTCGAGGACGTACGCCCGGTCGCTGCGGGACAGCGCCTGCTTGGCGTTCTGCTCCACGACGAGGATCGTGGTGCCCTGCTGCGAGATCTCGGTGATGATGTCGAAGATCTGCTGGATCAGCATCGGCGCCAGGCCCATGGACGGCTCGTCGAGCATGAGCAGCTTGGGGCGCGACATGAGCGAGCGCCCGATGGCGAGCATCTGCTGCTCGCCGCCGGACATCGTGCCGGCGACCTGCTTGCGACGCTCCATCAGCCGCGGGAAGAGGTCGAAGACGCGCGCGTAGTCCTCCTCCATGGCGTCCTTGTCCTTGCGCGTGTAGGCGCCCATGTTGAGGTTCTCGGTCACCGTCATGCCGGGGAAGATGCCGCGACCCTCGGGGCACAGCACCAGGCCCTTGCGCAGGCGCTGGTCGGCGCGCAGCTTGGTGACGTCCTCGCCGTCGAACACGACCGACCCGGAGGCCAGGCCGCGGACGCCCGACAGGGCGCGCATCGTCGACGTCTTGCCGGCGCCGTTGGCACCGATGAGCGAGACGACCTCGCCCTCCTTGACCTCCACGGAGATGCCGTGGAGCGCCTCGATCTTGCCGTAGCTGAGCACGGCGTCCTTCATCTCAAGCAGCATCATCGGGTTCTCCCAAATAGGCGGCGATGACCTTCGGGTCACGGGCAACTTGCTCGGGGCTGCCTTCAGCAATCTTCTGCCCGAACTCAAGGACCACGATCCGGTCGGTGACGCCGAGGACCAGCTTCATGTCGTGCTCGATGACCAGGACCGTGTGGCCCAGGTCGCGAATCCGGCGGATGAGGCCCATGAGGTCCTCCTTCTCCGCCGGGTTGAAGCCGGCTGCCGGCTCGTCCAGGCAGATCAGCTCCGGCTCGGTGGCCAGGGCCCGCGCGATCTCCAGACGGCGCTGGTAGCCGTAGGGCAGGTTGCGCGCCAGCTCGTGCGCCCGGTCGGAGATCCCCACGAAGCGGAGCAGCTCCATCGACCGACGGCGCCCGGCGCGCTCCTCGAGGGTGTGGCGGCTGATGCCGAACACCTTCGCGAAGCTGCGGCGGATGCCGCTGGCCGGCAGCTCCTCCTCGGACGGGCGGACCCGGTAGGCACGGAACAACGCGCCCAGCACGCTCGTCTTGTGGCGGGCGTCGCAGCCCACCATGACGTTCTCCAGCGCCGACATCTCCGGGAAGAGCCGGATGTTCTGGAACGTGCGGGCGATCCCGAGCTGGTTGATCTTGTGCGACTTCTGGCCCGAGATCTCCTGGCCCTTGAACCGGATCGTGCCCTCGGTCGGGGTGTAGACGCCGGTCATCGCGTTGAAGCAGGTCGTCTTGCCGGCACCGTTGGGGCCGATCAGGCCCAGGATCTCGCCGCGACGGATCTCGAAGTGGACGTCGTCGAGGGCGACGACCCCACCGAACCGCAGCGTGACGTGGTCCACCTCGAGCAGGACCTCACCCTTCGCCCCGGTGGCCTCGAGCGCGATCAGGTCGTGGTCCGAGGTGTCCGGCAGGACCTCGATGCCCGTGTCGTGCGTGGTCTGCTCAGACATCGGCAGCAGCCTCCTCGGCCTCGTGTCGTCGATCTTCGAACTCGCGTGCTCTCCGCCTGCTCGGCACCAGGCCCTGCGGGCGCAGCACCATCACCAGGACGAGGGCGACGCCGAAGGCGAACGGGCGCCACTCCTGGAGCTCGCGGAACCGCTCGGGCAGGTAGGTCAGCAGGAAGGCGCCGACGAGCACGCCGACGACGTTGCCGGACCCACCGATGACCACCATGGCCACGAACAGGAAGGACAGGTTGAGCATGAACGCGTTGGGCTCGACGTACTGCTGCTTGCTGCCGAAGAGCAGACCGGCCAGCCCGCCGACGGACGCGCCGATGGCGAAGGCCCACAGCTTGAACTTGAAGCCCGCGACGCCCATGACTGCGGCGGCGTCCTCGTCCTCGCGGATGGCCAGCCAGGCGCGGCCGACGCGGCTGTGCTCGAGCCGGAGGGTCAGCCAGATGATGATCAGCAGGATGACCAGCGCCAGCCAGTACCAGCGCTCGGCGTCGATCGTGTTGAAGAACGAGCGACCGTCGACCTCCGGCCCGGGCGGCACCGGCACCTGGGTGATGCCCGCTGCGCCGCCGGTCACGTTGTCGAGGTTGCGGGCGGTGATGCGGATGATCTCGCCGAAGCCGAGGGTCACGATCGCGAGGTAGTCGCCTCGCAGCCGCAGCGTCGGGGCGCCGAGGATCACGCCAGCGATGAGCGACATCGTGATCGCGATGGGGATGCAGATCGCGAACGGGACCGCCCAGTCCTCCGACAGGCCGAAGCGCGACTGCAGCGCCTCCACCACCGGCGACGACGGCGAGCCGAAGAGGGCCACCGAGTAGGCCCCCAGGGCGTAGAAGCCGACGTAGCCCAGGTCGAGCAGGCCCGCGAGCCCGATCACGACGTTGAGGCCGACGGCCACGATCATGTAGACGACGATGAGGAAGAGCACGCTCGCCCAGTCCGAACCGGTCGGGTTCAGGTCGGTGCGCACGTAGGCGAACGGCAGGATGTTGAGGTAGGGCAGGTAGAACGCGAACGCGACCACCAGCAGCAGCAGGAACATCTTGAACAACCGGGGAGCGCTGTCCCAGCGGTTGCCGAGCTTGAGCCCGCGGTAGGAGTCCATGATCGTGCTCATGCGCGTGCCTTTCCGAGGGACTCACCCAGCAGGCCGGTGGGCCGGAACATGAGGACGAGGACGAGGACCACGAACGCGGTCACGTCGGTCCAGCTGGAGTCCCAGATCTGGGAGGCGTACACCTCGACGACGCCGAGCAGGAGGCCACCGACCAGCGCACCGCGCAGGTTGCCGATGCCCCCGAGGACCGCCGCGGTGAAGGCCTTGATGCCGATGATGAAGCCGATGTCGAACTTGGTGATGTCGTACTGGATCGTGAACAGCAGCGCCGCGACGCCGGCCATGGCGCCACCGAGGACGAAGACCAGCATGATGACGCGGTCCTGGTTGACACCCATCAGCGACGCGGTGTCGGGGTCCTGCGCGACGGCGCGGACGCCGCGACCGAGGCGGCTCTTGTTCACGAAGGTGTCCAGCGCCAGCATCATCACGATCGCGCCGATGATGATGAGCAGCCGGGTGTTGGTGACGGCGAGGTCGATCCCGGGGATCGTGAAGACCACCTTGGTCTCCAAGACCGACGGGATGTTGACCGTCACGCGGCCGAACGGCGGGCCGAAGAAGGCCCGCAGCACCTGGCCGAAGGTCTCGACCAGCACGATCGAGCAGCCGATGCCGGTGATGAGGAAGATGAGGGGCGGAGCGCCCTTCTTGCGCAGCGGCCGGTAGGCGATCCGCTCGACCGCCAGCGCGGTGCCGGCGGAGGCGAGCATCGCCGCGATCAGTGCGAGCAGCGTGGCCCCGATGACCATGCCGATGCTGGAGCCGGCGGTGGCACCGAGGACGGTGTAGACCCCCAGCACGGTCCAGGTGCCCACCATGAAGACCTCGGAGTGGGCGAAGTTGATCAGCTTCATCACGCCGTACACCATCGTGTAGCCGAGCGCGACGAGCGCGTAGATCGATCCGCGGGTGATGCCGTCGAGCGTGTGTCGGTCAAGCCCGCTGATCAAGGCGTCGAAGTCCACGCGGGACCCCTCTCAGACTCAGGCCCGGTCGGGCCATGGAGCGGGGGCGGCCGATGGTGCCGGCCGCCCCCGCGGTGCTGTTGTCGGTCGTGGATCAGCCCTCGGGCGCGACCTCCACCTCGGGCGTCAGGACGCCGTCGGTGTTCTTGTAGGCCCAGTAGGAGACGTTCTCGGCCGGCACGTCGCCGGCGTCGTCGAAGGCGACCTCCTTGCTGAGGCCCTCCTCCTGGTAGCCCTTGATGAACTCGAGGACCTCTTCGCGGCTGCGGGCACCGTCGTCGAGGGCGGCGAGGAAGACGTTCATCGCGTCGTAGCCCTCGGCCGCGTAGGCGCCGGGAGCGGAGCCGAACTCGGCCTCGAAGTCGGCAGCGAAGGTGCTGTCCTCCTCGATCGGGGCGCAGGGGCACATCACGACGGCACCCTCGCCGGCCGGGCCGACGGCGTTGCCGAAGTCGGCACCGTAGAGGCCGTCGCCACCGACGAACGGAGCGTCGATGCCGGCGTCACGGATCTGCTTGAGCAGCGGGGCCGCCTCGGCGATGTAGCCGCCGTAGAAGATGGCGTCCGGCGCGGCCGACTCCATCTTGGAGATGGTGGGCGCGAAGTCGGTCTGGCCGACCTGGGTCTTGTCGCGCTGCACCATGGCGTCACCGAGGGTCTCCTCGACGCGGTCCGCCAGCGGCTCGCCGTAGGCCTCGGAGTTGTCGACGACGAACACCTTGGAGGCGCCGACCTCGTCGGTCAGGTACTTGGCGATCGCCGCACCCTGGTAGTCGTCGTAGGGAACGAGACGGTGGAAGACCTCGACGGGCTCGTCCTGCGTCAGGTCGGTCGCGGTGGCCGACTGGCTGATCATCGGGACGCCGCCGTCCTGGTAAATCGTCTTGGTCGCGCGGGTCTCGCCCGAGAACGCGCCACCGATGACGCCGATGAACGTCTCGTCGCCGGCGATCTGGGTCGCGACCGGGGTCGCCTTGGCCGGGTCGCCCTCGGTGTCGAAGCGCTCCAGGCTGACCTCGCAGTCGCCGCCGTCCCACTGGCTCAGGGCCAGCTCGGCACCGTCGACCGACGGGATCACGATGCTGGCGTTGGCGCCGGACAGCGCACCCATCGCACCGATCTTGAAGTTGCAGTCCTCGCCGGACGCGTCGCCGCCGCCACCACCATCGGTGTCGGTGGTTCCGCACGCGCTGAGCACCAGACCGGCAGCGGCCGCGATGGCGGCAGCCTGCCACGTCTTGGATGAGCGGATCATGGATCCCTCCGTTGTTCTTGGGCTTTTGGGCTGACCACCTCGGCAGCCTCGTGGCGGGAACCTAACACCCCGGATGTGGCGCGGGACACGATTGGGACTCCTGAGACGCAGGCCGTTGCCGTTTCGTGACCAACTGGTCTGCACCGGAAACGGTCCCGAAACACCGCGTGCACACGGCGTGGAGGATCAGGCGGCGGTCAGGCGTCGTCCGCGACTGCCTCGCCCTGGCCCCCGAGGCCGGCCACTCCGTGCTCCACCACCCCGTCGGCGACCTGCTTCATCGACAGCCGCAGGTCCATCGCCGTCTTCTGGATCCAGCGGAAGGCGTCGGGCTCGCTGATCCCGAGCTTCTCCTGCAGCACGCCCTTGGCCCGGTCCACCGACTTGCGGGTCGCCAGGGACTCCTGGAGGTCCGAGACCTCCCGCTCGAGGACGGTGATCTCGGCGAAGCGGCTGACCGCCATCTCGATCGCGGGCACCAGGTCACCGCGCTGGAACGGCTTGACGAGGTAGGCCATCGCGCCGGCGTCGCGCGCCCGGGCGACGAGGTCGCGCTGGGAGAAGGCGGTGAGGATGACGACGGGCGCGATCCGCTCCCCCGCGATCGTCTCCGCCGCCGCGATGCCGTCCAGCACGGGCATCTTGACGTCGAGGATCACCAGGTCGGGGCGCAGGTCGCGGGCCAGCTCGATGGCCTTCTGGCCGTCGCCGGCCTGCCCCACGACGTCGTACCCCTCCTCGCCGAGCATCTCGGCCAGGTCCATCCGGATCAGGGCCTCGTCCTCCGCGATCACCACACGGCGAGGGCCGTCGGGGCTGGGGGTCGGGTCGTCGGGCTGCGTCACGACGGCAAGGCTAGTCGGGTACGGTGTCGCCACCCAGCCGGGTTGGCGGAATGGCAGACGCGGTGGTCTCAAACACCACTGCCCGCAAGGGCGTGTGGGTTCGACTCCCACACCCGGCACACAGGTCGGGTGTCGGTGGCTTTCGTCACGCTGGGAGACATGCCCCACGTCCGCCCCCAGTCGGTCGTCGACTCGGCGCTGGCGTGCTCGGACCAAGGCATGCGCGACGCCGACAACGCAGAGCTGCACGGCGTGGCAGTGAAGACGATTCGACGGTGGCGCAGGCTCTACCAGCGTCGAGGAGCTTCGCGCGGCCAGACCCACCTGGCTCCACCGTGTCCGCGGTGCGACGAGGGGCCGTTGGACGGACCGGCCTATGCCGAGCTGCTCGGGTGGTACCTCGGTGACGGCTACATCTCGCTCGGGCGGCGCTCGGTGTTCAACCTCCACATCTACAACGACGTCCGGTACACCGACCTGAACGCTCGTCTGCTCGTCCTGATGCGCACCGTCAAGCCGTCGAGCAGACCACACACTCGTCGTGTCCCTGGTGCGATCGTCACCACCGTTTCCTGGAAGCACTGGCCCTGCCTCTTCCCGCAGCATGGGCCCGGCCGCAAGCACGAACGCGAGATCGTCCTCGATGAGTGGCAGCGCGCGCTCGTGACGGCCTTCCCGGCGGACTTCCTTCGCGGCCTCTTCCACTCGGACGGCGCGCGGGTGAAGAACTGGGCGACCCGTGTCGTACGAGGCGAAAAACGGCGCTACGAGTACCCGAGGTGGCAGTTCACCAACCGGTCCGAGGACATCCGCCGGCTCTGCGGCTGGGCACTCGACCTGGTCGAGGTGGCGTGGCGACAGTCAGGCCCATGGACACTTTCGGTCTCGAGGCGCGAGGCAGTGCTCCGCCTCGACGGCCTGATCGGCCCGAAGTCCTGACCTGCTCCCTCAAGCCCGGCGGTAGGCCGGGCCCGGCCGTTCCGTCCGATGACCGCACGCCGGACGTCATGGCCGCTGGTGGTCTGACGACCGCCGGCCATGACCTCGTCGACCGACGTCATGGCGACTGGCCGCCCGGGCGACGCGCAGCCATGACGTCCCGCGCGAGGACGTACGGGGCGATCAGGCGACCGGTGGCCCGACCGCCGCCAGCGGGGCCGTACGTGGCTCAGGCACCGCTCGAGGGAGCGGTCAGGCCCGGCGGTAGGCCGGGGCCTGGCCGTTGATCGCGTCGCCCATCCGGTGGATCCGGAGCGCGTTGGTGGAGCCGGGGATGCCGGGCGGGCTGCCCGCGATGATGACGACGAGGTCGCCCTCCTTGACCCGGCCGATGTGGAGCAGCGCCTCGTCGACCTGGCGCACCATCTCGTCGGTGTGCTCCACCTCGGCGCCCTGGAAGGTCTCCACGCCCCACGTCAGCGCGAGCTGCGAGCGCGTGCGCGCCTCCGGGGTGAAGGCGAGGACCGGGATCGGGCCGCGGTAGCGCGAGAGCCGCTTGGCCGAGTCACCGCTCACCGTGAACGCGACGACGTACTTGGCGCCCACCCGCTCGGCCACCTCGGCCGCGGCCTTGGCGATGATGCCGCCGCGGGTGTGCGGATTCCAGGCGACGGCCGCCATGTGGCTCAGGCCGTGGTCCTCGGTGGAGGCGACGATGCGCGCCATCGTCTCGACGGCGACGATCGGGTACTCCCCCACGCTGGTCTCGCCCGAGAGCATCACGGCGTCGGCGCCGTCGAGGACGGCGTTGGCGACGTCACTGGCCTCGGCGCGGGTCGGCGCGGGCGAGCTGATCATCGACTCGAGCATCTGGGTGGCGACGATGACCGGCTTGGCGTTGCGTCGGGCCTTGTCGATGATGAGCTTCTGGTGGATCGGGACGTCCTCGAGCGGGCACTCCACCCCGAGGTCGCCGCGGGCGACCATGATGCCGTCGAAGGCGTCGACGATCTCGTCGATGTTGTCGATCGCCTGCGGCTTCTCGATCTTGGCGATCACGGGGACGTGGATGTTCTCCTCGCGCATGATCACGCGCACGTCCTCCGCGTCGCGGGCGTTGCGCACGAAGCTGAGGGCGATGAAGTCCACGCCGAGGTTGAGCGCCCAGCGCAGGTCCTCGGTGTCCTTCTCCGACAGCGCCGGCACGGACACGGCGACGCCGGGCAGGTTGATGCCCTTGTTGTTGGAGACCTTGCCCGCCACGACGACCTCGGTCACCACGTCGGTGCCGTCGACGGAGACGACCTTGAGCCGCACCTTGCCGTCGTCGATGAGCAGCGGGTCGCCCGGCTTCACGTCACCGGGCAGCCCCTTGTAGGTCGTGCCGCAGATGTCGACGTCACCGACGACGTCGCGCGTGGTGATCGTGAAGGTGGCGCCCTTCTTGAGCTTCACCGGGCCGTCGGCGAACCGCTCGAGGCGGATCTTCGGACCCTGGAGGTCGGCGAAGATGCCGATCGCGTGACCGGTGTCGTCGGAGGCCTTGCGGACCAGCCGGTAGACGGCCTCGTGGTCGGCGTACGCCCCGTGGCTCATGTTGAGCCGGGCGACGTCCATGCCCGCCTCGACGAGTGCTCGGATGCCCTCGGGGGTGTTCACCGCTGGGCCGAGGGTGCAGACGATCTTGGCTCTACGCACGTGCTCAACCCTAGCGGAAGTTGGATCGTTCCAACGAGGGTTCGTCCACCCGGAGCGGTGAGTGGGGCAGGTTTTTCATCCGGAGAACCTGCCTCACTCACCGCTCCACGGGTGTCAGACGACCAGCGGGCGCTCGTGCGGCTTGATCGGCGCCGGAAGCGTGGTCGACCCCGTCAGGTGGGCGTCGACCGCGGCGGCCGCGCTGCGGCCCTCCGCGATGGCCCACACGATCAGCGACTGGCCGCGGCCCACGTCGCCGGCGACGAAGACGCCGGGCACCGAGGCGGCGTACGACGCGTCGCGCCGGACGTTGCCGCGCTCGTCGAGCTCCACGCCGAGCTGCTCGACCAGGCCCGCCTTCTCCGGACCCACGAAGCCCATGGCGAGCAGCACCAGCTGCGCGGGGATCTCGCGCTCGGTGCCCTCGACCGGCTGGAACCTCCCGTCGACCTCGACCAGCCGGAGGCCGGACACGTGGCCGTCGGCGTCGCCGGCGAACTCCTGCGTCGAGACGGCGTAGACCCGGTCACCGCCCTCCTCGTGGGCCGAGGAGACCCGGAAGGTCATGGGGTACGTCGGCCACGGCTGGCCCGTCGGCCGGTCCGAGCCGGGCTGCGGCATGATCTCCAGCTGCGTGATCGAGCGGGCACCCTGGCGGATCGACGTGCCGAGGCAGTCGGCGCCGGTGTCGCCGCCACCGATGATGACGACGTCCTTGCCGGTCGCCACGATCTGCTCGGCGCCGTCCAGCGTCGGGGGCTCGCCGAGCGAGGCGCGGTTGGCCTGCGGCAGGAACTCCATGGCCTGGTGGATGCCGCCCAGCTCACGGCCCGGGACCGGGAGGTCGCGGGCGGCGGTCGCGCCCATGGCGAGCACGACCGCGTCGTAGCGGTCGAGCAGCTGCTGGCCGGTCAGGTCGCCCCCGACGTCGACCCCGGCGCGGAAGACGGTGCCCTCGCGGCGCATCTGGTCCAGGCGCCGGTCGAGGTGCTTCTTCTCCATCTTAAACTCGGGGATGCCGTAGCGGAGCAGCCCGCCGATCTTGTCGGCGCGCTCGTAGACCGCCACGGTGTGCCCGGCCCGGGTGAGCTGCTGGGCGGCGGCGAGGCCGGCGGGGCCGGAGCCGATGACGGCGACCGTCTTGCCCGAGAGCCACTCCGGCGGCTCCGGGCGGACGTAGCCCGAGCCCCAGGCCCGGTCGATGATGGAGACCTCGACGTTCTTGATGGTCACCGGGTCCTGGTTGATGCCGAGCACGCAGGCGGTCTCGCAGGGGGCCGGGCACAGCCGGCCGGTGAACTCGGGGAAGTTGTTGGTCGCGTGGAGCCGGTCCATCGCGCCGTCCCAGTCGTCACGCCACACCAGGTCGTTCCACTCCGGGATGATGTTGCCCAGCGGGCACCCCTGGTGGCAGAACGGGATGCCGCAGTCCATGCAGCGTCCGGCCTGGGTGTTGATGATCGGCAGCAGCGCACGCCCGACGCCGTCGGGGTAGACCTCGTTCCAGTCGTGCACCCGCTCGGCGACCTCGCGGCGGGAGGCGACCTCGCGGCCGTGCTTGAGGAATCCCTTGGGGTCAGCCATGAAGCACCTCCATGATCCGGGCGTTGGCCTCGTCCTCGGTGAGCCCCTCCTGGAGGGCCTCCTCACGAGCGTCGAGCACGCGCTTGAAGTCCCGGGGCATCACCTCGGTGAAGCGCGCCAGGGCGGAGTCCCAGTCGGCGAGCAGCGCGGTGGCGACGGCGGAGCCGGTCTCCTCCGCGTGCTGCTCGACCAGGGACCTGAGCTCGTCGGCGGCCTTGCCGCCCACGGGCGCGAGCTCGACGAGCTCGCGGTTGACCCGCGCCTCGTCGAGGTCGAGCACGAAGGCGTAGCCGCCCGACATGCCGGCCGCGAAGTTGCGCCCGATCGGACCGAGGACGACGACGACGCCGCCGGTCATGTACTCGCAGCCGTGGTCGCCCACGCCCTCGACGACGGCGCTGGCGCCGGAGTTGCGGACGCAGAACCGCTCGCCGACCCGGCCGCTCAGGAAGATCTGGCCCAACGTGGCGCCGTAGCCGATCGTGTTGCCGGCGATGATCTGCTCGCCGGCCTCGAAGGTCGCGGCCCGGTCGGGGCGCACCACCAGGCGGCCGCCGGACAGGCCCTTGCCGACGTAGTCGTTGGCGTCGCCCTCGAGGCGCAGGGTCACCCCGCGCGGCACGAACGCGCCGAAGGACTGGCCCGCCGACCCGGTGAGCGTGATGTCGATCGTGCCCTCGGGCAGCCCCGCACCGCGGTAGCGCCTGGTCACCTCGTGGCCGAGCATCGTGCCGACCGTGCGGTTGACGTTGCGGACCTGGACCTGCGCGCGCACCGGCTCGCCGGACTCCAGCGCCGGCCGTGCGATGTCGATCAGCTCGTTGTCGAGCGCCTTGTCGAGGCCGTGGTCCTGCGTCCTGGTGCAGCGCAGGTCCTGGTCCTCGAACTGGCCGAACTCGCCGTGGCGGGAGGCCTGGTGCAGGATCGGCCGGAGGTCGAGGCCCGCGGCCTTCCAGTGGTCGATCGCCTGGGCGACGTCGAGGGTGCCGACCTGGCCGATGGCCTCGTCGAGGGTGCGGAACCCGAGCTCGGCGAGCAGCTCGCGGACCTCCTGGGCGATGAACTCGAAGAAGTTCACGACGTAGTCGGCCTGGCCGCTGAAGCGCTCGCGGAGCACCGGGTTCTGCGTGGCCACGCCCACCGGGCAGGTGTCGAGGTGGCACACGCGCATCATGATGCAGCCGCTGACGACCAGCGGCGCGGTGGCGAAGCCGTACTCCTCCGCGCCGAGCAGCGCGGCGACCACGACGTCGCGGCCGGTCTTGAGCTGGCCGTCGGCCTGCACCACGATCCGGTCGCGCAGCCCGTTGAGCAGGAGCGTCTGCTGGGTCTCGGCGAGGCCGAGCTCCCACGGACCGCCCGCGTGCTTGAGCGAGGTCAGCGGGGAGGCGCCGGTGCCGCCGTCGTGCCCGGAGACCAGCACGACGTCGGCGTGGGCCTTGGACACGCCCGCGGCGACGGTGCCGATGCCGACCTCGGAGACCAGCTTGACGTGCACCCGCGCCGACGGGTTCGCGTTCTTGAGGTCGTGGATCAGCTGCGCCAGGTCCTCGATCGAGTAGATGTCGTGGTGCGGCGGCGGGCTGATCAGGCCGACCCCCGGCGTGGAGTGCCGGGTCTTGGCCACCCACGGGTAGACCTTGTGGCCGGGCAGCTGGCCGCCCTCGCCGGGCTTGGCGCCCTGCGCCATCTTGATCTGGATGTCGTCGGCGTTGGTGAGGTACTCCGAGGTGACGCCGAAGCGGCCGGAGGCGACCTGCTTGATCGATGAGCGGCGCTCGGGGTCGTGGAGCCGGTCGGCGTCCTCGCCGCCCTCACCGGTGTTGGACTTGCCGCCCAGCCGGTTCATCGCGATCGCGAGGGTCTCGTGCGCCTCCTGGCTGATGGAGCCGTAGGACATGGCGCCGGTCGAGAACCGCTTGACGATCTCGGAGACGGGCTCGACCTCGTCGATGTCGACGGGCTCGCGCGCGCCGTCCTTGAACGTGAACAGCCCACGCAGCGTCATCAGGCGCTCGGACTGGGCGTTCACCCGGTCGGTGTACTGCTTGAAGACGTCGTAGCTGCCGGTGCGCGTCGAGTGCTGGAGCCGGAACACCGTCTCGGGGTCGAACAGGTGCGGCTCGCCCTCGCGACGCCACTGGTACTCGCCGCCGACGGGCAGCTCGCGGTGCGCCGGCGCGATCCCACCACGGGGGTACGCCGTCGCGTGGCGGCGGGCGACCTCCTCGGCGATCGTGCCGAGCTCGATGCCGCCGAGCTTGGAGGTCGTGCCGGTGAAGTAGCGGTCGATGACCGCCTGGGAGAGGCCGACGGACTCGAAGATCTTCGCCCCGGTGTAGGAGGCGACCGTCGAGACGCCCATCTTGGACATGACCTTGAGCACGCCCTTGCCGAGCGCCTTGATGAGGTTGGCGACGGCCTGCTCCGGCTCGACCTTGACGTAGTAGGCCTCGCGGGCGAGGTCCTCCACCGACTCCATGGCGAGGTAGGGGTTGACCGCGGCCGCGCCGTAGCCGACGAGCAGCGCGACGTGGTGCACCTCGCGGACGTCACCGGCCTCGACGAGCAGGCCGACCTGGGTGCGGGTCTTCTCCCGGACCAGGTGGTGGTGCACCGCACCGGTGAGCAGCAGCGACGGGATCGGTGCCAGCTCGGCCGTGGCGTGGCGGTCGGAGAGCACGATGATCCGCGCTCCCTCGGCGGTGGCGGCCGAGACCTCGGCGCACAGCTCGTCGAGCCGGGCGGCGAGGGCGTCCCCTCCCCCGGCCACGTCGTAGAGCCCGCGGACGATGTGGACCTGGAAGCCCGGCATGTCGCCGTTGCGGTTGATGTGGCGGATCTTGGCCAGGTCGTCGTTGGAGAAGACCGGGAACGGCAGCACGATCTGGCGGCACGACGCCGGGCCCGGCTCCAGCAGGTTGGCCTCGGGTCCGATCGAGCCGCTGAGGGACGTGACGAGCTCCTCGCGGATCGCGTCGAGCGGCGGGTTGGTCACCTGGGCGAAGAGCTGCGAGAAGTAGTCGAAGAGCAGGCGCGGCTTCTCGCTCAGCGCGGCGATGGGGGTGTCGGTGCCCATCGAGCCGAGCGCCTCGCCACCGGTGTTGGCCATCGGGCTGAGCAGGACGCGCAGCTCCTCCTCGGTGTAGCCGAAGATCTGCTGGCGGCGGGTGACCGAGGCGTGCGTGTGGACGATGTGCTCGAGCTCGTCGATGTCGTCGAGGTGGACGAGACCGGCGTGCAGCCACTCGTCGTAGGGGTGCTCGGCGGCGAGCTGGCCCTTGATCTCCTCGTCCTCGATGATGCGGTGCTCCTCGGTGTCGACGAGGAACATCCGGCCGGGCTGCAGCCGGCCCTTGCGCACCACGGTCGCCGGGTCGAGGTCGAGCACGCCGACCTCGGAGGCCAGCACGACGAGGCCGTCGTCGGTGACCCAGTAGCGCGACGGGCGCAGGCCGTTGCGGTCGAGCACGGCACCGATCTGGGTGCCGTCGGTGAACACCACGCACGCGGGGCCGTCCCACGGCTCCATGAGCATCGAGTGGAACTCGTAGAACGCCCGGCGCCTGGCGTCCATCTCGCCGTGGTTCTCCCACGCCTCCGGGATCATCATCAGCACGGCGTGCGGCAGCGAGCGGCCGGCGAGGTGGAGGAGCTCCAGGACCTCGTCGAACGACGCGGAGTCCGACGCGCCGGGCGTGCAGATCGGGAAGAGGCGCTCCAGGTCGCCGCCGATCAGGTCGCTCTCGAGCAGCGCCTCGCGGGCGCGCATCCAGTTGCGGTTGCCCATCACGGTGTTGATCTCGCCGTTGTGCGCGATGAAGCGGAAGGGGTGCGCCAGCGGCCAGCTTGGGAAGGTGTTGGTCGAGAAGCGCGAGTGCACGACCGCCATCGCCGAGGCGACCCGCTCGTCGGTCAGGTCGGGGAAGACCCGGTCGAGCTGGTCGGTCGTGAGCATGCCCTTGTAGGCGAGCGTGCGCGAGGACAGCGACGGGAAGTAGACGTCGGTGTCGGACTCGGCGCGCTTGCGCAGGCAGAACGCAAGGCGCTCGAGCGCCATGCCGCTGACCCGCGAGCCCTTGCCGGCCACGAAGACCTGGGCGAAGGCCGGCATCACGCTGCGCGCGGTCGCGCCGAGCGTCGAGTCGTCGACCGGCACCTCGCGCCAGCCGAGGACGGCGAGGCCCTCCTCGTCGGCGATCTCCTCGATGCGGCGACGGGTCGCGGCCACCGCCTCGGCGTCACCGGGCAGGAAGGCGGTGCCGACGGCGTACGCCCGCGCCGGGGGCAGCTCGAAGCCCGCCTCGCGTGCCACGTCGCGCAGGAAGGCGTCCGGCACCTGCATCAGGATCCCGGCCCCGTCGCCCGAGTTGACCTCGGCGCCCGCGGCGCCGCGGTGGTCGAGGTTGCGCAGCGCGGTGAGCGCCTTGACCACGATGTCGTGGCTGGCCTCGCCCGTCAGCGTCGCGACCATGGCGACACCACAGGCGTCCTTCTCGTGGCGCGGGTCGTAGAGGCCCTGCGGCGGTGGGAAGTTCGGCGGGAACGCGTGCGTCGAGGACACTGGTTCTCCCGTCGTCGTCTCGGCGATCGCGGGCGGGGGCCCGGTCAGGCTGAGTGGTGGGCGTGACCGCTGGGGACGACGTTGGCCCGAGCGAGACGGAATCTATCACCGGCCACCGACGCCGGGGCGCCGTGTTTCAGGCCGTGGGATCGGCCGTGGAGCGGCCCTGCGTGGACGCCGTCGACCCCGAGGACCGGGTGTCGTCGGTGCTGTCGTGGGAGGCGTCGTGGCCGGCGTCGTCGGAGGACTCGTCCGGGGTGCCGTCGGTGGTCGCGTCGTCGTCCTCCAGCGGACGGGTGCGCACGACCTGCTCGCGCCCGGGGTGGCGGCGCGCGGACCACACGAACCAGGCGGCCGCGAGCACGAACAGCACGATGGAGGTCCACACGTTGAGCCGCAGGCCCAGCACGTCGTCGAGCTGGACGTCGTCGATGCGCAGGTTCTCGATCCAGCCGCGGCCGGCTGTGTAGAGCATGACGTAGAGGGCGACCACGCGGCCGTGCCCGAGCTGGAAGCGGCGGTCGAGCCAGACGAGCAGCGCGAAGGCCGCGAGGACCCACAGGCACTCGTAGAGGAACGTCGGGTGGAAGGTCGGCACGTCGAGGTACTGCGAGGGCCGGTGGTCGACGTCGATCTCGAGTCCCCACGGCAGGTCGGTGGGACGTCCGTAGAGCTCCTGGTTGAACCAGTTGCCCCAGCGACCCATCGCCTGGGCCACCAGCACGCCCGGGGCGAGGGCGTCGAGGAGGGGCAGCAGCTTGATGCCGCGCCGGTGGGCGCCGATGGCGACGCCGACGGCGCCGAGGGCGATAGCGCCCCAGATGCCGAGGCCGCCGCGCCAGACGTACAGCGCCGTGACCGGGTTCCTGCCCTCGCCGAAGTAGAGCTCCCAGTCGGTGGCGACGTGGTAGAGCCGGCCGCCGACCAGGCCGAAGGGCACCGCCCAGATGGCGAGGTCGCTGACCTCGCCGGCGACGCCGCCGCGGGCCACCCAGCGGCGCTCGCCGATCCAGATGGCCAGGACGATGCCGAGGATGATGCACAGCGCGTAGCCGCGGATCGGCACGGGGCCGAGGTTCCACACGCCGTCGGACGGGCTGGGGATGGACATCAGCGTCACCAGGGGCGACTGCAGGGACAACATGGGGAGCATCATCCTCGGTCGAGCAACATCGTGACGTCGTGGGCGAGCTGGGCCTGCGAGACGTCGGAGCCCCAGAAGGTCTCGACGCCGTCGTCGGGACCGATCCCGAACACCTGGGTGCCGTGGTCGACCTCGTAGCCGGTGGCCGGGAGACTGCCCGGGTCGAGCTCCGTGCCGTCGGGGTCGAAGTAGCCGATGGCGACCTTCACGCTCGACGCCACCTCTCGGATGTCGGCCAGGTCGCCGGTGAGCCCGACGATGCTCGGGTCGAAGGCGTCGACGTAGTCCTCGACCACGGCGGCGTCGTCGCGGGTGGGGTCGGTGGTCACGAAGACGACCTCGAGCTGCTCCTTCTCCTCGTCGGAGAGCCGGCTCAGCGTGCCCGCCAGCGTGGCCATGACCTGACCGCAGATGTCGGGGCAGTTGGTGTAGCCGAAGAACACCAGGGTGAGGTCCTCGTCGGTGTCCTCGGTCAGGCTGAAGGGGGCACCCTCGGTGTCGACGAGCGGCGTCGAGGACACCTCGAACGGCGGGTCGAGGACGGTGCCCGTGAGCTCCATCGAGCCGGAGCCGGCTCCCGCGCCGCCGCCGCAGGCGGTCATCAGCCCGAGGAGCGCTGCTGCCGCACTCGCCCGCAGGGCACTAGTTCTGACCACGGCGTACGCCCTCGGCGAGGTCGGTGGTCAGCGCGCGCAGGGCGTCCAGACCGGCGGCCTCGTCCCCGGCGTGGTCGAGCAGGCAGCGAACGAAGGCCGAGCCGACGATGACGCCGTCGGCGAAGGCGGCCACCTCGGCGGCCTGGTCGCCGTTGCTGACGCCGATGCCGACGGCCACCGGGATGTCGCCGGTCGCCCGCACGCGGCGGACCAGCGGCCCGGCGAGGTCGGAGGTGGCGTCGCGGGCGCCGGTGACGCCCATGACCGCGGCGGCGTAGACGAACCCGCGGCTGGCCTCGGCGGTGAGCGCGATGCGCTCGTCGGTGGAGCTCGGCGCGACGAGGAAGACCTTGTCGAGGTCGTGCGCGTCGGCGGCCTCCACCCACGCGGATCCGTGGTCGGGGGTGATGTCGGGCGTGATGAGCCCCGCTCCCCCGGCCTTCGCCAGGTCGCCGGCCCAGCGCTCCACGCCGTAGCGCTCGATGGGGTTCCAGTAGGTCATCACCAGCGTCGGCACGCCGGTCTCGGCCACCGCGGCGACGACGTCGAGCACGTCGCTGGTGCGCACGCCCGCGTCGAGCGCCTGCTGGGCCGCTGCCTGGATGGTCGGGCCGTCCATGACGGGGTCGCTGTAGGGCAGGCCGATCTCGATCGCGTCGCAGCCCGCCTCCACCATCGCGCGCATCGCGTTGATGGAGCCCTCGACGCTCGGGTAGCCCGCGGGGAGGTAGCCGATGAGCGCCGAGCGTCCCTCGGCCCGTGCGGTCGCGAAGGCCGTGGCGGTGGAGCTCGCGGTCACTGGGTGGCCTCCTTCGCGGCCTGCTCCAGGTCGGCCTCCGGGCCCTCCTCGGCGTCGCCGAGGCCGAACCACTCGATGGCCGTGCCCATGTCCTTGTCGCCGCGACCGCTGAGGTTGACGATGATCGTCGCGTCGGGGCCCTTCTCGCGGCCGAGCCGCTTGGCCACCTCGAGCGCACCGTGGATCGCGTGGGCGGACTCGATGGCCGGGATGATGCCCTCAGTCCGGCTCAGCAGCGCCATGGCCTCCATGGCCTGGGTGTCCGTGACGGGGGTGTAGGTCGCCCGCCCGTCGGCCGCGAGCCACGAGTGCTGCGGGCCGACGCCGGGGTAGTCGAGGCCGGCGGAGATGGAGTGCGACTCGACCGTCTGGCCGTCCTCGTCCTGGAGGACGAAGGTCCGGGCACCGTGCAGCACCCCGGCCTCGCCGGCGTGGATGGTGGCGGCGTGCCGGCCGGTCTCGACGCCGTCACCGCCGGGCTCGAAGCCGTGGATCTCGACGCCCTCGTCCTCGAGGAACGCGGTGAACAGGCCGATGGCGTTGGAGCCGCCACCGACGCACGCCGCGACCGCATCCGGCAGGACGCCGTACTGCTCGAGGCACTGTGCGCGGGCCTCGTCGCCGATGCCGCGGCAGAAGTCGCGGACCATGCTGGGGAACGGGTGCGGACCGGCGGCGGTGCCGAAGAGGTAGGCGGTGTGGTCGACGCTGGCGACCCAGTCGCGCAGCGCCTCGTTGATGGCGTCCTTGAGCGTCGCGCTGCCGGACTCGACCGGCACGACCTTCGCGCCGAGCAGCTGCATCCGGGCGACGTTGAGCGCCTGGCGGCGGGTGTCGACGGCCCCCATGTAGACGGTGCAGTCGAGGTCGAACCACGCGGCGGCGGTGGCGCTGGCCACGCCGTGCTGCCCGGCGCCCGTCTCGGCGATCACCCGGGTCTTGCCCATCCGCTTGGTCAGCAGCGCCTGGCCGAGCACGTTGCGGATCTTGTGGGCGCCGGTGTGGTTGAGGTCCTCGCGCTTGAGCAGCACCCGGGCGCCGACGGTCTCGGAGAGCCGCTCGGCGTGGTAGAGCCGGCTCGGCGTGCCGGCATAGTCGCGCAGGACCCGCTCGAAGTCGGCGACGAACGCGGGGTCCGCCATCGCGTCGTGCCAGGCGAGGGTCAGCTCGTCCAGTGCGGCGACGAGCGCCTCGGGCATGAACCGCCCGCCCCAGGTCCCGCCGAAGTAGCCGCGCTCGTCGGCGTCGTACCTCGTGGTCGGGCTCGTCGTCTCGGTCGTCTGCTGGCTCACGCCGTCACTCCTGTCATCGCTCGCACGGCGGCCTCGGGGTCGCCGTCCTTGACCAGCGCCTCGCCGACCAGCACCACGTCGGCTCCCTCGGAGACGAAGCGCTGGACGTCGGGCACGCCGGTGATGCCGCTCTCGGCGACCAGGGCCGCGTCGCCGCGCAGGTGCGGGGCGAGCCGGCCGAAGACGTCGGGGTCGACCTCGAGGGTCTTGAGGTTGCGGCTGTTGACGCCGACCAGGCCGGCGCCCAGGGCGAGGGCGCGCTCGGCCTCGGCCTCGTCGTGGACCTCGACGAGCACGGTGAGGCCCAGCTCGCGGGCCTCGTCGTGCAACCGCCGCAGCGTGTCGTCGTCCAGCGCGGCCACGATCAGCAGCGCGAGGTCGGCGCCGGCGGCGCGGGCCTCGACGAGCTGGTAGGTCTCGACGATGAAGTCCTTGCGCAGCAGCGGGGTGTCGACCGCCGCGCGGACGGTGCGCAGGTCGTCGAGGCTCCCGCCGAAGCGTCGCTCCTCGGTCAGCACCGAGATCGCGGCCGCACCGCCACGGGCGTACGCCGCCGCGAGCGCCGCCGGGTCGGGGATGTCGGCGAGGTCGCCCTTGCTCGGGCTGCGGCGCTTCACCTCGGCGATGACGCTCGATCCCGGGCCGCGGAACGCCGGCATCGGGTCGCGCGGTGCCGGCGCGTCCGCGAGGCGCGCACGCAGCTCGGGGAGCGGGAGCGCGGCCTCGCGGCGCGCGAGGTCGTCGCGTGCTCCGGCGACGATGTCGTCGAGCACGGAGGCGGTCGCAGGCATGCGCTCAGCCTCTCACCCGGGCCCAGCCCGGCCGGCGGCGGTGCCCAGTGGCCGGACTCGGCCGGTCGAGCCCGTGGCTCAGTGCTCGGAGGCGTTGAAGCCGAGCTTGGACAGCACGAGGAAGAGCGGGAACGCGATGAGCCCGATGGCGATGCCGATCCACAGCAGGGTCTCGTTGGCCGGGATCTGCAGCAGGGCGACGCTGCCGACGACGAAGCCGAGCATCGCGACCCCGACGGCGGTCCAAGCAGCGGGGGTGTTGCCGTGGCCAGCAGCCATCGTGGTGCTCCTTCGTCGACTCGAGCGGTTGCGCGACCGAGTCTAGGCGGTCGGGTCCCGCCCCTCGTCGAGGGCCTTCCAGATGTCGATGTTGTCGGTCGGCACGGCCGACCGGTCGCCGTCGGGCTCCCCGCGCGTGCCGGTCGGGGCGTCGTAGCGCGTGCCCATCTCGGGCCACGAGCCCACGAAGCGCAGGGCCGCAGCGGCGGCGGCGACGTTCAGGGCGGCGGCCACCAGCGCGGCGACGTACCAGGCGGTGATCCCGGTGCTCACGGTGTCGGTGCCCGACACCTCGAGGAGGGCGTCGGCCAGCGTGTCGGGCAGGCTCCAGAAGGCCTCGACCGTGGTGATGACCAGCCCGACCGCCGCGACGAGCGCCAGCACGGCGACCGCGCGGCGCACGCGACCGCGGGTGACCAGCAGGACGCCCCAGCAGGCGAGCAGCACGAGCGCCAGGGCGGCCGCCAGCGGTGACTCGGCGGCGCTGTCGAGGGCGAGCACGGACGCCATCGCGTCGTCCGTGTCCGAGCTGACCGACCCCGAGGTCCCCTCGACCCACGGCTTGCTGCCGGCCACGGCCGCCAGCGCGGCTCCCGCCAGGCCGAGCAGCACCACGGGTCCGAAGGTGCGCCGGGACCTGGCCGCGCCGCCCGCCTCGTCAGCCATCGACGCGATGCACGAGGTCGGCGTCGAAGCAGGTGTGGTCGCCCGTGTGGCACGCAGCGCCGACCTGGTCGACGACGAAGAGCAGCGTGTCGCCGTCGCAGTCGAGGCGGATCTCCTTGACCCACTGCACGTGGCCGGAGGTGTCGCCCTTGACCCAGTACTCACGGCGCGAGCGGGACCAGTACGTCGCCCGGCCGGTGTCGATGGTCCGCGCGAGCGCCTCGTCGTCGGCCCACGCCAGCATGAGGACCTCGCGGGACCCCTGCTGCTGCACGACGACGGGGACCAGTCCCTCGGCGGTGTGGCGGAGCCGCGCCGCGATGGCCGGGTCGAGGGTGGTGTCGGAAGTGCTCACGGCTCCATGGTCTCAGCCTCGCGGGCGGCCCAGGTCTCCGCACACCGCTGGGTGACCGGTCCCGGGGCCGGCAGGTCGCGGTGGTCCCAGCGCGAGATGGCCTGCACGTCGCGGGTGGTGGAGACGAGGAACGCCTCGCTGGCGCTGCGCTGCACCTCGACGAGCGGCTCGTCCACCTCGCGGGCGCCGCACCACTCGATGACCAGGTCGCGCGTAATCCCGGCCAGGCACCCGACGGCGAGGCTCGGGGTGCGGAGCTCGTCGTCGACCACGTAGAACACGTTGGAGCC
The DNA here is from genome assembly GCF_034661175.1 of Nocardioides renjunii. Lineage (NCBI taxonomy): Bacteria > Bacillati > Actinomycetota > Actinomycetes > Propionibacteriales > Nocardioidaceae > Nocardioides > Nocardioides renjunii. Next base: position 1,883,740 of record NZ_CP141058.1, on the reverse strand, counting down.
CGTGCCCTCGCAGAGGTTGCCGGCCGTGTTGGCGAAGATCGCCTCGCTGCCGCCCTCCGCCTTGGCGTGGGCGAGCGCGATCACGTTGTCGGCGTACGAGGTGGTCTTCAGTCCCGCTGTTGCGCCGTGCTCGTTGCGGGTCCACGGCACGGTCACGACGGTCGTCGCGTCGGCAGCGGCGTCGATGGCGCTGTAGGCGACCACCAGGGTCGGCGTCCCGTCGCCACGCCCGGACCCCATGGGTGCCGGACCGGCGGTCCAGGTGATCCGCAGCCGCCCGACCGGGTCGGCGTCGCTCCCGTCGGCGAGGACCGCCTCGACCCCGCGTCGTACGTCGTCGAGGTCGGGGACGGGCAGCCCGAGGCCGGCGGCCGACCGCTCGAGCCGCGCCAGGTGGCGGGTGAGCGCGAAGGGGCGTCCCCCGAGCGTCTTCACCGCCTCGAAGACGCCGTCCCCCACGGTGAAGCCGTGGTCGGTGACCGCGACGGCCCCCTGGGACGGGTCGGTCAGCAGGTCACCGTTGAGCCACGCGCGCATGGGTCCACCCTAGGGCCCCGAACACGCCAGGTCGGGGGGGCGATTTTGGCCCCGCGCAAGCCATGTACTACTGTTCCACTCGCACTTGAGGCCGGTGAAACGGCCGAGGATGCAGGCGGACATAGCTCAGTTGGTAGAGCGCAACCTTGCCAAGGTTGAGGTCGCGAGTTCGAGTCTCGTTGTCCGCTCGGAAGGTCTCCGCCGTACTTGTTTGGACCTCCACGGTGGGTTGGCCGAGAGGCGAGGCAACGGACTGCAAATCCGTCTACACGGGTTCAAATCCCGTACCCACCTCTCCCCCAGATGTGAACAACTCAAGACCCGGGCGATTGGCGCAGCGGTAGCGCGCTTCCTTGACACGGAAGAGGTCACTGGTTCAAACCCAGTATCGCCCACCATTTTCGAGTGGCCCCTGACCTGCGGAACACCAGGTCGGGGGCCCTTTCACGTGGGAGCCGTGTCCACGACGTGTCCATACGCGTGCGTCGACTTCGCATGAGGCCAGTCGCCCGGCGCGCGGTCGTGGAGCCTGCCCGAAGACTGCTAGCGCGCCGCGGGGATCCTCGTAGGAGCTGACTCGAGGTCGTCGAGCTGCTGCTCTGATGGCGATGATCCTCGGCACGAACGAACCGCGCGCGCGACACCAAGCGGTTCGAGCGAGGGAAAGCCTCGTCGAGGGTTGCCGCATGACGACGGACGTGGTGTGCTGATCTCAGCCACACATCACGTGGCTGCTACCCCGGACCTCGGTGGCGCGACATCCTTTGTCGCCCCGAGGTGCTGGCCTCCTCGACAGGGCGCGCGACCTGTCCGCACCGCTGGTGCGGTTGGAGGAAACATGATCGTGCTAGACAACACGCCCGGCGCATCAATACCGGGTCCAGCGACCTGCACCCCATGGGTGGTCGTGGTGCTCGCCGGGGAACTCGACTTCGCTGCTTCGCACGCCCTGGACGTGCTGGACGTGGCAGTCAGGGCCCACCCGGGAGCTCACATCCTCGTCGATCTGAGTGATGTCACCTTTCTCGACCACACCGCCCTCTTCGCGTTCGCTCTGGCAAAGTCTCGCGCCGAGGCGCAAGGTGGCGTGCTGAGCCTGCACGGCGCGAGTGTCTTCGCCCTCAAGCTGCTGGAGATCTGGCACCTCGAACCAGCCTCGTCCGAGCCGCCCGTGGGAGGCGACGCGGCCTAGAAGCGGCGACTGCCCCATGGCCGGCCCGAGCGCCTCGTCGTGTCGAGATCCGAGCTGCCAGCGTCTGCATCACCCCGGTCGTGGCGCCTGCCTACAGGCAACGCGCTCAACCTTCAGCAGTCGAAGCCGGCTTACGGTGCCGACAGGCAGCTGCCCGCCGCACGACCTCGTGTGCAGGTCGCAGTTGCAAGGGACCCGGGCGCATGGATGCGCAGCGGACCGTGTGTTGAACGCGTAGACGAATTGGTCGCGCCGAGACGTCTCCAACGGCTGCGGCATCGCCATCGCTTCAGCACTGCCGCACGGAACCAAGGCGTGCGCCCCCGAAGGAGGATTGTTCTTCATCATGACCACCGATTACGACGCCTCTCGCAAGAGCGAGGAGGAGCAGAAGGAGGAGAGCCTTGAAGCTCTCCGACTCACTGCGACTGACAGAGACGCAAACTCCGGCAAGGTCGACCAAGACGAGAACGAGGCCGCCGAGGCCTTCGAGCTGCCTGGAGCTGACCTGTCGCACGAGGAGCTGACCGTCGAAGTAGTGCCTGAGCAGCACGACGAGTTTTCGTGCTCTGTGTGCTTCCTCGTGCGCCACCGCAGCGCCAAGGTGTCGGAACACCCCTTCGTCTGCCGCGACTGCGCCTGACCGTTCCCAACCGCCCCCGCGGCCAGGAAGCGCCGCTCATCGGCCAGTCAAGCCTCGGCATCGCCCTTGGTCTCGAACGTGTACGGCGCCGAGTGCCGCTGGCCGTTGGGAACCCCTTCCGCGTGTCCACGACGTGTCCACTAGAAGGGCTTTCGTGTCCATGACTGTCCCGAGTCGTCCTCCGATATCAGAACTCATACCCGCAGGTCAGAGGCTGTTTCAGCCGTGCACAGCCAGTATCGGCGATGGCCCTGCAGGCTGGTTCGAACCCAGTATCGCCCACCACCACTGGACGGCCCCCGACCTGAGCACGGCCTACGGGCCGGCTGGGACGGCCCGAGAGAGGGCACGCACGGGGTGCTCATCCGGGTCGCGCCTGCTCGGCGCCCCAGCGCGCGAGCGCCTCGACCGCCCCGCGCACGGCGAGTCCACGATCCGTCAACGCGTACGCCCGGGTGTTGTGCCGCAACGGCAGACGGGTCAGCACGCCCGCAGCCTCCAGCTCCCGTAGTCGGGTCGCGAGCATGTTCGTCGGCACGCCCAGGTCCCGCTGCAGGTCGCCGTAGCGCTGGGGCCCGTCGAGCAGCCGTTCCACGATGAGCAGTGCCCACCGCACCCCCAGGACGTCGAGGGCGGCGCGGAGATCGCTCACGAGCCCGGGTCGGCGTCCGGCTTCATCCAGAACGGCGAGTAGTGGTAGCCGTCGGGGTCGTCGAACTGGCGCTGGTACATGAACGGGTAGTCGTCGGTGTCCCCCACCCGGCCACCGGCGCGCTCGGCGCGCTCGACGAGCGCGTCGACCGCCTCACGGCTGCCGAGGTCGAACGAGACCGTGACCTTCGACGGCGTGTCGGGCCCGCCGACCAGGTCTTCGACGCCGCCCACGCCGGCGTACATCTCGCGGCTGCCCAGCATGACGTACTGGTCCGGGGCGATCGCGAAGCACGACACGTTGTGATCGGACATCTCACGGTTGAGGGTCCAGCCGAGGGCGGAGTAGAAGGCGGTCGAGCGGTCGACACTCTCGACCGGGCAGGTGATGAAGAGGCTCATGACCTCATACTTGTAAAATGCAAGTGCGGCGTCAACCCACCCGCCGCTCCGACGGCCGCGGCCTCGTCGCCACCATCAACCGTCCCCGGCTCTGCACTGAGCGCCTGGCTCGTTGGCGTGGCGGCGGACGTCGTGATCGACCCGGCCATCGCAATCCTGCGAGCCGAGGGAGGATGTCGCCATGGTCATCAACGAGGACGTCGTACGGCGGCGGTTGTCCGAGGGACAGCCCTGCCACGGGGTGTGGAGCCTGCTGCCGGGCGTCGTGAGCGCTGAGGTCCTCGCGAGGACCGGTCCGGACTTCGTCGTCGTGGACCTGCAGCACGGGGCTGCGACAGAAGCCGAGCTCCCCGGGGTTGCCGCAGCCATCAGGGCAGCAGGCTCGGTCCCGCTCGTGCGGACACGCAGCCCGCAGTTCGCCGATGTCGGGCGCCCGCTCGACCTCGGTGCCGGCGGCGTCATCGTGCCCAACGTGCGCGACGCCGAGCACGCCCGGGAGGTCGTCGCCGCCACCCGCTACGCACCAGCCGGTGGGCGGTCCATCGGGCGTCTGTCCGGTGGTGCCGATCAGCCGCTGGTCATCGTGATGGTGGAGACGCGGACCGCACTCGACGACCTCGACGCCATCGTGCGGGTGGAGGGCTTGGACGGGATCTACGTCGGCCCCGGGGACCTCTCCCTGTCCCTGGGGCTCGCGGGCGCGAATCGCTCGGCGGACCTGCGCCAGGTCCTGTCCTCCATCATCGCGCGGGCCGTCTCCGCCGGGATGCCTGTCGGCGTCCATGCCTACGACGGAGACGACGCCGCGCGCCATGCCGCTGAGGGAGCGACGATCGTGACCGTCGCCGTGGACTCCGTCTCGCTGGGCAAGGTCGTGACGCACCACCTCGACATCACGCGTGGCCGGCAGGAGACGGGCTACGCCTGACCGCGGTGCGTCGTCACGGCCGCGGCAGGACGAACGGCACCTCGTCGCCGGGCTCGATCGTGAGCGTGTCGCGGCGGTGGCGGGTCACCTGGCCCTCGGCGTACGTCCAGCCAGTCACGTCCTCGAGCACCCGGGTCGGCTGGCCCGCGCGCAGGGTCGCGAGCGGTGCGTCGGTCTCGTCGAGCCACTCGACCAGCTTCTCCCCGAGCTGCTGGACGAGCCCGCGCCTGCGGGCGGCGAGGTCGGTGGTCTCGCCGAGGTCGGCCGCGAGGTCGTAGAGCTCGAAGGAGCCGTCGGTGTAGTCGTGGTAGAGCTTCCACCGGCCGTCGCGGACGCTGGAGAACGGCCGCGACTGCAGCTGTCCCCCGAACCGGACGTAGCCCGGGACGTGGTGGAAGTGGTCACGGTTGATCGTCGCCCCACGGCTGAAGGCGGGCTTCAGGTCGACGCCGTCGAGCGGGACCCTGGCCGGGAGCGCGGCCTGGGCGTAGGACGCGAGGGTCGTGTAGAGGTCGGTGCTGTTGACGAGCGTCTCGTTGCTGCGACCGCCACCGCGGACCAGGTCGCGACCGCCGCTCCACACGATCCACGGGACGCGGACGCCGCCTTCGTACTTGAAGCCCTTGTCCTCGCGGAGCGGGCCGTTGTCCGCTCCCGCCTCGACGGGGTCCTCCTCGCCGCCGTTGTCGGAGGTGAAGATGACCAGGGTGTTGTCAGCGAGCGGCTTGCCGCCGTTGCGCGGGTCGGGGGTCTCCTCGAGGTAGTCGACGATCCGGGCCACCGACTGGTCGACTCCCTCGGTCAGGGCGCCGTACGACGGCTTGGCCGGGGAGCTGCCGGGGGCCTTGGCCCGGTACTTCGCGAGCAGGTCGGGGCGGGCCTGGGCGTCGTTGACCGGGAAGTGCGGGGCGAACTCGCTGACGAAGGCGAAGAACGGCTCGTCCTTGCTGCGGTCGATGAAGTCGATGGCCGCGTCGGTCTGCGCGTCGGTCACGTGCTTGTCGGTGCCGACCAGTGCGTCGAGCTGGGCCTCGCTGACGCCGCGACTGTAGGGCGCGATGTTCGCGTCGACGTAGTCCTGGGTGTAATCGGCTGCGAACTGGTCGAGGCTCGGCGACACCGAGTCGTTGAACTGGTTGCTCGTCGCGAAGTAGTAGGTCGCGTGCGAGTTCTGGCTGCCGCCCCAGTTCTCGTCGTAACCGTGGCTGGCGATGATCTCGTCCGGGGACGCCGACACGTGGAACTTGCCCGAGTAGCCGGTGGCGTAGCCGGCCTGCTGCAGGGTCTCGCCGAGGGTCGTGTAGTCGGTGGGAACCGCCGAGCGACCATCGGCCGGACGACCGTGCGGGGCACCGAGCAGGGGGTCGCCCGCCTGGCCGGCGATGCCGCTCACGGCATACACGTTGTTGGTCGGGCGGGTGGCGTACTGGCCGGTGTGCAATGCGGTCCGGGTCGGGCTGCACTGCACCGAGGCATAGGCCTCCGTGAAGACCTGGCCCTCCGCGGCGAGCTGGTCGAGGTGCGGCGTCTCGTTGAAGTCGTTGGCGAAGCCGCCGTTGGGCAGGCCGCTGCTGAGGTCGGCCCAACCGAGGTCGTCGGCCATGACGAACACGAGGTTGGGGCGTGGTGCCTTGTCGCGCGGCGCGGCAGCGCCCGGGGCGCTGTCCGGCTGCACGACACCGAGGGCCGGCGCGACGCTGGTGAGCGTGAGCACGGCCGGGAGGGCCAGGGCCGTGAACATCTTCCGAGGGGGCATTGATGGTCCTTGTCCGAGTGGGGTTCGAGCAGTTCCGAGTGGCCTGGCGCTAACTGCGCGCTAACTGCACTTCTTCTATCTACTTACTCTAGTCATGCACCCGCTGGTGCGACGACCCCCGTCCACGGCGCCGGCGCCCGAACCGGATCAAGACCATCGACCTGCTGTACTTTTGTCCCATGGCGACGCACCTCGCGGCATCCCACGTCGGGTCGTGCTGCGCCCCGACGGCCGACCGGTCGGCACCGGCGGAGCGCTCGCCGGAGGCAGTCCTGCCGCGAGGCGCGCGCAGCACGCGGGGCCAGGTGCGCGTGCCCGCCGGGGACTTCTGGATGGGTGACAGCCACGGTGACGGGTACGCCGCCGACGGCGAGCGGCCGGTCCACCTCGTGCGGCTGTCGTCCTACCTCATCGACTCCAGGGCCGTCACCAACGCCCAGTTCGCCGCGTTCGCCAAGGCGACCGGCCACGTCACCGACGCCGAGCGCGACGGCGTCTCGGCGGTCTTCCACCTGGCTGTCCAGGCGGCACCCGCCGACGTCCTGCAGCGCGCCGCCGGCGTCCCGTGGTGGCTCGCCGTGCGCGGTGCCGACTGGCGCCACCCGGCGGGACCGCGCTCGAGCATCGCCGACCTCCAGAACCACCCCGTCGTCCACGTGTCCTGGCGCGACGCGCAGGCCTACTGCACCTGGGCCGGCAAGCGACTGCCGACCGAGGCCGAGTGGGAGCACGCGGCGCGCGGGGGTCTCGACCGCGCGCGCTACCCGTGGGGCGACGACCTGATGAGCGGCGGCCGATGGCGGTGCAACATCTGGCAGGGCGACTTCCCGCGCCGCAACACCCTCGACGACGGCCACCTCACCACCGCGCCGGCGACCGCCTTCCAGCCCAACGGCTACGGCCTGCACAACACCGTCGGCAACGTGTGGGAGTGGTGCCAGGACGCCTTCCGCCCCACCGAGTACGCCGAGCGCGCGGGCGAGGAGGCGGTCGTCGACCCGGTGGCGAGCGAGCCGACCGGCACGGACGAGGCCCAGGTGCCGCGGGTGATGCGCGGCGGGTCGTATCTCTGCCACGACAGCTACTGCAACCGCTACCGCGTGGCGGCCCGCTCGTCGAACACGGCGGAGTCCTCGTCGGGCAACATCGGGTTCCGCTGCGCCAACGACGCCTGACCCGACGCGCTCCGGCCGGACGGCCGGGTTGCCGAGGGACTACACCTCTCGCGCGCGCAGCTCCTTCCCCCGCGCCTGCCGGAGCAGCGTCAACCGCCGGGACACGTCGGTCACGTCGGCTCCCCTGCGGCTCTCGAGCTGGTGGGGATCGGACTCCAGGTCGTAGAGCTCCCACTCCCCGCGCTCGTGGTGCTCGATGTAGGCGGTGGACCCCTCCCGCAGCATCGCCCACCCCAGGTCGGGGTTCTCGACCAGGAGGCGGCGTCGCCAACGCCCCCAGTCGCCGGTGCGCAGCGGCTGCAGCATCGAGCGCCCCGACAGGTCCCGGCCGGCGTCGGGATCGAGGCCGGCGATGTCGAGGGTGGTCGGCATCAGGTCGACCTGCGAGACGAGCGCGCGTCGGGTGCCGGGCCTGACGCCGGGGCCGCGGACGACGTACGGGATGCCGCTCGACTCCTCGTAGGGCTGCTCCTTGTGGACCAGGCGGTGCTCGCCGAGCAGGTAGCCGTTGTCGGAGACGAGGAAGATCCAGGTCCGCCTCAGCTGACCGGTCTTCCTCAGCAGCGCGAGCAGCCGGCCGATCTGGTCGTCGAGGTCCTGGAGCTCCTCGAGCTTCCCCTCGAGCAGCCGGCGCATCTCCGCCCGCTCCTGCGGCGGCAGGTCGCGCATCCAGGTGGGCTTGTCGGACAGGTCGGCCTCGTTGAGGGCGGGCGGGTCCCACTGCACGTCGTCGAAGTCGTGGCGGTGCGCGGGCGACGGTGTGTACGGCGCGTGCGGCGCCGTCGGCCCCCACACCGCGAACCAGGGCCCGGTGTCCCGGTGGCGCCTGACGAAGCGCCGGAGCTTCCTGTAGGCGAACCGCTCCACCGCCTGGCGGCTCGCCAGCTCGCGCAGCTCTCCGTCGACGTTGACCGTCTCCCGGTTACCCACCGACGAGCCCACCCAGCGACCCCACCCGGGGGCGACGTACGTGGCGTCGCGGCCCATGCCGTTCATGTACTTGCCGAAGTAGCCCGTGTCGTAGCCGGCAGCCCGCATCCGCGTGGCGACGGTGTCGCGGTCGTGGCGCTGCGCGACGAACCGCGTGTGGGTCGCGTTGGTGAGGCAGCCGTGGTCGTGGGGGTAGCGACTCGTCAGGATGGAGGCGCGTGCCGGACCGCAGAGCGGGACTGCGGCATAGCCGCGGCTGAACTCCGCGCCCTTGCCCACGAGCCGCTTCCGCGTCCTGGGCATCCTGCTCAGCGTCCAGCGCATCTGGTCGTCGGTGATGATCCACAGCACGTTGTCCACCATCCTCACGAGCCTAGGGCGAGACCACGCGCGTGTCGCGGGTGTCGGCGCCCGGGCTGAGGAGTCACCGTCGCTCCGCCGTGGCGACCACCTCACGCATCCGGTCGATCAAGGCCGCGGTGGCGGGGACGGCCTCGGCGCCGTGGCGGTGGGCGAGGCCGATGTGGCGGCGTCCGAGCGCGGGGAGATCGACCACGCGCACGTCGGGGTGGCGGTAGGCGACGAGGGCGGAGGCGGGGAGCACCGTGACCCCCAGCCCGCGGGCCACGAGGTTCTGCACCACGACGTAGTCGTCGGTCGTGTGCCGCAGCGTCGGGGAGAAGCCGGCCGCCTGGCAGCAGGCGACGAGGTGGCTGCGGCAGCGCACGCAGCCGCCTATCCAGTCCGCGTCGGCCAGGGCCGCGAGGCCACGCCGCCCGGGTCCCCGCCAGCCGGGTGGCACGACGAGGTGCACCGGCTCGTCGAGCAGGGGCTGCCAGGTCAGCAGGCCCATGGCCTCCGGCGGGCCGTCGTACCCGAAGACGAGGGCGAGGTCGGAGTCCCCCGCCGCGACGGCGGCCATCGCCTCGGGCGGCTCCGCCTCGTCGAGGCCGACCTCGATCTCGGGATGGTCGACTGCGAGCGCGCCGATGGCCTCGGGCACCAGGGTGGCTGCGGCGGACGGGAAGGCCGTGAGCCGGACCCGCCCCGCCCGCAGCTGGGTGAGGGCGGCGAGCTCCTCCTCGGCGGCGTGCAGCTCGGCGGCGAGGACGTCGGCACGGCGGAGGAGCGCCACCCCGGCCTCGGTCGGGGTCGCCCCGCCGGGCCCGCGCAGGAGCAGGGGCCCTCCGACGTCCCGCTCGATCCGGGCGAGGTGCTGGCTGACGGCGGGCTGGGTCCACCCGAGCGCCCGGGCGGCGGCGCTGATCGATCCCTGCCGGGCCACCTCGCGGAAGATCAGGACACGTCGGGGATCAAGGCTCATGGGCCTAGCATCGCTTATGGGACGCCCAAGGAGAACGGGGGTTCCTTTGAGCCCGCCGGTCGACCACCATGGAGCCATGAAGACGATCGGCCTCGTCGGAGGCATGTCCTGGCACTCGACCGCGACCTACTACCGGCTCATCAACGAGCAGGTCGCCGCCCGCCTGGGCGGGCACGCGTCGGCCCGGATCTCGCTGCAGTCGCTCGACTTCGCCGAGGTGCGCGACTGCCAGCTGCGCGGTGACTGGGACGGCTCGGCACGGCTGCTGGCCGACGCGACGCGCCGCTGCGAGGCGGGCGGTGCGGACCTCGTCGCGCTGTGCACCAACCTCATGCACAAGAACTTCGCCGCGCTCGAGTCCGCGGCCGAGGGGCCCGCCGTCCACATCGCCGACGCGGTCGCAGCCGTCGCCGCACGCGAGGGCTGGACGACGCTCGGCCTCCTCGGCGCCACGTGGGTGATGGAGGAGACGTTCTACGCCGACCGTCTCGCCGGCCACGGCATCTCCGTGGTCGTCCCCGACGCCGCCGGTCGCGAGCTCGTCGACCGGGTGGTGTTCGACGAGATCACCCAGGGCATCTTCCTGCCGTCGTCGCGCGAGGCGTACGTCGAGGTCATGCGCGACCTCGCGGACCGCGGCGCGGACGCGGTCGTGCTCGCCTGCACCGAGATCGGGCTCCTCGTCGGCCCCGAGGACGCACCGCTGCCGGTCATCGACTCGGCGGTCGCCCACGCCGACCTGCTCGTCGACCTCGCGCTCGCATGAGGAGGGGGAGTCGCCAGCAGCCCGGGCAGCCGGCCGGGACCTGACCCTCAGAACTCGTAGCCGAACTCGCGGATGGTGCGGGCGAAGCGCTGCGCCACGATCTCGGCGTCACCCGTGCCGTAGAGCTCGCGGTAGTGCGGGCCGCTCCCCTGCTTGGCGTGCGGGAGGTCGAGGGGCACGCCGAGGCGGGCCGAGACGTCCTCGACCGCGGCGGGCAGGTCCTCGTAGCGGTAGACCCGGTCGACGACCACGCGACCGCCGAGCCGGTAGAGCCGCTCGTTGAGCGCGAGCCGCTCCATCCGCTTCGGCGTGCGGACGAACTCGGCGAACGTCTTGGTAAAGCTCGGCTTGCGGGCGCTGTAGCGGTAGGAGGACGCGACGACGTCGTAGGGGTTGCGCTCGACAGCGAAGGTGAAGAAGGCGTCCCACGTCTCGCGGCCGATGACGTCGATGACGCGGCGGGCGCCCATGTGGGCGTACGAGCTGGGCGAGGTGTCGTCGTTCTGCGGGCCCACTCCCCCGGCGGCCGCGCGCAGCTCCTCGTCGGCCGGGCTGATCCGGGTGACTATGTCGTCGGGTCCGCAGTGCCGCGACAGCGCGATCTCGAGGCTGGTGCCAGCGGTCTTGCGGGTCTTGATGAAGACGAAGCGATGGGCGTGGGAGGCGATCACGGAGCGTGGTTCCTCAGTCCTCGTCGTCGGCCAGGTCCTCGCCGTGGGTGCCCGGTCGGGGCGCCCACGGCAGCTCCTTGGCAGGGCGTACGACGATGAGCCGGTCGCCGCGCGCGAGCAGCGAGACCACCGGGTCGAAGTAGCGGTAGACCTTCTCGTCGCGGATCACCGCGATCACCTGGTCCGGCAGCGACTGCGGCTGCTTGCCGACCTCGTTGACCAGCAGGTCGCGCTCGGCGACCTCGAGGCCCTCGCCGTAGGTCATCAGGTCCTCCATCACCGAGCCGAGCATCGGCGACATGGAGGAGAGCCCGAGGAGGCGGCCGACCGCGTCGGAGGAGGTGATGACCGAGTTGGCGCCGGACTGCCGCATGAGGGGCACGTTCTCCTGCTCGCGCACCGACGCCACGATCCAGGCGTCGGGGTTGAGCTGGCGGACCGTGAGGGTGACGAGCACGTTGGAGTCGTCGCGGTCGGTGGTGATGATGACGTGGGTGGCCTTCTCCACGCCGGCCTGCCGCAGCACGCCGCGCCGGGTGGCGTCGCCGGCGATGCCGACGAGCTGGTCGCGGTTGGCCTCCTCCATGGCGACCACCCCGGGGTCGACCACCACGATGCTGTCGCGGTCGTAGCCGTTGCTCACGAGGGTGTCGATCGCGCTGCGGCCCTTGGTGCCGTAGCCGACGACGACGACGTGCTGGTCCATCTTCTTCCTCCACCGGGCGACCCGGAACATCTCGCGTCCCTGGGAGGCGAGGACCTCCAGGGTGGTGCCGATCAGCAGGACCAGGAAGGCGATGCGCGCGGGCGTGATCACCAGCGCGTTGACCAGCCGGGCCTGGGGCGAGACGGGGGCGATGTCGCCGTAGCCGGTCGTGCTGAGCGTGACGGTCGTGTAGTAGAACGCGTCGAGCAGCGTGATCGTGTTGGTCGGGTCGTTGCCGTCGCGGTAGCCCTCGCGGTCGAAGAAGACCAGGAGCACCGTGCCGACGAGGATCGCCATCGCCAGCAGCAGCCGGCGCCCGAGCTCCCACCACGGCGACCGCACCCGGTCGGGCAGGGAGACCCGTCCCACGCTGGGGTGGTTGCTGGGCGCTTGCACGGTCAGGAGTCTCGCACGCTGATCCGCTCCCGCAGGCGCTGCACCAGCTCCATCCGGGCGCGCGTCGTGTTCTTCTGCGGGAAGACCGTGTCGAAGGCGGCGTTGACCGCCGCCCCGATGAGCACGGCGAGGGCGAGGAGGTAGAGCCACAAGAGGACGGCGATCGGCGCGGCCAGCGGGCCGTAGATCGAGCGCGACTCCGCGGCGGTCACCGTCAGCACCCAGCGCAGCACGTAGGACCCCGCGATCCAGCAGAAGAGGGCGAAGGTGGCGCCGGGGAGGTTGAAGCTCCAGTTCGTCCGCACCGGCACGGACACGTGGTAGAGCGTGGCGAGGAAGCAGATGCACACCAGCAGGACGACCGGCCAGTAGAGGTTGTTGAGGACGTCGAGCCGCGGCGGGAGCAGCCGGTCGACGAGCGAGGGCCCGGCCACCACGAGCGGCAGGCTCACGGCACCGGTGACCATGGCGAGGACGTAGAGCACGAAGGACAGGGCCCGCGTGGCGACGATCCCGCGGTGCCCGCCGAGCCCGTGCATGATCGTGATCGTGTCGACGAAGACGTTGAGCGCGCGCGAGCCCGACCACAGGGCGAGGATGAAGCCGATCGAGATGACGTCGTAGCGACCGCCGGTCAGCACCTCGTTGATGGTCGGCTCGATGATCCGGTCGACCGCCCGGTCGGTGAGCGCCTGGCGCGAGATCTCGAGCACCGCGTTGCTGACGTCCTCGATCTGCGTGTCGGTGAACCGGTCGCTGACGAAGCCGATCGCCCCCGCGAGGGCGAAGACCAGCGGCGGCACCGACAGCACCGCGAAGAACGCCGCCTCCGCGGCCAGGCCGGTCACCCGGTGCCGTAGGCACGAGCCGACGGACGTGACGATGATGCGCCACAGGTGCTCGCTCCAGCGGCGCGCGAGGACCTCCGCCCGCCGCGGGGCGGGCTCCTCCTCGCTCGCCTCGACCATGCGCCCACGCTATCGAGCAGCACTCCCGAACGACCGCAGCCCGGCCGCGGGTCCCCCGCCGCGACGCGTGGGTGATGTCACTCCCCCCGGGTCGGCGCCACCGCCTACGGTGGGCGCCATGACCGACCCGCGCACGGCCACCAACCAGGCGCCCGCCCTCGTCGGGCACAACGTCGTCACGTCCGACCTCGCCCTCACCGAGGCCGTCGCCCGGCACGGGTCACCGGAGGTCGTCGACGACCTCGTCGCGCTGGGGGCCGAGGCCGGGTCAGCGGAGGCGCGCGAGCACGGCATGCTCGCCAACCGCCACCACCCCGAGCTGACGCCGTACGACCGCTGGGGCACCCGCATCGACGAGGTGGAGTTCCACCCCTCCTGGCACTGGCTGATGCAGCGCGCGGTGGGCCACGGCCTGCAGGCGGCGCCGTGGGAGCAGCAGGAGGGCGGCGACCCGCACGCCCACCTGCGCCGCGCGGCGGGATTCTTCGCCTGGTCGCAGACCGAGCCGGGGCACGGCTGCCCGATCTCGATGACGTACGCCGCGGTGCCCGCGCTGCGGGCCGACGACGCGATCGCCGAGGAGTGGACGCCGCTGCTGGCGGCGCGCTCCTACGACCCCGGCGTGCGGCCGAGGTCGGAGAAGGTCGGCGCCCTGGCCGGCATGGGCATGACGGAGAAGCAGGGCGGCTCGGACGTGCGCGCCAACCAGACGCGCGCGGTCCCGACCGCCGAGGACGGGTGGTACACGCTCCACGGCCACAAGTGGTTCACCTCGGCCCCGATGAACGACGTGTTCCTCGTCCTCGCCCAGGCCGACGGCGGCCTGACCTGCTTCGTGGTGCCGCGCGTCCTCGCCGACGGCACCCGCAACCGGATCGACGTCGTCCGGCTCAAGGACAAGCTCGGCAACCGCTCCAACGCCTCCGGCGAGCTCGAGCTCGACGGCACCCTGGCCCAGCGCCTCGGCGACGAGGGACGCGGCGTGCGCACGATCATCGAGATGGTCGCCGCGACGCGGCTCGACTGCGTGATCGGCTCCGCCTCGCTCATGCGGCACGCGCTGGCGGAGGCCTCCTGGCACGTCGGCCACCGCTCTGCGTTCGGCGGCCTGCTCGTCGACAAGCCGCTCATGCAGAACGTCGTGGCCGACCTCGCCGTGGAGTCGGAGGCCGCCACCGCGCTCGCGATGCGGCTGGCCGCCGCCGTAGACCGCCCCGGTGACCCGCACGAGGTGGCCCTGCGCCGCGTCGCCCTTCCCCTCGCCAAGTTCTGGGTCTGCAAGCGCACCCCGGCGATGGTCGCCGAGGCGCTCGAGTGCCTCGGCGGCAACGGCTACGTCGAGGACTCCGGGCTGCCGCTGCTGTTCCGCGAGTCCCCGCTCAACTCGATCTGGGAGGGCTCGGGCAACGTCAACGCGCTCGACGTGCTGCGCGCCCTCGGCCGGGAGCCGGAGGTACTGCAGGCCTGGATCACCGAGGTCGGCGCGGCCCGCGGCGGCGACAGCCGGCTGGACCGGGCGGTCGACGACACGCTCGCCCTGCTCGGCGAGGCCGGTGCGACCGGAGGCGGCCCCGAGGCGGGTGCGCGCCGGCTGGCCGGCCACATGGCGGCGTGCCTCCAGGGCTCGCTGCTGGTCCGGTTCGCCCCGCCCGAGGTGGCCGACGCGTTCTGCGGCAGCCGGTTCGGGGGGTCGTACGGCGGGACGTTCGGGATGCTGACCAGCGGCTCGCTGCGGCAGGTCGTGGAGCGCGCGACGCCGATCGGCTGATGGGCAGTGGTCCAGACGGGCCAGGCGAGAACGGACGTTCGGTCAAGGTTCCCCGAACACCCGCGGCGCGGCGGCGGGAGCGACGTAGGGTCGCCGGAAGTCCTGCCAGGGGGGTCCGTCCATGTCCAGCCAGTCGAGCACCTTGTTCACCGTCGGCACGCTGCTGCGCCACGCCAAGGACGCGGGCTCCGCCGTGCGGGTCCTGGTGTCCGGGACGTGGCTGGACGGCACGGTCGTCGGCTCCGACGGCCTCGGCGTGATCCTCGACGACGGCGCCGGCAACCAGGTGCTCGTGCGGCTCGACTCGATCGTCGCGGTCAGCTTCTCCCGCGCGTCGATCGACGGTGACGAGCAGCCGTCCCGACAGGACGACGCCCGCCCCCACTGGCACGCACCCCGCCAGCCGATCGAGGCGGGGCCGGTCGGCGCGTCACGCTAGGGCGGCCGACACGACCTCCCGGGCCTCGGCCTGGACCTCCGCGAGGTGGTCGGGCCCGCGGAACGACTCGGCGTAGATCTTGTAGACGTCCTCGGTGCCGCTCGGGCGGGCGGCGAACCACGCCGACTCCGTGGTGACCTTGAGGCCGCCGATCCTCGCGCCGTTGCCCGGCGCCTCGGTGAGCTTGCCGGTGATGTCCTCGCCCGCCAGCGTCGTGGCGGTGACGTCCTCCGGCGACAGCGCGGCGAGCTTGGCCTTCTGGTCGCGGTCGGCGGGCGCGTCGATGCGGGCATAGGCCGGGTCGCCGTGGCGGGCGACCAGCTCGGCATAGTGCTCGCTCGGCGTCCGACCGGTCGCACCGAGGATCTCGCTGGCCAGCAGCGCCAGCAGGATGCCGTCCTTGTCGGTCGTCCACGTGGAGCCGTCGCGGCGCAGGAAGGAGGCGCCGGCGGACTCCTCCCCGCCGAAGCCGAAGGAGCCGTCCATGAGGCCCGGCACGAACCACTTGAAGCCGACCGGCACCTCGACCAGTGGCGTGCCGATCGACTCGGCCACCCGGTCGATCATCGAGCTCGAGACGAGGGTCTTGCCGATGCGCGCCGTCCCCGGCCACTCCGGGCGCGCCCCGCCGAAGAGGTGCGCGATCGCCACGGCGAGGAAGTGGTTGGGGTTCATCAGGCCCGCGTCGGGCGTGACGATCCCGTGCCGGTCGGCGTCGGCGTCGTTGCCGGTGGCGATGGCGTACTCGTCCTTGCGGCCCACCAGCGAGGCCATCGCGTAGGGCGACGAGCAGTCCATCCGGATCTTGCCGTCCCAGTCGAGCGTCATGAACCGCCACGTCGGGTCGACCAGCGGGTTGACCACCGAGAGGTCGAGGCGGTGCCGCTCGGCGATCTCGCCCCAGTAGGCCACGCTCGCCCCGCCCAGCGGGTCGGCGCCGATCCGGACGCCGGCGTCGCGGATCGCGTCGAGGTCGAGGACGGTCGGCAGGTCGTCGACGTAGGTCCCGAGGAAGTCGTAGTCGCCGACCGCGGCGCGAGCCTTGGCGAAGGCGACGCGTCGTACGCCCTCGATGTTGCCGCGGATCAGCTCGTTGGCACGCGCGGCGATGACGCTCGTGGCGTCGGAGTCGGCCGGGCCGCCGTGCGGCGGGTTGTACTTGAACCCGCCGTCCTGCGGCGGGTTGTGCGACGGCGTGACGACGATGCCGTCGGCGAGCCCCGCACCCGACGTACGTCCCTGGTTGGCGCGCAGGATCGCGTGGCTGACCGCCGGGGTGGGGGTGAACCCGTCGCGGTCGTCGACCAGGACGGTGACGTCATTGGCGACGAGGACCTCCAGCGCGGTGGCCCACGCCGGCTCGGACAGCGCATGGGTGTCGCGACCGATGAAGAGCGGTCCGTCGTAGCCCTGCTCCTTGCGGTAGTCGCAGATCGCCTGCGTCGTGGCGGCGATGTGGACCTCGTTGAAGGACGTGGTGAGCGACGTGCCGCGGTGGCCGCTGGTGCCGAACGCGACCTGCTGGGAGACGTCGTCGGGGTCGGGCTCCAGGTCGAAGTAGGCCGTCACGAGGTGGGAGACGTCCACCAGGTCCTCGGTGCGGGCGGGCTGTCCTGCTCTCTCGTGGGTGGCCATGGGCCCCATCTTGGTGGGTCCGGCGTGCCCCGTCGAGAAAGTCCCCGTCCTCGTGTCGATTCCGGCAGTCTGGACCCGTCAGAGGGGTGAGGCCGCAGCCCTGCGGTCCGCGACAACCGAAGGAGCTCACCGACGATGAGCCGCTACCTGATCCTGCTGCCCGCTCCGGAGGCGGAGTGGGCCGAGCTGCCGCCCGAGGTCCACGAGAAGGGGCAGCGGTCGCACGAGCAGTTCCACCGCGACCTCTCCGCCGGAGGGCACGTGCTGGTGGTCGGCGGTCCCCTCGAGGCCTCCGACCGCGCCACGTCCATGCGCCCCGGCACGGACGGCGAGGCGCTCGTGACGGACGGTCCGTTCTCGGAGACGGCCGAGCAGGTGGTCGGCTTCTACCTCGTCGAGACCGACGACGAGGCCGACCTGCGCGCCGCCTGCGAGCGGTTCGCGGGTCGTGGCGAGCACATCGAGCTCCGACGACTGGCCGAGTGAGGAGACGGACATGACCGACTACATCGTGCTGCTGTTCGGTGACACCGAGGCGTGGTGGGACACGCCCGAGGAGGAGAAGAAGGCCACCTACGACGTGCACGGGCGCTTCACCGAGGAGCTCGAGCGGCGCGGGCACACCATCATCGGTGGGGCCGAGCTGCCGCGTGCGTCCGAGGCGAAGTCCATCGCGCCCCACGCGGAGACCGTCACCGACGGACCCTGGACCGAGACCACCGAGCAGCTCGGCGGCTACTACGAGGTCCGGACCGACGACCTCGACGACCTGATGGCGGTGTGCCGGATCCTCGCCACCACGGGAGACGCCGTGGAGGTCCACCGCAAGATCACCGGCGAGGAGGCAGCATCGTGAAGTACCTGGTGCTGCTGATCGGAGACGGCGAGCTGAAGGCATGGCCCGACCACACCGAGGAGGAACAGCAGGAGGTCATGCGCCAGTTCGAGGCGTTCGACGAGGCCTGCCGCGAGCGCGAGGGCGTGACGATCCTCGCCGGTGAGGCCCTCGCCGGCCCGAGCCACGCGACCACCGTGCGCACGCGCGGAGGACGCACCAGCCTCACCGAGGGGCCGTACGCCGAGGTGATCGAGGCGATGGGTGGCTTCTACCTCGTCGAGGCCCCCGACCTCGACGTGCTCGTCGAGCTGCTCGGCATCCTCCCTGCCTACGACATCCAGATCTCGCCGGCCGTGGACCCGTACTGATCCGGTGACCGATCTCGAACAGGTCGTGCGCCAGGAGTGGGGCCGGCTCGTGGCCCTGCTCCTGGCGCAGTTCCGCCGGCTCGACCTGGTCGAGGACGCCCTCGGTGACGCGGTCGAGTCGGCCAGTCGCCGGTGGCCCGAGGACGGGGTGCCGGACAACCCGGCCGCCTGGCTGATGACCGCCGCGCGACGACGGGTGCTCGACCGGCTGCGCACCGAGGAGGTGGCGCGTCGCAAGCTGCCCGTCCTCCTCACCGACGCCGAGCACCACCAGGAAGGGGCGCGCACGATGGCCGACGCCGGCAGCCTCGTCGAGGACGACGTGCTCCGCCTGGTGCTGATGTGCGCCCACCCGGCGCTCGCGCCGGAGTCCGCCGGGGCGCTGAGCCTGCGGCTGGTGCTCGGGGTCCCCACCGCCGACATCGCGCGGCTCTTCCTCGTGCCGGAGCCCACCATGGCCGCCCGGATCACCCGCGCCAAGAAGCGCATCGTCGGCGCCGGCATCCCCTTCGCCGTGCCCGACTCCTCCGTGCTGCCCGAGCGGCTCGACATCGTCGCGCAGACCGCCTACCTCGCCTTCACCGCCGGCTACTCCCCCGGCACGGGGCCCGACCTGCTGCGCGCCGAGCTGTCGGGCGAGGCGATCCGGCTGGTGAGGGTGGTGCTGGGCCTGCGCCCCGAGGAGCCGGCCCTGGTCGCGCTGCTCGCGCTCATGCTGCTCCAGCACTCGCGCCGTGACGCCCGCGTCCGCGACGGCCGCCTGGTCCTGCTCAGCGACCAGGACCGCACCCGGTGGCACCACGACGAGGTCGCCGAGGCCACCCGGCTCCTCGCCCACCCGAGCCTCGCCGGACCGCTGAGCCCGCTGGCGGCGTCGTACGTCCTGCAGGGGCGGATCGCGGCCGAGCACGCCACCGCGCCGACCGCCGCCGACACCCGCTGGGACCGCATCGTCGAGTGGTACGACCTTCTGCTGCAGGTCGCGCCCTCGCCGTCGGCGCGGCTGGCCCGTGCCGTGGCCGTCGCCGAGGACCGCGGAGCCGCGGCCGGGCTGGACGCCCTCGAGGGGCTCGAGATCCCCGACAGCCACCGCCCGGTCGCCGTGCGGGCCGAGCTGCTGGCGCGGACCGGCGACGTCGACGCGGCGCGGGCGGCGTACGACCAGGCGATCGCGGCGTGCCGCAACGACGTCGAGCGGGAGTTCCTCGTCGGGCGTCGCGCCGACCTGCCCTAGCCCTCGGGCACCGGCTGCTGCTTGGAGAGCACCGTCAGGCCCTCGTCGACGACGAACCCGCGGGCCCGGTCGGCCTCCTGGTCGACCCCGATGTGCACGCCCGGCGGGACGACGACGCCCTTGTCGATGATCGCGTTGCGCACGACGGCGCCCTCGCCGATGCGAACCCCGTCCATCAGCACCGAGTCGGAGACCTCGGCGCCGTCCTTGACCCACACGGCGGGCGAGAGCACGGACTGGTTGACCGTGCCGCCGCTGACGACGACGCCGGGCGACAGGATCGAGTTGAACGTCGACACCTGCGCACCGCTGGCGCCCTCGACCAGCTTGGCCGGCGGGTGCGGGCCGTAGCTGGTGTAGATCGGCCAGGCGGTGTTGTAGAGGTTGAACACCGGCAGCGGCGAGACCAGGTCCATCTGGGCGGCGTAGTAGGACCGCATCGTCCCCACGTCGCGCCAGTAGCCGCGGTCGCGGTCGGTCGCGCCCGGGACCTCGTTGTCCTTGTAGTCGTAGACCGCGGACTCCGACTTGTCGACGAACCACGGCACGATGTCGCCGCCCATGTCGTGCTTGGACTGCTCGGCCTCGGCGTCACGGGTCACGGCGTCGCGCAGGGCGTCGGCGTCGAAGACGTAGTTGCCCATGCTGGCCAGCACCTCGTCCGGTGCGTCGGGCAGGCCGACCGGGTCGGTGGGCTTCTCGAGGAACGCACGGATGCGCTGCGGGTTGCCCGGGTCGACGTCGATCACGCCGAACTGGTCGGCGAGGCTGATCGGCTGGCGGATCGCGGCGACGGTGCAGCCGGCGCCGGACTCGACGTGGTCGGCGACCATCTGGGAGAAGTCCATGCGGTAGACGTGGTCGGCGCCGACCACGACCACGATGTCGGGCTGCTCGTCGGTGAGCAGGTTGAGCGACTGGTAGATCGCGTCGGCGCTGCCGAGGTACCACCGCTTGCCGACGCGCTGCTGCGCCGGCACCGGGGTGACGTAGTTGCCCAGCAGGTTCGACATCCGCCACGTCGTGGTGACGTGCCGGTCGAGGCTGTGCGACTTGTACTGCGTGAGCACGACGACCTTGAGGTAGCCGGAGTTCACGACGTTGGACAGGGCGAAGTCGATGAGCCGGTAGATCCCCCCGAACGGCACCGCGGGCTTGGCCCGGTCGGCGGTGAGCGGCATCAACCGTTTGCCCTCACCACCTGCGAGGACGACGGCGAGGACCTTCTTGCGACTCGGCGTGGCTGCCATGCCTCGAAACTAGCCCTCCGCGGGGGCGCGGGTCGACCTCCCTTCAGGCTACGTTCGGCTCATGCGCATCGACGTCCTCAGCAAGGAGTACCCACCGGAGGTCTACGGCGGCGCCGGCGTGCACGTCGCCGAGCTCGTCCGTGCGCTGCGGGTGCTGCCCGACGTGGACGCCCGGGTGCGCTGCTTCGGGGCGCCGCGGTCGGAGGCCGGCACGACGGCCTACGCCGAGCCCGAGTCGCTGGTCGGAGCCAACGCCGCCATCCGCACGCTCGGCGTCGACCTCGCGATGGTCGACGACTGCGCCGGGGCGGACCTCGTCCACTCCCACACCTGGTACGCCAACATGGCCGGTCACCTCGCCGGACTGATGCACGACATCCCCCACGTCGTCAGCGCCCACTCCCTCGAGCCGATGCGGCCGTGGAAGGCCGAGCAGCTCGGCGGCGGCTACGCCCTGTCCAGCTGGGTGGAGCGGACGGCGTACGAGGGTGCGGCGGGCATCGTGGCCGTCAGCGCGGCGATGCGCGACGACGTCCTGCGCAGCTATCCGTCCGTCGACCCCGAGCGGGTCCACGTCGTGCACAACGGCATCGACACGACCCAGTGGTCGCCGGCGCCCGACCCCGACCGGGTCCGGGAGCTCGGCGTCGACCCGGACCGCCCGAGCGTGATCTTCGTCGGGCGGATCACGCGCCAGAAGGGCCTGCCGCTGTTCCTGCGCGCGGCCGCCGCGCTCCCGCAGGACGTCCAGCTCGTCCTGTGCGCGGGAGCGCCGGACACCCCGGAGATCGAGGCCGAGGTCCGCGGGCTCGTCGACGACCTCGCGGCCACGCGGTCCGGCGTCGTGTGGATCGCCGAGATGCTCCCCCGGCACGACGTCGTCGCACTGCTCACCGCGGCGACCGTCTTCGCCTGCCCGTCGATCTACGAGCCGCTCGGCATCGTCAACCTCGAGGCGATGGCCTGCGAGACCGCCGTCGTCGCGACCGCGACCGGAGGGATCCCGGAGGTCGTCGTGCACGGCGAGACCGGCTGGCTGGTCCCCATCGAGCAGGCCACCGACGGCACCGGCACGCCGCTCGACCCCGAGCAGTACGTCGCCGACCTCGCCGCCGCCCTGACCGACGCCGTCAGCGACCCCGACCGCGCGCGTACCTTCGGCGAGGCCGGACGCCGGCGCGCCGAGGAGTCCTTCAGCTGGGGCTCGATCGCGGCCCGCACGGTCGACCTCTACCGCTCGCTCGCCTAGGCGCGCGGACGAACGGACCGAACGACGGTTGCGGCTGGCCGTGCACGTTTAGGTCGGCCGTCCGGACGTGCGTTCGGTCCGTACGCCGGTCCTGTGGATGCCGCGAGGGGGACACCGTCTGCGTGACCGAGGCTGCCAGCATGGAGATCGCAGAGCTGATGCCGGTCCTGGGCGGAGTGGCCTCCCGCCGGATGCTGGTCAACGTCACGTCGAGGCGCGCGCTCGACGATGCCCTCCGGGCCGGGGAGCTGGTGCGGGTCGGCCGCGGACGGTACGCCGTACCGGCTGTGCACGCCGGCACCGAGCTGGCCCTCAAGGTGTCCGGGCACGTGTGCCTGGTCTCGGCCGCCCTGGAGCACGGCTGGAGAGTGAAGCTGGTGCCCGAGCGGCCGCAGGTTGCCGTGCCGAAGGACCGTCGTGTCGACGCAGCGACCCGCGCCCTCGTGGAGCTGAGCTGGGTCGACCTGCACGACGGCCACACCGAAGGACTATGCACCACCGAGGCGAAGACGCTCGAGATGTGCGGGCGCCGCCTGCCGTTCGACGAGGCGCTGTCCATCGCTGACTCGGCCCTGCGCGAAGGCTTCCCACGTCAGGCGCTGTTGGACCTCGCACGGACGGCGCGCGGTCCTGGGTCCGCACGTCTGCGACGCGTCGCCGAGGTCGCGGACGGTCGGGCGGCCAACCCGTTCGAGTCGGTCCTGCGAGCGATTGCCGTCGACCTGCCTGGGCTCGACGTCGAGCCGCAGGTGACAGTGCGCGGCGACCTGGGCCTGGTGGCTCGGTCGGACCTCGTGGACCGTCGTCTCCGCCTCGTGCTGGAGGCCGACTCCTTCGAGTGGCACGGTGACCGGGCCGCCCTGCGTCGCGACGCCCGACGCTACGACCTCCTGGTGGCGAACGGCTGGCAGGTGCTCCGCTTCGCCTGGGAGGACGTCATGCACGACCAGGCGTGGGTGCGCTCGGTGCTTTACGCGACCGTCGCACGGACCGAACGCGGACTCGACGCCTGCGGCTGAGCGTCGAGGCATGCCTCACCGCACGTTGGGTCCGTTCGTCGTGCGAGGCGAGGGGTGCCGGCGACCACCACGCGGGTCTACCGTGACCGGAGGAGGCGCCATGAGCCAGCCGGTCCCCGAGCCCGTGCCACCCGCCGTACGGGCGCAGATCCTCGCCACGGAGCACTGGGGGCTGCTCGCGGTGCGCAGCCAGACGTGGAACGAGGTGATGGGCCGGATCACCGCCCAGCTGATGTTCACCTCGGCCAGCCTGCTGTTCCTGGCGCTGGTCGGGCAGAGCGTGGGCTACACCGACACCTTCCGGTTCCTCGCCATCGTCCTCGGCCTCACCCTGCTGACCACGGGCACCCTCACGGCCTTCCGCGTGCACAACGCGAGCCAGGAGGACTACATGTTCGTCAAGGGGATGAACCGGCTGCGGGCGGGCTACCTCGACATCGACCCCGGCCTCGAGCCGTACTTCATCACCGGCCTCACCGACGACGAGGCCGGCATCGCCCAGACCTACACGATGGGGCCGGCGCGCAGCGCGAGCCACGTCGCGGCCAGCTCCGGGGTCTTCATCATCGCGGTCAACACGATCGTCGCCGCGGGCGTCACCGCGTTCGTCCTGTGGCCGCTCGGCGCGTGGGTCGCCGCCGTCGGCGCCATCCTGCTCGGGATCGCCCACTTCGCGTGGTGGATCTACCTCGGCTGGCGCAACTGGCAGCTGAACCTCACCCCCGAGTGGACGAGGTTCCCCGCAGGCCGCGCGGTCGGCCGCGTCAGCTGAGGACGAGCCCTGGATAGAGCGGGTGCTTGTCGAGCATCTCCGCCGACCGCTTCGTGACGCGGTCGGCCACGCCGTCGCCCAGGACGTACGACGCCTTGCTCGGGCCGCCGGCCTTGGTCGTGCCGGCCTCGGTGTTGCTCAGCACGTCGACGATCAGGTCGGCGACCGTGTCGAACTCGTCGTGGCCGAAGCCGCGGGTGGTGAGCGCGGGAGTGCCGAGGCGGACGCCGGAGGTGTACCAGGCGCCGTTGGCGTCGGCCGGGACCGAGTTGCGGTTGGTGACCACCCCGGCGTCGAGCAGCGCGGACTCGGCCTGGCGGCCGGTCAGCCCGAACGACGACACGTCGAGCAGGACGAGGTGGTTGTCGGTGCCGCCGGTGACCAGGTTCGCGCCGCGGCTGAGGAAGCCCTCGGCGAGCGACTTGGCGTTGTCGGCGACCTTCTGCGCGTAGCCCTGGAACTCGGTGGTGCGGGCCTCGGCGAAGGCGACGGCCTTGGCGGCCATCACGTGCGAGAGCGGGCCGCCGAGCACCATCGGGCAGCCGCGGTCGACGTCGGCGGCGAACTCCTCCTGCGCCAGCACCATGCCGCCGCGCGGCCCGCGCAGCGACTTGTGGGTCGTCGTGGTGGTGATGTGGGCGTAGGGCACCGGGTTCTCCTCACCGGTGAACACCTTGCCTGCCACCAGGCCGGCGAAGTGCGCCATGTCGACCATCAGCACCGCGCCGACCTCGTCGGCGATCTCGCGCATCCTGGCGAAGTTCACCCGGCGGGGGTAGGCGGAGTAGCCGGCGACCAGCACGAGCGGCTTGAACTCGCGGGCCTTGGCGGCGACGGCGTCGTAGTCGAGGAGCCCCGTCCCGGGGTCGGTGCCGTACTGCTGCTGGTGGAACATCTTGCCGCTGATGTTCGGGCGGAAGCCGTGGGTGAGGTGGCCCCCGGCGTCCAGGGACATGCCGAGCAGGCGCTGGTTGCCGAACTCGTGGCGCAGCGTCTCCCAGTCGGCCTCGGTGAGCTCGTTGACGTTCTTGGTCTGCAGCTTCTGCAGGTAGGGGGTCTCGACCCGGTTGGCCAGGATCGACCAGAAGGCGACGAGGTTGGCGTCGATGCCCGAGTGCGGCTGGACGTAGGCATACGGCGCGCCGAACAGCTCGCGGGCGTGCTCGGCGGCGAGCGCCTCCACCGTGTCGACGTTCTGGCAACCGGCGTAGAACCGGTGCCCGACGGTGCCCTCGGCGTACTTGTCGCTGAACCAGGTGCCCATGGTGAGCAGCACGGCCGGCGACGCGTAGTTCTCCGACGCGATCAGCTTGAGCGATCCGCGCTGGTCCGCGAGCTCCTGGCGGGTGGCCTCGGCGATCCGCGGCTCCACCGAGGCGATGACCTCGAGGGCCTGGGAGTACGCGCTGCTGATCAGGGAGTCCGTCATGCGTCACAGCCTAGAGGCCACGTCGCGGACCGACGTACGAGGTCGCGCGGGCGCGGACGGTGTGACCTGGACCGCACCGGTGGTCCTCCACAAGCGTCGCCAGCCCCCGCCGTCTCACATGTCGGAGCGCCATCTCACATGACAAGATTTCGCCTTGTGGAACCGGTGTCCAGTGACTGAGACTTCTTGACATGGTCACCGCCTCCACCCACGCGCACCTCGTGGTCCGACGTCACGTCGACCTCATGCGCGTGGGCAGCGCGACCTGTTGGCATCGCTGACGCCGCCCCCCAGCACGTCTTCTCCGCGCTCAACGTCGCGCGCGGCACTCCTCAGCGAACAGGATATTCCTGACCATGCCCGACCTCCGGTTCAAGCCCCAGGCCGCCCAGAGCACCGAGATCCCGCGCCCCAAGCGCGCCGAGGGCCAGTGGGCGCTCGGCTACACCGAGCCGCTCAACAAGAACGAGCAGTCCAAGAAGGACGACGACCCGCTCAACGTGCGGGACCGCATCCTCTTCACCTACTCGCGCCGCGGCTTCGACTCGATCGATCCCGCGGACCTGCGCGGCCGGTTCCGGTGGATGGGCCTCTACACGCAGCGTGCGCCCGGCTTCGACGGGGGCAAGACCGCGCAGCTCGAGGAGGAGGAGCTCGACGACCGCTTCTTCATGATGCGCGTGCGCACCGACGGAGCGATCCTCGACGGGCCGGCCCTGCGCGCCCTCGGTGAGTGCTCGACGTCGTACGCCCGCAACACCGCGGACATCACCGACCGCAACAACATCCAGTACCACTGGATCGAGATCGAGAGCGTCCCGGCGATCTGGGAGCGGCTCGAGTCGGTCGGCCTCACCACGCTCGAGGCGTGCGGCGACAGCCCGCGGCCGTTCCTCGGCTCGCCCGTCGCCGGCATCGCCAAGGACGAGATCATCGACGGCAGCGAGGCGCTCGCCGAGATCAAGCGCCGCATCCTGGGCAACCCGGCCTACTCGAACCTGCCGCGCAAGTTCAAGACCGCGCTCACCGGGCACCCCAGCCACGACGTGGCGCCCGAGGTCAACGACGTGTCCTTCGTCGGCACGGTCCACCCCGAGCACGGCCCCGGCTTCGACCTGTGGGTCGGCGGCGGGCTGTCCACCAACCCGATGCTCGCCCACAAGCTCGGCGTGTGGATCCCCCTCGACGAGGTGGCCGACGCGTGGGAGGGCGTGGCGGGCATCTTCCGCGACTACGGCTACCGGCGGCTGCGCTCGAAGGCCCGCCTGAAGTTCCTGCTCGCCGACTGGGGCAAGGAGAAGTTCCGCGAGGTCCTCGAGAACGAGTACCTCCACCGCGCCCTCGTCGACAACCCCTCCCCCGCGGCTCCGGTCACGCCCGGCGACCACATCGGCATCCACGAGCAGAAGGACGGCCACTTCTACATCGGCGCCGCGCCCGTGGTCGGCCGCATCGACGGCACGACGCTGTCGGCGCTCGGCGACCTCGTGGACGCGTACGGCGCCGCCGGCGCGCGGCTGACCGCCTACCAGAAGCTGGTGGTGATCGGCGTCGCCGCCGAGGACACCGAGCGGTTCGCCGACGACCTCGAGAAGATCGGGCTCACCGCCCGCCCGAGCAACTGGCGCCGCTCCACGATGGCCTGCACCGGCATCGAGTTCTGCAAGCTGGCGATCGTGGACACCAAGGAGCGCTCGCGCCGCCTGGTCACCGAGCTGGAGAAGCGCTTCCCCGACCTCGACACGCAGATCTCGGTCAACGTCAACGGCTGCCCCAACGCCTGCGCCCGCACCCAGGTCGCCGACATCGGGCTGAAGGGCCAGCTCGTCATGGACGCCGACGGCCAGCAGGTGGAGGGCTTCCAGGTCCACCTCGGCGGCGCCCTCGGGCTCAACCCCGTCATGGGTCGCAAGCTGCGGGCGCACAAGGTCACCAGCGCGGGCCTGGACGACTACGTCACCGCGGTCGTCTCGGCATACCTCGGGGACCGCACCGACGGCGAGCGCTTCGCCGACTGGGTCGCGCGCGCCGACGAGAGGCTGCTGCGCGGCGAGCCGGAGCCGGTCCCGGCATGACCAGGCGCGCCCATGTCTGAGAGAGCACAGCCCTTCCACTGCCCCTACTGCGGGGACGAGAACCTGTTCCCCCGTGAGGGCGCGGGTGCCTGGGAGTGCCGCTCGTGCCTGCGCGGGTTCACCGTGCAGATGACCGGGATGATCCGCGACCCCCGCACCGAGGGAGGTGCCTCGTGAGCCTCTCCACCCGCGCCGCGCGCGCCTTCAAGGGCACCCACACCGAGGGACGTACGCCGGAGGAGCTGCGCGAGCTGGTCTCCCACGTCGGCGCCGAGCTCGAGCTGGCCCCCGCCGAGGTCATCATCGAGTGGGCCGTCGCGACGTTCGGCGACCGCTTCGCCATCACCTCCTCGATGGGCGACGCCGTGCTGGCGCACCTCGCGTCAAAGGTGGCCCCCGGCCTCGACGTGGTCTTCCTCGACACCGGCTACCACTTCGTCGAGACCATCGGCACCCGCGACGCCGTCGAGGCGACGCTGCCGGTCAACCTGCTGACCATCACCCCGAAGCAGACCGTGGCCGAGCAGGACGCCGAGCACGGCACGGACCTCTACAAGACCGACCCGGACCTCTGCTGCGCCCTGCGCAAGGTCGCGCCGCTCAACGACGCGCTCTCGCGCTACGACGCCTGGGCCACCGGCCTGCGCCGCGCCGAGACCCACAACCGGGTCATCGCGCCGGTCGTCGGCTGGGACGCGCGCAAGGGGAAGGTCAAGGTGTCGCCCCTCGCCCGCTGGAGCGACGAGCAGGTCGAGCGCTACATCGTCGACAACGGCGTGCTGGTCAACCCGCTCCTCCACGACGGCTACCCCAGCATCGGCTGCTGGCCCTGCACCCGCCGCGTCGCCCCCGGCGACGACCCGCGCAGCGGTCGGTGGGCCGGCACCACCAAGACGGAGTGCGGGATCCATGCCTAGGCCACCCCGCGGCTCCACGACCGCACCCCCGAACACCGACAACGACGTCGAGCCCACCCAGCACCACCGCACCACTACGCACGATCGGAGGCACCCCTGATGGCTGCTCCTGCTCTGGTTGCCCTGGCCCACGGAAGCCGGGACCCGCGCTCAGCCGCGACGATCAAGGCGCTCGTCGCCGAGGTCAAGGCCATGCGTCCCGACCTCCGGGTCGAGACGGCGTTCCTCGACCTCTCCAAGCCGAGCTTCGACACCGTGGTCGACCGGCTGGTCAAGGCGGGCCACGACGAGATCGTCGTCGTCCCGCTCCTGCTCACCGAGGCCTACCACGCCAAGGTCGATGTGCCCGAGGCCGTCGCGGCGGCCATGGCCCGCCACGAAGGCGTCCGCATCCAGGCCAGCCGGATCCTCGGCATGGAGGCCGCCTTCCTCGAGGTCCTCGACGTCCGCCTGCGCGACGCGCTGAAGGCCGCGCGGGTCCGGGAGCTCGACGCGCTCGTGCTCGCCGCGGCCGGCTCGTCCGACCCGCTCGCCAACCAGGCGGTCGCTCGGATCGCCCGCACCTGGGGCGCCCGGCACCGGCTCCCGGTCACGGCGGCGTTCGCGTCGGCCGCTCCCCCGGCCGCCGGCGAGGCGGTGCGCGCCTTCCGCGCCGAGGGCAAGCGCCACATCGCGGTCGCGTCGTTCTTCCTGGCCCCCGGCCGCCTGCCGGACCGGGCCACCGAGCTCGCCGTCGAGGCCGGCGCCGTCGCCGTCTCCGACCCGCTGGGCGCCCACCCCGCCGTGGCGCGGGCCGTGCTGGCTCGCTACGCCGTCGGCGCGGTGGAGCTCGTCCCCGTCTGAGGTCCTCTCGTCGCCTGACGTCATGGCGGCTGGTCGCTCCGGCGACCGGTCGCCATGACGCTCGCGCCCGACGTCATGGGGGCTGGTCGCTCCGGCGACCGGGCGCCATGACGTCAGCCGAGGTGCTTGAGCGCCTCGCGGCGCGACAGCCCGCTCAGCCGGGCGTCGTGCGTCCTGACGAAGGCGCGGACCCAGTCCGGGTCGGTCCGCGCGTGCTGGCGCAGCGCCCACCCGAGCGCCTTGCGCACGAAGAACTCCCGGCCGTAGGCGGTGTCGTCGAGGTTCGCGACGAGCACGCGGGCGAGCAGGGCGGTGTCGGTGTCCTCGCCGTGACGCAGCTGCGAGAGCATCGCCGTACGCCGGACCCACAGGCTGTCGGCGTCCACGGACCACGCGTCCATCACCGGCGTCGCGTCCGGGCGGTGCTCGAGCAGCACGTGGCCGACGACGTGACCGGCGATCTCGTCCACCACGTCCCACCACGCGCCGGTGCGCACCAGCTCCTCCAGCAGCGGCAGCAGGTCGGGGTCGAGCCACCCACGGTACGCGCGGTGCCGCAGCAGCGCGATCGCGGCGTACCACTCCTCGCGATGGGCCGCGTCCTCCCACAGCTCCAGGACCGCCGCCTCCCAGGACCCGCGGTCGACGAACCGGTGCTCCTGCAGCAGCGGCCGCAGCAGCTTCTTGAGCTCTGGTGAGCCCAGGCCGACGTAGGGCAGGTCCGACTTCATGTAGGCCTGCTGCTGCGCCGCCCGCTCCGGGTCGCCGACCTCGGCGAGCGCGGCACGGACCGCACCGACGTACGTCATCGCGCTGCGCCCCGGCTCAGCCGACCAGGCGCTCGCGCAGGTGCCGCAGCTGACGGGCCGGGTCCAGCGTCATCCCGCCGTGGACCGGGCCCGGCTGGAGCACGGTGCTGCGCGGTGCCTTCAGGAAGCCGAAGCGCTGGCCGAGGGACTGCCGCGCCGCCTCGCCAGCGCGCTCGTCCCCGCGGCAGACCAGGTCGACGAACGTCAGGGCCTCGCAGACCCGGTCGACGTCGAGCTGGGCGTCGAGCGCGCGCAGCCGGTCGGCGTCGACGGACCAGTCGGCGTCGAGGAAGTCCGACGACTGGCAGTGCAGCACCACGCCGACGTTGAGGAACTCCTCGCGGTCGGGACGGGGCACGCACCGCAGGACGACGTACTGGTAGGCCATCACGACGCCGCCTCCGGGAGCCACTGCCGGGTGCCGAGCCGGGCGGTGAGGAAGTCGACGTACGCCGCCCGCAGCGCGTCGGGGGTCTCCGCGCCGGGGACCGGCTCCAGCCAGACGTCGGGCACCTCGGCCAGGACCTCGGTGAACACCTCCGGCCCGAGCAGGGCGGACAGCTCCTCGTCCAGCTCGCGCGCCCGCCGGGTGCAGGTCTCGAAGACGTGGCCGCCGACGTCCCACGGCTGCGCTGCGAACCTCGCCGGGTCGGTGACGCCCGAGCGCCAGCCGTGGTGGAAGTAGAGCGACGCGCCGTGGTCGATGACCCACAGGTCGCCGTGCCACATCAGCAGGTTGGGGTTGCGCCACGAGCGGTCGACGTTGGCGGTGAACGCGTCCAGCCACAGCACCCGGGCCCCCTCGTCGTCGGCCGCGCTGACCTGGCCGTCGACGCCGAAGGAGCCGGGCAGGAAGTCGATGCCGAGGTTGAGCCCCACGCTCGCGTTGAGCAGGTCCTGGACCTCCTCGTCCGCCTCGTAGCGGGCGAGCTCGGGGTCGAGGTCGAGGACGACGAGCCGCGGGGTGCGCAGGCCGAGCCGGGTGGCGAGCCCGCTGACCACGACCTCGGCGACGAGCACCTTGGCGCCCTGGCCCGCGCCGCGGAACTTGCAGACGTAGGTGCCGAGGTCGTCGCCCTCGACGACGCCGGGCAGGCTGCCGCCCTCGCGGAGCGGAGTGACGTAGCGGGTGACCGCGACGGTCGGGAGCCCGGCGGGAGCGGCGCCGGGACGTGCGGTGGCGCTCACCGGACCGGGGCCTCCTCGGCGAGGCGCTGCTGCTCCGCGGCGACGTCGAAGTCCGCCTCCGGCCACTGCAGGTCGAGCCCGCGGAGGGTGTCGAGGAGCAGCTGGCCGACCGCGAGGTTGCGGAACCACTTCTTGTCCGAGGGCACGACGTGCCACGGCGCGACGTCGGTGCTGGTGCGCTCGAGCGCGACCTCGTAGGCCTCCCGGTAGGCCGGCCACAGGGCGCGCTCGTCGAGGTCGCCAGGGTTGTACTTCCAGTGCTTCTCGGGGTTGGCCAGGCGCTCGGCGAGCCGCGCCCTCTGCTCGTCGGCACCGATGTGGAGCATGCACTTGATGATGG
The DNA here is from genome assembly GCF_034661175.1 of Nocardioides renjunii. NCBI lineage: Bacteria > Bacillati > Actinomycetota > Actinomycetes > Propionibacteriales > Nocardioidaceae > Nocardioides > Nocardioides renjunii. The sequence continues at coordinate 1,852,522 of NZ_CP141058.1, read as the reverse complement.
CGACACCCTCGTCGGCCAGGCGGGCCTCGAACTCGTTGATCGCGCCGTAGCGGCGCTCGACCTCCGTGGGGTCGGCGAAGCCGCGCACCCGCGCGATGAGGACGTCCTCGTAGTGCGAGCGGTCGAAGACGCCGATGTATCCGGCAGCCGGCAGGCCCTTCTCGATGCGCCACAGGAAGTCCTGCGCGCGCTCCTCCTCCGTCGGCGCCTTGAAGCTGGTGATGCGCACGCCCTGCGGGTCGACGAGGCCGATGGTGTGGCGCAGCACGCCGCCCTTGCCGCTGGTGTCCATCCCCTGCAGCACGACGAGCACCCGACGCTCGGAGCCGGCGGTGCGCTCGGCCCACAGCCGCTCCTGCAGGTCGGCGAGCTCGGGCGCCATGGCGGCGAGGGCCGCCTTGCCGTCGGACTTGCTGCCGTCGAAGCCCGGCGCCGCGTCGGTCTCGATGGCGGTGAGGTCCACCCGCCCCGGGGCGAGGCGTACGGCGTCGGCGATCGCGGAGGTCGTCATGGGCACATCATGGCCCACCCGCCGAGGCTTGCACCTCAGCCCAGGACGCGGCGGACGTCGAGGGTGCACCCGACGACGGTGGCCACACTCCCGTCGGCCTGCGGCTCGTCGAACCACGTCCCGCGCTCGAACCCCACCTTGTCGAGGACCCGCAGCGAGGCGGCGTTGCGGTGGTCGGGTGCCGCGAACAGCTCCTCCACGTCCGGGTAGCGGCCGACCGCCCGCAGCATCCAGGTCCACAGGACGCGGGGGCCGAGGCCGCGGCCGACCCACTCGGGCTCGCCGATGACGTAGTCGAGGCCGACGGCTTCCGGCCGCGCGGTGAGCAGCGCGAACCCGGGGTGGTCGCCGATGCGGTAGTCCTGGACGAAGCCGATCGAGCGACCGTTGACCTCGACGACCCACAGCCGGGTCGGTGTCGCGCCGTCGATGCGTGGTCCGTACGCCGCCGCGACCCGCTCCCGGGTCGGCTCGCCGTCGGCGTGCCACCACCGCAGCACGTGGGGCGAGGCGAGCCACCGCGCGAGCAGTGGCAGGTCGCCGCGGGTCATCGCCCGCAGGTCGACGGTGACGTCGCGGTCGACGACGAACTCCTTGACCGCCCCGGACAGGTCCGTGGCGACCGGCGTCCTCCCCGTCGGCGCGGCGATGCGCCGGGCGGCCGCGGCCCACGACTCCCCGGAGAGCACCGCGTCGACGAGCTCGTCGTCGTCGGCCCGGACCCGGACGGTCGTGCGGTCCACCGGCGTCAGTGCGCCAGGCGGCCGGGCACCACGGGTGGCAGGGAGGACCACGGGAAGTCGATCCAGCGCTCGGTCTGACGCCAGGAGTAGTCGGGCTTGATGACCGACTGCGGCTTCTCGTAGACCACCACGGTGCGCGCCTCCGAGACGTGCCCGCGCAGGAAGTCGTGCACGAGCTCGAGGGTGCGCCCGGTGTCGGCCACGTCGTCGGTGATGAGGACCTTGAGGCCCGAGAGGTCCACGGCGGCCGGGGTCGGCGGGAGCATGATCGGCACGTCGAGGCGCTGGTCCACGCCGGTGTAGAACTCGACGTTGACGACCGAGATGTTCTTCACGGCCAGGGCGTAGCCGAGACCCATGCCGAGCGCCAGGCCGCCCCGCGCGATGGCCAGGATGATGTCGGGCTCGAAGCCGGAGTCGGCGACCTCCTGCGCCAGCTCGCGCGTGGCCGTGCCGAACAGCTCGTAGGTGAGGACCTCGCGCTCGTTGCTCACCCACCCATCCCACCAGAGCCCGGCGGCGGGGTGGAAGTGGCGGTCCGGCCCGTCTCAGACGTCGGGCGGCTCGAGGTCGTCGACCTCGTCGTGGCTCTCGCGCAGCGCCTCGCGCACCACGGAGAAGGCCAGCCCCGCGGAGTAGCCCTTGCGCGCGAGCATCCCGGCGAGCCGACGCGTCGCCGCCTGCGTGTCGAGCCCCCGCATGGAGCGCAGCTTCTTGTCGACCAGCTCACGGGCGGCGTGGCGCTGGTCCGCCTCGTCGATCTGCTCGAGCGCGAGCTTGGTGTCCTCGTCGTCGACACCCTTGCGACGCAGCTCCTGGGCCAGGGCCCGGGGCGCGAGGCCACGGCTGCGGTGCCGGCTCTCGACCCACTGCCGCGCGAACGCCCCGTCGTCGATCAGCCCGACCTCGGTGAACCGGTCGAGCAGCCCCGCGGCGAGGTCGTCGGGGACCCCGCGCTTGGCCAGCTTGTCGGCCAGCTCCCGGCGGGTGCGCGCCTGCCCCGTGAGGGTGTCGAGGAGGATCTTGCGTGCCACGGCCTCCGGGTTGGCCTCGACCTCGGCGGCCGCCGCCTCCTCGCGGGCCAGCCGGGCGGCCTCCCGCTCCTCCCACGTCCGGGTGCGTCCCTTGCCGCTCCGGCCGCCTTTGCCGCTCCGGCCGCCCTTGCCGCGCCCGGTGCCCGCGGTGCCCGCGGAGCGCTCCGGAGACGCCTCGGCCGGCGTGGGTGGGGTCTCCCCCACCCACGCCCGGACACCGAGCCCGACGTCACCGACCCAGTCGGGCGCGGGACGCGACTCAGAAGTCATCGACCCCGATGGGCTCGTCGCTCAGGTCGTCGGCCGGCTTGTCGACGGCCGGGATGACACCCAGCTTCTCGAGGATCAGCTTCTCGATCTCGTTGGCGAGGTCGGGGTTGTCGCGCAGGAAGTTGCGCGAGTTCTCCTTGCCCTGGCCGAGCTGGTCGCCCTCGTAGGTGTACCAGGCGCCTGCCTTGCGGATGATCCCCGCCTCGACGCCGACGTCGATCAGGCCGCCCTCGCGGCTGATGCCCTTGCCGTACATGATGTCGAACTCGGCCTGCTTGAACGGCGGGGCCACCTTGTTCTTGACGACCTTGACGCGGGTGCGGTTGCCGACCATGTCGGTGCCGTCCTTCAGCGTCTCGATGCGGCGCACGTCGAGGCGCACCGAGGAGTAGAACTTCAGCGCGCGACCACCGGTGGTGGTCTCGGGCGAGCCGAACATCACGCCGATCTTCTCGCGCAGCTGGTTGATGAAGATCGCGGTGGTGCCGGAGTTGTTGAGGGCACCGGTCATCTTGCGCAACGCCTGGCTCATCAGGCGGGCCTGGAGGCCGACGTGGCTGTCGCCCATCTCGCCTTCGATCTCCGCGCGGGGCACGAGCGCGGCCACGGAGTCGATGACGATGAGCGACAGGGCGCCCGAGCGGATCAGCATGTCGGCGATCTCGAGCGCCTGCTCACCGGAGTCGGGCTGGGACACCAGCAGCGCGTCGGTGTCGACGCCGAGGTTCTTCGCGTAGTCGGGGTCGAGCGCGTGCTCGGCGTCGATGAAGGCGACGATGCCGCCGGCCGCCTGGGCGCTGGCCACCGCGTGCAGGGCGACCGTCGTCTTTCCGGAGGACTCCGGACCGTAGATCTCCACGACGCGCCCGCGGGGCAGGCCGCCGAGGCCGAGGGCCACGTCGAGGGCGATCGACCCGGTGGGGATCACCTCGAGCGGGGCACGCGTCTCGTCGCCCAGTCGCATGACCGAGCCCTTGCCGAACTGCTTCTCCACCTGTGCGAGCGCGGCGTCGAGGGCCTTCTCGCGGTCTGCACCAGCCATTGCTGTGTCCCGTTCTCTCGTCGTGATGTGTGAGGTACGTCTTCGACGCTAGGGCGAGCCACCGACAGCCCCTGATCAGGACGGCCGACGCTGTGGACAACCTCGCCCCTCGTCGTACCTGTGGACAGACAGTAGCCCGAACAGGTGTTCGACGGTGGCTCCCGGCCCGGCGTGTCGCCCACCCGGTCGGGGGCGGGTCAGGCCGGTGCGCGGGTCAGCCGCCCTGCCACCACGACCGCGCCCGCCAGCAGCGCCGCGAACAGCGCCAGCGCCGGGTAACCGAGCGCGCCCACGATGACCCCGGCGAGCCCGCCGCCGCCGGCCGCGGTGAGGGCCATGGCCATGTCGGAGGTGCCCTGCACGTCGGTGCGCGCCTCGATCGGCGTGCGGTCGGCGATCACCGTCGAGGCGGCGACGGTGGCGCACGACCAGCCGACCCCGAGCAGGAACAGCCCGGCGAAGATCTGCCACGACGAGCCCTCGGGCGAGAGCCCGCACAGCGCGAGCGAGACCAGCAGGACCACTCCCCCGGACACCAGGACCGCCGAGCGGCCGCGACGGTCGGCGGCCCACCCCACGAGGGGGGAGAACGCGAACATCCCGAGCACGTGGATGGAGATTACGAAGCCGATCACCTCGAGGTGCGCCCCGCCGTGCTCCATGTGCAGCGGCGTCATGATCATCACCGTCACCATCGCCGCGTGCGCGCACGCCATCGCCACCACCGCGGCGCCGACGGCGGGGACGTCGCGGACCACGGCGACGAAGCGTCCCCACAAGCGGCCGCGTGGCTCCGGCCCGTCGGCCGGCACCACGCCCGCCGTGTGCTGGGCCAGGAGCAGTGGGTCGGGCCGCAGCCGCAGCCACACCCACCCGGCCGCCAGGACCAGGACGACCGCCCCGATCGCGAAGCCGCCGGTGAGCTCGGGGATGTCGAGCCGGCGCGCCGTCGCACCGCCGACCCCGACGAGGTTGGGCCCGGCGACGGCGCCGATCGTCGTGGCCCAGACGACCACGGACAGCGCCCGGGCGCGGTGCTCCTCGGCGGCCAGGTCGGTGGCGGCGTAGCGGGAGCCGCTGTTGACCGCGGACGTCGCCCCGAGCAGCAGCGCGCCGCCCAGCAGCACGAGCATGGAGTCGACCACGCCCGCGACGACGGCGAGGACGGCACCCGTGGCACCCGCGAGGTAGCCCAGGGTGATCCCCACGCGCCGACCGCGCCGTCGCATGACCCGCGCGAGGGCGTACGCCGCCGCGGCGGTGCCGAGGACCTGGAAGGTCTGCGCCAGCCCCGCCATCGTCTCGCTGCCGGAGATGTCGCGGGCCAGCAGCGAGGCGGTCGCGACCCCGATGGTGACGCCGACCGCGCCGACCGCCTGGGCGACGACGAGCGTGCGGACGGTGCGGCGCTGGACGGCCTCGAGGTCGAGGTCGGTCCCGACGCGGCTGCTCACCGCTCGCTCGCGGGGAGCTCCAGCTGGCGCCACACGGCCGCCCACACCTGCTTGGGCGGCACGCCGGCGTCCAGCGCCTCCTGCGTGGTGCGGCCGTCGAGGTCGCGCACGACGGTCAGCTCCGCCCACGTGCGGGAGTAGTCGCGGCCCAGCGCCGCGTCGAGCCGCGCCCAGAACTCGGTGTGCCTCATGCGACCACCTGACCACGCCGCGCCGACAGCGCCAACCAGGCCTCGCCCCGCGTGCCGGGGATGCCGGAGCACACCGACACCTCCGACCAGCCGGCGGCAGCGGCGACCTGCGCCAGCGGTCCGGCGCGCCAGTAGGTGAAGTGACGCGGGAGCCGGATCGACCCGTGCGTCGACCAGCCGTCGCCGTCGCCCTCCTTGACCGACATCCGCAGGATGCCGGCCGGACGGGTGACGGCGGCCAGCCGGGCGAGGACGGCGCCCAGGTCGTCGCGCGCCACGTGCAGGAGCGACGCGTTGGCCCACACGGCGTCGTAGGGACCCTCAGGCGCAGCGAGGTCGTCGGTGAGCGGGTCCAGCAGGTCGCAGGTGTGGCCCTGCCCGCGCAGGAGGTCGACGAAGGCGGGGGTCACGTCGGTGCGGCGCACGGCGAGCCCGAGCTGCTCCATCAGCAGTGCGTCGCGGCCGGCACCCGAGCCCACCTCGAGCACCCGGGCGCCCTCGCCGGTCGCGGCGGCGAGCGCCTCGAGGTCGGCGCGGACGGCGTCGGGCACCGGCGGCGCGTGGGCGGCGTACGCCGCGGCGTCGAGGTCGTAGGCGCGGACGGTCTCGTTCACCAGGGCGGCACCACGCCCACGTCGCGCAGGTGGTGGACGACGTCGTGCAGGTGGTAGCTGCCGAGCGTCTCGACGGTGAAGACGTCGCCGTTGGACCGCACGCCGCGACGTCCCCTGGTCGCGTCGGTGACGGTGGCGTAGGTGCCGGCGACGGCGCCGGCCGCCTCCACCAGCTCGGCGGCGACCACGTCGGGGTCCTGCGCGGCGTAGTCGCGCTCGACCGCGGTGGCGTCCTGGTCCCAGTTGGCGAAGGTCGGCTCGTCCTGCTCGAGCATGAGGTGCAGGCGCTGGCCGAACAGCGCGTGGACGTCGCGGACGTGGCAGCCGTACTCCAGCGGCGACCACACGTCCGGGGCCGGGCGAGCGGCCACGTCGGGGCGCGCGAGCACCTGCAACCAGGTCGTCGCCGTGTCGCGGACGAGGCGGGGAAGGTCCGCGAGCCCCTGGACGGCGGGGTCGAAGCCGCACTCCGTGCACGGCCTCTCGAGGACCCAGGTCCAGTCCTTGGTGTCGGGCGTGATGCTCATGCCCGCCATCCAACCAGCCACACCGCCGAGGACAATGCGGGGAATGGACATCCGTCGCGCACTTCCCGCCGACCTGCCCGCGGTCGCCGCGATCTACGCGAGGGAGGCGCGCGAGGGCCACGCGACCTTCGACCTCGAAGGGCGTCCGACGGCGCCGTGGGAGGAGCGGCTCGCCGCGACCGGCACCGGCGACCACTTCCTGGTCGCCGAGCACGACGGCGGTGTGGCCGGCTACGCCACCTCGTCGCCGTTCCGGCCCAAGCCGGCCTACCGCCACACCCGCGAGAGCACCGTCTACGTCGCGCCGGGGCACCAGGGCGCCGGCATCGGCCGGGCGCTGTACGACGCCCTGCTGGCGCACCTGGCCGACGACGGCGTCCACCTCGTCGTCGCCGCCGTCGCCCTGCCCAACCCGGCGAGCCTGGCCCTGCACCGGGCGTGCGGCTTCGAGGACGTCGGCACCATGCGCGAGGTGGGGCGCAAGCACGACCGGTGGATCGACGTGGCGTGGCTGCAGCGGGTGCTCGGCTGAGCCGATCCTGACCGGCGATCCCCACCCCGCCCCCGCATAGGGTGCGGCAATGACCACGGCCCGCACCGTCCCGGTGACGACCGAGATGGACGGCGACGAGCTCGATGCCGAGGACGCCTGGCACCTCGCGCGCCAGCACGGCCTGCGCCGCATCCTCGTCGAGTCGTTCGTCCGGTTCCGCTACGGCGACGGCTTCACCAACAGCCGTGCCCTCGCCCTGCAGACCTGCCTCGCCGTGGTGCCGTTCCTGCTGGCCGTCATGGGGCTCGCCGCCGACATCGACGACGACCGGCCCGCCGCCGTGGTCGCCGCGACCGTCAACGCCGTCTCCCCGACCAGCGGCGACGACGACGCCTTCGTGCAGGCCCTGACCAGCGGCTCGGAGGGTGCCGGCGAGGTGGCGCTCGCGTTCGGCCTGGTGTTCGCCCTGTTCTCGATGACCACGGCGATGGCGCAGGTCGAGCGCGGCGGCAATCGCATCTACGGCATCCGGCGCGACCGCCCCGCCCTGCACAAGTACGGCCGCGCCGCCGTCTTCACCGCCCTGCTCGCGGGCCCGCTCGGGCTGGGCTTCCTCGCCCTGGTCGCGGGCGGCGCGTTCGGCGACGCGATGGTCGACGAGTACGGCTGGTCGGAGGGCGCGCGGCTGGCGTGGGAGTGGTGCCGCTGGCCCCTGGGCCTGCTGGCGCTCGTCGCCGTCATCGCGATCCTCTTCGACCACGCGCCGCGACGCCGCCAGCCCGCCCTCTCCTGGCTCGCGCTGGGGTCGGCCATCACCGTGCTCGGAAGCATGGCGGCCGCGGCCGGGCTCGCGGCGTACGTCAACGCCAGCGGCTCCTTCAGCAGCACCTACGGCCCGCTCGCGGGCGTGTTCGCCCTGCTGCTGTGGAGCCTGCTGTCGTCCATCTCGATGTTCTACGGCCTGGCGGTGTGCGCGCAGCTGGAGGCCCTGCGCGCCGGCGAGGCCGAGCCGGCGTACGACGACCCCGGCCGGCCCCACCGGCAAGTGGTGGAGGACTGAGGCTCGGGGGTCCGTCGCCGGAGGTGGCGGCACATCGCCGGCTGGTCGACGAGGTGGCGGCACATCGCACGTACGGCCCCCGCCAGCGTGCGATCTGCCGCCACCACCCGGCGACCGTCACCCGAGGTGGCGGCACATCACACGTACGACCCCCGCCAAAACGCGATCTGCCGCCACCACCGGGCGGCCGGTGCGGAGGCGGTGGCACATCACACGTACGACCCCCGCCAAGACGCGATCTGCCGCCACCCCCGGGCGGCCGGTGCGGAGGTGGCGGCACATCACACGTACGACCCCCGCCAGCGTGCGATCTGCCGCCACCCCAGACCCCCAGAAGACCCGGCGACGAAGCGTCAGGTGAGCAGCAGCGCGTCCAGCCGGCGGCGTACGACGGCCAGGCCGATGATGCCCATCACGACGAGGTAGACGACCGAGACGCCCGACTCCCACGTCACGACGCCGGTGGTGAGCTCGCGGCACAGCACGACGCCGCGGTAGAGCGGCGTCGCCTCGACGACCCAGCGCAGCACGCCGTCGCCGAACGCCTCGATCGGGAAGAAGGTGGCCGAGAACAGGAACAGCGGCATCTGGGCGAGGGTGATCTTGTCGAAGTCCTGCCAGCTCTTCATCCACGTCGTCGCGGCCATGCACACGGCCGAGAAGGCGAAGGCGATGAGCACCGTGGCCGGCAGCGCCAGCAGCGCCCACCACGAGCTGGTCAGTCCCATGAGCGACATGACGACGAGGAACGCCGCGGAGTAGACCGACCCCCGCAGGAGCCCCCACACGATCTCGCCGCGCGCGATGTCGCCGGTGGACAGCGGCGTGGCCAGCATCTGGTCGTAGAGCTTCTCGTACTTCAGCTTGAAGAACACGTTGTAGGTCGAGTCGAGCAGGGCGCCGTTGAAGGCCGAGGTCGCCAGCATCGCCGGGGCGACGAACTCGGCGTAGGGGATCGCCTGCCCGTGGAACTCGAAGGTGTCGATGAGCTGGCCGACGCCGATGCCGATCGAGAACAGGTAGAACACCGGCTCGAGGAAGCCGGTGATGAAGAGCTTCCACGCGCCGCGGTAGACGACGTAGTTGCGCAGCACCAGCACCTTGGTCGCGGCGCCCGGCGTCAGCGGGGCGGGGATGCCGTCGAGGACCGCCATCTCAGGTCTCCAGCCGTCGGTCGAGGTTGCGGACGGCGAGCACCCAGCCCACGACGGTGAGCACCACGAGCACCACGACGTGGAGCAGCGCGAGCGACCAGTCGACCCGGTCGACGCAGAACATCCGCGACAGCGAGACGCCGTGCCACAGCGGGGTCAGCCGGGCGACCCACTCCAGCACCGGTCCGAGGTTGCCGATGGGGAAGAACGCCCCCGAGAAGAGGGTCAGCGGGATGACGCCGAGGCGGAAGAGGATGCCGAAGCCCTCCTCGGACCTCAGCCGGGCGCTGTAGGCGAAGACCAGCGTCGAGAACGCGAAGCCCACCAGCAGCTGCGACAGCCACGCCAGGATCGGGCCCCACCAGGTCGCGAAGACGCCGAACGGCGCCAGCACCAGCATGAAGACCGCGCACGCCGACGCGACGCGGAACATCACGAAGCCGATGAAGGCGTTGACCAGGTCGCGCACCGCCAGCGGCGTGGCGAGCTGGGCGTAGAACGTCTTGTGCCACTTGATGGCGCCCATCACGGGGTAGGTCGTCTCGCTGACCGCGATCGTCATGGCGTGCGAGGCGACCAGGCCGGGCACCACGAAGGCGAGGTAGGACGTGGCCCCCTCGAGCCGCTCGGGGTCGCCCTCGATGAACCCGCCGAGCAGCACGCCCATCGCGACGACGTAGAGCAGCGGGGTGAGGAAGCTGCTGACCACTCCCCCGCGCCACGTGCGCTTGAGGACGGTGAGCCAGTAGTCGTACTGGCGGGACATGCCCTCGGCTGCGGACAGGGACCCGGTCGGGCGAGGGGTCCGAGCGGTCGAGCGGGTCCGGCGGGTCGGTGGCGTCGTGTCGGTGGCCATGTCGGTGCCCTCAGTCCGCCAGGCTCCGGCCGGTGAGCCGCAGGAAGACGTCCTCGAGCGTCGAGCGACGCACGAGGGTGGCGATCGGCTGCAGACCGCGGTCGAGCACGGCCGTGACGACCTCCTCGCCGTGGTCGCTGTAGACGAGCAGGCGGTCGGGCAGCACCTCGACCCGCTCGCCGAGGTCCTCGACCTTCGCCGCCAGCGCCTCGTGCTCGCCGACCCCGAAGCGCAGCTCGGCCACCTCGCGGGTCGAGTGCTCCTCGATCAGCTGGCGCGGCGATCCCTCGGCGGCGATCACGCCCTTGTCCATCACGACGAGGCGGTCGCACAGCTGCTCGGCCTCGTCCATGTAGTGGGTCGTGATGACGAGCGTGACGCCGGCCTGCTTGAGCCGGAACAGCTGGTCCCAGAGGACGTGGCGGGCCTGGGGGTCGAGCCCGGTGGTGGGCTCGTCGAGCAGCAGCAGGTCGGGGTTGTTGATGAGGCTGCGCGCGATGGTGAGGCGCCGCTTCATGCCGCCCGAGAGGTCCTCGACCTTGGCCTTGGCCTTCTCGGTGATCTGCGCGAACTCGAGCAGCTCACGGGCGCGCTCGCGGCAGGTGGCGCGGTCGATGCCGAAGTAGCGGCCGTAGATGTAGAGGTTGTCGAAGACGTTGAGCTCGTTGTCGAGCGTGTCCTCCTGCGGGCAGACCCCGAGCCGGCCGCGGATGGCCGGACCGTCGGTGGCCGGGTCCAAGCCCAGGATCCGCAGCTCGCCCGAGGTCACCGGGCTGACCGAGGCGATCATCCGCATGGTGCTCGACTTGCCGGCGCCGTTGGGGCCGAGGAACCCGAACGCCTCGCCCTTGCGGACCTCGACGTCGATCCCCTTCACCGCCTCGAAGTCGCCGAACGACTTGCGCAGTCCCCGCGCCGAGATCATGGAGTCCGTCACGCTCGCCGACACTAGATCAGGACGGGGACATCGCGGAAACGATCACCGATGGGCTCGGCTCCTGGCCGGGCAGCGAGTGAGGCCGGTGCCCTTCGAGCGCCGCCTAGGGTGAGGAGGTGGACGACCCCGCCGTCGAGCCCGTGTCGCCGGACGCACCGGCCATGACGCGCACCGTCGTCATGAGCCAGCTCTGGCGCGACCTGACCTTCCTGCACTGGGCGGTCGACCCGGCCGAGGTGGCCCACCGGATGCCGCCGGGCGTGCGCCCCGACACGCTCCACGGGCGGACCTACGTCGGGCTCATCCCCTTCCGGATGGTCGACGCGGGCCTGGGCCGCGGGCCGGCCGTGCCGTGGCTCGGGACGTTCCTCGAGACCAACGTGCGCCTCTACTCCGTCGACGAGACGGGACGGCGCGGCATCGTCTTCCTGAGCCTCGACACGGATCGGGCCGCAGTCGTGCTCGGTGCGCGCGCCTCGTTCGGCGTGCCCTACAGGTGGGCGCGGATGCGCTACCACCGCGACGGAGACGTGCACACGTACGACGCCCGGCTGCGCCGACCCGGACCGCGGCGGGGAGGGCCACGGCCCACGAGCCACGTCGTCGTCCGCGCCGGGGCCGTCCGTGAGCCCACCGAGCTCGACCACTTCCTCAGCGCCCGGTGGGGCCTGCACACCCGGTGGTGGGGCCGCACCCTATACGTCCCCAACCGCCACGAGGCGTGGCCCGTGCACGACGCGGAGGTCCTCGCCCTCGACGACGAGCTGATGGCGTCCGTGGGTCTGCCCGACCTGGCCGCGCGGCCCCCCGACCACGTCGGCTTCAGCCCCGGCGTCCGCACGGAGTTCGGACTGCCGGGCGACGCCCGCACGCCGCGACGCGGCTGACGCCTAGTCCGCGGGAGTCAACCGCAGCAGCCGCCCGCCGCCCTCGTCCTCGAGCACCCAGACGGCGCCGTCGGGGCCCTCCTCGACCGCCCGCACCCGCTCGCCCATGTCGTACACCTCGACCTCGCCGGCGGTCTCGCCGTCGAGGTCGACGCGGACCAGCGCCTCGCCCGACAGCGCGCCGAGGAAGGCGTCGCCCTGCCAGTCCTCGAAGAGGTCGCCGCCGTAGACCATCAGGCTGCCGGGCGAGATGCTCGGGTTCCACGACACGGCCGGGGCGGCATAGCCGTCGCCCTCGGCGTGGTCCGGGATCTCCCCGCCGCCGTAGTCGCTGCCGTCGGACACCTCCGGCCAGCCGTAGTTGGCCCCGGGCTCGACGCGGTTGAGCTCGTCGCCGCCCTCCGGCCCCATCTCGGAGGACCACAGCCTCCCGTCCGGCGCGAAGTCCAGACCCAGCGGGTTGCGGTGCCCCCAGCTCCAGATCTCGGCCGTCGCCCCGCCCTCGTCGGCCATCGGGTTGCCCGGCGCTGGGTCCCCGTCGAGCGTCAGTCGCACGATCGTGCCGAGGGTGTTGCCGGTGTCCTGCGCCGGATCGCCGAGCTGGCGGTCGCCCGAGGACACGAACAGGTGCCGGCCGTCGGGCGAGAACGCGATGCGGTGGCTGAAGTGCCCGTCGCCGGCGGTCCTCGGCGTCTGCCGCCACACGACCTCGAGGTCCTCGAGCCGGGGTGCCCCGCCGCCGGTCTCGAGCCGGGCGCGGCCGACCGCGGCCCCGACTCCCCCGTCGCCCGCCTCGGCCCAGCTGAGGTAGACGACGCCGTCGTCCTCGTACGTCGGCGCGGGCACGACGTCGCCCAGCCCGCCCTGCCCGGCGTCGACCACCGTGGGCGTGCCCTCGACCTCGACCCGCTCGCCGCTCGCGGCGTCGCGCAGGTGGAGGGTGCCGCTGCGCTCGGTGACGAGCAGGTCGCCGCTGCCCGGCAGGAACGCCATCGCCCACGGCTCGCCGAACCGGTCGACGTGCTCGACCTCGAAGGGCCAGGCGGCGTCGTCCTCGGCCGTCGACGGCCCGAGCGCACCCGAGGACGCGGTGTCGGAGGAGCACGCCGGCGCGAGGGCGAGCACGAGGCCCGCGACGAGGCCGCGGCGGAGGACGGTCGCTGGCTTCATGGGTCCATCGTGCGCGGCTCCGCCAACCTGGCGGTGCTGCTCAGAGGCGCGAGGCGGTGCGCACGAGGCCGGCGACGACGGTCGAGGTGCTGTGCGGAGGCCACGCGATGACCGTGGTGACCCGCGGTGCGTCGGAGACCGGGACGACGGCCAGCCCGTCGCGCAGGTCGGCCTGCGCCGACTCCGGCAGCACGATCGCCGCACGACCGAGCCGCACGAGCTGCAGCACCTGGGTCAGGTCGCGCAGCTCGGGCCCCGGACCGTCGGGGTAGGTGCCGTCGAGGTGGGGCCAGCGCGGCAGCGGGAGGTCCGGGATCGAGGTGGCCTCGGCGAGGGTCATCGAGGTCCGGCGGCTCGCCGGGTGGCCGGCGGGCAGGATCAGGGCTTGGTCCTCGACCGCGAGCGTGTCGACGTCGAAGCCGCTCACGTCGTCGAAGGGCAGGTGCAGCAGCGCGACGTCGGCCCGCCCGTCGCGCAGCATGGCCGACTGGTGCCCGGGCGGGCTGAGCACGACCTCCACGTCGACGGCGTCCGGCTCCGCGGCGTAGGCATCCAGCAGCTTGGCCATGAGCTCGCCGGACGCGCCGGCCTTGGCGGTGAGCACCACGGCCGGTCGCCCGCCCGCCTCGATGGTCCGGCGGGTGCGCCGCTCGGCGGCCTCGACGGCGGCGAGGGCCGCGCGGCCCTCGCGCAGCAGCGTCTCCCCGGCGGTCGTCAGCTCGACACCGCGGGGTCCGCGCACGAAGAGCTCGGCACCGAGCCGGCGCTCGAGCTGGGCGATCGCCTGCGACAGCGGTGGCTGCGCCATCCCGAGGCGCTGGGCGGCGCGGCCGACGTGCGACTCCTCGGCGACGGCGACGAAGTAGCGCAGCTCGCGGGTCTCCACGACCCCGAGCCTACGTCGCCCCGACCAGCCCTCATACCCGGCAGGTATCGGCCGCCACCCGATCGGTGTTGGAACCCCGCGGGCCCACGAGCACAGGATCGAGACATGTCAGAGACCACCCACGGGAACACCACGAAGAAGACAGCGCTGGTCACCGGCGCCAACAAGGGCATCGGCTACGAGATCGCGGCAGGCCTGGCCCGGTCAGGCTTCCGGGTCGGGGTCGGCGCCCGCGACGCCGGTCGCCGCGAGGAGGCCGTGGACAAGCTGCGGGCCGAGGGGCTCGACGTGTTCGGCGTCCCGCTCGACGTCACCGACGACGAGAGCGTCGCCGCCGCGGCGGTCCTGCTCGAGGAGGAGGGCGGCCTCGACGTCCTGGTCAACAACGCCGCCATCACCGGCGGCATGCCGCAGGAGCCGAGCCGCGTCAGCGCCACGCAGGTCCTGCAGGTCGTCGACACCAACGTCGTCGGCGTCATCCGGGTCACCAACGCGATGCTGCCGATGCTGCGCCGCGCCGCGTCGCCCCGCGTCGTCAACGTCTCGAGCACGGTCGGCTCGCTCACCCTGCAGACCGCCCAGGACGAGGCCGTCGGCCCGATCTCGGCGGCGTACTCGCCCTCCAAGACCTACCTCAACGCCATCACCGTCCAGTACGCCAAGGAGCTCGCCGGCGCGGGCGTCCTGGTCAACGCCGGGTGCCCGGGCTACGTCGCCACGGACCTCAACGGCCACCGGGGGACGCGTACGCCCGAGCAGGGCGCCGCGGTCTTCCTCGAGCTCGCGACCCTGCCCGACGACGGCCCCACCGGGACGTTCCGGGACGAGAGCGGCGTGCAGCCCTGGTGAGACCGCCCGCTGGGTGGCGGCCCCGCTCGGGGTCGCCGCCCGCCGCCGGGGTATGAAGGGTCATGCGCATCTTCTTCACCGGCGGCAGCGGCAAGGCCGGCCGGCACGTCGCTCCCTACCTCGCCGAGCAGGGCCACCAGGTCACCAACGCCGACCTGACCCCCCTCGGCCACCCGGCGGTGGCCGACCTCCGCGTCGACCTCACCGACGCGGGCGAGACCTACTCGGCGCTCGCCGGGCTGGCGACCGCCGCGGAGCTCGACCTGCCGGAGAAGCCGTCCTACGACGCGGTCGTCCACTTCGCGGCGGTGCCCGCGATCCTGCTGACCTCGGACGCGGCGACGTACGCGGCCAACGTGCTCAGCACCTACCACGTGCTCGAGGCGGCCACCCGCCTCGGCGTCCGCAAGGTCGTGTTCGCCTCCTCCGAGACGACCTACGGCATCTGCTTCGCCCAGGGCGAGCGGCGCCCGCTCTACCTGCCGGTGGACGAGGAGCACCCGACGGTCCCCGAGGACTCCTACGCGATGTCCAAGGTCGCCAACGAGGTGACCGCGCGCTCGTTCCACGCGCGCACCGGCGCCGACGTCTACGGCCTGCGGATCAACAACGTCATCGAGCCGCACGAGTACGCCGAGAGGTTCCCGGCGTTCGTGGCCGACCCGTCCCTGCGGCGGCGCAACGCCTTCGCCTACATCGACGTGCGCGACCTCGGCCAGATGGTGCAGCGCTGCCTGGAGACCGACGGGCTGGGCTACGAGGTCTTCAACGTCGCGAACGCCGACCTGTCCGTGGCGGCCACGAACGCCGAGGTCCGCGAGCGCTTCTACGACGGCGTGGAGGTGCGTCGCGAGATGGGTCGCGACGAGACGTTCTACGCGATCGACAAGGCGCGCGAGCTGGTCGGGTTCGACCCCCGGCACTCGTGGCGCGACGTGCTGGACGCACCCGCCGCGGGGTGAGACCGGCTCAGGCGAAGAGCGGGCGCAGGTGGTCGTTGAGGAACATCCCCTCGGGGTCGAGCTCGCGGCGCAGGGCGATGAAGTCGGCGGCACGCGGGTAGAGCGCGTGCAGCCGCTCGGGCGTCATGAAGTGCAGCTTGCCCCAGTGCACCCGGGCGTCGAAGTCGGCCAGGAGCGCGTCGACCGAGCGCAGGTAGGCCCAATAGTCGGTGCCGGGCTTACCGGACACCGAGATGACGACGGTCGCCGTGTCGTGCTGCGGTGACAGGAACGCGCGGTCCGCGCCGACCGTGCGCACCTCGAGCGGGTAGACCGCGTCCGGGAGGCTGCGGAGCATCAGCTCGCGGACCGCCTGCAGCGCCTGCGGGGCGCGCTCGAGCGCGACGAAGTACTCGAGCTCGTGGAAGTTCGGGTCGTAGACCATGGGGAAGATCCGGTAGCACCGGTCGACGCGACGGCCCACCGTGTCGTCGTCGGCGACGTCCGGCCCGACCTCGTCGTAGACCTTGACGTAGCACTGGTCGGCCAGCCGCTCGCCGTGGCCGTCGAGGTTGTAGAGCGCGCCGGACTCCTCGGTCGGGAGCCAGAAGAAGCCGAAGTGGCGGTGCTGGTCGACCAGCTCGTCCCAGTGCTCCATCACGTCGTCCCACGACCGCAGCCCGACCTGCTCGCGCAGGCGGTAGGCGTCGGTGACCTCGAGCTCGAGGCGCGTGACGACGCCCAGCATCCCGACGGAGACCTGCGTGGCGTGCAGGAGGTCGAGGTCGGAGCCGTCGACGTCGCGGACGTCGCCGGTGGCGGTGACGATCCGCGCGCCGCGCACCACCCCGGACAGGCTCGTGAAGCGGGTGCCCGAGCCGTGGGTGCCGGTGGCCACCGCGCCGGCGATCTGCTGGGTGTCGATGTCGCCCTGGTTGCGCAGCGCGAGGCCGGCCTGCCACAGCGGCTCGTAGAAGTCGCGGATCCGCGTCGCGGCCAGCGCGGTGGCGCGCTTGCCGACGGGGTCGGTGTGCACGACACCGCTCAGCGCCGCGAGGTCGAGCAGCAGGCCGTCGGTCTGCACGACCGGCGTGAACGAGTGCCCGGCACCGGCGACGCGTACGCCGACCCCGCGCTCGGCCGCCCGGCGGACGAGCGTGGCGACCTCCTCCTCGTCGCGCGGTGCGGCGGCGCGGGCGGGTGTGAAGGACTGGTTGCCGACCCAGTTGGTCCACGTCGGTGACGTCTGGTCGGTGATCGCGCTCCGGGCCATGGCTCCTCCAGCGGTCGGCGACCGTCGTGCCCAGAGTGGAGAGCCGGCCCCGTGGGCGTCAAGGGGCGACGGCGTCAAGGGGCGACGGCGTCAAGGGGGCGGCCGGCGGGCCGGGCTCCCGTCAGCCGGCGAAGGCGGCGCGTCCCTGCATCGCCGAGGCGCCGAGGTCGCTCTTCGGCAGCGGCTCCCCTGCGCGGACCGCGCTCGCCCACGTCTCGGTGGTCGCGACGGCGGCGAAGTTGGAGTGGAGCAGGACCAGGAGGGTCTCGTGCAGGACCTCGGCCGGGACCTTGCCCACCTCGTTGGCCAGGTGGATGGCCCCGCTGGCGTCCGACAGCACCTCGGCGGCGAGGCCGAGGCCCTCCGCCTCGACGGCGGTCGCGATGTCGCAGTTGTTGGTCATGAAGCCGACGACGGTGACGGTGTCGACGCCCTGCTCGGCCAGCCACTCGGCGACGTCGGTGCCGGCGAACACGCTGCCCTTGTCCTTGCTGGCGCGCTTCCAGCCGGGCTGGAGGCGCTTCTCGACCTCGGGGTGCAGGGCCCAGCCCGCGGACCCGACGGCGAAGACGGGAGCACCCTCGGGCAGCTCGTGCTGCACCACGACGACCGGCAGGCCCTCCTCGGTCGCGAGGTCCATCGCACGGGTGACGTGGGCGAGGGACTCCTCGCGCGGGGGGTGCTGGATCTGCAGGGGGCCGTCGAAGTACTCCTGCTGGACGTCGACGACGACGAGGGCGCGGCGGGGGCTGGTCATGGGGCTCCTTCGGTGACGGGGGGTCTCCCCCAGCCTGACGTGCGGGAGGCCGGTAGCGTGAGCGGCAGCTGAGACCACCTTCGGTGAGATCGGGCCAACGATGAGGATCGGCGTGCACGCCTTCGACGGCATCACGATGTTCCACCTCGCCGCGCCGCTGCTCGTCTTCGGCGAGGTCGGCCGCCTCGGGCTGGCCGAGGGCTGGCACACGACCGTGTGGACCGACGACGGCCGGGCCGTCCGCACCGCCGAGGGACTCGTGGTCGACGACGTCGGGGACCCCGGGAGCGTCGCGGACGCCGACCTCCTCGTCCTCCCGTCGTGGCCGACCGACCTGCCACCCGCCGGCGCGTCCCTCGTCTCGCTCGTGGGCGCCGCCCACGCCCGCGGCGCCAGCATCGCCGGGCTCTGCCTCGGCGCGTTCCCGGTGGTCGACAGCGTGCCGCTCGGGGGCCGCAGCGTGGTGACCCACTGGGCGGTCACGTCCGAGCTCGCGGCCCGCCGCCCCGGCGTCCGCGTCGACCCGGTGGCGCTCTACCTCGACCATGGCGACGTCCTCACCTCGGCCGGGACGGCCTCGGCGCTGGACGCCTGCCTCCACATCGTCCGCTCCCACCTCGGCGCCGCCGCGGCCACCACGGTGGCCCGGCACCTCGTGGTGGCGCCGCACCGCGAGGGCAACCAGGCGCAGTACGTCGACCGCCCGGTGCCCGACGCCGGTGGGGTCGGCCACCTCGGACCCACGCTCGACTGGGCGCTGGCGCACCTCGACCGCGACCTCGGTGTCGACGAGCTCGCCGACCGGGCCGGGATGAGCCGCCGCAACTTCACCCGCCGGTTCGCCGAGGTCACCGGGACCACGCCGGCCCGATGGGTCCTGGCCCGCCGGCTGGACGAGGCCCGCACCCTCCTCGAGACCACCACGTGGCCGATGACCCGGGTGGCGACGGCCTGCGGCTTCCGGAGCGTCGTCACGTTCCGGCAGAACTTCGTGGCGGCCTACGCCACCGCGCCGACGTCGTACCGCGAGAGGTTCACGGCCTCGGGGCGCACCGCCGCCCGGTAGTCCCGGGCCGTCGGGACTCGCGACCCATGACAGACCGCGGCCGCAGGTCCACCATGGAAGATCCCGACCGCGACCTCCGGAGGGTCGTCATGGCCCACGTCCCCGCCCTGGACGGCATCCGTGCCGTCGCGGTCGTCGGCGTCCTGGCCTTCCACGGCGGCGTGTCGTGGGCCAGCGGCGGCTTCCTCGGCGTGGACGCGTTCTTCGTGCTGTCCGGCTACCTCATCACCACGCTCCTGCTCGCGGAGTGGGCCCGCACCGGCGGCCGGATCGACCTGACCGCCTTCTGGGGACGTCGGGCACGGCGGCTGCTGCCGGCGCTGCTGCTCGTGGTGGCGGCCGTGGCGGTCGGCGCGCGGGCCCTGCTTCCCCCTGAGGAGGTCCGCCTCCTGCGCGGCGACGGCATCGCGGCCCTCTTCTACGTCGCCAACTGGCGCATGGTCCTCCGCGGCGGCGACTACTTCGCCCAGACGGCCGCGCCGTCGCCCCTCGAGCACACCTGGTCACTCGGCATCGAGGAGCAGTTCTACCTGCTGTGGCCCCTGGTCCTGTGCGCCGTCCTGGTCGGCTGTCGCACGCCCCACACGTCCGCGGGCAGCTCCGACGGAGGCCGGGTGCGGGCCAGCCTGTGGGCGCTGGTCGTGCTGTGCGGCGTCGGCGCCGTCGCCTCGGCGGTCGCGCTCGCGGCGGTGTGGTCCCCCGCCGACCCGGGCCGGGCCTACTACGGCACCGACACCCGGGGAGGCGCGATCCTCGTCGGAGCGGCCCTGGCAGCGTTGCTGGCGGTCCGCGGCGAGAGGGGCGCCGCGCTGCGCGAGCGGCCCTTCACGTCCGTCGCCCCGCGACCCGCCGCCCGCGGCTGGCGTCGTACGGCGCTGGGTGCGCTGGCCGCCCTCGCCGCGGCGGTGGTGGTGGGAGCCTCGACGCGGCTGTCCGGGACGGACCCGGCGCTCTACCGCGGCGGCATGGCGGCCGTCGCCCTGGCGGTGGCGGTGGTCATCGCCCACGTCGTCCTCGTCCCGTCCGGGTGGTCCGCCCGGCTGCTCTCGCTGCCCCCGCTGCCGGCGCTGGGCCGGATCTCCTACGGCGTGTACCTCTGGCACTGGCCGGTGTTCGTCGCCGCCAACGCCGACCGGACCGGGCTGGACGGCCTGGCGTTGCTCGCCCTGCGGTGCCTGCTGACCGTGGGCATCGCCGCCGTCTCGTACGTGCTCGTCGAGCGTCCGGTCCAGCGGGGACTGCACCCGAGGCGTCCCGTGCTCGGCGTCGCCGAGGCGGGGGTGGCGCTGGCAGCGGGGGCCGTGGTGCTGCTCGCCACCACGACGGTGCCGTCGCTGCCCGTGCAGCAGGCGGACGCGTCCGTCGCGCTCGACCGCTTCCTCCGGGGGGAGGACGGCGGCGACGACGGTGGGGACGGCCGTACGTCCGAGGACGGCGACCGCGACCGCACCCGGGACCGGACGAAGGCGGGGAGCGAGCGGCCCACCCCGCGCCCGACCCCGGAGCTGCACCGGCGGCGACCGGGGCAGCCCGTGGTGGTCGACGTGTTCGGCGACTCGGTGGCGTGGACGCTGGTGAACTACCTGCCCGCCCACCCCGAGCTGGACGTGCGAGACCGCACGCTCATGGGGTGCGGGATCAGCCGGACGGCGCCGTTCCGCTACTTCGGGCGCCACTACGCCGGCCTGATGCCGACGTGCCGGGACTGGCCGCGGATCTGGCGCTCGCACGTCGCCCGGGACGACCCGGACGTCGCGCTCGTCCTCGTCGGGAGGTGGGAGACGATGGACCGCGTGCTCGAGGGGCGGTGGACGCACGTCGGCGATCCCGCCTTCGACGCGCACCTCCGGTCCGAGCTCGACCTCGCCATCCGCACGGTCGGAGCCCGCGGGGCGCACGTGCTGCTGGCCACCGAGCCCTACAACCGGCGCGGCGAGCAGCTGGACGGCAGCCTGTTCCCCGAGGACGAGCCGCACCGCGTGACGGCCTGGAACGACCTGCTGCGCAGCGTCGCGAGCGACCACCCCCACGTGAGGGTCGTCGACCTCGGCGCCCGGATCTCCCCGGGGGGTCGCTTCACCTGGACCGCCGGCGGCTACCAGGTCCGCTCGGACGGGCTGCACCTCACTCCGTCGGGCGTCCAGGGGTGGATCGCCCCGTGGCTCCTGCCGCAGCTCGTCGCCGCCGTGCCGAGGTGAGGTCCGGTCCCGCTCTGGCGCGCGACGGTCGTTGGCACGATGCTGGGCAGCGCGCGCAGGCCCTGCCCGCGCCGCCGACAGAGCCGAGTCCCGATGTCCGCACGCACGATCGCCGTCAGTGCCGCCGAGGGTGCCGTCCTCAGCGTGTGGCGCTACGTGCCCGACGCGATCGACGTGTTCAAGGAGATGCTCGCCCGGAACGCCGAGATCACCCGCGCCCTGGGTGCGGGGGTCGCCGGGGACGGCCCGAGCGCGACGGACCGGCGCCGGTTCGCGCTCGCGCGGCTGTGGTGCGTGACGGTGTTCCCCGTCTACCAGGTGGCCGACGACATCCCCGGCTACTGGGTCTACCTGCGGATGCATGCCCTCCTCGGTCCGCTCGCCGCGTACGCCGTCACCGCCCTCGTCGCGCTCGTCCTGGCCGCCGCGCTCGGGCTGGTGCAGCGCAGGGTCGAGCGGCACCGCGCCGAGCTGGTCGGCCTGCGTCCCGTCGACGACGACACCGACAACTCGCGCTACCTCCTCGACGCGGTCGTGATGAGCGCCCCGTGGCAGGTCTACCGCCGGGCGAACCGGCCGGTCGCGGACGGCCACGTCGGCCTCACACCGGTCCGGCGGATCCTCCAGTACGGCGCGGTCTACGCCGTCGTGAACACCGCCCTCTACGCGGTCGGGCGCCACCTCCCGGTCGGCGACTGGACGGGGTTCGCCATCGCCCTCGTCGCGGTGACGGCGCTGGGCGGGGCGTGGGCCGGCGTCAGGAACAGGCCGCACCTCACGGGTGCAGGCCCGCGCCCTTGACCGACTTGTCCACGGCGTTCCTGGGACCGAACACCGCGACGCCGACCAGGTCGAGGTCCGCCCCGGCGACCGCGCGGACGACCGCGCGGTTGGCCTCGTCGTGGCCGGTCCGGAACATGTCGGCGGTGTAGAGCGCGAGCGGCAGGTCCCGGCGCACGGCACGTTCGCGCACCGCACGCAGGGTCCCCCCGTCCGCCTCGAAGACGAGCACGGGCATGCCCAGCAGCGGGAGGTAGGTGGTGTCGTCCGCGTCGACGTACGGCAGCCCCACGAGCTGCGGGTGCGCCGCGGCGACGCCGCTGGCGAGGAACGCCGTCACGTTGAGCCGCTGCCAGGTGGCGAGGTCGTCACGGACGACGATCGCGATCTTGGAGTCGAACGGTGGGGTCGGGAAGTCGCTCATCCGGTCATCGTCGGCTCGCCCACGGCATCCGGTCTTGTACGTTCTTGCCATGGCGGACCCGGCGCACCCGGCGGCCCCCGTGGCCCCCGTGGCCCCGGCGACGCGCGTCCGGGCGTGGCGCCCCGACGTCCCCGGCCTCACCGAGGTGCTGCACGCCGCCTTCACGAGCCACGCCTACCCCAAGCACACCCACGACGCCTGGACGGTGCTGCTGGTGGACGCCGGCGGCGTGCGCTACGACCTGGACCGTCGCGAGCACCAGACCGCACCGTCGCGCGTCGTCCTCCTGCCTCCCCACGTCGCCCACGACGGCCGTGCGGCCGGCGCCGAGGGCTTCCGCAAGCGGGTGCTCTACCTCGACACCAGCCAGGTGGACGTCCAGCGGCTGGGCCGGGCCGTCGACCGGCCGGACTGGACCGACCCGTCCCTGTGGGCCGCGGTCGACCGCGTGCACCGCGCCGTCCAGCGACCGGGCGACGAGCTCGAGGCGGAGACCTGGCTCGCGATCGTCACCGCACGGCTCGGTCGCCACCTCGACCGCACGGACGCGGCGCCTGCCCGGGGACGGGCGCCCACCCTGGCGCGACGACTCCAGGACCTGCTCGACGCACACGTCGTCGACGGGATCAGCCTGGCGACCGCGTCGGCGGTGCTGGGGGCCGGTCCGTCGCACCTCGTCCGTGCCTTCGGCCACGAGCTCGGCATCTCCCCGCACCGCTACCTCGTGGGTCGTCGGGTCGACGTGGCGCGACGGCTGCTGCTCGCCGGCACGCCGCCGGGCGTCGTCGCGGTCGAGGCCGGGTTCCACGACCAGGCGCACCTGACGCGCCACTTCCGACGGACGCTCGGGGTCACGCCGGCGGCGTACGCGCGCTCCGCCTGAGGACCGCCGGGCTCCGTAGGGTGGGGGCCATGGCCGACAACGTGCTCTGGATCATCACCGACGACCAGATGCGCTCCACGCTGAGGTCGATGGACCGGACCTGGAGACGCCTGGTGAGAAGGGGCGTGCACTTCCGACGCGGCTACAGCGCGATGCCACTGTGCGGTCCGGCGCGCGCCTCGATGCTCACCAGTCTCTATCCCCACAACCACGGGTGCGACAGCAACATGACCCATCCGCCGTTCGTGGCGCAGGGGCACGACCGGGACACGGCCGCGACGCGGATGAGGGCGGCCGGATACGACACCGGCTACTTCGGCAAGTACATGAACGGGCTCGCCCAGCAGCCGTCGTACGTCGCCCCCGGCTGGGACCGCTGGATCGCCCTCCTCGACGGCATGGTCGACGACCCCCGCGTGAACGTCGACGGGACCGTGCGGACGGTCGGGTCGCAACGCGAGTTCGACGCCTTCGCCGCCCAGCGCCTGCGCCGCTTCATCCGCCGGCACCGCGACACCGGTCCGTGGTTCGCCGTGTACGCGCCGACGGCGCCCCACGGTCCCTACACGCCGAGCCCCGAGCACGCCGACGACTTCGACGGGGTCGAGTGGGACCCACCGGCGCTCAACGAGCCCGACATGGGCGACAAGCCCTCGTGGATCCGGGACCTCCCGCCCCAGGACCGCCGCCGCATGCGGAAGATCTACGAGGGCAAGCTGGAGGAGCTGCAGGACGTCGACGACCGGATCGGGAGCGTGCTGGACGTCCTGCGGCGGACCGGCCAGCTCAGGAGGACGTGGATCTTCTTCGTCTCCGACAACGGCTACCTGCTCGGCGAGCACCGGCTCTTCCACAAGTCGCAGCCCTACGAGGAGTCGGCCGGCATCCCGTTCGTCGTCCGCGGGCCGGGCGTCGAGCCGCGCACGGTCGACGCGCTGGTCTCGCAGGTCGACCTGATGCCCACCACCCTCGACATCGCCGGGCTCGACCCGGACGCCGGGCGCGACCTGGACGGTCGCTCGATGCTCGAGCCGCTCAGGTCCGGCGACTGGTCCTCCTGGCGCCGCCGCCTGCTGGTCGAGAACACGAACCTCGACTGGGCAATGCTCCGCGAGGAGTCGCAGTCCTACGTCGAGCACGTCCGCTCCGGCGAGTGGGAGCTCTACGACCTCGCCAGCGACCCCCACCAGCTCCAGAGCCTGCGCGACACCGACGTCTCCGAGTGGTCGAGGAGGACGGGCCAGCTGGCCAGTTCGCGGGGCCGTGCCCTGCGCGAGCTCGAGCTGTAGCCGCCGCCCGGTGTCGTACGCCAGTGGCAGACTCGGGGCCATGACCGCTCTCGACCGCTTCAGCGCTCCCACGCGCGCGTGGTTCGAGGCGTCCTTCGCGAGCCCGACGCCGGCGCAGGAGGGGGCCTGGGACGCCATCGCCGCCGGCAAGCACGCCCTCGTCGTCGCCCCGACCGGCAGCGGCAAGACCCTGAGCGCGTTCCTGCACGCCATCGACCGGCTGCTGAGCACCGAGCGACCCGACGACAAGATGCGGCGCACCCGTGTCCTCTACATCTCCCCGCTCAAGGCGCTGGGCGTCGACGTCGAGCGCAACCTCCGCGCGCCGCTGACCGGCATCCGCAACACCGCCGAGCGGCTCGAGGCGACGGTCCCCGACGTCACCGTCGGGCTGCGCTCGGGCGACACCAGTCCGGCCGACCGGCGCAAGCTCGGCACGACGCCGCCCGACATCCTCATCACCACGCCCGAGTCGCTCTTCCTCATGCTCACCAGCCAGGCGCGCGAGACGCTGCGCGGGGTTGACACCGTCATCATCGACGAGGTGCACGCCGTGGCCGGCACCAAGCGCGGTGCCCACCTCGGCCTGAGCCTCGAGCGCCTCGACGCGCTGCTCGACCGTCCCGCGCAGCGCATCGGGCTGAGCGCGACCGTGCGTCCCCTCGAGGAGGTGGCGCGCTTCCTCGGCGGCACGCAGCCCGTCGAGATCGTCTCCCCGCCCAGCACCAAGGAGTGGGACCTGCGGGTCGTCGTGCCGGTCGAGGACATGACGATGCCGGAGGAGTACGACGAGGAGTCCGGCGATCCGGGCCGCTCGACGAGCATCTGGCCCCACGTCGAGGAGAACGTCGTCGACCTCGTCGAGCAGCACCGCTCCACGATCGTCTTCGCCAACTCCCGGCGCCTCGCCGAGCGCCTCACCGCCCGGCTCAACGAGATCGCGACCGAGCGCGCCGGCGTCGAGGTCGAGGAGGGCGGCCGCTCCCCCGCCCAGGTGATGGCGCAGTCGGGCCAGAGCACCGGCGCCGACACCGTCATCGCCAAGGCCCACCACGGCTCGGTCTCCAAGGAGCAGCGGGCGATCATCGAGGACGACCTCAAGCGCGGGCGGCTCCCCTGCGTGGTCGCGACGAGCAGCCTCGAGCTCGGCATCGACATGGGGTCGGTCGACCTCGTCGTGCAGATCGAGTCGCCGCCCAGCGTGGCCAGCGCCCTCCAGCGCGTGGGGCGTGCCGGCCACCAGGTCGGCGAGACCAGCCGCGGCGTGCTCTTCCCCAAGCACCGCGGCGACCTCGCCCAGACCGCCGTCGCCGTAGAGCGGATGCGCAGCGGCGCCATCGAGAAGCTGTCGATCCCCACCAACCCGCTCGACGTGCTCGCCCAGCAGGTGGTGGCGATGCTGGCGATGGAGGAGTGGGACGTCGACGAGATGTTCGCCCTCTTCGTCCGGGCGGCCTCCTACTCCCAGCTCCCCCGCTCGGCCTTCGACGCCACCCTCGACCTGCTCAGCGGCCGCTACCCCAGCGACGAGTTCGCCGAGCTGCGCCCCCGCATCGTGTGGGACCGGGTCACCGGTTCCCTCAGCGGTCGGCCCGGTGCCCAGCGGCTGGCCGTGACCAGCGGCGGCACGATCCCCGACCGCGGGCTCTTCGGGGTGTTCCTCGTCGGCGAGAAGGCCAGCCGCGTCGGCGAGCTCGACGAGGAGATGGTCTACGAGTCCCGCGTCGGCGACGTCTTCGCGCTGGGTGCCACCAGCTGGCGCATCGAGGACATCACCCACGACCGGGTGCTGGTGACGCCCGCGCCGGGCATCCCGGGGCGGCTGCCGTTCTGGAAGGGCGACGCCCTCGGCCGGCCCGCCGAGCTCGGGGCCGCGGTCGGCGCCTTCACGCGCGAGCTCGCCGCCCAGCCGCACGACAAGGCCGTCGCGTCCGTGCGCGAGCGGGGCCTCGACGCCAACGCCGCCGCCAACCTCGTCACCTACCTCGGCGAGCAGCGCGAGGCCACGCAGGTCGTGCCCAACGACACCCAGGTCGTGGTCGAGCGGTTCCGCGACGAGCTCGGCGACTGGCGCCTCGTGGTCCACTCCCCCTACGGCACCCCCGTCCACGCGCCATGGGCACTCGCCATCAACGCCCGGCTCCGCGAGCGCTACGACGTCGACGGGCAGGCCGTCGCGTCCGACGACGGCATCGTGATCCGGATCCCCGACACCGACGCCGAGCCGCCGACCGGCGAGATCATCGTCTTCGAGCCCGAGGAGATCGAGCAGCTCGTCACCCAGGAGGTCGGCGGGTCCGCGCTCTTCGCCAGCCGCTTCCGCGAGTGCGCGGCCCGGGCCCTGCTCCTGCCGCGTCGTGACCCCGGCCGGCGCAGCCCGCTGTGGCAGCAGCGCCAGCGCAGCGCGCAGCTGCTCCAGGTCGCGTCGCAATATCCTGCCTTCCCCATCGTGCTCGAGGCGGTGCGCGAGTGCCTCCAGGACGTCTACGACCTCCCCGCGCTCGTGGCCCTGCTCGGGCGGGTGCAGCGCCGCGAGATCACCGTGGTCGACGTCGCCACCACCCAGCCCAGCCCCTTCGCCCGCAGCCTGCTCTTCGGCTACGTCGCCCAGTTCGTCTACGAGGGCGACTCCCCGATCGCCGAGCGTCGCGCCGCCGCCCTCTCGCTCGACCAGGGCCTGCTCGCCGAGCTGCTGGGCCGCGCCGAGCTGCGCGAGCTGCTCGACCCCGAGGTGCTGGCCGAGGTCGAGGCCGAGCTCCAGTGGCTCGCCGACGACCGGCGCGCCCGCGACGCCGAGGCGGTCGCCGACCTCCTGCGGCTCGTCGGCCCGCTGTCCACCGCCGAGATCCGCGCCCGCGCGGTCGAGGGGGCCGATGTCGAGGGCTGGCTGGCCTCGCTGGCCGACGTACGCCGCGTCGTCGAGGTGCGGATGGCCGGCGAGGACCGGTGGACCGCGATCGAGGACATCGGCCGGCTGCGCGACGGTCTCGGCGTGCCCGTCCCCGTCGGCACCCCCGACGCGTTCCTCCAGCTGCCCGAGGACCCGCTCGCCGACCTCGTCTCCCGCTACGCCCGCAGCCACGGCCCCTTCACGACCGCGGAGGTCGCCGGGCGGCTCGGCCTCGGCGAGGCCGTGGCGCGCCAGACCCTCCAGCGGCTCGCCCACCGGGGCCGGGTGCTCGACGGCGAGTTCCGGCCCTCCGGGGCCGGCAGCGAGTGGTGCGACGCCGAGGTGCTCCGCAAGCTGCGCCGCCGCTCCCTCGCCCGGCTGCGCCAGGAGATCGAGCCGGTCGGCCACGACGCCGTGGCGCGGTTCCTGCCCGCCTGGCAGCGCGTCGGCGGCACGCTGCGCGGCGTTGACGGGGTGGTCGCGGCGATCGACCAGCTCGCCGGGTGCCCCGTGCCGGCGAGCGCGCTCGAGCCGCTCGTGCTGGCGGCCCGCGTGCGCGACTACGAGCCGTCGATGCTCGACGAGCTCACCGCCTCCGGCGAGGTCATCTGGACCGGCCACTCCCCGCTCCCCGGCAGCGACGGGTGGGTCAGCCTGCACCTCGCCGACCAGGCCCACCTGACCCTGCCCGAGCTCGAGGGCGACGAGCCCACCGGACTCCAGCGCGCCGTGCTTGACGCGCTCGACCCCGGCGGCGCGTGGTTCTTCCGCCAGCTCGCCGACCGCGTCGGCCCCACCACCGACGCCGAGCTCAGCACCGCCCTCTGGGAGCTCGTGTGGCGCGGCCTCGTCACCAACGACACCCTCACGCCCCTGCGGGCCCTCGTCCGCAGCGGCACGCCGTCGCACCGCTCGCGTCGTACGCCCCCGCGCATGGGCAGGACGACCCGCGGCCGGATGCCCGCCCGCACCGGGCCGCCGGAGACCGCCGGGCGCTGGGCGCTGCTGCCCGACCGCGACGGTGACCCGACCCGGCGCGCGCACGCCCGCGCCGAGCACCTCCTCGAGCGGCACGGCGTGGTGACGCGCGGCGCCGTGATGAGCGAGCGCGTGGTGGGCGGCTTCGCCGGCGTTTACAAGGTGCTCAGCGCGTTCGAGGACACCGGCCGCTGCCGCCGCGGCTACTTCATCGAGGGCCTCGGCGCCGCTCAGTTCGGCAGCGCGGGGGCGATCGACCGGCTCCGCACCTTCGCCGAGCCCGACAGCGCCAAGGGAGGCACCAAGCCCACCGTCGTCGCCCTCGCCGCGACCGACCCGGCCAACGTCTTCGGTGCCGCCCTGCCGTGGCCCGAGGCCGACGCCGAGCGCACCGGCCACCGTCCCGGCCGCAAGGCAGGCGCGCTGGTAGTGCTGGTCGACGGCGACCTCACCGTCTACGTCGAGCGCGGCGGACGCACCCTCCTCACCTGGACCGAGGACCCCGACGTGCTCACCCCGGCCATGACCGCGCTGGCCGACGCGGCCCGCCGCGGCGCGCTGGGCCGGCTCACGGTGGAGAAGGCCGACGGCCAGGCGCTCATCGGCAACGGCGGCGAGACGCCCATCCGGCTGGCGCTGTCGGCCGCGGGGTTCGTCGCGACGCCCAAGGGGCTGAGGATCCGTGCCTGAGGGAGACACCGTCTGGCGCGCGGCCACCAAGCTCGACCGCGCCCTCACCGGCCACCGGCTCACGCTCACCGACTTCCGGGTGCCGGCCTTCGCGACCGTCGACCTGACCGGCGGCACCGTCATCCGCTCGCTGTCGCGCGGCAAGCACATCATCACGCGCATCGACCATGAGCGCCCCTGGACGCTGCACACCCACCTCAAGATGGAGGGCTCCTGGCACGTCTACCCCGACGGCGAGAAGTGGCGGCGGCCCGACGTCCAGGTCCGGCTCGTGCTGGGCATCGAGGGGCGCAAGGCGGTCGGCTTCCAGCTGGGCATCGTCGAGCTGGTGCCTCGCGAGGCCGAGGCCGAGCTCACCGCTCACCTCGGCCCCGACCTGCTGGGGCCCGACTGGGACGAGGACCAGGCGCTGCACAACCTCCGGCACGAGCCGGCCCGCCCCGTCGGGGAGGCGCTGCTCGACCAGCGCAACCTGGCCGGCGTCGGCAACATGTACATGGCGGAGCTGTGCTTCACCAGCGGCGTCAACCCCGCCACCGAGGTCGCCGGCGTGCCCGACCTGACCCGCCTGGTCCGCCGGGCCAAGCAGATGCTCGAGGTCAACAAGGACCGCGCCATCCAGTCCACCACGGGCAACCTGCGCGAGCGCGAGCGCATGTGGGTCTACCGGCGCGACAAGTCGCCCTGCCGCCGCTGCGGCACCCCGATCGCGATCACCATGCTGGGTGAGCCGGGCCGCGAGCGCGCGGCCTACTGGTGCCCCAGCTGCCAGCCGGAGCGGTGAGGGCCGGCCTCAGGCGGCGGAGGCCACCACGTCGCCGGCGCGGCGCACGGCGGTGATCTGCGTGCTCGCCAGGACGGCGGCCTCCTCGAGGGCCACCGCGTCGGCGACGTCGCGCAGCACGTCGGAGAGCGGCAGGTCCATCGCCTGGCACAGCGACGCCAGCAGCTCCGACGACGCCTCCTTCTGGCCCCGCTCGATCTCGCTGATGTAGCCCAGGCTGACCCGGGCCTCGGCCGAGAGCTCCCGCAAGGTCATCCCCCGCTGCATCCGCGCACCGCGCAGCACGTCGCCGAGCAGTCGTCGGAAGAGCACCATGCGCACAGTCCTTCGTCGAGGCGGGAGGAAGTCTTCTGCCCCAACGCTACCCGAGGGCTCATTAGTCCCGCGGGCAGACGCCCAGTTGCAGCGGATCGACCCGCGCTCAGCGGACGAGCAGGCCCTCGAGGACGGACAGCACGCCTTCGCACGCACCCCGCCGGATCGTGCTCCGGTCGCCGTGCAGCGTGAGCTTGCGCGCCTCGACCGCGTCGAGGCCCGCGACGGCCACCCACACGGTGCCGGCGGGCTTGCCCTCCTGCTCGTCCGGGCCCGCGACGCCGGTGGTCGAGACGCCCCACGAGGCATCGAGCCGGGCCCGCGTCCCACGCGCCATGGCGATCGCGCACTCCTCCGACACCACGCCGTGCCGGTCCACCACGTCGGCGGGCACGTCGAGCACCGCGACCTTGACGCGCGTCGCGTAGGACACGACGCCGCCCACGAACGACCTCGAGGCGCCCGGCACGTCGGTCAGCCAGGACGAGAGCATCCCGCCCGTGAGCGACTCCGCGGTCGCGACCGTCTCGCCGCGTCGGGCCAGCTGCTCGAGCACGCGCCGCGCCAGCGCGTCGTCCGACCACATGTCGGCGACACTATCCGCATGGCACTCCCCATCGAGGACTACGCCCTCATCGGTGACAACGGCACCGCAGCGCTGGTCGGCACGGACGGCTCGATCGACTGGCTGTGCCTGCCGCGGTTCGACTCCCCCGCCTGCTTCGCCGCGCTGCTGGGCACCGAGGAGCACGGCCGCTGGCTCCTCGCGCCGGCCGACGAGGTGGTCGCCTGCAGCCGCAGGTACGTCGACGGGACTGCGCTGCTCGAGACCACCTTCACGACCGCGGACGGCGAGGTGGTGCTGCTCGACCTGATGCCGACCGGCGACGGCCGCGCGGACGTCGTACGCCGCCTGACGTGCACGCGCGGGACGGTGCGGATCCGCCACGACTGGGTCGTGCGCACCGACTACGGGAAGGTCCGCCCGTGGGTGAGCCGTGAGCACGCGCACGGCAACGAGGTCGTCGTCGCGGTGGCGGGGCCTGACAAGTTCATCCTGCGGGGCCCGCGCCTGCCCCACGGTCAGCGCGGCCACCACCGCGACGAGTTCGAGCTGTCCGCCGGCGACGAGATGACCTTCTCGACGACGTGGGTCCGCTCGTGGCGCGACGTCCCCAAGCCCCTCAGCTTCGACGAGCGCATCCGCGCGACGGCCGCCGAGCAGCAGTCGTGGTCCGAGCGCTCCCCCGGCACCGTGCCGCACGCCGACCTGGTGCGCCGCAGCCTGCTGACGCTGCTGATGATGACCCACGCCGAGACCGGCGGCATCGTGGCCGCCCCGACGACGTCGCTGCCCGAGGACTTCGGCGGCGAGCGCAACTGGGACTACCGCTTCTGCTGGCTGCGCGACGCCGCGCTGACGTTGGAGTCGCTGCTGGGCGCCGGCTACGTCGACGAGGCGCACCGGTGGCGCGAGTGGTTGCTGCGTGCCGTCGCCGGCGACCCGGCCGACCTGCAGATCATGTACACCGTCGACGGCGGTCGCGAGCTGCCGGAGCGCGAGCTGCACCACCTGCCCGGCTATGCCGGCAGCACACCGGTGCGCATCGGCAACGGAGCGGTCTCGCAGCGCCAGAACGACGTGCTGGGCGAGGTGATGATCGCCCTTGAGCTGGCTCGACGGGCGGGCGTGGAGGAGAGCCACAACTCCTGGGCGCTCCAGCGGGCGCTGGTCGACGACCTCGCCGACCACTGGGACGAGCCCGACAACGGCCTGTGGGAGATCCGCGGACCGCAGCGCCACTTCACCCACTCGCGGGTCATGGTGTGGGTGGCCTTCGACCGTGCGGTCAAGGCGGTCGAGGACCACGGGCTCGACGGCCCCCTGGAGCGGTGGCGCGAGCTGCGCGACCGGGTGCGCGACGAGGTGCTCGAGAAGGGCTTCGACAGCGCGCGCGGGACCTTCACCCAGCACTACGACACCGACGAGGTCGACGCGTCGCTGCTGACCATCCCGCTCGTCGGCTTCCTGCCGGGCGACGACTCGCGGGTGCTCGGGACGATCGACGCGGTGACGACGGACCTGATGCACTGCGGCCTGCTGCTGCGCTACCGCACCCAGACCGGCGTCGACGGCCTCTCCGGCGACGAGCACCCGTTCCTGGCGTGCTCGTTCTGGCTGGTGTCGGCGCTGGCGGCGGCGGGACGGCGCGAGCAGGCCGAGGAACTGATGGACCGGCTGTGCGACCTGGCCAACGACGTCGGCCTGCTCTCGGAGGAGTACGACCCCGACCGCCGCCGGATGGCGGGCAACTTCCCGCAGGCCTTCAGCCACCTCGCGCTCGTGCAGGCGGCGCTCGCCCTCGGGTGACGGACGCACCGGAGGCCCGGCCATCGCGGACGATGACCGGGCCTCCGCGTTCGTGCTGGGTCGTGCTGGGTGGATCAGTGCGTCACTTGCGGCGCACCTTGATCTTCACGACGGCCGTCTTGGTGCGAACCTTGTTGCTGCCGGCGTACTTCACGACGACGCGCTTGGTGCCGGTCTTGGCGAAGCGGTCGAGCTTGACCGTCGCCTTGCCGTTCTTGAGCTTGACGGTGTACTTCTTGCCGCCGACCTTGACCACGAGCTTGCCGGTCACGGCCTTGATGCCCAGGGCCGAGGCCTTGATCTTCAGGCGAGCGCGGGTCTTGCCCTTGACGATGCGACCGGGCTTGGTGCGGGCCTTGAGCTCCGCCTTGGCCTTGCGGATGTCGACCGGGAGGGTGAACGTGGTGCCGGTGGTGGGACCGGTGAAGGTCAGCAGCTGCTTGCCCTTGCGCACCTTGCCCTTGAGGGAGATCGACACGGCGGCCTTGCCGGTCTCGTCGTCCTGGGCCGTCGTCGACACGGTGTTGTCGACGGGGACCGAGGACACCGACGCGTTGCCGACCTTGACCGCGAGAGAGGCGTCCTTGGGGTCGGCCGCGGTGCTCATGGCGAGGGACGACAGGTTCAGCTTGAGGTCCTGACCGAGGCGGTAGAAGCGCGGGGCGCCGGCGGGCCAGCTGACGCCGACCTGGCGCTGGTCGGCCTTGACCGGCAGCGGGGTCGTGGCGGCCTTCGCGGCCATGTAGTCGACCATGGCCTGCAGGTCGGACTTGCCGGTGTCGCGCTTGGCGGTGGCGGCGTTGAACCCGCGGAAGTTGTCACCACCGCCGGCGAGGAACGAGTTGGCGGTCACGGAGTACTGGGTGCCCGACTCGATCGCCTTGCCGTTGAGCCACATGCCGGTGACCCGGTTGCCCTCGGGGCGGCTGGGGTCGTAGGTGGCGAAGAAGCCCTCCGAGGTGCCGAGGCGCAGGAAGGCACGGGTGGGCACGACGCCCTTGTCGTCGCGCTGCCACTGCTGCTCGAGCACCGTCTTGATCTGCGCGCCGGTCATCTTCATGTTGACCAACGTGTTGGCGAAGGGCTGCACGACGGCGGCCTGCTTGTAGGTCACGTCCGCCGGACCGGCGATGTCCTGGCGGAGGCCGCCGGGGTTCATGAACGCGATCTGCGCGGCGCCGGCCTCGGCGGTCGAGGTGGCCCAGCGGTGGACCTCGGCGACGAGGTTGCCGAGGGTGGACTCGCCACCGCGGTTCTCGGTGGTGCCGTCGGCGAGCTTGGCGCGGTTGAACGCGCCGCCCACCTTGCCGAGCACGCGGGCGCCGAGCACGTTGGCCTGGGCCTCCGCCTTGGAGACGATCTCCTGGACCGCGGCCTTGGTGGCGAGGGCGCCGGCGTCAGCCACCGTCACGGTGTTGGCGCGGACGATGTCGCCGTTCTTGAAGACGACCGTGTCGGCGACCGGGTCGACGGTGAAGACGAGGCGGTTGAGGTTGGTGCCGTACTGGCCGGCCGAGACGACCGGGCGGCCGTTGATGACGTGGTTGTAGGCCAGGTGGGTGTGGCCGGAGATGATCGCGCTGACGTCGCCGTCCACGCCGTTGACGATCCGGCCGAAGGCGTTGTCGTTGCTGCGCGCCGACGCCTCGGTGGTGTCGGGAGCACCCTCGTGCACGAGGAGCACGACGATGTCGGCGCCCTGGGCCTTGAGCCGGTCAGCGGCGGCGTTGGTCTCGGCGATGATGCTGCTGATCTTGAGGTCGGCGATGCCGGACGGGCTCACCAGCGAGGGCAGGTCCTCGGTGACGCCGCCGATGAAGCCCATCTTCACGCCGCCGGCCGTGGTGGTCCACGTGCCGCCGTCGGAGGTGTCGTTGGCATCGGGGGTGCGCGCGGTGATGTCGGGCAGGGCGTAGGAGTCGTCCGACTTCTTGCGCACGTTGGCCGCGATGTACTGCCACGCGGCGCCGCCCTCGGCGTTGCTGGTGGCGTCGTAGGGACCCATCACGCGGTTGACGAGGTCGCCGTAGCCGGCGTCGAACTCGTGGTTGCCGGCGGCGGACACGTCGAGCCCCGCGGCGTTGAGCGAGTCGATGGTCGGCTTGTCGCGCTGGATGAAGGACTCGAAGGTCGAGGCGCCGATGAGGTCGCCGCCGGCAGCGAAGACGGTGGGACCTGCGAAACCGGCCTCGAGCTGCTTGACGGCACCGGCGAACTGCGCGGCGCCGGCCTCCTGCGCACCGCTGCTCGTGTTGGGGAGGAGGCGGCCGTGGAAGTCGTTGGTGCCGAGGATCTGGATGTCGACGGGTGCGGCGTGCGCCGGCGCGGCCAGGCCGACGACGGCGAGCGGAGCTGCGAGGAGCCCCGTCAGGGAGGTCGTCAGAGCGAGTCTGCGACCGGTTCGTGATGCTGACACGAGTGGGCCTTTCGGGTGGAAGTGCGTGTGAGTCGAGTCACCATAACCCGACCGTCTGACAGTGGTGCGGCTCCCTGCGGGCAGGGGGTGTGCCGAGTGGCCCGGCCGTCCTGGCTGGACGGCCGGGCCACTCGTGCGGGGCGGCTCAGCGGCGCTTCACCTTCACGGTGACGCGGGTGCGCGCCTCCTCGGTGGTCGCGTCGCCGGAGTAGGAGACCTTCGCCTTGTAGGTGCCCGGCTTCTTGAAGGCCTTCAGCGTGATGACGGCGCGGCCCTTCTTCAGGGTCGCCCGGTAGGTCTTGCCGCCGACCTTGACGCTCACCTTGCCGGTCGGCGTGAAGCCCTGGGCGGACACGGTGATCTTGATCGTGGCCTTCTTGCCGACCTTGACCTTCTTCGGCGTGACCTTCGCCCCGAGAGTGGGGTCGGCCTTGCTCACCACGACCGTGACCGAGCCGGTGGACGGCTTGTGCCCTGCGTCGCCCGAGTAGGCGAGCGCGAGCGTGTGCGTCCCGACCGGCAGCGACTTCGCGGCCAGCGTGACCGAGCCCTGGCCCGACGCCAGCGTGGCGGAGCCCAGGACCGAAGCGCCCTTGGCGACCGTCACGGTGCCGGTGGCGGTCGCCGGGGCGACCTTCACCGTCACGGTGCCGGCCTTGCCGTAGACCACCGTGCCGGCGGAACCGGTGACGGACGTGTCCGCCACGACCGGCGGTGCCGTGGGCGCCGTCTTCCTGAAGCCCAGGATGACCGGGTCGTGGTCGGAGGACCGGTACGGGCCCGCGGCGTGGAAGTCGGTCGCGTGGTAGTTCCAGCGGCTGTACTCCAGCGCCAGCGACTCCCCGCCGTTGATGTTCCAGATGTCCGTGCCCGTCGACCGCTTGAGCGCCGCGTCGTTCACGAGGATGTGGTCCAGCGAGCCGGACAGCCCCGAGAACGAGTAGGAGAACTCGCCGTTGTCGAAGTGCTGCTCGACGTTGGTGAAGCCGGCGTCGTAGAGGATCCGCAGCGGGTCCTCCATGGCGTAGGAGTTGTAGTCGCCGCCCATCACGACCGACTGCACGCCGGTCTCGGCCTGCACGCCGGTCACCCAGTCGCGCAGCGCCGTGGCCTGCAGCTTGCGCGAGCCGTTGGACGCGCCCTGACCGTCGCCCGCGTCGGTGTCGCCCGGGTTGGGACCGGCCGAGCCCTTGGACTTGAAGTGGTTGACGACGAAGAGGAACGGGTCCCCGCCGGCGTCGCTGCGGAACACCTGGCCGACCGGCTCACGCGCGTTGTCGAACGCCTCGCCGGCGTCGCTCAGGGTGCCGAGCGCACGCGACTCGCCGATGCGGTCCACGCTGGCCGGCTTGTAGATGATCGCGTTGGTGATCACGTCCATGCCGTCGGCCGGGAGCTCGCTCGAGGACGGGTTCGCCGCCCACGTGCCGGCTCCCGCCTCGGCGTTGAGCGCGGCGACGAGGCTGTTGGTGGCCTCGTCGGGCGTCTCGCCGAGCTGCTTGGAGTTCTCGATCTCCATGAGCCCGACGACGTCGGCGTCGAGGGCGTTGATCGCCGAGACGATCTTCGACTGCTGGCGCTGGAAGTCCTGCGGGTCCCAGGCACCGCGCTGGTCGCAGCCGCCATTGACGGTGTTGCCGTCGTCGTCGCGGTCGCGGAACGGCGTGCACCCCCCGTCGCCGATGTTGTCGTCGTTGGCGTCACCGAGGGTCGTGAAGTAGTTCAGCACGTTGAACGAGGCGATCTTGAGGTCAGCGGTGCCGACCTCGTTGATCAGGGCCTCGTCCGGCGCCGCCGTACG
The DNA here is from genome assembly GCF_034661175.1 of Nocardioides renjunii. Taxonomy (NCBI): domain Bacteria; kingdom Bacillati; phylum Actinomycetota; class Actinomycetes; order Propionibacteriales; family Nocardioidaceae; genus Nocardioides; species Nocardioides renjunii. The sequence continues at coordinate 1,815,988 of NZ_CP141058.1, read as the reverse complement.
GGTGTTCTCGAACGTCGCCGGCGAGCCGGCGTTGGTCGGACCGACCACCGTGGTGAGGGGCTGGAACCGGTAGGTCGGCGCGCTCGGCGAGCCGCCCTCGGTGAAGATGACGTCGGCGACGAACGTGGCGCGGGCGCCGACCCGGACGGGGTCCTTCGTCGAGACGTACGGCGGGGTCTGGTCGCCGTTGAGCAGGCAGCCGGTCGGCCGCGGTGCGCAGTCGGTGGCGTTGCCCGTCAGGAGGAAGTTGGTCGAGGAGCCGTCGTCGAGGACGACGCCGCGAGCCAGGTTGTCCGCCTCGGTGGCGCTGGAGGCGGCCGGGCCGGGCAGCTCCACCTCGGTGCGTTGGATCAGCGGCTTGGTGCCCTGGGCGAGCCCGACCTCACCGAAGTTGTTGGTGGAGAAGGTGTTGGTGACGGTGAAGTCGCCGGTCGGGCGGTAGCGCATGCCCTCCAGCGACTCCTTCTGCGCCGCGGCGCGCGGCCAGGTGGCGGTGGTGGTCGTCACGACGGGCGCCGGGTTCTGGCCGACGAGCGGCGTGATGTCGGCCGCCGCTGCTTCGATCTGCGTGGCGCCGGCGAACTCGGTGACGTTGCCGGTCACCTCGACGTAGTCGCCGGGGAACCCGTCGATCGAGCCACTCGGCTGGCGCACGAAGACGCCGTCGGACGCGGTGTGCGCGGCCAGGTCGATGTTGGCCGCGCCGGAGCCGGGGGTCTGGATGTAGAACCCGCGGAAGCCACCGCTCGGGTAGGTCGCGGTGACGATGCCTCGGGTGATGACCTTCTGGCCGACCAGCGGCGAGACCGCACCGGTGCCCTGCACGGCGGAGATCGGGATGAGCGTCGGCGCCGCCGTGACGGTGAAGGTGAAGGTCACGTCGTCGGTCGCAGCGGTCGGCGTGGCCGAGTCGGTGGCCGTCGCCGTGACGGTGTAGATGCCGGGCGCCGTCGGCGTCCCGGAGACCGCGCCGTTGGGGGCGACGGTGACGCCCGCCGGGAGACCGGTCGCGGACCAGGTGTAGGGCGAGGTGCCACCAGTGGCCGTCAGGGTGAACGGCGCGATCGGCACGTCGGCCTGACCCGACTTGTTGCCGGGCTGGGCGACGGTGAGCGGCCCGGCGACGGACGTCGTCGTGGGGCTGGGCGTCGCGGCGGTCGCGAAGTCGGCGGCGTTCGAGTCGGTGTCCTGGACGACCGTGCCGGCGGTCTTGCGCGAGATCGACGTGGCGTTCGTGGTCGCGGGCGCCGAGTTGCGGGTGGCCGGCGCGACGACCTCACCCTCGTAGCTGGTCGTCGTCGTCCCCCAGCCGACGAAGTCGACGACGCTGGCGTTGGAGATCGTGCCCGTGCCGGCGTCGAGCGGAGCGGTGCCGTTGACCAGGTAGACCTGACCGCCGGTGCCCGACAGGTTGAGGGTCGTGCCCGTGGTCTGCGCGTCCGGGGTGACGGGGAGCGGCTTGTCCGTCACAGTGGCGCCGGGCGCCGCCTGGACCAGGAAGTAGCCACCCGGCTGGATCGTCTTGTTCGGCAGCGAGAAGACGTTGGACGCCCCCGGCGCACCCGTGCCCGCGGCCGAGCGGTACTGGAGGCTCAGCCCGTTCACCGAGATCGCGGACGTGCTCGGGTTGTGGAGCTCGATGAAGTCGTTGGTGAAGACGGCGCCGGTATTGCCGCCGCCGCCGTAGACCTCGTTGATGACGAGGCCGGTGCCGGCGGGGTTGGCCGATGCTGCGAGGGGGGTGAATCCGGCCGCCAAGAGGGCCAGACCCGCTCCTGCCGCGATGTGGCGCGGCGAGGGGAGCGCAGGTGTGCGCATGTGTGCTCCGGGGTGTTCGGGTGGATGTGACCGACGCATCTTCACCCAGCGGGACCCCGAAAAGGGAGCCGCGGCACGACCTTTTCCTGCCAGTGTTGCCAAAAGTTCAGGCGGCCGTTTGTGGACGTGTGACCTACGTCTCAGACGGGCGCGGCGTTCCGTTGCTTGCGCACCTCGCGGACGAACTCCCAGCCCGACCACATCGTCATCGCGACGGCGCCGGCCAGCAGGACCTGGCTGACGTAGAACAGCACCTCGCCCAGGGGACCCGGCCAGAAGTCGAAGGCACCGCCGTGCGCGTCACCGTGGGGCAGGGGCCAGATCAGCCCGGACAGGGCGACGGCCTGGAGGACGGTCTTGACCTTGCCGCTCCACGCGGCCGGGATGACGACCTGCTTGAGGACGGAGAGCCGGAGCAGCGTCACGCCCCACTCGCGCAGCAGCACGATGACCGTCACCCACCACCAGACGTCGCCGACGACCGACAGGCCGATGAAGGCCATGCCGGTGATGGCCTTGTCGGCGATGGGGTCGGCGATCTTGCCGAAGTCGGTGACCAGGTCGTGCTTGCGGGCGAGGTCTCCGTCGATCTTGTCTGTGATCATCGCGACGGCGAACAGCGCGAACGCCACCCACCGCCACAGCGGGTCGTCGCCGCCGTCGTGCAGGAGCGCCCAGCCGAAGAACGGGACCATCACGATGCGCAGGGTGGTCAGCACGTTGGCGATGTTGAAGTTCGACACCTGGCGCTGCTCGGCGTGCGTCGGGTCCGTGCTCATCGGGCCGCTCCGTCCACGCACGCGACGAGGTCGACCCCGTCGGTGCCGGTGACCGTGGCGCTCAGCAGGTGGCCGACCTGCGCGTCGGCGGCGCCCAGCAGCAGCGTCGTACCGTCGACCTCGGGGCCCTGGTGGGCGGCGCGACCCTCGACGACGCCGTCCTCGACGGACTCCACGAGCACCACGACCTCCTCGCCGACGCGCTCCTCGGCCCGCTGGGCGTTGAGCTCCTCGACGAGGGCGGTGACGTGCTCGGTGCGGGCACGGATCTCGTCCTCGTCGAGCTTGAGGTGGTCGGCGAAGCCCGCCGCCTCGGTGCCGTCCTCGTCGGAGTAGCCGAAGACGCCGGTGACGTCCATCCGCGCCGCCTCGAGGAAGTCGCAGAGCACCTGCAGCTCGTCCTCGGTCTCGCCGGGGAACCCGACGATGACGTTGGACCGTACGCCGGCCAGCGGGGCCAGCGTGCGCACCTGGTCGAGCAGCCCGAGGAAGCTCTCGGGGTCGCCGAAGCGGCGCATCCGGCGCAGCACCGTGGCGCTGGCGTGCTGGAAGGACAGGTCGAAGTAGGGCACGACGCCGGGCGTCGAGGCGATCGCCTCGATGAGGCCGGGGCGGGTCTCGGCCGGTTGGAGGTAGGACACGCGGACGCGCTCGACGCCGTCGATGCCCGACAGCTCCGGCAGCAGGGTCTCCAGCAGCCTGAGGTCGCCGAGGTCCTTGCCGTAGGAGGTCGAGTTCTCGCTGACGAGGAAGAGCTCCTTGACGCCCTGCGTCGCGAGCCAGCGCGCCTCGGCGACCACGTCGCTCGGGCGGCGGCTGACGAAGGACCCACGGAAGCTCGGGATCGCGCAGAAGGTGCAGCGACGGTCGCAGCCGCTGGCGAGCTTGAGCGGCGCCATCGGGCCCGCGTCGAGCCGACGGCGTACGGCGCGGGGTCCCGTCGCGGGCGCGCCCGCGCCGATGTCGGCGAGGTCGCCCGGCTCGGCGACGAGCGTGGCGGCGGGGGTGCTGGCGTCCTGGTGGCCGGGCACCGAGATCCCGGAGGCGTCACGGTCCACCGGCGAGATGGGCAGCAGCCGCCGACGGTCCGAGGGCGTGTGGGGGTGGTGGGTCTCCCCCGCGACGATGGCGCGGAGCTTGGACGCGATGTCGGGGTAGTCGTCGAAGCCGAGGACGGCGTCGGCCTCGGGCAGCGACTCCGCGAGGTCCTTGCCGTACCTCTCGGCCAGGCAGCCCACGGCGACGACGGCCTGCGCACGCCCGCCGTTGCCGGCCGACTCCTTGAGGTCCGCGGCCTCGAGCAGCGTGTCGACGGAGTCCTTCTTGGCGGCCTCGACGAAGCCGCACGTGTTGACCAGGACGGTGTCCGCGTCCTCGGGATCCTCGACCAGCACGAACCCGCCCGCCTCGAGGCGTCCGGCGAGCTCCTCCGAGTCCACCTCGTTGCGGGCGCAGCCCAGCGTGACCACCGCGACGTTCAGCGGGGTGGGGGGCAGCTCGGTGTCAGTCGTCATCGCATCGTGAGTATGCCGTGCCCCGCCACTCCGACCCGCACCAGCGGCGCGGTGAGGCGGCTCTCACGGGGGGGCGGGGTCACCTGGGGGCGGTGTCTTGCCTCGGTCGTGTTGCTGCTCGAGCAGTCGAGCGGGATGCCACGAGACGCCCGCCCTCCTCGCTGGGCGGTTAGCCGAGCGAGGGACGAGCGAGGCGTATCGAGACCCCCCTCCTCGGTGGTCGAGTAGCCGGAGCGAGGCACGAGCGAGGCGTATCGAGACCCGCTCCCCGGTGGTCGAATAGCCGAGGAACGAGGCGTGTGGAGACCCGCTCTCATTCGGTGGTCGAGTAGCCGAGCGAGGGACGAGCAAGGCATATCGAGGACCCCTTGCACCAAGCCATCCCTGGCCACGGTCCGTTGTCGGTGGCCCGCCGTAGAATCGAACACATGATCGAGATGCTTGCAGCACACGGAGGAGCAGAGGTCGAGGACCTCTCCGCCTCCGAGCTGCTGCGAGCGCTCCGCGAACGCAAGGCGGTCGAGGACCGGGCCGCGGCCGACCAGCTCGACCTCGCCGCCCGCTGGGCCGACCTCCATCCGCCGGAGTCGATCCACACCGCCGCGGTGTTCAGCGACGGTGGCCGCTACGGCGTCGAGCACGAGGAGCCGATCGCCGGCGAGGGCTGTCCAGCGGTGGCTGAGTTCTGCATCGCCGAGCTCGGAACAGTGCTCGGCATCTCGTCGACGTCGGCGAAGCGGCTCATTGGTCACGCGCTCGAGCTGCGGCACCGGCTCCCGCGGCTGTGGGCGCAGGTCCAGGCCGGCGCGGTGCCGGCGTGGCGCGCCCGCACGGTCGCCGAAGCCACCATCCACTCGACCCCGTCCTTGTCGGTCGAGGCGGCGCGGTGGGTCGACGCCCAGGTCGCCGCTGTCGCGGGCCGGGTCGGTCCCGCGCAGCTCGACCGGCTGGTCGCGGAGACCATCAAGCGTCACGAGCTGGCCGAAGCCGACCCGACCGCCGATCCCGACGACGGCTACCTGTCGGTCGACCCGCGCCACGCGACGGTGCACGACCAGGACGTGCACTACGCCGGGACGATGCGGTTCGAGGCCGAGCTCGACATCGCGGACGCCCTCGACCTCGACCGGGCCCTCGCCCACGGCGCGGAGACGCTCAAGGCACTCGGCTCAGCAGCACCCTTGGACGCCCGACGGTCCGCAGCGCTCGGCGACCTCGCCCGCACCCAGACCGCGCTCGACCTCCACTTCCAGGGCTCGAGCGCCGCCAGGAGCGAGGACGGGTTGCCGGTTGCGCGTGAGGTGGTGCTGCACGCCCACTTCGACACCAGCCTCGACGGGCTGGACACCGTCTTCGGACCCACCGGGCGGATGGAGGAGGGCCAGCGGCTCGTCCTGCTGGAGCAGGTGAAGGGCTGGTGCGGCGACTCGCGCACCAAGGTGACCGTCAAGCCGGTCATCGACCTGAACGCCGAGCTCACGGCACCGGGCTACGACATCCCCGACCGGATCCGCGAACAAGTCATCCTGCGCGACCGCACCTGCGTGTTCCCGTGGTGCACCCGCCCAGCGAGGGCTTGCGACATCGACCACGTCGTCCCCTACGACCACGACGCCCACCCCCAGGGCCGTCCCCAGCCGGGGGCGACCGTGTCCTCGAACCTCGCACCGGAATGTCGCTGGCACCACCGCCTCAAGACCCATTCGGGCTGGCGATACGACGTGGCCGGACCCGGTGTCTACGAGTGGACCAGCCCCCACGGGCACCGCAACCGCCGCGACCGCACCGGCACCACCCGCATCGACACCCCGCCGCGCGCTGCCGACGACCCCGAGCCACCCGACCGACCATGACCCCGCCCCACACCCCGCCGACCTGACCACGGCGGGGCCATAGGTGCGCCCGGCGTCATACAGGTTGCCTGTCGCCTCACCGCACGCTGCGGTTCGCACCAGCCGCGCCGCAGAAACAGCGGGGCCATCGGCGCGCCCGCCACGACCACGGACGGACCTCCGGCCCGCAAGAGCTGAGCGAAACCGGCATGAGACGGTGCACCTGTGATCGATCCGAGCGAGCTGCTGACCCGGTTCTGGGGGCTTGAGGCGCCTCGGGTGAGGCCGCTGGACGGCGGCATGAACTCGAGCACGTGGCTCGTCGAGCACCGAGGAGCGGTCTACGTCGCCAAGCTCGTGCCGGCATCGGGGGTGGCCGCCCTGGCGGCAGGCGCCGACGTCGCCACGACGCTGGCAGCGGCCGGGTTCCTGACCGGTCGTCCCGTCCCGGCGCTCGACGGCCGCATCGTCGTCACGGAGCACGCGCTCGCGCTGCTGGAGCACGTCCCGGGTCGCGAGCTCGTCGGTGACACCGATGCCGAGCAGGAGTGGATCGCCGAGGTCCTCGCTGGTGTCCACGTGGCAAGCGAACCGGGCGTCGGACCGCACACCGCCACGTTCGCCCGGGACTGGCTCAGTCCGGCGGCGCCCGGGGTGAAGAGTCACCCGTGGCTCCTGGACGCCGTCGAGGCAGCCCGGGCCGCGACCGACTCGCTGCGCCTGACGTGGTCGGTGCTGCACACCGACCCCGCGCCCGAGGCGTTCGTCCACGACGACGAGACCCAGGTGACCGGGCTCATCGACTGGGCCGGAGCCCGACGTGGGCCGGTGCTCTACGACGTCGCGTCGGCCGTGATGTACCTCGGTGGCCCGCACGAGGCGGCGACGTTCCTCCGCGCCTACCAGGCGACGGGGCCGCTCGACCCTGCCGAGATGCAGCACCTCGACGCGTTCCGGCTCTTCCGCGAGGCCGTGCAGGGTGTCTACTTCGCGACGCGCCTGGCCTCCGACGACCTCACCGGCGACGTCGAGGTCGCCGACAACGAGAAGGGCCTCGCCGACGCGCGGCGACGACTCGAGACCCTCGGCGCCGCCTGACCCGGGCAGCGGCCGGCTCAGTCGGCGACGAACGTGCCCTGCCCGGCGGTGCCCGGCTCGCCCACCGCGCGCGCCTCGGCGCCGGCGAGCGAGACCGTCACGGCCCCGTCGGTGGACTGCACGCGCACCGGCGGCGACGCCTGGAGCTCACGGCTCTGGCCGACGGCCAGGCTTCCGCGGAAGGCGATCTCCCCGAGCGCGTCGCGCACCACGACCTTCGCGCCACCCGACGGCGCGGTGAGCACCACGGCCACCGGGTCGGCGACGGGCGCGCTGCCCGCACCCTGCGGGCCACCGGAGCCGTTGAGGACCGGCGTCGAGCCACGCAGCTCGGGCGGGGTGTCCGTCACGAGCCGCGCGATGGACCAGGCAAGCACCAGCGCCATGACGACGGCGACCAGCACCGACCAGTTGGGACCGCCACGGGTGCCGCGGATGGAGCCGTGCGCACCGGTCGCCAGCTCGGCCTCGAAGACCCGGCGCGGGTTGATCGGGGCGTGCGCGTAGCGCTCGTCGTACGACGCCAGCAGCGGGGCGACGTCGATCCCGAGCACCCGGGCCAGGGTGCGCAGGTGCCCACGGGCGTAGAAGTCGCCACCGCACGGCTCGAAGTCGTCGACCTCGACGGCCTCGATCACGTGGGGGCGGATGCGGGTCCGGTCGGCGAGCTGGTCGACCGACAGGCCGAGACGCGTACGGGCGGCAGCGAGCTCAGGGCCGATGACGGGGTCCTCGGCGGGCTCGACCTCGAAGTCGTCGAGCACCAGCGGCTCCACCGGCTCGCCCGGACGGGCGATGGCGCGGACGCGATCGCCCCACGACTGGGTCTCCTCGACGAGGCTGACCCGACCGGGGCGGCGCAGCTCGCGACCCTCGAGGTCGTCCTGCTCCGGCTCGGCGTAGTCGCGACGGACCTCCGAGCGACGGGCGGCGCCGGTCTCGCGCAGCGCGGCGGGCGTCGGGCTCGCGACGACGGGCGCCACGGGGACGTCGTCGACCGGGGCCTCGACCACCGGGGCCTCGACCACCGGGGCCTCGACCACCGGGGCCTCGACCACCGGGGCCTCGATCTCCGACGACGACTCAACCTCCGACGACGGCGCTGCCTCGGGCTCCAGCACCACGATCTGGCCGGCGTCGCGGGCGACCCGGCCCAACGCCTCGGTCAGGTCGTCACCGGCGCTCACGACACGGGTGGACAGGCCCAGCGGGACGGCGAACGGGGACCCGTGGAGCAGCCGCGAGACGCCGGCGTGCCGCTTGCCGGCGGCGGTGAGCTCGGACTCCACCAGCTCGGGGTTGTGCGGCACGACGACCAGGCGACCGTCACGCAGCAGGCCCTGGCGGGGCGTGTGCTCGACGTGGTGCACCGCGGACCACGGCAGGCCGCGCCACGTGCGGCCCAGCCGGATCCGGATGCCCTGCGCGTCGGCGACCAGCAGCGGCGTCCGGGCGTCGACCAGGCCGACGAGCCAGTAGGCGGCGAGCAGGCCCATGGCGACGACGAAGGCCCAGTCGAGGACCGAGCCGCTCTGCGTCGCGCGGGCGAAGTAGGCGATGGCGACCGCCGACGCGGTCAGGCCGACCCCGGCGGCGACGCCGGCGTGGCGACGAACCTCCACGTGGTCGGGAGCGACCGCGAGGCCCTCCCCCTCGTGCTCGTCGTGCTGGTCGTGGCCGACCCCTGTCTCGTGCACTGCTGCGGCGCCCATCAGGCTCCCCCCTCCAACGTGGCGATCACGGAATCGAGCTCATCGGGCTTCACGAGGACGTCACGGGCCTTGGAGCCCTCGCTGGGGCCCACCACCCCGCGGCTCTCCATGATGTCCATCAGGCGCCCGGCCTTCGCGAAGCCGACGCGCAGCTTGCGCTGCAGCATCGACGTCGAGCCGAACTGGGTCGAGACGACGAGCTCGATGGCCTGGACCACGAGCTCCATGTCGTCGCCGATGTCGTCGTCGAGGTCGCGCTTCGCCGAGGCCGGGGCCGTGACGTCCTCGACGTAGGTCGGCTCGAGCTGGTCCTTGCAGTGCTTGACGACCTGGTGGATCTCGGCCTCGGTGACCCACGAGCCCTGGACGCGGACCGGCTTGCTGGCCCCCATCGGCAGGAAGAGCCCGTCACCCTGTCCGACCAGCTTCTCCGCGCCCGGCTGGTCGAGGATGACCCGGCTGTCGCCGAGCGAGCTGGTGGCGAAGGCCAGCCGCGACGGCACGTTGGCCTTGATCAGGCCGGTGACGACGTCGACCGAGGGCCGCTGCGTGGCTAGCACGAGGTGGATGCCGGCCGCACGCGCGAGCTGGGTGATGCGGACGACCGAGTCCTCCACGTCGCGCGGAGAGACCATCATCAGGTCGGCGAGCTCGTCGACGATGACGAGGAGGTAGGGGTACGGCGTGACCTTGCGCTCGCTGCCCGCCGGGACCTCGACCTTGCCGGCCCGGACGGCCTTGTTGAAGTCGTCGATGTGACGGAAGCCGAAGTTGGCCAGGTCGTCGTAGCGCATGTCCATCTCGCGCACGACCCAGGCGAGCGCCTCGGCGGCCTTCTTGGGGTTGGTGATGATCGGCGTGATGAGGTGCGGCACGCCCTCGTACGCGTTCAGCTCGACCCGCTTCGGGTCGATCATGATCATCCGCACCTCGTCGGGCGTCGACCGCATCAGGATCGAGGTGATCAGCGAGTTGATGAACGACGACTTGCCGGAGCCCGTCGCACCGGCCACGAGCAGGTGCGGCATCTTGGCCATGTTGGCGACCACGAAACCGCCCTCGACGTCCTTGCCGAGGCCCGCCACCATCGGGTGGTGGTCGGCGCGGGCCGTGCCGGACCGGAGCACGTCGCCGAGGGAGACGATCTCCTTGTCGAGGTTGGGGATCTCGATGCCGATGGCGGACTTGCCGGGGATCGGGCTCAGGATCCGCACGTCGGCGGACGCCACGGCGTAGGCGATGTTCTTCGAGAGGGCGGTGACCTTCTCCACCTTCACCGCCGGGCCGAGCTCGACCTCGTAGCGGGTGACGGTTGGGCCACGGGTGTAGCCGGTGACGGTCGCGTCGATGCCGAACTCGTCCATCACCTGCATCAGCCGCTCGACGACCGCGTCGCTGGCCTTGGACCGCGCCTTGTGCGGCGAGCCCGGCTTGAGCGCGGAGTTGTCGGGCAGCGAGTACGTGATGTCGCCGGACAGGGCGAGCTGCTCGACGCGGGCGGGCAGCGGCGTGTGCGGCGGCGGCTCGACGGGGCCGGTGTCGGCGTCCTTGACGACGACGGGGGCCGGCTCGACGGCCGGCGCCACGTCGGTCGGGGCGTCGGCGAACAGGTCGATGCCGTAGTCCTCGAACGGCTCGGCGTCCTTCTTCTTGCGACGCTTCTTGAGCTCGCGGTCGGCCAGCACCGGGCTGTCGTAGGCCGGGTCGCCCATCTCGGGGTCGATCTCGTCCTGGTCGAGCATCGAGCGACGACGCGTGCGGGCGGGCCGGGTGGCGTCGTCGCCCTCCGACGCTGCCTCGGGCTCGGCCGCGGAGCGGCCCAGCGCCTTGTCGCGCAGCGCGGCGAGCTTGACCGGGACCTGGTAGACCGGCGTGGCGGTGATGATGAGGATGCCGAAGGTGCCGAGCAGCACCAGCAGCGGCACCACGACGTACGGCGTCTGCATGAGGTCGAGCAGCAGGCTCGAGGTGACGTAGCCGACCGCTCCCCCGGCCTCCTGCAGGTTGCTGGCGTCGCCGAGCACGGGCTGCGGGTTGCCGTTGGCGATGTGCACGATGCCGAGCAGGCCGAGGCCGAACGCGGCCCAGCCGATGACCTGGCGACCCACCGGACCGTTGCGCTCGGGGTCGCGGAGCGTCCGCCACCCGGCGTAGACGAGGAACAGCGGCACCAGCCAGCCGACCTTGCCGACGGCACCGGCGGTGGCCGAGCGGGCGAAGTCCATGACACCACCCGGCAGCTGCCACCACACGGCGGCGGCGACGACAAGCGCCACGCCGATCAGGAACAGCCCGGCACCGTCGCGGCGGTGCTCGGGGTCGAGGTCGCGGGCGGACCGTCCGATCGAGCGCGCGACGGCACCGACGGCGTGGGCGATGCCGAGCCAGACGGCGGCGACGCCGCGGGCGAGGGCCCCGAAGGCCCGGGAGACCGGACCGGCACCGTTGCGGACGGCGCGGGGGGCCGGACGCGCGGCGGGGCGCCGCTTGGACGCGGTGGAGCCGCTCCGCCCCCTCGACGAGGTCGAGCGAGGAGCGGGGCGCTTGCTGGTACTCCGTGATCGGGTGCTCGAGGCCTTGGTGCTGCCCTTGGTTCCGGACGTGCTCGAGCTCCGCGACCCCGGCGGGGAAGACGTACGGGTCGCCATGCCGGGAACCCTACGGGCAAGTCACACCAGCCACAGGGATCACACGGCTGCGTGTCCTGAGAACTTCGACCGCGCGTTCCGCTTCCCGGGCCCCTAGCGGCAGATCGTCCGGCGGTGGCGGATATCGGACGAAAACCGACCATGGGGTCTTCCTGACCGACCGGACAGGTGCTTATGGTGACCCGGGTCACCCGGCCGATCGGAGCCGCGTGGCGACGAACACTGGAGGAAACACACGTGAAGCTCCTCAACAGGGGGCTTGCACTCGCAGTCGTGGGGGCCGGCCTGGCCGCTCTGCCCACGCTCGGCGCGCAAGCAACAGCGGCACCCGGTGCCGAACCTTCGCTGCTCTCGCAGCTCCGCGACCAGGCCGAGGGCTCGGTCGCCATCAGCAGGGAAGCCGCCACCGGCAAGGCGGGCTTCGTCCGCTCCAACGGCGACCTGCTCCCCGGCACGTCCGCGACCGACGCCACGAGCGCGGCCGCCAAGGCCGACACTTACCTCGACGAGTACGCCACCGTGCTCGGCGCTCGCAGCGACGAGCTCGAGCAGGTCCGAGTCGAGTCGGGACCGCTCGGCTGGACCGTCACCTACACGCAGACCTACCAGGGCGTCCCCGTCTTCGGGTCGGGCCTCAAGGCCAACCTCGACAAGCAGGGCGACCTGACCTCGGTCACCGGCTTCGCCGCGCCGGGGTTGTCCCTCAGCACGACCCCTCGTCGTAGCCGCGACGAGGCCGCGAAGGCGGCCGTGGCGATCGTCGAGGCGGCTCCGCCGATGTCCGACGCGGACACCGCGGTCGACACGTCCGGGCTGCGCGCCGACGGGGCCGAGCTCGTCGTCTACCGGAAGGGCTCCGTGAGGGGCGAGGACGGCGAGGCCGTCCTGGCCTGGCAGGTCGACGTCTCCAACGTGACCGAGGACAGCGGGACCGTCCGTGAGGTCCTGCTGCTCGACAGCACCAGCCTCAAGCCCGTCAACCGCTACTCCCGCATCCACGAGGCGCGCGACCGTCGGCTCCTGACCGTCACCGACGACGGCGACACCCCGGACGACGTCAGCGACGACACGCTCGCTCCTGTCTGGCGCGAGGGCCAGCCGCTCCCCGGCAGCCTCACCCAGGACCAGCAGAACATGGTCGCCTCGGCGGGCGAGATCTACAACCTCTACAAGAACATGTTCGGCCGCGACTCCTTCGACGGCGAGGGCGGCACCATGTACATGGTCCACAACCGCGCCGACCGGTGCCCCAACGCGTCCTGGAACGGCCAGTACACCAGCTTCTGCCCGGGCGTCTACGACGACGACACCGTCGGCCACGAGTGGAGCCACGCCTACACCGAGTACACCTCCGGCCTGATCTACCAGTGGCAGTCGGGCGCGCTGAACGAGTCGATGTCGGACGTGTTCGGCGAGACCCAGGACATCCTCAACGGCCGCGAGGACACGGGCGAGGGCGACCTGGGCGTCAAGCGCACGGCCGGCCTCTGCTCGCGCTACACCCGTGGTGAGATCGGTGCGACCATCACCGCGCCGGCGTCGGTGGCCGGCGAGTGCGAATGGGCCGTGCCCTTCCAGCACGGTCCCGTCTTCGACAAGGCCGGCGTGACGGCCGACGTCGTCGCCGGTGTGGACCCGATCGAGGTCGACGCCGCGAACAAGCCCATCGGCACCGCATCGGACGGTTGCTCCGACCTCACCAACGCGGCCGCGGTCAAGGGCAAGTGGGTCTACGTCGACCGTGGCGCCTGCATCCTCAACGACAAGGTGCAGAACGCCGTCGACGCCGGCGCGACCGGCATCGTGGTCGGCAACATCACCAACGGCTCGCCGGCTGCCGCCGGCGGCGACTTCCCGATCTACGGCCTCATGGTTGACGCCGTGGCGGCGGGCAAGATCAAGTCCGTCGGTGCGGTAACGATGACCGTCAAGGACATCGACGCGGCGGCCAAGGACGACAACGCCCGCTGGGTCCTGAGCGAGAAGTCCTCGGCCTTCGGTGGCGCGATCCGCGACATGTGGACGCCCACCTGCTACGGCGACCCGGGCAAGGTCTCGGACGCCGAGTACAAGTGCAGCACCGAGGACGGCGGCGGCGTCCACAGCAACTCCGGCGTGCCCAACCACGCCTACGCCCTGGCCGTCGACGGAGGCACCTACAACGGTCAGACCATGGCCGGCATGGGCTTCGACAAGGCGTCCAACATCTGGTGGCGCACCCAGTCGGCCTACCTCACGCCGACCTCGGACTTCACCGACCTGGCCGACGGCCTCGAGGCGTCCTGCGTCGACCTGACCGGCAAGCCGATCAACAAGGTCAGCCTCGCGGACAACGACGTGCAGCCGGCGGCGCCCATCACGGCGGCCGACTGCGCCGAGCTGGCCAAGGTCATCACGGCGACCGAGCTCCGCGCGGAGCCCGTGCAGTGCGACTTCCAGCCGCTGCTCGACCCGAAGGCCCCGTCGCTCTGCGGCGACGGCTTCGTCAACGAGGTCAGCTGGAGCGAGGACTTCGAGGACGGTCTCGCCGGCTGGACGGCCAGCAACGAGGTCGTGTTCGAGGGCGGCATCCACGAGCCGTGGCAGTCCACGTCCGTCGAGAACCACCCGGGCAAGGTCGCCTTCGGCCCGGCCCCGGACGAGGGTGCGTGCACCAACGGCGCCGGGGACTTCTCGAGCCGTGACTCCATCGCCAGCCCCGTCATCGAGGTCGGCGACGTGCTGAACCCGAAGCTCGCCTTCGACCACTCGGTCTCGACCGAGCTGGGCTACGACGGCGGCAACCTCAAGGTCAGCGTCAACGGCGGCTCGTTCGCGGCCGTGCCGGCCGAGGCGTACCTCTACAACCCGCCGACCACGTTGACCACGGCAGCCGGCGGCAACACCAACCCGCTCGCGGGTGAGGACGCCTTCACCGGCACCGACGGCGGCACCCTCGAGTCCGGCTGGGGCACCTCGGTGGTCGACCTGACGGCCCTGGGCCTCGAGTCCGGCGACACCCTGCAGATGCGCTTCGACATCGGTCGCGACGGCTGCAGCGGCGTCATCGGGTGGTCCGTGGACAACGTCAAGCTCATCGACTGCAAGCTGCCGACCAAGCTGGTCGCGGTGCGCAAGCCCGAGCCGACCACCTACGGCACCGCCTCCTCGGTCGACGTCACCGTCAGCCGCGACGGCAGTGTTGGCTCGGCGCCCACGGGCCAGGTCAAGGTGACCGACGCCAAGGGCCAGGTCCTCGGCAGCGCCGACCTGGACGCCAACGGCAAGGCCACGGTGGCTCTCCCGGCAGACCTGCCGGTGGGCGCCAACAAGCTGACCGCGACCTACTCCGGCAGCCGCACCCAGGGCAAGTCGTCGGCGACGTTCACCGCGACCGTCCTCGCGGCCACCAAGGCCGACTCGAAGACCAAGGTGAAGGTCAAGCCGGCCAAGCCCGAGGCCGGCGACAAGGTCACCTTCAAGGTCACCGTCAAGGCCGACGTCGCCGTCAAGGGCAAGGTCGTCATCAAGGTCGACGGCAAGAAGGCGAAGGTCGAGCTCAAGAAGGGCAAGGCCAGCTGGACCCTCAAGAAGGGCCTGAAGGCCGGCAAGCACACGGTGAAGGTGACGTACCTCGGCTCCGACACCGTGGCCCGCAGCAAGGACACGCTGACGTTCCGGGTCACCCGCTGACCCCGAGCAGCAGCTGAGCACCACCCAGCAGCACCAGCACCATCACCGGAGGCCCCGGCGGAGCGATCCGCCGGGGCCTTCGGGCGTCCTCAGCGTGCGTCGAGGCCGCTGAGCCAGGGCAGCACGACGAGGAGCGTCGGCACGGCGAGGATCGCCGCGGCGAGCAGCATCACGCCCAGTGACTGCACCCGGTGCGGGCGAGTGTCGCGCAGCACCTCCACCCGCGCCGCCAGTGACCCGGCCGAGCCGAGCGACCCGGCGGGCGCGGTCGAGCCGGCGAGGGTGAGCAGCGCGGACGCGAGCGCCCGGCGCCCGCCCGTGCGTACGGCGGCGCGATCGGCGAGCACCTCCACCAGCACCTCCACCTCGTGCCGGGCCGCCGCGCTGGCCACCCAACGCGGGAAGGCGCGGTGCAGCACGGCGAACGCCTCGAGCACCAGGTCGTGGCGTGAGCGCAGGTGCGAGCGCTCGTGCTCCAGCACCGCGGCCAGCTCGTCGGCCGAGAGGCTGGTCAGGGTCGAGCGCGACACGACGATGCGCGACCCGCTCATGCCCGGCACGCAGTAGGCCACGGGGAGGTCGTGCTCGAGCACCGACACTCCCCCGTCCGTCCTGGCGAGCAGGTCCACGCGCTCGCGGTGCACCCGGCGCGTGCGCCGCAGCGCCGTGCCAGTGCGGTGCGCGCTCAGCAGGAGCCGGGCGGTCACCACCACCGTGACCGCACCGGCCACGGCGGCGACGACGACGTCGACCGCGGCGACGGGCGGCTCCCACAGCCTGTCGGTCGCCAGTGAGAGCCCCGCACCGAGGGCCGCGAGCACCGCGGCCAGCGCCGTGCTCTGCCACAGCAGCATGGCCGCGGCCGGCGTACGCCTCAGCCCCGACCAGCGCGACAGCGCCCACGGGACCGGCCCGGCGAGCAGCACGGCGAGCGCGCCGAGGACGAGCGGCGTGAGCACGGCCGGCCGACCGCGTCAGTCCATCTCGGCGAGGGCACGGCGCAGGGCCGCGAGGTCCTCGGCGCTGGCCTCGCCGACGAACGAGACGAGGGCCTGGTCCCGGTCGGCGCCGGTGCCCTCCAGCGCCTCGTGCATGAGCTCGGCGGTCATCGCGGCGCGGGTCAGCCGCGGCGCGTAGCGGAAGGCGCGCCCGTCCCGCTCGCGCACGACGACGTCCTTGCCGACCAGCCGGTCGAGCACGGTCATCACGGTCGTGTAGGCCAGGTCGCGGTCACCGAGGCGCTCGTGCACCTCGCGACCGCTGGCGCCGCGCGACGTGTCGAGCTCCCACAGCGCGTCGAGGACCGCCTGTTCCAGCTCACCCATCCGTGACCGAGGACTCATGCCCCGGAGTCTAGGCGGTGCTGCGCCGAACTACTACACGGAGTAGTATTTACTACAGGATGTAGTAATCGCGCCGAAGGGATTCCCATGGACGTGCTCGACATCGCCCGGTGGCAGTTCGGGATCATCACCGTCTACCACTTCCTGTTCGTGCCGCTGACGATCGGGCTCACCGCCGTCATCGCCGGGCTCGAGACCGCCTGGGTGCGGACCGGCAGGGAGGACTACCTCCGGCTGACCAAGTTCTTCGGCAAGCTCTTCCTCATCAACTTCGCCATCGGTGTGGTGACCGGCATCGTGCAGGAGTTCCAGTTCGGGATGAACTGGTCGGACTACTCGCGCTTCGTGGGCGACGTGTTCGGCGCACCCCTCGCGATCGAGGGGCTGCTCGCCTTCTTCCTCGAGTCGACCTTCCTCGGCCTCTGGATCTTCGGCTGGGACAAGCTCCCGCGCGGGCTGCACGCCGGCTGCATGTGGCTGGTGCACCTCGGCACGCTCGCCTCGTCGTGGTTCATCCTCGCCGCGAACTCGTGGATGCAGCACCCCGTCGGCTACCGCTTCAACCCCGAGTCGGGTCGCGCCGAGCTGACCGACTTCTGGGCGGTGATGTTCAACAAGGTCCAGGTCGTGACGTTCCCGCACGTGATCTTCGCGGCCTACATGACCGCCGGCGCCTTCCTCCTCGGCGTCTCGGCCTACCTCTACATGAGCAAGCGCCACGAGGCCGACCGGCCGATGTACCACCGCGCGATCCGCATCGGTGCGGTCGTGACGCTGCTGGCCGGCCTCGGCGTCGGGATCACCGGCGACCTGCAGGGCAAGGTGATGACCGAGGTGCAGCCGATGAAGATGGCCGCCGCGGAGGGCCTCTACGAGACCAGCGAGGGCTGCGCCCCGTTCTCGATCCTCACCATCGGCACGCCCGACGGGGAGCACGAGAAGTTCGCCCTCACCGTGCCGTGCCTGCTGTCCTTCCTCGGCACCGGCTCCTTCGACGGCACCGTCGAGGGCATCAATCCGCTCAAGGAGGAGTACGCCGAGACCTACGGCCAGCTCGACAGCGCCGACCCGGCCCAGCGCGACGGCGACTACGTCCCGATCGTCCCGGTCACCTACTGGTCCTTCCGCTTCATGATGGGCCTCGGCTTCTTCGCCGCCGGCGGCGCCGCGCTCATCCTGTGGCTCACCCGGCGAGGCCGTACGCCGGGCGTGCGCTGGCTCGGCACCCTCGGCCTGAGCCTGCCGATCGCCACCACGCTGGCCTCGTCCTGGGGGTGGATCTTCACCGAGATGGGCCGCCAGCCCTGGGTCGTCTTCGGGCTGATGACCACCGAGTCGGGGGTCTCCCCCGGAGTCTCGGTCTTCGAGGCGGCCACGTCGCTGGTCGTCCTCACCGCGCTGTACGCCGTCCTCGCCGTGGTCGAGGTGAAGCTGCTCGTGACCTACGTCCGCAAGGGCGCCGACCCCTTCGAGGAGCCTCCCCGGGTGAAGGTCGGCGGCTCCGACGAGGACGCCCCGCTCACCTTCGCCTACTGACGCCGCACCGACCCGACCCCGACCCACACCGAGACCCGAAGGACTCCCCATGGAACTGACCACCGTCTGGTTCGCCCTCATCGCCGTGCTGTGGGTCGGCTACTTCTGCCTCGAGGGCTTCGACTTCGGCGTCGGGATGCTGCTGCCCGTGCTGGCCCGCGACGACACCGAGCGGCGGGTGATGATCAACACCGTCGGTCCGGTCTGGGACGGCAACGAGGTGTGGGTGCTGGTCGCGGGCGGCGCCACCTTCGCCGCCTTCCCCGAGTGGTACGCCACGCTCTTCAGCGGGTTCTACCTGCCGCTGCTCCTCATCCTGGTCGCGCTCATCGTCCGCGGCCTGTCCTTCGAGTACCGCCACAAGCGCGACGACGCGACGTGGAAGGCCCGGTGGGACCTCGCGCTCGTCGTCGGCTCGGTCGTGCCGGCGCTGCTGTGGGGCGTCGCCTTCGCCAACATCGCCGCGGGTGTGCCGATCGACGCCGACAAGGAGTTCACCGGCAGCATGCTGACCCTGCTCAACCCGTTCGGCCTCCTGGGCGGGCTCGTCACCCTCACCCTCTTCGCCACGCACGGCGCCATGTTCGTCGCGCTCAAGACCGACGGCGAGATCCGGCACCGGGCGCGGGCCCTCGCCGTCCGCACCGGCTCACTGGCCGCCGTCCTCGCCTCGGTGTTCATGGCCTGGACCCAGGCGAGGACCGGCAACGCCGTGACGGCGGCGGTCTTCTCGGCTGCCGCCCTGGCGCTCGTCGCCGGCCTCGCGGCGGCGCGGGCAGGCCGCGAGGGTTGGGCGTTCCTCGGCACCTTCCTCACCATCGGGCTCGCCGTGGCGGGCCTGTTCCTGGGGCTGTTCCCCGACGTGATGCCGTCGACCACGGACCCGGCGTTCTCGCTGACCACCACCAACGCCGCGTCGACGCCGTACACGCTCGAGGTGATGACGTGGGTCGCCGTGGTGTTCACGCCGATCGTGCTGGGCTACCAGGCCTGGACCTACTGGGTGTTCCGCAAGCGGATCTCGGTGCGCCACATCCCGACACCGGTGCTGGCCGAGGCCCGATGAAGCCGCTCGACCCGGCGGTCCTTCCCCACCTGCGTCCCGCCCGGGCGTCCCTCGCCCTCGTCGCCGCCTGCGGCGTCCTCGGCGGGCTCGCCACGGTCGGCCAGGCCTTCGCGCTCGGGGCGCTGGTCGTCGCTGCGGTCGGTGCCGGCGACTGGCACGGACCGGCGTGGTGGCTGGGCGGCCTCGTGCTCCTGCGCACGGCTACGGCGTACGTCGGCCAGCGCGCGTCCGCACGCGCCGCCGGCGAGGTCTCCGGTGCTCTCCGGTGCCGGCTCCTCGACGCCGCCCGGCACGTCCCGGACCTGTCCCCCGCGCGCCTGGCGGTGCTCGCCACCCGCGGCGTGGCCGGCGTGGAGCCCTACGTCACGCGCTACCTCCCCGCGCTCGTCCCCGCGGCCGTCCTCCCGGTGGTCACGCTCGCGGCCATCACCTGGCTGGACCCGCTGTCCGGGCTCGTCGTGGCGCTGACCCTGCCGCTCGTCCCGGTCTTCGCGGTGCTCGTCGGCCTCACCACCCGCGACCGGGCCCGCACGCAGTGGCGCGCGCTCGAGACGCTGTCGGGCCACTTCCTCGACGTCGTGCGCGGCCTGCCGACGCTGGTCGCGCACCGTCGCGCCGACGCGCAGGTGGCCACGATCCGCTCCGTCACCCACCACCACCGCCGCGCCACCGTCGACACCCTCAAGGTGGCCTTCGCCTCCTCCTCGGTGCTGGAGCTGGTGGCCACGCTGTCGGTGGCCCTCGTCGCCGTCACCGTGGGGCTGCGGCTCGCATCGGGGTCGGTCGACTTCCGGGTCGCGCTCACCGTGCTGCTGCTGGCGCCGGAGGCCTACTGGCCGCTGCGCCGCGTGGGCGCCGAGTTCCACGCCGCGGCGGAGGGCACGGCGGCCCTCGCGGACGCCGACGAGCTGCTGGCCCGCTCGTCAGTGGCCCCGGCCCCCGCCACGAGGCCCGCGTCCACCGCGGTGGTGCTGCACGGCCTCGCCGTCGGGCACGACGCCCCGCTGACCGGCCCGCTCGACCTCGAGCTGCCCGCCCGCGGGCTCGTCGCGGTCTCCGGGCCCTCGGGCTGCGGGAAGTCGACCCTGCTCGCCACCCTCCGTGGCGAGCTGCCGGCACGGGTCGGCGACGTCCTCGTCGGCGGCACGCCCCTCGGCGAGGTGGACCCGCGGTGGTGGCGCGACCAGGTGGCGTGGGCGCCGCAACGACCGTGGCTGCTGGCCGACACCGTCGCGGCCAACGTCCGCCTCGGCGACCCCAATGCAGGCGACGCCGAGGTCTGGGAGGCGCTCGACAGCGTCGGGCTGCGCGAGGTGGTGCGTGCACTGCCGGAGGGCCTGGCGACCCCGCTGGGCGAGGACGGCGCCGGGCTCTCCGCGGGCCAGCGGGCCCGCGTCGCGCTGGCGCGGGTGGTGCTGGCCGGGCGACCGGTCGTCCTGCTCGACGAGCCGAGCGCCCACCTCGACGACGAGACCGAGCAGGTGCTGCTCGACACCGTCGCGCGGCTGGCCCGGACGAGCCTCGTCGTGGTCGTCGCGCACCGGCCCGCCGTGCTCGCCGCCGCCGACCGGGTGGTCCGGCTCGAGCCCGCGGCCGCTGTGGTGGAGGCGGCGGAGCGAACCGCCGCAGCCGCGCCCGTCGCCGACCCCCGCCCGTCCGCGTCGCGCCCCGCACCGGTGCCCGTCGACGACGCCGCGGAGGATGCCGCCCGCCCCCGCTGGGGCATGGCGACCGCGACAGCGCTCGGTGCACTGTCCACCGCGTCCGGGGTCGCACTCACCGCGACGGCGGGCTGGCTCATCACCCGTGCCAGCGAGCAGCCGCCGGTGCTGCACCTGGTCGTCGCGATCGTCGGGGTGCGGCTGTTCGGCCTGGCCCGGCCGGTCCTGCGGCACGCCGAGCGCGTGCTGAGCCACGACGTGGTGCTGCGCGAGCTGGCCGAGCGGCGCGCCCGGGTCTACGCCGACCTCGTCCCGCTGGTGCCGGGCCGGCTCGGCCCGCGTCGCGGCGACCTGCTCACCCAGGTCGTGGACGACGTCGACGCGCTGCTGGACGAGCGGCTGCGGGTGCGCCAGCCGGTCGCGACGGCCGCGCTCGTCGGCGCGGGTGCCGCGGTGCTGGCGGCACTGCTCGACCCGGCCGCCGGCCTCGTCGTGCTCGGGGTGGTGGCGGCGGGCGCCGCCGCCTACCTGCTCGCCCGGCACGGCGCAGCCACCGCGGAGCCGCACGTCCTGGCCCGTCGGGCCGACCTGGCCACGAGGGTCGAGGAGGTGGCCCACGGGGTGAGGGAGCTCGAGCAGTGGGGAGCGACCGACGGGGGCCTCGCGGAGGTGCGGGACGGGTCCACCGCGCTCGCCGAGGCCGGGCACCGCTCCTCCCGAGCCGTGGCGGCCGCCACCGCGCTCACCACGCTCATCGCGGGTCTCGGCGTCGTCGCGGTCGCCGTCCTCGTCGACCCCGGCTCGGTGGGTCCCGCCGTCCTGGCGCTCCTGCTGCTCCTGCCCCTGGCGCTGGCGGACGTCACCGTGGCTCTCGCCGACGCGGGTGCGCTGTCGGTGCGGGCAGCAGCCGCCCGCCGGCGCCTCGACCGGCTCGCCGCCACCGCGCCCGCCGTCACGGACCCCGCCCGGCCACGACCGCTGACCGGTGCCCACGACGTCGAGATGGACCACGTCGCGCTGGGCTGGGCGGACCGCGCGGTCGTGTCGCTGGACCACCTCGGTCTGCGGCCGGGCGAGCACCTCGGCGTCACCGGCCCCAGCGGGTGCGGCAAGTCCACCCTGGCCGCGACCCTGGTCCGCTTCGTCGACCCGGTCGCGGGGCAGGTGTCGCTCGCCGGGACGGACCTGCGGGAGCTGGCGCTCGACGACGTACGCCGCACCGTCGGCCTCGTCGACGACGACCCGCACGTCTTCGCGTCCACCGTGGCGGAGAACGTGCGCCTCGCCCGTCCCGGCGCCACCGACGACGAGGTGCGCGACGCGCTCGAGCGGGCGTGCCTCGGCACGTGGGTGGACGGCCTCCCGGCCGGCATCCACACGCACGTCGGCGCGGGCTCGCGGGAGGTCTCGGGCGGCGAGCGGGCACGGCTGGCGCTGGCCCGCGCGCTGCTGGCGGACGCCCCGGTCCTCGTCCTGGACGAGCCGACGGCCCACCTCGACGGCGCCACCGCGCGGGCCGTGGCCGGCGAGATGCTCGGGGCCGCCGCGCGCGAGGGCCGCTCCGTCGTGTGGATCACCCACGGCACCGTCGGGCTGGAGGCGATGGACCGCGTCGTCCGGCTGGACGCCGACGGGGGTGTCGACGGGGTCGGGCTCAGCCGGCCTCTCGCGGCGAGCGCAGCGGCAGGGTGAAGCGGAACGTGCTGCCCTCGCCGAGCTCGGAGGTCACCGACAGGGTGCCGCCGTGCGACTCGGCGATCCGCTGGGCGATCGGCAGCCCCAGCCCGGTGCCCGGCACCGAGAGGGCGTTGGGGTTGGTGGAGCGGTGGAAGGCGGAGAACACGTGGGCCTGGTCGGTCGCCGAGATGCCGAGACCGGTGTCGGCCACCTCGACGCTGACCTCGTCGTCCCCCACGGTCATCGAGACGGTGACCGAGCCGTCCTCGGGGGTGTACTTCACGGCGTTGTCGACCATGTTGTCGATCACCCGGGCGAGCTCCTCGGGGTCGCCGAAGACCACCACGGGCGTCGACCCGCAGCCGTCGAACGAGAGGCCGACCCCGGACTGCTTGGCGCGGATGCTCAGCAGGTCGACGCTCGCCTCGCACAGCTCGGCGAGGTCGACGGCCCGGCGCACGGTCTCGCGCCGGCCCTGGATCCGGGAGTAGTGCAGCAGGTTGGCCACGAGGTTGTTGAGGCGGCCGGCGTTGCGGATGATCGCGTCGACCGAGCTCAGGTCGGGGTAGCGGTCGGCGATCAGCTCGGCGTGCCCCAGGATCGCGGTCAACGGGGTCTTCAGCTCGTGGGAGATGGTGGCGATGAGCTCGCTGCGGTAGCGCGCGAGCTCGCGCAGCTCCTGGACCAGGCGCTGCTCGGTCTCCAGCACGCGGGAGGCACGCACCGCCTGGGCGAGGAGCCGGCCCACCTCCAGCACCGCGTCGGCCTGGGCGGGCGTCAAGGCCCGGGCGTCGCGCAGGAAGCCGAGGACCAGGTAGCCCACGAGGTCGTCCTGGGAGACCAGCGGGCACACGACGACCCGGTCCACGGCCGTGCCGCGCATCAGCTGCTGGAGGCGTTCGGCGCTGCGGGGCAGCAGGGACGAGCCGGCGTCGCGCACGCCCACCTCGACCAGCACGGGGAGGTCCTCGATGGCCGTGAGCTCCTCGCGCAGCTCCGGCACGAAGTGCTCCGGGGCGTACGGGCGCGGGGCCCCGACGCCCAGCTGGCTGCCCTGGGCGTCGGTGGGGAAGGTCCGCACCCACCCCTGCGCGGCACCCAAGGCCTCGGTGACCGAGGCGACGGCCGTGCCGAGCGCCTCGGCGAGGTCGTGGAGCGTGGCGGTGCCGGCCACCGTCGCCAGCATCCGGTCCAGCAGCACCCGGTCGGTGAGGCGCTCGCGCTCGCGGGCGTTGGACAGGGCCACCCCGGCCTGCACGGCGAACATCTCCAGCAGCTCGCGGTCGGCCCCGTCGGGGACCCGGCCGTCGGCAGGCAGGTCGACGGCCATGTTGCCGAGGAGCTCACCGCTGGCGGAGTAGAGCGGGGCGTACAGCGCGTGCTGGGGGTGCCACGCGTCCGGGTCGTCGTGGGTCTCGAGCTGCGGGATCCACGCGGCGCGCAGGCGCTCTTCCGACATCCGTCCCGCCGGGACGAACCGGAGGATCCCCCACTTGTCGGCCTCGCGGAACTCGTCGAGGATCTGCTCGGCCGGCGTCCGCCGGTGGAGGATCTCCTCCACCACCTCGGGCGGCCCGGCGACGTTGGTCATCACCAGGACGTCGCCCTCGAGGCGGGCGATGGCCGCGACGCCGTAGCCCAGCACGTCGACGACGCCGTGGGCGATCTCCTCGAGGATCGACTCGGTGTCGGTGGAGGAGTTGACGCGCCGCATCAGCTCCGCCAGACGGCTCAGCGCACCCTGGTTGCGCGGCATGCCCACCTCCCCACGAGGACAGGGCCCACTCCTACCTCAAGGGGATCGTAGGGCCGTCACGCCTCGATCACCACAGGGACGATCATCGGACGTCGGCGGTGGGCACGGTTGACCCAGCGACCGACGACCCGCCGCACGGTCTGCTGCAGCTGGTAGGAGTCGTTGGCGCCGTCCGCGACCGCGGAGTTGATGGCGTCGATGATCGGCTGCCGGATCTCGTCGAAGGTGGCCTCCTCCTCGGCGAACCCGCGTGCGTGGATCTCCGGGCCCGACACGACCTTGCCGGTCACCGAGTCGACCACGACGATGACGGACAGGAAGCCCTCCTCGCCCAGGATGCGGCGGTCCTTCATCGAGGCCTCGGAGATGTCGCCGATGGTGGTGCCGTCGACGAAGACGTATCCCACCTCCACCTTGCCGACGATCTTGGCGACGCCGTCGACGAGGTCGACGACGACGCCGTCCTCGGCCACGACGACGTTCTGGACGCCCGTCGCGCGGGCCAGGTCGGCGTTGGCGCGCATGTGGCGGAACTCGCCGTGCACCGGCATCACGTTGCGCGGCTTGACGATGTTGTAGCAGTAGAGGAGCTCGCCGGCGCTGGCGTGGCCGGACACGTGCACCAGGGCGTTGCCCTTGTGCACCACGTTGGCGCCCAGGCGCGAGAGCCCGTTGATGACGCGGTAGACGGCGTTCTCGTTGCCCGGGATCAGCGAGCTCGCCAGGACGACGGTGTCGCCCTCCTCGAGGTGCACGAAGGAGTGGCTCCGCTGCGCGATCCGGCTCAGAGCCGAGAGCGGCTCGCCCTGGGACCCGGTGGAGATCAGCACCTGCCTCTCCGGGGGCAGGTCGGCGAGCTCCTTGGCCTCGACCATCACCCCGGGCGGCACGGTGAGGTAGCCGAGCTCCTGGGCGATGGCCATGTTGCGCACCATCGAGCGGCCGACGTAGCCGACCTTGCGCCCGTGCGCGACGGCGACGTCGAGCACCTGCTGGACACGGTGCACGTGCGAGGCGAAGCAGGCCACGATGATCCGCTGGTCGCTCTTGGCGAAGACCCCCTCGAGGACCGGGGAGATGTCCTTCTCGGACGTGGTGAAGCCCGGCACCTCGGCGTTGGTCGAGTCGGTGAGGAACAGGTCGACACCCTCGTCGCCGAGGCGGGCGAACTCGTTGAGGTCGGTGATCCGGCCGTCGAGCGGGAGCTGGTCCATCTTGAAGTCGCCGGTGTGCAGCACGACGCCGGCGCCGGTGCGGATCACGACCGCGAGGGCGTCCGGGATGGAGTGGTTGACCGCGACGAACTCAAGCACGAACGGGCCGAAGGTGATCGTCTGGCCCTCGGCGACCTCGTACTGCGCCGTCTCCCGGAGCCGGTGCTCGCGCAGCTTGGAGCCGAGCAGCGCCAGGGTCAGCTTGGAGCCCACCAGTGGGATGTCGCCGCGCTCGCGCAGGAGGTAGGGCGTCGCGCCGATGTGGTCCTCGTGCCCGTGGGTCAGCACGAGCGCCTCGACCGCGTCGAGCCGCTCCCGGATCGGCTCGAAGTCGGGGAGGATCAGGTCGACGCCGGGGTGGTGGTCCTCGGGGAAGAGGACGCCGCAGTCGACGAGCAGCAGCCGGCCGTCGTACTCGAAGGCGGTCATGTTGCGACCGACCTCGCCCAGCCCTCCGAGCGGGATGACCCGGAGGCCTCCGGCCTGGAGGGGGGCGGGCGCGCTCAGGTCGGGGTGGGGATGGCTCAAGGGTTTCCTCGGTTCGTCGGAGAGCTGGCTCTCGGTCTGGATGTCACTGCCTGTCACAGGAGGCCGGCGGCGGCGAGCCCGGCACGCAGGGCGCCGACCTCGTCGTCGTCCAGGGCGACCAGTGGGCCGCGGACGCGGCGGTTGTCGAGCACGCCGAGCAGCTCGAGGGCTGCCTTGGCGGTGGTGGCTCCGTAGTTGGGGACGCCCATTACGGCGTCGAAGGCCGGGAGCAGCGAGGTGTGCACCCGCAGCGCCTCGGCGTGGTCCCCACGGACCCAGGCGTCGAGCATCGACGCGAGCTGGTGGCCGGCCGCGTGGGCCACGACCGACACCAGCCCCACACCGCCGTAGGCGAGGTAGCCGAGCGTGGCGACGTCGTCGCCGGAGTAGACGGCGTAGCCCATCTCGGTGAGCTGGGCGGTGCGCGGCAGGAGGCCTGAGGCGTCCTTGACCGACACGACGTGGTCGTAGGCGCGCAGCGCCTCGTAGGTCTCGAGCTCGATCAGCGTGGCGGTGCGGCCGGGCACGTCGTAGAGCATGACCGGGAGGTCGGTCGCCTCAGCGACGGAGGTGAAGTGGTGGCGCAGGCCGACCTGGCCCGGCTTGTTGTAGTAGGGGCTGACGAGCAGCACCCCGTCGACCCCGACCTTCTCCGCCTGGCGCGCCAGCTCGACCGAGTGGGCGGTCGCGTTGGTGCCGACGCCCGCGATGACGGTGGCGCGGTCGCCGACCGCGTCCTGGACCGCCCGCAGGATCTCGGCGTCCTCGGCCACCGACGTCGTGGGGCTCTCCCCCGTCGTGCCGCTGACCACGACGCCGTCGTTGCCGTGGTCGACCAGGTGCGCGGCGATCCGGGCCGTGCCGTCAAGGTCGACCGAGCCGTCCTGGTGGAACGCGGTGGCCATCGCCGTGAGCAGGCGGCCGAACGGGACGTTGGAGCTCATGGTCGAAGGTTATCGCTCCTGCCTCGTCGAGCGGTCGGCGGCGAGCCGCTCCGCGTGGCCCTACGCTGGGGCATGGCCTACGACGAGCTGCTGGCGCAGCGCATCCACGACCTGCTCGACGGCGAGCCCGGGCTGACCTCGCGCAGGATGTTCGGCGGTCTCGGCTTCATGCTCGACGGCCACATGGCGGTGGCGGCGGGCAGCGCCGGGGCGCTCATGGTCCGCGTCGACCCGGCCCGCGGCCAGGAGTGGGTCGACGGCGAGGCCGTACGACCGATGGAGATGCGCGGCCGCGAGCTCGACGGCTGGCTGCTGGTCTCCGGCGAGGCGCTGGCCGACGACGACCGGCTCCGGTTGTGGGTCGGGCGTGGCGCGGCCCACGTGCGGACGCTGCCGCCGAAGTGACGTCCGGGCCCGCCTAGCGCACGACGAGGCGGAACTGGCGGCGGACCGAGGTGTCCCCCGCCGTGAGCACCGTGGCGAAGCGGCCCACCGTGCGCTTGCGCACCGTGCCCGTGATGACGATCCGGTCGCCGACGACGCGCCACGTCAGACCCTGCGGCAGGCGCCAGTCGACCCGGGCCTCGGAGACGGGTCCGGTGAACCGGATCTCGGCGTGGTACTTCCGGCCGTGCCGGGCGCGGGGAAGGCTGGTGGTCGCGAAGCCGATGGCCGCGCCGGTGCCCGCGTGCGTCGCCGCCGGGGTGCCGGGGCTGGGCGCGGGGGTCGACGGCGGGGTCGCGGGGGCCTGGCCGGTGGGCTGGGTCGGCGCGGGCGTCGAGGTCGGCGTCGAGGTCGGCGTCGAGGTCGGCGTCTGGGTCGGGGGCTGGGTCGGGAGCTGGGTCGGGTCGGGCGCCGGGTTGTTGGCCGTCGGCGTCGGCAGGCCGTCGCGGAGGGAGACCGTGTAGGTCCCGATCGACCCGTAGTCGCTGTAGCGCCCGGGCTCGGCGGGGTCGCCGTGCCCGACACCGTCGACGACCGCGGTGTAGGTCACGGACCCCGGCGCCAGGTCGGCGGCCCAGGTGGCGGCCATGGACTGGTCGGACGCCACGTCCGCGACCGGGTCGACCGTCGCGACGGTGCGTCCGAGCGGGTCGAGGACGGTCAGCCGCACGTCGAGGTTCGAGAAGCCGTCCGGGCCGGCGACCTCGAGGGTCGTCGGGCCGTCGGCTGTGAAGGTGAACGCGTCGGTGTCCGTGCGCGAGGTGATGAGGCCGGCCGTCGTGGTCCCGGTGGAGATCCGGGTGGCGCCGGTCCGGGTGCCGGCGTGGTCGTCGGCGAGGAGCGGGGCGGTCCGGGCGATGATCGCCACGTCGTCCTCGACGTTGTCGGCGCCGGCGTACTCCCCGCTGGACCAGTGCGAGGCGCGGCGGTTGTAGGAGGCGCCCATGATCGGGGCCCACCCCTTGGCGCCGACGTGGTAGTCCGACGTGGCGGTGCCGTCGTGGCTCAGGCCGAAGGTGTGGCCGACCTCGTGGCTGATGACCTGGCCGAGGTTGTCGCCACCGGTCCCGGCGCCGTTGGTGAAGATGAAGGCCGGCTGGGCGTTGTTGCCTCCCGGGTTGCCGAAGACGCCGACGTACGCCGAGCCGCCGCAGCCGCAGCCCGCTCCGACGGAGTTGGTGGGCGTGACGACGACGTGCATGCCGTAGGTCGGGTCGGTGGCGCTGCTGCGGGTCAGGGCCGACGCGGCCGGCTCGCGGGTCGTGACGTTGACGTCGAACGGCGCGTAGTCCTCGGACACGACCCGCCACGCGAGGAGGACCTGGGCCCGCTCGACGTCGCTCAGGGTCGTCCGGTCGGCGTCGATGGAGTAGGCGGGCGAGACGATCTGCTCACCGCTCCTCCAGCGCGTGCCGGCCTCGGTCGAGCCGTCGAAGTCGAGGTAGATGGTGCGGGCCGAGCCCGGTCGCGACGACAGGTCGAGGACGTCGTCGGGCACGCCCTGCTGGAGCGCGGCGTCCGCGACGACCCGCTCGCCCTCGGGCGCGGCCTCGTCGACGACGAAGACCTGGGCGCACCGGTCG
The DNA here is from genome assembly GCF_034661175.1 of Nocardioides renjunii. Classification (NCBI taxonomy): domain Bacteria; kingdom Bacillati; phylum Actinomycetota; class Actinomycetes; order Propionibacteriales; family Nocardioidaceae; genus Nocardioides; species Nocardioides renjunii. The sequence continues at coordinate 1,787,163 of NZ_CP141058.1, read as the reverse complement.
ATCCACACCGAGTCGTCCTCGACGAGGTGGTCCAGCTCGTCAGCGGTGAGCGCGTTGCGCACCCGCACCAGCGCCGCGCTGACGCCGGAGTCGAGCGCGGCGTCGAGCCGGACGGGAGCGGTCAGCGAGCCCACGGCGCAGGCGAGGTCGTCGACGGTGCCCGCCTCCGCGGCCGTCGCCGTGGCGAGGCTCGAGCCGACGACCGCGACAGCCACGAGGGCTCGCACGACGAAGGAGGGGCGGTACGACCGATCGGACACGATAGATGTTTCCTTGCTCTGGAATCAGTGGTCCGAAGTGGACAGGACCATTGATACCGAGCACAGATCCACTCGATCTGCACAGCGGAGTAGCGCTGGGCTACCTGTTGGTAATTGTGCTCAGGATCACCGGGAGCACGTGGTGCTCGAGCATCGGGGCGAGGTCGTCGGGGTGGTCGCGCAGCGGCGTCCACCGCACCTCGGCGATCTCCGCGGACGCGACCGGCTCGGCGTCGGACTCCACCCAGAACACCGTGGAGTGGAGGGTGTGGCCGGGCTCGTTGGCCGCCTCGGAGAGGAACTCGCCGAGCAGCGTCGCCGACTCGATGGCGAGGCCGACCTCCTCAAGCGTCTCGCGCAGCGCGGCGTCCCGCGCCGACTCCCCCGGCTCGAGCTTCCCGCCGACCAGCATGAAGCGCTGGGTCCCGCGCTTGCGCACCGTGAGGACGCAGCCGTCACGGACCAGGGCCACCGCGGCGACGACGATGTGCCGCTCCGCGGGTCGTCCTGCTGTCGATGCCCCTGGCTCCTGCACGCGACCGAGACTGCCACGCCCGCGCCCGGGGCCCGACATCGCGTCACGCCTCAGGCGAGGGCCGCCACCAGCGCGGCGTACGTCGTGCCCTCGTCTCCCTCGACCGAGTCCACGACGAGCGTGCCGGGGCGGTCCTCGACGAGGGCGGACAGCCGGCGCACGTAGTCGCCCAGGAGCGCGTCGCCGCCCGCCTCGGCGACCAGGCGCCGCACCTCGTCGTGCCACGGGTCGTCGCCGGAGCGCCGCCGGAAGCGCTCACCGGCGGCGCGGCCGGTGCGCGCGGAGGGATCACGCAGCACCACGTGCTGGAACGAGGCGCCCGCCCCGCGGGCGACCTCGGCGAAGGCGTCGAGCTCGCCCGGGTCGGCGATGAGCTGGGGCAGCACGACGTCACCAGCGGCCAGGTAGCCGGCGATCAGCCCCTGCGCGGCGGGTCGGACGGCCGCGCCGACCTCGACGAAGGAGGTGCGCCAGCCGCCGACCCAGGTCCGCAGCAGGTCGATGTCGCACACGAGCGTGCCGGGGCGCTCGGCGGCCCAGCGGCGGGCGAGGGTGGACTTGCCGACGCCCGGCAGGCCGTTGAGGAGGACCGGGCGGGTCACTGGCCGAGCGCCCGGCGCACGGCGTCGAGCGCGGCGTCGTCGGAGAGCCCGAGCGACCGCACCGCCGAGACGTACGACGACGCGGCCGCGCGGACGGAGCTCGAGACCCCGCGCCCGGCGACGTACGTCCCGGCGCGCCCGCGCGTCTCCACGACGCCGAGCGCCTCGAGCTCCTTGTAGGCGCGGGCCACGGTGTTGGCCGCGAGGTCGAGCGACGTCGCCAGCGCGCGCACGGCGGCAGGCGGGAGCCGGCGGGCAGCTCGCCGGAGTCGACCTGCGCGCGGATGCCCTCGCGCACCTGCTCGAAGGGCGGCACGCCGGATGCGGGGTCGACGCGGAGGGGCAGCTCGGGCGTGCTCACGTCGCCGGGTCCACGCGCTCGAGCCAGACCCACTCGCAGCCCTCGCCCACCTCGCGGCGCACCTCGACCCACTCGTCGCGGGGGTAGTCGGGGTAGAACGCGTCGCCCTCGGGTGCCGCGTCGACCTCGGTGAGCACCTGGTGGGTGGCGAGGGGCAGGACGAGGGAGTAGATCTCGCCGCCCCCGGCGACCATCACGTCGCCGGGGAGCTCCGCCGCCAGGGCGAAGGCCTGCTCGAGCGAGTGCGCGACCAGCACGCCCTCGAAGCCCGGGTCGAAGGACGCGTCGCGGGTCACCACCACCGTGGCCCGTCCCGGGAGCGGTCGCCCGATCGAGTCCCAGGTGCGCCGGCCCATCACCAGCGTGTGCCCGAGCGTCTCGCGCTTGAAGTGCGCGAAGTCGTGGGGCAGGTGCCACGGGATCTCGCCGCCGGCGCCGATCACGCGGTTGCGCGCGTGGGCGGCGACGAGCACCACCCGCTGGCCGGGACGGGGCGAGCCCGAGGCGCCCTCAGACCGCAATGGGGGCCTTGATGCCGGGGTGCGGGTCGTAGCCCTCGAGGGCGAGGTCCTCGAGGTCGAAGCCGTCGATCTCGGTGACCGCCGGGTTGAGCACCAGCCGCGGCAGCGGACGCGGGTCGCGGGACAGCTGCAGCCGGGCCTGCTCGACGTGGTTGAGGTAGAGGTGGGCGTCGCCCATCGTGTGCACGAAGTCGCCCACCTCGAGCCCGGTCACCTGGGCGACCATGTGGGTCAGCAGGGCGTAGGAGGCGATGTTGAAGGGCACGCCGAGGAAGGTGTCGGCGGAGCGCTGGTAGAGCTGGCACGACAGCCGGCCGGGGCCGGTGGCGGTGGGCTCGACGTAGAACTGGAACAGCGTGTGGCACGGCGGCAGCGCCATGTCGTCGACGTCGGCGACGTTCCACGCCGAGACGATGTGGCGGCGGGAGTCGGGGTTGGTGCGGATCCCCTCGACGAGCCGCGCGACCTGGTCGACGTGCCGCCCGTCGGGCGTCGGCCACGACCGCCACTGGTAGCCGTAGACCGGTCCGAGGTCGCCGTCCTCGTCGGCCCACTCGTCCCAGATGGTGATGCCGCGGTCCTGCAGCCACTTCACATTGGTGTCGCCGCGCAGGAACCAGAGCAGCTCGCCGAACACCGACCGGGTGTGCACCTTCTTGGTGGTCACCAGCGGGAAGCCCTCGGCGAGGTCGAAGCGCATCTGGTGGCCGAAGACGCTCAGCGTGCCGGTGCCGGTGCGGTCGGTCTTCTCGACGCCCTCGTCGAGGATCCGCTGGAGCAGGTCGAGGTAGGCGCGCACGGGACGACTGTACGACGCGCGCTCAGGTGAGCAGGACAACCTTGCCGGTGGTTCGCCGCCCGGCCAGGGCCCGGTGCGCCTCCGCGGCGTCGGCGAGGGGGAAGCCGGTCGTGGTGGGTCGCCAGGCGCCGGTGCCGAGCCGCTCCACCGCCTCCCGGGCGAGGCCCTGGACCCCGCCCGGACGGGCGAACATCCGCGCGCCGATGGCGGCCGTCACCGCGACACCGCGCTCGAACACGTCCTGCGCCGTCAGCGGCACCGCCTCGCCGGCGGTCCAGCCGAACATGACCAGCCTCCCGCCCGGGGCGACCAGCTCGAACGCGGCCCGACCCACGGCGCCGCCGACGCCGTCGAGGGCCACCGTCACCGGGCGCTCGTCGCCGAGCAGGTCGGACACCTCGCGGGGCCAGCCGGGCTCGAGGTAGTCGACCGGGTGCGCGCCGTACGACGCCACCAGGGCCGACTTCGCCGCACCGCCGGCCACCCCGACGACCCTCGCCCCCGCCTGCACGGCCGCCTGGACCAGCAGCGTCCCGAGCCCACCGGCCGCGCTGGTGACCAGCACCGTGTCGTCCGGGCCGATCGCGGCCTCCTCGAGGATGCCGAGGGCCGTGCGACCGGTCCCCACCATCGCGACGGCGTCGGCCTCGGCCACGTGGTCGGCGAGCGGGAGCAGCGCCGCGGCGGGGGCGAGCGCGCGGGTGGCATAGCCACCGCTGAGGACACCGAGGTGCGCGACCACCCGCCGGCCGAGCCACGACCGGTCGACGTCGGGCCCGACCGCGTCCACGACCCCGGCGACCTCCCGGCCGGGCGTCATGGGCAGCTCGGCCCGCCCGAAGGGGCCGGCGACCCCCTCGCGCAGCGTCGCGTCGAGCAGGTGCACCCCGGCGGCGGTCACGGCGACGCGCACCTGACCCGTCCCTGGGTCCGGCGCCTCGACGTCCTCCAGCACCAGCACCTCCGGGCCGCCGTACGCCCTCTGCACGATCGCCTGCATCATCGTCCGTCCTCGCTCGCTCGTCGCCGACTCGTCCTGGCGGACGCTAGGAGCTCACGTGGACATGAGGTCAAGCGGTGGTCCGATCACGCTCAGGACCGCGGCACCCGCGCCTCCACCAGCACGCACTCGACGTCGAAGGCGAGCCGGGGCTCCAGTGCGTCGTACGCCGAGCGCAGGCGCGCTTGCACGGCGGCGGACTGGGCCCGCCAGAGGACACCGAAGCTGCCGACGGAGGTGAGGCCGGTCCACAGGTCGTGGGCCGGGACGCGCCACGTCCACGCGCGCGTCCCGGCAGCGGTGACGGCGAGGCCGGCCTCGGTGAGGATGCCGGCGAGCCCGTGGGCCGACCGGTCGAAGTCCCGGCCTGGCGGCAGCCGCGGCACCGGCGGGCGGACGGCACCGACGGAGTCGAGCAGCCCGTTCCACATCACCGCCTGAGGCGGTGGGGTGCTCCCCCAGATCGTGGCCCGCACCACCGCCCCGGGCGCCGCGACGCGCGCCAGCTCGCGCGCTCCGGCCCGGGGGTCGTCGACGTGGTTGAGCACGAAGTTGGCGGTCACCGCGTCGAAGCCGGACTCGGCGAGCGGGAGGTCGGGCAGGCCGGCCACCACCACGTCGCCGTCGAGCGCGGTGCCCGCCATCGCCGCCATCGCCGGGTCGGGCTCCACGCCGATCGCGTCGGCGCCGGCGCCGCGCGCGGCGCGCACCAGCTCGCCCGTCCCGCAGCCGACGTCCAGCAGGCGCCCACCCTTCGGCAGGCCGTCGAGGACGGCAGGGATCGCTCCGGCGCACAGGCCGGCGAAGCTCCTCGCGTAGGCCTCCGCCACGCCCGTCCACAGTGCCTCGGCCACGGCTCGGGACCCTAGAGCATCCGGGCGACCGGTCACCGCAGCCGGATGGTCCCGCCGCCCGACTCGACGATGGTCCGCGGCTCGCCGCAGCGGAGGTCGGCCGAGCAGACCACCAGGGCCCGGCGCCCCGACTCCGAGCGGCGTACGGCGTCCTGCCCACCGTCGCGGCGCGAGGAGTCCAGCAGGTGGGCCCATCCGCCACCCGGCACGGGCGCGCTCTGGACCACGACGTCGTAGGCGCCGAGCGCCGGGAGCGGAGGAGCCTCGGGCGGGTCGTCGAGCTGCGCGGGCGGGGCGTCGGTGCCGTGGACGTCACCGTCGGCGTCGACGCGGACGACCTCCCCCGAGCGCAGCCGCGCGGCGGCCCCCGAGCCCCAGGAGACGAACTCCTCGACGCCCGCCAGGCCGACGACCACGTCGTCGAGGTGCAGCTCGTTCTGGGCGTACCAGACCACCGGCAGGGGGTTAGCCTCCCGGCGCACCTCGACCGGTGCCGGCCGGGCGGCCCACCACACCCACCCGGCCGCGAGCAGGGCCGCCACGAGCAGGCCGGCGACGGCCCGCCTGGCGCCGCGGGCGCGGCGGGCGCGTCGGGCCGCCTCCGCCCGGGTCAGCCACTCGGCGGGGGTGTCGCGCGGGTCGAACGGGCGTACGCCGTGCGGGACCGGCTCACCGGGGCGTGCGGGCAGACCGGTGCGCTCACGGAGCTCGGCCCACAGGCTGACGTCGACCTGCTCCTCGCGGACGCGGCGCGACCACGAGCCCCGGCTGGCGAGGAGCGTCTCGGCGACCGCGAGCCGCGCCTCGTCGGGTGGCACGCCCTCGTCCTCGAGGCCGCCCACGAGGTCGGCCCAGCGGGCGTCGAGGTAGCGGGTGAAGTCCGCGTCCGCTCCCATGACCCGTGGTTCGGAGCCGGACCCGGCGTGGATGGGCTCAGGCGCTGAGCGGCATCGGCCCGTAGACCTGCCGCTCGTGCTCGAACAGGGTCACCGCGGCCACGCCGTGCTCGGCCAGCTCGGCCCAGATCTCGCCGACCCACGACTCGGCGTCGCCCTGCGTGCCGAACCGCTCCCCGGAGTAGCCGGCGAGCTCGACGGCCTCGCCCGAGGCGTCCTCGAGGCGCCACCACCACGGCCGCTCGGAGGCCGACGGCGGGCGGAAGGTCGGGGGCTGTCCGGGCAGCACGTCAGGACTCCTTGACAGACGGGTCCACGAACGGCGGCTTGACGAGCTGGAAGATCTCGCGCCGGCCGCGGACGTCGACGCCGACCTGCGCGTCCTCGGCGACCATCGTCGGGATCAGCGCCAGGCCGATGCCCTTCCTGAGCGTCGGGGAGAAGGTGCCGGAGGTGATGTCGGCCAGGGGGATGTCGTGGGTGAGGGTGACCCCCATCCCGGGCCGCGGGATGCCACGGCCGAGGGCGACGAGACCGCGCAGCCGGCGCCTGGGCCCCTCCTCCTTGACCCGGACGACCGCGTCGCGACCCCAGAAGGACTCCTTGTTCCAGCCCACCGCCCACGCGAGCCCGGCCTCGACCGGGTTGGTGTCCAACCCGATGTCCTGGCCGTGCAGCGGGTAGCCCATCTCGGTGCGGAGCGTGTCGCGGGCGCCGAGGCCGCACGCCGTGATGCCGTGCTCGGCGCCGGCGGCCATCAGCGCGTCCCACAGCTCGCCCGCGGCGTCGTTGACGACGACCAGCTCGTAGCCGCGCTCGCCGGTGTAGCCCGTGCGGCACACCACGACGCCGACCCCGGTGTCGTGCAGCTCGGCCTCGACGAAGGACATGTAGCCGTGGCCGGTCGGCAGGCCGACCTTCTCCAGCACCTCGTCCGAGCGGCTGCCCTGGACGGCCAGCACGGCGTAGTCGTCGTGATGGTCGACCACCTTGACGCCCGCGGGTGCGGCGGCCTGCAACCGGCGCACGACCTCGGCGGCGTTGGCGGCGTTGGGGATGAGCAGCACGTGCTCGTCGTCGTGCCAGTAGGCGATCAGGTCGTCGACGATGCCGCCGGACTCGTCGAGGCAGAGGGTGTACTGGGCCTTGCCCGGCTCGATCTTGGCCAGGTCGTTGGAGAGCGTGGCGTTGACGAGCTCGGCAGCGCCCGGACCCGCCACCATCGCCTTGCCGAGGTGGCTCACGTCGAAGACGCCGACGGTCTCGCGGACCGTGGTGTGCTCCTTGACGACCCCGGTCGGGTACTCCAGCGGCATCGACCACCCGCCGAACTCCGCGAACTTGGCTCCGAGGGCCTCGTGGCGGTCATGGAGGGGCGACTGCTTGAGCGTGGCGGCCATGCGCCGAAACCTACCTCAGCGGATCTCGCCACCCGCCCCGCCTCGGGCTCGCCTAGCATGCCCCGGTGACCACGTACTCCCTGCGCACCGCCAGCCCCGCCAAGACCCGAGCCGACGCCGTCGTGGTGGGAGTGGTCGCCGGCGAGAAGGGTCCACGGCTGTGCGACGCGGCGGAGGAGGTCAGCAAGGCCTACGGCCGGCGGCTGGGCCCGTTCCTGTCCACGATGGGCATCACCGGCAAGGCGGGCGAGGCCGTGAAGGCGCCCACCCGCGACGAGGTCAAGGCGCCCCTGCTGGTGTTCGTCGGCCTCGGCGACGACCCCGCCGACCCCGTCGCCGTACGCCGCGCGGCGGGAGTCGCCGCCCGCAGCGTCGCCAACGCGGCGTCGGTCGCCCTCGCCCTGCCGAGCGAGACCCCGGAGCTCGTCGCCGCGGTCGTCGAGGGGCACCGCCTCGGCGGCTACACCTTCACCGCCTACAAGTCAGCGACGAGCGAGTCCACCGGACCCACCGACGTCGTCGTGCTGACCGCCCTGGCACGCCGCGCCGAGGCCGTCGCGGCGCTCGAGTCGGCCGAGGTCCTCGCCGACGCGGTCACCCTCTGCCGCGACTGGGTCAACACCCCGCCCCGCGACTGCACGCCGCCGCTCCTCGCCGACCTGGTCACGGCCGCGCACCAGGAGGTCACCAAGGGCCGCGGCGCCCCCAAGGTCAAGCTGGAGGTGTTCGACCACGAGCAGCTGGCGGAGATGGGCTGCGGCGGCATCCTCAGCGTCGGCGACTCCTCCGCCGCTCCGTCGCGGCTGGTGCGGCTCACGTGGGCGCCGAAGAACGCCGTCGCGCACCTCGCGCTGGTCGGCAAGGGCGTCACCTTCGACTCCGGCGGCCTCACCATCAAGCCGTCGTCCAGCATGCTCAACATGAAGGGCGACATGGCCGGCGCGGCCAGCGTGGTCGCCGCGACCCTCGCCATCGCGCGGCTGGGCCTGCCGGTGAAGGTGACCGCCTTCGCGCCGATGGCGGAGAACATGGTCTCGGCCACCTCGACGCGTCCCGGCGACGTGATCACGATGCACAACGGCACGACCGTCGAGATCGCCAACACCGACGCCGAGGGCCGCATGCTGCTCGGCGACGCGCTGTCGATGGCCGTGCAGGAGCAGCCCGACGTGGTGGTCGACATCGCCACCCTGACCGGCCACATGCAGCTGGCGCTCGGCGACAAGGTCGGCGCGGTGATGGGCACCGACGACCAGGTCCCCGCCGTCCTCGCCGCGGGCGTGGCCGCGGGCGAGCAGCACTGGCCCATGCCGATCCCCGAGGAGATGTCGGAGCGGATCACCAGCTCCAAGGTCGCCGACCTGCTCCAGCACGACTGGGTGCGGTGGGGTGGTGGTCTCTACGCCTCGGCGTTCCTGCGCGAGTTCACCGGCGGGCTGCCGTGGGCGCACCTCGACATCGCCGGCAAGGAGATCAACACCGGCGGTCCCTACGGCCACGTCCCCTCGGGCGCGACCGGGTTCGGCGTCACCACGCTCGTCGCGTTCGCTCGGTCGCTGGCCGAGGGCTGACCGGCCGGGGTCAGATCCCCTCGGCCTTCTTGCGCTTGTTGTAGTCGCGCATCCGCTGCGGCACGCCGACCACGGCGGCGTCGTAGGACGGCACGCGGTTGCGGTTGGCGAAGTCGTGGGCCCACTTCACGCTCGGCACCCGGCGGCGCGTCCACTCACCGTCGTGGGCCACCAGCAGGATGGTCACGTCGCTCACCGCGGTGCGAGGCTCGACGAACCCCTCGACCCCCTGCCGCGTGGTGACGAAGGCCTCGAGATGGCGCACGTCGTCGCCGTCGGAGGCGCGCACGCGGGTGGAGCCGGTGCGCGCGGCGTCCTGCGCCGGACGACTGGTGCGCCCCTTGCGCCGGAATCGGTCGAACATGCCCATGGCGGACATTCTGCCGGAGCCTGCCCACCGCCCCCGCCGTTCGGCGTCCGGTTCCACCTTTCGGCTGACGTCCGGGCTGACCCTGACCCGGTGTGGACAGCCTCACAAAGAGTGCAAAGATGGACGCGCCCGGACCCGGGATCTCGACGGGCCCGCGGTGGATCGGCAGGGACGAGTCGAAGTGTGGAGGGACATCTGTGGCGGACGGTGAGTACGACGTACTCGTCCTCGGGGCTGGTTCGGGCGGTTACGCCTGTGCCCTGCGGGCGGCCCAGCTGGGGCTGACGGTCGGACTGGTCGAGAAGGGCAACCTCGGCGGCACCTGCCTCCACGTGGGCTGCATCCCGACCAAGGCCCTGCTCCACGCCGCGGAGGTCGCCGACTCGGCCCGCGACGCCGCCAGGTTCGGCGTCCACGCCAGCCTCGACGGGATCGACATGGTCGGCGTGAACTCCTACAAGGACAAGGTCGTGGACCGGCTCTTCAAGGGCCTCACCGGTCTCATCAAGTCCCGCGGCATCACCGTGATCGAGGGCACCGGCACGCTGACCGGCCCGCGCACCGTGACCGTCGACGGCACCGAGCACACCGGCAGGACCGTCGTGCTCGCCTCCGGCTCCTACAGCAGGACGCTGCCCGGCCTCGAGGTCGACGGCGAGAAGGTCATCACCTCCGAGCAGGCGCTCCGGCTCGACCGGGTCCCCGCCTCCGTGATCGTGCTCGGCGGCGGTGTCATCGGCTGCGAGTTCGCCAGCGTGTGGAGGTCTTTCGGCGCCGACGTCACGATCATCGAGGCCCTGCCACGCCTCGTGGCCGCCGAGGACGAGGCCTCCTCCAAGGCCCTCGAGCGGGCCTTCCGCAAGCGCGGCATCACCTTCCTCACCGGCACGCCGTTCCAGAGCGTCAAGACCACCGACACGGGCGTCGCGGTCACCGTGGAGGGCGGCGACGTCGTCGAGGCCGAGCTGCTGCTCGTCGCGGTCGGCCGCGGACCGTCCACCGACGGCCTGGGCTACGCCGAGCAGGGCGTCGAGATGGAGCGCGGCTTCGTCCTCACCGACGAGCGCTGCCGCACCAACGTCGAGGGCGTCTACGCCGTCGGCGACATCGTCCCGGGGCTGCAGCTGGCCCACCGTGGCTTCCAGCAGGGCATCTTCGTCGCCGAGGACATCGCCGGCCTCGACCCGCAGCCCGTCGACGAGACCGGCATCCCGCGGGTGACGTACTCCCACCCCGAGATCGCCTCCGTCGGCCTCGACGAGGCGCGGGCCCGTGAGCTGCACGGCGACGCGGTCACCACGGTGACCTACGACCTCGGCGGCAACGGCAAGAGCCAGATCCTGCAGACCCAGGGCTTCGTCAAGCTGGTCGGCCTCACCGACGGCCCCGTGCTCGGCGTCCACATGGTGGGAGACCGCGTCGGTGAGCTCATCGGCGAGGCGCAGCTCATCTACAACTGGGAGGCGCACGCCGACGACGTCGCCCCGTTGGTGCACGCGCACCCGACGCAGAACGAGGCCCTCGGTGAGGCGCACCTGGCCCTCGCCGGCAAGCCGCTGCACGCCCACTCCTGACACCTGAACCCCACCCACACGCGAGCGAAGGAACCACATGGCCTCCGAAGTCACCCTCCCCGCACTCGGCGAGTCCGTCACCGAGGGCACCGTCACCCGCTGGCTCAAGCAGGTCGGTGACACGGTTGCCGTCGACGAGCCGTTGCTGGAGGTCTCCACCGACAAGGTCGACACCGAGATCCCCTCCCCCGTCGCCGGCACCCTGCTGGAGATCAAGGCCAACGAGGACGACACCGTCGAGGTCGGCGCGGTCCTCGCCGTCGTGGGCGAGGAGGGCGAGTCGGCCGGCGACGCCTCCGACTCCGCCGAGCCGGAGGCTCAGCCGAAGGACGAGGAGCAGTCGGAGAAGAAGGCCGAGCAGGAGGAGCAGGTCGCCGAGGAGACCGGCAGCCTGCCGCCCGGCGACGAGACCCCCGAGTCGCAGAAGGAGGACGCCCCCGCCGAGCAGGAGCCCGCGGCCGAGCAGGCAGCCTCGTCCGGCGGCTCGTCCTCCGGTGGTTCGTCCTCGGGCGGCGGCGCCGGTACGCCGGTCACGCTGCCCGCGCTGGGTGAGTCCGTCACCGAGGGCACCGTCACCCGCTGGCTCAAGCAGGTCGGCGACGAGGTCGCGGTCGACGAGCCGCTGCTCGAGGTCTCCACCGACAAGGTCGACACCGAGATCCCCTCCCCCGTCGCCGGCACCCTGCTGGAGATCAAGGCCGAGGAGGACGAGACCGTCGAGGTCGGCGCCGAGCTCGCGATCATCGGCTCCGGCGACGCCGGCTCCGGCGGCTCGCAGGGTGAGCCGCAGGCCCCCGAGGCGCAGCCCAAGGACGAGGCGAACGCCGAGAAGAAGGCCGAGCAGGAGGAGCAGATCGCCGAGGAGACCGGCAGCCTGCCCCCCGGCGACGAGACCCCCGAGGCGGAGAAGCAGGACTCCCCCGCTCAGCAGGAGCAGTCGCAGGAGCAGCCCCAGCAGGCGCAGCAGCAAGAGGCCGAGCCGCGCGCCCTCGGTGAGGCACCCTACGCCCCCACGGCCGAGGGCGAGCCCGAGCCCCAGCGCGACGACGCCGCGAGCCGGGCCCCCGCGGCCGGCTCCGTCTCCGGGTCTGCGTCCGGCTCCGCTGAGGGCGGCCGCGACCAGACGGCGTACGTCACCCCGCTGGTGCGCAAGATGGCCGACCAGCACGGCGTCGACCTCGGCGCGGTGCAGGGCACCGGCGTCGGTGGCCGGATCCGCAAGCAGGACGTCCTCGACGCAGCCGCGGCGGCCCAGCAGCAGAGCCAGCAGCAGGCCCAGCAGGCCGCACCCGTGGCCGCCGCTCCTGCTGCCGCCAGCGCTGCCCCGGCGGCCGCACCGACGTCGTCCGCGCCGTCGCCGCTGCGCGGCACGACCGAGCCGCTGTCGCGGCTGCGCAAGGTCATCGCCACGCGCATGGTCGAGTCGCTGCAGGAGGCCGCCCAGCTGACGCAGGTGATGGAGGTCGACGTGACCTCGATCGCCCGGCTGCGCGAGGCCGCGAAGGCCGACTTCCTGGCCCGTGAGGGCGTGAAGCTGACCTACCTGCCGTTCTTCGCCAAGGCCGCCATCGACGCGCTCAAGCTGCACCCCAAGCTCAACGCGGCGATCGACGCCGAGAAGGGCGAGGTGACCTACTTCGACCGCGAGAACATCGCCTTCGCCGTGGACACCGAGAAGGGCCTGCTGACGCCGGTCGTCAAGGAGGCGGGCGACCTCTCGATCGCCGGCCTGGCCAAGAAGATCGCCGACGTCGCCCAGCGCACCCGCACCAACAAGATCACCCCGGACGAGCTGTCCGGCGGGACCTTCACGATCACCAACCTCGGCAGCTTCGGGGCCCTGTTCGACACCCCGATCATCAACAAGCCGCAGGTCGCGATCCTCGGCCCCGGTGCCGTGGTGAAGCGTCCCGTGGTGATCGACGACCCCAACCTCGGCGAGACGATCGCGGTGCGCCACATGGTCCACCTGTCGCTCACCTACGACCACCGACTGGTCGACGGCGCCGACGCGGGCCGCTTCCTCCAGGAGGTCAAGAAGCGCCTCGAGGCCGGTCAGTTCGAGGTCTGAGGAGCGCCGCACGACCCGGAGCAGCAGCTCCCACGCAGGACCCCGGCCGACCCGTCGGCCAGGGTCCTGTGGTGTGCGCGGCCCCACCCTTATTCGGGAGCGCGCTGTCGGCTCCACCACCTAGCCTGAAGACACCGTGACGATCACCGAAGCCTCCCGCCCCACCGACGCGACCACCTCCGGGTCGGGGCTCCCCGCACACCGCCAGCCCGTCGACTGGCGGCGCGTGCGCCGTCCGCTGAGCTACCTCTGCTTCTCGATGTCGCTCCTCGGCGCCGTCGCCGCGTCGCTCGGGTCGATGGTGGCCGGCCGGCTCGCCGACAGCCCCACCGAGGGCCTGCTCGTGCTGCTCGCGGCCTGCGTCGTCGGCGGTGCGGTGATCGACACCGTCGCCAAGACGATCTGGGCAGGCATCTGCGACCGGGCCGAGGGCCGGCTCCGCTCCGACCTGCTCGACGCCGCGATGGCCCAGCCGCTCTCCGAGCTCTCCGAGCAGGCCGTCGGCGAGGTGCTCGACCGCATCGACGACGACACCTGGGAGGTCGGCCAGCTGATGCGCTGGGGCGTCTGGCAGGCGGCGCGCACGTTCTTGGCCTCCGGCCCGCTGTGGGTGGTCGCGTCCCTGACCTGGTGGCCGGCGGTCTTCCTCTTCCCGCTGACGGCGGTCGCGACGTTCCTCGTCGTCCGCAAGCTGCTGCCCCAGGTGGCGCTCAAGAAGGTGGTCGAGGAGGCCGCCTGGACCGACCACGCCGCCTCCACGGAGGAGGGCGTGGCCGCCCGCGACGACCTCCGCACGTCGCTGGGCCAGGCCCACGTCCTGCGCCGCAACGCTCACCTGGCCTCCGTCGTCCACCGCACCCTCGACGCGGTGCTGGCCGTCGAGGTCCGCATCACCCGCCGCAGCGGCGGCCTGCTCCACGGCGCCCTCGCCGCGGTCGGCGTCGTCGGCGTGGCGCTGGTGCTGTCCGGCGACCTGTCGACCGCGCGGCTGGTGACCCTCTTCCTCGTCACGACGATGTTCGTCGGCGGCGTCGACATGCTCGCCCGCCACCTGCCCGACCTCCAAGAGGGCTTCGGCGCGGTGCTCCGGCTGCGCGGGATGCTGGCCTCGCCGGCCGAGCCGACCGGCGGCCTCCCCGTGCCCGACGGTCCACTCGACGTGGAGTTCCGCCACCTCGCGTTCAGCTACGGCACCGGCACCTTCGCGCTACGCGACGTCGACCTGCTGCTCACCGCCGGCCACACGTGCGCGCTCGTGGGCCGCACCGGCTCCGGCAAGTCGACCCTCGCCTCGCTGCTCTCCCGCGCCGTCGAGCCGCCCCGCGGCTCGGTCTTCCTCGGCGGCGTCGACGTGCTCGACCTCGACCTGCAGCAGCTGCGGGCCGCCGTCGGCGTCGTCACGCAGCGCACCGAGGTCCTCGCCGGCACGCTCGCCGACAACATCACCCTGTTCGACGACGCGCCCCGCGCCACCGTCGAGGCGGCGGTCGCCGAGCTCGGCCTCACCGACTGGGTCGCCGGCCTCCCCGCGGGCCTCGACACCGTCCTCGGACCCGGGGGCACCAGCCTGTCGGCAGGCGAGGAGCAGCTGGTCGCCTTCGCCCGGCTCCTCGTGCGCGACGTCAGCGTCGTCGTCCTCGACGAGGCGACCGCCCGGATGGACCCGGTCACCGAGGCCCGCGTCGTCCGTGCCGCCGACCGCCTGATCGCCGGACGCACCGGCATCCTCGTCGCCCACCGGCTCTCCACCACCGAGCGCGCCGAGCAGGTCGCCGTGCTCGAGTCCGGCCGTGTCGTCCAGCAGGGCCCCCGGGCGCGGCTCGCGGCCGAGGAGGGTCCCTTCCGCGACCTCCTCGCGGCCGCCGCCCACGAGGCGGTCGTCGAGGCGCACCACCACGACGACTCCACGATCGGGTCGGTGCGCCGCAGCACGACTCCCCCGCCGCCGCCCGAGCTCGCGCCCACCCCGAGCCTGGCCAGGGCGGTGCTCCACACCGTGAGCATCCAGCCGCAGTGGGGGCTGCTGGGCGCCGTGCTCTTCCTGCTGTCCTCCCTCACCGGTGCCTTCGGCGCCATCACGGGCTGGGTCTGGGGACACATCGTCACCGACCTCCAGGCCGGGGACAGCCCGGGGCTGCTCCTGCTCGCGCTGGTCGCCTCGCTGGTGGTCGCGCCGTTCCTGCTCGCCCAGGCGTTCCGCACCTACCCCCACTGGTGGGTCGAGGTGCGGCTCCGGGTGCGTGCGGCGGTGCTCCACGGCCAGACCTCGCAGCGTCGCCTGCTCCGCACGCCGCCCGGTGAGGTCGTCGCCCGCACGATGGACGCCGACCGGCTGGCGCGCTACACCGACCGCTGGGTCGACTTCGTCAACGGCCTGATCGTGGCCGCCCTCACCGCCCTCATCGCCCAGACCTGGGTCGCCGGGGCGGTCCTGCTGACGGTGATGGTCGTCTCCGCGCTCGCCTCGACCCTCGGCCGCCGGGTGGCGGGCCGGTCCGCGGCCGCTGCGTCCACCGCGCGGGCGACGTTCGGGCAGTCACTCGTGTCGGCCCTCGAGTCGGTGCGCACGGTCAAGCTCGCCGCCGCGACTCCCCAGGTGCACCAGCACCTGCGCGACGTCGACGGCGGCCGGGTCGACGCGGCCGTCCGCGAGCACCGCGTCCAGGCGCTGCTCGACGGCGTGCCGCTCGTGATGGTGCAGTGCGGCGTCGTCGCGGCGTGGGCCGGCCTGCTGACCGGCCGGTGGGAGCTCGCGACCGCGCTGCTCATCGCCAACGCCGTCAGCGGCTTCGACTGGTTCGGCCGCGTGGCCGGCTCCGTCGTGACCGAGGCGCCCGGTGTGCGCGCCTGGATGAACGCCACCAGCGAGCTCGCGGGCGGCGGCGACCTCGTCGACCTGCCGCCCGGCGTCGACCTCGTCGCCGGGACCGGCCCCGCGCCCGACCGGGCACCGCGTGAGCCGCTGCACTCGCTCAGCATCCGTGACCTCGACGCGATCCACGACGACGGCACCCTCGGCGTCCAGGGCGTCGACCTCGACGTGGCGGCGGGCGAGCTCGTGCTGCTGCTCGGTCAGGTCGGCTCGGGCAAGTCCAGCCTCCTCGGCGCGCTGGCCGGGCTGGTGACCAGCACGGGCGAGATCCGCTGGAACGGCGAGGTCGTCACCGACCCGCAGATCACGCTGCGGCCCGGTCGCGTGGCACACGTCGCCCAGGTGCCGCGCGTGCTCTCGGGCACCTTCACCGGCAACGTCGCCCTCGACCACCCCGACCGCGCGGTCGTGCCCGCCCTGGAGGCGGCCCGCATGGGCCGCGACGTGGCCGAGGCCGGCGGCCCGGACGCCCTCGTCGGCCACCGCGGCGTCCGCCTCTCCGGAGGACAGGTCCAGCGGCTCGCGCTGGCCCGCGCGCTCGCGGCCGAGGCCGACGTGCTGCTGGCCGACGACGTGTCGTCGGCGCTCGACGCCAGCACGGAGATCGAGCTGTGGCACGCGCTCCGCGCCCGCGGCGCTGCGGTGATCGGAGCCACCAGCAAGTCCGCCGCGCTCGCCCAGGCCGACCGGGTGGTCGTGCTCGACTCCGGTCGTGTGGTCGACGACGGCCCGTGGTCCGAGCTCTCCGCGCGCTGGGCACACCTGGCCGGCTGACGCCGCGGAGCCGCCCGGACCAGCTTGGAGCACATGGTTGGGTGGAGGCATGCGTGTCCTCATCGCCGGAGCGTCGGGCTTCCTCGGCACCCACCTCTCCGACCACCTCCGGGTCCACGGGCACGAGGTGACCGCGCTCGTCCGGCGTGAGCCGGCCTCCGAGCACGAGTCGCGGTGGGACCCGGCCGCCGGCCAGATCGACGCCGCCGTCGTCGACCGCGCCGACGCCGTCGTCAACCTCGCGGGCGCCAGCGTCGCCGGCAACCCGCACTCGCGGAAGTGGGCCGAGGAGGTCATGGAGTCGCGGGTCTCGACCACCCGGCTGCTGGCCCGGACCATCGCGGCGAGCGAGCGCCCGGCGGCGTTCATGGCCGGCAACGGCATCAGCTTCTACGGCGACCACGGCGACGCCCCGGTCACCGAGGAGTCCGACAGCCGCGGCGACGCGCTCCTCACCCGGGTCGCCCGGGAGTGGGACGAGGCGGCCGAGGAGGCCCGCGCCGCAGGCTCGCGGGTGTGCGTCCTGCGCACGGCTCCGGTGATGGACCGCACGGCTCCCCCGCTCAAGCAGCTGCGACTGCTCTTCCAGGCGGGTGGCGGGGCCCGCCTCGGCTCGGGCGAGCAGCACATGCCGATGATCTCGCTGCGCGACTGGATCGGCGCGACGAGCTACCTGATCGAGTCGCGCGACGTCTCCGGGCCCTTCAACCTGTGCTGCCCGCGTACGCCCACCAACGCCGAGTTCACCCGGGCCCTCGCCCACGCGCTGCACCGCAAGGCGTTCCTCGCGGTGCCCGGCTCGGTCCTGAGGGCGGCTGCCGGCGACATGGCGCCCGAGCTGCTGGGCTCGGTCAACGCCCGCCCCGCGGCGCTCGAGCGGGCGGGCTACGACTTCGAGGACGAGGACGTCCGCGAGGTCCTTGCCGCCGCCCTGTCCTGAGCTCCGCCCCGGGCGGACGCCTCGGCCACGAGCCAGGCCGCTCCCCCGCCGGCGTGGTCCCGCACCAGGACCACCCGGCGCGTCGACGCCCGGTCGGCGGGGAGCGCGACATCGGTGTCCGCGCCGACCACCCGGCCGCCCGAGACGCGGTCGGTGACCACCAGCACCAGCCGGTCAGGCGTCCGCTCCATGACCTGGACGGCCAGGAGCTGGGTCGTCAGTCCCTCGACGGTGAGCCCGCGCTCGCGGTAGTCGCGCAGCAGCCGCACGTCCGCCGCCCCGGTGCGCGAGCCGGCGACGTACAGCCCCGCCAGCGCCTCCGCGTCCGCGGCGGCCCACGCCTCCGCCCGCCGCGCGTCCCAGCGCGCCAGGACGGCGGCCGGTCCGTCGGTCACCGCCCCGGCCGCCCGGGTCACCTGCGCTGCTGGCGACTCGCCGCCCCGTGGCGCGCCCTCGCCGGCCCGGCCGAGCGACACGACCAGCGTCGCCGCGACGCAGGCCGAGGCCAGCGCCGCGAGGACGGGCAGGAGGCGTCGGGGGTCCACCTGTCCAGCGTGGCGGATCCCCGATGCTGCTGCAGGCGTCATCCACAGGCCGCGGGGTGCGGGTTCACGCGGACACGTGTCCGAGAAGCCGCCCCCGCGCCGGGCGTACGAGGGCCATGTCCCGGACACGTGTCCGCGAAGCCGCCCCCGCGCCGGGCGTACGACGGCCATGTCCCGGACACGTGTCCGAGAAGCCGCCCCCGCGCCGGCCGTACGAGGGCAACGTCTCGGACACGTGTCCCCCACCCGGCGGCCGAGGCCAGCGGCGTAGGCTCGCGGCATGCCGCTGGACTACGAGATCGCCGGCCTCGGCGACGACGCCGTCGACTACCTCGCCGCCTGGGACGCCCAGCGCCACCTGCACGAGGCCGTCGTCGCCGGCAGCCGCCCCGACACGGTCCTGCTCCTCGAGCACCCGCCGGTCTTCACGGCCGGCAAGCGCACCGACCCCCACGAGCGGCCGCTCGACCCGGGCGGCGCGGACGTCATCGACGTCGACCGCGGCGGCAAGATCACCTTCCACGGCCCCGGCCAGCTGGTCGGCTACCCGATCGTCCGGCTGCCCGACCACGTCAAGGTCGTCGACTACGTCCGTCGCGTCGAGGAGGCGCTGATCGCGGTGTGCGCCGACCTCGGGGTCACCACGGCGCGCGTGCCGGGGCGCAGCGGGGTGTGGTTGCGGGCCGACGACCGCGGCCCGGAGCGCAAGATCGCTGCCATCGGCATCCGGGTCAGCCGCGGCGTGACGATGCATGGCTTCGCGCTCAACTGCGACGTCGACCTCGGCTGGTACGACCGGTTCGTGCCGTGCGGGATCGCCGACGCCGGCGTCACCTCGCTGTCGCAGGAGCTGGGGCGCGACGTCACCGTGCGCGACGTGCTGCCGAGCGTGCGCGAGCACCTGTCGGCCTACCTCGCCTGGCAGCCCTACGACGCCACGCCCGACTACGAGCCGCGTCCCGAGTCGGCCCGCGCGCCGCGCATCGAGCTGGTCCGGCCGGGCGCCTGAGGCGTACGCCGCTCAGCGCGGCGTCGTCCCCGGGATGTGCCTCCGGCTCCGGCTCAGGGCGAGTTGGGGGCGCCCGGACGCCGTCGTAGAGTGAGGCGTGTGACCACCGCTCCCGCACCTGAAGGACGCAAGCTCCTCCGACTGGAGATCCGCAACGCGGAGACCCCGATCGAACGCAAGCCGGAGTGGATCAAGACCCGGGCCAAGATGGGCCCGGAGTACACCTCGCTGCAGAACCTGGTGAAGTCCGAGGGGCTGCACACGGTGTGCCAGGAAGCCGGCTGCCCCAACATCTTCGAGTGCTGGGAGGACCGCGAGGCCACCTTCCTCATCGGTGGCGACCAGTGCACCCGCCGCTGCGACTTCTGCCAGATCGACACCGGCAAGCCCCAGCCGCTCGACCGTGACGAGCCGCGCCGCGTCGCCGAGTCCGTGCAGAAGATGCAGCTGCGCTACGCCACCATCACCGGCGTCGCGCGCGACGACCTCCCCGACGGCGGCGCCTGGCTGTACGCCGAGACGGTGCGCGCCATCCACGAGCTCAACCCCGACACGGGCGTGGAGAACCTCATCCCCGACTTCAACGGCAAGCCGGACCTCCTCACCGAGGTCTTCGAGTCGCGTCCCGAGGTCCTCGCCCACAACGTCGAGACGGTCCCGCGGATCTTCAAGCGGATCCGCCCGGCGTTCCGCTACGACCGCTCGCTCGACGTCATCACCCAGGCCCGCGACTTCGGCCTGGTGACCAAGTCCAACCTGATCCTCGGCATGGGCGAGACCCGTGAGGAGGTCAGCCAGGCGCTGCGCGACCTGCACGACGCCGGGTGCGAGCTGATCACGATCACGCAGTACCTCCGCCCCTCCCCCCGCCACCACCCCGTCGAGCGCTGGGTCAAGCCCGAGGAGTTCGTCGAGCTCAAGGCCGAGGCGGACGAGATCGGCTTCGCCGGCGCGCTGTCGGGTCCGCTGGTCCGCTCGTCCTACCGCGCCGGACGGCTGTACGGTCAGGCCATGGACGCGCGCGCCGCCGCGACCGCCTGAACCGCCCACGTCGGGCACGTCCCGACCCCCCCGCTCCACCTCACCGACCGCACCTAGCTGGACAGGGCCATCCTGATGTCGACCGCCGCACCCACGCCGAGCTCGCGCCGCGGGCAGATCATGCAGACCTACACGATGGCCAAGCGCAGCGACCCGCGCCTGGGTTGGATCCTCCTGGGCGTCTTCGTCCTGGGCGCGGCCATCGGCTTCGGCGTCATGTGGCTGCTGCCGGGCTCGGGCACCATCTCGCTGATCATCTCGATCGTCGGCGCCCTGCTCATCGGCCTGCTCTGCACGCTGCTGGTGTTCGGCCGCCGTGCGCAGAAGGCGGCGTACACCCAGATGGAGGGTCAGCCGGCCGCCGCCGCGGGTGCGCTCCAGATGCTGCGCCGCGGCTGGAAGGTCGACCCGGTCGTCGGCTTCACCAAGCAGCAGGACGTCGTGCACCGCGTCGTCGGTCCGCCCGGGATCGTCCTGGTCGGCGAGGGCTCGAGCCAGAGCCGCGTCAAGCAGCTGCTCGTCACCGAGCGCAAGAAGCACGAGCGCGTCGCCTACGAGGTGCCCATCCACGAGGTCGTCTGCGGTCGCGGCGAGGGCGAGGTCCCGCTGCCCAAGCTGGTGCGCCACGTGCAAAAGCTCGGCCGCTCGGTGAAGCCGGCCGAGATGACCGACATCCTCCAGCGGCTCAGGGCGCTCGACGCCCAGCGCGGCAAGCTGCCGCTGCCCAAGGGCCCGGTCCCGACCTCCATGAAGGGGATGCGCTCGCAGCAGCGCGGTCGCTGACCCGACCAGCACGCCTAGAGCGCGACGGTCCGCGTCCCCGCGGCGACGTCGTGCAGGCCGCGCCCGTCGAACGTCAGCAGCGGCGGGACGAGCAGCGCGATCAGCACCGAGCGCACCAGCGCCCGCAGCAGCGACACGGGCTGGCCCGGGGCGTCGTGGCGGATGACGCGCAGCCGGGTGGCGAGCTTGCCGAACGAGCCGCCGGTCACGGCGGTGAACAGCGCCGACTCGACGACGAAGAGCGCCAGCGTGCCCAGGCCGTTGGGGTTGCCGCCGAGGAATCCGGTCGCGACGAGGCCCTCGACGATGGCGAGGCACGTCACCCAGTCGATGAACAGCGCGAGGACCCGCCGGCCCCAGGTGGCGGACCGGAGCTCCGGTGTTACGACGCTCGACACGTTCCCAGCCTAGGTGGGGTCCGTACGGCGGTCACCGGCCGGGCACTTGTAACACGGCCGAAACAATCGGGATACGGTCAGGAAACTGCTCCCGCCTAGCGTGGCGGCACGGTGCAACGAGGCCCCGTTCCGTGACGCTGCAACTCGACGTGCGCTGGGCGCCGTCAAGGAGGATCTCCGAATGTTCAACAACTCCGATGAGCTCTTGAAGTTCATCAAGGACGAGGGCGTCGAGATGGTCGACGTCCGCTTCTGCGACCTGCCGGGTGTGATGCAGCACTTCACGGTCCCGGTGTCCTCGTTCGACCAGAGCGTGTTCGACGACGGCCTCGGCTTCGACGGCTCCTCCATCCGCGGCTTCCAGGCGATCAACGAGTCGGACATGTCGCTCTTCCCCGACCCGACCACGGCGTACGTCGACCCGTTCCGCAAGTCCAAGACGCTGAACGTCAACTTCTTCATCCACGACCCGATCACCGGCGAGGCCTACAGCCGCGACCCGCGCAACATCGCCCGCAAGGCGCTGGCCTACCTCGACTCGACCGGCATCGCCGACACGGCGTACTTCGCGCCCGAGGCCGAGTTCTACATCTTCGACAGCGTCCGCTACAGCACCGGCGTCAACGAGGGCTACTACCACATCGACTCCGTCGAGGGCTGGTGGAACTCCGGCAAGGACGACGGCGACAACAAGGGCTACAAGACCCGGCTCAAGGGCGGCTACTTCCCCGTCGAGCCCTACGACCACTACAGCGACCTGCGCGCCGACATGGTCAAGAACCTCGAGGCGTGCGGCCTGCTCGTCGAGCGTGCCCACCACGAGGTCGGCACGGCCGGCCAGGCGGAGATCAACTACCGCTTCGACACGCTGCTCAAGGCCGCCGACGACGTGATGAAGTTCAAGTACCTCATCAAGAACACCGCCTGGGAGCAGGGCAAGTCGGTCACCTTCATGCCCAAGCCGATCTTCGGCGACAACGGCTCCGGCATGCACGTCCACCAGTCGCTGTGGAAGGACGGCGAGCCGCTGTTCTTCGACGAGACCGGCTATGCCGGCCTGTCCGACACCGCCCGCTGGTACATCGGCGGCATCCTGGCCCACGCGCCGTCGCTGCTGGCGTTCACCAACCCGACGGTGAACTCCTACCACCGCCTGGTGCCGGGCTTCGAGGCACCGATCTCGCTGGTCTACTCCTCGCGCAACCGCTCCGCCTCGGTCCGCATCCCGATCACGGGCGCCAACCCCAAGGCCAAGCGCGTGGAGACCCGCTTCCCCGACCCTTCGGCGAACCCCTACCTCGCCTTCGCCGCGCTCATGCTCGCCGGCCTCGACGGCGTGCAGAACAAGATCGAGCCGGCCGACCCGATCGACAAGGACATCTACGAGCTGCCGCCGGACGAGATGGCCGACATCGACCAGGTGCCGACCTCCCTCGGTGCCGTGCTGGACGCCCTCGAGGCGGACCACGACTACCTGACGGCCGGCGGTGTCTTCACCGACGACCTGATCGAGACGTGGATCCACTTCAAGCGGACCCAGGAGATCGCCCCGGTGCAGCTGCGGCCGCACCCGCACGAGTTCGAGCTCTACTACGACATCTGATTCTCACCGTCTGGGACGGTCCTGAAGGTTGCTGATCAACCGAAGAAAACCGCCTCTGACCTGCGGAAACGCCGTCAAGTGACCTTCTGGTCGCTTGGCGGCGTCTCACGTTCTTTCTCGATGGCTTGTTGCACACCCGGACACGGTCACAGCTTGAATCAGATTTCGGGACAGTACGCCAGCATGGGCACAAGTTGCTGTCTGAGTCCTGCGCAGAACGGGGTCCAACACGCACTGAAGTGGTCACTCCCAGACGGGGTCGCCGTTGTCGTTGCGCCTGGTGGCGGGCTGCCGAAAGCCAAAGGACTGGCGCCGGGGACGAACCGTTGGCTTCGCGCACGGGTCGGGTGACGGAGCTGGTGCTGCCCTAGCCTCGGCCTTCGGCGGAGGCTCCCAGCTCGCGATCGATCCAGCGCCCGATCACCTCGACCACGTATGCCCTGTCGCCGCGGTCGAGCCGACGTCCCTTCGCAATGCCGTGCCACGTCTCCAGGCAGCTGCGGCAGCAGGTCGCGGTGGCATGCTGGGCCACGAACACGGGGTGGTTGCGGTACGGGGTCTGGCGGCCGTCGTTGCGCGGCTCCGCCGGCGCCAACCGCTCCGCGATGATCTCCGCGGCGTGCGCCCGCATTGTCTGCGGACCGCGCAGCTCAGCCGTCGCCCGCTCGCGCCCGCGCAGGTGGAACCTCCGCCCGAACGGTCGAGCGCTCGCACGGTCGATTCGTACGTCGATCTCGGCGGGGTCGGGCACTCCCCCAGACTAGGCACTGACATGCAGAATCTGACGTGCACGGGCGCATCGGCCGGGCAACCTCGGAGCTGGATGCGCAGGTGATGGAAGGCGTCAATCACGCCCAGTTCGCCGTTCGACCCCTGGCTCATCACCGCCCGTTGCTTCAGCGGCCGGCGTGGCACGCAGGATCAGCGAACGGCACCGCGATGCCGAGCGCATCTCAGAGGATTCTCCTTCACGCGTGCGGCGGGTCAGGATGGATCGTGACCTATGACCCGAGCGACACCTTCGTGCACGTGCGGGGCGCGAGCGAGCACAACCTGCGCGACGTCGACGTCGACATCCCGCGCGACGCCATGGTCGCGTTCACCGGCGTCTCCGGTTCCGGCAAGTCGTCGCTCGCGTTCGGCACGCTGTACGCCGAGGCGCAGCGCCGCTACTTCGAGTCGGTCGCGCCGTACGCCCGTCGGCTGCTTCAACAGGTCGGTGCGCCGCACGTGCAGGAGATCACCGGACTCCCGCCGGCCGTGGCCCTCCAGCAGCGGCGCGGTGCGCCGAGCTCCCGGTCGACGGTCGGCACGATCACGACGCTGTCGAACCTCCTGCGAATGCTCTACTCACGTGCAGGGACCTACCCGTCGGGTGCCGCGCACCTGGCCGCCGAAGCCTTCTCGCCGAACACCGCCGCCGGTGCCTGCCTGCGCTGCCACGGTCTGGGCGTCGTGCACGACGTGGCCGAGGACCTCCTCGTCCCGGACCCGTCGCTGAGCATCCGCGAGGGCGCGATCGCGGCCTGGCCCGGTGCCTGGCAGGGTGCCAACCTGCGCAGCATCGTGAGTGGTCTCGACATCGACATCGAGAAGCCGTGGGGCAGGCTGAGGAAGAAGGACCGGGACTGGCTGCTCTACACCGACGAGCAGCCATCGGTGCTGATCAAGCCGCAACGGGATCGGGTCGACCACGGCTACTACGGGAAGTTCTGGAGCGCCCGCAAGCACGTCATGCACGTGCTCGCCGACTCGACGAGCGAGCGGATGCGCGAACGGGCGCTGCGGTTCGTGCGGAGCGTGTCATGTCCCGAGTGTCTCGGCAGCGGGCTGCGGCCGGAGGCGCTCGCGGTCACGGTCGCCGGGTGGTCCATCGCCGAGATCAACGCGATGTCGTTCGCCGAAGTGGTCGCTGTGCTGCGGCCCGTCGCCGAGCTGCCCGAGGAGACCAACGAGGTGGCGGTGCGGATCTGCGCCGACCTGGTCGCGCGCATCGAGGTGCTGCTCGACCTCGGCCTCGGCTACCTCAGCCTCGGGCGCTCCTCGACGACCCTGTCGCCCGGTGAGGCACAGCGCCTGCGCATCGCGACCCAGCTGCGGTCCGGCCTGTTCGGAGTCGTCTACGTGCTGGACGAGCCCTCGGCCGGCCTGCACCCAGCCGATGCCGAGCCGCTGCTCGACGTGTTGGCCCGGCTCAAGGCATCCGGCAACACGCTGTTCGTGGTCGAGCACGACATGGACGTCGTACGACGCGCCGACTGGGTCATCGACATCGGACCGGACGCCGGGGAGGGCGGAGGTCGGGTGCTCTACAGCGGCCCGGTGGCCGGGCTGGAGGCGATCGAGGAGTCCGCCACCAGCAGGTACCTGTTCGGGCGCGCCGAGCCCCTGGACCACACCCCGCGGGCCCCGCACGGCCACCTGCACCTGCGCGGCGTCTCTCGCCACAACCTCACCGACGTCTCGGTCGACATCCCGCTCTGCGTGTTGACAGCGGTCACCGGCGTCTCCGGGTCGGGGAAGTCGACGCTGGTCACGCAGGTCCTCGCCGAGCTCGTGCGCTGCCATCTGGGCCTGGCACCCGAGGACCCCGACCAGGCCGATCTCGAGGTCGACGTGGAGGACGCCTCGGGTCTCGAGTCGTTCGACCGTCTCGTCCTGGTGGACCAGCGCCCCATCGGGCGTACGCCGCGGTCCAACCTGGCGACGTACACCGGGATGTTCGACGCGGTGCGCAAGCTGTACGCGGCGACGGACGAGGCAAAGGCCCGTGGCTACGGCGCCGGGCGGTTCTCGTTCAACGTCGCCGAGGGCCGGAGCGAGACCTGTCAGGGCGAGGGCTTCGTGGCTGTCGAGCTGTTGTTCCTGCCGGGAACCTACGCAGCGTGCCCGACCTGTCATGGCTCCCGCTACAACGCCGAGACGCTGGAGGTGACCTACGAGGGCAAGACCGTGGCCGACGTGCTGTCGATGACGGTCGACGACGCGGCGAGGTTCCTCGCGGACGTCCCTGCCGCCTCCCGCAGTCTCGAGACGCTGCGCGAGGTGGGGCTGGGGTACCTGCGGCTGGGCCAACCCGCGACAGAGCTCAGCGGCGGTGAGGCGCAGCGCATCAAGCTGGCCACCGAGCTGCAGCGCGCTCGCCGCGGTCACGCGCTGTACCTGCTCGACGAACCGACGGCGGGCCTCCACCCCGCCGACATCGCCCTGCTGCTGCGACAGCTCCACCTGCTCGTCGATGCCGGCAACACCGTCGTCCTCGTCGAGCACGACCTCGACACCATCGCCACCGCCGACTGGGTCATCGACCTCGGTCCGGGCGGAGGCGATGCAGGTGGACGGGTGGTCGCCGCCGGCACTCCCACCGACGTCGCCTCGGCCGCGGGCAGCGCCACCGCGCCGTACCTTGCGCGCCGACTGGCCCGTCGACCCCGAGCAGACTCCTCAGCAAGATCCCGAGCATCATCAGCAGCTACTGCGCACCGTCCAACGTCAGCGACATCGCCCACGGCGCGGTGAAGGCAGGAGCCTGCAGCGACCATTCGGCCACGCCCGATCCGGACAAGCGAGCACGTGTCCCCAGCCGCGCCGGCGGGGTGTTGGCTGAACCGCAGCTCGACGGCGTCCCTTCGGCGTCCGTGGATCGGAGGCGGCATTGTTGGCCTCTCCACTGCGTACGCGCTCCGCGAGCAGGGCGTCAGCGTGCGTCTGTACGAGACCGGTCTGCCCGGCCAGGGACAGTCCGCCGGCGAGTCGCGGATCTTCCGGCATGCGCACGACGACCCGCGGCTCGTCGCGTTCGCGCGCGAGAGCCGCGCAGTGTGGGCTGACTGGGCCGAACGGTTCGACGTCGAGCTGGTCTCGTCAGATGGTGCGGTGGCGATCGGCGCGAGCGCGCTCGCGCGGCTGCGTGTGCTGGACCGTGTCGGCGGCGTGGCCGCGCGCGCGATCGGGTCAGACGAGCTCGCTGAGCGAATGCCGCTGCTTGCTGGATACTCCGGACCGGCGATGTTCGACGAGGCGGGCGGCGCGATCCGTACTCGCGCCGCGATCAAAGCGCTCGCGGGTGAGCTCGGGGACGCCGTGATGACCGGCGAGGTGGTGTCCATCGAACCCCGCGGCGTTGGCACGGTCGAGGTGCGCAGCGTCACCGACTGCGCTGTCTACTCGAATGTCGTCGTGTGCGCTGGTCGCGAGACCGCACGCCAGGCGCGGAGCGTCGGCCTTTCGTTGCCAGTCCGGCTGGCCGCACACGTGCGGTTGACCTTCGCCGTGAAAGGCGCCGCCCCGGCGCGGGTCGCGTGCCTGCAGGACGGCAGCGGCGACTTCGGCGCGGTCGGCGTCTACGCGGCGCCGCGCGAGTTCGTCCACTGCTGGGTGACCGACCTTCCGTGGAGTGAGGACGGCGTGGCCGTGTGGGAGGCAGGTCGAGTCCTCTTCGTGGCCGGTCACGATCTCTTCAAGCAGGCGCCCTCGCTGGGGCGTGCCCTCGCCCGGGCCGCGATCGGCGACGGTCTCGCCGCCGAGCTCATGCCCGAGGCGCGCCTCGGCGCACCCCAGCAGTAGTTCTGAGCCAACGATCCCTCACCGGTCACGATGGCCTGAGGTGCATGTCAGCTTCGCGCGACCGATCGTCCTGTCGGCGGTCCATGTCTCGCACCAGGTCGGGACCGGAGCCCAGGCCCTGCTGATCGGCTGTGAGCGCGTTGATGACGTCGCGGTCGCTCTCGAAGGACTTTTTCACGCCCAGGGTCAGCAGCTCGAGCTGACGGTCGAGTTCGGGTCGCCGCGTCCCAGGTACGACGGTCTGGAGATCCTCCAGCGCAGCGCGTAGCCGGCGGGCGACTTGCGGGGAGCTGGCTCCGGCGAGGCGGAGCTCGTCGAAGGTGAGCCGGACGTAGCCCGTCCAGTCCAGGGCGGGTGTGGTGAGGCGCACGATGCCGTCGTGGTCGAGGTGCTCGCCGGTGGGGATCGTGCGGGTCGCCAGCTGGCGAAGCGCGTCATGCAGCCGGTCGATGGCCTGCACGGTGGTGGTGGGATCGTCGAAGGGGCTGGAGACCCCACGCTCGGCGATGTCCACGAGCTGGCGGAAACCATATGCCGGGTCATCCGGGTAGGAGCGCTCGTTCCCTAGTGTCACCAGGCCGGCAACTCGGGGGTCCAGCCGTGCGCCGTGCCCGGCGGCGACGAGGAACAGCGGCGCACCAGCGCAAACGAAGTCGCCCATCGCCGGGACCAGCTGCAGGGAGCAATCGGCGGCAGCGGCGGCATCAACAAGCCCTGGCACATCGATCCGCACGACGACCCCCGGTGTCGGTGCCGTGACCACCTGCGGGTCCGGGGCGGCCTGCGCGCCGGCGTCGGCGGGGTAGACGCGGTGCAGCTCCTCGTGCAGGTGGTCACCGACCAGGTCGATCAGCCCGGCGACCCGCAGCGTCTGACCGGCGTGGTGGACGTACAACACGAGGACGACGATGCTGGCCAGCATCAACAGGTAGGCGATCAGCATCGTCAGCCCGGGCATGTAGCCGTCGCCGCCGGCGGCCACGTCGTCGACCTGCGGGATCGCGAGCAATGCGTAGACGAGGGTGGCCGCGAACAGGCCGTGGGTGAGCTGGCTCCGACGGTCTCGAAGCAACGCTCCCACAATCCGAGGTGAGAACTGGGCCATCGCCAGCTGCACGGCCACGGTTATCACCGTCAGGACGAGGGTGATCAGCGTGACCAGCGACGTGACGATCGTGCTCAGCACCGACTGCGCCGCAGCAGGTCCGCCCGTCACCCAGTGCGGCACCAGAGCCGTGCCGGCGGCCCGGTCGATCGCGGCGGTGGCGATGCACAGCCCGATGCCGCTGAGCAGGCACAGCAACGGCACCAGCCACAGGCTGTCGCGCACGGCAGGTGGAGCTTCTGCGCCGCCCCGGCAGACGGTCTGGTCACGTGTGACCGTCGGTGCGGGTCATGACGGCGAGCCGGTCGTCGCATGGGGCTGGAAGACCGCGCGCACGCAGCCGTCCTGCTTCTCCTTGAACATCTGATAACCCTGCGGCCCCTGGTCCAGCGGCATCACGTGCGTGGCGAGGTGCTCGGTGCTGAGCTCACCGTCGGCGATGTGCTGCAGGATCCGGGGGATGTAGCGGTGACCGTGCTGCTGCGCCCCGCGCACGGTGAGGGCCTTGTTCATCATCGCGCCCACGGGGAACTTGTCGACGACCCCACCGAAGACGCCGAGGATGAACACGTTGCCGCCCTTGCGGCAGGCATAGATCGCTTCGCGAAGCGCAGTAGGCCGGTCAGTCTGCAGCCGCAGCTGCTGCTTGACCTGGTCGTAGAGGTACATCGGCCCACCGACCGCGCCAGCGCCGTGGGCCTCCATCCCGACTGCCTCGATGACCACGTCCGGACCACGGCCACCGGTGCGCTCCTTGAGCTCGGCGACGATGTTCTCCTCGGTGTAGTCCAAGGTCTCCGCACCGATGTGCTGCCTGACCTGTTCGAGACGCTCGGGGAGCCGGTCGATGACGATGACCTGCTCGGCGCCCATCAACATCGCTCCGCGCGCGGCCATCTGCCCCACCCCGCCGGCGCCCCACACCGCGACCGTGTCTCCCGGGGTGATCCCGGCCCCGTCAGCGCCGGTCCAGCCCGTCGGGGCGGCATCCGAGGCGAACAGCGCCGACATGTCCGAGACCCCGTCCGGCACGGTGAACGCACCCTGGTCGGCGTACGGCACCCGCACGTACTCGGCGTGGCTGCCGGCGAAGCCGCCGAGCGCGTGGCTGTAGGCGAAGCAGCCACCGATCGAGCTGCCCCACATCCCCTCGGTCAGAGCTGGGTTCGGGTTGCCGTTGTCGCACAGCGAGAACAGCTCCTGGGAGCAGTACCAGCACTGCCCGCACGCGATGAACGAGCAGACCGTGACCCGGTCACCCACCTGATGGGTGCGGACGGCCTTTCCGACCTCGACGACCTCGCCCATGAACTCGTGCCCCAACACGTCCCCGGCCCGCATCGCCGGGATGTACCCGCCGAGCAGGTGCAGGTCCGAGCCGCACGTGGTGCTCAGCCCTACCTTCACGATGATGTCGCGGTCGTTGAGGATCGTCGGCTCGTCGACCGACTCCACTGACGTCTCGTTCACCCCGGTCCAGCACAGCGCCTTCACAGCACTCCCTCCCCACCCGCGTGCCGGGTCGCGGACTCGACGAGCTTGCCGCCCGGCGTTGGCGGCCGGTGGCCGTGCGGGGCGGGATCGACCCGCAGCACCTCCCCGACCTCGATCAACTGCTTGGCCTCGCGCAACGCCGAGCGGACCCGCTCGCGCGGATCCTCGTCTTCGCTGGAGGCAGGCACTGAACGTGGGCCGGTCGGTCCTGCTGTCCGGAGCCGGGCGGCCAGCTCGGTGCCCTTCCCTCCCGGCGCCGGGCGGACCTCGACCTCGACCGAGTCGCCCAGCGCCGCCAGCGGGCCGGGCAGCTTCCCGCTGGGCATGACCTCGTCCTGTCTGCGGTTGATGGTGACGCTGCGCCACCGTGACCGCGCCTCGTCGTCCATCGCGACGGGGGTCTCGGCGAGGGTCTGCTGCAGTCGGCTCACGACGCCTCGTGCGGCCTCCCTGACCTTGCTCATCGCCCCGCCTGTGCCGTTCAGCTCGTCTGTCATGTCTACCTCGCTCGTGAGTGTTGGGAGGGCCGGCGCTGTCACGCGCCGGTGAGGCCGGGCCGGAGGACGACCTCGGACCAGCCGTCGTCCATACGTTGCGTGCGGCGACGTCGGCGCACTCGTGCTGCAGCCTGTCTGCTCGTGCCCGTGTCGGGGGCCGTGCCTCAGCTGGGGAGCTTGGAGGCCTGTACGTCGAGCTTCTCGATCGTGGGTTCGGAGAACAACGCGCCGGTCTGCTCGCCGAGGGCTGCAGCGACCGGGCCGGACAGGTGCGTGTCGCGGCCGGCGTCGTCGGGGAACACGTCGAAGATCCCGAACGAGGACGGCCCGAGCCGGATGGCGAACCACGCGATGGTTGCCGGCTCCTGCTCGACCAGCCCGAGGCCGGCGTCGAGAAATTCCACCACCTCGTCCTCCTTGCCGGGCAGCGCGTCGAACCTGACCAACAAACCCTTGGTCACGCTCACGACCCCACCGTTTCCTGAGTCGAGTTGGCGGCGGCGAATTCCGCCACGACCGTGGCGCAGAACGCGGGTAGGTCATCGGGTGATCGGCTGGTGGTCAGATTCCCCTCGACCACGACTTCCTGGTCGAGGACCTCGGCGCCGGCGTTGCGCAGGTCGGTGCGGATGCTCGGGTAAGACGTCAGGGTGCGACCCGTGACCACGCCGGCCTCGATCAATGTCCAGGGGCCGTGGCAGATCGCCGCGACGGGTTTGCCGCTGCGGACGAAATCGCGGACGAACGCGACCGCGTCCCGGTCGACCCGGAGCTGGTCGGGGTTCACCGTGCCGCCGGGAAGTAGAAGTGCGTCGTAGTCGCCCACGAAGGCGTCGGTGACCAGTCCGTCGACGATGAAGGTGCCCGCTGCGTCCAGGTCGTTCTCGCGGGCCTTGATCTCACCGTCATGGATGGACAGCAGGTCGGTCTGGGCGCCCGCCTGGTCCAGTGCCTCGCGGGGCTGCTCGAGCTCGACGCGTTCCACGCCGTCTGCGGCAAGTATCGCGACCCTCCTGCCCTGCAAGGTCTCGGCCATGTCAGCTCGCCTTCTTCCCGGTCGACATTCCGGGCTTGATGACGACCTTGGTCCAGCCCTCGGACCGGGAGTCGAAGTTCTTGTAGGCGTCGGCCGCCTGGTCCAGCGAGATCTCGTGCGACACGATCCAGGAAGGCGTCGCCTTGCCGGCCGCGATCAGGTCCCGCAGGCGACGGTTGTACTTCTTGACCGGGCACTGACCGTTGCCCATGGTCTGGCCCTTGAACCAGTGCATACCGAAGTCGACGGCCACCTTGCCCTGCTTGGCCAGCTCGTCCTTCCCCCCGGGGTCCTGCGGAACGAACACGCCGACAGTGCCGATCCCTCCAGTGAAACGGACCGAGTTGATCAGCATGTTCAAGGTCGCCGCCGGATCCTCGTTGCCCTGCGGATCGTGGGCCTGATAGCCCACGCACTCGCAGCCACGGTCCGCCCCGAGCCCCATGGTCTGGTCCAGCACGGCCTGCACGGGGTCGGTCTTCGAGTCGTCGATGGCGATGGCACCGATCTGCTCGGCCAGCGCGAGTCGGTCGGGGTGGCGATCGACGACCATCACCTTGGCGGCGCCCTTGATCGTCGCGGACAGGGCGGCCATCAGTCCCACCGGCCCGGCCCCGGCGATCACCACACTGTCGCCCGGGATCACACCGGCCATCTCGGTGGCGTGGTATCCGGTGGGGAAGATGTCGGAGAGCATGACGTAGTCGTTCTCCTTCTCCTCCGCGTCCTCACCCAGGCGCAGCGCATTGTGGTCGCCGAAGGGCACCCGGAGAAGCTCCGCCTGGCCGCCGCCGTACGGGCCCATGTCGGCGAACCCGTAGGCCGCGCCCGCGAACGATGGCTCCGGCTGGGTGGTCAGGCAGTAGTTCGTCAGCCCGCGTTCGCAGTTCTTGCAGAATCCGCACGAGATGTTGAACGGCAACACGACCCGGTCCCCGACCTTCACCTTCTCCACACCCTGGCCGACCTCCACGACCTCCCCCATGTTCTCGTGCCCGAACGTCCGGCCCTCCTCGAAGGAGGTCCGTCCTTCGTACATGTGCAGGTCCGAGCCGCAGATGTTGGTCGTGGTCATCCTGACCAGCACATCGGTCGGTCGCTCGATCTCGGCGTCGGGAACATCCGTGACCGCAACGTCGCGGGGTCCCTGATAGACGACAGCCTTCATGGCGAATCTCCAATCGTTGTGGTGGTCATGTCCGCACGCCTTCGACACTCGCAACGAACCACCGGCGAGTCATGGGCACAGCAGGCCGAAGTCACGAGTGCTCTTTGGACCTGGGGCACCAACCCCACCCCTTTGGACGGTGTTCACGGGAGACAGCCGGTGCTCGACTGATGCTCTGGTCGGGAGTTGGTGAGATCGATGAACCACCAGGCACCCGAGCTCGCATCCGAGGCGCCTCGGGTCTCGGAGAGCGTCCAGCCGCGACACGACAAAAGGGGACGTGGGTGCCGACGCCGCATTCGAGGTCGTCACATCGCATCCCCGGAACTCGCTCTCCGGTCTCGTGGTGAAGAACCCCCGTCGACGTGCCGACCGGCCAGGCATCCAGCCATGGCCCTCTCGGAGCCTCCCTCGCTTCAAACTGTGGAGTCGAACAACGAGCGGGACCTGCGGCGTGCCCTCACCGGGTTCGAGGCGGAGAACCGACAGCTCCGCGAAGCCCTCGAAAGCCGAGCACTTACCGGCCAGGCCATAGGCATCCTGATGGCCCGGCTCGACATCGACGCGGAGGTCGCCTTCTCGTACGTGCGCCGGCGGTCGATGCACGAGAATCGCAAGTCCTAGGTATCGCGAAAGACGTCTTCAGGCTCGGGACATCCCTAGCCATGGGGACGGCAGAGTGGCGTGACGCGGCCGACCAGGTGAATGCCGCCAGGAAGCCACGCATCCGCTCATCGGCAGATCCGGATGTGGGCCTGTTGGTGGCGAACGAGCATTGTCCATGGTGCCTCTCCGGTCTAACCTGAAGACACGTCGTCACCACTGTGATGCTGCCCCAGACCCGGTAGCGCCTGCCATCCGCATCGCGCACAGACCGGAATCCCTTATGACAAGCGCCACGTATGTGCTGTCCTCTTCTCTTCCCGACCCTGAGCCGCCGTCGAGAGCCGAGCTCCCTGAGCTCCTGGTGGTGTCACTGCTGAGGCTGGACAGCCACGATGTCGACGAGGTCCTCGACGTGCTCGGCCAGGCGGTGGAGTCGGTAACTGGCTGCCAGCTCGTTCAGGCGACGTTCCAACGGCACGAGCAGTGGACCACCTGGCCCCCCGGGCAGGCGACGAAGCCGAGCCTCGGGTCCGGTGACCGGACGTTGGTCGAGGACCTCGGCGACTACTGGACGTGTACGACGGCCGTCGCCGCCTTGTCCGGCTCATCGGGGCAGTTGGTCCTGAGGCACTCCACCAGGCCCGTTGACGAGCAGGTGGTCGTCATCGAGCGTCTCGGCCACCTCCTTGGTAGTGCGCTCGTGGACGCCGAGCTCCATGAGCGCGACCATCGACGCGCAGCCGAGCTCGACTCGGCCAACACGGAGTTGGCTGGCGCCCTTGCCGCTCTCCGCCACCGGGAGGCGGTGCAGGACGAGTTCATCCACCTCGCTGCCACCGGGACCGAGCTGGACATGGCCACGTCGTTGAGCCGACTCACAGGGTGCGCCGTCGTCGTTCGGGATGGATTCGCGCACGAGACGACGCGGGTCACCTTGACCGACCGGTCACCTGTGGCCGGCATCGGAGACCCCCTCGTGGCGGTGATCGGCGGACGGCCGGAGTTCGGCACGGTCGAGCTGGTGATGCCGACGGACCCAGGGCAGAGCGATGACAACGCCAGCGTCGCGCTGCAGTACGCCAGCGTCGCGCTCGGACTGCTTCGGGGGCATGCCGCAGCGATGGGCGAGATGGAGAACCGGCTGAGTCGTGACCTGCTCGAAGACCTTGTCACCGGCATTCCTGTGGAAGCGGCCATCGGCCGAGCGGCCGCGCAGGGCTACGATCTTCGCGGTCGACATGACCTGGTCGTGTCGACGTGGTCGTCCGACACGGGCACGTGGGCCAGCGACCGGGACGTGGATCGAGTCAGGACCGCCGTGGCGCATCAGCGACTGCCCTGCCTGCTGACCCGGACCCAAGGCATGGTGGTGGGTCTCGTCCACCACGGTGTCGACATCGGCCTGTTGTACGAGGACCTGTGTCGCGCGCATGGCGACAACGACGGCTTGATCGCCAAGGGTGAGCCCAGCAGTTCACCCGAGCACATCCCGCACGCCTATGAGCAGGCCCAGAGAGCGCTCACGGCACGGCGGCAGTCCAGCGACCCGCGCGGCTCCGTCGCCTACTCCGATCTGGGGGTCGAACGGATCCTCGCCCTCGACGGCAACGTCGGTGAGGTCGAACGTCTGATCGATCACTGGCTGGCAGACCTCATGAACTATGACGACGGTCATGGCACCGATCTCGTACACACGCTCGCGATGTACCTCGATCTGGGCGGCAGGTACGCCGACACGGCACGTGCGCTCTCGGTCCACCGCAACACGCTGCGCTACCGGCTCAGCCGCATCACCGCGATATCCGGCCACGACCTGGCCGACGTCGACACGAAGCTCAACCTGCACCTGGCACTGCGCGCCTGGCGACTCCGCCGCACCGGAGTCCGATGAGCTCGCACGACGTCGCTCGATCCTGGTTCATGGCGGTCATATCGCCCGTGTTCAGGCCAGGGACCACATGCGGCCGGCGGAGCAGACGGGGTTGCGTCCCGATTCGTCATGGAACGTGACCCCGTGACCGTCTATCTGGCTTGGACCTCGGATCCCGTGCAGGACCTCGAGGGGCCGTGGCACGAAGCGCGGCTCATCGCACCCGGCCTGCTCGCGCTGGAGAGCACCGAATCGCTCTCGTCGGTCTACCACGCCATCAAGTGGTCGCTCCCGAACGAAGCCTCGCTGATCGTGGTTCCGCTGGACCGAATGCCCAAGTCGCGCGGCATGGCTGCTGGGACCACACAGTGGTTGCGCGACCGGACTCCTCGCCGGCCGGACGGCTCGACCTGCGCCGCGCCGGAGACCGCGTGACACGGTCGTCGCGGCCCCTACGGTGAACGGGATCTCGGTCGAGCCGCGCCCAGCTTGCCTCACTGACCAACTCACATGGACGCTCACCAAGTACCTCGCACCCCATGCATTCACGGACGATGGTTTCGTCCGCACGAAGATGTGACGTGCTCTCCAAGCCTCCGGGACGGCTCGGCTCTGCTTCACGTTCGGTCGGGGCTGGGCGCTGCCGAGCTCTCCAACGACCCCGGCCCACAGGCGCTGGCGACGAATCGGGTCTCTTCCTTCTGGCTGGACCGCACCTGCCCCCGGCACCAGCGCCGCGGCTTCGAACGTGCGCAGCGAGTCCGTGACATCGCCGATGTGTGTACTGCCGTAAGTGATGCCAACGCCCAGTACTCGGTACAACCACCTCCGTGACGTACAGGCGTCGGCTGAGGCCGGAAAGACATACGCAACGCGGCATGAGTGGACGCTTTGGAGAAGTCGTGCGGCTGCTACCTGACCCGCTGCGGGGCACACGAGAGGCGCCTATCGCTGGGTCAGATGCGCTTCTCGCATCCCCGAATCGTCTCGCCCTGGCACACGTCGCGCCCGTCTTGACCCCGCACGCTGTCGTTGCCAGGGCCGCCGATGAGGCGGTCATCGCCGTAGTTCCCGGTGATGAAGTCGTTGCCGGAGCCGCCGTCGATCGTGGCCTCGTAGTCGGAGCACCGAGGCGGGGTCAAAAATTCTGCGCCATGACTCTTGAGCTTGTAGTCAACGTAGAGCTCGTCCCCGCCCTTCTTTCCCTTGATCGTCGTCCGGCACGCGGCGACCCTGATGAAGTCCGTGCGGTCGGTGCCGATGACGACGGCGCGCTTCGCGGCCACGATGAGGCCATTGAAGTCGCTGATGCGGATCGAGTCCGTGACGCCCGCCTTGGTGGCCGTCACCCGGGAACGGCTCAGGTCGGCGCGCACCCGGTCGTGGCTCTTGAGGTCGAGCAGCAGTGTGTTGCGCCCGATGTCGCCCTTGATCCGCGTCGCCTTTCCGCCCAGGCTGTTCGACTCGTAGAGGTCGTTGCCGCTGCCGAGCGCGATGTCGCGGTCATACGTCGTCGGCGCGTTGACCTTGATGTGCTCCATGCTGTCGGTTCCGCGGAACGTGAACCGTCCGTGCTTGGCCGACGTAGTGAAACCGAGCCGGGCGAGCCGGCCCGTCCAGGTAAGCGCGGTGTCGACCCCCGTCACCGTGCCGCGGGCGTCCATGGTGACGTCGCCGTTCACGGATCGAACGCTCAAGTCGCCGGTGCCGATGCTGTTGATCGCCGCGGACACCGCGCCCGGAGCGGTTTGGATGCCGCTCCACCTGACGTCGCCGCTGCCGCCGAGGTCGATGATGTCGGCGTTCGGCCGGCCCGGCATGCCGGAGATGACGAGGCCGGCGGTCCAGCTGAGGCGGATGACGTCGGCCTCGGTGTCGGTGCCGTCGACGGTGCCCGCGTAGATCGTGGATCCGCTCCGCTCGGAGGGGATGAACGTGTCGGCCCCCGCGCCGAGGATGGCGGGGACGAAAGTGAAGGTGCCGGTGGCGGAGTCGTAGCCGCTACGCTCGCCGGTCGCGCACACGAGGTCATCGCCGCCGAGCGCGTCGACTCGCGTCGCGTCGTTCGTGACAATGACGTCCGCGCCCTCCGTGCCGGTGATCTCACCCCCGGGCGTCCCGACGATGGTCGCCGCCTGCCCCTGACATGTCTCGCCCGCTGCGGCGGCCGTGCCCACTGGCGCGAGCAGCACCGCGCCTAGAAGCGCGACGGCGGTCAGACTGATGGTCCTCATGATTCCCCTTGATCGTCGACCTACCAGTACGACGACGCATCGGACCAGAAGGTTGTGACGACCTGCTGACTGAGGCCGACGTCCGCTCATCGGCAGATCTGCGCGCATCGCGGCAGATCCGGATGCTCCGTTGCTCAGTTGTTGTCCCCGTTGCCCAGGCACGCCAGAACGCGTGCGCAGCGCGTGTCACAGCTTCCTCGAGAGCAGACCCTGGACCTGCCCCGAACTCGAACTCGATTTCCGGGCCTACCATGGTCGAGGGAACTGCTGTGTTGCTCCAGCCCCGTTCTACTCGGGCTGCCACGGGCCAATCCTGGCCGCGAGTCGACACCCGGCCCGACCCTCCACACCCCTCGTTCCGCCAGCCGCACCCCGAGGACACCGCCATGACCGCACCCGCCATCCGCGCCGTGTCCCTGCCCAACGGGGGCATCGTCCCGGCGCTGGGCCTCGGCACCTGGTACCTGGGTGAGCAGCGCGCCCGGCGCGCTACCGAGTTCGCCGCCCTGCGCACGGGCATCGAGAGTGGCCTGACGCTGATCGACACCGCCGAGATGTACGGCCACGGCGCCGCCGAGGAGCTCGTCGGCGAGGTCATAGCGGGACGGCGGGACAGTGTCTACCTCGTCAGCAAGGTGATGCCCAACAACGCCACGCGACGAGGGACGGTGGAGGCGTGCCAGGCCAGCTTGCGGCGGTTGGGCACCGATCACCTCGACTTGTACCTGCTGCACTGGCGCGGGCGAGTGCCGTTGGCAGACACGGTGGCGGCGTTCGAGGAACTGGTGCAGGCCGGGCTGATTCGCGGCTGGGGTGTGAGCAACTTCGACGCCCCCGACCTGGACGAGCTGGCCTCGGTGCCGGGCGGAGCGCGGGTGCAGACCGATCAGGTGCTGTACAACCTGGCCCGCCGCGGCCCTGAATACGACCTTCTCCCGCGCTGTCGCGAGGCCGGCCTGCCCCTCATGGCCTACTCCCCGGTCGACCACGGCCGGCTGCTCGAGGACCCAGCGGTCAGTGACATGGCCGCCGCGAAGGGAGTGACCGCGGCCCAGCTGGCCCTCGCCTGGGTGCTGCGAGTCCCTGAGGTGTTCGCCATCGTGAAAGCCTCCACTCCGGCGCGCGTGGCGGAGAACCGCGCCGCGCTGGAGATCAGCTTCAGCGCAGCGGAGCTGGAACAGCTCGACCAGATGTTTCCACCACCATCCTGCAAGGTGCCGCTCGAGATGCTCTGATCTGCGCGTCGACGAGGCGCGAGCAGGAGCCACCTGTGGGGCAAATGGACTGGTCGTGGTTGGTTCCGAAACGGAGCGCTGCGGACGGTGCCGTTGCCCCCGAGCGTCAGCGACGAGGTCAACGCGCACACGGCCGCATTCCCCACCCCGCGCGCGTCGAGCTCCTGTGGAACACCCCCGAGAACGAGGAACGAGTCGCCGTTCGCTTGCTGCTCACGACACGAGCGAGGTCCGCGCTCAACCGCAACTACTTCAACAGCAACCTGTGGCGCCCCGCCCAGAAAGCCACTGGGGTCGAACCCAGCCGCGACAACGGAACCCACGCCCGTGGGCCACTGGTACGCCTCGGTCCTCCTCGACGCCGGAGAGTCGATCCGAGCCGTCTCCGAGTACCTCGGACACAGCGACCCGGCGTTCACCGCAGCACGAGAATCGACCGTCGACAACACCGGCTGACGACCGGCATGTAGCGCTGAGGCGGTCGCACGTGCGGTGGGGGTCCGGCTCAGGCCGCTCCGGGCGGACCGCTCGCCGTCTCGGCGGGGAGCCGCCCGACTGGTGACCGCGGGACGAAACGGGTCAGGAACAGCGCGACCGTCGCCAGCAGGGCGAGGATGGCCAGGCTGGCCCTGAGCCCGGCGATGCGCGCCGACTCGTTCTCCTCGACCACCGCGTCGGCGGTCGCACCGGCGACGTCCGCGTCGCTGAGCGCCGCCTCGAGGTCGGCGGTCGAGACGAACGGAACGCCTCCGGACAGCTCGACAGATGCTGACGTGGACACAGAAGCCGGCACGTCCGGGTTGTCCTGGATGCCCTGCACGAGGCTGGCGGTCAGGGCGCCGATCAGCACGGAGCCGGCGAGCGCGGTGCCCAGCGAGGCACCGAGGTTGCTCGAGGTGTTCTGCAGCCCCCCGACATCGCCGGCCTGCTCGTCGGGCACGGCGGACACCGTCACCGCACCCAGCTGCGACGCCAGCGCGCCGACGCCGAGACCGGCCAGGAGCAGCGGAACGGTGACGACCTCCGCCCCGACCCCGACCTCCAGGGCCGCCATCAGTGAGACGACACCGGCCAGGAGCAGCGCCAGCCCGACGGTGACGACGCGTCGCGGCGACGCGCCGGGCCAGACCTTCGGCACGCCGACGGCGGCCACCAGCAGCGCCACCGACAGCGGGAGCAGCCGGACGCCGGTCTCGACGGCGCTCAGCCCGAGGGCGACGGACAGGAAGAGCGGGACGATGAAGAACAGACCGGCCTGGATGAGGTACTGGAAGAAGAACATGAGCAGCCCGCCGACGAGCACCGGGTTGCCCAGCACCCGGGGGTCGATGAGCGCCTCTCCACCAGACGCTGTGACCCGCTGCTCCCACCAGAAGAACACCCGCACGATGACGAGACCGCCCAGGACCAGCCACAGCGTGCCGGACAGGCCCATCAGGTCCGGCGCCCCCGGCTTGGCCTGCACCCATCCCCACTCGCCCGACCGGAGGACGCCGTACACGGCGGTCCCGAGGCCGGCAGCGGACAGCACGACGCCGACGTGGTCGAGGGCGAACGCCTGTCGGCTCTCGACGCCCTGCAACCTCCGGACCATCACGAGGATCACCACGACCACGACGACCTCGCCGACGAACACCAGTCGCCAGGACAGGTACGTCGTGAAGGCGCCGCCGATCAGCGGACCCGCGGCCACGGCGATCGCTCCGGCTGCGGCGACGAGCCCGTAGGCGCGTGGGCGCTGGTCCGCCGGGAAGTTCGACGCCACCATCGCCACGATCGCGGGCATGATGAGCGCGGCTCCGATGCCCTCGAGGAACGACCACCCGAGGATGAGGACGGCGAGGCTCGGCGCCAGGGCGGTGGTCAGGGAACCCGCCGCGTAGATGACGCACCCGATCGAGAACGCGCGGCGGTGCCCGATCATCGTGCCGATCTTGCCGCCGGTGATCATGAGGGTGGCCATCACGAGCGTGTACAGCGTGATGGCCGTCTGGACGCCGGTGACGGTCGTGCCGACGTCCTTGGCGACCTGGGCGATGGACACGTTCATGACCGAGCTGTCCAAGGTCATCAGGAACTGGCCGGAGCTCAGTGTGAGGAGCACGAAGCCCCCGGCTGCGCCGGCTGACGCCGCTCCCGACTCCCGGCCCATGCCGCAGGGTGCCGCGGGGGCGCAGCCGGTCGCCTCCCCCGGGACGGGTGGTCCGCGGTCGGTCAGACCCCTTCGGTGGCCGCCAGTCGTCCGCTCCGGACCGCCTGCCTGAAGTCGTCGAAGTCCCGCTCGTTCTGGTCGGCGTACGCGCTGGCGAACTCGGTCACGGCGCCGTCGAAGTCGTCGCCCCTCCCCAGGTAGGCCGAGATGGCGACCGGGTCACCGGACCGGGCATGGGCGCGGGCCAGCGTCCACCCGCACTCGCGTGCGTACAGCGTCAGGACCGGACCGGCCATCGACTCGACGTCCGCCGACGCGTTCATGTCCCGCAGCTGGCGCCAGTAGTAGTGGCGGTCGGTCTCCACGCCCGGCGCCCAGCCCAGGAAGATGTCGCTCGCCGCCTGCATCATGCGTTGCCCGCGCACCACCCGCTCGCCGGGCTGGTCGTAGCCGCTCGCCGGCAGGTGGTCCTCGAGCACCGACCTCGTCGCCTCCTTCACCTGCAGGAAGAGTGGGTCCCGCTCGTCGCGCCCCTGGAGCAGGGCGATGTAGGTGCGGGTGCCGACGCTGCCGACTCCCCCGACCTTGCGGGCCACGTCGACCAGCTCGAACCTGTCGAGCAGGTGACGTCGGTCGTCTGGCAACGACGCCCGGTATGCGGCGAACTGCGTCTCGATCGCCGACTGCAGCTCGGTGGAGGAGACTCCCATCACGCCGCTGAGCTCGCGTGCGGGAACGATGTTCGGTGGCCGGCTCGCGATCCGGTAGCTGCCGTCCACGTGCTCGGCGAGCTTCGCCAGCGCCTGGGAGCTGTCGCG
The DNA here is from genome assembly GCF_034661175.1 of Nocardioides renjunii. Lineage (NCBI taxonomy): Bacteria > Bacillati > Actinomycetota > Actinomycetes > Propionibacteriales > Nocardioidaceae > Nocardioides > Nocardioides renjunii. The sequence continues at coordinate 1,745,603 of NZ_CP141058.1, read as the reverse complement.
CGTCCGTGCCTTCCGGACGGCCTTCGCCGTGGCGCGCGAGGCCTCTCGTACGACCTTGCGGCGGTTCTTGTCCGTCTGGCTCTCCGCCGCCTCCGCGAGCGCGGCGCTGAAGTCGCGTTCGGAGCGACGGGCGTACCAGACGTCGAGGGTGCGCATGCCGGCGAACTCCGTCATCGCGGTGCGGTAGGCAGTGACCGACGCCGAGGTCGCCTCCCGTGCCTCGTCCTCGGTCAACCCGTTGTGGCGCGCCGCGATCGTGACGCTCGTCGCCAGCCGCTTCACGTCGTACTCGAAGGGGCCGGGCAACGTCTCGTCGAAGTCGTTCAGGTCGATCAGCAGGATGCGTTCGGGCGAGGCGAACATGCCGAAGTTCGACAGGTGGGTGTCGCCGCACAGCTGGGCGTCCAGGCCGGCCGTGTCGGTGTGGCGCAGGTCGGCGGCCATGATCTTCGCCGCTCCGCGGTAGAACGTGAACGCCGACGCCATCATCCGCCCGTACCGGACCGGCAACAGGTCCTGCTCACGGGTCAAGCCCTGCTCCTCGAGCAGCGCGACCGGGTCCACCCGGTCCGGTGGTGGGGCCCAGGCCGCCTGCCCGGACCGGGGTGCCCGCTCGCGGGAACGCTTGCCCAGCGCCGTGCGCTCCTCGACCGTGCGGCGCTCCGGCCCAGCTGTGACCATGGGGCACTTCCCTTCCTCACGCTCGCGGTGGCAGTCAGCCGGCGTTGGTCGCAGGCTCGGTCGGCTCGGCGGTGGCGCGGGCCTTCGACCGCCTCCCCAGCTCGCCGGCAACGGCGAACAGCATCACGAGGCCGATGACGCCGACCACCATGACCATGGTGATGACCTCGGGATCGTCCCCGAAGTTCTGCGCGGCGACGACGATCGCCGCAGACAGGTTGCGCTGAGCCGTGCCGAGGCCGAGGACTGATCGGTTCTCCTCGGGACGACCGCCCACGACGAAGCCGGCGGCGAACGAGCCGGCCAGGACGATGAGCGCGGCGAGGATGCCTCCCGTCCCGACCGTGTCGACGATCTGACGGAAGTTGACCACCAGCAGGGTGACCATCAAGAACGCGACCGCCATCGTCGACACCTGGGTGGCGACGGGCTGGAACCTGGCCGCGAGCTCCTGGTAGCGGGCTCGGACGAGCAGCCCGACGCCGAGGGGCAGGAGCATGAGGAAGATCAAGGACTTGGCGATCTCCCACGAGTCGACCTGCACGTCGCCGGGGAGCAGGACCGGGAGGGCGAGCGGGAGGTACACGATGGTCACCACCATCAGCGCGACCATGAGCCCCACACCCAGCCCGAGCGGTCCGCCGGCGGTCTGCACCAGCTTCGGGAGGAACGGCGCTCCCGCCGCCGCGCCGACGAGGATGAGACCGGTCTTGAGCCCCGGGTTGTCGTCGGAGATGAGCAGCTCGGCCGCCGCATAGGCGAGGCCGGGCACGAGGATGAAGTTCACCCCCAGCGCGAAGAGCATCAGGCGGACGTTCGACACCGACGCGAGGATGTGGGGGATGGTGAGCGCCAGGCCCATCGCGAGCATGCTGGCGATGACGAACAGCAGACCCGCCACTTGGGCGAGGACCAGGATCACACTGCTGAGCTCCATCGCTCCTCAGCTCCCGCTCGATCGCACGGGCCGGCCCGACGGCACGGGATCGTCGAGGGACGAGACGAACGAGATGACGGCCTCGGCCACCACCGACGGCGCCTCGAGCGGCTGCAGATGTCCGGCGGCGGGGATGTCCACCACGGTCACTCGATCACCCAGCTCGTCCTTCAGGAGATGCCCGTTCGCCGGCGGCGCCGGAGCGTCGTCCAGACCTTGCACCACGAGGTAGGCGACGTCACCGGGTGGAGCCCACCACTCCTCCAGAGGGGTGGCTCGGGCGGCGCTCATCTGTGCCGCGGCCGCCCCTGGAGCGCGGTCGCCCTTGAACCGCTCCCAGACGCTCGCCGCGTTCTCCGGCGAGCCCACCATCCAGCGCATCGCCTCCACCACCTCGGCCTCCGTGGCGGTCGGCGTGAACAGCGTCGCCAACGCGCGCTGTGCCTTGGGGACCGGCTCGACCTTCCCACCCGCGGAGACCAGGACGACGCCTCGGACGAGGTCCGGGTGGTCGCCGGCGACGGTTCGCGCGATCCGGTTGCCGAAGGCGTGTCCGAGCACGACCGTGGGAGCGAGGCCGAGCTCCTGCGCCACACCGGCGACGTCCGATGCGTAGTCGTGCAGCGTCAGGTCCTCCATCGGCCCCACGCTCCGTCCGGCGCCTCGTGGGTTCAGCCGCACTGCGCACAGGCCCGACGCGGCAAGGGCGCTCGCCAGGTCGGAGAGATAGCCGACGGACAAGCTGCCGCCCGGCAGGAGGATGATGGACCTCCCGGCGCCGTGCACGAAGCACTCGATGTCGGCTTCGCCGACCTTGACCAGAGTCGATTCCACGGGCAGCTGCCTTCCAGGTCGTCCGACCACCGCCGCTCGATCGGCACCTGCCGGATGGGTTGGAGCGCCGAATATGGCGCTCCACCACGGGGCCGCGGCTCACCCACACGGGGTGAGCGGCCGGGTGGTCAGCACGTCGGGCGGACAGCTCCCTCCATCCGACAGCTCCCGCACCCCGCTCGACGCGCCGGTCTCGCGGTCTGGTCCAGCTCCACGATGGGGTGCGACATCGGGCCAGACTGGCATCACAGGCGCAGACGAGGAGCACGATGATGGCGGGGAGCGCTGACGGCAGGCGTGGTCGCGACCACCTGCCAGCCGCTCCGGCCGCCACGGTCGACCCGTTCCTGGAGGCGAAGCTCCGGTGGCCTCCACCGCGCGAGAGCTGGGTGCCGCGGCAGCGCCTGCTGACGAGGCTGGGTGCGGTGTGCGACCACCCCGTCACGCTGGCGGCCGCTCCCGCCGGGTATGGGAAGACGACCCTGCTGGCGCAGTGGCTGGAGGCGGAGCACCCCCGGGCAGCATGGGTGTCCCTCGACTCGGGCGACAACGACGCCAACCGGCTGTGGACCCACGTGGCTGCGGCACTCGAGCGCGCGGGATGCCGGCTCGAGACCGGTGGACCCGTCGACCGCACGGTCGGCGCCACCACCACTCCTGGCTCGACGCTGACTGCCATCGTCGACGCCCTTCGCGCGGCACCGCACGACATCGTCATCGTGCTCGACGACTTCCAGTACGTCCAGGACGCGCGCACCCACTCGCAGGTGGAGTTCCTCATCGCTCACCTGCCGCCCCAGGCGCACCTGCTCATCTCGACCAGGTCGGACCCGGGTCTACGACTGGGGCGGCTCCGGGCATCGAGCGACCTTCTCGAGCTCCGCTCGGACGCCTTGGGCTTCACGCCTCACGAAGCCGGACTGCTGCTCGGGCGCAGCGACGTCGAGCTCGACCCCGAGTCGTTCGACCTGCTCATGGAGAGCACCGAGGGCTGGCCCGCCGGCGTCTATCTCGCCTCCTTGTCGCTCGGGGGGCGGTCGGCCCCCAGCGCCGTCGTCCGCGCCTTTCGCGACGGCAACCGCTTCACCGCCGACTACCTGACCGAGGAGGTCCTCGGTCGGCATCCGAGCCACGTCCGCGACTTCATCACCGAGGTCTCGCTGCTCGAGCGCTTCACTGCCTCTCTGTGCGACCACGTGCGCGGAAAAACAGGATCGGCCACGATCCTCCGCGACCTGGAACGCACGAACCTGTTCCTCACGCCGCTGGACCAGGACGGGCACTGGTATCGCTTCCACCACCTGTTCGCGGCCGTCGCGCGCACCGAGCTCGAGGTGTCGCGTCCGGATGACGTCGCCACCCTGCACTCCCGAGCCGCCCAGTGGTTCACCGAGGCGGGCCACGTCGACGAGGCGATCAGCCACCTCATCGCTGCTGGTGACGCCCTGGGTGCTGCCACGCTCGCGCAGCGCCACTGGCTCCAGTACGTCGACGCGGGACGCGTCGCCACCGTGCTCGGCTGGTCCGCGGCCCTCGGGCCGTCCCCTGACGGAGCCCCACCCGCAGCGACCGTGACCGCCGCATGGCTGGCAGCCCTGATCGGCGACGAGTCCACGCTGGAGGCCAGCCTGGCGGCGCTCCGGGACCATCGAGACCATGGACCGCTTCCTGACGGGACACGGTCGGTGGAGTCTGCCATGGCGATGATCGAGGGCCTCTTCGGATACGGCGGCCCCCTCACCATGCGTGCCTCGGCGCAGCGCGCCGCCACCCTCGAGACCGATCGCCATTCGCCGTTCTACGCACTCGCCCGGACCGCGCTCGGGCACGCCTACTACGTCGCAGGCGACCTCGACCGGGCCCGCGTCCCGCTGTCCGAGGCCAGGCACAACGATCGGGCCCCCTCCATCATCAGGTCTCTGAGCCTGGCCACGGAGTCGCTCGTCGAGGACGAGCTGGGCCACCTGGAGCAGAGCCAGGAACATGCGGAGCGGGCCATGGAAGTCCTCGACGCCAACGGGTTGCGGGCAGTGCCCCAAGCCTCCTTGGCCTACACGGCGCTCGGTCGGGCACGCGCAGCAGTCGGCCGGGTCGACGATGCGCTCGTCATCCTGGGCAGGGGGCTGGAGCTGCGACGCGACACCTCAGCCCACGGCCCGTGGGGGATGATCCACCACCTCCTCGTCCACGCCGGGGTGGCCGCCGAGGCCGGCGAGACCGCCCTCGCCACCAGCCTCCTCGGCGAGCTCGAGTCACGGACGGCGGCGTATGCCGACGGCATGACGGCGATGCACGTCCGCACGGAGGCCGTTCGGAGGACGCTCAGGTCGACGCACGTGGGCAGCCTCGCCGGGCAGGAGCTCACCGAGCGGGAGATGGAGATCCTGCAGCTGCTGCAGGGCAGCATGAGCCTGCGGCAGATAGCGGACGAGCTGTACCTGTCGTCCAACACGGTCAAGACGCACTCTCGGGCCGTCTACCGCAAGCTCGGGGCACACACCCGGGCCGAGGCCGTGGCCGCAGCACGACGGCAGGGGCTGGTCTGAGGCGTCCCGGACGACCTCGACGGTCGTCACCCGGCCGTCGCCTCGACAGCGGGCCTCACCCGGCACGGATGAGGCACGCGACCAGCAGGCACGTCAGGCTCCCGCCAGTGCCACCTCCGGCACAGGAGAGAAGGACCGCCATGAGCTTCTGGGACATCATCTGGTTCATCATCATCAGCTACGTGTTCGTCGCCTGGTTGATGGTGCTCTTCACCATCATCAGCGACGTGTTCCGTGACCGTGACCTGTCCGGTCTGGCCAAGGCGGCCTGGGTGCTCGCCCTGGTCTTCGTGCCGTTCCTGACCGCGCTGGTCTACCTCGCGATGCGGGGTCCCGGGATGGCGCAGCGGCAGAACCGTGTCCTCGAGCAGGCACGGGCGCAGCAGGAGGACTACATCCGGTCCGTCGCCACCACCAACGGTGCGGCCGCGGACATCGCCCAGGCCAAGTCCCTCATGGATGCCGGCACCATCAACCAGGCCGAGTTCGACGCGATCAAGCAGAAGGCTCTCGCCTGAGACCGGACCTCTCCGGCCGGGTGCGGCGATCGAGCGGCACGTCCATCCTCGACGAGTGGAGGGGGCCCGCACTACTCCCGGACCCGCCCGGTCTCGTAGGCCCACATCGCGACCTCCACCCGGTTGCGGGCGCCGAGCTTGGCCATGAGCGCGCCGATGTGGGTCTTCACCGTGCTGAGGCTGATGTGCAGCTCGGTGGCGATCTCGGCGTTGGTGCGACCCCGCGCGATGGTGAGCAGCACCTGCTCCTCGCGCTCGGTGAGCGGGTCGAGGGGCTGGGCGGGACGTGCCGCCCGGCCCGTGCCAGCGAACGTCGACAGCAGCCGGCGGGTGATGCTGGGCGAGATGAGCGAGTCGCCCCGGGTGGCCGCCCGGACCGCCTCGCCGAGGAGCTCCGGTCCGGCGTCCTTCAGCAGGAAGCCGGAGGCGCCGGCCGCCAGGGCGCCGTGGACGTACTCGTCGAGGTCGAAGGTGGTGATGACGACGACCGCGATCGGGTCCGAGACGCCCGGCCCGGCCAGCAGGCGGGTCGCCTCGACCCCGTCGAGGACGGGCATCCGGATGTCCATCAGGCACACGTCGGGACGGAGCTCGCGGGCCAGCCGCACCGCCTCTTGACCGTCGCGCGCCTCCCCCACGACCTCGATGCCGTCCAGGGTGCCGAGGATCAGCCTCAGTCCGGTCCGCACGAGGTCCTGGTCGTCGGCGACCAGCACCCGGATGCTCACGCCGGCACCTCCAGCGGCAGGGTGGCGCTGACGGCCCAGCCGCGACCGGCACCGGGACCTGCCCGGCACGCGCCGCCGAGGAGCAGCGCACGCTCCACCATCCCGGTGAGCCCGAACCCCGCCTCGTGCGCGGGGTCGGCGGCCGCCGGGTCGCCGTCGTCGCGGACGACGAGCGTGACCGTGGACTCGTCGACGTCGACGCACACGTCGATCACCGTGGCGTTGCGGGCGTGCCGCCGGGCGTTGGTGACCGCCTCCTGGGCGATCCGGAACACAGCCGCGTCGATCGCCGCCGGGAGGGAGGTCACGTCACCGTCGACGCTGACCTGCACCCGTGGACCGGCGGGCGACGCCCCGGACAAGCGCTCGAGGTCGGCCACACCGGGCTGCGGGGCGTAGTCGACGGGTGCCTCGTTGCGCAGCACCCGGACCATCGCCCGCATCTCCGCGAGCGTGCGCGACGCCTCCACCTCGATCACCTCCAGGGCCTCCAGCGGCGACGACGGGTGGGTCGCCGCCAGGGCCCGCCCCGCCTGTGCCTGGACGGCGATGGCGGAGACGTGGTGGGCCACCGTGTCGTGCAGCTCGCGCGCCAGCAGGACCCGCTCCTCCGACTTCGCCTGCTCCAGCCGTCGCTCGCGGGCGCCGTGCTGGGAGCGCGCGGCCCAGCCCAAGGCGAAGGCGGACATCAGGACGGCGAGCCCGCCGATCGCGTCGGCGATCCCGGTCCAGCTGACGAAGAACCCCAGTGTGGCCGCGACCAGGATGATCGCCAGGCCCGCCACCGCCTCTCGCCCGGACCCCCACCGGAACAGCGCGTAGGGCAGCATCAGGAAGTAGAGCATCGTGTAGACGTCGAGCGCCGGTGCGTCGGACGCGATCAGGCCGACGTCCACGACGGCGACCACGCCGAAGCTGGTCGCGACCGCTGCCAGCGGGTGCGTACGTCGCCACAGCAGCAGCGGCGCCAGTCCGACCGTCAGCAGCACCGACAGGCCCGGCAGCGGCAGGTCCTCTCGCAGGACACCCTCCAGCACCCCGCCGACCGTCACGACCGCCAGCAGCGCCCAGTCCCGCCACACCCGGACCGGTGCGGACGGGGGCCGCGGTTCCTGCAGCAGGGACCGCAGTGGAGTGCTCACCCCCTCAGCGTAGGGATGGAGGGCCGTCGCCGTACCGGCCGAAAGTCCGACCCGACCTCGCGGCCCCGTACTTTCGGTCAGGGCAGGACGAGCCGTCGAACCGATACGCCCAGCGCGCGACGCCGCGAGGGTTGGGCCATGATCACAGTCGAGTCACTGACCCGGAGGTACGCCGGCTTCACCGCCGTCGACGACGTCTCCTTCACCGCCCGGCCCGGCCGCGTGACCGGTTTCCTCGGTCCCAACGGCGCCGGCAAGTCCACCACGATGCGCGTCATGGTCGGTCTCACCGCCCCGACGTCCGGCTCGGCCACCATCGACGGCGTCCGGTTCGCCGACCTCCCCAACCCCGGTCGCGAGGTCGGCGTCCTCCTCGACGCCTCGGCCCAGCACGCCGGCCGCACCGGACGCGAGATCCTCACCATCGCCGCCGACACCATGGGCCTGCCACGCGCCCGGGTCGAGGAGATGGTGCGGCTGGTGGGTCTCACCCCCACCGAGGCCGGGCGCCGCGTGCGCGACTACTCGCTCGGGATGCGTCAGCGCCTCGGCATCGCCACCGCGCTGCTCGGCGACCCGAGGGTGCTGATCCTCGACGAGCCCGCCAACGGGCTCGACCCCGCGGGGATCCGGTGGATGCGCGACCTGCTCACGGGGTTCGCCAGCCGGGGCGGCACGGTGCTGTTGTCCTCGCACCTGCTCCACGAGATCGAGGTCATCGCCGACGACCTGGTGGTGATCGGCGACGGCAGGATCGTCGCGGCCGGCACCAAGGACGAGCTGCTCGCCGCCGCCGGGACGCTCGCCCGTGCGACGTCACCGCGCGACCTCGCCCACGCGCTCGAGCAGGCCGGGATCCCCAGCACCGTCGCCGGCGACGGCTCGGTCCGCACGGATGCCGACCCAGCCCAGGTCGGAGCCGTCGCCCTGACCGCCGGCGTCGCCCTCACCGAGCTCCGCTCGGCCGAGGGCGCCGGGCTCGAGGACATGTTCCTGTCACTCACTGCCGCCACCCAACGCGAAGGAGCTGCGGCATGACCGCCACGACCGTCCCGACAGCCGCCACTACGGAGGCCGCGCCGGCGCGCCGGACCTCCCCTCCCGTCCCCACCACCCGGCTGGTCACGGTCGAGCTGCGCAAGATGTTCGACACCCGCTCGGGGTTCTGGATGCTCGTCAGCATCGGCGTCCTGTCGGTCGTCGCCACGGGGGCGGTCATCGTCTTCGCCCCCGACAGCTCCGTCACCTACGAGAGCTTCGCGGCGGCGATCGGCCTCCCGATGTCGGTGATCCTGCCGATGATCGCGATCCTCGCCGTCACGAGCGAGTGGAGCCAGCGCAGCGGGCTCACCACGTTCACGCTGGTCCCGAGCCGAGGACGGGTGGTCGGCGCCAAGGCGATCGCGACCGTCGTGGTGGGCCTGGGCTCGATGGTCGTCGCCTTCGCGGTGGGGGCCGTCGGCAACGTCGTCGGCTCCGCGCTCGCCGGCGTGGACACCGTCTGGGACGTGTCGCTCGCCGCCGCGCCGCAGATCGTGCTCGCCAACCTGGTGGGCATGGCGATCGGCTTCACGCTCGGCGTGGTGCTGCGGGCCTCTGCCGCAGCGATCGTCGCCTACTTCGTGGTCTCGCTCGTGCTGCCCGGCGTCCTCGAGCTGCTCGCCCTCGTGCGGGAGTGGTTCCTCGACCTGCAGCCGTGGATCGACTGGAACTACACGCAGCTGGGGCTCTTCGAGGGCGCCACGAACACCGGTGAGGAGTGGGCGATGCTCGCCTCGACCACCACGATCTGGATCGTGGTCCCCCTCGTCGTCGGGCTGCTCACCCTGCGCCGCTCGGAGGTCACGTAGCACCCGTCCCGGGCCGGGACCCACCGAGCGCCGAGACGAGCTGCGCGCGCGAGGTGATGCCGAGCTTGGGGAAGATGCGGTAGAGGTGCGACCCGACCGTGCGGTGCGAGAGGTAGAGGTGCTGACCGATCTCGCGGTTGGTCAGGCCCGACGCGGCCAGCTGGGCGATCTGGCGCTCCTGCGGGGAGAGCAGGTCGCCGGCTCCGCGGTCGGGCTCGCGCACCGTCTCCCCCGACGCGCGCAGCTCGCGGTTCGCCTGGTCGACCCACGGCGCGGCCCCCAGCGCATCGAACATGTCGCGCGCGGACCGCAGGTGGGGCCGGGAGTCGCGCGAGCGCCGGCGCCGCCTCAGCCACGTGCCGTACGCGAGGAGGTGCCGGGCGTGGAGGAACGGCCACGGCACGAGGCCGCCCCGGAGCCCGTCCACGAAGAGCGCCTCGGCCCGGGACCCGGTCGCGACCAGCGGCCTGGCGACCAGCAGGGAGGCGCCGACGAGGGGCGATCGCGAGGCCTCCCACACCGACTCCAGCTCCTCGACGACCTGCCCGGCCTCGGCGCGCTGGTCGAGCGCCAGGGCCGACACGACGTGGTCCACGGACCCCCAGTGGCGGGCGTTGGCGTGGTGGACCGGGCTGGCGGGGTCGAACACGCGGCGCACGTGGTGGAGGGCCTGCTCGTGACGCCCGTGGGCCACCGCCGAGAGCGTCCGGGCGAGCTCGACCGGGGCAAGGAAGGTGTGGGCGCCCAGCGGCAGGAAGAACGCCTCCGCGGTCCTGCCCAGGTAGTCCGCACCCTCGTCGTCGCCCTGGGCCGCGGCCACGAGCGCCTCGGTGGCCGCGCCCGCCATGCCCCACAGGCGCTCGCCCGTGTCGACGGCCAGCCGCTGCACCTCGTCCCCCGCGGCCCGCGCCGCCTGCCAGCGCCCGAGGTGGTGGTCGGTGAGCATGCGGGACACCAGCGCCTGCAGGAGCAGCGGCATCTCGCCGCGGGAGCGGAAGCGTGAGACGGCGCTGTCGAGCAACGGAGCCGCCAGGGGGAAGGCGCCGATGCCGGTGGCCGCGGCGCCCAGGTCGAGGTCGTCGATGGCATCACCGAGGACACCGGGGGTGAGCGCGGCGATCCGCTGCCCGACGGCGCGGCCCCGCTCGACCGGAGCCGCATAGCCGACGATCGCCAGGAGCGTGGGGTCGTCCGGCGCGGCACCGACGCCCTCGGCCGCCTCCACCAGCCCGAGCCGGGTGGTCGCGTCCGCGTTGGACCACCAGCACCGCAGCGCCAGGCTCACCATCATCTTGAGTGCGTGCTCGCGCTCCCCCTCCGCGGCCAGCCTGCTCGCGACGTCGCACAGCGCCGGCACCTTGGCCGCCCCCGACCAGGCCCGGTCGCCGAACACCTCGTGGAGCCACGAGAGCCGCAGCCGGTGCTCCTCCGACAGGTCGGCGGCGTCGACCCGGACGAGGAGCGCCGTGCCCTCCTGGTAGAGGCCGGAGTCGAAGGCGAGCTCGGCGGCGCCGACCAGGCGGCGCCCCCGCTCGAGTGCGGTCCCGCTCAGCTCGGCGGCCCGGGCCAGTGCTGCGACGGCGGCGCGGGTGGCGCCCTGCTCGATGGCCCGGTCGGCCGCGGCCTCGAGGTCGTCGGCGACGTCGTCTGCCGGGCCGACCGTCGAGGCGGCCAGGTGCCACGTGCGCCGTCCTGTGGACGCGACGAGGACCTCCGCCAGCGCCGCGTGGGCCGCGCGGCGCTCGGACGGCGTGGCTCCCTGGTAGCACGCCGACCTGACGAGGGGGTGCCGGAAGCGCACCGCGCTGCCCTCCACGACCAGGACCCCGGCGTCGACCGCCTCGGCCAGCAGGTCCTCGGCGTGGGAGTCCCCGGCCACGAGCTCCGTGGCGCGGACGACCTCGACCAGGGAGTCGGTGTCGTCGGCCGCCACGACGAGCGCTGCCAGGCGTACGTCGTCGCACAGGTCCTCGAGGCGTCGCGCGAAGGCCCGCTCGAGACGGGACGTCATGGCACCCGGGGCGACGAGGCCCGCGTCGGTCGGCGTCCACGACCTCGACAGCTCGACCAGGGCGAGCGGGTTGCCCTCGGCCAGCCGGAGGACCTCGCGCCGGGCGCCCGTCGACAGGGCTCCGGCGCGCTCCAGCACCTCGGCGGCGTGCGTGTCGTCAAGCGGGCCGACGACCAGCTCGGGGAAGGTGCCGTCCGAGAGCGCGGAGTCGACGCCGTCGCGCTGGGCGGCGACCACGGCCACCGGTTCGTCCTGGATCCGCCGGGCGAGGAAGGCCAGGGCGCACGCACTGGCCGGATCGATCCACTGGACGTCGTCGACCAGCAGCACGACCGGCGCGTCGGCAGCGCGGTCGGCGACCAGCTCGAGCGCCGCGTAGCCCACGAGGTAGGGGGGAGCGGCCGGCGCGGCCAGGCCGAACGCGGAGAGCAGCGCCGCACGCTGCGGCTCGGGCAGGCGGTCGGCGAGCGGCAGGACCGACCCGAGCAGGCGGTGCAGACCGGACCACGGCACCTGCGCCTCGGACTCGACGCCGGTCACGCGCAGAACCTGCCGGCCCGCCTGGACGGCCTCCCGCGCGACGACGTCGAGGAGCGACGACTTGCCCACTCCCGGCTCGCCCCGGACGAGCAGCACCGCCCCGTGGTCTTCCGACCGGCCCAGGAGCGCGCGGAGCACGGCGACCTCGTCGTCCCGTCCGACGAGGGCCGGTGGCATGCGCGATGGTATCCCGCCGGTTCCTCCCCGATCCGCGCTCGCCCGCCCTGCGGATTGGGTCATCTGACTGAAGCGACCGGGCATCGCCGGCTCCTAGGTTCGACGAGACCAGGCAGGACCAGATCCACCGAGAGGACTCCCCCATGACCACCGACACCTTCGACCGCGCGCCCGCCGAAGCCATCCCCGACGACCAGTCCGTGCGCAACGTCGTGCTCGTGCACGGCGCCTTCGCCGACGGCGCGGGCTGGCGCGGCGTGCACGAGCGCCTCACCGCCCGCGGCTACCGGGTGAGCATCGTCCAGAACCCGCTCACCTCGCTCGCCGAGGACGTGGCGGCGACCCGGCGGGTCCTCGACCGGCAGGGCGGGCCGACCATCCTCGTCGGCCACTCCTGGGGCGGCACGGTGATCACCGAGGCGGGCGGCCACCCCGACGTGGTCGGCCTGGTCTACGTCTCCGCACTGGCCCCCGACACGGGCGAGACGACCGGCCAGCAGTACGAGGGCTTCGCCCCCACGCCGGAGTTCGTCATCGACGTCGGCGACGACGGCTACGGCTTCCTCCGTCCGGACACGTTCCAGGCCGGCTTCGCCCACGACGTCGACGACGCGCAGGCCGCCTTCCTGCGCGACTCGCAGGTGCCGGTCAACATGTCCGCGTTCGGCGCGCCCGTCGCCCACGCGGCCTGGCGCACCAAGCCGAGCTGGGCGGTCATCGCCACCGAGGACCGGGCGTTCGACCAGGCCATGCTCCAGCACATGGCGGCACGCATCGGGGCCGAGGTCACCGAGGTCGCGGCCAGCCACGCCGTCTTCATCACCCAGCCGGACGTCGTCGCCGGCACGATCGACGAAGCCGCACGCAGCGCGGTCACCGCGGGCTGACTGCATCGCTGCCTCGCGGGACCGGGTCGGCCGTCCGGCCCGGTCCCCCGCCGGCCGGCGACGCCGCGCGCGGACGCGGCCACTGCACGATGGCGACGGCCCCGAGGACCAGCAGCCCACCGCACGCCTGCCGCACGGACAGGGACTCGCCGAAGACGAGCGCCGCGCCGGTCACCGTGACCACGGGCTCGACGATCGAGAGGATCGAGGCGACCGTCGGCCCGACGCGGGCGAGGCCGAAGAAGAACAGCACGATCGCGGCGACGGTGCTGACCAGGGCGATCAGGAGGAGCCACAGCCACCCCGTGGCCGGGAAGGCCAGGTCGGGGACGCCGCGCGCCGCCGACCACACGGCGAAGGTGCCGAAGGCGCCACAGCACACCAGTGCGGCGAAGGCGAGCGGGTCGGCGGCCGCCACCCGGTCGCCGACGAGGATGTAGACCGAGTAGACGACGGCCGACCCGAGGGCGAGGGCCGCCCCGCCGGCGTCGAAGCCGTCCGCCGACGCACCGCCGAGCACCAGCGCGACCCCGAGCAGCGCGACGGCCAGCGCGGCTCCTCGCGTGCGCGACGCCCGCTCGCGCCCCGTCAGCACCGCGGCCACCATGACCAGGAGCGGGTAGACGCAGAACACCAGCGCGACCTGGGAGGCGTCGACGCGGGTCAGCGCACCGAAGTAGAGGCCGGCCTGGGCGGCGTACCCCACCGCCCCCATCAGCAGGCCCGCGACGACGGCTCGCCGGCTGGTGCCGCGGAACCTCCTCCGGAGACCGGCGACGGTCAGCAACAAGGCCCCGGCGACCCCGAACCGGACGAGCAGCAGGGCCTCGAGCGTCACGCCGTCGTCGTAGGCCAGTTTGGCGAAGACGGCCATCACGCCGAACGCGACGGCGGAGAGGAGGCACGCCAGAGGTCCCATGTCGTCCAGTCTCGGTCCGAGCACTGTTCAGGTCCACCGCGACTTCGCGAAGCATTTTGTTCAGTCATACTGAACGGATGCTCGACCTCCACCGCCTCCGCCTGCTGCGCGAGGTCCACGTCCGCGGCACGCTGCACGCGGCAGCCGGCGCGCTCGGCTACTCCCCCAGCGCGATCTCGCAGCACCTCGCGGTCCTCGAGCGCGAGGCCGGGGCGCCGCTCCTCGAGCGCGTGGGCCGTCGGGTCCGGCTCACCGACGCCGGCCACGTCCTCGTGCGGCACGCCGACCTGCTGCTCGAGGGCGTGGAGGCGGCCGAGGCGGAGGTCGCCGCCGTGGCCGCGGGCAGGCTCACGGGGACCGTGCGGATCTCGGCGTTCCAGTCCGCCTTCCTCAGGATCGTGGCCCCGGCCGTCGGGGTGCTGGCCGACTCGCACCCGGGCATCCGGGTCGAGGCGACCGAGACCGAGGTGGAGCTGGCCGTGCCTGCCCTGCGCCTGCAGCAGCTCGACGTCCTCGTGGGTGACGAGTACGACGGCCAGCCACGGGTCGTGCACCCCGAGCTCGAGCGGCAGCCGGTCCTGCGCGAGGCCATCAACGTGGTCCTGCCCGCCGGGCACCCGCGCGCGTCCGCGGCGCACGTCGACCTCGCCGACCTGGCCGACCTGCGGTGGGCCGCCTGCCAGCCGGGCACGGGCCACCACGAGATGCACCTGCGTGCCTGCCGGGAGATCGGCCGGTTCGAGCCGGACCTCCGCTACACCTCCGACGACTTCGCCATCCTCCTCGAGCTGGTGCGCACGACCGGTGCGGGGGCCCTCCTCCCGGACCTCGCCGTGGGGTCCGTCGCGCCGGGGGTGGCCGTGCGACCGCTCAGGTCCGGCCATCTCGGCCGCGAGGTCTTCCTCCTCACCCGGCGCGCCCGGACCCCGACCGTGGCGGCGGTCGCTCGCAGCCTCGGCGTGGTGGGGCGGGAGGCTGCCGGGAGCCCGCCGCCGCCCGCGGGGTCCTAGGCCTCCACGACCTCCAGGGCCTGCCGGGCGATCTCCCACTCCTCGTCGGTGGGCACGACGAGCACGGCGACGGCCGACCCGTCGGCCGTGACTGCGCGGGCGTCCGTCGCCCGGGCCTCGTTGCGTGCGGGGTCGAGCACGATCCCGAGCCGCTCCAGCCCGCCGAGGGCGGCGGCGCGCAGCTCGGCACTGTGCTGCCCGACGCCGCCGGTGAGGACGACGGCGTCCAGCTCGCCGAGCGCGGCGTAGTAGGCCCCGACGTACTTGCGCACGCGATAGGCGTAGACGTCGAAGGCCAGCGTGGCGGCCTCGTCGCCGGCCGCCCGACGCCGGGTCACCTCGCGGAAGTCGTTGGCGCCGGACAGCCCGAGCAGGCCCGACTCGCGGTAGAGCGCCCGGTCGATCTCGTCCAGCGACCAGCCGAGCTCGCGGTGCAGGTGGCCGTGGATCGCCGGGTCGACGTCACCGGAGCGGGTGCCCATCACCAGCCCCTCGAGCGGGGTGAACCCCATGGACGTGTCCACCGACCGGCCGCCGCGGACGGCCGCGGCCGACGCGCCGTTGCCCAGGTGCAGCACCACGAGGTTCGTGTCCTCGACCGCCCGTCCGAGCAGCTCCGCGGCGCGGCGCGAGACGAAGGCGTACGACGTGCCGTGGAAGCCGTAGCGCCGGATGCGGTGCTCCTCGCGCCAGCTCGCCGGCACCGCGTAGGTGTAGGCGCGCTCGGGCATCGTCTGGTGGAAGGCGGTGTCGAAGACCGCGACCTGCGGCACGTCGGGGAACAGCCGCTGCGCGACCCGCAGGCCCTCCAGGTTGGCCGGGTTGTGCAGCGGCGCCAGCGGGACGAGGTCCTCGACGGTGTCGAGCAGGCGGTCGTCGACCAGGACCGGCTCGGCGAAGAGGTCCCCGCCGTGCACGACCCGGTGACCCACCGCGGCCAGGCTGTCCTGGTCGATGGGCGGGCCGTGGCGGTCGAAGGCGCCCAGGGCCGAGCGCAGCGCGTCCTCGAAGTCCGCGACCCGACGCTCCTCCGTGTGGTCCTGCCCGCCGACGGAGTGCGTGAGCGTCCCGCTGTCCTCGCCGATCCGCTCCACCGAGCCGGACGCCTCGGCGACGCCGGAGACGCCGTCGAGGAGACGGTACTTCAGCGACGACGACCCGGCGTTGAGGACCAGCACCCGCCGCGTCACGACCGCTCCTCCCGGGCCTGTCCCTGGGCCTGCTTCTGGGCCTGGATCGCGGTGATCGCGACGGTGTTGACGATGTCGCGCACCAGCGCCCCGCGCGAGAGGTCGTTGACCGGCTTGCGCAGCCCCTGCAGCACGGGGCCGACGGCCAGCGCGCCGGCCGAGCGCTGCACGGCCTTGTAGGTGTTGTTGCCCGTGTTGAGGTCCGGGAAGACGAAGACGGTGGCCCGGCCGGCGACCGCGGAGTCGGGCAGCTTGGTGCGCGCGACCGCGGCGTCGATCGCGGCGTCGTACTGGATCGGGCCCTCGACGAGCAGGTCGGGTGCGCGCTCGCGGACCCGCGCCGTCGCCTCGGTGACCTTGTCGACGTCGGTGCCGCTGCCGGAGGTGCCGGTGGAGTAGGACAGCATCGCGACCCGCGGCTCGACCCCGAACGCCGCCGCGGTGCGGGCCGAGGCGATGGCGATGTCGGCGAGCTGGGTCGCGCTGGGGTCGGGGTTCACGGCGCAGTCGCCGTAGACCAGCACCTGGTCGCGCAGGCACATGAAGAAGACCGAGGACACCACCGACACCTCGGGGACGGTGCGGATGACCTCGAGCGCGGGGCGGATGGTGTGCGCGGTGGTGTGCACCGACCCCGACACCATCCCGTCGGCGAGACCGAGCTCCACCATCATCGTGCCGAAGTAGGACACGTCGACCACGATGTCGCGGGCGGCCTCGAGGTCGACGCCCTTGTGCGCGCGCCGCTGGTGGTACTCCTGCGCGAACCGCTCGCGCAGCTCCTCGTCGTAGGGGCTGAGCAGCTGGGCCCCGGACACGTCGATGCCGAGGTGGGCTGCCTTCGCGCGGACCACCATCGGGTCACCGAGCAGGGTCAGGTCGGCCACGTTGCGGCGCAGGAGGATGTCGGCGGCCCGCAGGATCCGCTCCTCCTCCCCCTCCGGCAGCACGATGTGGCGGCGGTCGTCGATCGCGTCGTCGAGGAGCTGGTGCTCGAACATCAGCGGCGTCACCACCGAGGTGCGCGCCACCTCGAGCCCGCTCATCAGCTCCTCGCCGTCGACGTTCTCGGCGAAGAGGGTCAGCGCCGTCGCGATCTTGCGCGGCGAGTCCTTGTCGAGCCTCCCTCGGCGGTTGGTCAACGCCGTCGAGGTGGCGTGGGTGCCGAGGTCGGTGGCGATCATCGGCAGGGCGACGTCGAGCCCATCGAGCAGCCGCCCGACCTGCTCGGGCAGCTCGAGCCCGCCGTTGAGGACGATGCCGGAGATCTGCGGGAAGCTGGCGGACTGGTGGGCGGTGAGCACCCCGAGGACCACCTCGGGACGGTCCCCGGGGGTGACAACGAGGGCACCGTCGAAGAGCCGGTCCAGCACGTTGGGCATCGTCATCGCCGCCACCACGAGGCCCGGCACCTCCCGCGCCAGCTGGGTCTCGTCGCCGCGGACCAGACGGCCGTCGCACGCCGCCATCAGCTCGGCGACCGAGGGAGCGCTGAGCAGCGGCTGCTCGGGCAGCGCGAAGGCCGGTGTGCCGTCGCGTCGCAGCGCCGCCGCCGTGCGGTCGGTGGCGTCGGGGTCGACGCGGTTGGCGATGACGGCGAAGAGCGTCGCGTGGCCGGCGGCCAGCTCGGCCTCGGCCATCGCGGCCGCCGTGCGGAGCTGGTCGACGCTGCGGCCGTGGCCGTTGAGGACCAGCAGGACCGGCGCACCGAGGTTGGCCGCGACGCGCGCGTTGAAGGCGAACTCGGCCGGTGCGCCGACGTCGGTGTAGTCGCTGCCGACGACCACGACGGCGTCGCTCTTCTCCGCGACCTGGTGGTAGCGCGCGACGATCCGGTCCATCGCGCCGTCGGGGTCGGCGTGCACGTCGTCGTAGCTCACGCCGGCGCACTCGTCGTAGGACAGCGAGACCGAGTCGTGCGACACGAGCAGGTCGAGGACGTAGTCGTGGACGCCGCCCGTCGACGCCTCGGCACGGACCACGGGCCGGAACACCGCGACGCGCGCCACCCGGCGCGAGAGCTGCTCCAGCACACCGAGCGCCACCGCGGACTTGCCGGTGAACCCCTCGACACCGGCCACGTACACGCTGCGCGCCATGGGTCCGAGCCTAGCTACCCGTCACGCCGAACCGCTCGACGCGGATCGCCTCCGGCCTGAACCCGGACCCGACCAGCAGCTCCTCGCCGAAGCCGGCGAACCGGGACGACCCGCAGACGTACGCGACCTCGGCGCCGGCCAGGAGCGGGGCGACCTCGGCCGCGGTCGGCGGGCCGGCGGGCCGCGTGCTGGTGGCGTGGCGGGTGAAGGCGATGGTGGCGCCCGCCCGCGCGAGCTCCTCGGCGTAGGGGAGCTCCTCGGGGGTGCGCGCGACGGCCAGCACCCGGAGCAGGTCGGAGCGGCCGAGGTGGCGGGCCGCGCGGATCATCGAGATCGCCGGCACGACGCCGGTGCCACCGACCAGGCACAGCGCGGGGGTGCGCGTGTCCCAGCGGAACCAGCGTCCGATGGGACCGCGCATCTCGAGGACGTCGCCGACCTCGGCCACGTCGGCGAGGAACTCCGAGACCTCGCCGTCCGGGAGCCTCTCGACGAGCAGCTCGACCAGCGGGTCGCTGTCGTCGGACGCGACGGAGTAGGACCGCTGCGCGGTGTAGTCGTCGGGCGCACGCAGCCGGAGCAGGTAGTGCTGTCCGGGCCAGTGGCGCTGCCGATCCTCCACGTGCAGGCGCAGCCGGACCAGGTGCGGCGCGGGGAGCTCCTTGGTGATGATGCGCCCGGTCGTCCACGCCGTCGCACCCGTGCCGCCCGGCGCGAACTCGTCCTCGAGCGCCACCGCGTCGCCGCCGGTCACGGGTCGCCCTGGTAGCGCTGCTCGAGCCACGGGTCGCCCCGGTCGTGGTAGCCGTTGCGCTCCCAGAAGCCGGGGCGGTCCTCCGCCGTCAGCTCGAGCCGGCTGATCCACTTGGCGGACTTCCAGAAGTAGAGGTGCGGGACCAGCAACCGGACCGGGCCGCCGTGCTCGGCCGTCAGCGGCCGTCCGTCGTGCTCCCAGACGATCCACGCCCGGCCGTCGGTGATGTCGGCCAGGGGCAGGTTGGTCGTGTAGCCCGTGGAGGAGTGGGCCATGACGAACCCGGCCTCCGGCAGCGGTCCGGCGGCCTCGAGCAGGGTGTCGACGGACACGCCGGTGAACAGCGTGTCGAACTTCGACCAGGTCGTCACGCAGTGGATGTCGCCCTGGTAGGACGACCGCGGCAGCTGCTGCACCTCCTCCCACGTCCAGGTGGTGGGTCGCTCCACGAGGCCGTCGACGCCCACGCTCCACGACTCACGGGCGATCCGCGGCGTCGCCTCGGCGGTCAGCACCGGCCAGCCGGCACCGACGTCGTACTGCCCGGGAGGCAGGCGCCGCGGTGGCTCGGCGCGACGTCGCGAGAATCCTCGGGTCACCGGCATCGGGGCCTCCTCCTGGACAGGGTGCACGTGGTGGGACGGTCACCAGTCGGTCGACGGCAGGCTACCGGGACGGGGCGGCCAGCGGTGGTCGGCCGTCTCGCTCGTCGGCGAGGCCCGGTCGGCGGGCTCAGTTGTCGTCGGCCGACGTGTCGGGCTGCGCGGTGGTCGACGGCGAGGCGCTGCGCCCGGGGCTGGCCTCCGACGCCCACGCCCAGTCGCGGACCTCCGGCAGGTCCTCGCCGTGCTCGCGCGTCCAGGCGCGCGCCCGGCGGCGGGTGTCGACCATCTGCTGCCGCAGGCCCGCGGCGCGCTGGCCCAGGCCCGGGACGCGGTCGATCACGTCCATGACGAGGTGGTAGCGGTCGAGGTCGTTCATCATCACCATGTCGAAGGGCGTGGTGGTGGTGCCCTCCTCCTTGTAGCCGCGCACGTGGATGTTGGTGTGGTTGGTGCGGCGGTAGGTGAGCCGGTGGATCAGCCACGGATAGCCGTGGTAGGCGAAGATCACGGGCTTGTCCGCCGTGAAGACCGTGTCGAAGTCGCGCGCCGAGAGGCCGTGGGGGTGCTCGGTCTCGTCCTGCAGGCGCATCAGGTCGACTACGTTGACGAACCGCACCGCGAGGTCGGGCAGGTGCTCGCGCAGGACGGCCGTCGCGGCGAGGGCCTCGATCGTCGGCACGTCGCCCGCGCAGGCGATCACCACGTCGGGGTCGCCGTCGGTGGTGGAGGCCCAGTCCCAGATGCCGAGCCCGCGGGCGCAGTGCAGGTCGGCGGCCTCGGCGTCCAGCCAGTCGAAGGTCGGCTGCTTGCCGGCCACGACGACGTTGACGTAGTGCGTGCTGTCGAGGCAGTGACGCATCGTCGACAGGAGGGTGTTGGTGTCCGGCGGCAGGTAGACGCGGACCACCTCGGCCCGCTTGTTGAGGACGTGGTCGATGAAGCCCGGGTCCTGGTGGGAGAAGCCGTTGTGGTCCTGGCGCCACACGTGCGAGGTGAGCAGGTAGTTGAGCGACGCGATCGGCGGGCGCCAGTCGATCGTGCGCGTGGTCTTGAGCCACTTCGCGTGCTGGTTGAGCATCGAGTCCACGAGGTGGATGAAGGCCTCGTAACAGCTGAAGAGGCCGTGCCGACCGGTGAGGAGGTAGCCCTCCAGCCACCCTTGGCACGTGTGCTCCGACAGCATCTCGACGACGCGGCCCGAGCGTCCGAGGTGCTCGTCGACGTCGAGGATCTCTCCCGCGAACACCTTGTCGGTCACCTCGTAGACCGCGTCGAGCCGGTTGGAGGCGGTCTCGTCGGGACCGAAGATGCGGAAGTTGTCGGGGTTGTCGCGCACCACGTCGACCAGGTAGGTGCCCAGGACCCGGGTCGCCTCGTGCACCGAGGCACCCGGCGACTCCACCTCGACCGCCGCCGTGCGGAAGTCCGGCAGCCGCAGCGGACGCCGCAGCAGGCCGCCGTTGGCGTGGGGGTTGGCGCTCATCCGCCGCTCCCCCGCCGGCGCCAGCTCCCGGAGCTCCGGCACCAGCCGCCCGTCATCGTCGAAGAGCTCGTCGGGACGGTAGGACCGCAGCCACGACTCGAGGAGCGCCCGGTGCTCGTCGTTGTCGCGGGTGCCCGCGAGCGGGACCTGGTGAGCGCGCCAGGTGCCCTCCACCTGCACGCCGTCGACGACGCCCGGCCCGGTCCAGCCCTTCGGCGTGACGAGCAGGACCATCGGCCACGGGCGCCGCTCGACGTCCCCGTCCTCGCGGGCGGCGCGCTGGATCTCGCGGATCCGGTCGTGCGCCTCGTCGAGCGCTGCGGCCATCTGGCGGTGGACGTCGTCGGGGTCGTCGCCCTCGACCGTGAGCACCTCGTGCCCGTAGCCGCGGAGCAGGTCGTGCAGCTCCTCGCGCGGGATGCGCGCCGGGATGGTGGGATTGGCGATCTTGTAGCCGTTGAGGTGCAGGATCGGCAGCACCGCCCCGTCGTTGACGGGGTCGACGAACTTGTTGGCGTGCCAGGACGTGGCCAGGGGTCCGGTCTCGAACTCGCCGTCCCCCACCACCGCGGCGACCACGAGGTCGGGGTTGTCCATCGCGGCGCCATACGCGTGCGAGAGGACGTAGCCCAGCTCGCCGCCCTCGTGGATCGAGCCCGGGGTCTCCGGGGCGACGTGGCTCGGCACCCCGCCGGGGAAGGAGAACTGACGGAACAGCTCCTGCATCCCCCGGGCGTCGTCGCCAACGTGCGGATAGACCTCGCTGTAGGTCCCCTCCAGCCAGGCGTTCGCGACGGCCGCCGGGCCGCCGTGGCCGGGGCCCGCCAGGAAGATCGCGTCGACGTCGCGCTCACGGATCAACCGGTTGAGGTGGGTCCACAGAAGGTTGAGTCCCGGGGTCGTTCCCCAGTGGCCGAGCAGGCGCGGCTTGATGTCCTCGGGCACCAGGCCTCGCTGCAGCAGCGGGTTGTCCATCAGGTAGATCTGGCCGACGGAGAGGTAGTTGGCCGCGCGGAACCAGGAGTCGAGCTGCCGGACCTGGTCGTCGGTGAGGGTCGCCATGCTCCTTCGTACCCGATCCCGAGCGGTGTGTGCACCCCTGCGACCCGCGGGGCTGCCGGACCCGGGCTCGGCGATAGGCTCGTCCGCGTGACCGCCACGCTCGTCGCGAAGGACCTGTCCGGTGGGCACGGTCACCGCGTCCTGTTCGAGGGACTCGACCTCACCGTCGCGCCGGGCGACGTGATCGGCGTCGTCGGAGCCAACGGTGCGGGGAAGTCGACGCTGCTCTCGTTGCTCGCCGGAGCGGCATCACCCCTGGCCGGCTCCGTGGCGTGCTCGCCGAGGGACGCGTTCGTCGGGCTGGTCCCCCAGGAGCACGAGCGGGTGCCCGGCGAGACCGTCGCGCAGTACGTCGCCCGCCGCACCGGCGCGAGCGAGGCGACCGCGGCGATGGAGGCGACGGCGGCGGCCCTGGGGTCGGGTGACCCCGGCGCCGACGACGCCTACGCCGTCGCGTTCGACCGCTGGATGGCCAGTGGCGCGGCGGACCTCGACGAGCGCCTGGCACCGGCGCTCGCGGACCTCGGTCTCGACGTCGGCCCCGACAGCCTGATGACCGGCCTGTCGGGTGGCCAGGCGGCACGGGTGGCACTGGCCGCGCTGCTGCTGAGCCGGTTCGACGTGGTCCTGCTCGACGAGCCCACCAACGACCTCGACCTCGACGGCCTCGAGCGGCTCGAGCGGTTCGTGCAGGGGCTGCGCGGCGGCGTGGTGCTCGTGTCGCACGACCGGGAGTTCCTCGCGCGGTGCGTCACGAGGATCGTCGAGCTCGACCTGGCCCAGGGGCAGGTCACCGTCTACGACGGCGGCTACGACGCCTTCCTCGAGGAGCGCGCCATCGCCCGACGGCACGCGCGGGAGGCGTACGAGCAGTACGCCGGGACGCGTGCCGACCTGGTGCAGCGGGCCCGCACCCAGCGCGAGTGGAGCTCCCAGGGCGTGCGCAACGCGATGCGCAAGAACCCCGACAACGACAAGATCCGGCGCAAGGCGGCCACCGAGTCGTCGGAGAAGCAGGCGCAGAAGGTCCGCCAGATGGAGTCGCGCATCGCCCGGTTGGAGGAGGTCGAGGAGCCGCGCAAGGAGTGGGTGCTCCAGTTCGACATCGCCGCCGCACCGCGATCGAGCGGCGTGGTGGCCACTCTCAACCAGGCGACGTGCCGGCTGGGCAGCTTCCTCCTCGGCCCGGTCTCGGTGCAGGTCGACGCGGGCGACCGCATCGGCATCACCGGGCCCAACGGCGCCGGCAAGACCACGCTGCTGCGGCTCCTCCTCGGCCAGGCCGCGCCCGACACCGGGTCGGCGTCGCTGGGTGCCAGCGTCGCGGTCGGGGTCATCGACCAGGCGCGCGCCGTCCTCGACGAGGAGCTCCCGCTCGGGGACGCCGTCGAGGCCGCGGTCCCGCAGATGACGCAGGCCGAGGTGCGCACGCTGCTCGCGAAGTTCGGGCTCAAGGCCGACCAGGTGACCAGCCGGGTCTCCCGCCTCTCCCCCGGCGAGCGCACCCGCGCGGCGATGGCGCTGCTGCAGGCGCGCGGGGTCAACCTGCTCGTCCTCGACGAGCCCACCAACCACCTCGACCTGCCGGCGATCCAGCAGCTCGAGCAGGCGCTGGCGTCGTACGACGGAGCGCTGCTGCTCGTCTCGCACGACCGCCGGCTGCTGGAGAACGTCCGCCTCGACCAGCGGTGGGAGGTCGACGGCGGGAGCGTCGTGGTGCGGCACGTGTGACGCTCCCGCCGTCGCGGCTCAGCGCCGGACGGTGAACCTCCAGGTGGTGACGGTCCGGTTGCCGAGCGCGTCCTCGACGACGAGGCGCACAGTGTGCCGGCCGCGAGCCAGGGCGCGCTCGGGCAGCCACGTCATCCGGTCCCGGCGCGCGTCGAAGCGCACGCCGTCGACCCGCTTGCCGTCGATCGACAGCGCCAGCGACCGGCCGCGCACCGACGACCGCGCGTCCGTGACGGTCGCACCGACCTCGGGCGTACGGTCGCGGGTCGTGCCGGTCGGGGTGAGTGCCCGCACCCGCGGGCCGGTGTTGTCGACCGTCCAGGTCACCGTCGCCGGCGTCGGGTCGGCACCGTCGGGGCCGACCGCGCGCACCCGCACCACGTGCTCACCGTCGCGCAGGTCGCGGTAGGTCCGGGGCGAGGGGCACGCTGTGAAGGCGGACCCATCGAGTGAGCACTCGAAGGTCGCCGCCCCGGCACCGGGGCCGGTGGCCGTGAACCGGATGACCGCCGTGGTGGCCCGGGTGGTGCCGCGCGGCGCCGAGGTGATCCGGGTGTCCGGAGTGGGCTGCGCGACCCGGGTGACGGTCACGGTGACGGTTCCGGTGTCGGTGTCCTCACCGTCGCTGACGACGTAGTCGAACGAGTCACCGCCCGCGTAGCCGCTGGTCGGGGTGTAGGTCACCGTCCCGTCGGCGGCCACGACAGCGGTGCCGTGTGCAGGCGACGTCACCGACGTCACGGAGAGCTCGTCGTCGGAGTCGGCGTCGGTGTCGTTGGCCAGCACCGGGACGGCGACGGCGGTGCCCTGCGGCGTGGTCGCCGCGTCGTCGACAGCGACCGGCGCCGTGTTGACCGGGTCGACCGGGTCCACGCCGTCGACGAGGAAGGCGTCGAAGGAGACCTCGTCGCCCTCCTGCACCACTCCCGCGGCGAAGATGCCGAAGCGCGGGTCGACCATCGCGTTGTCGACCGCCCGCGGCAGGTCGACCCACGTCGCACCACCGTCGAACGACGCCGCACCCGAGTAGGCCGTGCCGGCCTTGGTCAGGCGGAGCCGCATGTCGGTCAGGTCGGTGCCGGCGGGGATCGCCAGCTCCGGCTGCGGGTTCGTCCCGACGATGGCGTTGTCGACCTCCGACCGCAGCTCGACCCGGTTGGGGGCCGTCCTGCCGTCGTCGGCGATGACCACGACCTTGACGTAGTTGGCGTCGTCGCCGTAGGCCATCAGACCCGCCTGGCTGTAGCCGCCGTCGAGGGACGAGACGTCGGCGTGGGTCTCGAGCGTCCAGTCCTCGCCGGCGTGGTCGGCGGACTGCATGACGAGGTTCGACTTGCCGGTCCCGGACTGGTAGATCTCGCCCGGCGTCGTGGTCACGAACAGGCGGCCGTCGGCGACCCGGCGCTTGGTCGGGTCACCCGCCACCACGGCGTTCCAGCGGCACGTGTCGAGGGCGTCGCCCTCGAAGGTGTCGTCCGGCGTCTCCAGGTCGCAGGCCTCGGTCACCGTCACGGTGACGGTGCCCGTGTCGGTGCCGCCCTGGCCGTCGGCGACGGTGTAGTCGAACGTGTCGCTGCCGGCGAAGCCATCGTCGGGTGCGTAGCGGACCGTGCCTCCGGGGGCGAGCGTGGCGCTGCCGCCGGCGGGATCGGTGACCGACTCGACGGTGAGGGGGTCGCCGTCCGGGTCGGTGTCGCCGGCCAGGACCGAGATCCTCACCGCGCTCCCCGCCGTGGTGATCGCCGCGTCGTCGTCGGCGACCGGCGTGCGGTTCGCGGCTGCCGCCGGGGTGACCCGGAAGTAGTCGAACGTCGCGGTCCGGCCGGGCTGCTGCACCCCGATGGCGAAGAGACCGAAGTCCATGTCGGCCGTCGGGTTGGTCACGGTGCCGATGGGCTGCCAGTCACCGCCGTCGAACGCGACCTCACCGGTGTAGCTGGTGCCCACCTTCGTGAGCCGGAGCCGGTACGACGTCACGTTGGCCGGGGCGGCCAGCTCGGGCTGCGGGTTGAGGATCGCGGCGTTCGACTCCGAGCGCAGCTCCACCCGGTTAATGCGTCCGGCGTTGGTGTCGGAGATGGGGTCGAGCTTGACGTAGTTGTCGTCGTCGCCGTAGACGAGCAGGCCCGCCTGGGCGTAGCCGTCGGTGAAGGTCGTGGAGACCCGCGTCTCGAGGGTGTAGTCCTCGGTCGTGCCGGCGTCCGACTGCAGGAGCAGGTTCGTCGTGCCGGAGGGGTCCGAGGTCTGGTAGAGGTCTCCTCCTGTCGTGGTGATCGTCAGCGCACCGCCGGCCACCTCGTGGCGCGAGGGGTCCTCGCGCACGGAGGCGTTCCACCGGCAGCCGTCGAGCTCGGCCCCGTCGAACTCGTCGGTCGGGTCGGTCGAGCCGCTCGTGCCGTCGGGGTCGAAGCGGATCCAGTCGAACGTCGCCGTCGGGCTGGACGTCGCGCCACCGGAGACGGCGGCCGGACCGATCTTCGGGTCGGCCAGGGTGCTCATCGGCGCCGGCCGTCCGACGGGCGAGAACGTCTGGCCGTCCGCGGAGTACGACGCCCGCAGGTCGGTCCCGTCGGACGTCAGCCGCACGTAGTAGGTGGTCGGGAAGCCGACGGGGACGCCACCGAGCTTGTCCTCCGCGTTGTTGCGGGGCGAGCCCTGCGCCTCGTAGATGAACTCGACGTCGCGGTTGCCCCCGGCCGAGATGAGGTGGACCGAGGCCCAGTTCTCGTCGTCGGAGTAGAGGCGCAGACCGGCCTGGTGGTAGTTCTCGCTCACGTCGGCGGTGACCTTGGCGGTCACCTGGAACGCACCGTCGGGCGCCCGCTGCACGATGATGTCCTCCGCGTTGCCGCCGGGCCCGTAGAGGCTGCCGCTGCTGATCGGCACCCGGAGCCCGCCGTCGGCGACGCTCCAGTCGCCGCTGTCGCGGATGACGTCCCACTTGCCGTCGAGCGTCGTGCCGTCGAACTCGTCGGACTGCTGGACACCGCACGAGCTCAGCACCCGGACGGGGACCGTCGCGTAGCCGGTGGCCCCAGAGGGGTCGGTCGCGCTCAGGCGGGCGGTGTAGGTGCCGGGCTCCGTGTAGGTGTACTCGGCGTCGAGGGTGGTGGCCGTGTCGCCGGCGCCCGGGGCACCGAAGTCCCACTGGTAGGTGAGCTGGTCACCGTCGAAGTCGGACGCGGAGCCGGTGAAGTCGACGGTGAGCGGAGCGGTGCCCTGCGTGGGCGTGCCCTGGGCGCCGACCTGGGGCTTGGAGTTGACCGAGACACCCTTGCCGGCCGCGTCGAAGAAGTTGAGGTTGAACAGGCCGGTGGCCGTCGGGTCGGGGTTGGTGAAGACGAGGAACAGCTCGTGCGAGCCCTCCTGCGCCGACGGTGCGATGTCCATGTCGACGAACTGCCACTGCTGCCAGCCGCCGGTCACCGGCACGGTGACCGATCCGGCGAGCGGCCCTGTCGGGCTGTCGAGGCGGGCCTCGATGGTGCCCCCGGCGCCGGCGGACGCGACCCGGAACCGCAGCCTCGGCACCTGCGAGAGGCTGATCGGCCGGTAGGACACGTGGTCGCCGGCGTCGATGTTGGACAGGTTGCTGGACCCCCCGAGCGGGTCGGTGGTGGCCTCGGTGGCGACCCCCTGCTGCGAGTCGTAGTGCTCGGCCTGCTTGCGCTTGGGCTGCAGGACGACCTCGTCCTCACCGATGAGCGCGGGGATGCTCCCGGCGCCGCCGTCGGTGTAGCTGGCGTTGATCACCCCGAAGATGTCGGCCGAGGCGTCGTGGCCCTGGTCCTGCACGGTCGGCAGGACGACGTCGCACCCGGTGCGCGAGCTGAGCGGGTGCCCGTGCGAGTCGTGGCCGAGGATGTAGTCGATCTCGACCTTGGAGCAGTCGACGGTCCCGTCCTCGGGGTCGGTCACCGTGACCTTGACCCGCACGGAGTCGCCGAACTCGAAGAACCCGCCGTCGGGCGGCAGGTCGATCTCGACCGTCGGCCGCGTGTTGCCGACGGTGACGACCGCCGTGGCCACGCCGGTCCGGCCGGTCTCGTCGGTCACCGTGAGGCGGGCGTCGTAGACGCCGTTGGCGGTGTAGGTGAACGTCGGGTCGGGCTGCGTGGAGTCGACCGTGCCGTCGTTCTGGAAGTCCCAGGCGTAGCCGACGATCGAGTCGCCCTCGTCGGGGTCGCGCGACCCGGCGCTCGAGAACTGCACCGTCAGCGGGGCCACTCCCGAGCTGGGCGTGGCGGTGGCGGACGCCGACGGCGAGCGGGCGCCCTCGTTGATGGCGTTGATCTTGTAGACGGCCGAGTTCTCGTTGCCGGTGAAGTAGCCGCCGTTGCCGTAGTCGAGGACGTAGAGCGAGCCGTCGGGGCCGAACTCCATGTCCATGGCGGCGTAGAGCGTCGAGGACTCGAAGAAGGGGTCGATGCCCACCACGTCGCCCTCGGCGTCCATCGCGACGTCGCGGATCCAGCCGCGCGTCCACTCACCGGCGAAGAAGTGGTTGTCGAAGTACACGGGGAACTTCACGTCGGACTCGAGGTCGGGGTCGTAGTTGTAGACCGGGCCGGCCATCGGGCCCTCGCCGCCGCCGCCGAACTCGTTGGTGGTGACGCCGCCGTAGGTGACGTTGCCGCCGTCGTACTTGATCCACGCGGGCTGGGCCGGCGGCAGGTTGGTCAGGCCGGTGTTGCGCGGGCTGTTGTTGACCGGCGCCGTGCAGTCGAACTTGGGGCCGGTGGTGTTGGTCGCGAAGTCCCAGTCGTTGTAGGTCTCGGCCGGGGTGTTGCTGCCCGTGCAGTAGGGCCAGCCGAAGTTGCCCGCCTCGCGGACCTGGTTGAACTCCACGATGCCGCCGGGGCCGCGGTTGGGGTTGGCGCCACCGGCGTCCGGGCCGTACTCGCCGAGGTAGACGTAGCCGGTCCGCTTGTCGACGGTCATCCGGAACGGGTTGCGGAAGCCCATCGCGTAGATCTCCGGGCGCGTCCGGTCCCCGGTGCCGGCCGACTCGTCGAAGAGGTTGCCCTCCGGGATCGAGTACGACGCCGCGGTCGGGTCGGGGGTGATGCGCAGCAGCTTGCCGCGCAGGTCGTTGGTGTTGGCTGCGCTGCGCTGTGCGTCGTACGCCGGGTTGCGGGTGGCTCGCTCGTCGAGCGGCGCGTAGCCGTCCGAGGCGAACGGGTTCGAGTCGTCGCCGGTGGACAGGTAGAGGTTGCCGTCGGCGTCGAAGTCGATGGCCCCACCGGCGTGGCAGCAGATCCCCCGGTCGGCCTCGACCCGCAGCAGCTCCTGCTCGGTCGAGGGCACGAGGTCGTCGTCGACCATCTTCATCCGGGTCAGGACGTTGTAGCCCTGCCAGGTGGCGAACTGCGCGGCGGTGCCGTCGTTGGGGGCGTCACCGGTCGGCGTCGCCAGCGGCGGGGCGTAGTAGAGGTAGACCCAGCCGTCGTCCTCGAAGGTCGGGCTCACCGTGAGGCTCTGCAGCCCGTCCTCGTCGTGGGAGTAGATCGGGACGTCGTGCAGGAGGGTCGTGTTGCCCTCGAGGTCGGTCAGGAAGATCCGGCCGTCGCGGGCGTTGTGCAGGACCCGCCCGTCGGGCAGCACCGAGATGCTCATCGGCTCGCCGACCTTGTCGACGCCCTTGGCGAGGGTGACCTGCTCGAACGACGCGTCCGTGGGAGGCACGGCCGTGCACGCGTCGGGCTCCTGGCCGGCGGCGTACTGGATGCCGCCGAGGAGGTGCAGGCGGAACAGCGGCTCGGAGAAGGACGCGTCCGTGTGGCCGCCGCCGGTGTAGAAGCTGCGGCCGCCGTCGAACTCCTGGTACCACGCGATCGGGTGGTCGTCGTCGGTGCCGTTGCCGTCGTTCTCGACGTAGGTGGACTCGTCGAGCGTCGCGATCACGTTGATGTTGCCGTTGGTCCGGGGGCTGTAGTCGGTGCCACCGCCGTTGACCACCGGGTTGTCCGGGCCCTGGAAGTTGTACCACTCGTCGGTGCGCTCCCAGCGCGCCGGCAACGCGCAGGAGGAGGCCGTGGTGGTGTCCTCCACGTCGATCGTGGCGGTGGGGGTGCCGGCCGGGTGGCTCTGGAAGTAGGCGCCGACGAGGTCGCCGTACCAGGGCCAGGTGTACTCGGTGTCGGAGGCCGCGTGGACGCCGACGTAGCCGCCACCGGCCTGGATGTAGTCCTCGAACGCCGCCTGCTGGGCGGCGTCGAGCACGTCGCTGGTCGTCGAGAGCCAGACGACCGCCTCGTACTGCGCGAGGTTGGCGGCGGTGAACTGCCCGGCGTCCTCGGTGGCGTCGACGGTGAAGCCGTACTGGGCGCCGAGCCTCTTGATCGAGCGGATGCCGGCACCGATCGATCCGTGGCGGAAGCCGGTGGTCTTGCTGAAGACGAGGACGTCGTAGGTCGGCACCGCCAGGGCGGCGGACCGGGCGGCTCCAGCGCCGGCCGCGGTTCCCGCCGCCGCGACGTCGGGCGCCTCCGGTTCGGCGGCGGCAGGGGCGACGGCCACGCCACCGCTCGCCACCGCCACCGCCACCAGCCCTGCGAGTGACGTCCGGACGCGTGCTGCCGAGGTGCGGAGGATGCTCATGCTGTCCTGCCTTCTGGTGACCGAGCGGGGGTCCGTGTCGCGGTCGGGCACGGTGGGATGACGGTGGGGCAGGCGGACGTAAGGGCACCTGCGGGCCGGCGCCGGCTCCTGCGGGCGCCGGCCGGTCCTCGGCGGTCTCGACCTGACGGCCTGACTTCTCGTGCCATGGCGACGACGCCCTTCTTGCCCCGAGACGGCGACGGGCGGTCACCGTGATGTACGTCACACTAGGGACGCCGATTCGTCGACGTCAACACATAAGCACCGGCACTTTTCACGACATCCGTGCAAAACCCCTTCGGCGGCGCACCAGAAGGCACGCGCGACGGCGCCAGGACAGCACGAGCCGCCACCGGGGCCTTGCCGGGCCCGGTGGCGGCTCGCGTGGTGTCTAGCCTGCTCGGGTGACCGGCGACGCGTAGGTCACGCAGCGGGTGGAGCACCCGCCTGGAGCCTGGCCTGCCGGCGGGCCTGCCGCCGGGTCGGCCCCGGGGTCAGCCAGCCGGGCGCGGAGCTCGGCCAGGATCCGCGCCAGGATGCGCGACACCTGGGCCTGCGTGATGCCGAACGCCTCGGCGATCTCCTGCTGGGTCCGCTGCTCGTAGAACCGCAGGCGCAGGACCGACCGGTCGCGGTCGGACAGGGCGGCGAGCAGCGGCTCGAGCACCGCCCGCGCCTCGGCGGAGCGCATCGCCGGGTCCTCCTCGCCGAGCAGGTCGGCGAGGCCGGACGAGCCGTCGCCGACCGCCGCGTCCAGCGACGTGGGCGTGAAGAAGCCGTCCGCCGAAAGCGCCTCCACCACGGCGTCGAGGTCCTCACCGAGGTGCGCGGCGATCTCGCTGGGCCGGGGCGAGCGACCGAGCGCCTGCTCGAGCTCGCCCTGCGCCTTCATGATGCGGGCCTGGAGCTCCTGGACACGGCGGGGCGGGCGGATCGTCCAGCCGTGGTCACGGAACCAGCGGCGAATCTCCCCGCGGATGGTGGGGACGGCGAAGGCCATGAAGTCGTGGCCGGCAGTGGGGTCGAATCGGTGCGCGGCCTTGGTGAGCCCGAGCAGTGCGACCTGCTCGAGGTCGTCCAGGTCGATGCCGCGGTTCTTGTAGCGGGAGGCGATCGAGCGGGCCACTCGGGTGTTGCTCTCGATGAGCTGGCGGGTCAGGTCGAGCGAGTCGGACGAGCTCGGCTCGACCAGCCGCAGGTGGGACACGATGGACTCGGTGCGGTGCTGGCGCTCACTGCGCCCGGTGGGGGCCATGGCGTGCACAGGGTGCTCGGGGACGACGGACACGGAGACCACGGCGGTCACTCCTCTCGTGCAGCAAGGGGTGCTCGCCGTGGTCTCCAGCGAGCCAGGTGGAGAGAAGTTGCCACAGGTCCAGATCAGGTGACAAGTCGCTCGCCCCGGGGGTCACCCGAAGGGCTGGGACCGAGGGGTCAGACGCGCCGAACGGCAGCGAAGCCGGGGCCGGAGGGGGCCGATCGCTGGCGCACGCCCGTGGATGGACAAAGGTCGGGGGCCGCCGTGAGGCGGCCCCCGACCCGACCGTTCAGGTCAGCCGTTGAGCGCCTGCTTGAGGGCCGTGGCCGGCTTGAACCCGGCGCTCCTCGAGGCCGCGATGTCCATCGACTCGCCGGTCTGCGGGTTGCGGCCCGTGCGGGCGGCGCGCTCGCGCACGTCGAACGTGCCGAAGCCGGGAACCGTCACCTTGTCACCGGCGGCGAGGGCCTTGGAGATCGCCTCGGCGACCGCCTCGACGGCGCCCTCCGCCTGCGACCTGGACAGCCCGGTGCTCTCGGCGACGGCATCGGCGAGCTCACGCTTGTTCATCTGTTCTCCCTTGATCGTGGTTGACAACAGGACTCACCCTAGGGCCGGGCATCCCGTCACGCCGCGCCGGCGACCGGCGGATGCGAGGTCCGGCGCCCAGCGAGGGAGCGCGAGGGTGCATCGGCAGACCTAGGAGCGGGTGGCGTCGTGCGCCTGCAGCATCCGCTCGGCGACGGTGCGCAGCTTGACGTTCTCGTGGCTCGAGAGGCGCGTCAGGAAGCCGAACGCCCGCGCCTCGTCCAGGGTGTAGCGCTCCCGCACCATGCCGACCGCCTGCCCGATGAGCTGCCGGGTCGAGACGGCCTCCTGCAGCTGGTCGATCTGCCGGGCGTAGTCGAGCGCGACGGCGGACTGGTGCGCGAAGAGCTGGGAGAGGATCTCCAGGTCGGCGAAGGCACCGACCGTCGCGGAGTAGAGGTTGAGCGCGCCGTTGGAGTCCGGCGCGTCGAAGAGCCGGATGCCCGCCTGGGCCCGGATGCCGGCCTCCAGGGCCACCGGCGCGTAGCGGGGGAACCGCTCGTCGGCCGCCAGGTCCGGGGACGTCACGTGGACCGTGTCGGTGGCCGCCTCGTAGCAGGGCCCCTCCCGCAGCTCGTACTGCGCGGCGTCGACGTCCAGGAGGACGTTGTGGGTCGGGGCCACGGTCTCGAGGCGGCCGTCGGCGTGCCGGATCGTCAGGCTGCTCCACTGGACGTCCGGGAGCACGTCGACCGCCGCGGCCGTGATG
Source organism: Nocardioides renjunii (assembly GCF_034661175.1). Taxonomy (NCBI): domain Bacteria; kingdom Bacillati; phylum Actinomycetota; class Actinomycetes; order Propionibacteriales; family Nocardioidaceae; genus Nocardioides; species Nocardioides renjunii. Next base: position 1,712,744 of record NZ_CP141058.1, on the reverse strand, counting down.
TTGGCCAGGGTGGTGTCGAGGTCGCCCGGGCGCAGGGCGGCGGCCAGCTGGCGCGACGCCTCGATGAGTCGATCCTCTTCAGTCACCGGCACAGCGTAGACCAGCGTGACGGCGTCACCGGGCGCGTTCGCTACAGGGGCGCTGCGCCCGAGTTCCGGCGAGGGCTCAGCGTCGCGTCGCCCTGACCGCAACCAGCACACGGCCCGCGGTGCTGGAGGTGGTAGGCCGCCGCAGCCAGCAGCAGGGCCGGCCCCCAGACGGGCAGCGGCAGCAGGAACAGGTAGAGCGCGCGCGACTCCCCGCCGGTCGCGGCCTCGTGGAGGTGCGACTGCACCATCGAGCGACCCGCCACGGTCATCAGGACGCCGACGAGGCCCGCCGCCAGCGTGGGGAACAGCACCGGGACCTCACGGCGCCCGACGACGGGGATCCACCCTGGGAACACGCGTCCCCACGGCCGGAGCAGCCCGATCGTGAGGACGGCCGCGACGAGACCGGTGAGGCCGAGGAGGAAGCCCATCAGCTGCAGTCCGGGTTGCGCGTCCACTGCGTGGCCGTCGACGCCGAAGGGGTCACCGGTGAGCCAGGTGAGCCGGACCAGGAAGTACGGCAGGCCGCACGCCGCGGCGAGGAGGGTCACCGGCACGCGCCAGCGCAGCAGGAGCCGGCCGCTCCCGGGCCGTCCGCACGCCTCGCAGGCGTGACGCACCGACCTCGCCGCGCGGATCCCGATGGCGGCCCAGAGGAGGCCGTGGCCGACGAAGAGGGTCACCACGAGGTGCGGAGCGAGGTGGCGGCGGACGCCGGTGCCGAGCCCGTCCCCGAGGGAGCGCAGGCTCTCGCCGTCGAAGATGCCGCTGCCCACGACCGCGGCGCCGCCGACGGCCAGCAGGATGCCGAGGCCGATCCGCGCCGACCGGTGCCGGGCCGCGCCCCACAGCAGGCACGCGACGAGCGCGAAGGGGAAGAGCAGGGCCGTCAGGTAGGCGAGCAGCAGCAGCACGCCCGCGTCCCCGGCGAGCAGCACGAAGGCCACCACCTGCACGACCGCCACCCCGACGAGCCAGCGCCCACCGGCAGCGAGGGCGGCGACGAGGCCGACTGCCCCGAGGAGCACGGCGAGCGTCGCGTCCACCCGTTTCGGCACGAGCGCCAGCAGCGAGGTGCTGCCGCGGTCGCTGTCCGCGGCGAAGTACCAGAGCGTGTCGCCGGCGAACCACGCCGCGCCGATCGCGGCGACGAGGACCGAGGTGACGGCGGCCGCGGTCCGCGCCCGGCCGAGCGAGCGGGGGTCCGACGGGCCGGGTGGGTGGGTGGAGTGGGCCGGGTGGGCTGGGTGGGCTGGAAGGTCTGGGTGGGCGAGGGGTGTGGTGGTGTCCATGCCTCCACCGTCGCGCCGCAGCGGCGGCCGGCGCCCCCCGCTCGTGAGGGGTCCCGCTCCCCCGTGCGAGGGAGACCGCGGGCCGCGCGGACCTGACACGATGGGACCGTGAGCCTGACGCGCCGAGCCGTTGCCGCCACGCTGGGGCCCACCGCGTTCCTCGGGCTGGCGTTCGTGATGCTCGGCGCCGCGCTGGCGCTCGCGTTCGCCCTGCTGGCCGGCTTCGTCGTCTCGCCCCTGGTCGACGCCGAGGGGGTGCCGCGATGGGCGATCGTCACCACGGCGGTCCTGCTGGGCGCGCTCCTCCTCGTCGTCGTCGGCGCCGTGCCCGCAGTACGCCGCATCGAGGGCGTCGCGACCGAGTCGATGCTCCTGGTGACCTTCGACGGAGGGCCTCCGCAGGCCGCCGCGCACTGGCACGACCGCTGGCGCAGTGTCGGCTGGCTGTGCGCGCACGCGCTGGCCGGGGCGGCGCTCGCCGTCTGGGCGGCGGCGGTGCCGGTCGTGGCCTTCGAGCGGAGCCCGTGGCTGCTGGCGCCGGCCATCCTCGGCGTCCCGGTGGTCGCGGCGCTGCTGGTGGCCGGCCTGCGACGCCTGGCTCCGGTGCTGCTCGGGTCGTCGCTGCGCGAGCGCGTGGACCGCCTGGAGCGCGAGGCCGTGGACCTGGGTGAGCGCCACCGGATCGCCCGCGAGATCCACGACAGCGTCGGGCACGCCCTGAGCCTGGTCACCGTGCAGGCCGCCGCGGCCGCCCGCGTCCAGCACTCCGACCCGGACTTCGTCGCGGAGGCGCTCGCCGCGATCGAGGGCGCGGCCCGTCGGGCGGCCGGCGAGCTCGACCACGTCCTCGGCCTGCTGCGGGTCGAGGACGTGCCGCGGCGCCCGAGCCCGGACCTCACCGCCCTCCCCGACCTCGTCGCCGCCGCCCGGCGCGCGGGCCTCGACGTGACCCTCGAGGTGCCGTCCCCGGCCGTCGAGCTGCCGCAGGTGGTCTCGCGCGAGCTCTACCGCGTGACGCAGGAGGCGCTGTCCAACGTGCTGCGCCACGGGTCCGGGCCGTGCCACGTGCGACTCGACCGGGGCGACCGCGCCGTCACGCTCGAGGTGACCAACGGCGCCGGGCCGGCCGCGTCGCGCGCCGGCGGCCGGCGCGGGCACGGACTGCGCGGCATCCGGGAGCGGGCCGCGGCCATCGGCGGCACCGCGACCGCCGGTCCGGTCGACGACGGCTGGCGGCTGCACGTCGTGCTGCCCCTCGGAGCCGCGCGGTGACGCGGGTCCTGCTCGTGGACGACGAGCCCCTGGTCCGCCGCGGCATCTCCGTCACGCTGTCCACGGAGTCCGACATCGAGGTCGTCGGCGAGGCGGAGGACGGCGCGGAGGCGGTCTCGCAGGTGCGCCGCCTGCGGCCCGAGGTCGTCCTCATGGACATCCGGATGCCCCGGGTCGACGGCATCAGCGCGACGCGCACCATCATGGCGGCCGACCGGCCGCCCGCGGTCGTCGTGCTGACGACGTTCGAGAACGACGACCACGTCTACGACGCGCTGCTGGCCGGCGCCCGGGGCTACCTGCTCAAGCGGGCCCCGGCCGACGACGTCGTTACCGCGGTGCGGCTGGCCGCGCAGCCGGACACCCTCCTCTTCCCGGCGAGGTTGCGCGACCTGGTGCGCCAGCGGTCGCGGCAACCGGTCCCGAGCGCCCCCGACATGGCCAGGCTCTCGACGAGGGAGGGCGAGGTGCTCCGCGCGGTGGCGCGTGGCCTGTCGAACCCGGAGATCGCCGTCGAGCTGCACCTCGGCCTGGAGACGGTGAAGACCCACGTCGCCGCCGTGCTGGCCAAGCTGGGCGTCCGTGACCGCACGCAGGCGGTCATCCGGGCCTACGAGTCCGGGTTCGTCGTGCCCGACGACGGCCGCTGAGCGGTCCTCGGCCCCTCGCCCGCAGCCGGTCAGAGCAGGCCGAGCCCCGTCGCGTGCCGGCGTACGGCGTCGGTGTCGGCGGCGAGCACGAACGGCACCTCCGAGCCCCAGCTGCCCGAGACCATCTCGACACGGCCGTCGCCGGGGTCGAGGCGCACCTCGCGGATGTAGACGGCGAGGATGCGGCCCGGGTAGGCCCGCACGGTCTCGGCGTAGATCTGCGGGTCGTGCTCGCCCGAGTCGCCGAGCAGGACGAAGGACAGCTGCGGGTGGAGGTCGAGCACCTCCCGGATCCGGTCGTCCTTGTGCTCGCGGCCCGCCCAGGTCCCGAGGAGGTCGCGCAGGAGCACCGGTCCCAGCGGGAAGCCGCGGTGCCGGAGGAAGGCGAGCAGGAAGGCGTGCAGGTTCCACGGGCTCGACGAGACGTAGAAGACCGGGTTCACGCCCGCCTCCAGGTCCCGGTAGAGCTCCACCGCCCCGGGGAACGGCGTCCGGGTCAGCGACGAGCCGGTCAGCGTCCGCAGCACCATGCGCAGCGCCCGCTGCACGCCGGTCTCCAGGATCGTGTCGTCGACGTCGGAGAGGATGCCGAAGCGTGCCTCGGCGGACGGGACCCTCACCTGCACGACGGCCGCGGGCGCGGTGGTCCCCCGGTAGTCGCCGACGAGCTCGACCGTGCCCGGCGTCCACGGGCTCGTCAGGGCGCCCGGCGGTGGCTCCAGCCGCACCCGGAAGTAGCCCTCCTCGTCGGTGACGGTCTCCGCCACGGCGCCCGCCACCGTGACCCGCAGCGGCACGCCCGGCAGCTCGCGGGTCGCGAAGTGCTGGAGCGTGCGGCGCACGGCGGCACCCACGCCCTCGCCGTCCACCGCGTCGGCGCCGGGCGGGTTGTCCAGGACGCGGCCCCGCACGACCACGCCGTCGGGGCCGCCGTGGCCGATGTAGGGCTCGATCCGGAAGTGCGTCGGCGGGCTCGAGCGGTCACGCCGCAGGCGGGTGGAGTCCCAGGCGCGTTCGAGGGCGACCACCCACCGGCGAGGGCTCATGGGGACACCGTAGGGGCTCGCGGGTCCCGACCGCCGCCGCCGGACCGGGAGGTCACTCCAGGAAGTGGTCGGGCGTGAGCGGCAGCGAGCGCACGCGTACGCCGGTCGCGTGGAACGTCGCGTTGGCGACCGCGGCCGCCGTGCCGACGATGCCGATCTCGCCGATGCCGCGCGAGCCCATGGGCGTGAAGGCCTCGTCGGACTCCTCGAGCCACTCGGCGTCCACGTCGAGCACGTCGGCGTGCGAGGCCACGTGGTAGGTCGCGAGGTCCTGCGTGACGACGTGACCGAAGCGCGGGTCCCGGTGGGACTCCTCGAAGAGGCCGGCCGAGAGGCCCATGACGAGCCCGCCCACGAGCTGCGAGCGCGCGGTCCTCGGGTTGATGACGCGACCGACGGAGTAGACGCCGTGGAGGCGCGGCACGCGGACCTCCCCGGTCCAGCGGTTGACGCGCGCCTCGGCGAACACGGCGCCGAAGGAGTGGAAGGCGAGCTCCTCGGCGGCCGGGTCGTCGGCCGCGGACGCAGTGGTGTGCAGGCCCGGGTCGGGTCGGGCGCCGTGGTCGTGGCGGAACAGCTGCGCGGCCGCGACGATCGCGCTCCCCCACGAGCTGGTGCCGGACGACCCGCCGGCGACCGATGCCGACGGCAGCAGGCTGTCGGCGATCTCCAGGTCGACGTCCGAGGGGTCCACCTCGAGCGCGTCGGCGGCGATCTGGGTGAGCACGGTGCGGGCACCCGTGCCGATGTCGACCGAGCCGATCGCGACGGCGTAGCGGCCGTCGCCCAGCGACGTGACGCGCGCGCTGTTGCCCGGCTGCCTCATGGCCGGGTAGGTCGCCGACGCGACACCGGTGCCGACCCACCAGTCGCCGTCCAGCACCGCCCGCGGCTCGCGCGGACGGGCGTCCCACCCGAACCGCTCGGCGCCGCGGTGCAGGCAGTCGAGCAGACGGCGGTCGTTGAACGGCTTGCCGGTCTCGGGGTCCAGGTCGGGCTCGTTGCGCTCGCGCAGCACGATCGGGTCGAGGTCGCACGCGACGGCGAGCTCGTCCATGGCGACCTCGTGGGCGTACATGCCCGGCATCTCGCCGGGAGCACGCATCCACGACGGGACGGCCACGTCGAGCCGCGCGAGCCGGTGGCTGGTGCGGCGGTTCGGGGCGGCGTAGAGCATCCGCGTGGGCGAGGCGGTCTGCTCGGCGAACTCGCGCACGACGGAGGTCTGCTCCTGCACGGCGTGCTCGATGGCGGTCAGCCGGCCGTCGGCGTCGGCGCCGAGGCGCAGGTGCGAGATCGTCGCCGTGCGGTAGCCGGTGAGGGCGAACATCTGCTGGCGGGTGACCGCCAGGCGGACCGGGCGGCCCCCTGTCGTGCGTGCGGCGAGCGCGGTCGCCATGACGTGGGCGTGCGCCTCGCCCTTGCTGCCGAACCCGCCCCCGACGTACGGCGCCCGCACCCGCACCTGGTCGGGCTCGAGCCCGAGCATCGGCGCGAGGGCCTGGACGACGCCGTGCACGCCCTGCGTCGAGTCGTACATCGAGAGCAGGTCGCGACCGTCGTGCTGCTCCCACCACGCGACGGTCGCGTGCGGCTCGAGCGGGTTGTTGTGCTCGTAGGGCGTGCGGTAGGTCTGCTCGACGAGCACCTGCGCCGAGGCGAAGGCGGCGTCCACGTCGCCCTCGTCGGTGTCGGTCTCCATCGCGGGGTTGACCTGCTCGGGCCGGTAGGTGGCGTTGTCCTCGCGCAGCTCCGCCTCGTGCGGCTCCTGCTCGTAGGCGACGTCGACCAGCGCCGCGCCCTCGCGCGCCGCCTCCGACGTCTCGGCGAGGACGAGGGCGACGACCTGGCCGCGGAAGCCGACGCGGTCGTCCTGCAGGATCGCCAGCTCGCCGTTGTCGGTCTGCTCGAGACGGGGTGCGTTCGTGTGGTCGAGGACCGCCGTCACGCCCGGGTGGTCCAGGGCGCGCGACGCGTCGACCCGGGCGACCCGTCCCCTGGCCACGGTCGAGGTGACGAGCCACAGGCTGAGCGGGGCGCTGACCCCGTCGTCGGCGCCGTGCTCGACGGCGTACGACGCGAGTCCGGTGACCTTCTCGACCCCGTCGACCCGGTCCAGCGAGGTGCCGATGGAGCGGGGCCGGACGGTCCGCGTCTGCTGCTCGGTCATCGTGCCGCCTCCCCCGCCAGGCCCAGCAGCGTCATGGTCGTCGTGTTGCGGACCATCGCGACCTTGAAGGCCGTCTCGTCGTCGGTCGTGGCCGCGGCGAGCTCCTCGTCGACGGCGGCGCGGACCGCCTGCTCGTCAAGAGGCCCCCCGGTCAGCGCCTCCTCGGCCCGACGGGCGCGCCACGGCTTGTGCGCGACGCCTCCCCAGGCGATGCGGACGCGGTCGACGCGGTCGTCCTTCAGCCGCAGCGTCGCCGCGACGGAGACGAGGGCGAAGGCGTATGACGCACGGTCACGGACCTTGGTGTAGGTGGAGCGCTCGACCTCGGGACCCATCGGCAGCTCGACGGCCGTGACGAGGTCGCTCGGCGCGAGGGTGGTGTCGGCCTCCGGGCGGTCCCCGGGCAGGCGGTGCAGGTCCTCGAAGGGGATCCGCCGCTCCCCCTCGGCGCCGAGCACCACGACGGTGGCGTCCACGGCGGCAAGTCCGACGGCGAGGTCGGAGGGGTGCGTGGTCACGCACTGGTCGCTGGCGCCGAGGATGGCGTTGTAGCGCCCGTAGCCGCCGATGGCCGAGCAGCCGCTCCCCGGGTCCCGCTTGTTGCACGGCGTGGTGACGTCCTGGAAGTAGACGCAGCGGGTGCGCTGCAGGAGGTTGCCGGCGGTCGTCGCCTGGTTGCGGATCTGGCCGGACGCGCCGGCGAGCGTGGCGCGGGCGACGACGGGGAAGCGGGAGCGGACGACCGGGTGGGCGGCGAGGTCGCTGTTGCGGACGTTGGCGCCGATGCGGAGGACGCTGCCGTGGTCGCCGTCGAGGTGCTCGACGGTGTCGAGCGGCAGGCGGCTGACGTCGACCAGAAGCCCGGGTGCGGTGATGCCGAGCTTGAGGTGGTCGACGAGGTTGCTGCCGCCGGCCAGGAACCTGGCCCCGGGGTGCGTCGCGACCAGCTCCACAGCCTCCTCGGCCGAGCCGGCCCGCCGGTAGTCGAGGGCCCTCATCCGCGTGCCGCCTGACGGGCCGCCGCCAGGATGCCCGGATAGGCGCCGCAGCGGCACAGGTTGCCGCTCATCCGCTCCCGGACCTCCGCGTCGTCGAGCTCCACGTCGGCGGTGAGGTCGTCCGTGACGTGGCTGGGGTGGCCCTGGGCCGCCTCGTCGAGCATGCCGACCATCGAGCACACCTGTCCGGGGGTGCAGTAGCCGCACTGGTAGCCGTCGTGCTCGAGCATGGACTGCTGCACGGGGTGCAGGCCGCCGTCCGCGAGCCCGGCCGCGGTGACGACCTCGGCCCCGTCCTGTGCCACGGCGAGCGAGAGGCAGGTGAGGTGCCGGCGCCCGTCGAGGAGGACCGTGCAGGTCCCGCACTGGCCGTGGTCGCACCCCTTCTTGGGCGACGTGACGCCCAGTCGCTCGCGCAGTGCGTCGAGGAGGGTGGTCCGCGTGTCGACGACCACCGCGTGCGGCGTGCCGTCGACGACCAGGCTGATCTCGGTGTCCATGGCGCGTCGTACCCCGATCGCCCGCGACCATCCACCGGGCCGCTGCGGCGTCCTGTGACAGGCTCCGGTGCATGCTGTCCGACGACCTCACCACAGCACCCGCACCCGACGTCCTCGCGGCGCTGGAGGAGTGCCGCAGCGCCGAGCTCGAGCGCGAGGGCATCGCGATGTACGTCGCCGTGGCCGACGCGCGCCCGGGCCGTCCGGCGCCCGCCACTGACTCCGCTCCGGACCCGGCTGCGACCCGGCTGGCCGAGCTCTTCGACCACTACCACGACGCCCTGGCCGCCGCCGGCTTCCCGCGGTCGGCGCACGAGCCGCCCGACGCCCCGGACCTCACCGGCGGTGGCCGCGAGCTGATCGACGTGCTCGTGGTGCTGAGCGACCGGCACCTTCACGCCCGCCCCGAGCAGCCGTCGCACGAGGGGCGGCAGTCGTGAGCGAGCTCCTCGTTCCCGCGAGCCAGCGGGCCGCCTTCGCCGCGGGCCGCTTCCTGCGGGTGGTCAACTGGCACAACACCCCGGCGACCGACCGGGCCCGGCTGCGCGCCGAGCTCGCCTGGTACGCCGCGCGCTTCGACCCGGTGCGACCCGAGCACCTCGACCGCTTCGTCGAGACCGGCGACTGGGGGCTGGACCGCCCGGGCGTCGCCCTGTGCTTCTACGACGCCTACCTCAACCACGTCACCGTGGCCGCACCCGTCCTCGAAGAGCTGGGCCTGACCGGCTGGTTCCTGCCGCCCACCGGCGCGCTCGACGTGCCGGCCGAGCAGCAGCGGGCCTATGCCGACGCCCACGACATCGGGCTGCTCCCCGACGAGCCGGAGGCGCCGTGGCTGATGACGTGGGACGACCTCGCCCGCATCTCCGAACGCCACGTCGTGGCGGCGCACACCGCGCACCACAGCGCAGCGGTCGACATCCGCACCGACGAGGACGCCGAGCGGGAGATCCACGAACCGGTCCGGCGGCTCACCGAGGTCACCGGGACGGTCCCCCCGGCCTTCGCCTTCCTCCACGGCACGGTCCCGGTCGCCGGCACCACGGCTGGCGACGCGGTCCTGTCGTCCGGCGTGAGGTGGGCGATCACCAACACGGCCTACGTCCGCATCGCCGACTGAGCGGCCTGCCAGCCCGGCTCGCGATAGAGCGGCAGCAGGTCGCCGGCCACGGCGTCGAGCGCGGCGCGGTCGAGCCACGCCGGCCCGCCCAGCCGCTCCTCCGCCTCGCCGGTCAGGTGGACCCGCGCCCAGCCCGGCGGCGCGTCGCCGACCCGGACCAGGTCGTCGCGACCGGCCTCGCGCAGGCGGCGTACGTTGCGCTCGCCGATCCGTGCGTAGGCGACGGTCTCCACCTCGAGGCCCGGCACGAGCACCTTGGCGGCGTGGACGCGGTCCGCGCCGGCCGGCGACAGGTCGGCCACCAGCACCTCGTGCCCCTCGGCCTCGAGGCGGGCGCACAGCTCGGGCAGCAGGTCGCCGGGCGCGACCTCCGCGGTCGGCAGGTCGGTGAACGGCACGGTGCGCACGCGGGACAGCACGGTGCGGCGCAGCGGCGGCTCCCAGACCTCCCGGGGTGCGCGCAGCCACGCCACCATCGCGTCCAGCACCCGCTGCTCCTCCGCCGCGGGGTCCACGCGGGCCAGCTGGGCGACGAGGTCCGGCGGTGCCACGGCGCGCACGGCGTCGAGCGGGCCGTGCATGAGCTGCTTGCGCGCGCGGGCGCTGGCGAACTCCAGCACCGCCTTGCGCAGGGCCACCTCCCGGTCCGGGTGCACGGCCTCGCCGCAGGCGGTGGCGGACAGCACGTCGTCGCCGGGCGCCATGCCGACCACGTCGATGTCGGCCATCGCGAAGTCGGTCGCGGCCACCTTGGCCAGGACGTCCACCCCGGCCGACCGCAGCCGCTCGAGGACGGCCAGGGTCTCGGGGTCGCGGACGCCGTCGAGGTCCAGCACGACGCCGGTGTCGAGGGCCCGGAAGGTCAGCCCGTTGCCATCGCGCTGCAGCACCTCGAGGACGCCGTGCGAGATCGCCTGCTCGAGCGTGCCGCCAGCGCCGAGCCCGTTGGTGACCGGCATGATCAGCCAGCCGCCCGGCGGGGCCTCGGCGGGCAGCTCGCCGCCGGCGCTCGCGACGTGCTCCACGGGCGCCCACACCTGCTCGTCGGTGAGCACGCCCGCGCGCACGCGGCGCACCGGCCACCACGCCAGCGCCCGGTCGTCGTCGAAGTCCGCGCCGGCCGGCAGCCCGAGGAGGCGCGGGTCGACGACCCCCGTGGGGCCGTGGCGGTCCCGCATCTCCCGCAGCGACCCGTGGCGCACGGGGCGCCCGGTCAGGGCGCGGCGCGAGGCGACGTGCTCGACGCACTCCCCCAGCGCGCCGACGCGGGCCCGCAGCTCGCTGGCGCCGTAGCCGATGCCCGACGTGGAGGACTCGCCGCGACCGTCGGCGTCCGTCCACCAGGTCGCCCAGACCGGGACGCCGACGTGGTCGAGCTCCGTGACGGGGAACTCGATGAGCCGGTCGGCGCCGAGCGCGTCCACGAACCGGTCCGTGACCTCGCGAAGCCCTGCGTCCCTGTCCGCCGCATCCACCGTCGTCATCGAGCCAGCGAAGCCCACTCGCGGCGCGGGGTCAAAATGTAGGCAACGTGCGCAGGCAAACCTCACCCCGACAGGTAGGTGCGAAGCCGTCCACGGATGAGGGAAGGTGTGTTCCATGAGTGCGAGTCCCTCGGGCATGCCCACGTCGTTCACCCTCTCCCGCCGCGCGCTGCTCGGCGGCCTCGGCGGGGTGGCCGCCTCGTCGGCGCTCAGCTCCTGCGGCGGCTTCTCGAGGCCGGAGAGCAGCGGCGGCGGCGGCGGCGACACGCTGCGGTTCAAGACCTGGGCGAGCGACGCGGAGAAGTCCGCGTTCACCCGCCTCGTCAAGGCCTTCAACGAGGCGGAGGGGGTCACGGTCGAGCTCGAGGTGGTGCCCTACGCCGAGATGTTCACCGGCATCGACACCGAGCTGCAGGCCGGCAGCCCGCCCGACGTCTTCCGCGTCGACTACCCCACCCTCGGCACCTACAGCAGCACCGACCAGCTGCTCGACCTGAGCGACCAGCTCGAGGGTGACCTGACCGACGACCTCATCCCGGCGCTCTACCAGGCGGTCCAGTACGACGGCACGCCGTTCGGCGTCCCGCACCAGACCGACACGACCGCTGTCGTCTACCAGCCCCGCCTGCTGCGTGAGGCCGGCATCACCGGCGTCCCGGACTCCCTCGACTCGGCCTGGACGTGGGAGGAGTTCGCCACCGTGTCCGACCAGCTGCGGGCCTCGCTGCCGGACGGCGTCTTCCCGTTCGCGTACGACTGGCAGCAGCTCGGCGCCTACCGCTGGCTCACCTGGCTGTTCGAGGCCGACGGCCGGCTCCTCGGCGAGGACCTGCGCACCCCCGAGATCGTCAGCGCCGAGGGTCGCAAGGCCCTGGAGTTCACCCGCCAGTTCCTGGAGAAGGGCTGGGTGCCGCCCAACACCTCCGTCAAGGGCGCCACCTACCCTGACACCGCCTTCGCGTCCCAGAAGGTGGCGATGGCCTTCGTCGGCGACTTCCTGCTCCCGTCGATGGAGACCACCATCGGCGACGGGTTCGAGTGGCAGGTGACCTACCAGCCGCGCGACGTCCGGGCCAGCACCGACCTCGGTGGCAACGCGCTGGTCGCCGCGGCCGCCACGGAGAACGCCGACCTGGCCGCGACGTTCCTGCGCTTCATGGTCGACCCCGACAACATGCGCACGTTCTGCGAGGAGACGACCGAGCTGCCCACCCGCCAGTCGCTGGTGGACACCGAGCTCGACTTCGCCGTACGCCCCGACCTGATGCCGACCTTCGTCGAGCAGGCCACCACGCTCACGCCCGACGACGTCGCGCAGGTGACGGTGCCGTTCTTCGCCGAGATCAACACCGTCCTGCAGAACGAGCTCGAGCTGTGCTTCGTCGACGGCCAGTCGGTGGACGACACCCTGACCAACATCGCGGACGCGCTCGAGTCCGCGGCGGGCTGAGGACGCACCGGGCATGAGCACGTCCACGCAGGCGGCCCCGGCCGCCACGCCCCCGACCGCTGGGGCGCCTCTCCCCAGCAGTCCGGGGCGGACGGGACCGGCCGGCCGCTCGTGGCGTGAGTCGCTCGTCGGCTACGCCTTCGTCTCGCCCAACCTCGTGCTGCTGGTCCTCTTCCTGTTCGTCCCGCTCGTCTCCGCGATCCTGATGTCGTTCCAGGACGTCTCGTCGTTCGGACCGAGCAGCTGGGTCGGGATCGACAACTACCGGCGGCTGCTGTCGGAGGACGTCTTCTGGCGCACGCTGACCAACACGCTGGTGTTCACGCTCGCCACCGTGCCGACCAGCATCGCGATCGGCCTGGTGCTGGCGGTGCTGCTCGACACCGCCGTGCCGGCCCGCACCGTCCTGCGGACGATCATCTTCGTGCCGATCGTCATCAGCGGCCTCGTCGTCGCGCTGATCGGGCTGCTGATGTTCGACGAGGGGGTCGGCATGCTCAACGGCATGCTCGCCGCGGTCGGCATCGACGACGCGCGGTGGCAGACCGACGGCACCCTCGCCATGGTGTCGGTGGTCGTGATGACCGTCTGGACGCGCGTCGGGTTCGCCATGGTCATCTACCTCGCCGCGCTGCAGGACGTGCCGCGCGAGATCCACGAGGCGGCCCAGGTCGACGGCGCGGGCGCCGTGCAGCGCTTCTGGTGGGTCACCGTGCCGATGCTGTCGGCGCCGACCTTCTTCCTCGTCGTCATGAACATCATCTGGTCCTTCCAGGTGTTCGACATCGTCTACGTGATGACGGGCGGCGGCCCGGGCAACGACACCGAGATGCTGGTGACGTACGCGTACGACCAGGGCTTCGGGCCGACCCGCGACTTCGGCTACGGCTCGACGATCGGCGTGGTGATCTTCCTGCTCACCCTCGTGGTCGTGGTCCTCCGGCTCCATCGGGAGCGGCGCGAGGCCCGCAGCGGAGGTGTCCGGTGAGCCGCTGGGTGCGCTTCCTCGTGGTCGCCGTCGTGTGCGCGGTGATGCTGTTCCCGCTCTACTGCATGCTCGTGGTCGCCTTCACCCCGCGCGACGCCCTCTTCGACTCGGGCGCGCAGCTGTGGCCCGACGCGTTCACCACGGAGAACTTCACCCGGCTCTTCGACCGGTTCCCGGTCGGCACCTGGTTCCTCAACTCGGTGATGGTCGCCGGCATCACCACCGCGCTCTCGGTGACGGTCAACCTGCTGGCCGGCTACGCCTTGGCCAAGCTGCGCTTCCTCGGCCGGGACGCCGTGTTCGTCCTGATCATCTCCACGATGATGATCCCGGCCCAGGCGATCATGTTCCCGCAGTTCCGCACGGTGATCGACCTCGGCCTGTTCGGCACCTTCTGGGCGGTGATCCTGCCGTCCGCCGCGACCGCATTCGGGATCTTCCTCGCCCGCCAGTTCCTGCTGGCGATCCCCGACGAGCTCATCGAGGCAGCCACCATGGACGGCGCCGGGCAGGTGCGGATCTTCCTCCGCATCGTGCTGCCCCTCTGCAAGCCGCTCATCGCGGTCCTGGTCCTGCTGGCCTTCATGGCGCAGTGGAACGACTTCCTCTGGCCGCTGATCGCGCTCAAGGACCCGGCGCTCTACACGCTCCCGGTCTCGCTGCGCTTCCTCCAGGGCCAGTACGACGCCGACTACGGCGGGCTGATGGCGGCCGCCCTCATCACCTGCCTGCCGCTGGTGCTGCTCTTCGTCCTGCTCCAGCGCTACTTCGTGCAGGGCCTCGCGCGCACCGGCATCAAGTAGCCGGCTCGTACACCGCCATCTGCCGGCCGTCGTGCTCCTCCGACCGGTCGGTGGGGACGTAGGTGATCGACCCGCCCCCGACGTCCTCGAAGGACACCGCCGCGCCGGCAGCGTCGGCCACGGCCAGCATGCCGTCACCGGCCCCGCCGCGCAGGACCACGTCGACCTGCTCCTCGGTGCTCACTTCTTCGTGAGGGCCGAGCCCTTGTGCACGGCCTCCCCGCCGCTCTTCTCGCTCTTGACGAGGTACTGCGGCTCGTCCTTGCTGGCTCGCACCTGCCGCCCGGCCGCCTCGGTGTCCTCGGTGATCTTGCGGACGACCTCGCCCTCGGCCGTGCCGCCGTGGCTCTTCCACGTCACGTGGTCGCCCTTCTTGAAGTCGTCCGCCATGCTCGCCGTCCTCGTCTCGGTAGGTGCCGTACGCCTTCCGCTACCCCGTCGGGCGTGCGGGCATGCGGCAGGCGCCGGCGCGCTGCCGGTGGGGGCAGGCGGCGGTATCCCGGACACGTGTCCCGGTCGCGGACCTCGTACGCCCCGCGCGGGGGCAGCAACTCGGACACGTGTCCCGGTCGCGGACCCCCTACGCCCCGCGCGGGGGCAGCAACTCGGACACGCGTGCCCGGGTTCATCGATCCGACGGCTCGGGGTACTCCTACCGGATGGAGTTCGAGATGGCCCGTGACGGAGACCTGGGAGCGCCCGTGCAGGACGTGGCGCAGGAGGCGGTCGACGCGACCGCGACGAGGTACACCCGCACCCCCGACATCGACGTCGACCAGACCCTGCGCGAGCAGCTGCAGGGCCGCGGCATCAGGGCGGTGTCGGAGGCGACGATCGGCGAGATCGCCACCAGCATCCGCGGGGGTCACTCCGTGCGGCTCGGCCGGCACGACGGCTCGATCGAGGGCTGACGAGACCCCTGCCCGCAGCGCAGCCCCGTCACGGCGTGAGGGCGCCCGCCAGCACCGCCGCCGCGCGGGGGTCCCTGCTCCGTACGTCGGCGCGGTGCCACAGCAGGCGCAGCAGCACCTCGGCCCGGTCCTCGACCAGCACGGGCTCGCCCCGGCCATCGCCTGCACCCAGCAGGACCTCCGCGCGTACGTCGGTGGCCGCCAGGCGCAGCGGGCGGGCGAGCGGACCCGTCCGCCCGAGGCGCACCTGCCGCGGGTGGAGGACGTGCGCGACCTCCAGCACGCCGTCCCACGCCAGCTCCGGGTCCATGGCGTGCGGGGTGCCGAGCGCGTCGGCGGCGTCCCAGGTGTGCATGGCGGTCTCGTGCACCTGGCGCCGCCGCCAGGAGCCGGCGGTGCGGTCCCGCTCGTCGAGCGTCCACGCCGGCGCACCCACCGGCGTCGCCGTCAGGACGTCGACCAGTGCCGCGGCCCGGTCGCGGTACCACGCAACCAGGTCCGCGCCGTGCAGGTCGACGCGCTCCGGCCGGAGGTCCGGGTCGCCCGCGACCACGGCATGGGCTGCCCACCGGTGGACGTCCCCCAGGTGGACGACGAAGTCGCGCAGCGACCAGTCCGGGCACCACCTCAGACGCATCCCGAGGTCGGCGCCGTCCACGACGTCGGCGAAGCGATGCGTGTGGGCGCGGAGCAGCGCGAGCCAGTCGACGGCCGGCCGGTCACCGTCGACGCTCACAGCCGGACCCTGAGCCGGGCCTCCCAGGACGCGGCGTCCGGGTCGTCGACATCCGTCACCGCGAGCAGGGTGGCCTGCTCCTCGTCGGCCTCGAGGACCATCAGTCCCTCGACCTTGATGACGCTGCCGTCGAGCTCGGGCAGCGGCACGACGTCGACGACCCGGTCGCCGCGGATCCGCGCCAGGGCCGAGGCGACCACCGGTCCGTCGTCCCGCACGTTGGGGCTGTCCTCGGCCGCCGCGCTGGCGAGGAGGTCGCCGCCGGGCAGGGCGACGACGTCGGTGACGGCCAGGCCGACGCCCTCCGCGGTGCCGAGGTCGTAGGGCACGGGACGGGTGGGCGTCAGGTCCGCCGCGCCCGACCGACCGAGCAGGACGGAGAGGGCGGCGGCCAGGTCGAGGTCGACGCTGCCCGAGGGCAGGCCGGCCGACGGCAGCCCGCGGTGGAACCAGCGCAGCGTGCCGTCGACGAGGCAGGCGCCCTCGAGGTTGAGCACGTCGGCGTGGACGTCCAGCGCGGCCGCGACCGAGGCGTAGGTGTCGGCCATGTCGGCGACCACGCTCGCCGGTCGGTCGTCCTCGAGCCGCACCAGGCACCACCGCATCCGCGCCGGCGAGGACCCCGAGCCCATCACGAGGAGCGCCGGCGAGCCGTCGACCTCGACCCGGCAGGCGGTCTCCAGGTCGGGCTTCAGCTGCTTGGTGCCGGAGGCCTCGTCGAACAGCTCGTGCCCGGCGACGGGCGGCAGGAGCCGTACGCTCGTCGCCGTCCCGCGGCGGAACCATGCCGCGTGGGTGGCGTCGTCGGAGACCACCAGGTGGCCGTCGCCGAGGGCCGCGACGGCCGACGCGGCCCGCACGGGGGTCCCGTCGTCGAAGCGAAGCCGGTCGGCGCTGAGCAGCTCGACGTCCATGGCCCGATGCTCGCAGACGGTCGGCGCCCTGTCGTCGCTCAGAGGGCTGGGGCCAGGGTCGTGGCCAGCCACTCGAGCTGGCGCGAGCGCTGGAACGCCTCGCCGCCCTCGTGCCCGTTGAACTCGTAGACCTCGATGTCCTTGGGACCGGCGTAGGCGTTGTAGGCGGCGAACACGGTGGTGGGCGGGCAGACCTGGTCCATCATCGCCACGGAGAACAGGGCCGGGGCGGTCGCGAGCCGGGCCAGCACCGCACCGTCGAAGTAGGCCAGCGTGGCGAAGGCCTGCTCGACCCGGTCGCGGTGCGCGGCGAGGTAGCGGACCAGCTCGAGGTAGGGGTCGGACTGCGCGATCGCTGCGGCGCGCCGCACGTCGCACAGGAACGGGACGTCGCACAGGACGGCGGCCACCGCGTCGGGGACGAGGGCGGCGACGGCCAGCGCCAGCGCGCCGCCCTGGCTGGCGCCCGCGGCGACCACCCGCCGCGCATCGACGGCCGGGTGCCCGCGAAGCACCTCCACGGCCCGGCACGCGTCGGCGTACGCGCGTCGGTAGTAGTAGGTCTCGGGCGCCTCGATGCCGCGGGTGAGGAACCCCGGCTGGGACGGCCCGCTGGGGCCGGAGTCGGCCGTCGCGCCCGTCGTCCAGCCGCTCCCCTGCCCGCGCGTGTCGACGACGAGGTGGGCGAAACCGGCCGTCGCCCAGAAGACGTGCTCGTGCGCGAGGCCGCGTCCGCCGTTGTAGCCCTGGAGCTGGACGACACCGGGCAGCCGGCCGGACACGAGGGGCGCGGCGGGCAGGTGCAGCCACGCCCGCACCGGCGCGCCGCCGTGGCCGGTGAAGGTCACGTCGTGCGAGTCCACGCCGACCAGGCCGTTGTCGACCGGCTCGGTGCGGACCTCCACCGGCTCCTCGTCGAGGGTGTCGGCCCAGAACCGGGCGAGGTCGTCCGGTGCCGGCAGGTCGGGGTGGTGCGCCCGGGCCTGCTCCAGCGGCCAGTCGACCTGCATCAGGGCGTCTCGATCGCCACCGTCGGCTCGAGCACGCGCTCGGCGCCCACCTGCCGCGCGGACCCCGTGAGGTCCAGGGCGACCGTGCCGCGGATGTCGGCGCTCGAGGCACCGACCCACAGCTCGACCGCGCCGGGCTCCACGATGCGCACCAGGTCGCGCCCGGTGAACGAGGTGAGGTCGGCGTGCAGCCCGATGGTGACGCGCCGGGCGGCGCCCGGGGGCAGGTCGACGCGGGCGGCCGCGACGAGCTGCTGGACGGGCCGGACGACCGAGGCGGCGACGTCGTGGAGGTAGACCTGCACCACGTCGCTCACCGGGCGGTCGGTGTCGTTGCGCAGCTCCACGGAGACCTCGGTGGTGCCCTCGACGTCCCAGGTGGCGCCGCCGGCCGAGGTGACCGGCCCCCAGGTCGGGCTCGCGTAGGAGAGCCCGTGGCCGAACGGGAACAGCGGGGTCGGGTCGACCACGCTCACCTCGCTGCGCTGCCCGAGGGTGGGCGCGAGGTAGGTCGACGGCTGGGTCGAGCCGGCGCCCGGGAAGCTCACCGGCAGGCGTCCCGACGGGTCCACCCGGCCGGTGAGGACGTCCGCGACGGCGCAGGCGCCCTCCTCGCCCGGGAAGAACCCGCAGACCAGGCCAGCAAGCCGGTCGGCCTGCCGGCTGAGGTCGTAGGGCCGCCCGACGAGCAGCACGGCCACGACGGGGGTGCCGGTCGCAAGCAACGCCTCGAGCAGCTCCTCCTGGCGTCCGGGCAGGCGGAGGTCGGCCACGTCGCAGCCCTCCCCCGAGGTGCCGTTGCCGAAGAGGCCCGCCTGGTCGCCGAGGACGACCACGCACACGTCGGCCTCCGCGGCCACCGCGACCGCCTCCTCGATCTGGCTGTCGTCGCCGCCCAGCACGGGGCAGCCGAGCGCGTGGGTGACGTCGTGCGAGGCGGCCAGCGCCTCGCGCACCGTCGCGATGTCGACACCGCGCTCGATGCCGTCGTAGTGCACCAGCACGTGCATCGGGAAGGAGTAGCACCCCAGCATCGCCTCGAACGTGTCGGCGCGGGGGCCGACGACGGCGAGCCTGGCGTCGGGCCGCAGCGGGAGCGTGCCGTCGTTGCTGAGCAGGACGACCGAGCGACGCGCGAGCTCGAGCGCCACCTGCCGCGACTCGGGGTCGTCGAGGTCGAGCGACTCCGACGACTCGACGGGTCGCCACCCGGGATCGAGCAGCCCGAGCTCGCACTTCTGGCGCAGCACCCGGAAGAGCGCCCGGTCGACGAGCTTCTCGTCGACCTTGCCGGCGACCACCGCGGCGAGCAGCGGGTCGGCGTACGCGTTGGGCGAGGGCAGCTCCACGTCGATGCCCGCCTCCAGCGCGAGGCCGGCGGCGTCCTGGTCGGTCTCGGCGACGTGGTGCAGGGTGCGCAGGAACGCGATGGAGAAGTAGTCGGCCACGACCGTCCCGTCGAAGCCGAGGGTGTCGCGCAGCAGCGTGGTGAGCAGGGCCCGGTCGGACGCCGCCGGCACCCCGTCGGTGTCGGTGTAGGAGTTCATCACCGAGCGCGCTCCGGCGCGCAGCGCCATCTCGAACGGCGGCAGGATGACGTCGGCGAGCTCGCGGGGCCCCATCCCGACGGGGGCGTGGTTGCGGGCCGCGCGGGAGGCAGAGTAGCCGGCGAAGTGCTTGAGCGTGGAGACCACGCCGGCGCTCTCCAGGCCGCGGACGTAGGCCGCGCCGGTCGTGCCGACCCAGAACGGGTCCTCACCCATCGTCTCCTCGACGCGTCCCCAGCGCAGGTCGCGCACCACGTCGAGCACCGGCGCGAGGCCCTGGTGCACGCCGAGGCTGCGCATCGTCGCCCCGATCCGCGCACCCATCCGCTCCACGAGCGCGGGGTCGAAGGACGAGGCCCAGCACAGCGGCGAGGGGTAGACGGTGGCCCGCCAGGCGGCGAGGCCCGTGAGGCACTCCTCGTGGACCTGGGCCGGGATGCCGAAGCGGTTGGCCGCGACGACCTGGCGCTGCCGCTCGGCCAGCGCGCGCACGCCCTCCGCGGGCTCGACGGGCTCGGTGCCGAAGGGGCGGGTCAGCTGGCCGAGGCCGTCGGCGATGACCTCCTCCCACGGGAGCACGGGTCCCATCGCGTCGCGGAGCATCGGCGCCATGTCGCCCACGGTCGGGTCGACGCCCCAGACCCCGGACAGCTGGGCGACCTTCTCCTCCAGCGTCATCCGGGACACCAGGTCCGAGACCCGCTCGGCCACCTCGGCCGTCGGGTCCTGCCACACCTCGCTCATGAGGCGCCCCCCGGAGCTGCCGTGGATCGGCGCACCACCAGCGTGGTGTCCAGGCTGACGTGCACCTCCTCCACCACGTGGTCGCCGGTGATCAGCGTGACGAGCATCGATATCGCTTCCCTTCCCATCTGCCGGATCGGCTGCTGCACCGTCGTGAGAGGCGGGTGCGCGAGCGCGGACTCCGGGATGTTGTCGAAGCCCACCACCGACAGGCGGCCGGGCACGTCGATGTCCAGCTCCGCGGCAGCCTCCAGCGTGGCCAGGGCGGAGAGGTCGTTGGCCGCGAAGATCGCGGTGGGCGGATCGGCCAGCTCCAGCAGGGAGCGGGCTGCGGCGCGGGCGGGCTCGGGCTCGAAGGCACCGGCCGCGAGGAGCTGCTCGTCGACCGGGATCCCCGCGGCGGCGTGCGAGTCGCGGTAGCCCTGCTCGCGCAGCTGCGCCGAGACCAGGTCGGGGCGGCCGGTGACCATCCCGATGCGGCGGTGCCCGAGGGCGATCAGGTGGTCGACGCCCAGCCGCGCGCCGCCGAGGTTGTCGGCGGTGACGGTGGGCAGGTCGGACGGTCCGGTGTGCGGGTCGACCGCGACGATCGGTCCTTCGTACTGCACCTCGGTGATGGTCGGCGTGACCAGGACGGCCCCGTCGACGAGGGTGCCCATGACGCGGGACAGGTAGCGGCGCTCCCACCCGACGTGGGCGTCGACCCGGCCGCCCGCGGAGTAGGCGACGAGCTCGTAGCCCGTGCCGCGGATCGCGTCGGCGGCGCCCTTGAGCACCTCGGTGCTGAACGGCTCGAAGTCCGCGACCAGCACGCCGATCACGTTCGTACGCCGGTTGCGCAGGCTGCGCGCCACCAGGCTGGCCTCGTAGCCGAGCCGCTCGATGACCTCCGTGACGACCCGCGAGGTCTCGCTCGCCACGCCGTAGCGGTCGTTGATGACCTTGGAGACGGTCGAGACCGACACCCCGGCCTCCGCCGCCACCTGCTGCATGGTCACCCGCCCCATGCCGCGGCGCGCGTCGCCGTGCACCGGCACCGCCGTGTCCGTCGGTTCCACGATGCGCTCCTTCACCCGTGACCGGCCTCTCCCGTCAGCATCCGCCATCAGCGTGCCCTCAGCCCTTGACCGCGCCCTGGAGGCCGTTGACGATCCGGCCCTGCAGCGCGAGGAACAGGATCAGTGCGGGGATCATGGCGATGGTGGTGAACGCCAGGACGCCCGCGGTGTCGGCCGAGAACTCGGTGGAGTAGTCGGCGACCCCGAGGGGCAGGGTACGCATCTCGTCGCGCAGCAGCAGCAGGGGAAGCAGGTAGGAGTTCCACGAGGCGACGAAGGCCAGGACCCCCACGGTGATCATCCCGGGCACCGACAGTGGCAGCACGATGCGCCAGAACACGCTCACCCGCGAGGCGCCGTCGATGAGCGCCGCCTCCTCGAGCTCCTTGGGCAGCGCCATCAGGAACGGCCGCAGGATCACGACCGTCATCGGCAGCGCGAACGCAGCCTGCGGCAGCGCGACGCCCCACCAGGTGTTGCCGAGCTGGAGGTTGCGCGTGATGAGGATGAAGAGCGGGATGATCGCCACCGCGAGCGGGAAGAGCAGCCCGAGCACGAAGACCATGAAGAGGGGCTCACGGAAGCGGAACCGGTAGCGGGCGAGGGGATAGGCCGCCATCACGCCGCACAGGACGGTGACCACGGTGGTGATCATCGCGATCGCCGTCGAGTTGAGGGCATAGGTCCAGAAGCCGCTGTTGCTGAAGACGTTCTCGTAGTTGGTGACGACCCACGGGTCGGGCAGGCCGGCCGGGTCCCGCGCCAGCTGCTCGTTGCTGCGGAAGCCGCCCAGCGCGCCGTACACCACCGGCCCGAGGGTGAGCGCGGCCACGATCGCAGCCAGCCCGTAGACCAGCGGTCCCCCGCCGCCGAACCTCTGCGTCCCCGTCCCGGTCGTCATCGTGCCTCCTGGCTGTCGCGGCGCAGGACGAGAGCCTGGTAGAGCACGGCCATCACGAGCGCGATGACGAACAACACGACCGACGCGGCGCCGGCGATGCCGTAGTTGCCCCGGGAGGTGCCCTGGTTGATGAGGTACGTCGCCATCGTGGTCGTCGCGTTGGCGGGGCCGCCACCGGTCAGCACCCACACGATGTCGAAGAGCTGGATGGAGCCGATCATCGAGAGGAACGCCCAGGTCCGGATCGTGGGCCCCAGCAGCGGGACGGCGATCTGCCACTGGGTCTGCCACCACGAGGCGCCGTCGATCTGCGCGGACTCGTAGAGCTCCTGCGGGATGTTCTGCAGACCGGCGAGGAAGAGCAGCACGGCCAGCCCGACGTACTTCCACGTCAGCACCACGAACACCGTCCACAACGTGATGTCGGGGCTGCCGAGGAAACCCTGCTCCGGCGGGGTCAGGCCGACGGCTCCGACGAGGGTGTCCACGAGGCCGTAGCCGGGCTGCAGCAGCTGGAACCAGATGACGCCGGCGATGACCTCGGCCACCACGTACGGCACGAAGACCACGGTCCGCAGCACGCCGCGGAACCGGATGTTGCGGTTGAGCAGGAGGGCCAGGCCCAGGCCGATCGGGAGCTGGACCGCGATCGAGGCCACCACGATCGTGAAGTTGTGCCCGACGGCACCGGTGAAGACGTCGTCGCCGAGCACCAGGCTGTAGTTCTGCCAGCCGACGAAGTCGTCCATCGGGCCGAAGCCCTTCCAGCGGTACAACGACATCCGCACGGCGGAGACCACCGGCCAGACGATGAAGATCGACATCAGGACGAGCGCCGGGGCCACGAAGAGCAGCACCTCGAGGCGCTGGCCCCACCCGAGGCGCGGCGGCCGGGCGGCCGCCCGGCGCGACGTCGCGCGGCGGGCGGCCCCCTCCTCCGGTCGAGTTGCCACCATCGTGGCGCCCTGATCGGTCATGCTCGTGATCACATCTCCTGGTCGGCAGCCTGCTGCGTGGCCTCGACGACGTCCTCCGGGCTCGCCTGACCGGCGAAGAGGAGCGCGATCTCGTCGTTCATCGCGCCACCGACGGACGTGCCGAAGGCGGTGTCGAAGTAGAGCTGGATGTAGGGCGACTCGTCGCGCACGCTGAGCAGCTCGGCGAGCGCCGGGTCGCTCACGGCACCGCCCGCGGCCGGATTGGTCGGCAGGCCCATGTCGTTCTCGGCGAAGCCGGTCTGCACCTCGTCCGAGAGCAGCGTCCTCACCAGGTCGACGGCCTCGTCGGGCGCGCCCTCTGCGACGGCCCACGCGTCACCACCGCCGAGCTGTGCCGTCGGGTCACCCGCGCCGCCCTCGACCTCGGGGAACGGGAACCAGCCCGTGTCCTCCCCCAGGCCCTTGCCGTCGTCGGTGAGTCCCTGCATGACGCCCGGCTCCCAGTGACCCGCCAGCTCCATGGCGACCTTGTCGGTCGCGAGCAGGCCGGAGGCGGAGGTCGCTCCCTCCTGCGCGGGCGTGGTGAGGAAGCCGGGGTTGAACGGCTCCGCCGCGATGACGTCCTCGAGCGCCGCACCCGCCTCGACGAAGCACGGGTCCGAGAAGTCGAGGCTGGTCACGGCACCCTCCAGGACGTCCTGGGGGCAGGTGCGCAGGGCGGTGTAGTACCAGTAGTGGGCAGCGGGCCACTTGTCACCGGCACCGACCGAGACGGGCGTGATGTCGGCGGCCTTGAGCTGGTCGACCACGTCGTAGAACTCGTCCATGGTGGTCGGCGGCGCCTCGATGCCGGCCTCCTCGAAGAGCGCCTTGTTGTACCAGAAGCCGACGACGCCCACCGAGAACGGCAGGGCGTAGGTCTTGCCGTCCACCTGCCAGCCGGCGACGTTGCCGCCGAGCTTGGAGATCTCCTCGGACGCCGCCTCCGAGAGGTCCTTCGTCAACCCCGCCTCGACGTGGTCGGCGAGCTCGCCGCCGCCGCGCTCCATGTAGACGTCCGGCACATCGCCGCTCTGGAACGCCGCCTCGAGCTTGCTGACCATGTCCTCGTGCGCCATGGCGCTGACCTTGACGTCGATGCCGGGGTTCTCGGCCTCGAAGTCCTTGGCGACCTGCTCGTAGTAGCCCTTGCCCGGCTCGTTGTTGGAGTTGTGCCACCAGGTGATCGTGTTGGCGTCGCCGTCGCCCGAGGCGCTGTCGTCGCCACCGCAGGCCGCTGTCATCAACGTGACGGCGCAGAGAGCGGCGAGTCCCGCCACTCGGGTGCTCCTAGGCATCGAGATCCTCCTTCATCCGCGCCACGCCGGAGTGACGTGGACCACACTGGATGACCCTGAACGACGGTTCTACCCCTTGTCAATCGTTATCGATAACGTTTTACATCGGGCTTCACCCGTGATGTCCTTCACACGTCCCGCCCCTCGCTGGAGGTCCCATGCCCTCGCTCGACCCGGTTCAGAGCCCGCGCGACGTCGACTCGCACAGTCCCCTGGACCACCGCGTGCTGCGCGCCGACGTGACCGTACGACGCAGCGACGGCACGCCGCTCGCCGGCACCGACGTGGTCGTCGAGCAGCAGCGGCACGCGTTCGCGTTCGGCAACATCGGCTTCGACTTCGTCGGCCTCGCCAATGGCGAGACGACGGCGGCGGGCAACGTCTTCGGTGGCGCGGAGCCGGACGCCGCCGCGCGGCTCGTGGACCTGTGGCTGGACGTGTTCAACACCGCCACGCTGCCCTTCTACTGGCAGGGGTTCGAGCCCGTGCGGGGCGAGCCGCAGACCGAGCGGCTCCTCGCTACCGCCCGCTGGCTGCAGGAGCGCGGCGTCGCGACGAAGGGCCACCCGCTGGTGTGGCACACGCTGGCGCCGACCTGGCTCGACGAGCTCCCGGACGCCGAGGTCGAGGAGGCGGTCCGCGCGCGGGTCCGCCGGGAGGTGTCGGCCTTCGAGGGGCTCGTGCCGACGTGGGACGTGATCAACGAGGTCGTGATCATGCCGGTCTTCGACAACGAGGAGACGACCAACGCCGTCACGCGGCTGTGCCGCAGCCGAGGCCGCCTGGCGACGATCCGGCTGGCGTTCGACGAGGCCCGGAGGGCCGACCAGCGGGCCACCCTCGTCCTCAACGACTTCGACATGTCGACCGCCTACGAGTGCCTGATCGAGGGCGTGCTCGAGGCCGGGATCGCGATCGACGCGATCGGCCTCCAGAGCCACATGCACCAGGGCTACTGGGGCGAGGACCGCACGCTCGCCGTCCTCGACCGGTTCGCGCGCTACGGCCTGCCGCTCCACCTCAGCGAGACCACCCTGGTGTCCGGCGACACGATGCCGGCCCACATCGAGGACCTCAACGACTTCCAGCCGGAGCATTGGCCCTCCACCGCCGAGGGCGAGGAGCGGCAGGCCCACGAGATCGTCCGGCACTACCGCACGCTGCTGTCCCACCCCTCCGTCGCCGCGGTGACCTACTGGGGCATCACCGACGCGGGGGCGTGGCTCGGAGCGCCGTCGGGCCTCGTCCGCGCCGACGGCACCCTGAAGCCGGCGTACGACGCCCTGCGCAGGCTGGTGAAGGAGGAGTGGTGGCTGGCCCCGACCTACGCGCGCACCGACGAGCGCGGCAGCGTCGTCCTGCACGGCTGGGCGGGCACCTACTCGGTGACCACCCCTGACGGCACAGCGACGGTCGAGCTCTCGGCCGACCGGCCGGACCTCGAGGTGGTGGTGGACCGGTGAGCAGCGGGCAGGCCCGGCTGGTCGTCGACCTCGAGCACCCCGGCGTCCCCGTCGACCGGCGCCTGTTCGGTGCCTTCGTCGAGCACGTGGGCCGCGCGATCCACACCGGCGTCCACGAGCCCGGCCACCCGAGCGCCGACGCGCGCGGCTTCCGCACCGACGTCGTCGAGCTGGTGCGCGAGCTGGGCGTGAGCGCCGTTCGCTACCCCGGTGGCAACTTCGTGTCCGGCTACCGGTGGGAGGACGGGGTGGGCCCGCGGGAGACGCGCCCCACGCGGCTGGACCTGGCCTGGCACTCCACCGAGACCAACGAGGTCGGCCTCCACGAGTTCGCCGAGTGGCTCGAGGAGGTCGGGAGCGACCTGGTGCTGGCGCTCAACCTCGGCACCCGCGGCACGCTCGAGGCACTCGACCTGCTCGAGTACGCCAACGTCGCCGGCGGCACGACCCGCACGGACGAGCGGGCGCGCAACGGCCGCCCGCACCCGTTCGGCGTACGCACGTGGTGCCTGGGCAACGAGCTGGACGGGCCCTGGCAGCTGGGGCACCGCTCCGCCGACGACTACGGCAAGCTCGCCGCGCAGACCGCGCGCGCCATGCGGCTCCTCGACCCGGATCTCGAGCTGGTGCTGTGCGGGTCCTCGAGCCGCGACATGCCGACCTTCGGCGAGTGGGAGCGCACCGTGCTGACCCACGCCTACGACGAGGTCGACCTCATCTCCTGCCACGCCTACTACGAGGAGCGCGACGGCGACCTCGCGAGCTTCCTCGCCTCGGCCGTCGACATGGACGCCTTCATCGACTCGGTCGTCGCGACGATCGACCACGTCCGCGCCGTGAAGGGCAGCGAGCACCGCGTCGACATCTCCTTCGACGAGTGGAACGTCTGGTACCTCTCCCGCTTCCAGGCGGAGGAGCGGATGACCTCGCTCGACCACTGGCCGCGGGCGCCGCGCCTGCTCGAGGACGTCTACACGGTGGCGGACGCCGTCGTGGTGGGGAGCCTGCTCATCTCGCTGCTGCGCCACGCGGACCGGGTCAGGAGCGCCTCGCTGGCCCAGCTCGTCAACGCCATCGCCCCCGTCATGACCGAGCCGGGCGGTCCGGCCTGGCGGCAGACCACGTTCTTCCCATTCGCGCTCACGTCCCGCCACGCCCGCGGGTCGAGCCTGCCCGTGCGGATCGAGTGCGACGAGCAGGAGACCGCGCGCCATGGCGTGGTCCCGCTCGTGGACGCCGCCGCCACGCGGGACGAGGACGGCACGGTCAGCCTCTTCGTCGTGAACCGCTCGCAGTCCGGGTCCGTGGAGCTCGACGTCGTCGTCCCCGGCGGGCGGACGTTCGCAAGGGGCCACGCCCGGACCCTGCACGACGACGACCACCACGCGGTGAACACGCTTGCGGACCCGACCCGGGTCGGGGTGCGCGACAACAGCACCCTCCGCGTCGACGGCGACGCGATCACGCTGACCCTGCCGCCCGTGTCGTGGTCGGTCGTCGTCCTCGAGCCGGGACCGGCCTGACGACCCCGTGTCGTCACGGCTGGCGGAAGTAGCGCGGCGGCCGGTCGGCGGGTCGGGCACCGCAGGCGACCCACGCCTCGAGCGCCTCGCGGTCGCGGGCCCACATCTCGTCGAGCAGGTGCTGGCGGGTGATCACCAGCGCCAGCCGCCGGCCGGGGTGCGTGACACCGTCCAGCGCCCGCGACGTGTGGCACCAGGCGTGGGTCAGCTCGGAGTCGGTCAGGTGCGCGACGCCGCTCGGCGTGACCGCCGCCGGGTCGGGTGCGGCCGGGTTCCACCCGACCCGCTGCAGCCGGCTGCGTCGTCGTACGGCGTCACGCACCGGCGGCGCCGTGACCACCAGCCCAGCCACGAGCAGCAGGCCGAGCCCGAGGTGAAGCGACGCGAGGACGTAGGCCAGCAGGAGCAGCGACGTGGCGGAGGCGGACGACCGGACGACGGACACGCACGCCCCGAGCACGCCCCCGGTGGTCCGGTGCTCGACCCGCACCATGATGTGCGCGAGCGTCACGATGCAGGTGACCGGGATCGTGACCGCCAGCAGCCGCGACGGCCCCCACTCGACCAGCGCGGCGCACACCCCCACGCTGCCCAGCGCGAGGGTGCCGTTCAGCCAGGACGACCACCGTTGCACGACACGGCCCCGTTCTCACTCGCCGCTCGTGGTCACTCGCCGCTCTTCGTCACCCCGAACATCAACACGCGACGGTCGATGTCGTAAAAGACGCTCTTCGTGTTGCGCAGGGTGTCCTGCAGGTTGTCGGCGTCCTCCGCCGTGACGGTGAGGACCTCCTCCCACGCTCCCTCGTCCAGCACCAGCTGGAGCGTCCAGGTGCCGCTCTGGCCGCCCTCCCCGGCGGTCCAGGAGAACTGGTAGTGGCTGAGCTGCCGCACCCGGAGGCTGTCGTCGGTCATCCGGACGCCTCCCTCGGCGCGCTTGTCGTTCCTGAGCCGGTTCGTCGCCATGACGGGGCCCTCCCTCTCGTCGTCTCGACCTCGTGGTCTCGGACCGATGCGGTACCCACCAGCGGGCGCGGCACACGCGTTCACGACCGCAGGGGTGGGGGTGGGTGCCCGGGGGCTCGGCGGTCTCCTCGGTGGTCGAGTAGCCGAGGAGCGAGGCGTATCGAGACCCCCCACGTCGCTGGTCGAGTGCCGAGGAACGAGGCGTATCGAGACCTCACTGCTCTCGGTGGTCGAGTGGCCGAGCGAGGCACGAGCGAGGCGTATCGAGACCTCGCTGCTCTCGGTGGTCGAGTGGCCGAGCGAGGCACGAGCGAGGCGTATCGAGACCTCACTGCTCTCGGTGGTCGAGTGGCCGAGCGAGGCACGAGCAAGGCATGTCGAGACCCCCGCCTCGGTGGTCGAGTGGCCGGGGAACGAGGCGTATCGAGACCCCTTCCACAGCGTTGTCCGACCTCGCGCCGTTGTCGGTGGTCCGCCGTAGAATCGAACACATGATCGAGACGCTGGCAGGGCCGAAGGCAGACGTCGAGGACCTCTCGGCCTCCGCGCTGCTGGCACTCGCCCGCGACCGGAAGGCCGCTGAGGACCGCGCGGCAGCGGATGTGCTGGAGGTGGCCGCCCGGTGGGCGGACCTGCACCCGCCGGAGTCGATCCACACCGCTGCATCGTTCAGTGGCAGCGGCCGTTACGGCCTCGAGCACGAGGAGCCGATCGCCGGCGAGGGCTGTCCGGCGGTGGCGGAGTTCTGCATCGCCGAGCTCGGCACCGTCCTCGGCATCTCCTCCACCACAGCCAAGCGGCTCATCGGTCACGCCCTCGAGCTCCGTCACCGCCTCCCACGCCTTTGGGCACAGGTCCACGCCGGACAGGTCCCGGCCTGGCGCGCCCGGACAGTCGCCGAAGCCACCATCCACGCCACCCCCTCCCTCACCGTCGAGGCAGCGCGGTGGGTCGACACCCAGGTCGCCGCCGTCGCCGGACGTATCGGACCCGCCCAGCTCGACCGGCTCGTCGCGGAAACCATCAAGCGGCACCACCTCGACACCTCCGACGCGACCGCAGATCCGGAGGACGGCTACCTGTCGGTCGACCCGCGCCACGCGACCCTGCACGACCAGGATGTGCACTACGCCGGGACGATGCGGTTCGAGGCCGAGCTCGACATCGCCGACGCCCTCGACCTCGACCGAGCACTCGCCCACGGCGCAGAAACGCTGAAAGCACTCGGCTCAGCAGCACCCTTGGACGCCCGACGGTCCGCAGCACTCGGCGACCTCGCCCGCACCCAGACCGCCCTCGACCTCCACGCGCAAGGCTCGACCGCCGCCAGGAGCGAGTACGGCCTGCCCATCGCCCGGGAGGTAGTGGTGCACGCCCACTTCGACGCCAGCCTCGACGGGCTGGAGACCGTCTTCGGTTCCACCGGGCGCATGGAAGAGGGCCAGCGGCTCGTCCTCCTCGATCAGGTGAAGCACTGGTGCGGCGACTCCCGCACCAAGGTGACCGTCAAGCCGGTCATCGACCTCACCGCCGAGCTCACCTCACCCGGCTACGACATCCCCGACCGGATCCGCGAGCAGGTGATCCTGCGCGACCGCACGTGTGTGTTCCCGTGGTGCACGCGGCCAGCGCGGGGCTGCGACATCGACCACGTCGTCCCTTTCGATCACGACGCCGACACCGAGGGCCGCCCCCAGCCGGGGCCGACCGTGTCCTCGAACCTCGCACCGGAGTGTCGCTGGCACCACCGCCTCAAGACCCACACCGCCTGGCGCTACGAGGTGACCGCGCCGGGTGTCTACAAGTGGACCAGCCCGCACGGCCACCGCTACCGACGCGACCGCATCGGAACCATCCGCATCGACACCACCTCCACCAACGCCGGCAGCGAGCCGGCTTCACCCGGCCGACCATGACCCCGCCCCACACCCCGCCGACCTGACCACGGCGGGGTCACAGGCGCGTATCGGCGTTGGACGCCGTACCGCTCAGGTCGCCTGAGCTCGCCTGTCGCGAGCCCCGCTCCGTGCAGCAGCAGACACGCGCGGCCGCGGGCACGAGCCGCCCGGGGTGAGCATGCCAAGCAGCAGCACGTGGAAGACCACGGCACCGGCCGCACAGAGGAGCGCCCCCCACCGGCATGACCCCCGCCCACCCGGGTACGGCTGGGCATGATCCGACGGGTGGTGTGGCAGGGCCTGGTGGCCGGCGCGGTGGGCGCCGCGGCGATGACGGCCGGGGAGAAGCTCGAGCAGCGGCTCACCGGGCGGCCGGACTCGTACGTCCCGGCCCGGGTGCTGGCGAGGCTGACCGGTCTGCCCGAGCAGAGGAAGGACCGGGTCCTCAACCTGACGATGCACTACGGCCAGGCCGCGCTCGTCGGTGCGGTGCGGTCGCTGATGGCGCAGGCCGGGCTGCGGGGTCCGGTGTCATCGGCCAAGTTCATGGTCGTGCGGCTCACCACTGACCAGATCCTGGAGAACCTGACCGGGGTCGGCGCACCTCCGCAGACCTGGCCGCGCAAGGAGCTGGCCGTGGACCTGCTGCACAAGGCCGTGTACGCCTTCGCCACCGGCGTGGTCGCCGATGCGCTCGCGGCCAAGGACGGCCCCGGACCGGGTCTCCGGCACGCACGGCTGCGCCCCGGCCGCCACAGCGACGTGGGACCCCTCCCCCGCCACGAGTGAGGCGCCGCCCCCGCGGCAGTGGTGCACTCGAGGTGACCCGGTCGTCGACACGAGGAGGTCGCCGTGGTCGCCACGCTCGTCTTCCTCGTCGCCGCCGTCGGCATCAACGTCTTCACCTACGGCGGGGTCGGCTGGATCTACCTCAAGGACACGAACCGGGTCGATCCCCCGCGCCTCGAGCCGCCGGCACCAGCGCCGGCACTTCCCGCCCCCGCCGAGCCGGCCCGCGCGCTCGGATAGCGTCGGCCCCATGGTCGACATCGTGATCTGCGAGCCCGTCCGCACGCCCGTGGGCCGCTTCGGCGGCGCGCTCGCCCCGCTCTCCGCCACGGACCTGGCCGCGCAGACGCTGCGCGAGCTCGTCCGGCGTACGGGCCTGGGCGAGGGCGACGTCGACGACGTGGTCCTCGGCCACTCCTACCCCAGCGGCGAGCACCCCGCCATCGGCCGGATCGCCGCCCTCGACGCAGGCCTCGGCACCGGCGTGCCCGGCCTTCAGCTGGACCGCCGCTGCGGCTCCGGACTCCAGGCCGTGCTCTACGCCGCGTCGCAGGTCGCCAGCGGTGCCGCCACGGTGGTCGTGGCCGGTGGCGTCGAGTCGATGTCCAACGTCGAGCACTACGCCCTCGGCCTGCGCACCGGCGTCCGCAGCGGCGGCGTCGAGCTGGTGGACCGGCTCGACCGGGCTCGTGAGACCGCCGGCGGCAGGGACCACCCGGTCCCCGGCGGGATGCTCGAGACGGCGGAGAACCTGCGCCGCGACTACGGCATCTCCCGCGAGGA
The DNA here is from genome assembly GCF_034661175.1 of Nocardioides renjunii. Taxonomy (NCBI): domain Bacteria; kingdom Bacillati; phylum Actinomycetota; class Actinomycetes; order Propionibacteriales; family Nocardioidaceae; genus Nocardioides; species Nocardioides renjunii. Next base: position 1,681,364 of record NZ_CP141058.1, on the reverse strand, counting down.
GCAGGACGAGCTCGCCGTCCGCTCGCAGCAGCGGGCCGGCGCGGCCCACGACGCGGGCAGGTTCGACGACGAGCTCGTGCCCGTCACCGTGCCGGGCCGCCGGGGACAGCCCGACGTGGTGGTCGACCGCGACGAGCACCCCCGACCGGAGACGACCCTCGAGCAGCTCGCCGCCCTGCGGCCCGTGCGCCAGAAGGTCGACCCCGGGGCGACCGTCACCGCCGGCAACGCCAGCGGCCAGAACGACGGAGCAGCCATGTGCCTGGTCACCACGCGCGAGGAAGCCGACCGCCGCGGCCTGCGCCCCCTCCTCGCGCTGAGGTCGTGGGCCGTCGCCGGCGTCGGCCCGGAGGTGATGGGCATCGGCCCGGTCCCCGCGGCCGCCGCCGCCCTCGAGCGCGCCGGGCTCACCCTCGACGAGATCGACGTGATCGAGCTCAACGAGGCGTTCGCCGCGCAGGTGCTCGCGTGCCTGCGCGAGTGGAAGGTGGACCCGGGCGACGACCGCCTCAACCCGAACGGGTCCGGCATCTCCCTCGGCCACCCCGTCGGTGCGACCGGCGCCCGGATCCTCGCCACCCTCGCCCACGAGGTGCGCCGCCGCGAGGCGCGCTGGGGCCTCGAGACCATGTGCATCGGCGGCGGCCAGGGTCTCGCAGCGGTCTTCGAGCGCGTCCCGGACCACCAGTGACGACCCCCACGAGTCGCTGTGCTGCGTCCGCGCCGGACACCCCGGCTCCGGGTCGTCACCTCCGGACGTCGTCGCGATGAGACCCTCCGACGACGTCGTGCGCGACCTGGCGTCCACCGGGGTCCTCCGCGCCACGATCAACCTCGGCAACCCGGTGCTCGCCCACGGGACGCACGACGAACCGGGCGGCGTCACGGTCGCCATCGCCCGCGAGCTCGCCGCACGCCTCGACGTGCCGCTGGAGCTCCTCTGCTTCCACGCCGCGCGCGAGGCGTACGCCGCGATGGCGGGCGGCGAGGCGGACCTCACCTTCCTGGCCGTCGACCCCGCGCGGGAGGCGGAGGTCCGCTTCAGCCCGTCCTACCTCGCGATCGAGGGCGTCTACGTCACCCAACGTGGCCGAGGCCCCGCCTCGGCCGGCGAGGTCGACCGCACCGGCACCCGCGTCGGCGTGAAGGAGGGGTCGGCCTACGACCTGTTCCTCACCCGCACCCTCCGCGAGGCCGAGGTGGTGCGCGGCACCGACGGCATCGACGTCTACCTCGCCGAGCACCTCGACGTCGGCGCGGGCATTCGCCAGCCGGCCGTGGCGTTCGTCGCCCAGCACCCGACGCATCGCGTCCTCGAGCCCGCGTTCATGCAGATCCGACAGGCCGTCGGCATCCCGCGGGACCGGACGGACGCGGCCGCCCGGTTCGTCGCCGACACGGTCGGCGACCTGCTGGCGAGCGGGTTCGTGCACGACGCCCTGGCCGAGGCCGGGGAGGACCCCGGCCTGGCCGCCGCACCACCCGCACCGTGAGCCGCGCCACCGGGCACGTCGCGACGCACTGGTGCTTGGTGGCAATGGCATCATGTGGCTGCCGAAGCACGGCGTTGTGCGCGAAGAGAGCCACCCGACTGATGGAACGAGACACCCTGGAGCCGCTCACGCGCGCCACCCAGGCGATGGCCAAGCACCGGACGTCCTCCGACGTGCTGCAGGAGATCGTCGAGCAGGCGGCCCGCTGCCTCCCGGAGTTCGAGCACGTCAGCGTCTCCCGCATCCGTGAGGACCGCCACCTCGAGACGCTCGCCGTGACGACGGACCTCGCCCGGCAGTTCGACCGCGTGCAGTCCGAGGCGCGCGGCGGGCCGTGCGTCGAGGCCGGCAAGCTGGACGAGGTCGTGCTCGTCAACGACGCACGCCACGAGCAGCGGTGGCCGGCCTACATCAGGCGAGCCCTCCCCCTGGGCCTGCGCTCGCAGCTCGGCATCATGCTCTTCAGCGACTCCCGGGGCGCCATCTGCCTCAACCTGCACTCGACCACGACCGAGCAGATCGACGGCGGGTCGGTCGGCGTGGCCGAGCACTTCGCCGTCCAGGCCGGCGCCGCGCTGGGGCACGTGGAGTCCGCGGACCAGCTGAAGACCGCCATCGGCACCCGCACGGTCATCGGCACGGCGATCGGGTTGCTGATGGAGCGCCACGGCATCGGCAAGGAGGCGGCGTTCAACTACCTTCTGCGGGACTCGAGCACGAGCAACCGCAAGATCCGCCTCGTCGCGCAGGAGCTCGTGCAGGACAAGGAGGACGCCGTCGCCCGCGAGCGTGACGACGATCGCTGAGCCGTGGGCTGGGGGTCGGCACGCCCCGACGGGTAGGTTTCCCCGGTGCCCGACACCCGTCCCCGTCGTACGTTCGCCGTCATCAGCCACCCCGACGCCGGCAAGTCCACGCTGACCGAGGCGCTCGCGCTGCACGCTCGGGTGATCACCGAGGCCGGGGCCGTGCACGGCAAGGGCGACCGGCGCGCCACAGTGTCGGACTGGATGGCGATGGAGAAGGCGCGCGGGATCTCGATCACCTCCGCCGCCCTGCAGTTCGTCTACCGCGACCACGTGGTCAACCTCGTCGACACGCCCGGCCACAGCGACTTCTCCGAGGACACCTACAGGGTGCTGTCCGCGGTCGACTCCGCGGTGATGCTGGTCGACGCGGGCAAGGGGCTCGAGCCGCAGACCCTCAAGCTGTTCAAGGTGTGCGCGCTGCGCGGCATCCCGGTGATCACCGTGATCAACAAGTGGGACCGCCCCGGGCTCTCGGCCCTCGAGCTGATGGACCTGATCCAGGAGAAGATCAAGCTGCGGCCCACGCCCCTCACCTGGCCCGTCGGCGAGGCGGGCGACTTCCGCGGCGTCATCGACCGGCGCACGGGTGAGTTCGTGAAGTACACCCGGACCGCCGGCGGCGCGACCCGTGCGCCCGAGCGACGGATGGGCCCCGACGAGGTCGAGCCGGACGACGCCGCCACGTGGGCGGCGGCGGTCGAGGAGCACGAGCTGCTCGCCCTCGACGAGGCCGACCACGACCAGGAGCGCTTCCTGGCCGGCGAGACGACCCCCGTCATGTTCGCCTCGGCCCTGCAGAACTTCGGTGTCGCCCAGCTGCTCGACCTGCTGCTCGACCTGGCACCGGACCCGAGCCCGACCGAGGGCGTCGACGGCTCGGTCCGCAAGGTCGAGGACGACTTCAGCGCCTTCGTGTTCAAGGTGCAGTCGGGGATGAACAACGCCCACCGCGACCGCCTGGCCTACGCCCGGGTCGTCTCCGGGACGTTCGAGCGCGGCATGGTCGTCACCCACGCCACGACCGGGCGACCCTTCGCGACGAAGTTCGCCCAGGCGGTCTTCGGCCGCGAGACCACGTCGGTCGAGACCGCGCAGCCGGGCGACATCGTCGGCTTCGTCAACGCGCAGTCGTTGCGGGTCGGCGACACCGTCTACGTCGGCGACCCCATCGAGTACCCGCCGGTCCCCAGCTTCGCGCCCGAGCACTTCGTGACGGCCAGCGCCGGCGACATCGGTCGCTACAAGCAGTTCCGTCGCGGCATCGAGCAGCTCGACCAGGAGGGCGTGGTCCAGGTGCTGCGCTCGGACCTGCGCGGCGACCAGAACCCCGTCCTCGCCGCCGTCGGCCCCATGCAGTTCGAGGTCGTCGAGGACCGGATGACCCACGAGTTCAACTCCCCCATCCGGTTCTCGCGGCTCGACTACCAGGTCGCCCGGCGCACGGACGCCGCCGGCGCCGCGGCGCTCGCCGGCATCCGCGGCGTCGAGGTCCTCGAGCGCAGCGACGGCACGCGGCTGGCGCTGTTCGTGGACCAGTGGCGGGCCATGGTCACCGCGCGCGACAACCCCGACGTGATGCTCGAGGCCCTCCCCGCCGGCGGCAGCTGACCGGTCCCGACCCCGTCCCGCCCCGAGGGGTGGTCGGCTCAGGTCCGCGACGTATCGTCGACGGGGTGATCGAGGCACAGTCGACGACCCTGGCCACCATCTCGCTGGACGACCAGTTCGCGCGCGAGCTCCCCGAGCTCGCGATGCCGTGGCAGGGTCTCGAGGCGCCGCAGCCGCGGCTGCTCGTGCTCAACGAGCCGGTGGCCGCGGACCTCGGTCTCGACCCGGCGTGGCTGAGGAACGACGACGGCCTCGGCCTGCTGACCGGCACCCGCGTCCCCGAGGGAGCGACCCCCGTCGCCCAGGCGTACGCCGGCCACCAGTTCGGCGGCTACTCCCCGCGGCTCGGCGACGGCAGGGCGCTGCTGGTCGGGGAGCTGCGCGACCGCTCCGGCCGCGTGCGCGACCTGCACCTCAAGGGCTCGGGCCGCACGCCGTTCTCCCGTGGCGGCGACGGCCTGGCGGCCGTGGGTCCGATGCTGCGCGAGCACGTCGTCAGCGAGGCCATGCACGCCCTGGGCATCCCCACCACCCGCTCGCTCGCCGTCGTCGCGACCGGGCGTGAGGTGCACCGCGAGACCGTGCTCCCGGGAGCGGTGCTGGCGCGCGTGGCCAGCAGCCACCTGCGCGTCGGGACCTTCCAGTACGCCCGCTCCACCGGCGACCTCGACCTCCTGCGCCGCCTCGCCGACCACGCCATCGCCCGCCACCACCCGGCGGCCGCCGGGGCGGAGCAGCCGCACCTCGCCCTTTTCGAGGCAGTGGTGTCCGCCCAGGCCTCGCTGGTGGCCCACTGGATGCTGGTCGGCTTCGTGCACGGGGTGATGAACACCGACAACACGACCATCTCCGGCGAGACGATCGACTACGGCCCGTGCGCCTTCCTCGACGTCTTCGACCCCGCCACCGTCTTCAGCTCCATCGACACCGGCGGGCGCTACGCCTACGGCAACCAGCCGGTCGTCGCCGAGTGGAACCTGGCTCGCTTCGCCGAGACCCTGCTGCCCCTCCTCGCGGACGAGCAGGACGACGCCGTGGCCATCGCGACCGAGTCGCTCGGCCGGTTCCGGGAGCAGTACTCCACCGCCTGGTCCTCGGGCATGCGGGCCAAGCTCGGACTGTCCCCCGACACCGACGACGCGACGGCCTCGCCGCTGGTGACGGACCTCGTCACGCTCATGCAGGACAACCACGTCGACCACACGTCGTTCTTCCGCGGCCTGGGTGCGGCGGCACGCGGGAACGCCGAGCCGGCCCGCAGCCTCGTGCTCGACCTCGCCGGCTTCGACGCCTGGGCGGAGCGGTGGTCGGCACTGTCGCCCGACGCCGAGGCCATGGACCGCGTCAACCCCGTCTACATCCCCCGCAACCACCTCGTCGAGGAGTCGCTGACCGCGGCCACGGCGGGCGACCTCGCACCCCTCGAGCGCCTGCTCGAGGCGGTGTCCTCGCCCTACGACGAGCGCCCGGGGCTCGAGCAGCACGCCCTGCCCGCCCCCGAGTCCTTCGGCGCCTACACGACCTTCTGCGGCACCTGAGCCCCGCGCGCGCCCGTCACCGGCGGCTGCGCGGTGGTCCTGCTCCACCGGGCTGGGAGGAGGAGATCCAGTGGCACGCATGTCGGTCACTTCCAGGACGCGGGTCCATGACGCCACTGCTCAACGTCGGCGGAGCAATACCCCACCGGGGTCGCGGGACACACCCTGCTGACGAGTCACGCCTCGTGGACGCACGTCCCGTCGATCCAGGTGGAGCGGACCCGCGCGGCACCGATCTCGTGCCGTGCGGTGAACGGGTCGCGGTCCAGCATCACCAGGTCGGCCACCGCGCCGGGCGCGATCCTGCCGGCGTCGTCGCGGTGGTTCACCCAGGCCGACCCGCTCGTGTACGCCGCGAACGCCACCTCGACGTCGAGCGCCTGCTCCGGGTGGAACGGGTCCGTGCCGGCGGGACCCGGCTCGTCGTACGACGTCCGGTGCACGGCGGTGTGGATCGCCGCCAGCGGGTCGGGGGTGCTCACCGGCCAGTCGCTTCCGGCGACGAGCCGCGCGCCGGCGGCGTGCAGGTCGGCGAAGGGGTACTGACGAGCGGCGCGTTCCTCGCCGAGGAACGGGATGGTGAGCTCGGTCATCTGGTCGTCGTGACAGGCCCAGAGCGCCTGGATGTTGGCCGCCACCCCGAGCGCCCCGAAGCGCGGGACGTCGGCCGGGTGGACCAGCTGCAGGTGTGCGACGTGGTGCCGCCGCCCGGGGTCGGTGCCCTCGAGCGCGTCGAGCGCCTCGCGCACCGCCCGGTCACCGAGGCCGTGGACGTGGACCTGGAACCCGTGTGCGTCGAGCGCTGCCACGTGCCCGCGCAGCTCGCGGGGGTCGACGAACGAGATGCCGGTGTTGCGCGTGGGGTGGCCGCACCGGTCGAGGTAGGGCTCGACGAGCGCCGCCGTGCCGTTCTCCGCCACGCCGTCCTGCATGATCTTCACCGCCGTCGCGGCGAACCGGCCGACCGAGTACGCCTCGCGCCGCGCCACCAGCTCCGCCACCTGCTCGGCGCCGCGCTCGCGGTCCCACCAGAGCGCCCCGACCACCGAGCCGGTGAGGTCGCCGCCCGCCGCCGCGCGGGCGTACGTCGGTCCGGCGTCGCGCATGCCGGAGTACGCCCCGATGATCGCGTCCTGCCAGCCGGTGACGCCGAGCGAGTGGAGGTGCCGCTGGCCCTCGAGGAGGGCGGCGCGGAGCTGCGCGTCGTCCGCCGGTGGCAGGACACCCGCCAGCAGGTCCATGGCGCCCTCGTGGAACATCCCGGTCGGCTGCCCGTGCTCGTCCCGCTCGATGCGGCCGTCGGCGGGGTCCGCGGTCGCCGCAGTGATGCCGGCCAGCTCGAGGGCCCGGGAGCTGACCCACATGCCGTGGTGGTCGCGGTTGGCCAGGGCCACGGGCCGCGGCCCGACCGCCTCGTCGAGGGCGGAGGCGGTCGGGAGCCCGCCCGGGAAGGCTGCCATCGCCCAGCCGCCGCCCTGCACCCACTCCTCGTCCGGGTGCGCGGCGGCATGGGCGGCGACGTGCGCCACGTAGGCGGCGGCGTCGGCCGGGAGCCCGCTCAGGTCGCAGCCGAGGCGTTCGAGCCCGCCCTGCACGGGATGGACGTGGGCGTCGGTGAAGCCGGGCAGCAGCAGGCCTCCGGCGACGTCGACGACCGCCGCCCCGGCGGGCGCGAGGTCCGGTCCGACCGCGACGACCCGGCCGGCGTCCACCACGACATCGCCGACGCGGCCGCGGTAGGACGTCCCGTCGAAGACGGCTGCGTTCGTGAAGACCGTCGTGCGCACGTCGCTCCCACCCTCCCGGACGGGGACCGCCCACCGGTCCCCGGCTAGCGTCCAAGGTATGACCAAGCTAGCGATCGTCTACTACTCCAGCTACGGCACCGCTCACACGATGGCGACACGGATGGCCGAGACCGCCGAGGCCCGCGGCGCCGAGGTCCGCCTCCGCCGGGTCCGCGAGACCGCCCCCGACGAGGTCGTGCAGGGCGTCGAGGCCTGGGCGGCCCACGCCGCCTCGGTGGCCGACCAGCCCGTCGCCGAGCCCGAGGACCTCGACTGGGCCGACGCCGTGATCATGGGCTCCGGCACCCGCTACGGCCACGTCACCAGCCAGCTCCAGTCCTTCATCGACACCCTGGGACCCCTCTGGCAGGAGGGCCGGCTGGCGGACAAGGTCTACGCGTCCTTCACCTCCAGCCAGACCCTGCACGGGGGCCAGGAGACGACGATCCTGGCCATGCTCACGACCTTCGCCCACTTCGGCGGGATCATCGTGCCGCCCGGCTACACCGACCAGACCAAGTTCAACGACGGCAACCCCTACGGCGTCGGCGTCGTCACGGGCCAGGGCGGGGTCGACGACACCGCCAACACCGCCCTCGACCACCTCGTGACGCGGGTCCTCGACGTGGCGAAGAGGCTCGAGTCCTGAGCCGCTGCACCCGCTAGCGTGGCGGGGGTGAGCGAGGAGCTGCGACGGGCCGCGGACGCGGCGATGCTGCCGGTCGTGGCCTCGCTCGCCCCGGCCGGCGTGCTCGAGGCGCACTGGCTGCCCGATCGGGCGGGTGACCCCGTGGTCTGGGTGCGCGTGCGGACCGAGGCCGACCGCGTCGCCCTGCAGTCCTACAGCTGGGTGCTGCCGCAGGTCCAGGTCATCATGTCCCGCCTCGGGCTGCCACCGCAGCAGGTGCTGGCCCTGAGGCTGGAGGTCACCTCGAGCGAGGCCGAGGACCGGCTCTTCGAGGAGTGAGTGCCCCACCGGCGAGGGGTCGCGGTGGCCGGGCCGTGCTGCTGCATGCTCCGGCCCGGGGCATACTGGGCGATGGGCGACCACCAGCTCCGGAAGGACCCACATGGGCAAGACCCCCTCGTTCGGCCTGCCTGCCCTGGGCCCGGTGTGGACGAACGAGCTCCGCACCGTCCTCACGGATCTCCACGGCCTCGACGAGACCGAGGCCGGCAAGGCGCTCGAGCGAGGGCTGCTGATCGCGGGCTACCCGCTCGACGTGGACTTCGTCGCTGCCGCGGACGCCTTCGAGATCATCGAGCACGGTCTCCCCCTCCCCCGGTGACCACAGGCGGCGACCCGGGTGGCGACGCGGGCCGCCACCCACCCGTCGCTCATCGGTCGAGGAGCACCAGCAGGCCGTCGACGATCCGGTCGAGGGAGAAGCGGAACTGGCCCTCGGGGTCGCTCGCCGCCTGGTAGGCCTCCCCGGCCGCCGTGCCCACCCGGCCGGCCAGCGGATAGCTCCGCCCGGCCATCAGCTCGCCCAGCAGGTCGTAGTTGGCCTCCCACCACTGGAGCTCGGTCAGACCGGAGCTCCGCTCGGCCAGCCGGACCTCCTGGCGGGCCCGGACCGCGGACGAGGCGCAGCCGTCCAGCAGCGCGACGGTCCGGTCCATCTCGAGGTCGTCGAGCCCGAGGCCCTCGACCGCGGTGAGCTGCCACTCGTAGCGGTCGGCGGCGTGCGGGCCCAGCCAGGCCCGCAGGCCGGCGACCTCGAGCAGCCACGGGTGGGCGGAGTACTCGGCGTACGCCGCCTCGGCGACCGCCTCCAGCCGCCGCCGCGTGTCGTCGGGGTGCGCCGGTCGCTCGGTCCGCCCCAGCACCTGGTCGGTCATCAGCACGATCAGCTCGTCGCGTCCGGGCACGTAGGTGTAGACCGTCATGGCGCCGATCCCGAGGCGCTGGGCGAGCCCGCGCATGGACAGCGTGTCGAGGCCCGCGGCGTCGGCGACCTCGATCCCGGCGTCGACCACGTCGTCGATCGACACCTTGGGGCGCGGGCCTCGTCGCGGGGCCGCGCCCTCGGCGCCCGACCCGCGCCACAGGAGCGGCAGGGCACGGTCGGCGGTGGGGTCGGTCACCCGGCCATCCTAACTACCTCGTACAACGTACGGAACAAATGCTAGGCTCCGCGCGTTCATCGTCGTACAGCGTACGAAACAAGGAGGACGAGATGTCCACTGCTCCCCTGACCATCCGCGGACTGCGCAAGACCTACGGCTCGACGGTGGCGCTCGACGGCGTCGACCTCACCGTGCAGCACGGCCACGTGCACGCCCTGCTCGGGCCCAACGGCGCCGGCAAGACCACCTTGGTGCGCACCAGTGCCACCCTGACCCGCATCGGCGAGGGCGAGGTGAGCGTGGCCGGGCGCGACGTGCGCACCGACCCGGCCGGCGTCCGCCGGGCGGTCGGCCTCGTCGGCCAGTCCCCCGCGCTCGACGAGAAGCTCCACGGGCGTGAGAACCTCGTGCTCTTCGCCCGCCTGCACGGCCTCCACCACGCGCCCGCCCGCGCCCGTGCGGAGGAGCTGCTCGAGCGGTTCGGCCTGACCGAGGCCGCCGACCGCCCGGTCTCCACCTACTCCGGCGGCATGCGGCGCCGCCTCGACATCGCCACCGGCCTGGTGCTGCGTCCGGTCCTGCTCTTCCTCGACGAGCCGACGACCGGACTCGACCCGCGGGCCCGCGCCGACGTGTGGGACATGGTGCGCGAGGTCGTCGCGGAGGGCACCACGGTCCTGCTCACGACGCAGCACATGGAGGAGGCCGACCGCCTCGCCGACCGCATCACGGTGCTGCGCGACGGTCGGGTCGTCGCCGAGGGGACGCCGACGGAGCTCAAGAGCCGGCTCGGGGGCGACCAGCCCGTGCTGACCCTGCCGATCGGCGCCGACGCCGGTGCGGCCCGGGAGTCGCTGGCCCGCGCCGGCATCACCGGCGTCGAGGTCGACGTACGCCAACCCACCCTGGACGAGGTCTTCCTCCACCTCACCGAGACAGACACCGTCGCGGACACCGTCACCGCCACCGAAGGAGCCGCCCGATGAGCACCATCCGCACCTCTCCCACCCAGACCTCCCCCACCCGCACGCTCGCCAGCACCGCCCGGGAGAGCTGGCTGGTCACCGGTCGTGACCTGCGGCACTGGCTCCGCGACCCGTGGACGCCCGTCTTCGGGATGGCGTTCTCGGTGATGCTGGTCCTCGTCTTCGGCTACCTCTTCGGTGGTGCCGTGGCGCTGCCGGGCGGCGGTGACTACCTCGCCTACCTGCTGCCGGGGATGCTCGCGCTGTCGATGATGTTCGGCGTCGAGAGCACGATGGCCGCGATGGCGACCGACTCCCGCCGCGGCGTCATGGACCGCTTCCGCTCGCTGCCGATGAGCGGGGTGGCGGTCCCGCTCGGCCGGGCGCTGGCCGACCTGCTCAACTCGGCGGTCCAGCTGGCCGTGCTGATGGGCGGCGGGTTGCTCATCGGCTGGAGCGTCTCGGGCAGCCTGGTCGACGCGTTCGTCGCCGTCGGCCTGCTGCTGTGGCTGCGCTTCGCGGTGCTGTGGCTGGGCATCTTCCTCGGGCTCGCGTTCCGGTCCGAGGGCGCGATGGTGGCCGTGCAGGTGCTGGTCTGGCCGATCGGCTTCCTCTCCGGCGTCATCGTCCCGCCCGAGACGATGCCGGGGTGGCTCGGCGTCGTCGCCGACCTCAACCCGGTGTCGGCCACCGCCGCCGCGTGCCGGGAGCTGTTCGGCAACCCGAGCGGGATCACCGAGGGCCTGCTGGCCGACCATGCCCTGCTCCTCGCGGTCGCCTGGCCGGCCGTGCTGACGGCGGTGTTCGTCCCGCTGTCGGTCCGCGCCTTCCGCCGACTCGGCGCCTGAGGCTCCGGCGGGCCGCTAACGCCGCCTGATCCGGATCGGGCCCTTGGCCGTGGAGGGGTCGACCACCCGACCACCCTGGGTGATCTCGACCTCTCCGCGGTCGACCATGCGCCGGGCGGCCCGCCGGGCGGGCTCCATCAGCTCGCGCCACGCGTCACCGTCGCCGCCCACCTGCCGGGCCGCCTCGGACGGACAGATCGTCGCCGACGCGGCGCGCTGGGCCAACAGGTCGGTGATCGCCTCCTCCAGCCGTCGGTCGACGTCGCTCACCCCACGCTTGCGGCACGACGTCGAGCAGTAGCGCACCTGGTCCCAGTCGCGCTCCCACTTCTTGCGCCACTCGATGGTGCGCCCGCAGGACTGGCAGGTCTTCGGCTCCGGCGGCATGCCCCCAGTCTGCCTCGCCGGTCCGCGCGCCCACCTGTTTGACTGGCGGCATGCGTGCACTCGTCCAGCCCCAGTTCGGTGACCCCGCCCGGGTCCTCTCGGTCCAGGAGGTCCCGGACCCCGAGCCCGGCCCGGGACAGGCGCTCGTGCGGGTCCTGCTCTCCCCCATCCACAACCACGACCTCTGGACCGTGCGCGGCAGCTACGGCTTCAAGCCGGAGATGCCCGCCCGTGCTGGCACCGAGGCCGTCGGCGTCGTCGAGGCCCTGGGCGAGGGCGTCGAGCACCTCGCCGTCGGCCAGCGGGTGGCGACCGGAGGCAGCTTCGGCGCCTGGGCCGAGCTCATCGTGGCCCCGGCGGCCGGCCTGGTGCCGGTGCCCGACGGGATCGGCGACGAGGCCGCCTGCCAGCTCGTCTCGATGCCGTTCAGCGCGATCGCGCTGCTGGACCTCCTCGACCTCTCCGAGGGCGACTGGATCGTCCAGAACGCCGCCAACGGCGCGGTCGGCCGCCTGGTCGCCCAGCTCGCCGCCGCCCGCGGGGTCCACGTGCTCGGGCTCGTGCGTCGCTCCGCCGGCGTCGAGGAGCTGCGCGAGCAGGGCATCGAGCGCGTGGTCGCCACCGACGACGACGGGTGGCGCGACCGGGTCCGTGACGTCGTCGGCGACTCGTCGGTCGTGGCAGGGGTCGACTCGGTCGGCGGCAGCGCCGCGGGCGACGTCGTCTCCCTGCTCGCCGACGACGGCGTGCTGGTGGTCTTCGGCGCGATGGCCTCGCCGACCCTCGAGATCGGCTCGGGGGACGTCATCTTCAAGCAGGTCACGATCAAGGGCTTCTGGGGCAGCAGGGTCTTCGCCGCCATGTCGCGGGAGAAGCGCGCCGCGCTGATGGGCGAGCTCGTCTCCGGCATCGGCTCCGGCGCGCTGACGCTGCCGGTGGAGGAGGTCTTCGGCCTCGACGAGATCGCCGACGCCGCGCGGGCCAGCGCCGAGCCGGGACGCCGCGGCAAGGTCCTGCTGCGACCGTGACCCCACGACTCCGCGCGGCACTGTCGGCGACGCTCGGCGCACTCCTGCTGGCGGCCTGCGGGACCGGCGCGGGCGACGGCTCCGCGGCGAGCTCCGCCGGCAGCCCGCCGACCGGCCCGGCGGACGAGCGGTCCGCGCCGGCGCAGCCCGCAGACCCGGGCACGCCGACATCGGCGGAACCGTCGCCGTCGACCGAGGCCACCTCGCCGTCCACGTCGCCGTCCACGGCGCCGGAGGGTCCGCCCTTCGGGCCGCCCGGCGACGCGCAGGACGCCCGGCCCTCCGGCGAGTGGGACCTCCAGCTCGAGGACGTACGACTCGGCGACCACGACGGCTTCGACCGGATGGTGCTCGAGTTCAGCGGCACCGGCACCCCGGGTTGGGGCGTGAACCACGTCGAGCGTGCCCGCGCCGAGGGCAGCGGTGAGGCGGTCGCGCTCGGCGGCGATCGCGTCCTCAACGTCAGCGCGTCGGGGACGGGCCTGCCCGAGGAGGGCTCCTTCGAGGTCCCGCGACGCCTCGGGCCGGCCGGCGACATCGCCGACGTCCACGTCATCGGCTGGTCCGAGGGCTACACGCAGGTGCTCGTCGGGCTCGAGGGGGACGAGCGGCCCTTCCGCGTGTTCGGCCTCGCCGACCCGCCGCGCCTGGTCGTCGACGTCCTCGACGTGTCCGACTGACGGTCCCGCCGGACCGCCGCCGTGGACGGGTCAGTCGACCTTCATCTCGCCCAGCTCCGACCAGCCGTCCTGGTCGACCTCCTGGCTGACGATCCGCGGCGTCGCGGCGAGGTAGCGCGGCAGCTCGGCCTGCGCCGCCCTGAAGTGCTCGGAGCCGACGTGCGCCGCACCCGCGTCGCCGTCGCGGAACGCCTCCACGAGGACGTACTCGTCGGGGTCGTCCAGGCTGCGCGACCAGTCGAACCACAGGCAGCCCTCCTCGGCGCGGGTGGCCTCGGTGAACGACCGGGACAGCTCGGGCCACGCGTCGGCGTGCTCGGGGCGGACGGCGAACTTGGCGGTGATGAAGATCAAGGCGTGCTCTCCCTGGGGTGCGGGGGTCGGGACCGGTCGGACCCGGTGAGGGACCCCCTAGGCTACGGCTGATCGCCATGACCGGACCCGCCCTGACCCGAGCCGCCTCCCGCCCCCGCAGGCTGCTGCTGGTCGTCGACGCACCATCGCTGCTGCACCGCAACCACCACGCCCGGGCGCACACCGGCCTCCGGGACCGCCACGGCCGGCCGATCTGGGCCCTGCAGGGCATGCTGCGCCAGATCCTCGAGTCGATCGACACGATCGCTCCCGACGCCGTCCTGTTCGGCCTCGACGACCGCACCGGCTCGGTGCGCCGGGAGGCCTATCCCGACTACAAGGCCGGCCGCGCCGAGAAGGACCCCGAGCTCGTCGACCAGCTCGACCGCGCGGGCGCCCTCCTCGACGCCCTCGGCCTGGCGACGCTGACGCCACCGGGCCTCGAGGCCGACGACGTCAACGCCTCGGGCGCGACGTGGGCCGAGGCCCACGGGTGGGACTGCGTGATCATCACCTCCGACCGCGACGCCTTCGCGCACATCAGTCCGCACACGCAGGTGCTGCGGCTCATCGACGGCGGCATCCACGGCTCGCCCATGCTCAACCCGGCGCGCTTGTTCAACATGTACGGCGTCCGTGCGGCCAACTACCTCGCCTTCGCCGCCCTCCGCGGCGACTCCAGCGACAACCTGCCCGGCGTCCAGGGGATCGGCGAGAAGACGGCGGCGATCCTGCTCGACGTTGCCGGGTCGATGGACGCGGCCTGGGCCGACATCGACCACAACGGCGGGCACGCGCTGCTCGACGCCCTCGACGACTGGTCGGCCGAGACCGGCGGCCGTCGCGTCGGCGCGACCGTCGTACGCCGCCTCACCGCGCCCGGCGCGCGCGAGCGCTACGACTTCAACGTCGAGATGATGTCGGGGCGGCACGACCTCGACCTCGGGCTCACGCCCGACGTCCCGGGGTCGCGCGGGCTGCTGCCCCTCGACCTGGACCGGGTTACCCGCGTGGTCGGGTTCCTCGACAACGACTTCACCACCGACTTCGCCGTCCGGGTGCTGACGAGCCGTCCGGCGTCAGGCTGACTCCGCGGCGTCGGGTCGCTCGCCGAGCTCGCCGCGGAGCGCTGACACCTCGTCCTCGAGCTCCAGCACCCGGGCGATGCCCGCGAGGTTGAGCCCCTCGGCCAGCAGGTCGCGGATCCGCTCCAGCCGCTCGACGTCGTCGGCGCTGTAGAGGCGCGTGCCGCCGGCGGTCCGGCCCGGGGTCAGGAGCCCGCGGCGCTCGTAGACGCGGAGGTTCTGGATCTCCATCGACACCATGGAGGCGGCCACCGAGATGGCGTAGACGCCGTCGTCGCTGCTCGTCATCCGACCTCCTCCGCCGCGACCAGAAAATCCTGCTGAGGACTTGATCATGCCTCACGCCGGCGCTATAACAAACCTGTATCCAGCAATACAGGTCGTGGATCCGCGAGGACCACCCGGCTGACCCAAGGAGGAGACGATGTTGCTTCGCACGACCGACCCGTTCCGTGACCTCGACCGCCTGACCCAGCAGCTGCTCGGCACGACCAACCGTCCGGCCGTGATGCCGATGGACGCCTGGCGCGAGGGTGACCGCTTCGTCATCGAGTTCGACCTGCCCGGCGTGAGCCGCGACAGCATCGACCTCGACGTCGAGCGCAACGTGCTGACCGTGCGCGCCGAGCGCGTCGCCCGCAACGGCGACTGGGAGGCGCTCGCCTCGGAGCGCCCGAGGGGTGCCTTCAGCCGCCAGCTCGTGCTCGGCGACAACCTCGACCTCGACCGCATCGAGGCGGCGTACGCCGACGGCGTGCTGCGCCTGGTCGTGCCGGTCGCGGAGAAGGCCAAGCCCCGCAAGATCGAGATCGCCCAGCACGGCTCCGACCGCTCCGGCGAGCCGGCCGAGCTGACCGCCTGACCCACTTCCCGTCGTGGGGTCGCAGCCCTTGCGCAGTGTGCTGCGGCCCCACGACGCACGTCCGGGGCGGCTCGAGCCCGGCCCCGGGCTCAGCTCCCGGTCGTCGAGATGATGACGGGCACGATCGCTGCGGTCATGATCGCGGTGTTCATGGCCTCGACCGCCCGCGCCACCGCCGTCCCTGCCTGCACATGGGTGGCGACGTCCTCGATCCGGGCCTTCAGCTCCTTGCGACCGAGGCCGCCCGCCTCGTCCTCGAGCACCTTCGCTGCGATGCCCAGCCCCTGCAGGATCGCCAGCAGCGTGGCGTCCGCCGGCTGCGGCGTACCACCCGCCAGCACGGTCCGCAGGCGCTCGCGCACGCGCCGCTCGGGCTCGGGGTCACGCACCGGGTACTTCGCCGGCACCAGCCCGAGCGCCCGCTTCTCCTCGATGTCGACGACCCCCGCGTCGCGGAGCGCGAGCGCCACCGGCTCCACGGCGGCGAGCCTGCCGTCGGTGACCAGCGACGACAGCTTCTTCCCGTCGCGGTCGCAAAGGCGCTCGAGCGCCGCGTCGAGCACGGGGTGGCCGGTCGGGTGGGGCGCCGTCACGGTCATCCGCGGGTCCTTGTCGTCGCTGAGCGTGATGCGCTCGGCCAGCACGAGGTCGGTGACGACCGCGGCGGCGAGCCCGTAGCCGTTCTGCGCGGTGGCGCTCTCGGCCTTGCCGTCGTCGCGACGCAGGAGCAGGAACAGTTCTTCGGCGATCAGCATGCCGACCAGCCTAGGCAGCGTCCTCGCGTGCGGGATCCGTCTCCTGGTGGATCTCGAGGGACAGGATCCGGGCCGTCAGCTCCACCGCGGGACCGAGGAGCAGGATCACCGCGAGCGTGCCCACGCCGACCGTCGCACCCAGCAGCCAGCCGCCCAGCGCACCCCCGCCCTGCACGATGCTGTAGGTCCACTTGAAGGGCACCGGCGGGTCCCAGGCGAGCGCCGCGGCCTCGGCCGGCCCCGCCCCGGTGTGGCTGCCGAGGTAGGTCGCGATGCCGACCGCGAGCACCGGGAACGCCGCCGCGAGCAGCACGCAGCGCCACACCAGGTCGTCGGGCGTCGCCAGCAGGTCGAGCACCACCGAGACCGTCACACCGACCAGCACGACCTGCACCACCGTGCCGACGCCCGGGCGGACGCCCCGCAGGGCCGCGAGCGCGACCAGCAGCACCCCGACGACGAGGTTGACGATCCAGAAGTCGATCCCGCTCGAGAGGGAGAGGCCGTTGACGAACGTCGAGTAGCCGTCGGAGCCGAGGTCGGCCGCCAGCAGCATCGCCACGCCCGTGCCCAGCACGACGCAGCCGACCAGGAGCAGCGCCGTACGGCGAGGGCTGGGGATCACGGCGCCAGCATCTCAGGGGTCCGGCCTCTGGAGTCACCGGATATCCGGGGACCGCCGGCGGATCGCGGAAGATCCGGGTCACCAGATGGCTCGGATCTTCCGCGATCCTCGTCGCGAGGAGCCTCGCGGACCCACGACCGCAGGCGCCAGGTGACCATCCGCTGAACACGAGGTGAGACCTCCGCCAACGCCTCCCCCGGCGCCTTCCCGGCCCCTCGCGACCCGTCGTAGGTTGGCCGGACCCCCACTCGGAAGGTCCTCCCCATGCGCACCCGCCCCTCCCTCGTGCCCCTGGCCGCCGCGGCCACCACCACCGCCCTCGCGATCGGCGCGCTCGCCGTCCCGGCCACCGCCGCCGGACCCGCCGGCGGCCCACGAGGAGGACACAGCCACGGAGGCGGCCACGGACACGGCCACGGGAACGGACATGGCCCGAAGCACGCCGAGCTCCGCTTCTCGACCTTCAACGCCTCGCTCAACCGCCTGACCGCGGGCGAGCTCGTCAGCGACCTCTCGTCGCCCGACGACCCGCAGGCCGCCGCCGTGGCGGAGACGATCCAGCGCACCGACCCCGACGTGCTGCTGATCAACGAGTTCGACTACGTCGAGGGCGGCGTGGCGGCCGAGCTGTTCCGCGAGAACTACCTCGAGGTCGGCCACAACGGCGCCGCACCGGTCGACTACCCCTATTACTTCGTCGCCCCGGTCAACACCGGCGTCCCGAGCGGCCTCGACCTCGACAACAGCGGGACCGTCGAGGGCGGCAACGACGCGTACGGCTTCGGCACGTTCCCCGGCCAGTACGGGATGGTCGTCTACTCCAAGTACCCGATCGCCTCGGACGACGTCCGCACCTTCCAGGACTTCCTCTGGAAGGACATGCCCGGGGCGCTGCTCCCGGACGACCCCGCCACGCCCGCGCCGCGGGACTGGTACTCCCCCGCCGAGCTCGACGTCTTCCGGCTCTCGTCGAAGTCGCACTGGGACGTGCCGATCCGGGTGCCGGGTCGCGAGCCCGTGCACTTCCTCGTCTCGCACCCGACGCCGCCGACCTTCGACGACACCGAGGACCGCAACGGCACGCGCAACCACGACGAGATCCGCTTCTGGGCCGACTACGTCAGCGGTGGCCGGCAGGCCGGCTACATCTACGACGACGAGGGCCGGCGCGGCGGCCTCGAGCGCCACCGGCACTTCGTGATTGCCGGAGACCAGAACGCCGACCCCTACGACGGCGACTCGGTCGACGAGGCGATCAACCAGCTCCTCGACCACCCGCGCGTCCAGGACCCGCACCCGACGTCCACGGGCGCCGTCGAGCAGGCCCGGCTCCAGGCCGGCGCCAACCTGACGCACACCGGCCCGGACGCCGAGGACACCGCCGACTTCGACGACGTCGTCGGCAGGGGGCCGGGCAACCTCCGCGCCGACTACGTCCTGCCCAGCCGTACGCTCCAGGTCCGCGGCGCCGGCGTCTACTGGCTGCCGACCAGCGACCCGCTCTTCAGCCGCCTGGTGGGCGTCTACCCGTTCCCGGCGAGCGACCACCGCCTGGTCTGGGTCGACGTACGGCTGCGCGGCCCACACCGCCGCTGACCCCGCAGCCGCTTCGCGGAGCGGCCGACCGCTGTTCACCGACCGTCCACCTCCCCGCCCTCCGCGCGGCGACCGGGATGACCAGAGTCGGGGCGTCCGATCACCTCTCCTCGGAAAGTCCCCCCATGACTCTTCGCACGAGCCCGACCCTGCTCCCGATGGCCGGCCAGACGCACGGCAACCGGAGCGCGGTCACCTGCCACCTCCGCTGCGGTGACGCCTGCTCCCTGGCCGCCCCCAACACCACCGAGACGTCCTACTTCCGCGACGTCGCCGCCCAGGCGCTGAGCCGCCGCTCCGTGGTCGGCACGGGTGTGGCCGTCGCCGCCCTCACCGCGGTGCCGGCGCTCCCCGCCGCCGCGAAGCCCGGCAAGGGTGGCGGCCACGGGCACGGGAACGGCCACGGCGGTGGCGCGCACGGCCTCCCGTTCACGGCCATCGCCCCCGCCGCGGTCACCGTCGACACCGTGACCGTGCCGGCTGGCTACCGCTGGGACCCGATCCTCCGCTGGGGCGACCCGATCCTGCGCGGCGCGCCCGCCTTCGACCAGGCCCGCCAGTCCCCCGAGGCGCAGGCCGGCCAGTTCGGCTACAACAACGACTACCTCGACATCATCGAGACCAGCCGCTCCGGCACCAGCGCCCTGCTCGTGTGCAACCACGAGTACACCAACGAGAACATCATGTTCCCGCCCGGCACCGACCCGGCGACCGTCATCCGCACGGCCTGGGCGGCACACGGCATGTCCGTGGTCGAGCTGAGGCGCCGCCGGCGCGGCGAGAAGTGGACGTACGTCCCCGGGGCCCGGCTGAACCGCCGGATCACCCTCGACACGCCCTTCGCCGTCGACGGTCCCGCCGCCGGCTCGGAGCTGCTGACGACCAAGGAGGACCCGACGGGCCGGGTCGTGCGCGGGACGATCAACAACTGCGCGGGCGGCACGACGCCGTGGGGCACGGTGCTGTCGGGCGAGGAGAACTTCAACCAGTACTTCCGCGCCACCGGCACCGACCCCAAGGAGGCCCGCTACGGCCTCTCCGCGACCCAGGACACCCGCAACTGGCGCTCGCTCGACCCGCGCTGGGACGCGACCTCCCCCGACTTCGTCCACGAGCCCAACCGGTTCGGCTGGATCGTCGAGGTCGACCCGACCGACCCGACCTCCACGCCCGTGAAGCACACCGCGATGGGTCGCTTCAAGCACGAGGGCGCCAACGTCATCGTCAACCGCGACGGCCGCGTGGTGGCCTACATGGGCGACGACGAGCGCTTCGACTACCTCTACCGCTTCGTGTCCCGCGACCGGATCCGTCCGGGCAACAGCTGGTGGGCCCGCCGCCACAACCTGCGCCTGCTCAGCGAGGGCGACCTGTCGGTGGCCCGGTTCACCGGTGACGGCCTTGAGGACGGCGTCAGCGACGGCACCGGCGAGTGGCTCCCCCTCACCCGCGACGGCCAGTCGATGGTGCCCGGCTTCACGATCGAGGAGGTGCTGGTCTACACGCGGCTGGCCGCCGACGCCGTGCAGCCCACCAAGATGGACCGTCCCGAGGACGTCGAGCCGAGCCGGCACAGCGGCCGGGTCTACGTGGCCTGCACCAACAACACCGACCGCGGCAAGGTGGGCAAGGAGGGGCCGACCGAGCCCAACCCGCGCCCGCTCAACAAGGACGGCCACGTGGTGGAGCTGATCCCGGCCGACGGCGACCACACCGTCGACCAGTTCACCTGGAACCTGCTGCTGATCTGCGGCGACGCGGCCTCCGCCGGCACCTACTTCGGCGGCTGGACCGGGCCCGTCTCCCCGATCTCCTGCCCCGACAACGTCGCCTTCGACAGCGAGGGCAACCTCTGGGTCTCGACCGACGGCCAGCCCAGCGCCATCAAGGTCAGCGACGGCCTCTTCAAGGTGCCGGTCGAGGGTCCCGAGCGCGGCCGGGTCCAGCAGTTCCTGGCCGTCCCGTCGGGGGCCGAGACGTGCGGACCCGTGGTCCACGACCGCGACGGCTCCGTCTTCGTCGCCGTGCAGCACCCCGGTGAGGACGGGACCTGGGACGCGCCGCAGTCGCGCTTCCCCGACTTCGTCCCGGCCGGCGGCGCACCCGCTGCCGGGCAGTTCAGCGGCCCGCGACCCACCGTCGTGCAGGTGACGCGCAGCCGGTGACGCAGGGCGCCTGACCACCCGCTACACCACAGGCCCCGCCGGCGACACCGCCGGCGGGGCCTCGTGCGTCCGGGGCCCGCGCCCCGGCGCCCTACGATCGCGCCATGACCCGTCCCCTGGTGGTCACCGGCGCAGTCGCCGTTGTCTCCACGGCACTGCTGGCCCTTGCCGTCGGCGGCGGCTGGCTCGGCCCCGACGTCGGACGCGGCGCCGACTTCTGCGAGGCGCCGCACGGCGGCTGGGTCCGCCAGCCGGTCAACACCCTGTCGAACCTCGGCTTCGTCGTCGCCGGGCTCCTGGTCGCCGGCCGCGCCGCGCACCGGCCGCCGGACAGCGCCACGTCGCGACGCGTCATGCCCACCGCGGTCGCCACCGCCTACGCCTGCGTGGTCGTGCTGCTCGGCCCCGCGTCCGCGGCGATGCACGCCACCCAGACCGAGTGGGGCGGCCACCTCGACATGCTGAGCATGTACCTCGTCGCCGGGTTCGCGGCGTCGTGGGCGTGGGTGCGCTAGACTCGCCGCGGCCCGGCGGCGTTCGCGGCGGCGTACGTCGCCTGCGTCGCCGCCTGCGAGGTCGTCGGTCTGTGGCCCGAGCCGATCCCCGTCGTGCACTACTCCGGCAACCTCGCCTTCGGCGTCCTCCTCGTCATGGCCGTCGTCCTCGAGACCCGGATCTGGCGTCGTGGGGACACGGTCATCGCCTTCCGCCACGGCGTGGTCGCGCTCGCGGCGATGCTCCTGGCCTTCGCCATCTGGCTGCTCAGCAACGCCGGCTGGTGCGACCCGGACTCGGTGCTGCAGGGCCACGCCGCGTGGCACCTGCTGTGCGCGGTGGCGGCGTACTGGCTCTTCCGGCTCTACGACTCGGAGCGCTCCCCTTCACCCGCGCGGGTGTGAACTCGGCACACCATCCAATCCGCCGGGCCCCGTCACGCCGAATGCCCTGCGTCACACCAGCCGGGCCACAGTCCCGGCGGGGTCGCCAGAGGCTGGGCGTCCTTGAGCGCAGAGCCACTGGATGGAGTACGCATGTTCGGCAAGGCAGTCATCACAGACATGATCAACCGGAGCGCGGAGAACGAGACGGACCGCCGCCTGTTCCTCAAGTCGGCCGGCGTCGCCGGTCTCGGCATGGTGGGAGCCGGAGCCCTCGGCGGCGCGACCGCGGCGCCCGCGCAGGCCGCCGCGATCAGCGACGGCGCGGTCCTCAACTTCGCCCTCAACCTCGAGTACCTCGAGGCGGAGTTCTACTCCTACGCCTTCTACGGCCGCGGCATCGACGACAAGCTGACGTCGGGCAAGGGCAAGAAGGGCGGCGTGGTCGGCGGCAAGAAGGTCCCCTTCCAGACGCCGGCGATCTACAACTACGCCAAGGAGATCGCGTGGGACGAGCTCCACCACGTCGAGTTCCTCCGCAAGGCGCTGGGCAGCGCCAAGGTCGCCCGACCCACGATCGACCTGCAGTCCAGCTTCACCGCGGCCGCCACGGCGGCCGGGCTGATCCAGGCCGGCCAGACCTTCGACCCGTTCGCCAACGAGAACAACTTCCTCCTGGCGGCCTACCTCTTCGAGGACGTCGGCGTCACGGCCTACAAGGGCGCGGCCCCGCTGATCTCCAACAAGACCTACCTGGAGGCCGCCGCGGGCATCCTGGCCGTCGAGGCCTACCACGCCGGCCTCGTCCGCTCGGCCCTCTACTCCAAGGACCTGCAGGACGCTGCCCGGGCCATCTCCAACGCCCGCGACAGCCTGGACGGCAAGGGCAACCGGGACCAGCCCATCGGCAACGCCACGTCGGCCAACATCACGCCCGTCGACGGCAACGGCATCGCCTTCAGCCGCTCGGCCGGCGAGGTGCTCAACGTGGTCTACCTCAACCCGAAGTCCGTCACCAAGGGCGGGTTCTTCCCCGACGGCGTCAACGGCGTCATCAACAAGAGCGCGTGATCGTCGTGCCGGCGATCGAGCTGGTCGGGATGCTGCTGCTCGGCCTCGTGGTGCTCCGCGCCGCGTGGCTGGCCACGCACCCCGCCCTGCACCACGCCGCGCTGCGGCCGGACCACTGGTCCCGCGAGGTCGACCGGGTGCTGCACCAGCAGCACCCCCGGCACCGGGCCTGACCGCTCCCGGTGGCCCGGGCACCCCTGTGGTGCCCGGGCCACCCCGAGCCGACGAGAGGACACCCCATGTTCGGCATCGGACTGCCCGAGCTCGCGGTCATCGCCTTCTTCGCAGTCGTGCTGATGGGCCCCGACAAGCTGCCCGGCCTCGCCAAGCAGCTGGCGCAGGGCATCAAGACCGCCAAGCGCATGGGCGACTCCGTGCGCGACGACCTCCGCTCCTCCCTCGGGGAGGAGTACTCCGACCTCGAGCTGCGCGACCTGAACCCGCGCGAGCTCATCCGCCGCCAGGTCGAGGAAGCGCTCGCCGAGCGTGACGACCCGGCCGACACGGACGAGGACGACGACGAGCTCGAGCCTCAGCCTGAGCTCGTCCCCCACGCCACACCCGATGAAAGGAAGACCGCATGACTTCCACGACCACGACCCTCCTGGTCGGCGGGCTGGGCGGCATGGAGCTGCTCATCATCCTGGCCGTCCTGGTCCTGCTGTTCGGGGCCTCCAAGCTGCCCGAGCTCGCCCGCGGCTCCGGCCAGGCGCTGCGCATCTTCAAGTCCGAGACCAAGGGACTCATGGACGACCACAAGGACGACCACAAGGTCGACCACAAGGTCGACCACGCGGTCGGCCACCAGGACGGCGTACGCGCCGCGCACGCCGTGTCCGAGCCGGTCATCGTCGAGACGCCCGTCGTCGAGACGCCCCGCGAGCACGACGCACCCCGCGGCTGACGGGAGCCACCGATGTCGATCGCCACTGCCGTCTCCGTGCTGCGGGTCTCCCCCAGCCGACCCGGTGCCTCGGCCGGGCACATGACCCTGGCTGACCACCTGCGCGAGCTGCGGGCCAGGCTCATCCGGTCCGCGCTCGTCCTGGTGGTGGCGTTCTTCGTCTCCCTGCTCTTCTTCGACCCGCTCCTGTCCCTCGTCCTCGGTCCCTACAACCAGGCCCGCGACCTGGTCGGCGCCGACACCACGACGACGGCGTACGTCGCCGGTGCCACGGGACCGCTGATGCTGCACCTCAAGCTGTGCGGCGTCGCCGCGCTCATGGCTGCCAGCCCCTACTGGCTCTGGCAGGCGTGGGCGTTCGTCGTGCCGGGCCTGCTGGAGCGGGAGAAGCGGTGGTCGCGGGTCTTCGCCATCGTGGCGGGTCCGCTCTTCATCGGCGGTGTGGCCCTGGGCTACTACGTGCTCCCCAAGGGGCTCGGCGTGCTCATCGGCTTCACCCCCGACGGCCTCGACAACCTGGTCGAGTTCGGCGACTACTTCTCGTTCTTCACCCGGATGCTCCTGGTCTTCGGCCTCGCCGTCGAGCTGCCCTTCTTCCTGGTGCTGCTCAACCTCGCGGGGGTCGTCACCGGCGCCCAGCTCGGCCGGCACCGCTCGATCATCCTGATGGGCACCGTGGTGTTC
The DNA here is from genome assembly GCF_034661175.1 of Nocardioides renjunii. NCBI lineage: Bacteria > Bacillati > Actinomycetota > Actinomycetes > Propionibacteriales > Nocardioidaceae > Nocardioides > Nocardioides renjunii. The sequence goes on along the minus strand of NZ_CP141058.1, from coordinate 1,657,172 downwards.
GCCGCGATCGCCACCCCCTCCACCGACCCGTTCTCGATGCTCATGCTCGCCGTCCCGATGATGGTGCTGTTCGTCCTGGCCGAGGTGGTCACGCGGCTGATCGACCGGCGACGCCGGGCCCGCACCCTCGCCCAGGTCGACCCGTGGAACGAGGGCTGAGGTGTTCCAGACGAAGCGGTACGCCGCTCCCCCGACGCGCCGGGCCACGGGTCCGGCGGGCCCGGGCACCGGGGGCACGGGTGCCCGGCGCCGATCCACCCGCCTGTGGCCGCTGCTCGGCCCCGCGTTCGTCACGGCGGTCGCCTACGTCGACCCGGGCAACTTCGCCACCAACATCGCCGCCGGCTCGGCCTACGGCTACCTCCTGGTCTGGGTGGTGGTCGTCAGCAACGTGATGGCGATGCTCATCCAGTACCTCTCCGCCAAGGCCGGCGTCGCCACCGGCATGAGCCTGCCCGCCCTGTGCCGGGCGCACCTGCCCCGTCCGGTCGTCCGCGGACTGTGGGGTCAGGCGGAGCTGGTCGCCATCGCCACCGACCTCGCCGAGGTCGTCGGCGGCGCGCTCGCGCTCAAGCTGCTCTTCGACCTCCCGCTGCTCGCCGGCGGCACCATCACCGCGCTGGTCGCCTTCGCGCTGCTGGCGCTCAAGGGCACCGGCCACCGGCACTTCGAGACGGTGATCGTCGGCCTGCTCGGCGTCATCCTGGTCGGGTTCGTCTACGACGTCGCGATCAGCGGCGTCGACGCGATCGCGGTGCTCGACGGCACCCTGCCCCGCTTCGCGGGGGCCGACAGCGTGATGCTGGCCGCCGGCATGCTCGGCGCCACCGTCATGCCGCACGCCATCTACCTCCACAGCGCCCTCACCAGCGAGCGGCTGCACGCCCGGTCCGAGGCCGAGCGACGCACGGTGATGCGCGGCCAGCGTGTCGACGTGGTCGTCGCGATGACCATCGCCGGGCTGATGAACCTCTCCCTGCTGCTCGTCGCAGCGTCGGCGCTGTCCGGCCGGGGCATCGACACCATCGAGGGCGCCCACGCCGCCCTCGGGCAGACCCTCGGGCAGGCCGCCGCGCTGCTGTTCGCCCTCGGCCTGCTGGCCTCGGGGTTCGCCTCCAGCAGCGTCGGCACCCTGTCGGGACAGGTGATCATGGAGGGCTTCATCCGGCGACGCATCCCCCTGGCGGTGCGCCGGCTGGTCACGCTGCTCCCGGCCGTCGTGGTGCTGGCCGTCGGCATCGACCCCACGCAGGCGCTGGTCGCCTCGCAGGTCGTGCTGTCCTTCGGCATCCCGTTCGCGCTCGTGCCGCTGGTGTGGTTCACCGCGCGCCGCGACGTGATGGGCTCCCTGGTCAACCGCCGGGTCACGACCGTCGCCGGAGCCCTCGCCGCCGGGGCGATCATCGCGCTCAACCTCGTGCTGCTCGTGCAGCTCGCGACCTGAGGACAGGTGCGCGGCTCCTCCTCGCCCACGAGCCCAGGCTGAGCAGGACCCGTCGCGGCTCCGCCCGATCCTCGAGAACGAGGCTCAGGCGTCGGCCATGGCCACGTAGCGGCCGTCGGGCGTGACCGGGTTGTCCTCGTTGATCGCGGCCACCGCCTCGGTGAGCTCGGCCTCGGCCAGCGGCGGACGGCGGTCGAGGTGGATTCCGGCGATCATGCACCGCACGGAGCCGCCGGCCAGCTCGATGGTCGGGATGTCGACCGCGACGATTTCGCACGACTCCTCGATGGCCGCCACCTGGTCGGGTCGCAGCGAGCGCTTGGCCCGGGCCGACATGGCCATGACGTAGCGGCGCTTGCCCGTCGACGTACGACCGCACAGCTCGACGGCGTTGCCGGCGAACTCGCGGATCTGCTCCTCGGTGAGCTCGATGACGGTGCGGCCGGTGACCGCGAGCCGCTCGCAGACCTGCTCGCGCCGGTGCTCGTCGGGGATCATCTCGAGGGCGATCATCGCGACCTCCGTGCCGACGCACGCGATCACGTTGGTGTGGTAGACCGGTACGCCGTCGGAGTCGATCGCGTCGAAGGCCATCGGCTCGTAGTTGAAGTCCGTGCAGAAGCGCTCCAGCACCGTCACGTCGGCGCGGTGGCTCTTGGCGGTGTAGGCCACGCGGGAGACGTGGTCGAGCACCATCGCGCCGGTGCCCTCGAGGAAGACGCCGTCGGGCTCGAGCCCGGAGTAGTCGACGACGGTCTGCACGCGGTACTCCGACTTGAGCATCTCGAGGACGTCGGCGCGCCGCTCGTGGCGGCGGTTGGAGGCATACATCGGGTAGACCGCGACGGTGCCTCCCGCGTGGGTGGACAGCCAGTTGTTGGGGAACACGCTGTCGGGGCGGGTGTGGTCGTCGTCGTCGAAGACGTGGACCCGTACGCCGGCCTCCCGCAGCGCCGCGGCCAGCGCGTCCATCTCCGCGACGGCCTTCGCCGACGTGGCCTCGTCGGACTGCCCGGGAGGGGCGTCGGCCTGGAAGGCGTTGTCGGCAGCCGTCGCCGGGTTGGGGACGAAGCTCGTCGCGCGGACGAGGATGACAGCGGAAGGGGCCTGGGCACTCACGGGAGGAATGTAGGCCACGCACCTCAGGTCTCTGAAGCCGCCGAGGGCCCCAGGACGACCTCGGCCAGCATCCGGGCCACCTCCGAAGGATCGCGGGCCACAGCGGGCTCGTAGCAGGTCAGCTCGGTCTCGACCCAGCCCGGCACGTCGGCCGCGCGCCAGAGGCCGGACGGGACGACTCCCCGCTCCTCCGCGCAGGCGACCACGCGCTCGTTGACCGCGTCGGCGGTCCCGGGGGCGTAGACGAGGAAGGTCGCGATGTGGGGCACCTCGGGGAACGAGCGCAGGCCGTGCTCGCGCAGCGCGCCGGCAAGCTCGATCGCCCATGACCGGTTGGCGCCGAACCCGGCGTGGTGCTCGCGCAGCCCCCGCAGGCCGCCGACGGCCGCGGCCGTCATCGAGAAGATCGTGCCGCCCATCCGCGCCCGCCACGAGCGCAGCTCGCCGGCGAGGTCCTCCCCGCACACCACCAGCGCGCCGCTCGACCCGCCGAGGCCCTTGTAGAGCGAGACGTACATCGAGTCGAACAGGCCGGCCGCCTCGGCGAGGCTGCGGTCCCAGTGCGCCACGGACTCCCAGATCCGGGCGCCGTCGGCGTGCAGCGGCACGCCCCGCTCCCGCGCCGCGGCGGACAGCGCGACGAGGTCGTCCCACGCGGGCAGCAGGCAGCCGGCGTCGCGCAGGGGCAGCTCGACCATCGCGGCACCGAGCCGGCCGCCGATCCCTCCGAGCGACGCGGCCGTCGGGGTCTCGCGTCCTGTGGTGAGCCACTCCAGCTCCAGGCCGAGCACCCGGCGGGGGCCGTCCTGCTCGTGTTGCACGAGGTGAGAGAGGTCGGGCAGGGCCACGCGGCGCGAGCCCGTGCGGTCGCACCAGGAGCGCAGCGTCGCCTGCTGGGCCATCACGCCGCTGGGGAACATCACCGCAGCGGGCTTGCCGAGCAGCTCGGCGACCTCGCCCTCGAGGCGGGCGACGCCACCACGCTCGCCGTAGCGGTCCCACTCGACCGCGTGCTCCTCGGCGAAGGCCGCGAGGTCGCGGAACATCGCGGCCGGCGCCGACGGAGCCCGACCGAACACCCAGTCCGCCGAGGCCGACGCCGCCCGGAAGCGGGCGAGGACGTCGTCGCTCACGCGCCCGTCAGGCCTGGCGCTTGAACCAGTAGGTCGTCTCCGCGCCGGGGATCACCTGCACGAGCTCCCAGCCGTTGACGCCGAGGGTGGACAGCAGGTCCTCCCACGACTCGGTGCCCTCGACGAGCGCCTCGGGATCGGCGTTGTAGCCGCCGACCTCCACGTTGCCCTGGTCGTCGACGGTGATCTCCAGATGTGCCCAAGCAGCCATGTCCTGATCCTGCCACAGCCGCCTCAGGCCGCGCCCAGCCGCCACTCGTGCGCGACGTGGCAGCGCCCCGACTCCCACCAGGCGAGCTGCAGCCGGTCGAGGACGACCGTGACCGGTACGACGTCGCTGAGCAGCGCGGCGGTCGAGGCGAGGTCGACGTGGGTCGACGCGGCGTCGACGGTCAGGTGCGGCCGCACGTCCTCGCCGTACTCACCGCCGTACGGCGGGCAGTCGGGGAAGGCGGCCACCAGCCGCGCGGTCAGCTCCCGCAGGCCCGCGTCGGGGTCCGGCCGCAGGTGGATGATCCCGTTGGGGAACTGCGCCAGGTCGGCCAGTCGCACGGCCATCGGCGCGGTCGTGGAGGCGACGACCGCGACCGTGGCGAGGTCGTCCGGCGTCGGCGCGTGCCGGAAGGGCGCCAGCGCGGTGATGTGCGCGTGGGAGAACCGGGGGTCGGCCGAGACGAAGCCCACGTCGTAGTGGGCGGTGCGGGCGCGCACCCACGGCTCCAGCGCCGGCACCGGCAGCTGCAGCACGGAGTGGCCGGTCACGCGGCAAGACTGGCAGGTCGGGCACGGGCACGCGTCACTAGGCTGCTGCGCGACATGGACCAGAACCAGAGCCACGACCAGAGCCCGCACCCGCGCCCCGTCCCCCCGCCCTCCCCCGAGGTCGCCGCCCGGGCGCGCGAGCGCCTCGCCGGGCTGGCGACACCCGCGGGCGCGCTGGGGCGCGTCGGCGAGGTGGGCGCCTGGCTGGCCGCCGTCCAGGGCGAGGTGCCCCCGCGACCGCTGACCGACGTGCGGCTGGTCGTCTTCGCCGGCGACCACGGCGTCGCGGCGCACGGCGTCTCGGCCTACCCGCCGGCGGTCACCGAGGCGATGGTGCGCACGATCGTCGCCGGCCGGGCCGGGGTGTCCGCCCTGGCCCGCGAGCACGGCGTGACGGTGACCGTGCTCGACATCGCCGTCGACGCCGACCTGGCGGACCTTCCGGCCGAGGTGGGGGCCCGCAAGGTGCGCCGCGGCTCGGGGCCGATCCACCTGACCGACGCCCTCACCCGCGCGGAGGCCGAGCAGTCCCTGGCGCTCGGCGCGGAGGTCGCACGCGAGCTGGTCGACGACGGTGCCGAGGTGCTGATGACCGGCGACCTGGGGATCGGCAACACCACCCCCGCCGCGGCCCTCGTCGCGGCCGTGCTCGGCCTGCCCGCCGACGAGGTCACCGGGCGCGGGACCGGCGTCGACGACGCCGGCTGGGCGCGCAAGCGCGACGTGGTCGCCCAGGCGCTGACCCGCGTGGGCGGTCGCGCCGCCGACCCGGTCGAGCTGCTCACCGCGCTGGGCAGCGCCGACCTCGCCGCCACCACGGGCTTCCTGGTCGAGGCCTCGACCGCCGGGGTCCCGGTCGTCCTCGACGGGCTGATGTCCGTGGCGTGCGCCGTCGTGGCCGAGGCCATCGCCCCGGGCGCGTCGGCCTGGTGGGTGGCGGGTCACCGCTCCACCGAGCCCGCCCAGGCGCACGCGCTCAAGTCGCTCGGCCTCGAGCCGCTCCTCGACCTCGGCATGCGCCTCGGCGAGGGGTCCGGGGCCGTGGCCGCGCTGCCCGTCCTGCGGTCGGGGATCGCGGTCCTGCGCGACGTGGCGCTGCTGTCCGACATCATGCCGTGACCGTCCGCGACGCCTGGCTGCTGGCCACCGGCACCCTGACGGCGGTGCGGGTGCCGCCGCCCACCACGGTCGACCGGACCGTCGCCGGGCTGGCGATGGTCCTCGCGCCGCTCGCCGTCGTGCCCCTCGGCCTGGCCGCGGCGCTCGTGGTGCTCGTCGGCGGCGCGGTCGGGCTGCCGCCGCTCGCGACGGCGTACGCCGTGCTGCTGACCCTGGCGCTCGGCACCCGGGCGCTGCACTGGGACGGCCTCGCGGACACCGCCGACGGCCTCACCGCCTCCTACTCCCCCGAGCGGTCGCTCGAGGTGATGCGCACCGGGCCGGTCGGACCGGCCGGCGTCGTGGCGGTCGTCCTCGTGGCCGGGCTGCAGGCGGCCGGGCTCAGCGCTGTGGTCGGCGACGAGCACGGCTGGTGGGTCGTCGGCCTCCTCGTCTGCGCGTCCCGCGCGTGCCTCGTCCTGGCCTGCGTCCGTGGCGTGCCGGCAGCGCGGGCCGGCGGCCTGGGCTCGACCTACATCGGCGCCGTGCCGGTGCTCGGCGCCACCGCCGTCCTGGTGGTGGCCGCCGGGGCCGTGGCGCTCGCCGGCCACGGCCTCGGCTCGCCCTGGCCCGCGCTGGCAGGGCTCCTCGCCATGGTGGCGGTGGTGGGCGCCCTCCTGCTGCGGTGCGTACGACGCCTCGGCGGGGTCACCGGCGACGTGCTCGGGGCGGCCGTCGAGGCCTCCCTCGCCGTGCTGGCGCTCGCCGCGGCCACGACCTGACCGCCGGCCGGTCAGTCGCCCGAGCCGGGCTCGGCCATCTGGCGGTGCATCGCCGCCTTGAGCTTGTCGGGCAACACCTTCGCCGCCGCCTCCTGAGCCTTGGTCGCGACGCCGCCGCCGACCACGCGGTCCTTGCCGGCCATGAGCGCCTCGAAGCCCTGACGTGCCACCTGCGCGGGGTCGTCCTTCTTCGAGGTGCCGACCTTGGTGTCCTCGGCCATGTCGGCCCGCTCGAAGAACTCGGTCTCCGTGGGGCCGGGCATCAGCGACGTCAGGGTCACGTTGGTGTCCTTGAGCTCGTTCTGCAGGGCCTCGGTGAAGGACTGCAGGAACGACTTGGAGGCGTTGTAGACCGCCTGGAAGGAGCCGGGCATCGTCGAGGCGATCGACGACGTCACCAGCACCCGACCCGCGTCGGCGGCGACCATGTCGCGCAGCACCAGCTTGGCGAGCCGGACGGTCGAGGTGATGTTGAGGTCGATGATGGAGAGCTCGTCGTCGAGGTCGTTGTCGACGAACGCCCCGCCCTGCCCGACGCCGGCGTTGAGGGCGATCGCCGCGAGGGGTCGGCCGTCGCGCCGGATGGCGGCGTAGAGCTCCTCGACCCCCTCCGCCCGGCGGAGGTCGACGCGGACGGGCTCGACGCTGCCCTCGCCCTCGGCACGCAGGGTCGCCGCCGCGGCGGCGAGCTCGTCGTCCTCCGCGGAGACGACGAGGTCGAAGCCGTTCTCGAGGAACTGGCGGGCGAGCTCGAGGCCGATGCCGCTCGACGCGCCGGTGACGACGGCGAGCGGGCGGCCCTCGAGCGCGGCGTTCGGCGAGGTGGTCGGTGCGGTGTCAGCTGAGTCGGTCATGGCGTCCCGTACCCCCTCCTCGTGCCTCGATCCGCGACCCCTCTGCCAAGATCTGCGCCATGCGGATCCTGGTCACCGGCGGCGTACGGTCCGGCAAGTCCACCCACGCCGAGGGGCTCATCGGTGACGAGCCGGCCACCTACGTGGCGGCCGGGCCGACGCCGGAGGCCGAGGCGGACCCGGACTGGGCCGCCCGGGTCGCGGCACACCGCGATCGGCGCCCCGCGTCGTGGTCGACGCTGGAGACCCAGGACCTCGCCGCCGCCGTCCGCGACGCCGAGGCGCCCGTGCTCGTCGACTGCCTCGGCACCTGGCTCACCGCGGTCGTCGACGCCGCCGACGCGTGGGAGCAGGACGGGGACGCCGTCCTCGCCGTGGTGGTGGCCCGGACCGACGAGCTCACCGACGCGTTGCGCGCCACCGAGCAGGACGTCGTGCTCGTCACCAACGAGGTCGGCCTCGGGGTGGTGCCCGAGCACCGGTCGGGACGGCTGTTCCGCGACCTGCTCGGCACGGTCAACCAGCGCGTCGCCGCCGCCTCCGACGAGGTCCACCTGGTGGTGGCCGGCCGCGTGCTGCGCCTCTGACGTGACCGGGCACTTCGTGCCCGTCCCGGACGCCGACCGGGCACTTCGTGCCCGTCATGCGGCAAGAAGTGCCCGGTCGGCGGGGCGGACGGGCAGGAAGTGCCCGGTCGGCACAGGCTGACGCTCAGGACAGCAGGACGAAGGAACCCAGCGCGACGAGCCAGGACACGAACGAGCCGAGCAGGAAGTACTCGGTCATCTGGTGGATGCGCTCCTGGTCGCGGCGCGAGGACAGCTCCGGGAAGCGCAGCAGTCCCTTGGCCGCTACGACCACGCTCGCAGCCGTCACCTGCCCGCCGAGCGCCAGCGCGAGGACGAACAGCCGCTCGAGGGGACCGAGGAGCCGGCCGCCCTTGAGCCGGGTGCGCGGCATGGTGCCGTCGGCGAGGGGGTGGATGGTCCCGGTCGACTTGAGCACCAGCCGCACCAGCACGTTGCCGGTGGACAGCTGGATGCCGAAGGCACCGAGCAGCAGCAGGAAGCGATCGGCCGAGAGCCCGTCGAGCGCGGGGAGCGCGACCGAGTCCAGCCACCGGTCGATCAGCCCCGCGGACTCCGGCGCCAGGCCCGAGCAGGCGACGGCGACGCTGAGCGACAGCAGGAAGACCGCGATCGGCAGCCAGGCCGAGCCGCGGTGGCCGAACCCCCACGTCACCGTCTGGCCCCAGACGAGCACCGCCGCGACCACCGCGAAGAGCGCCAGCACGTCGCGCGGTGAGGTGAGGCCGGCCAGCAGCCCCACCACGAGGGCGACCAGCGCACCGACGCACTCGGGGAGGTGGCGGACCTTGCGCACGGAGTGGGTGAGGTCGGTGACGGCGAAGCCGATCAGCAGGATCCCGAGCCAGCTCATCGTCGCCGTCCTCCCCTCACAGGTCCCGCAGCAGCTCGTCTGCCGCCAGGACCACGCCGATCCCCTCGGCGCGGACCCGCTGCGAGACCGCTGAGGGGCTGATGCCCAGCTCGTCGGCGATGTCCTGCTGCCGCTTCTTCCTCATCAGACCATCGAGCACCGACACCGACCGCTCCGACAGGCCGGTGACGACCTGGTCCCGTGCCATCAGGGCGGCGTTGACGAGGCCCGGCGAGGGGCCCGGCTCGTCGTCCGCCGCGACGTACGCCGTCCGCACCGCGCGCAGCGGGGCCTTGCGCTCGTACGCCTCCACGGTCTCGATCGCGGCGCGTGCGGCCCACCAGCCGGGGCCGTCCTCCACGCGGGGCTCGGCCGAGAGGACGAGCACCCGTCCCCAGCCGATGCCCTGCCGCACGTCGACGTCGGGCAGCAGCGCCATCCGCAGCCGGAGGGTCGCCCCGATCGCGGCACCGAGGGTGTCGAAGATCCCCTGGAACTCGTCGCCGAGGCCGATGCGCAGCGGCACCGGCGGCGCGTACTCGGTGTTGAGGGCGTCGATCGCCCGCTCGAAGCGCGCGTGCACGGCGGCGCGGTCGGCGCGCAGACGCGAGCCCACGAGGTCGCCGATGACCGTCACTGAAGCCTCAGGGCTCATCGCAGCCATGTGAAGAACATACCTTATCTTTGGCCAGATGAAGCGGAGCGATTCACTCCCAGAAGATCCGCTCCACCACGGCGTGGGCGCGCCGCGTGGCCCGCAGGTAGTCGTTGACCATCTCGTCGGAGGAGCCGGGCGGGTAGCCGAGCACGCGGGCGACGGCGGCGCGCTCCCGCGCGTCGCGGGGCAGCTGGTCCGACGGCTTGCCCCGCACCAGCGTCACCGCGTTGCGCACCCGGCTGACCAGGCGCCAGGCCTCGGCCAGCGTCCCGGCGTCCTCCTCGGCGACCAGCCCCGCCTCCGCGGCGGCCGCCAGCGCCGGCAGCGTCTGCGGCGTCCGCAGCCCCCCGACCGTCCCGGCGTGGCGCATCTGGAGCAGCTGCACCGTCCACTCCACGTCGGCGAGGCCGCCGCGGCCCAGCTTGAGGTGCGTCTGGCGGTCGGCACCCCGGGGCAGGCGCTCGTCGTCGACGCGCGCCTTGATCCGGCGCACCTCGACCACGTCGGCCTCCGAGATGCCCTCGGCCGGGAACCGCAACGGGTCGATGAGCTCGGTGAAGCGCCGGCGCAGGCCTTCGTCGCCCGCCACCGGGTCCGCCCGCAGCAGGGCCTGGAACTCCCACACGTGCGACCACTTGGCGTAGTAGGCGGCGTACGACTCCACCGTGCGCACCATCGGCCCGTTCCGGCCCTCGGGGCGCAGGTCGGGGTCGACCTCCAGCGGCGGGTCGCTGGCCGGCAGCGACAGCAGCCTGCGCAGCTCGGAGACGACCGCCTGCGCGAACGACGTGGCGACCTGCGCCTCCACGCCCGCGACCGGCTCGTGCACGAACATGACGTCGGCGTCGCTGCCGTAGGACAGCTCGAAGCCGCCGTAGCGCCCCATCGCGACGACCGCGATCCGGGTCGGCGCGGCCTCGAGCCCGCGCTGGCGGCGCACCGACCCGGTCGCGATGTCGAGGGTGGCCTGCAGCGTCGCATCGGTCAGCCGGCTCAGGCCCCGCCCGACCACCGCCACGTCGGTGCCGGCGAGGAGCTCCCCGCTGGCGATGCGCAGCAGCTCGCGACGGCGTACGGCCCGCACGGCGCCGACCGCCGCCTCCGCGGACCCGGCGCGCTCGACGAGCGCCTGCATCTCCGTGAGGGCCGCCTCGGCACTCAGCGGCTCGAGCGACTCCCCGAGCATCTTCACGCCCTGCGGCTCGCGCTCCAGCAGGTCGGTGGCGTAGCGCGACGTGCCGAGCAGGTGGGCGAGGCGCTGCGCGACCTCGCCCTCGTCGCGAAGCATCGTGAGGTACCACGGCGAGCGGCCGAGGCTCTCGCTGATGCGCCGGAAGCCGAACAGCCCGGCGTCGGGGTCGGGCGAGTCGGCGAACCACTCGAGCAGCACCGGCAGCAGGGTCCGCTGGATGTCGGAGGTGCGGGAGACCCCGCTGGTGAGCGCCTCGAGGTGGCGCAGCGCCGCCCGCGGGTCGGCGTACCCGAGCGCGGAGAGCCGGGCCCCGGCCGCCTCCAGCGAGAGGCGCGCCTCGGTGCCGGGCAGCTTGGCGACGGCACCGAGCAGCGGCCGGTAGAACAGCTTCTCGTGCAGCCGGCGGACCTCGCGGCGGTGGTAGCGCCACAGCTTGTCGAGCTGGACGGCCGGCTCGGAGAACAGTCCGAGGGACCGGCCGAGCCGACGCAGCGACGCCTCGTCGTCGGGCAGCACGTGGGTGCGCCGGAGCTGGTGCAGCTGGATCCGGTGCTCCAGCGTGCGGAGGAAGGAGTAGGCCTCGTGGAGCCTCTCGCCGTCCTCACGGCCGACGTAGCCGCCCTCGGTGAGCCGGGTCAGCGCGCTGAGGGTGGCGCCCTCCCGCAGCGACGGGTCGGCCCGGCCGTGGACGAGCTGCAGCAGCTGCACCGCGAACTCGACGTCGCGCAGGCCGCCGGAGCCGAGCTTGAGCTGGCGCTCGGCCTCGTGGGCGGGGATGTGGTCGACGACGCGGCGGCGCATCGCCTGCACCTCGGTGACGAACCCGTCGCGCTCGGCGGCGCGCCACACCAACGGCTCGATGACCTCGAGGTAGGCCTGCCCCAGCGCGACGTCGCCGGCGACCGGACGCGCCTTGAGCAGGGCCTGGAACTCCCAGGTCTTGGCCCACTTCTCGTAGTAGCCGCGGTGGCTCGCGAGGGTCCGCACGAGCGGGCCCTGGCTGCCCTCCGGACGCAGGTTGGCGTCCACCGGCCAGATGGTGCCCTCGCGGGTGTGGTCGGAGCAGATCCGCATCAGGTGCGAGGCCAGCTGGGTCCCGGCCCGCAGCGCGACGCCCTCGTCCGCCCGCTCCCCCGTCCCCAGCTCGGCCGGCTCGTGGACGAAGACCACGTCGACGTCGGAGATGTAGTTGAGCTCGTGGCCCCCGCACTTGCCCATCGCGACCACGGCGAGCCGTACGTCGTGCGCGGTCTCGCCGACCCGGGCCCGCGCGACCGCCAGGGCCGCCTCGAGGGTCGCCGCGGCCAGGTCGGAGATCTCCGCCGCCGCGTCGTCGATGCCCACGTGGTGGGCCAGGTCGCGGGAGGCCAGCCGCAGCAGGACCCGGCGGTACTCCACCCGCAGGACGTCGACGGCCTCCGCGTCCGGCAGGGCGGCGACCGGCTCGGTGGCCCGCGGGTCGGCGCCGACGGCGGCCAGCATCGCCTCGCGGACGGCGTACGCCGCGGGGCGGGTGGTGCCGAGCGTCGGATCGGTGAGCTCACGCCAGTGCCCCGGGTGGCGCACCAGGTGCTGGGTCAGGGCGGCGCTGGCGCCCAGGACGCAGCACAGCCGCATCGCGGTGCCCTCGTCGTCGGCGACCTCGGCGAGCATCGCGGCGCCCGCGCCCTCGTCGGCCTCGTCCAGCGCGTCGACGAGCCGGAGCAGCCCGTCGAGCGCGGCGTCCGGGTCCGCGGTCGCCGCGAGCTTGTCGGTGAGCGGCTTGCCGGCGGCGCCGAGGCGCTCGATGCCCCGCGCGGCGGCCGCGCCGTCGACGAAGCCGAGGCGGACGTAGGTCCCGGGCGAGCTCACCACCGGTCCACCACCCGACACGCCGCTCGACCCGCCGCTCTGCTCCGCACGGGGGCTCAGAGGACCGGGAGCATCCGGTCGCGCTCGTAGGCGGAGACCTGCGTGCGGTACTCCTCCCACTCGGCGCGCTTGTTGCGCAGGAAGTAGTCGAAGACGTGCTCGCCGAGGGTCTCCGCGAGCAGCTCGGAGCTCTCGGCCACGTCGATGGCGTCCGACAGGCTCTTGGGCAGCGGTGCGATGCCGAGCGCCTTGCGCTCGCGCTCGGTCAGCGACCAGACGTCGTCCTCGGCCTCGCGCGGCAGCTCGTAGCCCTCCTCGATCCCCCGCATGCCGGCCGCCAGGACGACCGCGAAGGCGAGGTAGGGGTTGCACGCCGGGTCGACCGTGCGCAGCTCGATGCGCGTCGACTGGCCCTTGTTGGGCTTGTACATCGGCACGCGGATCATCGCCGATCGGTTGTTGTGGCCCCAGCAGATCGAGGAGGGGGCCTCGCCGCCGCCGAGCAGGCGCTTGTAGGAGTTCACCCACTGGTTGGTGACCACGCTGATCTCGCTCGCGTGGCGCAGGATCCCGGCGATGAACTGCCGGCCCGTCTTCGACAGCTGGTATTGCGCGCCGGCCTCGAAGAAGGCGTTGCGGTCGCCCTCGAAGAGCGACACGTGCGTGTGCATGCCCGACCCGGGGTGCGTGGTGAACGGCTTGGGCATGAAGGAGGCCCAGATGTCCTGGCCCAGCGCGACCTCACGGATCACGGTGCGGAAGGTCATGATGTTGTCGGCGGTCGTCAGCGCGTCGGCGTAGCGCAGGTCGATCTCCTGCTGGCCGGGTCCGCCCTCGTGGTGGCTGAACTCCACCGAGATGCCCATCGCCTCGAGCATCGTGATCGCCTCGCGGCGGAAGTCCGCGCCCCGCGACTGGGCGGTGTGGTCGAAGAAGCCGCTGCGGTCGACCGGCTCGGGCTCGTCGCCCTTCCCGGGCGCGTTCTTGAACAGGTAGAACTCGATCTCGGGGTGCGTGTAGAACGTGAACCCCTGGTCGGCCGCCCGGCCCAGCGTGCGCTTGAGGACGTGGCGCGGGTCGGCGTACGACGGGCTGCCGTCGGGCATCACGATGTCGCAGAACATCCGGGCGGTCGCCGGGCCGCCGTCGTCCCCCGTGCGCCAGGGCAGGATCTGGAACGTCGAGGCGTCGGGGTGCGCGAGCATGTCGGACTCGTAGACGCGGGCGAAGCCCTCGATGGCCGAGCCGTCGAACCCGATGCCCTCCTCGAAGGCGTTCTCGAGCTCGGCCGGCGCCACGCTCACGCTCTTGAGGAAGCCGAGCACGTCGGTGAACCACAGCCGGACGAACCGGACGTCACGCTCCTCGAGCGCGCGGAGTACGAAGTCCTCTTGCTTGCCCATGGCTGCAGCCTAGGGGGACGGCCGGTGGCCCACGCGCGGCAGGCCGAGGAGCGGTCGGTGCTAGCGTCGCGAGACCAGCCGCCCGACTCGGGCCCGCTCACCACGGGAAAGGGACGCTGCTCGATGAGCCACCCCCAGGACCAGTCCGACCCCCACTCCGGCGCCACCCGCCGCGACCTCTCCACGCCGACGGTCCCCGACGACTTCCTCGTCGCCCACCTCGCCGAGGAGACCCGGCGCCGCGCCCGATCGGCCCACGCCCCGGGGGCCACCACCGCGGGCGCCGACCCCGACCTGCTCGCGGCGCTCCGCGACGCCGTCGACGACCTGGGACCGGTGCTGCTGGCGGCCAGCCACGACCTCTCCGAGCACCCCGAGGTGTCGTTCGAGGAGCACCGCTCGGCCGCCGCGCTGGCCGACCTCGTCGAGGGCCGCGGCATCGAGGTGGTGCGCGAGGCGCACGGGCTGCCGACCGCGCTCCGGGCGGAGACCGGCGACCCCGGAGGGCCGACGATCGCCGTGCTGTCGGAGTACGACGCGCTGCCGGGCATCGGCCACGGGTGCGGGCACAACGTCATCGCCACCGCCGGGCTGGGCGCGTTCCTGGCCCTCGCCGCGGTCGGCGACCGGCTGCCGGGGCGCGTCGTCTGGCTCGGCACGCCCGCCGAGGAGGGCGGCGGCGGCAAGGAGATCATGGCCGGCCACGGCGCCTTCGACGGCGTCGACGCGGCGCTGATGGTGCACCCCTTCACCTACGACATCGCCGACCCGCTCTTCCTGGGCCGCCGCCAGCTGCGGGCCACCTTCACCGGCGTCACGTCCCACGCCTCCGCCCAGCCCTTCATGGGCCGCAACGCGCTCGACGCGGTGAACCTGATGTACACCGGCGTCGGGCTGCACCGCCAGCAGATGCCGCCCACCGACCGGGTGCACGGCGTGGTGACCGCGGGCGGCGAGCGGCCCAACGTCATCCCCGAGCACGCCGAGATGCTCTTCTACCTCCGCAGCGAGCACCCGGAGGGCCTGGCCGTGCTCAGCGACCGCCTCGCCGACATCGCCCGCGGCGCGGCGCTGATGACCGGCTGCGGCGTCACGCTGGCGTGGGACGAGGCTCCGGCCTACCTGCCCGTGCGCGGCAACGGCCCCCTGGCCGCCGCGTGGACGACCCGCTACGGCGAGCGGGGACGTACGGTCCTGCCGCCGGAGGTGGTGCCGCGGATGTTCGCCGGGTCCACCGACTTCGGCAACGTCTCCTACCGCATGCCCGGCGTGCACGCGATGGTCCGGATCACCGACGCGGACCTGTCGCTGCACACCCGCGAGTTCGCCGAGGCCGCGGTCAGCGCCGAAGCGGACCAGGTGGTGCTCGACTCGGCGTGGGCGCTCGCCGCCGTCAGCGCCGACTGGCTGAGCGACCCCGAGCTGCGCCGCGCCGCCGCGGACGACTTCGAGGCGGCCGGCGGGCCGGTCGACGTCCCGTCCTACTTCGGCCCCACCTCGGCCGCACCCGCAGGGGGTGAGCGATGACCACCACGACGATGTCGCGCACGGACCGGGCCCTCGCGGCCGTCGAGCGGGTCGGCAACCGGCTGCCGGACCCGTTCCTGCTGTTCCTCGGCCTCTTCCTGGTGGTGGGGGTCATCTCGACCGTCCTGCAGCTCGCGGGCACCGCGGTGACCATCCCGGGCACCGACGAGGAGACCGCGGTGCGCGGGCTCTTCACCGGTGAGGGACTGGCCTGGCTCACGGTCAACCTCGGTGCCAACTTCATCGGCTTCCCGCCGCTCGTCACCGTCGTGACGATCCTGCTGGCGGTCACGGTGGCCGAGCGCTCGGGACTGCTGTCGGCCGCGATCCGCGCGAGCCTCGGGTCCGCGCCGCGGTGGCTGCTGCCCTACGCCGTCGGGTTCGTCGGGGTGAGCGCGTCGGTGATGGCCGACGCCGCCTTCATCGTGGTGCCGCCCCTGGCCGCGATGGTCTTCAAGGCCGCCGGCCGGCACCCGCTCGCCGGGCTGGTGGGCGGCTTCGCCGCAGTGGGCGCCGGCTACTCCACCTCGGTCGTGGTCACCAGCCTCGACGCCCTCTTCGCCGGCATCACCAACGCGGTGACGGAAGGCCTGCCGGACGCGGGCGCGACGGTCACCCCGGTCTCCAACCTCTACTTCAACATCGTCTCCGCGCTCGTGCTCGCACTGGTCGCCGGCATCGTGATCGACCGGCTCGTCGAGCCCCGGCTGGTGCGCGAGGGCGCCCCCACCGACATGGTGGCGGCCGAGGACGAGGCGACCCTCGAGCCGGGCACTGCGGAGGACGAGGACGTGGCCCCGGCCCTGCGGGCCGCGCCCACCGACCTCTCCCCCGACCTCGAGCCCGCCGAGCGGCGCGGCCTGCGCATCGCCGGACTGGTCTTCCTCGCGTTGTCGGCCCTGATCCTGGCCGCGGTCCTGCCGGGGGGCTCGCCGTGGCGCAACGAGGACGGCAACTTCCTGCCGGAGTCACCGCTGCTCGACTCGACCGTCTTCGTCGTGTTCGTGCTGTTCCTGGGACCGGCCCTGGCGTACGGCTTCGTGAGCGGCTCGCTGCGCCGTGCCGCCGACGTGCCGAAGGTAATGGCCCTCGGCATCAAGGACATGGCGGCGTTCATCGTCCTGGCCTTCATGCTCGGCCAGTTCATCGCCCTCTTCAACTGGAGCAACGTCGGCTCCGCGCTCGCCGTCACCGGCGCCAACGGGCTGGAGTCGATCGGCCTCACGGGCTACCCCGCGATCATCGGCTTCATCCTGCTGGCCTCGGTGCTCAACCTGTTCATCGTCAGCGGCTCGTCGATGTGGACGCTGATGGGGGCGGTGTTCGTGCCCCTCTTCGCGCTCCTCGGCTACGAGCCGGGCTTCGTGCAGGCGGCGTTCCGGGTGGGCGACTCCGCCACGCAGGTCATCACGCCGATGAACCCCTACATCTGGATCTTCCTGGTGATGCTCAAGCGCTACGAGCCCGAGGCGGGGCTCGGCACCGTCATCTCCCGGATGATCCCGTTCGTGGTGCCGTTCTGGATCTCCTGGGTGGCGGTCCTGACGGTCTTCTACCTCACCGGCGCCGACGTCGGGCCCGGTGTGGGGATCCGCATCGAGTGAGGCCCTGCCCGGTGACCGTCCATCACGGGATGGCGCCGGATGGGCACTTCCTCGGTCAGTTGACCAAGGGAAGTGCCCGTCGGCCTGCATACCGTGGTGGAGCAGCGCCGGCGGGAGTCGTACGACCGTCGGTCACCGGCAGATGTTGACGTCCTGCGAGCCGAGCACGCCGTCGACGACCTCGCGCATCTCGCCGATCCAGCTCTCGGTGGTGGGCACGAACGCGATGCTGCCCGGGACGCGCTTCCGCGCGCCGTCCACCTCGACCTCCTCGACGACGAGCGGGACCGTCACGTCACGACGGCGTACGCCCTCCCAGCACGCGGACGCCCGACGCTTCGTCACCGCCTCCTCGAGGGTGACGGCGTCGCCGACACGCTCGCCGTTGTAGCGGAAGGCCACGGTGGTGCGGTAGCCGGTGAAGCCCTCCCACGGCGCCTTCACCGCCACGGACATCCCCCAGGTGCGCTTGGTGGGGATGTCGAAGGTGACGGACCCGTCGCGGACCGTGCGCGTCCGTGAGCTCCAGACGTGCACGACGTCGGCGTCGAGGGTGCTGCGGGCGTTGCTGAGCTGGATCTCGCAGCCCTCGCAGTCGTCGACGGTGAAGGTCAGCTGGGTGCGCGCCGCGGCGGCCCGCTGGTCCGACCGGGCGGACTCGGCGGGACCTGCGGTCGCGGCGGTCGGCAGGGTGGTGGCGAGGAGGGCGACGGCCGTGAGGGCCGTGCCGATCAGGGTGGTGCGGATGGTCATCTCTCTGCTTCCGTTCGGGATGGTGTCCCCCTCAGGACGCCACACCGCGCGGCGAGGTTGCACCTGATTTTCCGTACGGCTCAGTCGTCGCCGAGGGTGTTGCGCTCGAGCTCGGCGAGCGTGGGCCGACCCCGGTTGCAGAACACCTCGAGGTCCACCGACCGGCTGCCGTCGCTGAAGACCGCGTCCACGTCGTCGTCCGGGCCCTTCTCCCAGCTGACGACGTCCCACCCGGCCGCCTCGTCGGGACGGACGCCGACGCCGTACGCCCAGGTGTCGCGGCACTCGACGACGAAGGCGCCCCACTCACCGGCGATCGCGTCGCGGACCCGCGGCGCCCCCGCGGGCGGCGAGGACGGCGGCGCGACGGAGTCGTCGCGCATCACCTCGTCGCCCACCGGCCCGCGGTCGCGGATGGTCGCGCCGACGGTCGACACCGCGAGGACGCCGACGAGCACGGCGACGGTGGTCGTCACGGCCCACAGGCCCACGAGCAGCATCCGACGTCTCACCGGTCCATCGTGCCCGCTGCGAGGTCAGCGCGAGGTGAGGCGCCGGTTAAGGGAGCTCAAAGGCTCGTGCCGGAGGGGTGGCGCGGACCCGGTCGGGCGGTACGGTCGCGGCGTGGCGGAGGTGCTGATCATCGAGGACGACGACCGGATCCGGCCGTTGCTGGTGCGGGGCCTGCGCGACTGCGGCCACACCGTGACCTCCGCGCCCACCGGCATGACGGGCCTCCAGCTCGCGGTCGACAGCAGCCCCGACCTGGTGGTGCTCGACCTCGGGTTGCCCGACGTCGACGGCACCCAGGTCCTGTCCATGCTCAGGGCCGTCAGCGCCGTGCCGGTCATCATCGCCAGCGCCAGGGCCGACGACCCGTCGCTCGTGGGCGCGCTGGACGCGGGCGCCGACGACTACGTCGTCAAGCCGTTCACCAGCGCGCAGCTCGACGCGCGGATCCGAGCCGTCCTGCGGCGCGTGGAGTCCGGACGCCGGCGACCGACGAGCATCACCGTCGGCGGCCTGTCCGTCGACCTCGCCGGGCGGCGCGTCCACCTCGACGGTCAGGAGGTCGACCTCACCCCGCGCGAGTTCGACCTGCTCGCCCACCTGGCGGAGCGCCCCGGCGAGGTGGTGACCAAGCGCGACCTCCTCGTCGAGGTGTGGCGCCAGCCGTGGGGCGGGTCCGACAAGACCGTCGACGTCCACCTGTCGTGGCTGCGCCGCAAGCTCGGCGAGACGGCGGCGGCACCGCGCTACCTGACCACGGTGCGCGGGGTCGGCGTACGCCTCGCCGCCCCCGACGAGGACGGCTGAGGTGCGCCGCAGCCTCCTCGTCACCGCCGCCGCGGCGATCTCGATGGTGCTGCTCGCCATGCTCGTGCCGATGGCGATCCTGGTCCGCAGCTATGCCCTCGAGGACCGGCTCGCCCGGGCCGCGCTGGAGGTGCAGGCGGTCGAGACGGTCGTGTCGGGCCAGGACGAGGGCATCGTCGGGCAGTACGTCGACAAGCTCAACCGCGACGACGAGGACCGCCAGGTCACGGTGCTCTACCCCGACGGCGTGGGCATCGGCCCGGACCCGTCCGAGGACGACAAGGTCCTCGACGCCCGCAACACCGGCCGCGCCCGGGTGGACGACGTCGCCGGCGGCTCGCAGATCCTCGTGCCGGTGTCGCGCGGCGGCAACTCGGCCCTCCCCTCGCTGACCCCGGTGATCCGGGTGGTCGTCGCCGAGCCCGGCCTCACGTCCGTCGTCGGCCTCGCGTGGGGCCTGCTCGCGGTCCTCGGCCTGACGCTGCTCGCCGGCTCCCTAGTCGTCGTGGACCGGCTCGGTCGGTCGTTCGTGCAGCCCATCCGCCGCCTCGCCGACCACACCCAGACGCTGGGTCGTTCCGGCGCCGTCCAGCCGCTCGCCTCGGTCGAGGGCCCGGCCGAGGTGCGCGAGCTGGCGGGTGCGGTCGACCGACTGGTCGGCCGCATCCAGCTGCTCCTGGCCCGCGAGCGGGAAAGCGTGGCAGACCTCTCCCACCGGCTCCGCACCCCGGTGACGGCGCTGCGGCTGCGGGTGGAGACGGTCGCCGACGACGACCTGCGCGAACGCCTCGGGTCGGACCTCGACTCGCTCCAGGCCACCGTCGACGAGATCGTCCGCGAGGCCCGGCGCTCCGAGCGCGAGGGGCTCGACCCGCGCACCGACGCGGTCGCGGTGGTCACCGAGCGCGTACGCCACTGGGAGCCGCTGGCCGAGGACCAGGGCCGTCCCTGGACGACCGACCTCGCCACCTCGGGACCGCTGCTGCGGGCCAGCCGCGCCGACCTGGAGGCGCTGGTCGACGTGCTGCTCGACAACGTCTTCTCCCACACGCCCGACGACGCCGCCGTACGCATCACGCT
The DNA here is from genome assembly GCF_034661175.1 of Nocardioides renjunii. Taxonomy (NCBI): domain Bacteria; kingdom Bacillati; phylum Actinomycetota; class Actinomycetes; order Propionibacteriales; family Nocardioidaceae; genus Nocardioides; species Nocardioides renjunii. Next base: position 1,637,155 of record NZ_CP141058.1, on the reverse strand, counting down.
GGCCGCGTCGGACGACGGGCTCGAGCTGGTCGTGGACGATGCCGGCCCCGGCCTGCCCGCCGAGCTCGACGTCACCGGGCGCGGGGAGAGCGGCGCGGGCTCGACCGGCCTGGGGCTCTCGATCGCCGCCCGCACCGCCGAGGACTCGGGTGGCGCCCTCGGCGCCGGTGCCTCCGACATGGGCGGAGCCCGGGTCGCCGTCACGTTGCGGACGGCCTGACCCAGGCTCCGGCCCGTCGGGGCGGCTCAGCGGAGGGTGACCTTCACCGAGCACGTCGAGCCACCGGCCGGGGTGACCGACAGCGTGAACGTGTCCGAGCCCGCGGTGTTGCGACGGAAGGTGTCGAGGTCGAGCTCGCCCTCGTCGTCCGCCGTGAGCACCCGTGAGGTCGCGACCTTGCCGTCGTGGCGGATCGCCACGCGCCACTCGCTGCCCGCGCGGGCGCGGTCGATGTCGGCGTCGACCTCGAAGCCGCCGCGCTCGCGGTCGACGTTGAGCTCGAACGTCGCGCCGGCGCAGGTGCCGCGGCGCTCCACGTCGGCGCTGGCGGGGGCGGCGACCAGGACGGTCGTGCCGGCAGCTGCGGTGGCGGCCAGGGCGGCGCCGGCGATCAGGGTCTTGTTCATGGCTGTTCTCCTCGGTTGGGGTGGGTGGAGCTGGGGTCGGTGCTCAGGCGGCTCAGGCGCCGAGGGTGGCCGTGCAGGCCTCGCCCTCGGCGGGGGTGAAGGTGACGGTCCAGGTGGCGTCGCCGGGGGTGCCCGAGCTGTAGGCGTCGACGTCGATCTCGCCGTCCTCGTCCGTGGTGCGGGAGCCGGCCAGCAGCGACGCGTCGTCGCGGGACAGCTCGACCTGCCACTCCTCGCCGGGGCCGGCGGACTGCAGCTCGGCGCTCACCTCGGTGCCGTCGTCCTCGGCCTCGGCGCTGAGCTCCCAGGTGGCGCCGCCGCACGTGCCGTGCTCCGACGTCTGGGCCTCGACCTGGCTGTCGACCGCCCACCAGGCTCCGAGACCGACCACGACCGCTGCTGCGGCCGCGCCGCCGATGACTGCCTTCTTCTGCACGATTCCTCCTCGTCGTCCGACGCCGCTCGGCGTCATGACAGGAAGGCTCATGCAGGAGCGGCTAACCCCGCTCCAGCCCGGTGCTAAGGGCAGGCAAAGGCTGCTGGAGCGGTGAGTGAGGCAGGTTCTGCGGGCAGGAAAGCTGCGTCACTCACCGCCGGTGCGGCGTACGACCTCCGAGCGGTGAGTGAGGCAGGTTCTGCGGGCAAGAAAGCTGCGTCACTCACCGCCGGTGCGGCGTACGACCTCTGGAGCGGTGAGTGAGGCAGGTTCTGCGGGCAGGAAAGCTGCGTCACTCACCGCCGGTGCGGCGTAGGGCCTCCGAGCGGTGAGTGAGGCAGGTTCTGCGGGCAAGAAAGCTGCGTCACTCACCGCCGGTGCGGCGTACGACCTCCGAGCCGTGGGTGAGCCACCTTTCGGGCGGCGAGAAGGTGGCTCCCGCACCGCTGCGTCAGGCGACCGGCACGTCCCGCTCGATCTCGGCCAGCCACGCGGTGCCCTTGGCGTCGCTGGGCATCCGCCAGTCGCCGCGCGGGCTCATCGTGCCGCTGGGGCTGACCTTCGGGCCGTTGGGCAGCGCCGACCGCTTGAACTGGTTGGCGAAGAAGCGCTTGACGAAGACCTCGAGCCAGCTGCGGATGTCCTCGAGCTGGTAGGCGACCCGCGCGTCGGCCGGGAAGCCAGGAGGCCACTCCCCCGCGTCGATGTCCTTCCACGCGTGCCAGGCGAGGAAGGCGATCTTGCGCGGCCGGAAGCCGTGGCGCACGACGAGCGCGAGCGTGAAGTCCTGCAGGTTGTAGGGGCCGACCGAGTCCTCCGTCGCCTGCGGCTTCTTGCCCTCCTCGATCGGGATCAGCTCGGGCGTGATCTCCTGCGCCAGGATCTCGCGCAGCACCTCGTTGGTCTCGGCGCCGAACTCCCCGTGGCTGATCACCCAGCGGATCAGGTGCTGCACCAGGGTCTTGGGGACCCCCGCGTTGACCGTGTAGTGCGACATCTGGTCGCCCACGCCGTAGGTGCACCAGCCGAGGGCGAGCTCGGAGAGGTCACCGGTGCCGACGACGATGCCGCCGCGCTGGTTGGCCAGGCGGAAGAGGTAGTCGTAGCGGAGCCCGGCCTGCACGTTCTCGAAGGTGACGTCGTAGAGCTTCTCGCCTCGGGCGTACGCGTGGCCGAGGTCGGCCAGCATCTGCTCGGCCGCCGGGCGGATGTCGATCTCCTCGAAGGTCACGCCGAGCGCCTCGGAGAGCCGGGTGGCGTACGCCTTGGTGGTCGACCCGGTCGCGAAGCCCGGCATGGTGAAGGCCAGCACGTCGCTGCGCGGGCGTCCGAGCCGATCCATCGCCTTGCACGCCACGATCAGCGCGTGGGTGGAGTCGAGGCCGCCGCTGACGCCGATGACGGCCTGGGGCGAGCCGATGGAGCTCAGCCGCTGCTCGAGGCCGGACACCTGGATGTTGTAGGCCTCGTAGCAGTCGAGCGCGAGGCGCTCGGGGTCGTCGGGGACGAAGGGATAGCGGTCCACCTTGCGCAGCAGCCCGATGTCGCCGGCCGGCGGGTCGAGCTCCCACTCGACGTCGCGGAAGCGCTGGACGCGCTCGGCGTGCGTGCGCCGGTTGTCGTCGAACGTGACCTGTCGCAGCCGCTCCTGACGCACGAGGTCGAGGTCGACGTCGACGACGGTGCGGCGAGGCCCGTCGGGGAAGCGCTCGCTCTCGCCGAGCAGCGAGCCGCACTCGTAGACCATCGTCTGGCCGTCCCAGCTGAGGTCGGTGGTGGACTCGCCCTGGCCCGCCGCGGCATAGACGTACGCCGCCGCGCACCGCGAGCTGGCACTGCGCACCAGCAGCCGACGGTCCTCGGCGCGGGCGACCGTGATCGGCGACCCGCTCAGGTTGGCCAGCACCGTCGCGCCGGCGAGCGCGGCCTCGGCGCTGGGCGGCACGGGCACCCACAGGTCCTCGCAGACCTCGACGTGCAGGTCGAGGCCCGGCACGTCGAGGCACCGGAAGATCAGGTCCGGGCCGAAGCGCACGTCCTGGCCGGCGACGGTGATCCACTCGAGCTCGCGGTCGTCGCCGGGGGCGAACCAGCGGCGCTCGTAGAACTCGCGGTAGTTGGGCAGGTAGGACTTCGGGGCGACGCCCAGGACGGACCCGCGGTGCACGACCACCGCGCAGTTGTAGACGCGGTTGCCCTGCACGAGCGGCGCACCGACGACGAGGGCGGTCATCAGGTCGGCACTGGCCTCCGCGATCTCGGCGATCGCCTCCTGCACCGCCTCGAGCAGCGTGTCCTGGAGGAAGAGGTCGTCGACGGAGTAGCCGGTCAGGCCCAGCTCGGGGAACACCGCGACGGCGACGTGGTCGTCGTGGCAGGCGCGGGCCTGCTCGATGACGGTGGCGGCGTTGGCGGCGGGATCGGCGAGGTGCACCGGCAGGGTCACGGCGGCGATGCGGGCGAAGCCCTGCGCGTAGGCGGAGTAGAAGTCCACGTCCTCACTCTAGGGAACGGCGCGGACACGGCGGTCCGGCCACCCGGGTCGCGGAAAACCTCGCGACGGGCCGCGGGGCGCGCGCCTACCGTGCAGGGATGCCCGAGCTCGAGATCACCCGCTGCGTCAGCGACGCCGACCACGAGGCGTGGCGACAGGTCCGCATCGCGGTCCTGCCCTACGAGCGCACGCAGTCCCTCGCCGAGCTGCGGGAGGGCGACACCCCGGACCGGCTCCTGCTCCTCGCCCGGGTCGACGGTGTGGTGGTCGGCCACGGCCTCGCGCAGCGCTCGGACCTCGCCGGCGGTGGCTCGGTGAGCCCGCGCGTGCTCGAGGCCCATCGCCGTCAAGGCATCGGCACGGCGCTGCTCGAGCGGCTCACCCAGCACGTCGCCGACCTGGGCCTGCCCGTGCTCCGCGCCGGGGCCGACGACGACGGTGCGCTCGCCTTCGCGCACCGCTTCGGGTTCGAGGAGGTCAACCGTGAGGTCGAGCAGACCTACCGCATCGCCGGGCCCGTCCCGCAGGCTCCCGCCCCGGACGGCGTCGAGGTGGTGACGGCGCAGGAGCGACCCGGGCTGTGGGAGGCGTCGTACGAGCGGTTCGGGCTCGAGGCGCTGTCCGACTTCGCCGTGGACACACCCCTCGACGTCAGCCCGGAGCGCTGGGCACGCGACTGGCTGGCCGACCCGATGTTCCTCGCGCTCGACGACGGGGAGGTCGTGGCCTGCGCGGGCCTGGGCCGCGACCCCGACCAGCCGACCCGGGCCGAGAACGGGCTCACGGCCGTGCGCCGGGACTGGCGAGGGCGCGGCCTGGCGGTCCACCTCAAGCTGCGGGCCCTGGCGTGGGCGGCCGAGCACGGGATCGACGAGGTCTACACCTGGACCCAGGACGGCAACGCCGCGATGCGCGCCCTCAACACCCGCCTCGGCTACGCCACGACCCGGGTGGGCGTGCAGCTCGCCCGACCAGTGTCCGGGTAGTCCCGTCCACCCCTCCGATCATTCCCATCGGGCGCGGGCCCCAGTAGCGTCCCGGACGTGCGCACCCCTCTTCGCACCACCTCGCTGTCCGTGTCCGTCGCCGCCCTCGCCGTCGGCCTGCTCACCGGCCCGCCGCCCTCGGGCGCCGACCCGGGTCCGTCCCGGCCCACGGCCGTGCAGGCGGCACCGGACCGTCCGCTCGCCCAGGCACCTCGGCTCCGCGTGCGCACCGTCGCCCGCGGTCTCGAGCACCCCTGGGACGTCCAGCAGGCGACCGGCGGGCGGGTGCTCGTCTCCGAGCGCGACCGCGCCCGGATCAGCGTCGTACGCGGCGGGCAGCGGCGCACCCTGGCTGACCTGTCGCGCCTGGTGTGGGTCTCCGGGGAGACGGGGCTGCTGTCGCTGGCCGTCGACGCCGGCTCCCGGACCGTCTGGGCCTGCCACGGCGCGAGGTCCGGCGGACGCAACGAGGTCCGGGTGACGCGCTGGCGAGCCGACGCGGCCTGGCGCCGGCTGTCGCAGCGCCGGGTCGTGCTCGCCGGCCTCCCGGCGAGCAGCGGCCGCCACGGCGGCTGCCGTCTCCTGCTCGAGCGCGAGGGCGACGGCCTCCTCGTCGGTACCGGCGACGCCGCCGTGAGCACGAACCCGCGCGACTTGGACTCGCTGGGCGGCAAGGTGCTGCGCGTGCACCGTCGTACGGGTGCGCCGATGGCCGACAACCCCTTCGCCTCGGCCGCGTCGCCCCGCCGCTTCGTGTGGACCTACGGCCACCGCAACGTGCAGGGGCTCGCGCAGCGCGACGACGGCTCGCTGTGGTCGGTCGAGCACGGCAGCTACCGCGACGACGAGGTCAACCTGCTCGTCGCCGGCGGCGACTACGGCTGGAACCCGGGACCGGGCTACGACGAGTCCGTCCCGATGACCGACCAGTCGCTGCCCGGTGTGCAGCAGGAGGCGGCCTGGTCCTCCGGTGACCCGACCATCGCGACGTCCGGCGCGGCCTGGGTCCGCGGCGCCCAGTGGGGCCCGCTCGAGGGCACGCTCGCGGTGGCCGCGCTCAAGGGCTCGGAGGTGCTCTTCATGCGGTTCGACGCCACCGGCGAGCTCGTCTCCGTGGTCCGGCCCGCGCGGCTGGCCCGCCTGGGCCGGCTGCGCTCGGTCACGTCCACGCGCGACGGCGACCTCCTCCTCACCACCGACAACGGCACCGGCGACCGGGTGCTGAGGGTGTCGCCGCGCTGACCCTGCGCCCGTCCTGCGTCGACCTCCTTCCACAGGAGCGGCCTCCCGGGTTTGAGGAGGCCCTCGCAGCGGAAGGAAGGAGGTCATGACGCCTCCTCCGACTGACGCGTTCCCTCCCGACCGGCCCACCGACCCGGCCTCCTCCGACCCCGCGATGGCCGACCCGATGCTCCGTGTCCTGCGTGAGCTCCACCCGGGGGTCGACGTGGTCGTCCTGCCGCAGCCGGCGCCGGCCCCCGTGGCGCCCGAGCTGACCTCGGCCGAGCGTGACGGGCTGGCGGCCGCCCTCGACCGCTCGCTCGACGACCTGCTCGCCCGGGTCGTCCCCGACCCGGAGGCGGCACCCGTCGTGCGCGAGGCGCGGTGGCACACCGACGAGTGGGGGCAGAGCTGGTACTCCTGCACCGCCGTGGTCGGCCCGCTCGCCACCGGTGGCAACATCGCGCTCCTCCGCGCCACCGGCCACGCGCTGGTCGGCCTCGGCTGGCAGGCACGACCCGTGCCCGGCGACCGTCCCCGCCTCGTCGCGCGCCGCCGCGGCGGGCTCGAGGGCGCCGCCACCGTCCGGCCCGACTCGGTGGTCCTGGACCTGCGGACCGCCAAGGTGCGCGCCGTGCAGGAGGTCGCGTCATGACGCTGCAGATGTGGACCGCGACCCTCGCCCGGGCCCGCACCGCCTGGGAGGAGCAGTCCGAGGGCCTCGACGGCCCGCGCAAGAACCTCGCGCAGGCCGACCCCGCGCTCCTCGGGCCGGCCGTGCAGGGCGCGGCGGACGCGTTCCTCACGACGTGGGAGCAGCGCGTCCTCGCGCTCCGCGACCGGGCGTCCGGTCACGCCGACGCGCTCGCCCAGACGATGTACGACCTGCTGCTCACCGACCAGGAGAGCGTCCAGGCCACCCAGGGCCTCCTCCTGTGGGAGGACCGCGACACCCAGCCCGTCGAGGCGGTGGGCCCGTGACGACGATCGCCGTCCCGGCCTGGCTGCCGCGCGAGCCTGAGCTGGAGGTGCAGGAGTCGTCGGGCGCGGTGCTCACCGACGTACGCGCCGCCGCGACCGCCGTGAGCGACGTCGCTGACTGGGCGCGTGCCAACGGTGCTCCCGACGACTTCGCGGGTGACGCCGCGGATGCCGCCGACCACGCGGTCACGCGGTTCGCCGGCGACACCGACGTCGTGCACGCCGCCCTCGAGCGCGGCGCCCTGGCCATCGACACGTTCCTGACCGCGATGCGGCAGCGCCGCACCGAGCACGACGAGCTGATGGAGCGCCGGCAACGGCTCAACGACGACCGGGAGGCACTCCTCGCCCGCATCGAGGGCGCCACCGCGGACCAGGTCGAGGCCCTGCAGGCCGAGGCGTCCGCGCTGCGGCAGCGCTTCACCTCCTACCACCAGGACCTCGTCGCGTGGCGCGACCGGGTCGACGCCGACGAGCAGGCGGCGGTCCGCGCGCTCGCGGCCGTCGACGAGCTCGCGGAGGGCGTCACCGCCGCGGCCGACCCCACCCGCGTCGACACCGGGGCCCTGGCCGCCGAGCTGCGCCGCCTCGGCACCGACACCGACGCGGTCAACGCCTGGTGGAACGGGCTGTCCCAGGCCGAGCGCAACGCCCTGATGATCAGCGACCCCGACCTGGTCGGCAACACCAACGGAGTCCCGACCGGCGACCGCGACGAGGCCAACACCTCCGCCGTCCAGCGCGACATCGAGTACCTCCTCGGCCTCCAGGCGTCCGGACAGGACCTCAGCGCGTCCGAGCAGCGCTGGCTGGAGAACGCCCAGTCGATCGAGCTGGCCGTCGCCAACGCCTCCTCGGCGCAGTACGCCGCCCTGGGCGTCGACGCCTTCGTGATGGCCTACCAGCCCCACGCCTTCGGCGGCGACGGCATCGCGGCGGTGGCCTACGGCGACCCCGACACGGCCGACCACACCGCGGTCTACGTGCCCGGCATCATGCAGGACGGCACCCAGATCGACGAGAACGGTGCGCAGGCGCTCAACCTCTACGAGGAGACGCTCAACAGCATGCTGGCCGAGGACCCGCCCCGGCCGGGCTCCGTGTCGACCATCGCCTGGATCGGCTACGACTCGCCCAACTTCAACCCCGAGTCGATGTGGCCCTGGGACCTCGGCGACTCCGCCGGCGACGTGGGCCACACCGTGACCGAGGCCAACGCGCAGGCCGGCGGACTTGCGCTCTCGCAGTTCGTCGACGGCCTCAACAGCACCCACTCCGAGGGCGACCAGCCGCACCTGACGGTCATCGGCCACAGCTACGGATCCACCACGTCGTCCTACGCTGCCGTCGGCGGCATGGACGCCGACTCGCTGGTCCTGATCGGCAGCCCGGGCGCCAGCGAGGGAGCCCACCACGCCTCCGACCTCAACATGCCGCCCGGCCAGGTGTTCGTCGGTGCCGCCGACAACGACCCCGTCTCGTGGCTGGGCGGCGAGGACGGCCTCCTCCCGGGTTCGTGGGACGACAGTCTCGGCCTCGGCCAGGACCCGGCGCAGAGCGACTTCGGCGCCCACGTCTTCGGCGTCGACAACGGCCAGGAGTTCCACGGGCCGGGTGGGCTCGTCAGCACCGGCTTCATGCAGAACCACGTCAACTACTTCGACGACGGCAACCCCGCGCTCGCCAACATGGCTGACATCGTCTCGGGCAACTCCGACGACGTCGTCGACACCGGCGGCCGCACCCAGGACGCGCACGACTACCTCTACGACTGGGCGGGCGAGGAGGTGCAGCACCACGTGGTCGAGCCGGTCGTCGAGACCTACGAGGACGTGCGCGACGGGGTGGTGCAGACCTACGAGGGCGTGCGCGACGGTGTCGTCGACACCTACGAGGGCGTCCGCGACGGTGTCGACGACGCGGTCGAGGGCGCGCAGGACGCCTGGGACGACGCGTGGGAGAGCGTGTGGCCTCCGCGGTGGCCGTGACAACTAGGTTGGGTGCCATGCGCACCGCACTCACCCTGCTCACGCTCGCGGCGCTCCTCGGCGCCACCTCGGCCTGCAACCTCGGGGGCGACGAGGTGCCCGCGAAGACCCGCGAGCAGGAGGTCGTCGACACCGTCGACGAGGCGGTGCCGCTGGCCCGCGACGCGCTGGGCGCCACCACCGCCGTGGTCGACGGCAAGTGGAACAGCTGCCCCGGCGGCGTCGGGCACCGCTTCGAGGGTGGCGGGACGCTCACCGCTCCCGAGGGCGACGGTGCGGCCCAGCTCGAGGCCGTCCGTGAAGCGCTCGTCGGTGGGGGCTTCGACGACGAGACGCAGGCCGACGGCCACGTCAGCGTCGTACGCCGCGGGGTCGAGCTCGACTTCTCCCAGCAGCTCGCGGCCAAGACGCCGGGCACGTGGTCGATGAGCTTCCAGGGTCCGTGCCACCGCTACAGCGGCGACGACGAGGACTACGTGGAGGCGCAGAACCTCCAGCCCGCCCGCACGCTGGTCGAGTGATCCCGCGCGTCGCGTGTGAGCGCCGCCACACGGACGTACCCGCGGGTTCGGCACTAGCCTGACGAACGGTCCGTGGACTCCACCGGGGAGCTGCGAGACGACGAGGAGCGCACGATGTCTGCACAGTCCGCACAGCCTGCTCAGCCCGCACAGCCCGAGGAGACCGCCCCCTACGGCTCCGGCCCGGCCGCTCCCCCCGCGGCCCCCGTCCGGCGGGTCCGCACCCATCATCTCCGCGAGATGAAGGAGCGCGGGGAGAAGATCACCATGCTGACGGCCTACGACATGTACACCGCGGCGACGTTCGACGAGGCGGGCATCGACCTCCTCCTGGTGGGCGACTCCGCCTCCAACAACGTCTACGGCAACGAGACGTCGCTGCCGGTCACCGTCGACGAGCTCCTCCCCCTGACCCGCGCGGTCGCCCGGTCGGTCACGCGGGCGATGGTCGTCGGCGACCTGCCCTTCGGCAGCTACCAGGCGTCCCCCGAGCAGGGCTACCTCACGGCGGTCCGGTTCATGAAGGAGGCCGGCGCGCACTGCGTCAAGCTCGAGGGCGGCGCCGAGATGGCGCCGGTCATCCAGAAGTGCACGCAGGGCGGCATCCCCGTCATGGCGCACATCGGGTTCACGCCCCAGTCCGAGCACACCCTCGGCGGCTACCGCGTCCAGGGCCGCGGCGAGGCGAGCGACCGCATCGTCGCCGACGCGCGGGCGGTCCAGGAGGCCGGCGCGTTCGCCGTGGTGATGGAGATGGTGCCCGGCGACGTCGCCGAGCAGATCAGCAAGGAGCTCACCATCCCGACGATCGGCATCGGCGCCGGCGCGGGCTGCGACGGGCAGGTGCTGGTCTGGCAGGACGCGTTCGGCCTGCGCACCGGCCGGATGGCGCGCTTCGTCAAGCAGTACGCCGACGTGCACGGCGTGCTCCTCGACGCGGCCCGGGCCTACGCCGACGACGTGCGCGGCGGCACGTTCCCCGGGCCCGACCACACCTTCTAGCTCCCGTCCTCACTCCCGTCCGCGCCCATCGCCCGGCGCTTGGGCGAGCACGCCAGTACGCCACCCCCGGTGACAACGCCCTCCGGGACCGGCAGGATCAGGCATCCAGCGACGCGAGGAGTGAGCGGTGAGCGAGACCCCGGTCAAGAAGACGGCTGCGACGAGCACGACGACCAGGAAGTCGCCGGCGAAGAAGACGGCGACCACGAAGTCGGCGAACACGAGGACGGCCACCAAGAAGTCAGCGACCACGAAGTCGGCGACCGCGAAGTCAGCGACCGCGAGGACGCCCGCGAAGAAGTCGACCGCCGCGAAGGCGCCGGCGAGGAAGGCCCCTGCCAAGAAGACGACCGCCAAGAAGGCGCCGGCCGGCGGGAGCGGCACCGCCAGGACCACCCCGTCGACCAAGCCGGTCGCCACGGCCGCCCGGCGGTCCCCCGCCGAGCGTGCCGCCGACGTCGGGGCGCAGGCCGTCGCGACGGCGGCGCTGGTCCAGAAGGTCGCCTCGGAGACGGCCGAGCGGGTCGCCGCCGAGACCGCCGCCCGCGTCAGCCAGCAGTACGAGGCGGCGATCGCCGAGCTGACCAAGACCCTGGACAAAAGCACCAAGAAGGCACTGAAGAGCGTGCGTGCGGCCGCGGACGCCGCTCAGTCGGCTGCGCCGGGCAAGGGCAAGAAGAAGAAGAAGAAGTGATCAGCGCTCGCTGACCCGACCGTCCGGCCCGGGCTCGTCGTCGTTCCACTCCGGGTCGTTGTCCCACGCCTCGTTGCGCTCGGCCACCTTCTCGAGCGCGTGCGACGCCTCGTCGGCGGTGGCGTAGGGCCCGAGGCGGTCGGAGTTCTTGCAGCCGTCCCGGCCCTCGACCGCGTGGTGGGTCAGGCAGAACCAGTATTCGTTCTCGCTCATGACCCGAAACTACACTCGCGCACGTGCCTGTCGTCGCCCCTGCCGCCATCTCCCCGCGCCGGGCCGTCCCGGCGCACATCCCCCGCCCGGAGTACGTCGACCGCCCGGCGCCCCAGCGCTTCACCGGCGAGGAGGTCAAGGACGCCGAGACCATCGAGCGGATGCGGATCGCCGGTCGGCTGGCCGCGCAGGCACGCGAGCTCGTCGGCGCGCACGTCGTACCCGGGGTCACCACCGACGAGCTGGACCGGATCGGGCACGAGTTCCTGTGCGACCACGGCGCCTACCCCTCGACCCTGGGCTACCGCGGCTTCCCCAAGTCGCTGTGCTCGAGCGTCAACGAGGTCATCTGCCACGGCATCCCGGACTCCCGGGTCGTCGAGGACGGCGACATCGTCAACATCGACATCACCGCGTTCATCGACGGCGTGCACGGCGACACCAACGCCACCTTCCTGGCCGGCGACGTCGACGAGGAGACGCGCCTGCTCGTCGAGCGCACCCGCGAGGCGCTCGACCGGGCGATCAAGGCGGTCAAGCCCGGCCGCCGGGTCAACATCATCGGACGCGTCATCGAGGCCTACGCCAAGCGCTTCGGCTACGGCGTCGTCCGCGACTTCACCGGCCACGGCATCGGCACCTCGTTCCACTCCGGCCTGATCATCCCCCACTACGACGACCCGCGCTTCGACGACGAGATCCGCGTCGGGATGACCTTCACGATCGAGCCGATGCTCAACCTCGGCACCCCCGACTACGACATGTGGGACGACGGCTGGACCGTGGTCACCCAGGACGGGCGGCGCTCCGCCCAGTTCGAGCACACGCTCCTCGTCACCGCGGATGGCGCCGAGGTCCTGACCCACCCCTAGACTCCTTCGCGAGTGGGTCGGCCGGGCGGCCGCGGCTCGTTCCTCCGGGTCTGACCCGAAGTGGCGGGTCGAGGAAGGTCCGGGCTCCACAGGGCAGGGTGGTGGCCAACAGCCACCCGGGGCAACCCGCGGGATCAGTGCCACAGAGAACAGACCGCCTCCCGGCGTGCCGGGCGGTAAGGGTGAAACGGTGGTGCAAGAGACCACCAGTGCGCCGGGCGACCGGCGCAGCTAGGCAAACCCCACCCGGAGCAAGATCAGACAGGATGCGTTCGAGGGCGGCCCGCCCGAGCATCCGGGTAGATCGCACCAGGCGGCCGGCAACGGTCGTCGCAGATGGATGGTCGCCCCCGCGTCAGCGGGACAGAACCCGGCCTACAGGCCGACCCACTCCCTACAGGCCTCTGACCTGCGAAAACGTGATCACAACACCGCTGTAGTCCGCAGATAGTCCGCAAGAGAAAAACTCTTGCGTCTTCAACTACCGTCGTCGATCGGCTCGAATCGCCACCGAGCAGGCGCTTGTCCACCTAGGGTCGCGGGGTGTCCGAAGGCGCCAACGAGAAGCGGATGAAGCTCCGTTACGCCGGCGTCTGCCGGGTCTGCGATGCCGAGCTGGCGGCCAGGGTAGAGGCGATCTACGAGCGGTTCACCAGGACTGTGCGCTGCCTCGACTGCTCCCCCGCCGCCGACGCCATCTCCCGGTCATCGGTGGTTGAGGTGCGACCGCAGCGAGCCTCGAGACCACACTCGGATGCCATCGACCCCGGCACCCCCGGCGCCTCAGCCCGGCGCGAGTACGAACGCCGCCAAGCCAGGCGCGAAGCCCGGATCCGCGAGAAGCACCCCAAGCTCGGCGGCCTCATCCTCGCCGTCGCCGACGAACCGCAGTCAACGAAGTCCTGGGACACCGGCGCCATCGGCGAGGAACGACTCGGCGAGAAGCTCAACGATCTCGCCTCCGACAGCATCCGCATCCTTCACGACCGCCGCATCCCCGGCACACGAGCCAACATCGACCACATAGCCCTCACGCCAAGCGGCGTCTACGTCATCGACCCCAAGCGCTACGCGGGTCGTCCCACGCTCGAGATTGAGGGTGGCCTCCTCCGTCCGCGCACGGAGAAACTGCTCGTCGGTGGCCGGGATCGCACCAAGCTCGTCGACGGCGTCCTCAACCAGGTCGGTCTCGTGCGTGCCATCGTTGGTGACGACGTTCCTGTCGTCGGCGTCCTCTGCTTCATCGATGCTGATTGGCCGCTGATCGGAGGATCCTTCACGACCCGCGGAGTGGAGGTCCTGTGGCCAAGAAAGCTCTACCCGCGTTTGGCTGCGCCGACGCCATCCCAGGTCGACCTCGACGCTCTGCATCGAGCGTTAGCCGCAGCCCTTCCCCCGGCCTAGCTCGGAGTCACCACGGCGCCGCACAGTGCCCACTATGGGCTAACTACTGCGAGCCGGCTCAGCCACCTAAACAGGCGCAGACTGCGAAACTTGGTCCGGCTCGGGACTTCTTGGCCGCGCCGAACAGGACCTCGATGGGGTAATTGGGATTCAGATGCGGCCTCAACAGACAGTCGAGTGTCCGATCACGAGCAACGATCGACGCTCAAGCATGCGCTTTGCGGGCGCGCTTGGCTCCGCTTCCTTCAGCTCAGAAGGACGGCTCAAGCGCGATCACCAAGCTTCGCACCCTGACGTCAGCTCGCTCATGGCTTGTGACCTCAGATTGACATCTCGGTCTCCGTCACACCGCGTCGCAAACCTAAGTTGTCGGCCCGGTGCCGCCGCGTTCTCGCAGGATTCGTGCGTAACATCACGGAACGCCGCCGCGAACTACAACCGGTTGCGAGCATTTGGACCAAGGTAGGCCCAACGACGTCCAGACAAGAAAGACGAGATGAGCTACTTCAGCACGCTCGAGTTGAATCTCAACGACGACGTAATGCGCGAACTTCGGCCGGGTCAAGCCGGTGCCATACGAGCCATGCAAGCGTACGCAATTGCGCGAAGCGACACCGCAGCCCTCATTTCACTTCCAACCGGCTACGGCAAGAGTGAACTAATCGCCCTTGCGCCCGCAATCTTTCGCGCCGATCGCACACTGGTCGTCGCTCCGTCTCGAATCGTTCGCGACATGCTTGCGCACCGGATCCGCGAGCAAGAGCACTTGCGCCGTACTGGAATTGTTGATCCGGAGGCGCCACGCCCAAAGGTGCTACGCCGCCATCGAGTGATTGCCACGGCGGCCGCATGGGATGGCCTACGCGATGCCGACCTGATCGTTGCCCACCCTCAAGCCATTAGTCCGGCACTGAGCTCGGTGGTCGATCCGCCAGATCCCAAACTGATAGACCTCATCATCTTTGATGAAGCTCATCACTTAGCATCCCAAACTTGGTCTGCTCTCCTCGACGCCTTTCCTTATGCCGACGCCATTGGTTTCTCTGCAACACCGTTTAGGCGCGATCGTCGACGGTTGCCTGGACGAGTCGTGTTCGAGTATCCGCTCTACCGCGCCGTCCAGGACGGGCTGTTTGCGCCAATCCAGTACCGCGAAGTCGCCGCGGGACCCGACGCCGCTGAGCGAGATCGCGCGGTGGCGCAGGCGGCGATTGACGAGCACCGAAGACGAGAGACGACTCGATCTGGAGTGGCACGCCTCCTCGTAAGAGCAGACTCTGTTGAGCGAGCGACCGACCTTGCCCGCCTCTACAAGGAGCTCGACTCGGGCATCACCCTCGAGGTGATCACACACCAAACGACCGACAAGTCAGTGCGCGAAGCGGTGACTCGGCTAAACAACGGTGAGAGCGACGGGGTGTCCTTCGTTGGGGTGCTCGGGGAAGGCTTCGACCTTCCAACACTAAAGATCGCGGCGTACCACAATCCGCACCGGTCGCTACCCGTGACCATCCAGTTTGCGGGACGCATAGCAAGAGCCGGCGACGAAAAGGAGTCCGCCATTATGATCGCCGCTGCGGCGGCCCATCCGGAAATCGTTGCTGAACTCCACCGCGACAACCAGCGCTGGGACAAGCTCATAGACGGTCTGGCGCGCGAGTTCGCGCGCCAGCCGACACCTCTATGGTCTGCCTCTGACGCTGACACACACTCGCTCGTCGAGGTCTTCACGGACGACAATTTTCGAGCGTTCGGGCTCTGCCAGGTTGCCGAGCTCGATACCGTGCCTGGATCGGAGGAGATAGCTCGGGCATTCGAAACGGATCGCGCATTCAAAGCGTCCTCAACGAATGCAAACGACTCCGCCCGTGTCCTTGCAGTCATCGAACGACGAGATCTCAACACCTTCGGCGTGCTTTTCGAAAGACGGCACGACCTACCTTGGCTACGCAGCACCCCGGACTCCTACACGGAAACCAACTACCTCGCACTCGCAGTGATCCCGAGAGATGTGACCGGCGCTTGGTTGTGCGTTCGCTCTACGCTTCCCGACGGGCTCACTGCAGCAGTGCTCGATGGCGTCATTGGCGAACGGCGCGCTCCACGAGGCACATCCTTGGCGCGGTTCGCTACAGCCGAGTTCGCCTCCGGCAACTACACCTCGCTTGGGCAGCGCTCCGTCCATCCCGCGACGGCCGGTGTCAAGACGTACCAGACTGGTGCCGGGCGCCAGGTCGATCGCTCCGTCACGCCTGACGACCGATTTCTAACCGCCGTCGGCCATGCGATCGCCGTGCAGAGCGCCGGTGCCGATTCGAGCCAAGTCGGCATTGCGTTCGACAAGCAGAAGGTTTGGCGTCAGGGCTACCTCAGCCTCGAGGCATACCACGGACTAGCAACGGAGGTCGCACACGCGCTCGACCGCGGCCATACTCCCGCGGCCCTCGCTCAACTACGCATCCCGGGTACGGCTCTATCGGCAACGGCCGCCCCGATCGCGGCTGAGCTCGACGTGGCCCTTGACCCGACTTATTCCGCCGAGCTCCGCGTTGATGAGCGGTCCTGCCCTATACGACACCTTCAGGTTGCCGCCTCCCGAAAGCGTGGTGGATCAATCAAATTGCTTCTCAAGGGAACGGTCGGTGCGTCGTTTAAGGCCACCGTCGTGATTGATCCCGATGGCCGAGTGACATCGGCAGAGGGAACTATCATCGACCAAGGCCGCGACGTCGCGTTTGAAGACGCTCTTCGAGACAAGCCTCCTGCCATCTACTTCGACGACGGGAGCTTCCTCCGCGGTCCCGGCGGCCACGTTGCACCCAACTCCGATCAAGACCTCTTTTTCGCGGTCGGCGCTTCGACACTGGAGCTCGACAGCGCGCCGTATATGAAACTCGGCGCCAGTAACCAGGTCCTTACGATTGACGACACGATCTCCGCGCTCCCTGAGAAGGGCGGCACTAGGCCGGACGACATTCTCGCCAACGCGGCGGACCTATCGAGCTCACCGACGGTTTCCTTGCTCCAGTACGCCTCGAGGCAAGTTGATCTTGAGGGTGCTGACTTCATCTTTTGCGATGACGCCCGAGGCGAGAAAGCAGACATCATCGCCGGCTGGCATAGCTACGGGCTCACAGGCACGCCCCACCTTCGCCTGATCCACTGCAAAGCCAAGAAGGCGACCGACCAACCTGGTGCGCGCCTGCCCGACCTTGAAGAAGTTGTCCAACAGACGCTGCGCTCCTTGGACTTCGTGCTGGCCCCCGCTTCCGCCCTCGTTGACCAGCTCGAACACAGAGCCACGAATCGTCCACGCCGGTACGTCAAGGGTGACGCAGTCACGTTCCGCAACATCCTCAACGCCGACCCAATCAGTCGGACCAACGAGATTTGGATCATGCACCCGGGCATGTCGGCCGCGGCGCTGCGCGCGGCGTCTCCGGCCCGCAAATTGCTTGGAGGGATCCGAGCCCGGCTCGCCACCTCTGCCGTCAGTCTTACACTCGTCGGCAGCGAGTGAACCCCACCTGGCAGACTCCTCTTTTCCGTCGCCTGAGCCCGCGAGCGCGTCGCCCTGGACCACTTCGGACGCTGGGTGTACGACACGATTAGCATCTCGCCATGACATCCGATGGTCACGCACTGAGCAAGGGGCTAGGGGAGGTGTCCTCTTCTCTGATTCCCGGTTCCGGCGTGGTCGTCGAACGCATGTTGTTCGCCATGCGGTCGGAATGGGATCGCCGTGGATCGAATGCGTTGAGGGCCGCCGAGGCCGTCTCTGGTCTCACCCGGGAGGAACTCGCAGACCGGATCGAATCTCGTCGAGAACTTGTGCCGCTGGTGACCCGAATGCTCTACGAGGCGGGCATGAACGGGCACGAGGACCTGCTTCTGGCTATGGGAGCGGCATTTGGGAGGGCGGTCATCGAGCCAGAAAGCGTCGACGACTGCGAAATGGTTCTACGGGGGCTGATGACCCTTCGCCCAGCCGAGGCACAGTTGATCAGAATCATGAGGGACCGGTCGGTCCTCGCAGGGGCCAAGCCAGAGACCGGGGACAATCGCTCGTTCTACGCAAGTGACTTGGCCACCGAGGCCAAGTTGGACCTGACGGTGGTTGAGTCGGGTCTCGTACGCCTGTCGGCTGCAGGCTTCTTAGCGGCATACCACGGCGTCTTTGGGGGCGGCAGTAGCTACAGCATCACTGAGTTGGGTCGCCTTCTGTACGACCTACTTGAGCGTGTATCTGACACGGCCGGCAGAGGCTAGGACCGCGGCGCGACACGACTTGTCGCTTCTGCAACCAGCAAGCCAAACCAGCGTCATTTCGCCGCGAATCCCCTGCCACGCAGCAAGGGACTGCTCAATCCGCCGAACATGCCGTGGATTACCGAGCCAACCTCGTGACCGGATCAGATTTCCCTCAAACCCAGCGGACGCGTCCCTCGCGAAGCCAAAAGTGACAGCGGCGTTCGCCCTTGAAGTCGACCGACGGGGACAGGGACGGTTCCTTGCCGTCGTTTGTGAATACGCTCCACTCGGGCCGGCTGGGGTGGGCCAGATTCAGCTCGAGGACGTGACCACGTCCGCACGGGCACTCGAGCACCACCCACTTCGCTGGCTCACCAAGCTGGTAGACCCGTCGCGGGTTGAGGTGTTCAGGAAGGTCGGCGCGGTCACGGATTGTCACGGCCTCGGTGTAGCGGGCCTTGGGTCGTCGACGCAGGCGCCGGGTCAGGTTGATGACGACCCAGCGTCTGCCTACGTGCGCGTCACCCACGGTCGGACTTTCCAGCCGTGTGGGTCAGGGGTGGTTCGGGCCACATCAGATCTAGGTACGGCTCCTTCTGGCCACGGCCGAGGAACGGCGGGTCGGAGCAGAAGCATCCGGGGCGCTGCGGCAGCCGGTTGCGCCGCAGCTCGCCGATGTGAGGGCGCAACAGGAGTTCGGTTGCTGCATCCGACCCGATGCCGACGAACCTCAGCAGGAACTCGCTCGCGCCTAGGGCTGCCACGAGCGTGGTCAAGGTGACCACTGCCGGCTGCGGGGTCTCGGCGGCCTGCACGTAGCCTTCGCCGGCGAGCCTTTTGCGGGCTTCGGGGTCGAGGTTCTCGGTGTACGCCTGCGCGGCGTCAAGACGTCCGCGGCACAACAGGCACGCAGCACCGGGCCCGATCCAGGTGACTCGCTCGTCGACCGCCACACCGGTTGCGCTGACGGCGACGAGGACCGCCAGGTCGACGACGACGGCGAGGTGTGCATACGCGAATCGGTTCAAGATCATGCGAGCGCCATGACCGTCGACGCAGCTGAACACGACGTCGGCGTGCTGGATGGCCTCGATCGCTGTGGCGCTGTGCAGCGGTGCCTGCACGTCGATGATTCTGGTGCCGAGCCCAATGTCGCGTAGATGTGCCCCGAGGACCTTGACCTTGGGCTGGCCGACGTCAGCGACGCGAATGCCGTGTCCGCGGGTCGGGGTCGGTGGGGTGACGGTGTCGTCGTCAATCAGGCAGATGCTGCCGACGCCGATGCGAGCGAGCTGCACCGCGACCGCCGAGCCTGTGCCGCCGGCGCCGATGATCGCCACGTTGGTGGCGGCAAGCATTCGCTGTCCGTCCGCACCGAGCATTCTGACCTGGCGGTCGAACGCTCCAACCTCTTCAAGGTCATCTGCGCCGGCACCACCATCGTTGCCGTAGCTGCGACCGGTATCGGTGGCGTGGGGCTCCGGCGGAACCATCAGGCGCAGGGTCGGCCCGGCGACGCGGACTGCTTCGACCTCGTGGAACTGGACCAGCAACGAGTTGTCAGCTCGATCATCGGTCTGCGGACTGTCGAAGGTACAGGCGCGCGCCACGACGGCCGGGGCTTCGCTGCTGCCGGCAACGACCACAGAGGCGTACGCGGAAGCACCGAGGTCGCGGGCGGCAGCAGCAAGCGCAGCGTCGACGTCGTCGTCGTAGGAGGAGAAGAACGCCAGGCCTCCGGGGTGGGTGTGGATGAACACCGGCACCTGGTCGTTCTTGATGGCTGAGCGAAATGCAGGTACCCAACCGGCCGATGCGATCGAGAGACCGAACCCGTGGCGCTCGAGGTAGGCACCGTCTGGAACCCATGTCAGAGCCTGCCCGAGGAGCGCCACGGCGTTAGTGCTCGCGGCGGTCGTTGCTGACGTGGTGAGGACAGCGGCGGTCTCGACGTGAAGGTCGAGGGTGGCGGTGAGCTCCGCGAAGTGCTTGGCGCTCACCGCCACCCGGGTGACAGTCTGCTCAGGCGTGCTCGCAGCCATCACTCGCCGCCGGCCTGACGCAGGCAGCGCCGGACGTAGCCCAGGTACGTCTCGAGGTTATCGATGCCCGGTCGCCACTGCTGGGCGATATGACGGCTCCACCGCTGCCACTCCCTGTCCTCGAAGGTCTCAGTGACATCGGCACCGGGCACCTGGGCGCCCGACGCGGCCGTGACGTGCGGGGCGAGCCAGAACATGTCCGGAGCCGCGTCGGGAAACCCGAACGGCAGTCTCAGCAACAGCTCGACGCGGTCCGGGCTCAGCCCAGGCGCGGTCGGGAAGGCCTGGATGATGACATTTGCGAATCCCGCGTCGACCGAGACCTCGTAGGTCAGGCCGGCTGAATCGAGAAACTCGCTGTCCTGCTGACGGAGCACGCTCATCACCTCGGTCGTCACGGGTGCACCGTGTCACGCGCGGCCGCGTGTGTCCTCGGCTGGCGCTGCCCGGGGTTGATCACCCGTGGCACCGTGAAGAATCGCATCCTGTCGACCATCTTGATCACCTCGTCGTTGCCAACCAGCCTGTCGAGCTCGTCAACGACATCGAGCCACAAGTCGCGGTCCTCGCCGACCGGAGGCTGGGCTAGTGCCCGGACCTGGGTTCCGGTCAGCTCGTTAGCGTGCGCCTGATATTTCGTACCGTCGATGTAGATCGGAATCTTCTCCGGCTTTGGGGGTTTGGCCGCCTTGGTCTCAGTTGACATCACAGCACCTCTTTCGCCGGGCAGCGGATCTACCCGTATGCCATAGAGCATACACGCATACATACTGCTTGCAATACCAACTCTTTGAAGGCATGCTTACTGAAGCGCAGGGAGCGCGAAGGAGAGGAGACACCGTGAGCAAGACCCGCGTCACGACCATTCGTCAGCCTGAGGATCAGGCCGAGGACATGGAGTTCGTTGCCCGCGTGGACGGCATCGCTGCGTCCGAGCTCGTCCGCGACGCGATTGCTGAGTACCTGGAGAAGCGCCGGGCAGATCCGGACTTCAAGAACCGACTGGCCGCTCGGATCGAGGCCGACCAGAAGATCCTCAAGCGGCTGGCGGAGTAAAAGCCACCGACGGCAACCACGCTGTCTACAGCATCGCAACCACGACCTCGGACCGAGCACAGAAGGGATGACGATGATCCAGTACCTCAGCTTGGCTGATTTCCTCCTCATCGCCGAAGCGGCTCTCGAGGTCCCTGCGGAAGATCTCTTCCGCGTCTGCGACATAGGAGCGGCAGACTCAGCGCTCAAGGCGGCGGCCGCCGGATTCGGTACGTACGAGGCCTACCCGACCATGGCTCAGAAGGTCGCCGTACTCGGCAACCGCCTTTGCCGCAACCACCCACTGCTCGACGGGAACAAGCGCGTGTCGTACCTGGCTATGCGCGAGTTCGTCGAACTCAACGGCTACACCTGGACTCCGCCGGCAGCAGACGAGCCGGACGGCGACGAGACCGTCAAAGTGATGTGGGACCTGGCCGCAGGCCACATGACCGAGGCGGACCTAACCGCATGGATCGCCGAGCGGATCGGCGAAACCTCGTGAGCGCCGCGCAGCCACCGTCGGAAGCTGCCGGCCCTGACGAGCCGTCCGATCCGCTCGGCTCAAGCGCATCTGAGCCATCCGCTTCGTTCGTAGGCGACCGCGGCCATTCGTCGATGCCCCAGCTGTACATTGCCTGTCCGCTGACGGGCCTGGATGAAGACAGAGAGCGCCTCGAGGCCACCAGCCACCGGGTCGAGACCGTCCAGCGCGCCGTGATCGAAGAGACCGAGACCAACCGCATCGACGGCGAAAAGTGGCCTGTGACGATGCACGTTCCGTTCAAGATCTCCCGCCCGGGCGCGGACGGCGGGCTGATGCCCACGACGATCTACGGCCGTAACCTCGACGCCCTGCTCGACTCCGATGGGCTCATCGTAGTGACGGACAGGTACTGCAGCGCCGGTATTGGTCAGGAGATCGAGTGGGCGACCCGTGCTGGCATCCCAATTCTGTACCTGTCGCATGTGCAAGCGAGCCGCCAGATCCTCGGCACTCCTCACAACGTCACCGGCGTTGTGTGCGAGGACGCAGACACCATGGCGGGTCAGGTACGCATCTGGCTCCGAACCCACCGTGCCCAGATCCAAACCGGCCCCGGAAGGCGTGCCGACCGCAACCTGGCCTATCTGCAACTGACCGCCCGGCTGCGCACGGCATGGGAGCAGAGCACCGACAGGACTCCGCAGGCTGCTCAACTCAAGCTGCAGCCCGGCTCGATTGACAGCCTCGTCGCGTCCCCGGCGCGGGTTGCGCTCACGCCCTGGTGGACCATCTGCGAGCTGGCGATGATCCTCGGGGTGAGCCTCGAGGCCCGGCGCAGTCTGACGTACGCCGAGAGCCGCGCCTGGGTGAAAGCAGTCGAAGACGCCGGGTGGGACCAAAAGGTCGCAGACCGGCTGCGTAGCTTTGCCGTCACAAACGCCACGGACGACCTCGAGTTGCCGGCGACCTGGGCTGTGCTCTACCAAGTCGTATACCCGCCGCCTCGCCAGTAGCCACAAACATCGCGCACTTGCTGGCGCATCCTGTGACGTTCTTGACGTGCGTCAATCCGCCGCGAAGAGGCGTAGGTGTGGTCTGCCGCAACCGCTAAACCAGCGGTGCTCTCAGTCGGCGTCCTTTAGTTCGTGCCTCTCACTGGTGCCGGTCTCGAGGCGCTCCACGGCGTCGAGGAGGCGACGGGCGTTGGCAGGGGAACGCATCAGGTGAGCCGTCTCGCGAAGGGATTCGAATTCCACCAGCGACACGATCACCACCGACTCGTGTCCGGCACGCGTGACGACCACCTCCTCACGATCGTCGACGACGTAGTCGAGCAGCTCTGCGAAGCGGGCCTGCGACTCGGCATAGCTCACGGTCTTAATCGTTCCTCCTGCACAGAACCGTACGTTCTCGGCGATTCACGAACAGTGACTTTTCATGCGCCAGGCACTTCGACCCCACTCGCCTGATGTCGACCGAGCACCGAGTCGATTGCTTCACGTGTCCGGTCGTCTGAGTCCGGCCACAGGTGGCTATAGGTGTCGAGGGTCTCGGATGCCGACGCGTGCCCCAATCGTGCCTGGACCGTCTTGACCGACTCCCCGTACCTGATGAGCAGCGAGGCGTAGTAATGACGCAGGGCGTGCATGCCGGGTCCAGTGGCTTGGTTGAGTCCGGCCACCTTTGCGACCGGGCGCCAGAGGTGACCGAAGGCCTGGCGTGTGATCGGGCGCCCGTCGAGCGTGAAGATCAAGTCGTCATCACCGATGTCGCGAGCCGCCAGATGACCGTTGAGCGCGTCGACGACGGTCACCGGCAGCGGGATCGTGCGGTAGCTCGCTCGCGTTTTCAGCGGTCCAAACTCCGTGACCCGATTGAGTCGCGTCAGGAGCTGCCGGTCCACGACAACGACCGGGTTCGTGCCAAGCAGGCGGAGCCTGTTGCGGGTCAGGCCGAAGATCTCGCCCTGCCGCATTCCGGTACCGGCGGCGAAGGTGACCAGCGCCTTCAGGTCATCGGGAAGGTGCTCTCGCAGCGTCTCGACCTGGCTGGTGGTAAGCGGCATGACCCGCCGTCGCTCGACGCGCGGCAGCCGAGTGCCTTCGCAGGGGTTCGCCATGATCCTGCGGTCACGGATTGCAGACCGGAAGATCCCCGACACCACGCCGTGGATCACCCCCACGGTCGCAGGCGCCAGCGGCTTCCGCTTGGCCGCCCGGTCTCCCGTTCCGAGGAGCTTGACCCACGCTTGCACCTCCGACGGCAGGACGCTGCCGATCGGCCGGGCGCCGAAGATCGGATAGACGTGTCGCCTGAGCACGCCCTCGACGTACGCCTCGCTGGTGGGCCGATGCACCTGCGCGGCGCGCCAATGCTCGGCGTACTCCTTGAAGGTGATCTTGCCGGCGCGGGGGTCGACGTACTGGCCGATGACGATCGAGGTCGTCACCTCGTCGATCCACCGCTGCGCGTCGAGCTTCCGGGTGAAGTGCTTTGCGTGCTCCCGGCCGGCTTCGTCGCGGTAGCGCGCACGCCACCGGCCGTCCGGCCGCTTCTGGATGTTGGCCATGGCTCCTCGGAACGAGGTGGGTGAGCTGTCAGAGGGCGCCTTGCTGCTGGCGGCGCTGCTCGCGGATGAACCGCCGTACGTCGCCGACCGTGGTGACGAGGTGGCGGCCGATCTTGAAGAACTCAGGGCCGACGCCGCGCTGACGCCACCAGCGCATCGTGTTGATCGGCACCCTCAGGATGTCAGCGACCTCGGACAGTGTCAGCAGCTCTTCGGCATCGCGCTCCGGAAAGGGAACGTGAGTGGGTGTTGTTGTGGTCACGGGCTTCCTCCGATGGGATGTGGTGGTGGGTGAGAAGCAACCGCCCGCCGATGGAATCGGACGTGCGCGAGCAACCATTTACGGCCGCTTGACGAGTAGGTGTGCTGGACGCCGAATTTGCTGCGGCGTGTCACGTCCGAACGGGTATCGTCGGGGCGTGGACGTGGCTCGGCTCCTCCTCTCCGCGCGGCGGGGCGGCGGCCTGCCGCAACGAGAGCTCGCCGAACGCGCAGGCACCTCACAAGCGGCGCTGTCGGCGTACGAGCGCGGCGTGAAGGCGCCCAGCCTTCAAGTGGCCGAGCGCATCGTCGAAGCCGCCGGATATCGACTCGACCTCGTGACGCTGGTTCAGTTCACAGAGCACACCGCGCCCGGGGTCCGCCCGTTCTGGGTGCCGGATCGTCTGTGGCGCGGCCGCCTGCCCGAGTGCTTCGCCACCATCAGCGTGCCCGACCCGAGCCGCTACCGAGGCGTCACGCGCTTCGACCTGCGCAAGAGACCGTCCCGACGCCGGATGTACGAGAAGCTCCTGCGGCGCGGCCACCCCGGCGAGATCGTCGACTGGGTCGACGGCGCATTGCTCGTCGACCTGTGGGACGAATTGCGAATCCCAGCAGCGATCCGCCAGGCGTGGCTGCCGGCCGTCGATCTCGCTCGGAACGGCCCACTCGTACATCCGGATTACCGCGGAGCCGCCGATCTCGACTGACCATCACCCGACGCTGTCCGCCACGTCTCACAACCCGATGCCGTGGCCTGGCGACGACCGCGCCGGCCGGTGCGCGAAGTCGTCATCGCGGCGACGGGCGGGAGCCGGCGGTTGGATCGCCATCGGCCGACCCGGAGCATTCGGTCCGTAGCGGTCGATGTCCTCAGCCGCACGACGGGCAGCGTGCATCGGTCCGAGGTCGGCGCGGTCGCGGCCGAACACCTCCACCCACTGACGGCGCGCGTGGTCCATGGTCTCAGCGACCAGGTGCGCGACGTTGCGCTGGCGCCCGCGTGTCATACCGACGTACGTCGACGCAGCGCCGCTGTGCTCGCCGACCAGCACGTGCGAGGTCGGGACGGTCGAACCCTGCGCGCCGTAGGCCGTGGTGGCGAAGGCGAGCTCGAGGTGCCGACGCGCATAGGCCGCGGGAAGGACGCGACGTCCTGCGTCGCCGGCGACCTCGACCGAGTCCGGTCGCGCAGCCACGACGGTCCACCTCTCCCGGTTGGCGACCCCGAGCTCGCTGTCGTTGCGACGAGTTGCCACCCTGTCCCCCACGGCGATTCGCCCGCCAGCGGAGGTGACGAAGACGTCGGGGTCCTTCCGTCTGCTGGCGTGGACGTGATGAACCAGGCTGTTGATCCGCGTGACCTGCTCACGGGTGTCGGCGACGACTAGCTCGCCGCGCGAGGCGCGTGCGGCAAGTGCGGCGACCCGTTCGACCTCGCTGGCGTGCACCACCACGAGCCCACGACGTGCCAGTTCGTCGAACACCTCGTCGGGTCGGTCGCCGGTACGCATCCGGAGCGACAGGTCGGCGTACTCCGGATCGGCGAAGCGATGGACGCCCTCGAGTTCGACCAGTCGACTCGGCGCGAACCGGGCCGCCAGGTCGAGCACTCCCCCGCGTCCGACCGCGGGCAGCTGGTGCCGGTCGCCGACCAGCGTCACCCGAGCACCGGTGGCGTCGGCGAGCTCGAGCAGTGCGCGGGCCGCGTCCTGGTCGAGCATCCCGGCCTCGTCAACGACCAGGAGGGTGCGGCGATCGAGGCGCGGCGCGGCGGGTGCCGGCTCCGCGCGCTCCCAGCGCCCGTCCTCGTCCCAGCGGTAGCCGTGCTGGTGCAGGAGCCAAGCCACGGAGTACGCCGTGGTGCCGACCTCGGCCGACGCGACCTGTGCAGCCTTGCGGGTCGGCGTCACGATCAACATCCGACCACGGCGTGCCTCGACCTCTGCCCGCTTCGCAGCCAACCGACGCGTCTTGCCGGCCCCGGCGGCGCCTTCGACCACGGTGATCGTCCTCTCGTCGGCGCGTTGAGTGATGCGGGCAGCGAGTTCACGCTCAACGGCCAGGACGCGAGGTGACGTGTGGGCTCTGACGTGAGCAGGGACGTCGTTGCGACCGAGCAGCAGCGAGGAGGCTTCGAGCACCCGCGCTGTGAGGTCCTCGGCCAGCTCTCGGCGGACAGCACCGTCGACGACCACTCCGGCCGACGCGATCAGCTTCTCCACCTCACCGCGAGCGTCCGCACCGTTCCACACCGACCGTCGCGAGCCAAGCCTCGTGAGCGCCCTGTCGACGATGACCTCTCGGTCCAGCTCCCCCGGTCGGACCGTGGTCAGATGCCGCGGACGGAATGGTGCAACGAATCCCAGGTCGTCGAGCTCGTCCGACCACCGCTCGCGCAGCTGCTCGCCCGACATTGGAATGACCTTGTCCGGGCGAGCCTCGGACCAGGCGCGCCGGTCCCACGACTGCCGCAGGGCCGGACCCGGCTCCTCGCCGGGATGGTCCGCACGCCAACTGGCCTCGTAGCGGTCGATGTTTGTTTCGATCTGTCGTGCCCGCGCACTGAACGCTCCGGCGTACGCCTTCAGCTCGACGATCTCGCCGCCGTCGTCGTCGAGCGAGTAGCCGCGAGATGCCAGCGCCGCTCGGAACTGAGGGTCGGTCATCACCGCGGCGTGCCCGATCCCGTTGATTGCCTCGAGGCTGTCGCGGATCCCCACCGTGTGCAGTCCGCGCCACGCTCCGGCCGCCTTCACCCGAGCGTTGATCTGGAGATGAAGGTGCCGGTGCGGATCACCGGCACGTGAGGTGAAGTGACGTACGACGGCAGCCTCGATCTGCTCGACCGGGACCTGCACCTGGCGGTCGCGTGGTCCTACCCGGGTGGTCGCGTGCTGGGCCAGCCAGCTGATGATCTCCGCAGCGGCGCGATCCTGCGCTGCGTCGTACGCCTCCGCGATCTCAGGGTGCAGCGCCGCGGCGATCGACCAGGTCTTGGGTCCGTTGACGGTGACCTCGACAAACCGGACCGCTTGGTCGTTAGAGCGGAGCCGGCCTTTCGCTGCACCGGACTCGACGTCGTATCCCGCCACCCACCGCTCGTACGTCGGGCCATCCATGTCGTCGCGTCGCTGGACGAGGCTGGGCCTGGCGACGAGGCGCTGCGCCAGGCCGGTCCCTTCTGCCAGGTAGTAGTCGTCGGCCCGGGACCGGTCGGCCTCGACGTAGTGGCGCGCGGCTGCGGCACTGCCGCGGTAGATCTTCAGTCCACCGTGCATCCGAGACGCCCCCATCGATAGCCACCAACAACCGCAAACCCGCAGGTCAGAGGGCCTATACGGCCGTATCGCTCACGGAAATTCGTAGCATGCGTGCCGCTTCTTGAGAGGAGCGCAAGAGCGCGAGAGACGAAGAGATCGGCGAGCCGTTGTTGGTCGCAGACGACGTTTCGTGTCCGTCGTCAGAGATCGCGCGAGCGGACCGTGGATGACAGTTCGAGAGAGGCTCAGGTGTCGGCGAAGTTGCCGACAGGTGATCCCGCCTCAAGCGCGGCAGCGACGGCCTCGAACTCAACGAGCGCAGCGGTCAGGTCCTCGACGATCTCGCGGGCGATGACCTCGGGTGCCGGCAGGTTGTCGGTGTCCTCGAGTGATTCGTCCCGCAGCCAGGTGATGTCGAGGTTGGCCTTGTCGCGCGCGACGAGCTCGTCGTAGTCAAAGGACTTCCACCGCTCGGACTCCACCCGCTCCGCGCGGTCCTTGCCGGTCAGGTACGACGTCACGAAGTCATCGAGGTCCGTCCGGCGCAGCGGGTTCTGTTTGAGGGTGAAGTGCATGTTGGTGCGGAAGTCGTAGACCCACAGCTTCTGGGTCCAAGGCTGCTCGGCCGCTGGCTTCCTGTCGAAGAAGAGCACGTTTGCCTTCACTCCGGGTGCGTACCAGATGCCGGTGGGGAGCCGGATCATCGTGTGCAGATCGAAGTCCGCGAGAAGCTTGCGGCGCAGCGTTTCGCCGGCACCACCCTCAAACAGAACGTTGTCAGGCAGGACGACCGCGGCGCGACCGTTGATGTCCAGGACGGTCATGATGTGCTGCAGGAAGTTGAGCTGCTTGTTGGACGTCGTCACGACGAAGTCCTGTCGCTCGATGTCGCGGTCTTCGCGCACGGCCCGTCCGTCCGCGCCGACCATTGTGAGCGACGACTTGCGGCCGAAGGGCGGGTTCGTGAGCACCACCGACCAGCGCTGGCCGGGGTCGGCGATGAGGGAGTCGCGAACGTCGATGAGGGAGTCGCCGTTCGGTGTTCCGATGCCATGCAGCAGCAGGTTCATCGCGGCCAGCCGTGCCGTGCCATCGACGAGCTCGTACCCGGAGACGAACTCGTCGCGGAGGTGATCGCGCTCGGTCGGGGTGAGGCTTGCGGCGTCGCGGGACGCGTGCTCGTGGGCGACGAGGAGGAAGCCACCGGTGCCGCAGGCAGGGTCGACCACTGTGTCAGTGGGCTTGGGGTCGATGACATCGACGATCGCCTGGATGAGCTCGCGAGGGGTGAAGTACTGGCCGGCGCCGGAACCCTTGTCGGACGCGCCCTTGGACAGCAACTCTTCGTAGGCGTCGCCCTTGAGGTCGGTGCCGGAGGCAGACCAGTTCTCCTGGTCGATGAGGTCGACGATGAGTCGCTTGAGCTTGGCCGGGTCCTGGATGCGGTTCTGGGCCTTCCGGAAGATTGTGCCGAGCGTGCCCGGCTGTTGTGCAAGGCCAACCAGAATCTGGGTGTAGGTGACCTCCAGCTCGGTGCCTTCGGCATCGAGGAGCTTCTGCCACGAGTACTCGGGCGGCACGACCTGCTGCGGGTTCAGCCTCCGGTTGGCCCGCTCGTGCGCCATCTTGAGGAACAGCAGGTACGTCAGCTGCTCGGTGTACTCGATGACGCCCACGCCGTCGTCACGTAGGACGTTGCAGTAGGACCAGAGCTTGTCGACGAGGCGGCGGGAGTCAGTCATGCGCGCTCCGTCGGGGCGGGACCACCACAGCAACCGATGTGTGCCAGCCAGGCCAGCATTTCAGCCTGCTCGCGGTGGCTGGCTGTGAACCGATGCATCCCTTCGAACAGGTAGTACTCATGGCTGCTCGACACCGTGTGCAGAAGGTAGACCGGCGGGAGAGGTTCGCCGCTGCGGATGGCCTCCTGCAGGGAGGAAACCTTCTCCTGGCTCTCGAAGGCATCGGGGTCGTCCAGAAGTTGCCCAGGATCCACTCGGGCGGAGCTCACCGTGCATAGCGAGAAGCACGGGACGTCCTGATCGATCCCGTAGTGCCACAAGTTGTCTGCCGTACTGGAAAAGTCATGGTCGGGGTACAGGTGATCGGTCATGTTCAGTGACAACAGTGACGACGCGCTGTGTTCGGTTTCAGCATCCATCAACTCGCCTCGTAGCTCCTTTGGATCAGTGGCAATGCCTTCTGAAGGTCCTTCGCACTTCCGACCCGCAACTCGAGGTCTCCGGTCCCGAAGTGGCCGATACTCCGCACATCCCGACTGAATCCCGATTCGAGCTCGACTGAGTCCGGGTCCACCTTGAGGTAGACGAGGAGTGTCTTCGTCTGCGGATGGACTTCGATACAGGCGAAATTCTTGAGCCTGCGGAACGCGAAGTAGAACTTCAGCGCCTTCTTGCTCACGTCGTCACCCAGGCCCTCGCAGTACGACTCAAGCTCAGCATAAAGATCCTTGAGCGCTACCGGAGCCTGCTCCAAGTACTCCGTCACGGTCTTCGACGAGGCAGAGGGCGTGCTTCCCTTTGGCGCTGGCGCAGCGCTGGCATCGCTTGAATCCACCTTCGTGGTAGTAACCAGCTCCAGGGCCAGCAGCTCTCCGCTGAAGTCGCGGTATCGGACGAGCTCGATGCTGCGGTTGATCTGCTGAACGGCGTGTTCGTCATACCTCGTGAAGCCACTTGCGACACAGATCAGTCGTGGGTTGCGCCAGTCGATGGCGTTGGCCTCCTCCGCCCCCAGACGCTCCATGACGAGCAACTTGAACTCGGCGCGGTGGTCGAGTAGCCAATCGAGATAGAAGAGCCCTTGGTTGATGACGTTCTCATTCACCGAACGCTTGTACTCGAAGATCACGGGGGAGGAGTTCTCGTCCAGTCCGAGCGAGTCAATCCGGCCGCCATGTCTGACGCCAGTGGAGTACTCGGAGGCTAGGAACCGCACGC
The DNA here is from genome assembly GCF_034661175.1 of Nocardioides renjunii. NCBI lineage: Bacteria > Bacillati > Actinomycetota > Actinomycetes > Propionibacteriales > Nocardioidaceae > Nocardioides > Nocardioides renjunii. The sequence goes on along the minus strand of NZ_CP141058.1, from coordinate 1,606,848 downwards.
CGAAGAGTGGCTCCATGTTGTGTTCGACGACCGTCTGCAGCGACTTCTCGAGAGCAACCGACGAGCTCATCAGCTCCGTCGCCGCACCGTCGACCAGACGGAACAGCTTGAGGTCAGACACCGCGCACCGACTCCCATCGTTCTTCTTGGGGCTTTGAATTTGTCAGCCGGCCAGAGAATGCGGCAGCCAGCAAAGAGCGTCGCAGATTGACGCCTCGCGACTGGGTCGTGGACAGCTCAACCCGAAGCCTGCTGACCTGATCCTCTATGACTGCCAGGCGGCTGAGGCGCGCAGCCTGCACGTCCACGGTCGGCACGGGAAGCTCGAGAGGGTTGAGCTTGCTAAGGCTCAGATTGTGTTGACCGGCACTGGATGCGGCGAGTTTCTCGATCTTGGCGCGGACCTGTGGAGTACTCAGCATGGCCTGCACCCATTCGGGCATCACGCGATCGGGCCGCAACTGGTACCGAATGAGGTAGGAGGCGAACGCCGCGTCCACGCCGTACTGAACGACGGCGGACCGGCCGATCAGGTCGACAGACCCGTTGGTGCGCACGATAAGCAGATCATCCGGGGCGAGCAAGTAGCGCTCAACGTCAACACTGGCAGACGCGATCCGCTTCTCGTCGGAGAGGTCGATTCGGCCATCAACGAGATTGGGTATGCGAACGACGGCTGGCCCCGGACCTGCTGGAACGCACTTCTCCGAGGTCCCGTATCCGCTGTCGATGGCGAGTTCGCCGAGCGTAGTGGGGGCACCGTCATGGAGGCCGGCCAGCACGCTGCGACGGAGTGACGTCAGCCGGCGCAAAGACGTTGCAACAAGAGACTCCGCAGCATCGAGGCGGGAGAGGTGGTCCTCGAGGAGGTCGACGATGCGACGTTCCTCAACCGCGTCGAAGCGCGGTACCGGATACTCACGGATGCTTTTCAACGTGACATGCGGCAACTGCGTCCCGGTCGAGGTCATCTGAAGGTGCCGAGCGAACTGAGGCGACGACAACCAGTGGTAAAGGTAGTCGCTCGCAACTTGGTGCGGCCGGATCCGAGCAACGCGCTGGACGAGGAGGGCCGGTAGGTCGGCGGGCCGGACGCGAGCCAACTTCAAGCCAGCGCTAATGACCGGTCGGTCCATGCCCAGGATCAGATCGTCGGCCTCAATAAACAGGTGCTCGTGGCCAGCGAGTTCTGCCGTAGGCCAAGTTCTTGTCCGCGTCCAACGGAGAAAACCCGGCTCAATGTTGTCGCCACGAACGAGTCTGATCCCGTCGCCGGGCCCTCCGAACTTCGAACTCTTGAAGGCTGGCCCGGAGTCGACGTCAGCGACATTGCATAGCGGGACAAGGTCTGGCTGACTCACGCGGTGAGCTCCGCATTCAGTTCGTCGATGAGATCGGCAGCGCGGTCGCCAAGGTCGCGGAGGGCGCCGTCGGTGCCACCGCGCTCGAGGAAGGGGGCGTCATCGAGGTCCTGAGTGCGGATGCCGGCAGAGTTGGCGATCACCTGAACCATGTTGTCGAGCCACCAGCGCTCTGCGCCCGTGAACGTCACGCCTGCCTGCTCCTGCTGGGCCAGCCAGGCGACGTATCTCTCCTTTACTCGCTCGACGTAGGGAACCAGTTTGTCGTCGACCCCGACTGTGAAGCGGACCAGCGAGACGAGGTCGGTCAGCGTGCGGTGGTCGGACTTGGCGGCGAACTGCGGGTCCAAGGCGACGTACGCGTTCCAAATGATGTCGGGCGTCCAGTTGTAGGGCGGTCGGGCGATGCGGTCTGCAAGCTCCTTGATGTCGCTGAAGGAGATTCGCCGTTCCTTCGCTTCGGTGAGGAGCTGGATGGCGGTGATCTCGGCGCGGTGCTCGTCGAGGTAGTCGCGCCACGACTCGACGACAGAGGCTGCCTTGCCGGTGTCGACCACGCCGTACGCATCGAGCAGGACGTCAGCGGAGACCTCGTCGACCACCCGGTCGTGGGTGCGGCGAAGCTCGAGGATGCGAGCGCGCAGGTCAGGGTTCGATGCGAGTGGCTTCACGGCGTCGATGATCAGCTGCTGACGGACCGCCTCCGGGTCCTCGGCACCCTCGATGACTTCGGCTTGACGGTCAGGGTCGACAGCGTCGACGAGGTGGCGGACGACCTTCCGCACGGACCCGCCGGCAACGGAGTCGAGTTCGGCGCGCTCCTCGGGAGTGAGCTGGTGTTCGAGCGCTGCGAGGCGTGACGCGAGAGTGGCCGTCTCGTCCTCGGTGATGGTCAGGTTGGCGGCCTTCTCCAACAGCTTCTGGAGGCTGGCCGACCTCTCGCGGTTGAGCGGCGGCTCGACGAAGTCGTGCTCGGTGACCCCGATGGCGTCGATGAGCACGAAGCGCGTCTTCTGCTTGGCATCGGGAGTGACTGCCTGGAAGTCGGCTGACGGGATGGTGCGGGCGCCGCGACCCTTCATCTGCTCGAAATACTGCGGCGAGCGCACATCACGCATGAAGAACACGCACTCCAGCGGCTTCACGTCGGTTCCTGTGGCGATCATGTCGACGGTGACCGCGATCCGGAGAGCCGGGCTGGTGCGGAAGGCGGCGAGCTGCTGGTCTGCGTTGCGGGCGGTGTAGGTGATCTTGGCGGCAAAGTCGTTGCCCTTGCCGAACACTTCGCGTACCTGGGTGACGATCTCCTCGGCGTGGGCGTCGTCCTTGGCGAAAATGAGGGTCTTCGGCACGGTCGACCGTCCCGGGAAGATTTCGGTGAAGAGCTTGTCCCGGAATGTCTCCAGCACGGTGCGGATCTGGTCGGTCGCGGTCACCGCGCGGTCGAGCTGGCGGCTGGTGTACTCGAGATCCTCGTCCAGCGCCTCGTATCGCTGGGCGCGGGTGCGCCGGTCGACCTTGGGGACGACGGTGCCGGCCTCGATCGTCGAGCCCCGGTCGCTGATCTGGGTCTTGATCCGGTAGATGTCGAAGTCGACGTTGACGTTGTCGGCCACAGACTGCGGGTAGGTGTACTCCGAGACGAGGTTCTGCTTGAAGAACCCAAAGGTCTGCTTGCCGGGGGTCGCGGTAAGGCCGACGACATGGGCGTCGAAGTACTCCAGGACGCCGCGCCACTGTCCGTAGATCGAACGATGAGCCTCGTCGACCACGATCAGGTCGAACGTCTCCGGTGGGATGTCCGCGTTATAGCCGACACTAACCGGGGCGTCGGGTACCCAGCCGTCGAGCTCGGGGTCGTCGCTCTCGCCGACCTCCTCGTTGCGCAGCGCCATGAAGACGCGCTGGATGGTGGAGATCGCCAGGGCCGTCGACTCCGGCATCGGACCTCGGTTGAGCCGGTTGACGTTGTAGAGCTCGGTGAAGCGGCGGCCGTCGTCGGGGGTGCGGTAGTTCTCGAACTCGGCCATCGTCTGCTTGGCCAGGTTGTTGCGGTCGACGAGGAAGAGGATGCGGTCGAAGCCGCCGAACTTGAGCAGCCGGTAGGACAGCGTCACCGCCGCGTAGGTCTTGCCCGCGCCTGTTGCCATCTGCACGAGACTTCGGTCGTAGCGCTGCTCGCGCAGGCTCTGCTCGACGCCGTTGATCGCCTCAATCTGCGCCGGCCGCAGCGGCGTGATGTCCAGCGGTGGCATCGCAGTGACCTTGCCTCGCCACGTGGGGTGTTCCAGGTCCTTCCCTCGGAGCGTCTTGGCGAGGGTGGCCGCCTTCGGAAAGTTGAAGATCCGACGAACCCGGGGCTCGGGGTCGAAACCGTTGGTGAAGTGGGTCTCGGTGCCACTGGCCTCGAACACGAAGGGAAGCCGGCCATCCTTGGTCAGCGCGGCCAACCTGACATCCGCCGGGAGCCCTTCGGCGTACATCGCTGACTGCCACTCGACACCCGAGAGGGGCGTGCCTTCGGGTTTGGCCTCGATCACCCCGACGACCCGTTGGTCGACATAGAGGAGGTAGTCGGCGCGCCCGTGTCCGTGCTTCATGACAACCTCGCGAACAGCAATTCCTGTGCCTGCGAAGAGGTTGAGGTTCTTACGGTCTTGGATGACCCAGCCAGCCGCTGTCAGCTGTCGATCAATCAGCACGCGCGCACGCTGCTCCGCTGGCAGGCGTACGTGGTCCCCGTTTGTCATGACACGCGCAGGCTATCCGTGGCGTCCTGTTATGTCGCGCAGTCGGCGCACTCAGCCGGCAGCGGTCAACTTTCGGACGACGTACTGGTTCAGGCTCAGGCCGTCTTCTGCGGCGTGCATCGCCAGCTCGCGGTGCAGAAGCTCTCCGACACGAAGGTTGAACTTGCCGGAGTAGGCGCGCTCTGCGAAGGGTTGGGGCACATGCTCCCCTGCGGCGGCCATGTCCGCCACGACGTCCACGAGCAACTGCTCGAGCCCTTGCAATGCCTCGACCTGAGAACCTGCCACCCAGGACAGCGAGCGGAACTCGGCGCAGGTCGCGACGTACTCCGCGTCGTCAGCGGACCACGAGAGCCGGTAGGTGTAGTGCGAGACGTTGGGGCGAGTATCGGTCTGCATCACATGGCCTCCTTCTTGTCGACTGGCGGTCAATGCCGACGTTAGTCGATGGTACCGCTGGCGGTACCATAAGCGGAGGGAGACGAACCGTTGTCGTTCGGTAGTTGGTGGGCCCCAGCGAGGGCCTTTCCGGAGCCGATCCAGTCCGCACAGAGTCCGCAAGAATTTCAGGAACGACCGTCTCGGACAGTCACCTCAAATCACGTTCCCGCAGGTCAGACGGCATTTCCGCTGATTTCCAACTGCATCAACTTACGCGAGAACGGTCCCCGGCCTACAGGCCGACCCACTCCCGGCCTGTCTGACAGGACAAACCCTCAGACGCCTCCCCCGTCACGCGGGGACCGCCCACCCGCCGCCGGCTTCCTCCTGCTCGACAGGCCGTGCGACCTGCGCGAGGACCCACCGGACGTAGGCCTGGTCGAGCATCACCTGCTCCCACGTGAAGCGGAAGACGCGCCAGCCGTGGATCACCAGCAGGTTGTAGCGCGCACAGTCGCGGGCGTGCGCGGCGCGGGTCGCGTGGAACGTCCAGGAGTCCGCCTCCAGCACGACCCTCAGCGCCCGTGAGACCAGGTCCGGGTGGACGGTGCCCGACCCGAGGTCGACCGCCTGCTGGGGCTCCACCTCAAGCCCCGCCAGGATGCACAGCGCCCGCAGCACGGACTCGAACGGGTTCGCGGCCCGCCCGTCGGCGTACACCAGCACCCGACGTACGGCCGCCGCACCGGCCCCGCGCACACGTAGGCCGTCGAGCTCGGCGCGCCTGACCGATCAGGTCCGCAGCGCGGAGTCTGCGATCGCGAGCGCCTCGTCGAAGGGAAGGTGACGGGCACAGTCGATGACGGTCCTGAGCGGGCCGGTCACGCCGGTGACCAGGTCGTCCCCCGCGACCGGCATCCACACCACGCGTACGCCCTCCCGCCGGCTCGCGGCCAGGTGGCGCCGTGGGTTGACCGCGACCTCCGGCTCCGGCGGCTGCTCCTTCATCGCCCAGCCGTGGTGGGCCGCCGCACTCCGCAGGCACACCACGCCCGAGAGCGCAGACGCCGCACCACGGGCGTCCTCGGCGGTGGGCACCACGTAGCGGTGCTGCGACGCCCTAATGACGGTCCCCCGGCGCACCGCGCCTCTCAGCGCCCGACGCGTCGTCAGCCGCAGCAGCTGCGCGTGGCTGGCCACGCCGCCGTGTCGCTGCAGCGCCTCGACCGGGTCCATCGCGCCAGCCTGCCAAGTCCGGCGCATCTCGCGCCGCCGCTCTCCACAGGCGGCCCGTCAGACAGGACGAACCCCCGGGACCGGGGGGCAGGCGAGCGTACGACCCGCGGCTCGCGCGGACTTCGTCCTGTCCGACAGGCCGTACGCCGCGCGGGCCGCCGTACGCCTCACACCAGGCGGAACTCCACCGTCCGGGTGCGGGGGTCGGCCTGCACCAGCTCGACGGTGACCTCCTCCCCCAGTGGGAGGTCGGCGGAGCCCACGACGCTCGCCTCGATGGCGGGGTCCTGGATGGTGATGTCGCCCTTCTTCTTGTCCTTCTCGTCGAGGTCGACGACGACGGCGGTGAAGGTCTCGCCGACCCGGTCGCTGAGCAGCTCGGCCTCGCAGAGGTTGACCACGGCGTTCTCGTACTGGTTGGCGCGCCGGCCGGAGCTGGTCATCGTGTCGGGCAGCTCGGCCATCGCGCTGATCACCCAGTCGGGGACCTCGGTGCCGGCGCACAGCGCCACGCAGATCTCACCGGCGTAGCGGTCGGCGAGGCGGCGCAGCGGCGCGGTGACGTGGGCGTACTCCGAGGCGAGCGCCGAGTGCTGCGCCTGTTCGGGGAGCTCGCCGTTGAACGTGACGTAGCCCGCGCCGCGCAGCAGCCGGGTGCAGGCCACGATCATCGCCGCGTGGGTGGGCCGCGACGGGTCGAGGGTGCGGATGAAGTCGGGGTAGAGCTGCTCGGCCGGCCACTCGATGCCCAGCGCCCGCGCGGTGCGGTGCAGCCGCTGCACGTCGCGGGGGTCGGCGGGCGGAAGCGTGCGCAGGATGCCGACGCGGGCATAGACCATCAGCGACGCCGCGGCCATGCCGGTGAGCAGGGAGATCTGCGCGTTCCAGTTCTCGACGGGCGTGAGGCGGCGGAACTCGAGCTCCCAGTGGCCGTCACCGGTCTCGACGAGCTCCTGCTCGGGCAGCGGCAACGACACGCCGCCCCGGGCGGCCTCGCGGGCCAGCCGCAGCTCGCCGACCTCCTTCAGCAGGCCGATCAGCTCGGGCGCGCGCCCGGCGTCGAGGTCGGCCTGCACCTCGAGGTAGGACAGCTGGGCCCGGGACCTCACCAGCGCCCGCTCGACCTGTACGTCGACGCCCTCACCGACGTCGTCGACGCGGATCGTCCAGAGCAGGGCCGGACGCACCTGGTCGGGAAGAAGCGAGGCCGCTCCCTCGGACAGCACCTTCGGGTGCAGCGGGATCTTCGAGTCGGCGCCGTAGAGCGTCTCGCCGCGGCGGTTGGCCTCGACGTCGACCGGGTCACCGGCCGTGACGAATGCGGCGACGTCGGCGATGGCGTAGTGGACGACGTAGCCGCCGGGGTGGTCGGCGTCGCGTGCGATGTGCATCGCCTGGTCGAGGTCGCGCGCGCCCTCGGGGTCGATGGTGACCAGCTCGATGTCCGTGCGGTCCAGCTCGGGCAGCCGCGGCGCGGCCGCAGCGGCTGCGGCCGCCTCCTCGACGGCGTCGGGGAAGGCCGCGGACAGCTTCATCTCCTGCTGGATGGCGGCGATGCCGTCCCGCATCTCCTGCGCCGTGACGCTGTCCCCGGTCGACCGGACCTTCACCACACGGTTGCTCGGCATGTCCCGACCCTAGCCGGGCGCGACAGCAGCGCGCTCTCTACGCTTGCCCGCGTGCTGATCCTCCTGCCGCCGAGCGAGGGCAAGACCGCCCCGCGCCGTGGCAAGTCCCTCGACCTCGTCTCCCTGTCCTCGCCCGCGCTGACCGGGACCCGCGCGACGCTCCTCGAGGCCCTCACGACCCTGTGCCGCGAGGACCCCGACAAGGCCGCGGGCGTGCTGGGCCTCGGTCCGGCGCAGCGCGACCTCGTCGAGCGCAACGCCGGCCTGCCCACCGCCCCAACGGCGCGGGCGGACGCGATCTACACCGGTGTCCTCTACGACGCCCTCGGTCCGGCCACCCTCTCCCCCGCCGCCCGCCGCCGCGCGACGTCACGACTGGCGGTCACCAGCTCGCTGTTCGGGATCGTCCGGCCGGGCGACCGGATCCCGGCCTACCGGCTCTCCGGCGACGCCGTCCTCCCCGGCGTCGGGTCGGTCGCCGGCGTGTGGCGCGAGGTCCTCGGCGACGCCGTCACCGACGCGATGCGCTCGGGGCTGCTCGTCGACCTGCGCTCCAGCACGTACGCCGCCTTCTGGCGGCCCGCCGCGGACGTCGGTCGCCGGGTCGCGACCGTGCGCGTCCTCCACGAGTCCGGCGGCCGCCGCACCGTCGTGAGCCACTTCAACAAGGCGACCAAGGGACGCATCGTCCGCGCGCTGCTCGAGGACGGCGCCGACCCGCGCACACCGAAGGCCCTTGCCGAGACCCTCACCCGGCTCGGCTGGACCGTCGAGGTCGGCCACCCGACCGCCAGAGGGACCCAGCTCGACGTGGTCGTCACCGACGTCTGAGGGACCTCAGCGCAGCGGGATGACGTCCGTCGCCTCGAGCGGGTCCATCCCGCACAGCGCCAGCAGGTCGGCGATGATCGAGCGCACCTGGGCGAGGATCACCTCCGCCGACAGGTCCTCGCTCCGCTCGACCGTCGCGGTCGCCCGGCCGAGCGCCACCAGGTCCTCGATCACGGCTGTGGCCATGCGGTCCTCGACCAGCTCGTCGGCGACCCGGTCGGCCAGGCCGGCGAGCTCGCGCATGAGCGCGGCGTAGGACGCGGGCACCGGCTCGCGGCGGTGGGCGGCCACCGCCACCCGACGCACCACGACCCGGGTGTTGCGCAGGGCGACGTCGAGCGGCTCCACCAGCTCGGCGAGCTGGCGCTGGTGCTCGCCGTGGTGCCGCCGGAAGGGCGAGGAGCTGACCACCGACAGGCCCTCCTGCGAGGCGGCGCGCAGCTCGGCGATCAGCGAGTCGGTCTGGCGGGCGTCACGCAGCACCGCGAGGGCCGCCTCCGCGTCGCCGTCACCGATCCGGTCCGCCGACGAGCGGAGCAGCTCGGCGATCTTGCGGACCACGACTGCCGCCTGGTCGCGCGGGCGCCGCAGCGGCGCGCGGGGCACGATGGTCGCCGCGGCGAGCGCCACGGCCCCGCCGATGAGCGCGTCCGTCCACCGCAGGAACGCATCCCCCGGCGCCGGGGCGAGCGCCGCCACGACGATGCCCTGCACCGCTGCCTGGATGAGGAGCAGCTGGCCGGCGTCGAGCAGCAGCGCGATCGACATGCCGACCGCCACGATCAACGCGATCTGGAGCCCTCCGGAGCCGATGAGGTGGGTGACGACATCACCCAGCAGCACCCCGAGGGCGACGCCCACGGTGACCTCGGCGACCCGCCGCTGGCGCTGGCCGTAGGACATACCCAGCGACACCACGGCCGCGATCGGCGCGAAGAAGGGCAGCCGGTGCCCGAAGACGTCGGCGGCCAGCCACCAGGCGATTCCGGCGGCGACCGCGCACTGGCCGATCACCCACGCCTTGGCCCGCAGCCGGCCGACGCGGGCCCGCAGCGACGTACGACCGCGGGCTGCGACCAGCTCCGCGTCGAGGTAGCGCACGGGTCGCCGCTCTCAGAGTCCCGACTCGTCGGTGCGCACCAGGATGCGCTGGCACTCCTCGCACCGGATGACCTCGTCGGCCGGTGCGGAGCGGATGCGGGAGAGCTCGGAGGCGTCGAGGGTCATGTTGCAGCCACCGCACTGACGCGCGCGCAGCAGCGCGGCGCCGATGCCCTTCTGCTCGCGCAGCCGCTCGTAGAGCGCCATCAGGTCGTCGGGCATGCCGTCGATGGCGGGCCCCCGCGCGGCGGTGACCTCCTCCAGCGAGGCGTCGATGGCGGCGCGCCGCTCGTCGCGCGCCGCGACCAGCTCGGCCAGGCGGGCGTCGATGTCCTCGGCGCGGATCCCGAGGCCGTCGAGCACCTGCTGGGCCTCCTCGAGGGCCTGCATCACCTCCAGCTCGGAGTCCTCGAGGCTGCTGATGCGCCGCTCGAGCGAGACCAGCTCGTGCTGCATCCGCTCGAGGTCCTTGGGGTTGGTGATCTGCCCGGTGTCCATGCGGTTGCGGTCGCGCTCACGGCGCGTCCTGACCTGCTCGACCTCGCGGTCGGCCTTCGCCTGCTCGACGGTGAGGTCGTCGACGACGATCCGGGCGTCACGCACCTGGTCGGTGAGCGCGGTGCGCTCGGCCTCGAGCGCGGCGATCTCGGCCAGCTCGGGGAGGTGGGTGCGCTGGTGCCGCAGCTGCGCGGCGCGCGAGTCGAGCTCGGCGACGTCGAGGAGCGCGATCTGGTGGGTGGGATCGGCCTTCAACGGCCCTCCTGCTTCGGTGACGACTGGGGTGACGACTCATGGCTGCCAGGACGGAACGTCCACGGGTCCGTGCACAGCGTGCTGACCCGGGTCTCGACCCTATCGCCCAGCGCCCGGCGCAGCCGAGCCTCCACCACCGGGAGCCAGGTCCACTCGGCCGCCCAGTGCGCGACGTCGACCAGCGCCGGCCCGCCGTGCTCGAGGAACTCCCCCGCGCGGTGGTGCCGCAGGTCGCTGGTCACGTAGACGTCCGCATCCCCGTGGGCGAGCTCGTCGAGCAGGAAGTCCCCCGCGCCGCCGCACACCGCGACCCGCCGCACCCGGCGGGCCGGGTCGCCGGCGACCCGTACGCCGTGGGCGGTGGCGGGCAGTGCCTGCGCGACCCGCGCCGCGAACTGCTCCAGCGTCGTCTCCTCCACCGCGCCCACCCGCCCGGTCCCGGTCGTGGCGAGGCCGGCGTCGGCCAGCGGCAGGACGTCGAACGCCGGCTCCTCGTAGGGGTGCGCGGCGAGCAGCGCCCGCACGACCGCCGTACGACGCCCGCGCGGCACCACGGCCTCGATCCGCACCTCCTCGACCACCTCGAGGTCGCCGACCCGGCCGATCGCGGGCGAGGCGCCGTCGAGCGGGCGGAAGCGGCCCTCGCCCGGCGTCGACCAGGTGCAGGAGTCGTAGTCGCCCAGCCGGCCCGCACCGGCATCGGTCATCGCCGCGCGCACGGCGTCCGCTGAGGCGACGGGCGCGAACACGACGACCTTGTCGAGCGGCTCGCCGGGCGCGGGCCGGATCGGGACGGCGTCGACGAGCCCGAGTGCGGAGGCCAGCGCCGCGGAGACGCCGGACTCCGCCTGGTCGGCGTTGGTGTGCGCCGTCAGCAGCGCGCACCCTCCCGCGGTGAGCGTGTGCAGCGTGCGGCCCTTGGGCGTGGTCGCCGCCACCGAGCTGACCGGGGTGAGGAGGAGCGGATGATGCACCACCAGCAGGTCGGCACCCCACGCGACGGCCTCGCGGGCGACCTCGAGCGTGGGGTCGACCGCGAACGCGACGCGGGAGACCCCGGCCGCGGGGTCACCGGCCACCAGGCCGACGGCGTCCCAGGCGTCGGCGGTGCGCGGCGGGTACCAGTCGTGGAGGAGGTCGACGACGTCGGCGAGGGTGGGCATGGCGCCAGTATCGAGGATGCGCCGGGGACGGGCGGCGGGGCTCAGTTGACCTGCCGGTCGTGGCCCTCCCAGTAGGGCTGGCGCAGCTTGAACTTCTGCAGCTTGCCGGTCGCGGTCCGGGCCAGCTCGTCGCGGACCTCGATGGAGGTCGGCGCCTTGTAGCCCGCGGCCCTGTCCTTGCACCACGCGATCAGCTCGGCCTCGTCCGCGGTGGCTCCGTCGGCCAGCACGACGAGCGCCTTGATGGTCTCGCCCCACTTCTCGCTCGGCACTCCGATGACCGCGACCTCGGCGACGGCCGGGTGGGAGAACAGCACGTCCTCCACCTCGATCGAGGAGACGTTCTCCCCGCCGGTGATGATCACGTCCTTCTTGCGGTCGCTGATGGAGAGGTAGCCGTCGTCGCCGATCGCTCCCCCGTCGCCGGTGTGGAACCAGCCGTCGACCAGCGCCTTCGACGTCTCGTCCGGGCGCTCCCAGTAGCCCTCGAGGATCACGTTGGACCGCGCCAGCACCTCGCCGTGCTCGTCGGTGCGCAGCCGTACGCCGATGGCCGGCGCCCCGGCCCGCACCAGCTTCGCGGCCCGGTCCTCGGCGGACAGGTCGTCCCACTCGGATCGTGAGCGGTTGACGGTCAGCAGCGGCGAGGTCTCGGTCAGGCCGTAGATCTGGACGAACTCCCAGCCGAGCTCCTCCTCGACCCGCACGACGGTCCTCGTCGGCGGCGGGGCGCCGGCCATGATGATCCGCACCCGGTCCCGGCCCGGGACCTCGCCCTCCCAGTCCTGCGCGGCGTCGAGGACCGCGGCGGCGACCGCCGGCGCTGCGCACATCACGGTGACCCCGTGCTGCTCGACCCGGCGCAGGATCTCCGCGCCGTCGACCTTGCGGAGCACCACCTGCGGCACGCCGAGGCCGGTCATCGCGAAGGGCATCCCCCAGCCGTTGGCGTGGAACATCGGCAGGGTGTGGAGGTAGACGTCGCGGTCGCTCACCCCGGCGTGCAGGCCGAAGGTCACCGCGTTGGTCCAGAGGTTGCGGTGCGTCAGCTGCACGCCCTTGGGCCGTGCCGTCGTGCCGGAGGTGTAGTTGATCGTCGCGGTGGCGTTCTCGTCCGGCTCCCAGTGCCTGGGCTCCGTCCCGGGGGCGGCATACATCGACGCGTCGTCGCCGAGCACGAAGGTGTGCTCGACGTCGATGCCCCTCAGCGTCTCGACGAGCTCCGGGTCGACGTAGAGGACCCGTGCGCCCGAGTGGGACACGATGTAGGAGATCTCGTCGGCGCGCAGCCTGAAGTTGATCGGCACCAGGACCCGGCCCGAGCCGCTTACGCCGAAGAACGACGTGAGGAGGCGAGCCGAGTTGTGGCTCACGATCGCGACGCGCTCCCCGACCCCGATGCCGAGCTCGTCGAGCCGCGCCGACTGGCGGCGCGAGAGCTCGTACGCCTCGGCGTAGGTCAGCGTGCCGAGCGGGTCCGCCGGCTGGTCGGGCTCGTCGATGACGCCGGGACGCTCGCCGTAGACGGCAGCGGCCCGCTCGATGAAGTCGGTGACGCTGAAGGGGACGATCATGATCCCACTGTGGCATGCGTCACCCGCCCCGACGAGGGCACCGACAGCGGCTGCGGCGGACGGTCGCGCGGCCGCGACGAGCGGCCGGATGAGAGGTCTCTCATCTGCGTCTCATCCTCCTGCGACGACCGGGCGCGACCATCGCGCCATGAGCCAGCTGGTGAAGGGGGTGGTCCTCCTCGTGCTCGTAGTGCCGGTGACGGCCTACGTCGCGACGTCGCTCGCCACCCCGGACCTGCCCGGTCCCGGGGACCACAGCCCGGTGATCCTGCGCGACGGCCCGTCGACCCCGGACTCCAGCCCGGACACCCGCCCGGAGTCCCGCCGCACCAGCCCCACCACCAGCCCCACCCCGGAGCCCGCCCGTCGGCCGATCCCGACGCCGACCCCCACGCGGACCCCGACGCCGACCCCCGCACCGCCCCCCACGCCGTCCCCGACGCCCGGGGACCGCGACGGCTCCGGTCGCGACGACGCCGTGGTCGTGACACCGCAACCCACGCCCATCGGCGAGGATGACGACGACGAGTGGGATGACGGTGACGACAGTGACGACACGACCGACGACGAGACCAACGACGACGGGGACGACTGACGGTGCCCCGCGCCGCTTCGCGCAGGTCTCCGTCCGGACCCGCATCGCCGCCGTCATCGCCCTGCTCACAGCCGCCGCGATGACCGGTGCCGGGATCCTCGTCTACGCCCTGGAGTCCGCGCGGATCGAGCGCGCCGTCAACGACCAGATCGAGCAGGAGATCGCCGAGTTCCGCAACCTGCGCGTCGACCCCAACACCGGTCGCCCCTTCGACGACGTCGGCCGCGTGCTCAACGTCTTCCTCACCCGCAACGTCCCCGACGACGACGAGATGCTCGTCGGCTACGTCCGCGGCGAGGTGCCGGAGCGCACGGCCAACCGCTACGGCCAGGAGGTGCTGGACGAGCCCGACTACCAGGACGCCCTCGCCGAGCTCGCCGACGCCGGCGGCACCCGGGTCATCGAGTCGCCGACCTTCGGCGAGACGTGGGTGACGCTCGTGCCGGTGACCAACACCCAGGGCGACGGGGCGCTGGTCATCGTCAACTTCCTGCGCGACGAGCACGAGGAGCTCGACCGGACGCTGCAGACGTACGCCCTCATCGCCCTGCTGTCGCTCGGCCTCATCACCACGATCGCGGCCTTCCAGTCCGGCCGGCTGCTCGCGCCGCTGCGCACGCTCGAGGAGACGGCCCGCGAGATCACGGCGACGGACCTGTCGCGGCGCATCCCCGAGCGCGGCAACGACGACATCACAGCGCTCACCCGGACCATCAACGGCATGCTCGAGCGCCTCGACGCCGGCTTCGCCGCCCAGCGCCAGTTCCTCGACGACGCGGGCCACGAGCTCAAGACCCCGCTCACCGTCGTCCGCGGGCACCTCGAGCTGCTCGACCACGGCGACGCCGAGGACCTGGCCGAGACCCGCGAGCTGCTGCTCGACGAGGTGGACCGGATGTCGCGGCTCGTGGGCGACCTCGTCCTGCTCGCCAAGAGCCGGCGCCACGACTTCCTGGTCCTCGGCGAGGTGGACGTGGACGCGCTGACCCGGTCGGTGCTGGCCAAGGCCACCGCGCTCGGCGAGCGGGAGTGGCGGCTCGACGGCACGGCGCGGGGCCGGGCGGTGCTCGACGAGCAGCGGGTGACCCAGGCGCTGCTCCAGCTCGCCGACAACGCCGTCAAGCACACCGACCCCGGCTCGGTGGTCGCCGTCGGCTCGACCCGCGAGGACGGCGAGGTCCGGTTGTGGGTCCGCGACGGCGGCGACGGCATCCCGCCCGAGGACCGCGAGGCCGTCCTCGAGCGCTTCGGCCGCAGCACCGTGCGGGCCGGGGACGACGGGTTCGGGCTCGGCCTGAGCATCGTCCGCGCCATCGCCGACGCGCACGGCGGCGTCGTCCGCATCACCGACGCCGAGCCCCGGGGGGCGCACGTCGAGATCGTCCTGCCCGACCGCACCCTGGGGCGCGACCAGCCACGACCGGCACGCCAGCAGCCCCCGCACCGACCCCGGCAGCAGCCCCGCCACCAGCCCGGCCCGCACATCGAGGAGACGACGTGGCCCAGATCCTGATCGTGGAGGACGAGGAGCGCATCGCCTCGTTCGTGGCGAAGGGCCTGCGTGCCGAGGGGCACCAGCCGACCGTGGCCGGCGACGGACCGAGCGGCCTCGACGAGGCGCTGTCCGGTCGCTTCGACCTGATGGTGCTCGACATCGGCCTGCCCGGCATGGACGGCTTCGAGGTCCTCGACCACCTGCGCTCGCAGGGCAGCCGGATGCCGGTCATCGTGCTGACGGCGCGCGACTCGGTCACCGACACGGTCACCGCCCTGGACAGCGGCGCCGACGACTACATGGCCAAGCCGTTCCGCTTCGCCGAGCTGATGGCGCGCATCCGGCTGCGGCTGCGGTCGCTCGCCCCCGCCGATGCCCCGAGCACCGGGGACGACGTCGTGGTCGGCGGCCTCCGCCTGGACCGGCGTACGCGTCGCATCTCGGGTCCGCGTGGCGAGTCCGAGCTGTCGGCGCGCGAGTTCGCCCTCGCCGAGATCTTCCTGCTCAACCCCGGGCAGGTGCTGACGAGGGAGCAGCTGCTCGACCTCGTCTGGGGCTACGACTTCGACCCGGGCTCCAACGTCGTGGACGTCTACGTCGGCTACCTGCGCAAGAAGCTGGGCACCGACGCGATCTCGACCGTCCGCGGGGTCGGCTACCGGCTCAACCCCTGATCCGGAACCCGGCCAGCGACCCGCGGGGCAGCCCCGCCAGGACCGGCTCGAGGGCATCGGCGACCTCGTGCGGCAGCGGCCGCCCGGCCGGATCGCGACGCAGGCAGGCGTGCACGACGTCGGCCACCGTCGGCGGCACGTCGTCCGGGAGGGGCGCCGGGTCGGCCACCAGCTGCGGGAAGCGCAGGTGTACGTCGTCGGCGTCCGGGTCGCCGTGGGCGAACGGCCGGACACCCGCGACGGCGTGGAACAGCGTGGCGCCGAGCCCCCAGACGTCGGAGGCGTACGACGGCACCGCTCCGCCGGGTGCCGTCGGGTCGCACTGCTCGGGGGCCATGTAGGCATCGGTGCCGATGGGGTGGCGGAGCCGGCGGGCGTCCTCCTCGGGACGCGCGATCGAGAGGTCGATGAGACGGGCCGGGGCGCCCATGATCACGTTGCTGGGCTTGATGTCGAGGTGCGTCCAGCCGACCTGGCGCAGGTAGTGCAGCGCCGAGGCGACGTCGATCGCCAGCGGCAGGTACTGCTGCTCCTGGAGCCGGCCGTGGCGACGGACCAGGCTGGAGAGCCGCGGGCCGTCGATGTGCTCGAGGACGACGTGGGGCCGGTCGCCGTGCTGCCCGTCGCGCAGCCCGCGGACCACGACGGGGTGGTTGATCGTGGCGAGCGCGAGCACCTCCCGGCGCAGCCCGCGCCGGGAGGACTCGTCGTCGACCTGGGAGGGACGCAGGACCTTGACGACGACCGCCGACCACGTGACCTCGTCGAAGCACAGCCACGCCTCGTAGGCGGTTCCCCCGCCCAGGCGCTTCAGGGCGCTCAGCCCTGGAGCGAGGAGGTCGCCCTCCCCGAGGTGCCAGCCGTCGTCGCGCGTGCCCATCGTCGTTCCCCTGTCGTCCCGTGTCGTCGCGTCTGGTCGGCCGCGTCAGCCGCGGGTGTCGTTGCGGCTGCGGTCGTTGGTGTTGCCGGCCGTCCTGTCCCGCGTCTTGTCGCCACCGTCGCGCGTCCAGTCGCGGGTGTTGTCGCCGCGGCTGTTGTCGCGGTCGCGGCTGACCCCGGTGACGTTGCTCGCGGTGTTGTCGTTGGTGTCGCGGCTGTTGCCGGTGCGGGTGCGGGTGTCGTCGTCACCGTCGTCGTCGTTGGTGTCGTCGTCATCGTCGTCGGCGACCAGCACGAGGGACGGCGCGTCGTCCTCGCGCTTGGCGGCCTCGTCGGCGCCGCTGGCGACGACGGGCGACGACATGCCGATCAGGCCGAACGCGGTCAGGCCGGCGACACCCAGGAGGGCGGTGGGAAGGAGCTTCCTCATCATGGTTCCTCTCGTCAGGGGCCGTGTCGGCCCGATGACGAGGACACTGCTGCGGCGGCGTGAGCCGTCCGTGAGGCGCTGATGAGAGGCCTCTCATGCACGAGGATCCGGTGCGTCGGGACGGTTTCGAACCGCCGACCGCTCGGGTGTAAACCGAGTGCTCTACCGCTGAGCTACCGACGCGCAGTGGCACACACTACGGGACCTGCCCGGGGCGCCGGGACCGGCTCTCGACCGCGGGAGAAATGAGTTGAGCCGCTGGCGTCTCGGGTCACCAGCGGCTCAACAAGAAGAAGATTACACCAGTCCGCAACAGCGTCCCGGGATTCACGGAAAAGGCCACGAAATGGCCGCGAGGTGTCTAGACCAGACCCGGACCGACGGCGGCGTGCAGCTCGCGGAGGTGCTCGTCGAGGTCGCGTCCGTCCGGGTTCGCGTTGTGCACGGCCCACCGCAGCCGGCCGTCCCGGTCCACGACGTACGACGAGCGCCGCGGGGCGCCCTTGACCGGGTCGAACACCTCGTAGGCCGAGGCCACCGCGCCGTGCGGCCAGTAGTCCGAGAGCAGCGGGAAGTTGAGTCCCTCCCCCTCGGCGAAGCTGCGCAGGGCGTAGACCGAGTCGCAGGACAGTGCCAGCACCTCGGTGTCGAAGGACAGGAACTCGTCGAGCCGGTCGCGCACGCCGGAGAGCTCGCCGGTGCACACGCCGGTGAACGCGAACGGGAAGAACATCAGCGCCACGGCCTTGCGCCCGCGGAACTCGCTGAGCCGCACGTCCTGGCCGAACTGGTCGCGCAACGTGAAGTCGGGTGCCTCGTCGCCGATGCACAGGCCCTCGCCGTTCACGCCTTCTCCTTGCCGTCCCTCGTGCCGTCCTCGGTGCCGGTCCCCGGGTCGTCCCCGGGTTGCTCGTGCGGGGGCCGGTCCGGCCGGGCGAGCTCCCGCTTGAGGACCTTGCCCGTGGCGTTGCGCGGCAGCTCGTCGAGGAACACGATCTCGCGGGGCACCTTGAACCTCGCCAGGTTGGCCCTCACGTGCTCGCGCAGCTCGTCGTCCGACACCTCGCCGGTGCGCACCACGAAGGCGCGCAAGCGCTGACCATAGTCGTCGTCCTCGACGCCCACGGCAGCGACCTCCCGCACGCGCTCGTGGGTGACCAGGCAGTCCTCGACCTCCTGCGGGAAGACGTTCTCGCCGCCGGAGACGATCATGTCGTCGTCCCGGCCCGCCACGTGCAGCCGGCCGGCGTCGTCGAACCAGCCCACGTCGCCCGACGACATCAGCCCGTCGACGACCTCCTTCGACCCGCCGTGGGTGTAGCCCTCGAAGAGCAGCGCGTTGCCGACGAAGATCCGCCCGGTCTTCCCCCGGGGCAGCTCGCGACCGGCCTCGTCGAGGATCCGCACGACCGTGCCGTGGGGCGGCCTGCCCGCCGAGGTCGGGTCGGCCCGCAGGTCCTCGGGCGTGGCGATCGAGGCGTAGGCGACCTCGGTGGAGCCGTAGATGTTGTAGAGGTTGTCACCGAAGCGGTCCATCCACGCCTCGGCGAGCGTGGCCGGCAGCGCGGAGCCCGACGACGCCACGACCCGCATGCGGGACAGGTCGATCCCGTCGAGCACCCCGGGATCGAGCGCGAGCATCCGCTGGAGCATCACCGGGATCACGACCATCGACTCGCAGCGCTCGTCCTGCGCCGTGCGCAGCGCGGTGGCGGGGTCGAACGTCCTCCGCAGCACCAGCGTCGAGCCGAGCAGCATCGCCAGCGCGAGGTGCGCGAAGCCCCAGGTGTGGAACAGCGGCGCCGCGACGTGCGTGCGCCACCCCGCCCGCAACGGCATCCGCGAGAGCAGCGAGACCGCGGCGTCGATGCCGGCCTCCTTGCGCGGCGCCCCCTTGGGCGCGCCGGTGGTGCCGGAGGTGAGGATCACGATCCGGGCGTGGCGTGCCGGCGGCTGCAGGTCGCCCTCGTCGTACGCCGACACCAGCTGCTCGAGCGTCTCGACCCCTGCCGACGGGACGCCGTCGGTCCAGGCGAGCACGCGCCGCTCGACGGAGGCCCCGACCAGCAGGTCGGTGAACTCCTCGTCGTGGACCACCATGCTCGGCGCCTCGCGGTGGAGGACGTCGACGAGCTGGGGACCGGCGAAGGAGGTGTTGAGGTAGAGGATGTCGGCGCCGAGCTTGGCCACGGCGATGGTGGCGTCGAGGAACCCGCGGTGGTTGCGGCACATCACCGCGACCGAGTCGCCCTCGCCCACGCCGCGCTCGGCCAGCGCCCTGGCCAGGGAGTTCGAGCGTCGGTGCAGCTCGCCCCAGGTCAGCTCGCCGAGCTCGTCGACGACGCCCACCTCGTGCGGGGCACGGACGGCGAGGCCCGCGAACCCGCCGGCCGGGCCGGTGCCCCACCGGAGCACCACGCGGCCGACGCCGGCGAGCGTCCGCGGGCCGTGGGCGCGGATCACGCCCGCCCTGCCGAGCACCCGGACCGTGGTGGCGGCCCCGCCCGCCCTCGTGGTGAGGGCGTGCGCGAGGCCGCGACCGGTCACGCGGGCGTCTTCGGGGCGACCAGGCGGGTCGCCTGCCAGTCCTTGCTGACCGCGGCCGTGGTCGTCTGCGACAGGCCCGCGACGGGTGCCGCCTCGGCGATGTCCGCCGGGTCGACGGTGCCGGGCCGCCCGACCTTCGGCGTCAGCAGCCAGATCGAGCCGCCGCCCACCAGGTCGGTCAGCGCGTCGACGAGGCCGTCGACCAGGTCGCCGTCGTCGTCGCGCCACCACAGCAGCACCGCGTCCACGACGTTGCCGTAGTCACCGTCGACCATGTCTGCGTCGATCCGGTCCTCGACCGCGACGCGCAGCTCGTCATCGGTGTCGTTGTCCCAGCCGAGTTCCTGGACGACCATGCCGGGCTTGAGCCCCAGCCGATCGCCCGTGCCGGTCGCCGGGGCAGAGTCGCCCACCGTCGAGCTCACGCAGTGCCTCCAATGTCCGGGTACGCCTGTGACAGGCGGGGATTGCGCATAGTCCACCCGAACACAGCAGGCGCCGCAACCCCGGCCCGTCCGTCGAGCGTGTCGGTGGGACGCGTCTCACGGCAGATGCCGCTACCCATGGGTAGATTTCGTGGCGCCGCGTCGCGTGACACGATGAGTGAGTGAGTGACGCTGACAAGTCCCGCAAGAGCCCGGCCATCGCGTCGGTGATCCACGAGGGACTCCCCACCCAGCTGCCGGACATCGACCCCGACGAGACCCAGGAGTGGCTCGCGTCCTTCGACGCGATGCTCGACGACCGGGGCCGCGACCGGGCTCGCTACGTGATGCTGCGCCTCCTCGAGCGTGCGCGCGAGAAGCAGGTCGGCGTCCCGGCCCTGCGCTCGACCGACTACATCAACACCATCCCGCCGGAGCGCGAGCCGTGGTTCCCCGGCGACGAGGACGTCGAGCGCCGCATCCGCGCCTTCATCCGCTGGAACGCCGCGGTCATGGTGTCCTCGGCCAACCGCAAGGGCCTCGAGGTCGGCGGCCACATCGCCACCTACCAGTCCTCGGCGAGCCTCTACGAGGTCGGCTTCAACCACTTCTTCCGCGGCAAGGACCACGAGGGCGGCGGCGACCAGATCTACATCCAGGGCCACGGCTCGCCGGGTGTCTACGCCCGCGCGTTCCTCGAGGGCCGCCTCAGCGAGGAGCAACTCTACCGCTTCCGCCAGGAGGTCCAGCACGGCCGCGGCGCCGGCCTGCCGTCGTACCCCCACCCGCGGCTCATGCCCGACTTCTGGGAGTTCCCGACGGTCTCGATGGGCCTGACCGCCATCAACTCGATCTACCAGGCCCGGTTCAACCGCTACCTCGACAACCGCGGCATCAAGGACACCGACCAGCAGCACGTGTGGGCCTTCATGGGTGACGGCGAGATGGCCGAGCCCGAGTCGCTCGGCGCCATCCGCGTCGCGGCCCGCGAGGAGCTCGACAACCTCACCTGGGTCATCAACTGCAACCTGCAGCAGCTCGACGGCCCGGTCACGGGCAACGGCAAGATCATCCAGGAGCTCGAGGCCAACTTCCGCGGTGCCGGCTGGAACGTCATCAAGGTCGTGTGGGGCCGCGAGTGGGACGCGCTGCTCGCCAAGGACGTCGACGGCGTCCTGGTCAACCAGATGAACACCACGCCCGACGGCGCCTTCCAGACCTACTCGACCGAGGACGGCGCCTACGTCCGCGAGCACTTCTTCGGCGGCGACCCGCGCCTGCGCAAGATGGTCGAGCACATGAGCGACACGCAGATCGAGAAGCTGCCGCGCGGTGGCCACGACTACCGCAAGGTCTACGCCGCGTTCGACGCCGCGACCAAGCACACCGGGCAGCCGACGGTGATCCTGGCGCACACCATCAAGGGCTGGACGATCGACGCCCTCGAGGGCAAGAACGCCACCCACCAGATGAAGAAGCTGACGCTCCCGGACCTCAAGAAGTTCCGCGACCGGCTCTACCTGCCGATCAGCGACCGCGACCTCGAGGAGTCCTACGAGAAGACCGGCGGCGCGCCGTTCTACCACCCGGGCGCCTCCTCGCCGGAGATCGACTACATGCTCGAGCGCCGCAGGGCACTCGGCGGCTCTATCCCCCGCCGGATCAACCGGTCCACCGCGCTCAAGCTCCCCGGCGACGAGCTCTACGCCGAGCTCAAGCAGGGCTCGGGCAAGAACAAGTTCGCCACCACCATGGCCGTGGTGCGCCTGCTCCGCGACTGGATGAAGGACCCGGAGATCGGCGAGCGCCTCGTCCCGATCGCCCCCGACGAGTACCGCACCTTCGGCATGGACTCCATGTTCCCGAGCGCCAAGGTCTACAACCCCGGCGGCCAGCAGTACGAGTCGGTCGACCGCAAGATGCTGCTCTCCTACAAGGAGTCCGCGCAGGGCCAGATGCTCCACGAGGGCATCTCCGAGGCGGGTGCCATGGCCTCGGCGACGGCGGCCGGGTCGGCCTACGCCACCCACGGCGAGCACATGATCCCGTTCTACATCTTCTACTCGATGTTCGGGTTCCAGCGCACCGGCGACTCGATCTGGGCGATGGCCGACCAGCTCGCCCGCGGCTTCCTGATCGGCGCGACGGCCGGGCGCACCACGCTGACCGGCGAGGGCCTCCAGCACGCCGACGGCCACTCGCCGCTGCTCGCGGCGACCAACCCGGCGGTCGTGCACTACGACCCCGCGTTCTCCTACGAGATCGCCCACATCATGCAGGACGGCCTCGAGCGGATGTACGGCTCGGGCGGGCCGGAGGGCCAGGGCGAGGACGTCATCTTCTACCTGACCGTCTACAACGAGCCGGTGTCGATGCCGGCCGAGCCGGCCGACGTGGACGTCGAGGGGATCCTGCGCGGCATCCACCGCGTGTCCACCGCCGACGGCGAGGGCCCGCGCGTGCAGCTGATGGCCTCCGGCGTCGGCTTCCCGTGGATCCAGGACGCGGCGCGGATGCTCGCCGAGGACTGGGGCGTCCAGTCCGACCTGTGGTCGGTGACGTCGTGGAACGAGCTGGCCCGTGACGGCGCCGCCGCCGAGGAGTGGAACCTCCTCAATCCCGGCGAGCAGCACCGCACCGCCTACGTCAGCGACAAGCTCGCCGGCGCCCGGGGTCCGGTCGTCGCCGTGTCCGACTACATGCGGGCCGTCCCGCTGCAGATCGCGCGCTGGGTCCCGGCCGACTACCGGGTCCTCGGTGCCGACGGGTTCGGCTTCGCCGACACCCGCCCGGCCGCACGTCGCTTCTTCCACATCGACGCGCCGAGCGTCGTCGTCCAGGCGCTGCAGGCGCTCGCGGACGCCGGCGAGCTGCCCGCCGAGAAGGCGGTCGAGGCAGCCCAGCGCTACCGGATCGACGACCCGACGGCGACCAAGGACATCAAGCAGGAGGGCGGCGACGCCTGACGGCGCACGCCGTCCCCGACGCCGGCCCGCCGCGGCTCACCCCGCGGCGGGCACCGGCGTCACCGGGGGCTCCCCCGCCTCGGCCTCGGCCGGGACCACGGGTGCTCCCTCCTCGAGGAGCTCGCGCCACCGCTCGCGGTCGTGCCGGCTCGGCTCGGTCGTGCGGATGAAGTCGCGCAGGATCCGCACGAACCGCTCGGGATGGTCCTTGTGCGGGAAGTGGCCGGCGTTCGGCACCACCTCGATGCGCGCCGTCGGGGCGAGCTCGCCGGCGTTCTGCGCGTGGGCGACCGGGATCACCTGGTCGTCGGCCCCCCAGATGACGCACATCGGCATCGCCTCGGTGAGGTAGGCCCGGTCGGCCATCGTGATGACCTGGCCCTTCCAGTCCACCACCGCGCGGACGACGTGCCGGATCGCCGCCCGGGTCTGGGGGTCCTTGAAGGAGTCGTAGATCGCGGCGACCTCGCCGAGGTCGCGCAGCTCGGGCACGCCGGTGCGGGAGAGCACCCGCAACGCGGTCGTGGTGACGTGGCGCAGCCCGGGCAGCGTGAGCAGGCCCATCACCTCCTGGAACCCGGGGGTGGTGACCGCGCGGATCGCCGGGGACACCTCGGGGCCGAGGCCGCCGGACGCCACCAGCACCAGCCGCTCGGTGCGCTCGGGGTACTGGTATGCGAACTGCATCGCCACTCCCCCGCCCAGGCTGTGCCCGACCACCGTCGCGGTGTCGACGCCCAGCACGGTGAGCAGGTCCCGCATCCCGTTGGCGTAGCCGCCGACGCTGTAGTCGGCGCGCGGCTTGTCCGAGCTGCCGTGGCCGAGGAGGTCGGGCGCGATCACGGTGTGCGTGCGCGACAGCTGCCCGATGACGGGGTCCCAGG
Organism: Nocardioides renjunii; assembly: GCF_034661175.1. Taxonomy (NCBI): domain Bacteria; kingdom Bacillati; phylum Actinomycetota; class Actinomycetes; order Propionibacteriales; family Nocardioidaceae; genus Nocardioides; species Nocardioides renjunii. Next base: position 1,583,175 of record NZ_CP141058.1, on the reverse strand, counting down.
TCGTGTGGTCGCAGCCGAGCCCGTGCAGCAGGAGGACGACCGGCCCCGAGCCCGCGCGGACGTACGCCCGACGGTGCCCGTGCACGGTGACGTGCTGCAGGTGCGGGGCGGCTCGACGGGGCACTCGGACTCCAACCGGTCAGGACAGGTGCCGGATTCAACCAGACGGGACGCCGTCGTACCCCGCCACCACGGTGACGATGCGCAGTCGTGACCTGCGGCGCCCGCCAGCGGCGACCGTCCCGCCCGGGGCCCCTTCGTGGGAACCCCACGAGAACCGCTGCGGCACTACAGTCGTCCCATGCCACCGTCCAGACGCCGCGCAGCCGAGGCGCTGCGCAGCTCGTCCGGGACGCTGAGCACCGCCGCGACGGGCCGGATGGCCACCGACCTGCCCTGGTTCGCCGACCTCAGCGCCGAGGACCGCTCCTGGGTCGGGCTCATCGTCCAGGCCGGCATCCGCGGCTTCGTCGACTGGTACGACCGCGAGGTCGAGGTCTCCTCCCACGACCCGCTGGACGTGGTGGTCTTCGGCGCCGCACCCCGCGAGCTGACGGGGGTGATCTCGCTGCAGCAGACGGTCGAGCTGGTGCGGCTGAGCATCCGCGTGGTCGAGACCAACATCGACGCCCTGCTCGACCCCGAGGACGTCGGCGAGGTCCACGACGCCGTGCTCCTCTACGCCCGGGAGGTGGCCTTCGCCACCGCCGCCGTCTACGCGCGGGCCGCCGAGTCCCGCGGCGCCTGGGACGCCCGCCTCGAGGCGCTGGTCGTCGACGCGGTCGTCCGGGCCGAGGCCGACGAGACGGTCCTGTCACGCGCCAGCGCGCTCGGCTGGGGCGCCCACGGCGACGTGGCCGTCGTGCTGGGCGCGGTTCCCCCGCACCGTGCCGAGCTCGACGTCTTCGAGTCCGTACGCCGCTCCGCACGCGTCGGCGACATGGACGCGCTCTGCGCCACGCAGGGCGAGCGGCTCGTGGTCGTGCTCGGCGGCGTCACCGACCCGCTCAAGGCCGCGACCCGGTTGCTCGACCACTTCGGCGACGGACCGGTGGTGGTCGGACCCGTCACCGCCGACCTCGCCCACGCCAACGCCTCGGCCCGCGCCGCGCTGTCGGCCCACCGCGCGGCCAGCGGCTGGCCGGACGCACCCCGTCCCGTGGCCAGCCGCGACCTGCTCCCCGAGCGCGCGCTCGCCGGCGACGGGCACGCCCGGCGACACCTCGTCGACGAGGTCTACCTCCCCCTCATGGCCACGCGCGGCACGCTCCTCGAGACCCTCGGCGCCTGGTTCGAGCACGGCGCCTCCATCGAGGGGACGGCCCGTGCGCTCTTCGTGCACCCCAACACCGTGCGCTACCGGCTGCGCCAGGTCTCGGAGCTCACCGGGTGGTCGCCGACCCGTCCCCGGGAGGCCTTCGCCCTCCAGCTCGCGCTCATCCTCGGCCGCCAGTCCGGCCGCACCGAGTTGTAGGAAACCTCCAACGATCCCCGGGTGAGTTTCGTCGGCGTCGGACCCGCGAGCGGAGCCGCGCACCCGGCAGAGTGGACCCCGTGCTCGTCATCGTCGCCCCCGGCCAGGGGGCCCAGACCCCCGGCTTCCTCACGCCCTGGCTCGAGGACCCCGTCTTCGCCGCGCGGTTCGACTGGCTGGCCACCGTCGCCGACATCGACCTCGCCCACTACGGCACGAAGGCCGACGCCGAGACCATCCGCGACACCAAGATCGCCCAGCCGCTGCTGGTCGCGACCGGACTCATCGCGGCCCTCGACCTGTTCCCGCACCCCGCCGACGCTTTCGCCCGCATCGGCGCGGTCGCCGGCCACAGCGTCGGTGAGCTCAGCGCGGCCGCGGGCGCCCGGGTGATCACCGCCGAGCAGGCGATGGTCCTCGTCCGCGAGCGCGGCAACGCGATGGCCGACGCCGCCGCCACCACGGCCACCGGCATGACGGCCGTCCTCGGCGGTGACCGCGAGGAGGTGCTCGCGGCGATCGAGCGCCACGGCCTGACCCCCGCCAACGACAACGGCCCCGGCCAGGTCGTCGCCGCGGGCACCATGGAGCAGCTCGCAGCGTTCGCCGAGGACCCGCCGGCCAAGGCCCGCCTGATGCCGCTGAGCGTCGCAGGCGCCTTCCACACCACCCACATGGCGCCTGCTGTCGACCGGCTCGCCTCGCTCGCGCGCTCGGTCTCCACCCACGACCCGCGCACGCCGGTGATCTCCAACCGCGACGGCCAGATCGTCCACGACGGGCGCGACGTGCTGCGTCGGATGGTCGGTCAGATCGCCAGTCCGGTCCGCTGGGACCTGTGCCTGGAGACGATGACCGACCTCGGCGTCACCGGCGTCCTCGAGATGCCGCCCGCCGGCACGCTGACCGGCATCGCCAAGCGCGCGCTCAAGGGCGTCGAGACGTTCGCCCTCAAGACGCCCGACCAGCTCGACGCCGCCCGCGACTTCTGCGACAAGCACGGGGAGGCCTCGATGATCGAGACCACGCCGACCTGGCGCATGGTGGTCTCGCCCGCCAAGGGCACCTTCCACCTCTCCTCCGAGGCCGTCGAGCGCGACGTGCTCGCCCCCGGTGCGTCGATCGGCGCGGTCGCCAGCCTCCGCGACCGCACCGAGATCACGGCGCCCCACGGCGGCTCCGTCGTCGAGTGGCTCGTCGAGGACGGCGACCTGGTCTCCCCCGGGCAGCCGCTGCTGCGGCTCCACCCCGAGGCGACCCTCTGATGGCGGCGCTCACCGACAGGACCGGAGCCCCCCACGCCCGCATCATGGGCGTGGGTGCCTACCGACCCGTCCGGGTCGTCCCCAACTCCGACGTCGTCGACGCGATCGACTCCAGCGACGAGTGGATCCAGCAGCGCTCCGGCATCAGGACGCGCCGCTGGGCCGGTCCCGACGAGTCGGTGCAGATGATGTCCGTCGAGGCCTCGCGCATCGCCCTCGAGCGGGCCGGTCTCGACGCCGGCCAGATCGACTGCGTGGTCGTCGCGACGGTCAGCCACCTGCTCCAGACCCCGGCCGTCGCCACGGCGATCGCCCACGAGCTCGGCACCGACGCCGCCGCCTTCGACATCTCCGCCGCCTGCTCCGGGTTCTGCCACGGGATCGCCCTCGCCTCGGACCTCGTCCGCGCCGGCAGCTCCCGCTACGTCCTGGTCGTCGGTGTCGAGCGCCTGACCGACATCCTCGACCTCACGGACCGCGGCACCGCCTTCATCTTCGCCGACGGCGCCGGCGCGGCCGTCGTGGGTCCCAGCGAGACGCCCGGCATCGGCCCGGTCGTGTGGGGCTCCGACGGCGAGCAGTTCGACCTCATCCGGCAGCGCGAGGACTGGCGCGACGTCGTCGGCACCCCCGAGGTCCCCGGCAGTGGCGTGATGCCGCACCTCACCATGCAGGGCAACCCGGTCTTCCGCTGGGCGTCGTTCGCGATGGCCAAGATCGGCCAGCAGGCGCTGGACGCGGCCGGCGTGAGCCTCGACGACCTCGACGTCTTCGTGCCCCACCAGGCCAACATGCGCATCATCGACGCGATGGCCCGCTCGATGAAGCTGCCCGGCACCGTCCGGATCGCCCGCGACGTCGCCGAGCAGGGCAACACCTCCGCCGCGTCGGTCCCACTCGCCCTCGACCGGATGATGGAGGAGGGCGAGGCCAGGCCGGGCGACACCGCGCTCCTCATCGCCTTCGGCGCCGGCCTGTCCTACGCCGCCCAGGTCGTCACCGTCCCCTGACCAGTCCCGCGGTCCCCCGGACCACCCTCGAGACCGCCCCGCAAGCCCCTGATCCGTCCGAAGAACCACCCCAAGAAGAAAGGGAGGCCCATGGCCACCACCGAAGAAATCCGCGCCGACCTCGCTGACATCGTCAACGAGGTGGCCGGCGTCGACGCCGACGACGTCCAGCTGGACAAGTCCTTCGTGGACGACCTCGACGTCGACTCGCTCTCCATGGTCGAGGTCGTCGTGGCCGCCGAGGAGAAGTTCGGCGTGACCATCCCGGACGACGAGGTCAAGAACCTCAAGACCGTGGGTGACGCCGTCGCCTACATCGAGCGCGCCCAGGGCTGACGCCCTCCGGCCACGTCGCGGGTGGCCGGGCGAGCAGCCCGGCCCCCGCGACCACGGAAACCCTCACCCCCGCACGGAACGGAACCTCATCTGATGCCCTCGACCCGCGTAGTCGTCACCGGCCTCGGCGCCACCTCCCCCGTCGGTGGAGACGTCGCCTCCACGTGGCAGGCGATGCTCGCCGGCACGTCCGGCGTCCGGTACCTCGACGACGAGTGGGTCGACCAGCTGCCGGTCAAGATCGGCGGCCGCGTCGCCGTCGAGCCGTCCGAGGTGCTCGACCGCGTCAAGGCCCGCCGGCTCGACCGGTCGAGCCAGTTCGCGATGGTCGCTGCCGAGCAGGCCTGGGCCGATGCCGGGCTCGAGGGCTCCGGCCTCGACCCCGAGCGCCTCGCTGTCGCCGTCGCCTCCGGGATCGGCGGCGTCACGACGCTGCTGGCCAACTACGACGCGCTGCTCGAGAAGGGCGCGCGCCGCGTCTCGCCGCTCGCCGTGCCGATGCTGATGCCCAACGCCCCGGCCGCCAACGTGAGCCTCAAGTACGGCGCGCGCGCTGCCGTCCACGCACCCACGTCGGCCTGCGCGTCCGGCAACGAGGCCATCGCGATGGCCCTCGACCTGATCCGCCTCGGCCGTGCCGACGTCGTGCTCGCCGGCGGCACCGAGGCCGCGATGCACCCGCTGCCCATGGCGGCGTTCGCCAACATGATGGCCCTGTCCAAGACCGCCAGCGGCGACGACGGGCGCGACCCGTCGTCCGTCTCCCGTCCCTGGGACTCCGCCCGCGACGGCTTCGTGCTCGGTGAGGGCGGCGCCCTGCTCGTCCTCGAGTCCGAGGAGCACGCCCGCGCCCGCGGCGCCACGATCTATGCCGAGGTGCGCGGCGCCGGCATCAGCAACGACGCGCACGACATCGCGCAGCCCGACCCCGAGGGCCGCGGCGGCACCCGCGCCATCCAGATGGCGCTGCGCGAGGGCGACGTCGACCCCGCCACCGTGGTCCACGTCAACGCCCACGCCACCTCCACACCCAAGGGCGACATCGCGGAGGGCCTCATGCTGCACGCCGTCCTCGGCGAGCACGTCGACCGCTGCGTCGTGACCAGCACCAAGTCGATGACCGGCCACCTCCTCGGTGGCGCCGGCGCGCTCGAGGCCGTCGCGACCGTGATGGCCCTGCGCGACCGGGTCAGCCCCCCGACGATCAACCTCGACGACAAGGACCCCGAGGTCCACCTCGACATCCCGACGTCGCGGCGCGACCTGCCCGACGGGGACATCGTGGCCCTCAACAACTCCTTCGGCTTCGGCGGCGCCAACGTCGCCGTGGCCTTCGGGAGCATCTGAACCGTCCCGGAAGGACCACTGATGACGACCACCGCGACCAAGCCGGTCAAGCTCCCGCGCGAGGACGACCCGCGCAACCCGGTCCACCGCCTCACCGCCCTGCTCGACGACGGCACCCTCGAGCTGATCACGCCCGACGACGACTCCGGCATGCTCGCCGCGGTCGGCCGCGTGGACGGCACGTCCGTGGTGGCCTTCTGCTCCGACGCCACCGTGATGGGCGGCGCGATGGGCGACGTCGGCTGCCGGGTCGTCGTGGACGCCTACCACCGCGCCATCACCGACGGCGTGCCGATCATCGGCCTCTGGCACTCCGGCGGGGCCCGCCTGGCCGAGGGCGTGCTGTCGCTGCACGCCGTCGGCCGCATCTTCCAGGTGATGACCCAGGCCTCCGGCGTCATCCCGCAGATCTCCGTCGTCCTCGGCCCCGCTGCCGGGGGCGCCGCCTACGGTCCCGCCCTCACCGACGTGGTGATCCTCGGCCCGGAGGGCCGCATCTTCGTCACCGGCCCCGACGTCGTACGGTCGGTCACCGGCGAGGACGTCGACATGCTGCGCCTCGGCGGTCCCGAGCCGCACGGGCGCCGCTCCGGCGTGGTGCACATCCTCACCGAGTCCGAGCGCGAGGCGCTCGACCGCGCCCGCACCGTCGCCTCGCTCCTCGGCGCCCAGGGCAGCCTCGCCGTGGAGTCCGTCGACGACCGCGACCTCGGCGCCCTGCTGCCCGAGTCCAAGAAGCGCGCCTACGACGTGCACCCGCTCGTCGACGGCCTGCTCGACGAGGGCACCATGCAGGAGCTGCACGCCCGGTGGGCGCCCAACATCGTCACGGCCCTGGGCCGCTTCGGTGGGCGCACCGTGGGCGTGGTCGCCAACAACCCGCTGCGGCTCGGCGGATGCCTCGACTCCCTCTCCGCGGAGAAGGCGTCCCGCTTCGTCCGCATGTGCGACGCCTTTGGCGTCCCGCTCGTCGTCCTGGTCGACGTCCCGGGCTACCTGCCCGGCGTGGGCCAGGAGTGGGACGGGGTCGTCCGCCGCGGCGCCAAGCTGCTGCACGCCTTCGGCGAGTGCGTGGTCCCCCGGGTGACCCTGGTGACCCGCAAGACCTACGGCGGCGCCTACATCGCCATGAACGCCCGCTCGCTGGGCGCGACGCGAGTCTTCGCCTGGCCGGGGGCCGAGGTGGCCGTCATGGGTGCCGTCGCGGCGATCCGCATCCTGCACCGGCGCAAGCTGGCCGAGGTCTCCCCCGAGATCCGTCCGCAGGTCGAGGCCGAGCTCGCCGCCGAGCACGAGCGCATCGCGGGGGGCGTCGACAAGGCCGTCGAGATCGGCGTCGTCGACGAGGTCGTGGAGCCGACGCGCACGCGCAGCGCCATCGCCGAGGCCATGCGCCACGAGATCGACACCGCCGGCGTACGCCGCGGGCGGCACGGCAACATCCCGCTCTGACCCGCCTCGGCGACGGGCGCCGGACGCGCCCGTCGCCGTGGTGCGGCCGTCCCTACGGGACGGACAAGCGTCAGACGACCTGGTGGAGCCACCGCACGGGAGCGCCCTCGCCGGCGTGGCGGAAGGTCTCGAGCTCGTCGTCCCACGGCTTGCCGAGCAGGCTGTCGATCTCGAGCAGCAGCGTCGTGTCACCGAGCGCCGCCTTGACGACGGCCGCCTTCAGGCGGTCCTCCGGGATGAGGATGTCGCCGTGCGGTCCGGTGATCGCGTGGAAGATGCCCAGGTCGGGCGTGCACGAGAAGCGCGTGCCCTCGGTGGAGCTGGTCGGCTCCTCGGTGATCTCGAAGCGCAGGTGGTTCCAGCCGCGCAGCGCCGACGCGACGGCGGCAGCGGTGCCGGCCGCGCCGGACCAGGACAGCTCCGCGCGGTATGCGCCCGGCTGGGCAGGCTGCGGCGTCCAGTCGAGCGAGACGGCAGCTCCGAGCACCCCGCCGACCGCCCACTCGATGTGAGGGCAGAGCGCGGAGGGCGCAGAGTGCACGTAGAGAATGCCCCGCGTCCCCGGACCGTCCGGGCGGGAAGCAATGCGTGTGGTCACCATGACCTCCTTGAGTTCCGACGCTCCAGATGCGCCTTCCCCAGCGTTCTGTCGTCGTTGCTCGATGGAGGTCGAGTGACACCTATGTGATTAGGGCTCCATTGTGGCCCATGTGGCGCGTGAATACCAGCACATGCCCAGGTCCGGACCGGCCGGCCAGCACGACGGGGTCAGGACTGGCGGCGCTCGAGCAGGTCGGCGCGTGCCGCGGCGTCGGTCAGCTCCTCGGAGTCGATCGCGTGCGTGCGGTGGAACCAGGCGAGCGCGTCGGACTCGCGACCGGCGGCCTCGAGCGTGTCGGCGTACGCGTAGCGCAGCCGCACGACCCATGCGGAGCGGCTCTTGGACGTCAGCGGCGCCAGCTCGAGCGTCCGAAGCGCAGCGTCGAGCTGCCCCATGTCCCGACGGGCGCCGGCCTCGACCAGGGTCATCTCCGCCTTCGCCTCGGTGCTGAAGTTCGCGACCGACGGGCTCTTGGCCAGCTTGATGGCCTGCTCGGGGTTGCCGAGCGCTCGGTGGCAGTCGGCCATGATGGGCAGGTAATCGGTCGCGCCGTTCATCCGCTTGGCAGCACGCAGCTCGGCGAGCGCCTCGGCGTAGTGGCCGGCAGCGTACGCCGCCTCACCGGTGGCCTCGCGGACCACCGCGAGCCTCGAGGCCCGGGCGCGGGCAGCCAGCGTGTGCTGGTAGGCCTTCTCCGGGTCCTCGTCGATCAGCATGCCGGCCGCCGCGAGGTGGCGCGCCACCCGGGCCGCCAGCTTCTCGGGCAGGCCCTTGAGCTGCGCACGGATGCCGCGGTCAAGCTCCGCCCCGGTGATGTTCTCCGGCAGGTCCGGGCCGTCGTAGACCGCCTGCTCGCTCGTCCGGGGCTTCTCCTCCGAGCGCCCACGGTAGGCGCGGTCGCCTGAGCCGGACGGCTTCTTGCCGCCACCCTGGTAGCCACCGCGCGACGAGCCGGCCTTGCCGCGGGCGTCGCCGCGCTGACCGCCGCGCGAGTCACCGCGGGTGTCGCCGGCGCGGGAGTCCTTGCCACCGCCACTGCCTCCGCGGGAGTCCTTGCCACGGGAGGCGGCGCTGCCACCCCGGGGCGACGATCCGCTCCGTCCACCGGCCGAGCTGCCTCGGTCGGCACCCGCTCCACCTCGCGACGGACGCTGTCCTCGACGGTCCTCGGCCACGGCCGCTCACTCCTTCTGCTGTTGACTCCCCGGATACCGGGGCCACGCTACCCACGCACGCTACTCGTGCGGGGGCCCGAAATGGCGCAGAGGCCACCAGGTATCTGGTGGCCTCTGCCAACTGTATGTCCGGCGGCGTCCTACTCTCCCACAACCTCTCGGTTGCAGTACCATCGGCGCTGAAAGGCTTAACTTCCGGGTTCGGTATGGGACCGGGTGTTTCCCGTTTCGCTATGGCCGCCGTAACTCTTTCAACCATGTCCCCCTGCCCCACGGTGCACGCCAGCTCAGTTGCTGGGTGGTGTGGGGGTGGGTGTGTTGGTTGGGAACTGCCTAGTGGACGCGAACTGTGTGTTCGTTTTTTTGCGCGTGGGTCGACCGTGGTGCGTGTGTGGTCTTGTACGTGGTTGGGACAAGCCCTCGGCCTATTAGTACCGGTCGGCTGGGCATTGCTGCTGTACACCTCCGGCCTATCAACCCCATGTTCTGTGGGGGGCCTTACCCACTTACGTGGTGGGAAACCTCATCTTGAAACGTGCTTCCCGCTTAGATGCATTCAGCGGTTATCACTTCCGAACGTAGCCAACCAGCCGTGCTCTTGGCAGAACAACTGGCACACCAGAGGTTCGTCCATCCCGGTCCTCTCGTACTAGGGACAGCCTTTCTCAAGTTTCCTGCGCGCGCGGCGGATAGGGACCGAACTGTCTCACGACGTTCTAAACCCAGCTCGCGTGCCGCTTTAATGGGCGAACAGCCCAACCCTTGGGACCTACTCCAGCCCCAGGATGCGACGAGCCGACATCGAGGTGCCAAACCATCCCGTCGATATGGACTCTTGGGGAAGATCAGCCTGTTATCCCCGGGGTACCTTTTATCCGTTGAGTGACCACGCTTCCACATGCCGTGGCCAGATCACTAGTTCCGACTTTCGTCCCTGCTCGACATGTCTGTCTCACAGTCAAGCTCCCTTGTGCACTTACACTCGCCACCTGATTGCCAACCAGGCTGAGGGAACCTTTGAGCGCCTCCGTTACATTTTAGGAGGCAACCGCCCCAGTTAAACTACCCATCAGGCACTGTCCCTGATCCGGATAACGGACCTAGGTTAGACATCTAGTACGACCAGAGTGGTATTTCAACGTTGACTCCACCCACACTGGCGTGAGGGCTTCACAGTCTCCCACCTATCCTACACAAGCCGTACCAAACACCAATACCAAACTATAGTAAAGGTCCCGGGGTCTTTCCGTCCTGCCGCGCGTAACGAGCATCTTTACTCGTAGTGCAATTTCGCCGAGTCCATGGTTGAGACAGTGGGAAAGTCGTTACTCCATTCGTGCAGGTCGGAACTTACCCGACAAGGAATTTCGCTACCTTAGGATGGTTATAGTTACCACCGCCGTTTACTGGGGCTTAAATTCTCAGCTTCGGCACAAGTGCCTAACCGGTCCTCTTAACCTTCCAGCACCGGGCAGGAGTCAGTCCGTATACATCGTCTTACAACTTCGCACGGACCTGTGTTTTTAGTAAACAGTCGCTTTCCCCTGGTCTCTGCGGCCCTTCACGCTTCCCCAGCAAGTGGGTACACGATCCGGGCCCCCCTTCTCCCGAAGTTACGGGGGCATTTTGCCGAGTTCCTTAACCATGGTTGTCTCGATCGCCTTAGTATTCTCTACTTGATCACCTGAGTCGGTTTGGGGTACGGGCGGCTCGTTGCTCGCTAGAGGTTTTTCTCGACAGCATAGGATCACCCACTTCGCCCATACGGGCTCCGCGTCACGTCTCAGACTCCACATCAAAGTGAGTGGTACGGATTTGCCTACACCACGTCCTACGCGCTTGCCCACAGACAACCATCGCTGTGGTTGGGCTACCTTCCTGCGTCACCCCATCGCTTGACTACTACCAGCTCGGGTCCCACGCTCCGCCCACCAGCCTCGCCCCGAAGGGTCCGGTCCGATGAGTTTCGGGTGGTTAGCATCACCAGGTTCGTCATGGGCGCAACTTCGCCGGTACGGGAATATCAACCCGTTGTCCATCGACTACGCCTGTCGGCCTCGCCTTAGGTCCCGACTTACCCAGGGCAGATTAGCTTGACCCTGGAACCCTTGATCATTCGGCGCACGGGTTTCTCACCCGTGATTCGCTACTCATGCCTGCATTCTCACTCGTGTGGCCTCCACGCCTGGATCACTCCGACGCTTCACTGCCCACACGACGCTCCCCTACCCATCCACACACTTGAACACCGATCAAGTCGATGCTGAGCTTGAGTGTGAATGCCATAGCTTCGGCGGATGACTTGAGCCCCGCTACATTGTCGGCGCGGAATCACTTGACCAGTGAGCTATTACGCACTCTTTCAAGGGTGGCTGCTTCCAAGCCAACCTCCTGGTTGTCAATGCGACTCCACATCCTTTTCCACTTAGTCACCGCTTAGGGGCCTTAGCTGATGGTCTGGGCTGTTTCCCTCTCGACTACGGAGCTTATCCCCCGCAGTCTCACTGCTGCGCTCTCACTTACCGGCATTCGGAGTTTGGCTAACGTCAGTAACCTTGTAGGGCCCATCGGCTATCCAGTGCTCTACCTCCGGCAAGAAACACGCAACGCTGCACCTAAATGCATTTCGGGGAGAACCAGCTATCACGAAGTTTGATTGGCCTTTCACCCCTATCCACAGGTCATCCCCTCAGTTTTCAACCTAAGTGGGTTCGGTCCTCCACGTCGTCTTACCGACGCTTCAACCTGCCCATGGATAGATCACTTCGCTTCGGGTCTTGAGCGCGCTACTGAATCGCCCTATTAGGACTCGCTTTCGCTACGGCTACCCCACACGGGTTAACCTCGCAACACACCGCAAACTCGCAGGCTCATTCTTCAAAAGGCACGCCGTCACCCACCCACAAGGGGCAAGCTCCGACGGATTGTAGGCACACGGTTTCAGGTACTATTTCACTCCCCGCCAGGGGTACTTTTCACCTTTCCCTCACGGTACTTGTCCGCTATCGGTCATCAAGGAGTATTTAGGCTTAACGGGTGGTCCCGCCAGATTCACACGGAATTTCAGGGGTTCCGTGTTACTTGGGAACACGCTCCAGAGCCAGCGCTTTACGTCTACGGGCCTATCACCCTCTACGGTACGGCTTTCCAACCGGCTTCGACTTCCACACTGGTTTCTTACTCTGTACCCCACCGGCAGATGAGGTCGAGCGGTCCCACAACCCCCTGCGTGCAACCCCTGCCGGGTATCACACACGCAAGGTTTAGCCTCATCCGATTTCGCTCGCCACTACTCTCGGAATCACTGTTGTTTTCTCTTCCTGTCGGTACTGAGATGTTTCACTTCCCGACGTTCCCTCCACACACCCTATGTGTTCAGGTGCAGGTAGCACGACATGACTCGTGCTGGGTTTCCCCATTCGGACACCCCCGGATCACAGCTTGGTTGCCAACTCCCCAGGGCTTATCGCAGGCTCCAACGTCCTTCATCGGCTCTTGATGCCAAGGCATCCACCATGTGCCCTTCATAGCTTGTCTCAACAACGTCAAAACAACACACGCCGTGTCGACACGCACAGAGAAACACCCGCCACTCCCCAATCAAAGAAGCAGCAGGCTCACACAACGTGGCGCACCGGCAAGGAAAGCCGGCCACGCCACAACAATATTCACAACCAGAAACTTCCTAGTTGCAAAGATGCTCGCGTCCACTATGCAGATCTCAAACAACAACCCCACCAACCCTCTCGACCCCACACAGTGAGACCTCGAACGAAGGGAGGACCAGAACAACCAACCCACACCCCCAGACAAGCTGGGGACGAAACGGCTGATCCTTCAGGACCCAACAGTGTGCTTGACCCCACCCCCACCAACGCAGGGCCTGAGTAACACCACACCCCCCGAAGAGGGCCGGCCCACCCACCCCCGAAGGAGCAGACAGACCCGGTGCGTCGACGATTCCACTAGTGAACACCACCATGCGCCAGTGAACATTCGCCACTGGTCGGGGCGTGTGCTCCTTAGAAAGGAGGTGATCCAGCCGCACCTTCCGGTACGGCTACCTTGTTACGACTTCGTCCCAATCGCCAGCCCCACCTTCGACGGCTCCCTCCACAAGGGTTGGGCCACCGGCTTCGGGTGTTGCCGACTTTCGTGACGTGACGGGCGGTGTGTACAAGGCCCGGGAACGTATTCACCGCAGCGTTGCTGATCTGCGATTACTAGCGACTCCGACTTCATGGGGTCGAGTTGCAGACCCCAATCCGAACTGAGACCGGCTTTTTGGGATTCGCTCCCCCTCACGGGATCGCAGCCCTTTGTACCGGCCATTGTAGCATGCGTGAAGCCCTGGACATAAGGGGCATGATGACTTGACGTCATCCCCACCTTCCTCCGAGTTGACCCCGGCAGTCTCCTATGAGTCCCCATCACCCCGAAGGGCATGCTGGCAACATAGAACGAGGGTTGCGCTCGTTGCGGGACTTAACCCAACATCTCACGACACGAGCTGACGACAGCCATGCACCACCTGTACACCCCCAAAAGAAGCCCCATCTCTGGAGCGGCAGGGTGTATGTCAAACCCAGGTAAGGTTCTTCGCGTTGCATCGAATTAATCCGCATGCTCCGCCGCTTGTGCGGGCCCCCGTCAATTCCTTTGAGTTTTAGCCTTGCGGCCGTACTCCCCAGGCGGGGCGCTTAATGCGTTAGCTGCGGCACGGAATCCGTGGAATGGACCCCACACCTAGCGCCCAACGTTTACGGTGTGGACTACCAGGGTATCTAATCCTGTTCGCTCCCCACACTTTCGCTCCTCAGCGTCAGGTCATTCCCAGAGAACCGCCTTCGCCACCGGTGTTCCTCCTGATATCTGCGCATTTCACCGCTACACCAGGAATTCCGTTCTCCCCTGAATACCTCTAGTCTGCCCGTATCGAAAGCAAGCGCCGTGTTAAGCACGGCGTTTTCACTCCCGACGCGACAAACCGCCTACGAGCCCTTTACGCCCAATAATTCCGGACAACGCTCGCACCCTACGTATTACCGCGGCTGCTGGCACGTAGTTGGCCGGTGCTTCTTCTGTACCTACCGTCACTTGCGCTTCGTCGGTACTGAAAGAGGTTTACAACCCGAAGGCCGTCATCCCTCACGCGGCGTTGCTGGATCAGGCTTCCGCCCATTGTCCAATATTCCCCACTGCTGCCTCCCGTAGGAGTCTGGGCCGTGTCTCAGTCCCAGTGTGACCGGTCACCCTCTCAGGCCGGCTACCCGTCGAAGCCATGGTGAGCCATTACCTCACCATCAAGCTGATAGGCCGCGAGCACATCCCTGGCCGAAAAACTTTCCACCCACAACCATGCGGTCACGAGTCATATCCGGTATTAATCACCGTTTCCGGTGGCTATCCCAAAGCCAGGGGCAGATTACTCACGTGTTACTCACCCGTTCGCCGCTCGAGTACCACCGAAGTGGCCTTTCCGCTCGACTTGCATGTGTTAAGCACGCCGCCAGCGTTCGTCCTGAGCCAGGATCAAACTCTCCATCGAAAACTACACCCCACACACCCCAAAAGAGCATGCAAGGAAAAGAGAGCCACATCCCCTGACAGAACAAAACTGACATCAATTGCCAGAATCATCGTCAAAGAAACCGCGACACCATCAACCAACCCACCCAAAAGGCAAGCCAGCCAACAACGTCAACGGGGCATAACAAACTAATTCGTCGACTAATCAAACACACTGTTGAGTTCTCAAGAATCAGACGCACCCACATCGCGATCCGGTGAGGACCTCGGTTGCGTGAGGCAGCTGGTGAAACTTAGCGAGCGCTTTTCTGTCGGGTCAAATCCTCGACTGTTTCGCTCTGACCCACTGGTGTCACCGTGACCGATGACCGCTTCGGGTTGTCCTGCCCGGGGCCGGGAGCCCGACCTGACCGGTCTTGCTCCCCGCCGCTCCCTGGCGACAAAGAGAACATTAGACAACGCCCGGGCGGCATGCAAATCGAAACCGTGTGACCGCGGGCACATCGACGTCTTCGCAGGTCAGAGGCCTGTTGTGACGCATGGGGCGTTCGGCGGCGGGTGTCGGGGGTGCCTGGGCGGGGGTGGTCGGGCAGGTCCACACCTGCCCGACAGCACCCGTTCCGCGACCCTCAGACCGCCTGCACCCCGGCGAACTTCTTCTTGCCCCGTCGCAGCACGAGCCACGACCCCGCGACGAGGTCCGCGCCCGTGGGAACGAGCTCGGGGTCCTCGACGCGCACGTTGTTGAGGTAGGCGCCGCCCTCGGCGACGGTGCGTCGCGCGTCGCCCTTGCTCTTGACGAGGCCCGCGGCCACGAGGAGGTCGAGGATCCCCGGCAGGTCGGCGGCCGGGACCGTCGTACCTCCGGTCTCGCGCAACGCAGAGGCCAGCGTCTCCGGCTTGATGCTGGCCAGGTCTCCCCCGCCGAACAGGGCCGCCGCAGCCGCCTTGGCCTGCTCGACCTCCTCGGCGCCGTGCACCAGCGCGGTCACCTCGTCGGCGAGGCGCTTCTGCCCCGCGCGCAGGAACGGCTTCTCGGCCGTCTGCTGCTCGAGGTCCTCGATCTCCTCGCGCGGGAGGAAGGTGAAGATGCGCAGCAGCTCACCGACCTTCTCGTCCTCCACGTTGAGCCAGAACTGGTGGAAGGCGTAGGGCGAGAGCATCTCGGGGTCGAGCCACAGCGCCCCGCCCTCGGTCTTGCCGTACTTGGTGCCGTCGCTCTTGGTGATCAGCGGCGTGGCGAACCCGTAGGCGCTGCCGCCGGTCACGCGGCGTACGAGCTCAGCACCACCGGTGATGTTGCCCCACTGGTCGGAGCCGCCGAACTGCAGCGAGACACCGTGCTCGCGGAACAGGTTGAGGTAGTCCATGGACTGCAGCAGGACGTAGGAGAACTCGGTGTAGCTGATCCCGGACTCGAGACGACGCTTGACCGTGTCGCGCGCCAGCATCCGGTTGACCGGGAAGTGCTTGCCGATGTCACGGAGGAAGTCGATGGTCGAGAGCGAGGCGGTCCAGTCGTAGTTGTTGACCGTGGTCGCGGCGTTGTCGCCCTCGAAGCCCACGAACCGCGACACCTGCTGGCGGACCCGCTCGGTCCACTCCTTCACCGTGTCCGGCGAGTTGAGCGTGCGCTCCCCCGAGTCGCGGGGGTCGCCGATCATGCCGGTGGCGCCACCGACGAGGACGTAGGGCGTGTGGCCGGCGTCCTGCAGCCGGCGGGCGGTGACCAGCTGCACCAGGTTGCCCATGTGGAGGCTCGGCGCGGTGGGGTCGAAGCCCACATAGAACTTGACGCTCCCCTCGCCCAGCGCCGCGCGGAGCGCGTCGCGGTCGGTGGAGTGCGCGATCAGGCCGCGCCACTCCAGCTCGTCAAGGACGTTCGGGGTCGTCATGGGGGTTCTTTCGGGTGAGTCGGGTTCGTGGACGGGCACTAGCCTAGGGCGAGCGCGGAGGAGGGACGGCACGTGATCGCAGGCAGGTACAGGCTCGAGCGGGAGATCGGCCGTGGCGGCTCCGGCACGGTGCACCTGGCCCTCGACGAGGTGCTGGGCCGGCAGGTGGCGATCAAGCGCATCGGCACGACGCCGGGCTCCGACCTCGCCGAGCTGGAGCGCGCCGAGCGCGAGGCCCGCCTCGCCGCGGCCCTCAACCACCCGCACGTCGTCTCCGTGTTCGACCTGGTCGACGAGGGGGACGTGCGCTGGCTCGTCATGGAGTACGTCGACGGGCAGACGATCAGCGAGCGGGTCCGGGACTCGGGTCCGCTCGACGCCCGCCCCGCCGCCGCCCTCCTGGCCCAGACGGCGGACGCGCTGATCGAGGCCCACGCCAACGGGATCGTCCACCGCGACGTCAAGCCGAGCAACATCATGATCGCCGGCGACTCCGCCAAGCTGAACGACTTCGGCATCGCGCGGGCCGCCGACGACCCGTCGCTCACCCAGACCGGGCTGGTCACCGGGTCACCGGCCTACCTCGCGCCCGAGGTCGCATCCGGCTCCTCCGCCACCCCCGCCAGCGACGTCTGGTCGCTGGGCGCCACGCTCTACCACGCGGTGACCGGCAAGCCGCCGTACGAGGTGGGCGACAACCTCATCGGGGCGCTCTACAAGATCGTCCACGAGGACCCGCCGCGGCTGGCCGAGGACCACCCGATGGCCGGGCTGCTCACGGTCATGATGAACCGCGATCCCGCGGCCCGGTGGCCGCTCCCCCGCGTGCGGGACGAGCTGGTCCGGATCTCGCAGGGGCAGGTCTCCACCGTGCCGATCGCCCCGCCGACACCCGCTCCTCCGGAGCAGACCGGTGTCATGCCGCCCGCCCCCGTGCCCGTCCGCGCGCGGACACCCCGCGACCACCGGTGGGCGTGGATCGCCGCCGCGGCGGTGCTGGCGGTCGCGGCCGTCGTGTCGGCGTACGTCTGGGCCGGGCGCGGCACCCCGGAGGCGGCACCGGACGAGCAACGCGGCTCGGCACCGGCGTCGCAGACGACGACGCCCGAGACGTCGTCGGCCGGCAGCACTCCCCCGCTCTCCGCCGCGGACACGCGTGAGCAGATGGACGCGTTCATCACGTCCTACATCTCCACCGTCACGAGCAACCCGCGGGCGGCCTTCCGGCAGCTGACGCCGGAGTTCCAGGCGGCGAGCGGCGGCTTCGAGGGCTACCTGGGCTGGTGGGGCAAGGTCGAGTCCGCGACGCTGGCCGAGGTCAGCAGCGACCCCTCGGACCTCACCGTCGGCTACACGGTGAACTACGTGATGGAGTCCGGCGCCCGCAGCACCGACCGGATCCGGCTCCAGCTCCAGCGCCTCGACGACGGCTACCGGATCGCCGGCGAGGGCTGAGCCCGTCCGGCCCGTCCCCTACGGCGTCCGGCCACCCAGGTCGTGCCGCTGCGCCCACAGGGCGGCCTGGGTGCGGTCGGCGACCCCGATGCGCTGGTAGGCGGACGTGAGGTGCGCCTTCACGGTCCGCTCGGTGATGCCGAGACGCTGGGCGATCTGCTTGTTGAGCAGTCCGTCGACGACGAGGCGCAGCACCTCGGCCTCGCGGGGCGAGAGCCCGGCCGGCGCCGCGCCCGCTGAGGTCTCGCGCGAGCCGGCCGCGCGGGTCAGCAGCCGGCGGGCGGCCCGCGGGTCGAGCGGCGACTCCCCGCGCGCCACGGCGCGGATCCCGTCGAGCAGGACCTCCGGCTCGGCGTCCTTGAGCAGGTAGCCGACGGCGCCCGCTCCGAGGGCGGCGTCGATCCGCGCGTGGTCGGAGAAGGAGGTGAGCACCAGGACCTCGGTGCCGGTGGCCGCCGCCACGATGGCGCGCGTCGCCTCGACGCCGTCCAGGACGGGCATCTGCAGGTCCATCACGGCGACGTCGGGGCGGTGCTCGCGCACCAGGTCGACGGCCTCGCTCCCGTCGCGGGCGACGCCGACCACCTCGAGGTCGTCGGTCGACTCCAGCAGGCCGGTCAGCCCACGGCGTACGACGGCGTGGTCGTCGGCCAGCACCACACGGATCATGCGAGCGGCACCTCCACGCGCACCATCGTGCCCGAGCCGGGCGCGGACTCGACCTCCAGGGACCCGCCGTGCTCGTGCACGAGGCTCTCCGCGGCGCGCAGGCCGAACCGGTCGGTCGCGACGAGGGTCCCGGGCGCGAAGCCGACCCCGTCGTCCACGACCTCGAGGACGAGCGCGCCGCCCTGCCGGTGGACCGTGAGCGACATCCGCGTCGCGCGGGAGTGCCGGACCACGTTGCGCACGGCCTCCTGGGCGACCCGCCAGACGAGGGCGACCGCCGACCGGGGCGCGTCCTGGTCCCCGCTGACGTCGGCGTCGACCACGATGCCGGCCGCGACCAGCGGGGCGACCAGGTCGTCGACCGCCGCCGCCAGGCCGGCGGTGTGCAGGTCCGGCGGGTAGATCTCGACGAGCAGCGACCGCAGGGACCGCATGCTGACCCGGAGCGACCGGCCGACCTCCTCCAGCTGCGCGCGGTCCGGACCGGCCGTGCGGGCGGCCACGGTGGAGAGGGCCATCGAGGACCCGGCCAGGTCCTGGACGACGCCGTCGTGGAGGTCGCGCGCGATGCGCAACCGCTCGCCGTCGGAGGCCCGCACCGCCGCCTCGAGCAGCTGCTCACGCTCGCGGGCCGCGCGCGAGATGCGGCGCGAGAGCAGCCACACGAGCGGCGTGCTCAGCACCACGAGCGCGAGGATGGAGCCGATGGTGATGGGCAGGAACCGGGCGAGCACCTGCGCCCGGCTCTCCCGGATCCGGTCGACCCCGAGGTAGGCCTCGAAGAGCAGCGGCTCGCCCTCCGGCGACTCGATCCGCGTGTAGACCTCGAGCAGGTCCCCGCCGACGTCCCGCTCGAACCGGTTCTCCGGCTTCGAGAGGTCCGACAGCTCGGCGTCGGTGCCACCGTCGCGCAGCACCTCGAGCTCGTCCTCGTCGAGGGGGTAGACCGCGCCGATCAGCTCCGTGCGATCGCTGTAGAGCACCGTGCCGCCGACGTCCCAGATCTTGATGCGCAGGACGTCGTCGACGAGCAGCCGGTCGAGCGCCGTACGGTCCAGGCGGTCGATCGCGGCGGCGTCGCCGTCGACCAGGCCGCTCGGGATGGCCGGCTCGGCCACCGACGTGCCGAGCACCCGGGTGAGCGAGCGGGCATCGGCCACGGCCTCCTCGTCCGCGGCCGAGCGGCTGAGGGCGCTCGTGGCGACCAGCACCACCACGAGCATGACGAATCCCGTGGCCAGGAACTGCACCACGGGATTCTTCAGCCAGCGCATGCGGTCGTCCTCCGGTGAGGTCAGTAGTTGACCACACCCCGGCAGACCTGGCCGTCGCGCACGGCCCGGAAGGCGACGGCGTCGGTGCCCGCGAGGTCGACGATCTTGCGCTCGACCTCGAAGGAGCCGCTGCGGGCCGTGGTCGTGCCGACACCGCGGTCGCTCACCGAGCCGTTGTGGCGCAGGGTCCAGCGCCAGCGCTGGCCGGCGACGTTGCTGTCGACCTCGCCCTCGACCTCGAGGCGGCCGTCGTCGGTCTTGACCTTGAGCTTCCAGTCCGCACCGCCGGTGCAGCTGCCGGTGCGGATGACGCGGTCGTCGTCGCCCCCGCCGTTGTCGTCGTCGCCGTTGTCGTCATCGCTGCGGTCGTCGCTGCGGTCGTCGGCGCTGCGCAGCGACGACGTCGGGCCGTCGGGCGACGAGGTCGCGCCTGCGGGCGACCCTGCGAGGCCGAGGACCAGGGCGGCCAGGGCGAGCGGCAGGGCGAGCGTGAGGGCGAGGGAGCGCGCGGCGCCGGTGATGAGGGTGGTCGTGCTGGTCATGGCTTCCTCCTGGGTCGGTGTGACCAGCGTGGTCCCGGTCGGCCCCGACGGCGAGATGGCCGATGGTGCTAGCACCCCCGGGCCGGCGGCACCGCGCGCACAGCCTCGAGGGCACAGGTCCCCACGGGTGAGGCGGTCCCCCGACGGGTCGTTAGCCTGAACGGGAGCCACGGAAGGGGCCGACACGTGATTGCAGGCAGGTACCGCCTGGAGCGGGAGATCGGACGCGGCGGAGCCGGCATCGTGCACCTCGCGCACGACGAGGTGCTGGGGCGGTCGGTCGCCGTGAAGCGCATCGGGCTCCTGCCCGGCACCACCGGGCACGACATCGCACGTGCCGAGCGGGAGGCCCGTCTCGCCGCCGGGATCAGCCACCCGCACGTCGTCTCGATCTTCGACCTCGTCAAGGACGAGGACTGCTACTGGCTCGTCATGGAGCACGTCGAGGGCCGCACGCTCTCCGAGGTCGTCGCGGCCGAAGGGCCGCTCGAGCCCGAGCGCGCCGCCGGCATCATCGCGCAGGCCGCCGACGCCCTCGTGCAGGCGGCCAAGGCCGGGATCGTGCACCGCGACGTCAAGCCGAGCAACATCATGGTCGGCGACGACGACCACGCGAAGCTCGGTGACTTCGGCATCGCCCGGGCCGCCAGCGACGCCGCCCTCACCCAGACCGGGATGGTCACCGGGTCACCCGCCTACCTCGCTCCCGAGATCGCCTCCGGCCAGCCGGCGACGGCCGCGGGCGACATCTGGTCGCTCGGGGCCACGCTGTGGCACGCCCTGGTCGGCCGGCCGCCGTACGACGTCGGGGCCAACGTGCTGGGCGGGCTCTACAAGATCGTCCACGAGGACCCGCCCCGGCTGCCCGCCGGCCATCCCCTCGCGGGGCTCCTCGCCGTGATGATGGTCAAGGACCCCGAGCGACGGTGGCCGGCACTGCGGGTGCGCGACGACCTGCGCCGGGTCGCCCGCGGCGAGCCGAGCACGGCACCCCCGGCGTACGACGGCGGCGAGAGCGACGTGGACGGCGCCACGGCGGTGCTCGGCGCCCCGCTGGCCGCGGCTCCGGTCGCGCCGGTCGCCGCGACACCGCAGCCGCCCGCCTCGTCGGACGCGACCCGGACGACGCCGACGCCCACGGTCGACCCGCCGCCACCGGCCACCGGTGCGTCGGCCGCTGCTCCTCCCCCGCCGCACGACCCGGGCGGCGCGACGTCGCGGAGGAGTCCGCTCGGCTGGATCGCCGCCGTCGTCGCGCTGATCGCCGTGGCCGCGCTCGGGGCCTGGCTGCTCTGGCCCGACGACGAGGGCACCGACACGACGGCCGGCTCGTCGGACACCAACCAGGAGCCGTCCACCTCGGCCGACCCGTCCCCGTCCGAGGAGCCCACCGACGAGCCGACGGAGGAGCCGACCGAGGAGCCGACCGAGGAGCCGACGGAGACGGAGGAGCCCACGGACGAGCCGACCTCCGAGCCGAGCGAGCCCGTGGGGACCGGGGACCGGGCGGCGATGCGGTCCTTCGTGCAGGACTACTTCGCGACGGTCACCTCCGACCCCGAGACGACCTTCGCGATGCTGACCCCGGAGTTCCAGGCCCAGAGCGGTGGCTTCGAGCGCTACGCGGGGTTCTGGAACACGATCAGCTCCGCGACGCCGTACGACATCCGGGTCGACCCCGACGCACTGACGGCGTCGTACACGATCGACTACGTCTCCACCTCGGGCGACACGTCGACGCAGCAGGTGCAGCTGCAGCTGGCGCAGCAGGGCGACGGCTACCTCATCGCCGGCGAGGTCTGAGCGGCGCGTCGTCCGACCGACGGTCGCAGGACCGGCGACCTCGTAGGGCGGGTGGGGCTCGAACCCACGACCCAAGGATTATGAGTCCTCTGCTCTGACCGACTGAGCTACCGCCCCTCGGGCGGCACCCTATCCGGGGCCGTCGGAGGCGATCGACGCCTCCATCTCGTACATGTGCTCCACGACGCGGAAGCCGAGCGTCGTGTTGGTGCGGTGCATCGCGGTGTTGTCGGGCGTGGTCCAGGTGTGGACGACGCCGACGTGGTCGGGCAGGCCGGCGTAGTTGGCGGACTTGAGGGCGGCGCCGAGCCGGTGCCCGCGGTGCTCGGGCATGACGAGCGTGTCGTCCTGCCAGCCGTAGTCCTCGCCGTGCGGGACAAACAGCAGTGAGTAGCCGCCGAACGTCCCGTCCGAGCGGCGGCGGGCGGCGGCCACGCGGACGTCGTACGCCTTCATCAGGCCCCGCTCGGAGGCGGCCAGCCGCTCGTCGTCGAGCACCGTCGTCTCGAGGTCGAGCTCGCCCGTGGGGACGTCGGCGTTCATCTGGTTGCGCATCGCCAGGTAGGCCCCGCGGTGCTCGTCGGGGCACCGGCCGCGCCAGGTGACTACCTCGTAGTCAGGGTCGATCGGCGTGGCCGGGACGGGCAGCCGGGCGAGCAGGTGGTCCTCGCGGTGCCTCTCCACGGCGCCCATGGCCGTGGCGAACGCGTGGCCGGCTCCCGCGACGTCCACGTCCACGCTCACCTCGCCGCCGACCCGGGTGCGTCCGGCTGCCCGGGACCGCTCGACCACCGCGTCCCACAGGGCACGCCCAGCGCCGCGCCTCCGGCGCCCGGGGAGCACGCCCACCTCGCACCACGCCACGTCGAGGTTCTCCGTGAGCGGGAGCTCCAGCTCCGCCACACCCAGAACCTCCGAGCCGTCCACGGCCTGCAGCCAGGTCCGGGCCACGTAGGTGCTCGCCGCGGTGGCCGTGGCCTCGAAGGCTCCGAGCGTGGTGGTCAATGCGTGCGGCCGGTCGGCCCGCACGGAGCCCTCCCGCACCTCGTGCCACCTCCGGCGGGCGTCGGCGTCGGTCGGGTCGAGCTCCTGGATCTCCACGTGCGCATGGGACCGCACGAGCCAGCGTCGCCGCAAACGGATTCGGGCTTCGGCTTCGCTTCCGGCCCCAGCCGTGGGACAGTGGCGCGTCTCGGAAGCGGCTCGGGTACGGGAGGACCTCGGTGGCCAGGAACACAGCAGGACTGCTCACGCCCGCGCAGCGCCATCTCGTCACGCGCTTCGGCTACGGCGTCGACGCGACGCTCGCCGAGGACGTACGCCGTGCCGGCGGGGCGTCGGCGTGGTTCGAGCTGCAGCTGACGCGACCCGGCGCCTTCCCCGACGGGGCCGCGGAGGGCGTACGCCGGTGGTGGCCCGACCTCGACCGCGGCCCGGCCGAGCTGTGGAAGCGGCAGGTCGAGGAGGTCCGCGGTGGCTGGGAGGTCATGGAGGACTACGGCCGCTGGCTGCTCGTGCGCCGGATCCGGACCCGCCGCCCGGTGCTCGAGAAGATGGCCGAGTTCTGGGAGGCCATGCTCCACGTGCCCGTGAGCGGGGACGCGCAGTTCACGTGGCGCGTCGACTACGGCGACACGGTCCGCCGCCACGCCCTCGGCCGCTTCGACGAGCTGCTCGCCGCGACCACGACCCACCCCGCGATGCTGATCTTCCTGTCGGGCGCCACCTCGACCAAGCGCGCACCCAACGAGAACCTGGGCCGCGAGCTGCTCGAGCTGCACACCCTCGGCACCGGCAACTACGACGAGGACGACGTCAAGGCGTCGGCCCGCATCCTCACCGGGCACCACGTGGACCTGTGGGAGACCTGGAAGGCGTCCTACGTCGAGGAGGACCACTACCGCGGCCGGGTCAAGGTCCGCGGGTTCAGCGCGAAGAACGCGAAGGCGGACGGCCGCAGGGTGACCGAGGAGTACCTGCACTACCTGGCCCACCACCCCGACACCGCGCACCACGTGTGCGAGCGGCTCGCCACCAAGTTCGTGCGCGACGACCCGCCGCAGTCGCTCGTCCGACGGCTCGCGAAGGTCTACCTGCGCAACGACACCGCCATCGTGCCGGTGCTGCAGGCGCTCGTGGCGAGCAAGGAGTTCCGCACCTCGGCCGGCGACAAGCTCCGCGACCCCAGCGAGGACGTGGTGGCGACCTACCGCGCGCTCGGCGTGGAGGTCGGCCGGCCGCGCAGCGGCGACTCCGGCGCCAACGCCATCCTGTGGCAGGCGTCCGGGCTCGGGCTCTCGCCCCACGCCTGGCCGCGACCCGACGGCACACCCGTCCGGAACGACGTCTGGGCCTCCCCGGCGCGGGCGCTCGGCTCGATGAGCATGCACTGGTCGATGGCCGGCGGCTGGTGGCCCACCGCGGAGCTCGACTACCGCACGCCCAGCGCGTGGGTGCCGGCGAAGAAGCCGATCCGGTTCGCGGACCTCGTCGACGAGGTGAGCCGCGACCTGCTCCACCGACCGGCCTCGAAGCACCTCGTCGAAACGGCGTGCCTGGCCACCGGTTGCGGCCGCAAGGAAAAGATCGATCGCGAGCACGGCCTCTACCAGTGGGGCTTCCCACGGCTGCTCGCCGCTGTCCTCGACTCCCCCGACCACCTGGCGTGCTGACATGACTACTGACCAGTTCCAGACCTCCTGCGGCTGCTCGGACTACGACGAGGCGCGCACCGCGCTGAGCCGCCGGGCCCTCATCGGCACGGCTCTCGCGGGCGGCGCGATCGCCCTCGGACCGAGCCTGGGCGGCTCGGGTCCCCGCGCGTACGCCGTCACGGGTCGCCCCGCCACCCGCCTGGCCAACCCGGCGGGGTCGGTGCTCGTCCTGCTGTCGCTCCGCGGTGCCGCCGACGGGCTCTCGCTGGTCGTCCCGCACGCCGACCCGACCTACTACGCCGCGCGCCCGCGCATCGCCGTACCTCGCGAGTCGCTGCTGGCGCAGGACGCGATGTTCGGTCTGCACCCGGCGCTCGCGCCCCTGCTGCCGATGTGGGAGGCGGGCACGCTCGCGGCGGTGCACGCCACCGGCATGGCGACGCCCAACCGCTCGCACTTCGCCGCCATGGAGGCCATCGAGGACGCCGCTCCGGGCTCGACCGCCCGCAACGGGTGGCTCAACCGGCTCCTCGGCGAGCTGCCCGGCGTGTCCCCCCTCCAGGGCACCGCGATGGGCAACCAGGTGCCGACCTCGCTGTTCGGCACCAACCCGGCCTTCGTGGTCGGCCGCGTCGACAACGCCAAGGTCGCCGGCACGGAGGAGGACGGGCGCCGCCTGGCCTCTCTCAAGCACGCGTGGAAGGGCACCGGCCCCATGAGCCGGGCGGTCCGCGACGCGATCTCGGGCGCCGAGACCTTCGGCGCCGCCCGCGACCTGCCGGCCGGTCAGCCCGCGACGGCGTACCCGGGCAGCGGCCTCGGCAAGGCACTGTCCGACGTCTCGCGGATCGTCCGCTCCGGCGTCGGCGCCGAGGTGATCACCGTCGACCAGGGCGACTGGGACATGCACACCGACGCGGGCACCGTCGAGTGGGGCGAGATGAAGCGCAACGCCGGCGACCTGGCCGCCTCGATCGCCGCCTTCTTCGCCGACCTCGGCCCCGCCGCGGACCGCGTCACGCTGGTGACGCTGAGCGAGTTCGGCCGACGGGTCAAGGAGAACGACGACTACGGCACCGACCACGGCTTCGGCAACGTCATGTTCGTCGCCGGCGCGGGCGTCCGGGGCGGCCGCTACTACGGCTCGTGGCCCGGTCTGGCCAACTCGCTGGACTCCGACCTGCTGGTCACCACCGACTACCGCAGCGTGCTCACCGAGGTCGTCACCCGGCGCTTCGGGGTCTCGGTCGCGCAGGTGTTCCCGGGCTTCGCCCCCCAGGCCGTCGGCGTGATGGCCTGAGGGGAGCCCGGCTCCTCGGGACCGCTCAGGCCACCTCGACCGGGTGGCGGACCACCGCGTCGAAGAAGTAGCCCTGGCTGTTGACGGCCGCCTCGAGCGGCTGCGTGCGTCCGGCCTCGTCGGTGGCGCGCGCCAGCAGGTGGTGCACCCCCGGTCGCGGGTTGCCCCACCGCACCCACCACTGGGTCCAGCCCTGGTCGCGCCGCGACCTGCGGTCGAGCACCGCCGGGCGCCACGACCGGCCGTCGTCGAGGCTGACCGACACCCGGGCGATCCTCGCCGCACCGCTCCACGAGCGGCCGGTGAGCGTCACCGGGCGGGACGGCAGCCGCGCCCCCGGGGCCAGCTCCCAGGCCGAGCGCACGGGGTTGACCGTCAGCGGCGGCGAGTCCGCCGGCCAGCCCGGGCCGGTCATCCGGTACCACTGCGTGTTCCAGGGCGAGGTGAGCTCGCTGCGGGAGACCTCCAGCGACCCCAGCCACTTGATGCTCGCGATGCCGACCCAGCCGGGCAGCACCAGCCGCAGCGGGTAGCCGTGGTCGGGAAGCAGGTCCTCGCCGTTCATGCCCCACGCGAGGAGCGCGTCGTCCAGCGCCTTCGCGATGGGGAACGGCCGGCGCACGCGGCCGTGGTCGACGCCGCCCGTGACGTACGGGGCGTCGAGGCCCGTCGCCTGCACCGACACGGCGTCGGAGGCGATGCCGAGGTGGGCCAGCACGTCGCGCAGCCGCACGCCCTGCCACCGCACGGTGCCGACCGAGCCCAGCGCCCACGGCGTGCCGGCGACGGTCTGGCCCTGCTGCTCGGCGAAGAAGCGCCGTCCGTTGCCGGTGCACTCGTGCGTCGCCGTCAGCTCGTGGCGGGGCAGCCGCTGGAGGTCGTCGAGGGTCAGCGTGAGCGCCTCGCCCTCGGTCCGCGCCGTCGCCAGCCCGTCGCCGTGCACCCGCAGTGCGTAGCCGGCGCGGCTGATGACCGGCGTGCTCGTGTGGTTGCGCACGAACAGGCGCGACTGCGGCGTGAGGTAGGCGCCGCGGTCGACCGAGCTCCAGAGCATCTCGGCGTTGGAGCCGTGGTCGACGAACCACTCCGGCGGGGTCGGCTTGAGGATCAGGGGCGGGCGGGCGGAGGCGGGGGCAGCGGGCCACAGCGAGCCGGGGACGAGGGCGGCGCCGCCGATGACGGCGGCACCGGCGAGGAAGCCGCGGCGGGTGGGAGCGATCGAGGTCATGGACGGACCTTATAGGAGTAAGTCACCTGTTTCACTACACCAATGGTCGGGTGCCATGCTCGGGCGCATGACCGACGACCGCCCCGCTCCTCCGTCCTACGAAGCGCTCCCCGAGGACTGGGAGACCGCGCTGTTCGTGGTGGCACACCCCGACGACATCGAGTACGGCGCGGCGGCCGCGGTCGCCCGCTGGACGGCGCAGGGCAAGCGCGTCGTCTACTGCATGGTCACCAGCGGCGAGGCCGGCATCGACGGCCTCCACCCCGACGAGTGCACGGCGGTGCGAGAGGCCGAGGAGATCGCCTCGGCGGGCGTCGTGGGCGTCGACGAGGTGGTGTTCCTGCGCCTGCCCGACGGGATCCTGGAGTACGGCGTGGAGCTGAGGCGCGCCATCGCCCGCGTCGTGCGCGAGCAGCGCCCGGACGTCGCGATGACCATCAACTTCCGCGAGACCTTCGGCGGCAGCAACCTCAACCAGGCCGACCACATCGCCGTCGGCCGGGCGCTGCTCGACGCCGTGCGCGACGCCGGCAACCGGTGGATCTTCCCCGAGCAGCTCACCGACGGCCTCGAGCCGTGGGGCGGCGTACGCGCCGTGTGGGCCGGCAACTCACCCCGGGCAACGCACGCCGTGGACGTGACGGACACGTTCGACGCGGGCGTGGCCTCGCTGAAGGAGCATCGCGCCTACATCGACGGCCTCGGCTGGGAGGGCTGGGACCCGGAGGAGTTCCTCGACGGCATCCTCCGCGCCGGCGGCCAGGGGCTCGGCGTCACCCACGCCGCCACGTTCGAGGTGTTCCCGCTCGGCTGGGGGTGACCGGCGTCCGGACGGGTGCCGGCACACCCCCGTGCGCGCGCCGGCACCCTCCCCCGGTCTCGGACGGCCTGTCGCCGTCGGATCAGCTGATGAGCTCGTCGAGGCGGGAGTACGCCTCGGCGTCACCCGCGAGGACCTCGCTGGAGCGGCCGTCGATCGACACCGGCACGTCGCCGGCGACCGTGATCCGGCGCATCTCCCGGGGCTCGGAGCCGAAGTCCGCGACGGCGTAGTGCTGGGTGGCCCGGTTGTCCCACATGGCCACGTCGCCGTGCTGCCACGTCCACCGGATGGTGTTCTCCAGCCGGGTGATGCGGTTCTGCAGCAGGTGGTAGAGCGCCGTCGACTCCGAGCTGTTGAAGCCGTCGAAGGCCTTCACGAAGTTGCCGAGCACCAGCGACCGCTCCCCCGTCTCCGGGTGGACGCGGACGACGGGGTGCCGGGTCTCGAAGAGCTGCGAGGCGAAGTCGTCGCGCGTGTAGTTGGCGTCGGGCTGCTCGTTCTCCTCGTCGCGCTGGGCGTAGTCGTAGCTGTTGGTGTGCACGGCCCACAGGTCGTCCACCAGCGCCTTCAGCGGACCCGGCATCGCCTCGTAGGCGGCCACGGTGTTGGCCCAGACGGTGTTGCCGCCATAGGGCGGGATGACCACGCCGCGCAGCACGCTGATGGCCGGGACGCGGTCCACGAACGTGACGTCGGTGTGCCAGGCGTTGGCGGCCATGCCCTTGTTGGCGGTGACGCGCAGCACGCGGGCGCTTCCGGTGTTGACCGTCGGGTGCGCCGTGGTGAGCGGGCCGAAGCGCTCGGCGAACGCGAGGTGCTGCTCGTCCTCGAGGTGGTCCTGGCCGCGGAAGAACAGGACCTTGTGGCGCAGGAGCGCCTCGCGGACGGCGGCGACCGTGCTGTCGGGGAGGTCCCCGCCGAGTCGTACGCCGTCGATGCGGGCCCCGATGCGGCCACCGAGCTGCTGCACGGTGAGGGTGGGACGGTCGATCGTGGAGGTCATGGCAGGGGTCCTTTCGGTGGACGGGGAAGGGGTCAGGCGACGGTCGCGGGCTCCGCCGCGACGGCGGGGACGCGAGCGGCCGGGCGACGCCGCGGCCACCATGCGGGTGCGGCGCGCCCCTGCCCGCCGAGGGCGGAGGTGACGCGGTCGAGGTAGACGGCGATGACGACGACGGCCAGGCCGCCCTCGATGGAGGCGGCGATCTGCAGTCCCTGCACGGCGTTGACCACGACACCGCCGAGGCCGGCACCGCCGACCAGGCCCGCCACGACGACCATGGACAGCGCCAGCATGATGACCTGGTTGACGCCGGTCATGATGGAGGGCATCGCGAGGGGCAGCTGCACCTCGCGCAGCACCTCGCGCCGCGAGGCGCCGAACGCCACCGCCGCCTCGACCGTCTCGCCGTCCACCTGGTTGATGCCCAGCTGGGTGAGTCGCACCGCCGGTGGCACGGAGAAGACGATGGTCGCCACCAGGCCGGGTGCGTCACCGACGCCGAAGAAGAGGATCGTCGGCAGCAGGTAGACGAACACGGGCAGCGTCTGCATCAGGTCCAGCACCGGCCGCAGCACGCTGCGGACCACCGGGTCGAACGCGCACCAGATGCCGAGCGGGATGCCGATCAGCAGCGCGACCGCGGTCGCCACGACGACCGAGGCCATGGTCTGCATCGTCTCCGGCCAGAGGTCCATCGACTGGATGACGAGCAGGCCGAGGCCGAGGCCGACGGACAGCAGCACCCGCCGGGTCGCGACGAGCGCGACCACGACCAGCACCACCACCATGGCCACCGGCGACAACGCCGTGAGGACGTCGTAGACCGACCGCAGCGCGAAGTTGAGGATCTCCTTGAGCAGGTCGAAGAACCCGCCGAGGTGCTCGGTCATGAAGTCGATGACGCTCTCGCCGCGTTCACCGATGCGCAGGTCAGGCACTGAGCACCTCCGGGGTGCGGTCGAGGTCGCGCTCGGCCTGCGGCGCCGTGGACAGGGCCGACAGGATGGCGGCGCGCGGCACCACGCCGCTGAGCCGACCGCGCTCGTCGACCACCGTGATCGGGACGACCTGGCGGCCGGCGCGGTGCATGAAGTCGCCGATGTGGGCGGTGGGCTCCACGGTGCTGTAGTCCTGCGAGACGGATCCGGACAGGTCGGCGTCACCCCGGTTGGCCGCGGCGAGCAGGGCCGCGTCGGTCGCGACACCGAGGAGCCGCTCGCCCGCGCCGATGACGTACGCGCCCTGCGCCTCGTTGTCGCCGAGCCGGCGCAGCGCCACGTCGGGTCGCTCGTCGACGGGCAGCACGAGCTTGGCGGGGCGGAGCAGGTCGTACGCCGTCAGCACCCGCGCGCGGTCCACGTCGGCGACGAACTCGCTGACGTAGTCGTCGGCCGGGTGGGCGACGATCTCGGCCCCCGGGGCGCACTGCACGACCTTGCCCTCGCGCATCACCATGACCTGGTCGCCGATCCGCATGGCCTCGTTGAGGTCGTGCGTCACGAACACCGTGGTGCGCCGGTCCTCGGCCTGCAGCTGCAGCAGCAGGTCCTGCATGTCGCGTCGGATGAGCGGGTCGAGCGCCGAGAAGGGCTCGTCCATCAGCAGGATCGGCGGGTCGACCGCGAGCGCCCGGGCCAGGCCCACGCGCTGGCGCATGCCGCCGGACAGCTCGTGGGGGAGCTTGTCGCCCCGACCGTCGAGGCCGACGCGAGCCAGGGCGGCGTCGGCGCGCTCGTAGCGCTCCGCCCTGGCGACGCCGCGGACCTTGAGGCCGTAGGCCGCGTTGTCCCGCACGCTGCGGTGCGGGAACAGCGAGAAGTGCTGGAAGACCATGCCGATCTCGTTGTTGCGGAGCTCGCGCAGCCGCCCGTCGCCGACCCGCGTGATGTCCTCGCCGTCGACCAGCAGCTCGCCCGCGGTGGGCTCGTTGAGCCGGTTGATCATCCTGAGGACGGTGGACTTGCCGGAGCCGGACAGGCCCATGACGACGAACATCTCGCCCCGGGCGACCGTGAAGCTCACGTCGCTGGCGCCGAGGTAGCCGCCGGCGGCGGCGACCGCGGCAGCGGGGTCGTCGGCGGCCAGCGCCCGCGCGGCCTGCCGCTGCCCGAGTCCGTAGACCTTGGACAGCCCACGGCCCTCGATGGCCGGCGGCGCCGACGCCTGGGAGGTGCTCATGACGCGAAGGCCTCGGCGGCCGGCTGGCCCTCGGCGTCCTCCACTCCCTCGAGGAAGGACGCCACGACGTCGCGGTTGGCCTCGA
Organism: Nocardioides renjunii; assembly: GCF_034661175.1. Taxonomy (NCBI): domain Bacteria; kingdom Bacillati; phylum Actinomycetota; class Actinomycetes; order Propionibacteriales; family Nocardioidaceae; genus Nocardioides; species Nocardioides renjunii. The sequence continues at coordinate 1,552,077 of NZ_CP141058.1, read as the reverse complement.
TCCAGGCCGAGGCGATCTCGGCCAGGTCCTGGCCCTCCTTGTCGTGCGCGTAGTAGAACTCGCCGGCCTGGTCGGTGGTGAAGGTGAGGTTGCCGATGAACTCGGCGATCTCGGGGTTGTCGTCGGCGAAGCCGGCCCGGGTGACGGTGCGGATCTCGCCGGCGCCGCCCCAGACCTCCTCCGGGTCCTCGAGGAAGACGGTGTCGTACTGGACGGTCATCCAGTGCGGGCTCCACGCGAGGAAGACGATCGGGTCTCCGTCCTTCTGCGACTTCTCGACCTGCGCCAGCATGGCGGGGGTGCCGCTCGCGACGAGCTCCCAGTCGCCGAGGCCGTAGGCGTCGGCGTCGATCGCCGCCTGGATGGTCTCGTTGCCGGGCGAGCCGGCCTCGATGCCGTAGATCTTGCGGCCGAACGCGTCGGCGTGCTGGTCGAGGTCGGCGAGCGAGGCGATCCCGAGCTCGTCGGCCACGTCGCCCGGGACGGCGGGGGCGTACTCGGTGCCGGTGACCATGGTGGAGACGACGTCGACGTCGCCGCCGTCGATCAGGTCGCCGAAGGTGGGCTCCTGCGAGGGCCACCAGTTGCCGAGGTAGGCGTCGATGTCACCCGTGCCGAGCGCCGAGGCGGCGTTCTCGACCGAGAGGTTCTTCTTGATGGAGGCGTCGTAGCCGATCTCCTCCAGGACCTGCACGGCGATCTCGTTCTCGACCTGCAGGTCGACCCACGGCTGCTCGGCCAGGACCACCGAGTCCGTGCCGCCGCCCGAGGAGCCGCTGGCGAAGCCGTCGTCGCTGTCGCTCTCGCTGTCGGAGGCGCAGCCGGCGAGCACCGCGCTGAGGCCGAGGGTCGCGACGACCGCGAGCCGGGCGCGGCGAGGGATGGGGCGGTGGTTCATGGTGGCTCCTGGTCGGAAGTCTCGATCAATATATGAGTGAGACGATAGACTTAATTGACACGCGGCTCCAAGCGGTAGCGCGCTGCGACCCAGACCACTTGTGAGCGACAGCCATAGGAAGCGGCTATGGCCGAGGGCGAGGAGCCGATCAGGACGACCGGTCGGCGCGGTGCTCCCTGACCAGCTCGAGGAAGTCGGCCGCCACGCCTTCGGGCCCGGTCGCGCGCCACACCAGCGACACGGCCGCCCGGGTCTCGGGCTCGAGGCGGGCGACGCGCGCACCCTTCGTCGCAGCGTCGACCGCCATCCCCTCCGGCAGCACGGCTGCGCCCGCGCCGGAGAGCACCAGCGGGACCACCGATGCGACGTGGGCGGTCTCCACCATCACCTCCGTGGCGTGCCCGGCCGCCTCGAGGTGCTGGTCGAGGAGGTCACGCAGGGCGGTGCCCCGTGGGGTCCCGATCAGCCCGTGGCGCTGCAGCTCCTCGACCGTCGTCGTCAGGCCCTTACCGCTCCCCTGCGGCAGCACGGCGAGCAGCTGCTGCTCCGCCAGCTCGAGGCTGGCCAGGGCTCCGGCGGGAGGGGTGCCGTCGACCAGGCCGAAGTCGACCTGCCCGGTGCGCACCTGGTCGAGCACGACCGTCCGCGCAGCCGGGTCGGTCACCTCGAAGCGCACCCGGGGGCGCAGGCGCCGGAACTCCCCGATGAGCTCGACGAGCGGGTGGACCGCCCACGACGTGCTCGACACGACGCGGAGCCGGCCGACGTCCCCGTCCGTCACGGCCCGCACCGCGCTGGCGGCCAGCCCGAACGAGCGCACCGTGCGACGCGCCGGACCGAGCAGGGCCTCCCCGGAGGCGGTGAGCCGCACCCCGCGGCCGTGCCGCTCGAACAGCGGGGACCCCAGCTCGGCCTCCAGCGTGCGCATCGAGTGGGACAGGGACGGCTGGGCGATGTGCAGGACCTGCGCGGCGCGGGTGAAGCTGCCGGCCTCGGCGATGGCGAGGAAGAACTCGAGCTGCCTGCGCTCCATGCCGTCCCCCTTGTGGTCGTCATTGTCGATCGACATGGTGAGGTTAGCGTCGTCACGCTCCCCCGGGTGACGGCGTTCGTGTCAGCGCGCCCGGAAGATCGAGCGCCGTCGGCGCCTGTCGACCGGCTCGCCGGCACCGCGGAAGCGGGCCCCGACCAGGGCGGGCGCGGGCGCTCGGTCCTGCTCGTGCGCGTCGTCGCCGGCCGGTGTCGTCGGTGCCTCGACCGCGTCGGGGTCGAGCTCCGTCGCGACCACCGACAGGTCGTGGCCGGCCAGGACGGCGCGGATCTCGTCGATGACCGCCAGCACCTCGTCGTCGTCGGTCACGGACGTGCAGGCGACCAGCGCGTGCCGCCCGAGCGAGGCACCGATGACGGCGCCCTGCTCGAACCGCAGGCGCATGAACCCGGTCGCGTGCTGGTCCTCGAGCGACCGCAGGATCGCGAGCATGCGGTTGCCGACCTCGGCGAGGTGGTGCAGCTCGCGCCGGTCCCCGACGGCGGCGATGACCCGCGACCCGGCGGTGACCACGGAGCTCCACACCACCCCGTCGACACCGGCCAGCCGGTCGAGGCAGTGCGCCACGGCAGCGGTGGTGTCGACCGCGCCGACGACCGTGAAGACCGGGACCGTGCGAGGCACGAGCGGCGTCACCGCAGCCCGGAACGTGCCCTCGCCGGCGGGCGTCCAGGTGACGCCGACCGTCAGCCGATGGGTGCCCGACGCCTCCATCACCCTGAGGTCACCCGCCTCGACGAGCTCGCCCATCCGCCGCGCGAGCCGGCCGGTGTAGGGCAGCGCGGCGGCCAGCGCACCCGCGGACCCGTCGTCCCCCACCACCGTCCCGTCCGGCCGGACGAGGAACTCCGTGCGGTCGCCCGCACCGTCCTGCAGATGTGCGCCCATGCCACCACCCTGTCGCAGGGACGTCGCGGGCGTCCGGGGCGTAACGCACAGTTCACACCGGGTGCGGAACCGTTACGCCACGGCAACCGGGCGGTCCCGCCGTACCGCCCTGCCTTCCGGCAGAACTGCCTACCCGCCGACGGTGACGAGTCCGGCCTCGTAGGCACTGACCACCAGCTGCGCCCGGTCGCGGGCTCCGAGCTTGGTCATGATCCGCGAGACGTGCGTCTTGGCGGTGAGCGGCGACAGCACCAGGTCGGCCGCGATCTCGTGGTTGGACATCCCGGCACCGACCAGGGCCAGGATCTGGCGCTCGCGGGTCGTGAGCTGCTCGAGGCCCCGCACGACGCTCGCCGTGACGGGCTCGGGGGTCCCCGACGAGACGAAGGCCTCGATCAGCCGGCGGGTCACCTGGGGCGCGAGGAGCGCCTGCCCCTCGTGCACGAGCCGTACGGCGTCGATGAGGGCCTGCGGCTCGATGTCCTTGAGGAGGAAGCCGGACGCGCCCGCACGGAGGGCGCCGAAGACGTACTCGTCGAGCTCGAAGGTGGTCAGCACCACCACCTTGGTCGCGGCGAGCGCGGCAGCGGCGGTGATCCGTGCCGTCGCCGCGAGACCGTCGACGCGGGGCATCTGGACGTCCATGAGCACGACGTCCGGCGTCGTCTCCAGCGCGAGCCGGACGGCCTCGGCGCCGTCGGCGGCCTCCCCCACGACGGTGAGGCCGGGGTCGGAGTCCAGCAGGGCTCGGAAGCCTGCGCGCAGCAGGGCCTGGTCGTCGGCGAGCAGCACCCGGATCGGGGCGGTCACGGGGCCGGCACCCCCGCGTCGTCGCGTACGGGCCTGCTCGGCTCCGAGCCCACCGGCAGCCAGGCGGCGACCCGCCACCCGCCGTCCGGGCGAGGTCCGGCCTCCAGCGTGCCGCCGAGCGCGGTGACGCGCTCACGCATGCCGCGCAGGCCGTGCCCGGACCCGCTGCCGCTGAGCGGAGGGCTCGCGACGCCGCCGTCGTCGAGGACCTCCACCACCACGCGGTCCTCCGCGCGGGACACCCGCACGCGTGCACTGGTGGACCCGGCGTGGCGCAGCGTGTTGGTGAGCGCCTCCTGCACGATCCGGAAGCAGGTCGCGTCGACGGCCGCGGGCAGCGCCCGGGCGCCGGGGTCGATGTCGAACGCGACGTCGACGCCCGCCGCGGCGAGGCTGTCGCGCAGGTCGCCGAGGTCGGCCAGCCGCTGCACCGGCGGCGCCGGGGCGTCCCCCGTGGCGTCCTCCCGCAGCAGCCCGAGCATGGCGCGGAGGTCGGTCAGGGCGTCGCCGCTGACCTGCTTGATCGAGCGGAGCGTGTCGTAGGCCTGGGCGGGGTCGCGGTCGAGGAGGTGCGCGCCCACGCCGGCCTGTACGTTGATCGTCACCATGGCGTGCGCCACGACGTCGTGGACGTCGCGCGCGATCCGCAGGCGCTCCTCGTCGACGCGGCGAAGCGCCTCGGCCTCGCGACTGTGCTCAGCGGCCTCGGCGCGCTCGACCAGCATGGTGGTGTAGCCGCGCCGGGCATGGGCGGCCACGCCGAGGGCGAGCGGCAGGGGGACGAGCGCCAGGTTGCGGGCGGTGCCCCAGCTCAGGATGTCGTGTGGGCTGAAGACCTGCAGGATCGCGAGCACGAGCGGCAGCGAGCACGCCCCGGTCACCAACGCGGCACGCAGGCCGTGGCGCTCGGCGACCGAGTAGGCGCACAGCACGACCGGGGCCGGCATGGTGTTGTAGACCGACACGGTGGCGATGACGCCGTACATCGCGACGAAGGACAGCGCGTACGCCACCACGGGCGCCTGGCGGCGGAGCAGGACCGGGAGGGACGCCACGACGACCGCGACGCTGCCCAGCAGGCTGGGGTCGGCCTTCGGGTTGAGGGGCATCTCGACGTGCATCACCACCACGCAGGCGAGCGCGAGCGCGACGTCCCCCCACCGGGGGCGCTCGAGACGGAACCGGGCCACCCGCGCAACGGTAGCGGCGGGCGGCCCGGTCCGGTGGGGAGTCACTCGCTCAGACACCGGCCAGCTCGGGGGCCGGGACCGGACGACCACGGTCCTCGTCGTCGTCCCCGCGCTCCGGGGCGCCCTCGCTCAGCCTGATGCGGTCGTGGACCCGGCGCAGCCACATCGGCGACCACCAGTTCCACTTGCCCATCATCGCCATCAGTGACGGCACCAGGAGCGAGCGGACGACGAAGGCGTCGACCAGGACGCCGATGGCGGTCGCGATGCCGATCTGCTGCATGAAGGTGATCTCGCTCGTGCTGAAGGCCCCGATGGCCACGGCGAGCAGGATCGCGGCGGCGGTCACGATGCCGCCCGTACGGCCCAGCCCCGTGGCGATCGCCTCCCGCTCGCTGAGCCCGGCGTCACGCGACTCCTTGATCCGGCCGAGCAGGAAGACCCCGTAGTCGGTGGAGAGCGCGAACACGACGGCGGCGGCGATGAGGAAGTTGCTCAGCTCGATCCCGCCGTTGGGCGTGTAGCCGAGGAGGTCGGTGAACCGGCCCGCCTGGTAGACGAACACGATCGCCCCGAGCGAGACCCCGACCGTCAGGAGGTTCATCAGCACCGCCTTGACCGGCAGCACCACCGAGCCGGTCATCAGCCACAGCACCAGCATGGTGAGCGCCACGAGCACGGCGATCGCGAGCGGCAGGGTGTCGCCGATGGCCTGCAGCTGGTCGGTGAACTCCGCGGCGGGTCCCGTCACGAGCGCGTCCACGCCCGCGTCCTCGGCCAGCAGCCGGACGTCGTCCACGACCTGCTGCGCGTCCGCACCCGCCGGGTCCCCGGCGACGGCCAGGTCGACCTGCCAGACGTCGTCACCGAGGTCGGCCACGCGAGCGTCCGCGACCACGCCCGGGAGGTCCGAGGCCGCGTCGGCCAGCCCGGCCACCGCAGCGTCGTCCGTGCTGCTGACGGCGATGGTGACCGGCGTCGCGCCGTCACCGGCGTACTGCTCCACGAGCGCGTCGCCCACCGTGCGCGAGCTGAGCCCCTCGGGGATCACCGAGCCGTCGACCGGGGTGAACTCGGCCTGCACCGCCGGCGCGGCGAGCACCACCATGACCGCGGCCGTCGCGGCGGCGATGGCGCCCGGGCGACGCATCACCGCGTGGGAGAAGCGGTACCAGCGGCCCTCCGCGGCGGCCCCGTCGCGGCGCCGACGGGCCAGCTTGGACCCCCAGAGGCCGAAGGCCGCCGGTGCGATGACGAGCGCCGCGGCTGCCGCGACGACCGCGACGGCTGCGCCGGCCAGTCCCATCGAGCGCAGGAAGCCCAGCGGGAACAGGGTGAGCGTGGCCAGGGCGACCGCGACGGTGGCCGCGGAGTAGACGACCGTACGACCAGCAGTGGCCATGGTGGTGCGCGCGGCGCCCGCCGTCGGGCCCTGCAGGGCGAGCTCCTCGCGGTAGCGGCTGACGAGGAAGAGCGTGTAGTCGATGGCGAGGCCGAGTCCGAGGCCGATCACCAGGTTGAGCGCGAAGACGCTGAGCCCGTAGAGCTGGTTGATCCCGGCGAGCGTGAGGAACGTGCCGAGGACGGTGGTGACGCCGACCATCAGCGGGAGCAGGGCGGCCCGGCCGCCGAAGACCAGGATCGACAGCAGCACGAGGATCGGCAGCGCCATCAGCTCGGCCCGGCTGAGGTCCGCCTCCACCTGCTCGCCCATCTGCAACCCGGACACGGCCGGGCCACCGACGGTGACGCCCTCGACGCCCGCGAACTCGTCGAGGACCTCGCCGGCCACGGCCTCCTCCTCCGCCGAGGCGTCGAGCGTGCCGGCGACCAGGGCGGTCGAGCCGTCCTCGGCCGTGCCGGCCGGGACGGCGCTGGCCATCCCGTCCATGGCGGCGAGGGTCGCCACGGCCTCGTCCACACCGCTCGCGTCGCCGGCCGGGGTGTCGACGAGCAGGAGGACGCCGGCGGTGGGCTGGACGCCGGTGGCCTCCTCGAGCCGCTCGAGGGCGAGCGTGGAGTCGGAGTCGGCGGGCGCGAAGCCGCCGTCGGAGTCGAGCGCCCCGGCGACCGGGCCGCCGACCACGCCGGCCAGGGCGACGAAGAGCAGGACGGCCGCGAGCGACCGCCGTGGGAAGGAGTGCAGGATCGCGATGATCCGGCCGGGCAGGGAGGGTCTGGTGTCCATGCCCCTACCGTCGCGTCGGGGGCCCGGGTGCCGCGTCCGCCGCAGGGAGTCACTCGGCGGGCGGGCGTACTCCCCCTGCAGTACGCCGGTGGAGGGGCCCGGTCCTAGGCGGCGGGCAGCGCGAGGGTGAAACGGGCGCCCGAGTCGGTGGGCGTGTGCACGACGGTCCCGTGGTTGGCGCGCGCGAGGACACGCACGATGTAGAGGCCCAGGCCGGTGCCGGCGCCGGCGGGTCTCACCGCCGCCCCGGTGTGGCTGAACCGGGTGAAGAGACTGGGCACCACCTCGGCCGGGACCCCCGGTCCGTCGTCGGTCACGGTGACCAGGACGCGATCGCCCACGCGTGATGCGCTCAGGACGACCTCGCGGCGGGCGTGCCGCACCGCGTTGGACACCAGGTTGGAGAGCATCTGGGAGAGGTGGCTCGGTTGGACCGTGCAGCACAGGCCGGCCGGGCAGTCGACGCTCACCGTCACGTCGGCCGACGCCAGGTCGGCGGCAGCGTCGAGCTGGGCCAGCACGTCGACGCTCGTCCCCCTCGCATCGACGGTGTCGGCGTCGGCGGCAGCGAGGATGAGCAGGTCCCCGCGGATGGCCTCGAGGCGGTGGGACTGGCGCACGACGACCTCCAGGCACCGACGAACGGCCGCGGCGTTGATGTCCCGGGGCGGTTGGCGTCGCTCGCGGTTCACCTCCTCGAGCGCCAGCTCGGCGCAGGCGAGGATCGCGGTGAGGGGTGCGGCGACGTCATGGCCCAGCATGGCCAGCGCGTCGGCCTGCCGGACGGCGACGGCACCGTCGGGCCCGTGGTGCGCGTCGCCGCGGGAGGCCGGGTCCTCGACGACGACGCCGTGCCACTCCGTCGCCCCGTCCGGCAGCCGCGCCGGTCGCGACGTGATGCGCACCGGACACGTGCTGCCGTCGCGGCGGACGATCCTCCCCCGCCACCTCAACAGCTGGAGGTCGCGCAACGAGCGTCGACCCTCCTCGTCGAAGCGCCGACGGTCGTCCGGGTGGACGGCGTCGTGCATGAGGCTCACGTCGCGCATCGCCTCCTGCGCGGAGAAGCCGAACAGCTCGGCGCACGTGTGGGAGACGAAGGGGAACGACGCGCTGCCGTCGGCCTCGATGCGGAACGTGTAGAACGTCGCCCACAGCTCGGAGCCGTCGTCGTCGGTCGGCGGGACCACCGCCTCGAGCTTCAGTGTCGGGGTCACCACCACGTGTCCGCGTCCTTCGTCCGTGTCGTCCCCCGACTGCGACCAGTACCCACTCGGGGCAACACGACTCCCCCGCGGGTGAACGCAGAAGCTGACGCAGCGGCGCGGTCCGGGGGTAGGGGACCGTGCCGCTGCGTCTGGTTGGCACCCGGACCCGGACCCATCGTCTGTGGGGTCCTCTCCGCGGAGCGGGAGCACGGCGGAGAGGCTGATGGACGAGGTGCTCAGTGGCTGCAACGCCCCGACCGATCGAGCGTGACGGCTCGTGCCGGGCCTGCGCGGACTCCCGACGCCGGCGCACCTGGCGAAGGGCCCCCGATCCGCGTGTCCGCGGATCAGGGGCCCTTCGGTGGCTCCCCCGGTTGGACTCGAACCAACAACCCTCCGGTTAACAGCCGAATGCTCTGCCAGTTGAGCTACAGGGGATCGCTTGTGCAGCGAGGCGAAACCTTAGCAAGCCCCGACAGCGCGGGGGAAATCAGGGCAGGCCGACGTCGCGCTGCATGACCTCGAGGGCCTCGCGGGCCGCGGACCGGACGGCCGGGTCGTCGGGATCCACGCCCTCGTCGTACTCGTAGACCCACTGCACGCCCCCCGATCCCGCGGGTGCGCGACGCGCGATCACCCGCACGCCGCGACGGCCGTCGACCGTCACGTGGCGCTGGAGGACGACGCTGGCGGTGACGCGCTCGCGGACCAGCTCGAGCAGCCGACCCGGCTCCCCCAGCGTCGCTGTGTGGACCGGGCGCAGGTCGCCCCACGCGCCGACCTCCGAGAGCGTGAAGAGGTCGGTGTCGCGGTCCCAGTGCGCCGCCTCGACCTGCTCCCACGGCACGCGGCGGCTCTCGCCGTCGACCACGACGTAGAAGGCGTCACGGGTGCCGGCGAGGACGGTGCCCTCGACGCTCGTGGCGGCGGCGAGCACGCGCTCCCCCGGCGCGACGACGACCGGGTGCGTCGGCGTACGTCCCCAGCGACCCCGCGCGGCCGGGCTCACGGCTGGCCCCCGGACTGACCGACGGCGCCCTCGCGGAGCTTGCGACGGTGCTGCTCGAGCATGACGAGCTCGCCGAACATGCGGTTGTAGTCGAGCGCCTGGTCCACCGGGTTGGTGCGCTGGAGGCGGGCCTTCACGTCGGCGATGCGCCGGGAGGTGGTGAGCTCCTGGAGCCGGTAGACGTAGGCGACGGCGAAGGTCGGGTTGGGGTCGGACGTGCCTCGGACGGGCTCGACGCCGAGCTCGGTGATCGCCGCGACCACCGCGGGGTCGCTGGCGGCCCCACGCACGCGGTTGCCCCACCCCTGGTCGTCGACACCGGAGGCCGGACCGCCGGCGACGGTGACCGCCTCCCAGACGCCCTGGAAGGTCGGGTGGGTGAAGTCGCCGGTCGTCACGTGCGCGGTCGTGCGACCCACGCCGGCCGGGTGCTGGATGACGAGCTTGAGCAGCTCACGCTCGATGAGGAAGCGCGGGTCGGACAGGCTGGGCAGCGCGGGCCGGGCGGGCTCGGGGGCCTCGACGGCCTCCGCGCGCCGGCCCGGGCGACGCTCCTCGGTGCGGGCGGGCCGGCTGGCGGCACGGCGCACCTCCCCGCGGACCTCGTCCACGTCGACACCGACCATGTGGGCCAGCTCCCGCGAGAACGACTCCACCTTGGTCTTGTCGCGGATGCTGGCGACCAGCCCGGCGGCGTCGCGCAGCGCGTCGACCCTGCCGTCGGCGCGGTCGAGGTCGTGGCGGGCGAGGATGTTGTCGAGTGCGAAGCGATAGAGCGGCTGCCGCTTGGCCACGAGCTCGCGCACCGCCTCGTCACCGTCCTGCAGCCGCAGGTCGCACGGGTCCATGCCCTCCGGCGCGACGGCGACGTAGGTCTGGGAGGCGAAGACCTGGTCGCTCTCCAGCACCTTCATCGCCGCCTTCTGCCCGGCCGAGTCCCCGTCGAAGGTGAAGATGACCTCGCCGCTCGTCTCGCCGTGGTCGCCCAGGAAACGCCGCAGCACGCGCGCGTGGTCCTGGCCGAACGCCGTGCCGCACGACGCCACCGCGGTGCGTACGCCGGCGAGGTGGCAGGCCATCACGTCGGTGTAGCCCTCGACGACGACGGCCTGCTGGCTGTCCTTCATCGCCGTGCGCGCGAGGTCGATGCCGTAGAGGACGTGGCTCTTCTTGTAGATCGCGGTCTCGGAGGTGTTGAGGTACTTCGCCTCGATGCGGTCGTCGTCGAAGATCCGCCGCGCCCCGAACCCGATGGTGTCGCCGTTGGCCTCGCGGATCGGCCACACGAGCCGGCCCCGGAAGCGGTCGTAGTGGGAGCGACCGTGCGCGACCAGCCCGGCGGCGACCGACTCGTCGTCGGTGAAGCGGCGTCCGCGCAGGTGGCGGGTCAGCGCCTCCCCGTCGCGCGGGGCGAAGCCGACGCCGAACATCTCGGCGGCCGCCTGGTCGAAGCCGCGCTGGTGGAGGAACTGGCGGGCCACCACGGCGTCGCCGGAGGCGAGCTGCTCGGCGTAGAACTCCTGAGCGACCTTGTGGGCCTCGATGAGGCGTCCCCGGGCCGGGCCGCGGGGGCGTACGGGCTCGTCGTCGCCCTCCTCGCGGCGCAGCTGGACGCCGAACTTGTCGGCCAGCCGCTCGACGGACTCGGTGAAGGTGAGCCCGTCGACCTTCATGAGGAACGAGATGACGTCGCCGCCCTCGCCGCACCCGAAGCAGTGGAAGAACTGGCGGGCCGGGTTGACGTTGAACGACGGGGTCTTCTCGTCGTGGAACGGGCAGAGGCCCTTGAGCGACCCGCCGCCGGCCCGCTTGAGCGTGACGTAGCCGGAGACCACGTCGTCGATCCGGGCCTTCTCCCGCACCTCGGCGATGTCGTCGTCACGGATCCGGCCTGCCACGCCGGGGAGTCTACGGGCGCGCACCCACCGTGCTGCCGCGGTCTCCACATCCCCCGGCGGTCCCGTCCGCGTCCGTCGCGGATCCGGTGCGGATCCGGTGCGGTGGCGCCGCCAGCCACCCCTTGGGGCGAGCCCGGGTGGTGCACCGGCCCGGGGTCTGGGAGGGTCGAATCATGACTGCTCAGCACGGAGCGCCAGAGAGTCAGACTCTCGGGGCACTCGTCCACCAGCTCTCCCAGCAGATCCCCGAGCTGATCCGCTCGGAGATCCGGCTCGCGCAGGCCGAGGTGGCCCAGAAGGGCAAACGGGCCGGCGTCGGGATCGGGATGTTCAGCGTCGCCGGCCTGCTCGCGTTCTTCGCGCTCGCGGCCCTGGTGACGACCGCGATCCTCGGCCTGGCCAACGTCGTCGACGCCTGGCTCGCGGCGCTGATCGTCGCCCTGGTCCTGCTCGCGGGCGCGGCGGTGGTCGGGCTGCTGGGCAAGAACAAGGTCGCCGAGGCGGCACCCGCGGCGCCGGAGCGCGCCATCGCGGGCATCAAGGAGGACATCGCGACCGTGAAGGGTGACCACCATGAGTGACCAGGACGACCAGAGCAGCGGGCAGAAGACCCCCGAGGAGCTCGAGGCCGAGATCGCGCTCCAGCGCGAGCAGCTGGCCGGGACCGTCGACGACCTCGCAGCCAAGCTCGACGTGAAGTCGCAGGCCCAGGAGAAGGTCGCCTCGCTGAAGGACTCGGCCACCACCGTCGACGGCAAGCCACGACCGGAGGTGCTGGCAGCAGCCGGCTCGCTGGTGGCGATGATCGTCGTGCTGGTCGTCTGGCGCATCCGCCGCGACCACTGAACCCGAACGAGAGGAACACCATGATGAGGAAGCTCACCCTGCTGATCGCCGGAGGCATCGGCTACGTGCTCGGCACCCGTGCCGGTCGCGAGCGCTACGAGCAGATCAAGCAGACCGTCACGCGCGTGAAGGAAGACCCGCGGGTGCAGGAGAAGGCCCAGCAGGCGGCCGACCTGGCCAAGGAGAAGGCGCCGGTGGTCAAGGACAAGGTCGCCTCCGCGGCCGGCACCGCCGCCGACAAGGTCGCCCCCTCGGGCAAGGGCGAGCACCGCTCCGACCTCGAGGACCAGCTCAACCCCGAGAGCACCGCACTGCAGGACGACCCCTACCCCCAAGGCGACCTGCCCTGATCACCGCCGCCTGAGGCGTCAGCGCGATCCCGGTCCACCCCGGTCGACCGGGGTGGGCCGGGATCCGTTGCGTAGTGCGGCGTGGCGGGTGACCGCGCTGGCGTCGGTGAGCGAGGCGACCTGGTCGACCACGACCCGGCGCCGGGCGGCGTCGTCACCGGCCTCCTCCCAGTCCTCGACGAAGACCGGGTCGAGGCCGTCGACGCCCCGCTGCCACAACCCCTCGACGAGCTCGGCCACGAGCTGGCGCTGGCGCTCCATGAGCGCGACGCGGTCGTCGGCCTGCATGACGTAGTGGGCCGCGATGCCCTTCAGCACCCCGATCTCGACCTCGGTGGCATCAGGGACCACCAGGTCGGCGCGGTGCCGCGCGAGCGGCTCGCCGCCGGCAGCGTCGAAGGTGGCCTGCTGGGCGCTCCCGCAGAAGCGGCCGATGAGGTCGCTGGTGAGGTTCTTGATCGCCGCGAGGCTGCGCCTGCTGCCGTCGTAGGGCGCCTCGGGCCAGCTGCCGACGGCGCGCAGCCCGTCGAGGGCCGTGTCGAGCGCGTCGTCGTCGGTGCCCGGCAGGTACCACGACCGCACCGTCTCCCAGAGCGCGTCACGGTCGAGGCGGGTGAGGTCGAGGCGACCGGCCACGATGCCGTCCTCGACGTCGTGCACGGAGTAGGCGACGTCGTCGGCGAGGTCCATCACCTGCGCCTCGAGGCAGCGGCGCCGGCCCGCGACCCCGGTGCGCAGCCAGTCGAAGACCGGGCGGTCGTCGTCGTAGACGCCGAACTTCACCACCACCCGCGGGGTCCCGTCGGCGTGCACGCCGTGCGGGCCGGTCGCCTCCGACCGCGGCCAGGGGTACTTGGTGCAGGCGTCGAGGGTCGCGCGGGTGAGGTTGAGCCCGACCGACCGGCCCTCCTCGTCGAACGTCTTCGACTCCAGGCGGGTCAGCAGGCGCAGCGTCTGCGCGTTGCCCTCGAAGCCACCGCAGTCGGCGCTGAGCTCGGCGAGGACGCGCTCGCCGTTGTGGCCGAAGGGCGGGTGCCCCATGTCGTGGGCGAGCGCCGCCGTCTCGGCGATGTCGGGGTGGGTGCCCAGGGCGCGGGCCAGGTCGCGGGCGACCTGGGCCACCTCGAGGCTGTGGGTCAGGCGGTTGCGCACGAAGTCGTCGGTCTGCGGACCCACCACCTGGGTCTTGGCCGCCAGTCGTCGTGAGGCCGCGGCATGGACCACGCGCGCCCGGTCGCGCTCGAACGCCAGCCGCACCGGCGCGTCGACCCGCTTGGGGGGCTCGGCGACGACGCGCTCGCGCGCCGAGTCGTCGTACAGGTCCTCGATGCTCATCGGCCGCCCAGCCTAACGATGCCGGCCGCCGTCGTGGCGCCGCCCCGGATAGGTTGTGCAGACACAACCGGCGACGAGCCTCCCGTCCGGGAGGCAGCCGGTCGAGAGGTGGACGTCATGTCGACGGCGAACCGTCCCGCAGCGTCGTCCGAGGACCGGGGACCCGTACGCGGGGCGCTCCGGCTGCGGATGGCCCGGGACCCCGGCCACAACACCTTCGACGGCGGCTGGTGGCCGCGAAGCCGGGCCCTGGCCGTCGAGCTGGTCGACCTCGTCGAGCAGTTCCCGGCCGAGCTCGGCACGATCACGCGCGTACTGGTCTCGGCGACCGACTGGGACGACCGGCCCGACACCGTCACAGTCGCGGACCGGTCCGTGGAGGTGGGGGCCGTCGCGGGCGCCGACACCCAGGTGGTCGACCTGGTGACGCCGGAGCGGACGCTGCGGGTCCTGGTCGTGCCGTCGGGGCTGACCGACGACCAGGGCGACGAGGCGCTCCTCGCGGCGGCCACCCGGGGCAACAGGCACTCCGCGACCGACCTGCTCGACACGGTCACCGAGCACCCGGACGTCGACCCCCGGGACCACTGGCCCGCGGTCGACTGAGCGGCCTCACGGCCGGTCGTGCCCGGCCGGTGGCGGCGCGTCAGTAGACGGTGACGTGCACGTGGTCGTAGTGGTTGGCGGTGACCGAGCCGCGGTCGGACATGCCGCGCCAGCCCTCGCCGGAGCGCTCGACCGACCACATCTGCTGGGAGTAGATGATGTACTCGATGCCGAGCGCGGCGTAGTTGGCGCGGAGGAACTCCGCGATGGCCCAGCCGGTGTCCCCGCTGACCATGATGTCGATCGCGCGGCCCTGGCCGTGCTCGCCGTCGCTGCGCCACGTGCCGTAGGAGGTGATCTCGGGCCAGTTGGAGCACACGACGTCGTGGATCTCGTAGAGCGAGGCACGACCGGCGTCGATGGACGACCCGTTGGCGCAGGTGCCGCCCAGAGCGGGGCCCGAGGCGACCTTCGCGACCTTCTCGGGCTTCGGCTTGTCCTGGCTCAGGTAGTCGGCCGTGACCCAGCGGGACTGCCCGTCGATCACGATCTGGACGCGTCCGAGCTGGCGGCGACCGGTGACCGCGACCTGTCGGAGCGCCTCGACGACGCCCAGCTTCTCGGCCTTCTCGCTCGGGCCGTCCCACAGGTTGAGGACCTCGGTGGTCCACACCTTGTCGTCGACCTTCGCGGCGAGGCGACGCGCCTTCAGGTCCACGTCGATCTCGCGGCGGGCAGCCGCCTCGGCCTTGGCGGCCGTGCGGATCTGCGACCGGGACACCACGGCGTCACCGCGGCGGCTCAGGGTCGTCGACCGCAGGATCGACTGGCTGCCGGCACCGGTCCGGCTGTCGGTCGACTCGCTGCTGGTGGCGGAGGCGAGGAGGTCGGCGTCGTCGGAGGTGGCCGGTGCTGCGGCGAGCACGCCCATCGTGACGGCCGACATCGTCGCCACGACGGCCAGCGGTGCGGACACCAGGACGGATCGGGGGATCCGGGACGAACGGGGGGTAGCAGGGGTTTCCCGCTTGTGGCGATGCTGAGCCACAGCGCTGATCCTTTGCACTTGCTGACGGGGGACGGCGTCGAACCACGAGGTCGGACTGCAGGGGAACCTCGTGCCCACGTCGACGCGATCATCGAGTAGAGCACAGGAATCTCGGCCTGTCCCAATCTCCCCACGTAAAAATGCGCGTGTTCCGGCTCACCCCGCAGTAATCCACGGGGACGGGTCAGCCGCCGGTGGTCTCGACGGCGTCCTCGCGCACGTAGGTGCCGCGGCCGTCGGTGTCGTCGAGCCACCCGTCGGGCAGCACGACCTTCGAGCGAGGCGCCCCCTGCCGCCCGCGCGGTGTGCCGAGCTCGTGCGTGGGGAACGGCTCGGCGGGATCGAGTCCCTCGAGCAGCCGGTCGAGCGAGGCCAGCGAGTCGACGAGGGCCAGCTGGTGGCGCAGCTCTCCGCCGGCCTTGAAGCCCTTCAAATACCAGGTGACGTGCTTGCGGAACTCCTTGCAGCCGCGCTCCTCCCCCATGTGCTCGCAGAGCAGCTCCGCGTGGCGCCGCATCATCGTGCGCACCTCGCCGAGGGTGGGCAGGGTGGCGACGTCCTCGCCGTGGAAGGCCGCGGCGAGGTCGCGGAACAGCCACGGCCGGCCCAGGCACCCGCGTCCGACGACGACGCCGGCAGCGCCCGTCTGCTCGACCATGCGCAGCGCGTCGGCGGCCTCCCAGATGTCGCCGTTGCCGAGGACCGGGATGTCGACGTGCTCGACGAGCGCGGCGATGGCGTCCCAGTCGGCCCGGCCGGAGTAGGCCTGCTGCACGGTCCGCCCGTGCAGGGCGATCGCGGCGACTCCGGTCTCCTGGGCGATCCGGCCGGCGTCGAGGTAGGTGAGGTGGTCCTCGTCGAGGCCCTTGCGGGTCTTCATGGTCACCGGGACGTCGTACGGCGCCGCTGCGGCGACCGCGGCGGTGAGGATCTCGCCGAGGAGATCGCGCTTCCAGGGCAGCGCTCCCCCGCCGCCCTTGCGGGTGATCTTGGGGACCGGGCAGCCGAAGTTGAGGTCGACGTGGGCCACGCCGTGGTCGGCGCAGAGGATCTCGACGGCCTTGCCGATGTAGACCGGGTCGGTGCCGTAGAGCTGGACGGAGCGGACGGACTCGAGCTCGTCGAAGACGAGCATCTTGCGGGTCACCTCGTCGCCCTCGACCAGCCCGCGGCTCGTGATCATCTCGCTGACGTAGAGGCCTGCGCCCTGCTCGGCGCAGAGACGGCGGTAGGCGGCGTTGGTGATCCCGGCCATCGGCGCGAGCACGACCGGCGTACCGACGCGCAACGACCCCAGGGCCAGCGAGTCGGGCACGGCGGCGGTCATGGTCCCATTGTCGAACCACGCCGCCCGCGGCCCAAATCAGCCGGATGTCTCAGGCTCGGCGCTCGACGTCGTCTGGACCGACGAGCGAGCGCCCACAACTCAGCAGCCGACGAGCTTCTCCGCGAACCAGCGGGTGATGCCGTCGAGGCCGACGCGCTCCTGGCGCATGGTGTCGCGCTCACGCACGGTGACCGCGTCGTCGTCGAGGGTCTCGAAGTCGACCGTGACGCAGAACGGCGTGCCGATCTCGTCCTGGCGGCGGTAGCGGCGACCGATCGCGCCGGAGTCGTCGAACTCGACGTTCCAGTTCTGGCGCAGCTCGGCGGCGAGGGCCTTGGCCTTGGGCGAGAGGTCGGCGTTGCGGCTGAGCGGCAGCACGGCGACCTTGACCGGCGCCAGGCGCGGGTCGAGCTTGAGCAGGACGCGCTTGTCGACGCCGCCCTTGGTGTTGGGTGCCTCGTCCTCGGTGTAGGCGTCGATGAGGAAGGCCATCAGCGAGCGGGTCAGTCCGGCCGCGGGCTCGATGACGTAGGGCAGGTAGCGCTCGTCGGCCGCCTGGTCGTAGTAGGACAGGTCCTTGCCGGAGAACTCGCTGTGCTGCTTGAGGTCGAAGTCGGTGCGGTTGGCGATGCCCTCGAGCTCCTCGAAGTCACGGCCGGAGAAACCGAAGCGGTACTCGATGTCGGTCGTGCCCTTGGAGTAGTGGGACAGCTTCTCCTGCGGGTGCTCGTAGTGGCGCAGGTTGTCGGGGTTGATGCCGAGGTCGACGTACCAGCGGGTGCGCTCCTCGATCCAGTAGCGGAACCACTCGTCGTCCTCGCCGGGCTTGACGAAGAACTCCATCTCCATCTGCTCGAACTCGCGGGTGCGGAAGATGAAGTTGCCGGGCGTGATCTCGTTGCGGAAGCTCTTGCCCATCTGCGCGATGCCGAAGGGGGGCTTCTGGCGGCTCGAGGTCACCACGTTGGCGAAGTTGAGGAAGATGCCCTGCGCGGTCTCGGGGCGGAGGTAGTGCAGGCCCGACTCGTCCTCGATGACGCCGAGGTAGGTCTTGAGCATCATGTTGAAGTTGCGCGGCTCGGTCCACGCGTTGCGGGTGCCGCAGTTGGGGCACGCGACCAGCTCGTTGATGTCGACCGAGTCGGGGTCGTCGATCCCCTTCTTGGCTGCGTAGTCCTCCTGGAGGTGGTCCTCGCGGAAGCGCTTGTGGCACGACTGGCACTCGACGAGCGGGTCGCTGAAGGTGCTGAGGTGGCCGCTGGCCTCCCAGGTGCGCGTCGGGAGGATGACGCTGGAGTCGAGGCCCACGACGTCGTCGCGCCGGGTGACCATGAACTTCCACCACTGGCGCTTGATGTTCTCCTTGAGCTCCACGCCCAGCGGGCCGTAGTCCCACGCGGACTTGGTGCCGCCGTAGATCTCACCGCAGGGGTAGACGAAACCTCGGCGCTTCGCGAGGGAGACGACGTTGTCCAGGGCGGTCGGGGCGGGCTTGGCCACGGTGGGGTTCCTTCGGGTCGGGCCGGCTGGCTGCCGGCTCGTGCGGGCGAGCGCTCACCCTATCGATCGCGGACGGACCTCATTGAGGTCGGTCCCCTCCTCCACCACCTCGTAGGCGCTGGGCTCGTCGACCGCGTGCACCATCAGCGGCTGGATGTGCATCTTGCCCTCGTAGGACCCGAGAGCCCGCCGGTAGGAGCCGACGTTCTCCCAGCGGGTGGTCAGCACCCACAGCGAAGGGTCGTCCACGTTGCGCCCGACCTCGCCGCCGACGTAGCCGGGCTTGGCGGCGAGGATGCCCAGCGCGTGCAGCAGACCGCGACGCAGCTCCTCCTCGGCGGTGCCGTCGGGACCGGGCGTACGGAGGCGGGTGACGACGAGCACGGGCCCAGCCTATGCGTGGGGGCCGACAACCCGATTTGACAACGGTTCTCAATCGCGGTGAGAATCGTTCTCATGTCGCTCACCACCCGCTCGCTCTCCCTCACCAGCCTCCTGGCCGCCACCGTCCTCCTTGCCGGATGTGGTCAGTCGGACGACGCCCAGGCCGGGAGTGGTCGCCAGGCCGTCGCGTCGTTCTACCCGCTGGCATGGGTGACCGAGCGGGTGGCGGGCGACGGCTGGAGCGTCGAGAACCTCACCCAGCCGGGCCAGGAGCCGCACGACCTCGACCTCGACATCGCCCAGACCGCCGCGCTCGAGAGCGCCGACCTCGTCGTCCTGGAGAAGGGCTTCCAGCCGGCCGTCGACGCCGCAGCCGAGAACACCGACGCCCCCGTCGTCGACGCCGCGGCCGTGGTGGACCTGCTGCCGGCCAGCGAGGACGAGCACGCCCACGAGGAGGGCGAGGAGGGTCACGAGGGCGAGACCGAGGAGGAGCACGCCGAGCACGAGGAGTCCACCGAGGGCGAGGACCACGACCACGGCGACAGCGACCCGCACTTCTGGCTGGACCCGGTCCGGGTGGCCGACTTCGCTGACGCCGTCGCCGACGAGCTGGCCGAGGTCGACCCCGACGCCGCGCAGACGTACGCCGACAACGCGGCGGAGCTGCGCACCGAGCTGGAGCAGCTCGACCAGGACTTCACCGACGGGCTCGCCTCCTGCGAGCGCACCACGACCGTGGTCAGCCACCAGGCGTTCGCCTACCTCGAGCGCTACGGGCTGGACTTCGAGCCCATCGCGGGCCTGTCGCCCGACGCCGAGCCGACCGCTGCCGACCTGGGACACCTCCAGGAGGTCATCGAGGCCGACGGCGTGACCACGGTCTTCTCCGAGCGGCTGGTCAGCCCGAAGATGGCCGAGACGCTGGCCGACGACCTCGGCGTGACCACGGCCGTGCTCGACCCCATCGAAGGGCTCTCGGACGACACGGCCGAGGAGGACTACCTTTCCCTCATGCGCGCGAACCTGACCGCCCTGCAGCAGGCGAACGGCTGCTCGTGACGTCCCCCGCTCCGTCGGACGCCGCGGGCGCCGCGGGCGCCGGGACCCCTCCCGTCGTCCTCGACCAGGTCTCCGTCTCCATCGGTGGCCGGCCGATCCTGCGCGACGTCGACCTCACCGTGCGTGTTGGCGACATGGTGACGCTGCTCGGTCCCAACGGCTCGGGCAAGTCGACGCTCGTGCGCGCCGTCACCGGGCTGCTCCCCCACACGCGCGGAACGGTCCGGCTCTTCGGCACGCCGATCGGGGACTTCGCCGACTGGCAGCGCCTCGGCTTCGTCCCGCAGCGCTCGACCGCCACGGGCGGCGTGCCGGCGACCGTGCGCGAGGTCGTCGCCTCGGGCCGGGTCGGGCGGCGGCGCCTGCTGCGGCCCACCGGGGCGGCCGACCGCCGTGCCGTGGAGTCCGCCCTCGAGGTCGTCGGCCTCGCCGACCGGGCGTCGTACGGCGTCTCCCAGCTCTCGGGCGGCCAGCAGCAGCGCGTGCTCATCGCGCGGGCCCTGGCCGGCGAGCCGGACCTGCTCGTGCTCGACGAGCCGACCGCCGGCGTCGACCTGCCCAACCAGCAGGCCCTCGCCGACGCCCTCGCCCGGCTGAAGGAGCGGGGCGCGACCATCCTGCTCGTGGCGCACGAGATCGGCCCGATGATGCCGCTGATCGATCGCTCCGTGGTGATGCGCGACGGGCTGGTGGCCTACGACGGCCCGCCGCTCACCCAGGAGGTCGCCGCGCACACCCACCATGCCCACGAGCACGACCTGCCCGGCGGGCACGACCACGCCCCGCACGTGGCCTCGCCCTTCGACTGGGAGCGCGGTGGTCGGGCATGAGCTTCCTCGACCTGTTCTCCCTCGGCTTCATGCAGCGCGCGCTCGTCGCCGCGCTGCTCACCGGCCTCGCCGCCCCCGCGATCGGCACCTTCCTGGTGCAGCGCCGGCTCGCACTGCTGGGCGACGGGATCGGCCACGTCGCCGTGACCGGCGTGGCCCTGGGCCTGCTGACCGGCGCCTCCCCCACGTGGACGGCCGTGGTCGTCGCGGTGCTCGGCGCGGTGCTGATGGAGCTCATCCGCGAGCGCGGCCACACCAACGGCGACGTCGCCCTTGCCCTGCTCTTCTACGGCGGCCTCGCCGGCGGCGTGCTGATCACGGGCATCGCCGGTCAGGGAGCCGCCACGCTGCAGGCCTACCTGTTCGGCTCCCTCAACGCCATCTCCGCCTCGGACGTGTGGTTCACCGCCGCGCTCACGACCGTCGTCCTCGTCGTCACGCTCGGCCTCTCGCCCCAGCTCTTCGCCGTGGCGAGCGACCAGGACTTCGCCCAGGTCGCCGGGCTGCGGGTGCGCGGCTACAACCTGCTCATCGCGGTGCTGGCCGCGGTCAGCATCACCGTGGCGATGCGCACCGTCGGGCTCCTGCTCGTCTCGGCGCTGATGGTGGTGCCCGTCGCGACCTCCCAGCAGCTCGCCCGCTCCTTCCGCGCGACGCTGCTCGGCGCGATGGTCGTGGGGTGCGTGGCGTCGGTCGGTGGGCTCCTGCTGAGCGCCGGCCTGTCGTTCCGCATCTCGGTGGCCCCCGGGCCGACGATCGTGCTGCTCGCGCTGGCGATGTTCACCGCCACGTGGCCCCTCGGCGTGTGGCTGCGCCGGCGCAGCCGCCTGATGGCCCCGTTCCCCGAGGTCACCGCGACCCCGCACCGCTCGACCGACCAGCACCCCCACGACCACGGCGCGGACTGCGGCCACCCGGCCGTCCCGCACGGCGACCACGTCGACTACGTCCACGACGGGCACCGCCACGCCATGCACGGAGAGCACTATGACGAGCACTGACCCGCAGGCGCGCCCCGCCGTCCGTCCCACCCGGCAGCGCCGCGCGGTCGCGGCCGCCCTGGCCGGCCTCGACGACTTCCGCAGCGCGCAGGAGATCCACGACCGGATCTCGCAGCAGGGTGAGTCGGTCGGCCTCGCGACCGTCTACCGGACCCTCTCCGCGCTCGCCGAGGTGGGCGAGGTCGACATGCTGCGCAACGAGGACGGCGAGGCCATCTGGCGCAGCTGCTCCGACACGCACCACCACCACCTGGTGTGCCGCTCCTGCGGGAGGACGGTCGAGGTGGAGGGGCCCGCGGTGGAGCGCTGGACCAACGCGATCGCCGACGAGCACGGCTTCGCCGACATCAGCCACACCCTGGAGATCTTCGGGACCTGCCCGGCCTGCCGCCCGTCGTGAGCGGCAGGCGCTCTTCTCACTCGTTGGGGAGCGCGCCGCCGTAGCGCCGGTCGCGCCGGGCGTACGTCTCGATCGCCGCCCACAGGTGGCGGCGGTCCACGTCGGGCCACAGCACGTCGGTGAACACCATCTCGCTGTAGGCCGCCTGCCACAGCATGTAGTTGGAGAGCCGCTGCTCCCCCGACGTGCGCCAGACGAGGTCGGCGTCGGGCAGCTCGGGGACGTAGAGGTGCCGGGCGAAGGTGCGCTCGTCGATCCGCTCGGGGTCGAGCCGCCCCGCAGCGACCTCGCGCCCGATCGCCTTCGCGGCGTCGGCGAGCTCGGCCCGGCCGCCGTAGTTGACGCACATGGTCAGCGTGAGCACGTCGTTGTCGCGCGTCATCTCCTCCGCGACCTGCAGCTCCTTGATCACCGACCTCCACAGTCGTGGCGAGCGGCCGGCCCAGCGCACGCGTACGCCGAGCTCGTGCATCTCGTCGCGGCGGCGGCGGATGACGTCGCGGTTGAAGCCCATGAGGAAGCGCACCTCGTCGGGCGAGCGCGACCAGTTCTCGGTGGAGAAGGCGTAGGCCGAGATCGCCTTGACGCCGATCTCGATGGCGCCCTCGACCACGTCGAACAGGGTGTGCTCTCCCTGCTCGTGCCCCTTGGTGCGCGGCAGCCCGCGGCCCTTGGCCCACCGGCCGTTGCCGTCCATGATGATGGCGACGTGACCGGGGACGAGGTCGCGCGGCACCTGGGGAGGGGTGGCCCCGCTGGGGTGGGGCGTCGGTGGTCGGACGGCGCGCTTCACGACGGACAGCCTAGGTGTGGCGCGACGGACAGGCGCCGACCGTTTGGCCGTGGCGCGCCGGGGTAGGTGGACCTGCGACATCCGCGTCCCCGAGAGGTACACACACCCATGCATCGCATCGCCACCCTGCTCGCCGCCGTCGCCCTGCCGATGACGGCCCTCCTCGTGCCGGCGAGCTCGACGGCCGCACCCGAGACCGCCGCCGTCGCCCGCGCAGCCGCCATCGGCGCGCCCTACTACGGCGAGAGCCCCAAGCCGATCGCCAACAAGCTCGGCCTCACGCCCGCCGGCGCGGTGAAGTCCAAGAAGGGCGTCCAGCAGCTCACCACCGACGCCGCCATCATCACCACCTACCCGAGCAAGAAGCTGCAGGCCAAGGCGGCCGCGGCGACCGAGAAGGTGGCGACAGAGACCGGGGTGACCTTCCACACCATCTGGTCCAAGGGCGTGATGATCCTGGTCCTCGACAACCTGCCCGAGACGGCCGCCGCACTCGCCGCACAGCTGCCGGGCGGCAAGGTCAAGGTCTTCGCGCCCTGACCGACGCCCGCCCAGCGTCGACCCGTCACCTACCTACCGTCAGGTAGGCTGGTCGCATGGATCAACGTGAGCGCATCCTCGACGCGATGCAGGACCTGACGACGGCGACGGGCAAGGTGCCTAGCATCCTGGCGATCGCCGGGGCCGTCGGGCTGACCAAGCAGGGAGTCCTGCACTACTTCCCCTCGCGGGCAGCGCTCGACGCCGCCGTGCTGCTGCGGGCCGTCGCGAGGGTCGACGCCGCGATGACGGAGGCCGCCGCGAACGGGTCGCCGACCGCGACGTACCTCCGCCTCTCCTCCCCCGACGACGGCGACCGAGCCGCCCTCGTCGTCCTGGCGGCCGGGTCGCGCGGGCACGACAGCGAGCTGCCGCCCGAGGTGGCACGGGCCGCCGCGCGGTGGGAGGCGCTGATCGCCGACGAGCTCGGCGACCCCGTGCGCGCCGAGGTCGTCCGGCTCGTCGGCGACGGCCTCTTCGGCGAGGCACTGGTGACCGGGGCGGCGCCGAGCGCCGAACGGGTCGAGCGCCTCGTCGCCCACCTCCACACCGGCGCCGGGCCACGCGGATGACCTGGCAGCTCGCCGGCAGCATCGCCGGCCTGGCCGCGCTGGACTCGTTGAACCCCGCCACGTTGGTGGCCATCACCCTGATCCTGCTCGGCTCCCGTCGACGGCCGCTCGCGGAGGCGCTCGGGTTCGTGATCGGGGCCTTCGCCACCGTGTTCCTCCTCGGCCTGGCGCTCTACGTCGGCGCCGAGGCAGCCGCGTCGTCCATCTCCGGCGCACTGACCTGGTTGCGCCGCGGTGCCTTCGGGCTCGCTGCGGTGGTGCTGTTCGTGTCGTCCGTGAGGTCGCTCCGCGCCCGCCGGCGCTCCGCCGTCGGCCTGCCGGCCTGGTTCACGCCCCTCACCGCGGCCGGGCTGGGCGTGGTGATGACCGGGGCCGACCTCCCCAACGCCTTCCCCTACTTCATCGCGATCGAGCGGCTCCTCGCCGCGGGCGTCGCGACGCCCACCGCCGTCGTCGTGCTCGCCCTGTACGCGCTCGTCTACTGCCTGCCCTGCCTCGTCCTCCTCGCGCTCGGGCTCAGCCGGGGCGAGCGCGTGATGGGCGCCCTGCGCCGGCTGCACGACCGCTTCGGCACCAGCGCCGTCATCCCGCCGAGCCGGTGGCGCGCCGCCGGCTTCTTCCTCGCGGGCGTCGCCGTCACGGCGATCGCCGTGTCGGTCTGACCTGCACGGGCCGGACCGGTCTCCGGCCCGCCCGGTTCAGTCCGCCTCGCAGATGCACAGCTGCAACGGGGACTCGCCGGTGAACGGCGCCCGGGACCAGTCGCCGTAGCGCTCGACGAGCCGGAGACCACCCAGCGAGAGCAGCAGCGGCAGCTCCTGGGGGAAGATGCTCCTCAACTCGAGCGGCGCGACCACCACGTCGGCCTCGGCATCGGTCGAGAAGGACCAGGTCCCGCGGGTCACCTGGGCGGCGGCGTCGTACGTCTCCGCCACGTCGACGTGCACGACGCCAAGGTCCGGATCGGCGAACGACAACGCGTCGCGCCGGCGTCGTACGCCGTCGGCCCGGGCGAGCACCTCCACGCTCGGGTTGAACACGTCGAGGACCAGCCGCCCGCCGGGCGCGAGGTGCCTCCGGACCGTTCGGAAGCAGGCGACCACGTCCGCCGCCTCGTGCAGGTGGAGCAACGAGTTGGCGGCGATCATCACCAGGTCGTACGTCCGGCCCAGGTCGAACGAGCGCATGTCGCCCTGCACCCACGTCACCCCCACGCCGCGGTCGTCCGCCTTCCGCCGGGCCTCGGCGAGCATCCCGGGCGAGAGCTCGAGACCCGTGCACGGGTGCCCGTCGGAGGCGATCGGGACCAGCTTGTGCCCGGTGCCCGACCCGAGCTCGAGCACGGACCCGCCCTGGCGGTCGGCCTCGGCCCGGTAGAACGCGACGGCCTGCTCCCCGCCGGGGAACAGCCGGTCGTACCGCCTCCCGTCCGCGTAGAACCGCTCGCTCACGTGGCGTCCTCCTCCAGGATCCGTCGGACGGGCTCCGACCCGGGCGCACGTAGTGTCGTCCCTCGTGCCGACCGATCCTCCACCGCCGCCCTCGCCGGAACCGGCCGCCGTCGCGCACCTACCTCCGGCGGCCTTCGATCGCTGGTACGGCGGGTGGGACCCGCTGACGCCGTCGACCATCGCGGAGTTCATGGACGGGTTCGACCGACCGTGGTGGATCACCGGCGGATGGAGCGTCGAGGCGTTCACGGGCGTCAGCAGGCCCCACGAGGACATGGACGTCTCCATCCTCGCGAGCGACGCCGAGGCCCTCCGGCTCTTCCTCGGCGACCGCTGGACGCCGTGGAACGTCGACGACTCGTGGTTCCGCCCGTTCGACGACCGGTTCCCCGAGGTGCGACCCGACAGCCAGCTGTGGATCCGGCGGGACGCCCAGTCACCGTGGGTGCTGGACGTCCCGCTCACGCCCGACACCAGGGGCCGGTGGACCAACAAGCGCAACCCGGAGCACACCGAGGACCTCGACGACGTCACCTGGGTCGCCCCCGACGGACTGCGCTACGCGCGGGCGGAGGTCGCGCTGATGTTCAAGGCCGCACAGGCGAGGGAGAAGGACCGGTGGGACGCGGCAGTGTGCCTGCCGAAGCTGAGCGAGGAGTCACGCGCGTGGCTCCGCGGTGCGGTGGCCGCGATGGACCCCTCCCATGCCTGGCTCAGCTCCCTGTAGCGGCCCGGCTGGGGCCACCCGGATCGCCAGGGCCCTGCCATCATCTGCGCCATGATGGTGGGACTGATCGGCGACCTCGAGGGTGAGCGCGCCGCGGCTGCCGACTGCCTGCGGCTGCTCGGTGAGCGGGGCGACGTTGACGTCGCCTGCCAGCTGGGCGACCTCCGGTTCGGCTACGGCCCGGATCCCGAGGGCTGTCTCGATGACATCGAGACGCTGTGCGCGGAGTACGGGATCGAGCTGCTGTGCATCACCGGGAACCACGAGAACTGGGCGCTCCTCGACACCCTGTGGTCGGACCCGCGATGGCGGGACGAGGACGGCACCTTGCGGCCGATCGCCGTGCGCGACCACGTCACGATGCTGCCCAGAGGCTTCCGGTGGGAGCTCGGAGGCCGATCGATCGTCGCTCTGGGGAGTGCTCCGTCGGTCAACCGGGGCCTGCTGACCGAGGGAGTGGACTGGTGGCCCTCCGAGGTCCTCCGCGAGGAGCACGTGCAGGCCACGATCGCCGGTGGGCCTGCGGACGTCATGCTCACGCACGACAGCCCGGCGCGGCCCTACTGCACTGCGCCCGTGGCCGACATCGTCGCCGGCAACCCGATGGGATGGCCCGCCGACGTCCTGGCCTACGCGGCCGAGGGCATGGACAAGGTCACCCGGGCAGTGCTGGGCGTCAGACCGAGGTTCCTGGCCCACGGGCACTTCCACGTCGCGGGCGAGGCGGACGTGCGGTTGCCGGGGGCCGACCACGACACCAGGATCTGGTCCCTGGCCGCACGGCAGGACCCGGGCAACGTGCGGGTGCTCGACCTGGACACGCTCACCGATCCCGGTGCGGCGCCGCTGTCCTGACCGTCCGCGGACTCACGACGTGGCCTGCAGGCCGCGGTCGACCAGCGTGAGCATCCACGCGAAGCTCTCGTCGATGTCGGTGTCGAAGCGGAAGCTGCCTTCGGCCTCGAGCGTGGCGAACCCGTGGAGCATGCTCCGGAGCGTCCGGAGGGCGTGCACCTCGTCGGTGGGGTCGAGGTCGTAGCCGCGTAGCACGGCGGAGAAGGACTCGAGCGTCCGTTGTCTCGCCCGGGTCAGGTCGTCGTCCGGTGCGAGCGGGCGGACGTTGTTGCCCGCCGCGTAGCGGCCCGGGTGGGTGGTGACGTAGGTGCGCATGGCACGTGCGGCAGCGACGAGCGCGTCGGTGCCCGCTCGCCCCTGGGTGGCGTCGCGCAGGGCGTCACCGAGCTCGGTGGCGGCGAGGACCGCGATGCGGTGGACCAGGTCGGCGTGCCCGTCGACGTGCTTGTAGAGCGACGGCGGCTTGACCGAGAGCCGCTCCGCGACCAGCCCCATGCTGAGGTGCGCCAGGCCGACCTCGTCGGCCAGCTCGGCGGCCGCCTCCGTGACGGCGGCGGCGGTGAGTCCGGCCCTAGGCATCAGCCACCACCCTCGCGACGAACGGCAGGAGCGATGCGAGCAGCTCGTCCGGGGCCTGCGCGTGGGGGTAGTGCCCGACCCCGTCGAGCACGACCAGCTCACCCAGGCCGGCGGCCAGCTCGTCGACGATCGCCTGACCCTCGGCTCGTGGGTCGGCCCAGTCGGGGTCGAGGGAGCCCTCGACGACGAGGACGGGGCACCGGACGTGGGCCAGCTGGGCGCCGGCGTCGGTGGGCTTGGTCCTGGTCATGGCCTGCAGTGCCTTCATCCGGCCGGGCTCGCGCAGCTTGGCGTCGATGCGAGCCAGCTCGGCGTCCCAGTCGGCGGGCTTGGCGGGGTAGGCGAGGTCGAGGTACTTCTTCCAGCTCGAGAGGCTCCCGGCGACCATGGTCCAGATGAGCGAGGTGGCCCCGCGCCGGTAGCGCGTGTTCGTGAGCATGGCGCCGAGGGGGTAGGACTGGGCGCGGGTGAAGGGGCTGAGCTCGACGACGCCTGCGACGAGGTCGGGCGCCGTGGCGGCGGCAACCGTCGCGGCGCCGCCGCTGATGGAGTGGCCGACGACGACGGCCGGTCCACCACCGAGGTGGCGCACGAGGGCAACCAGGTCACCGGCGATGTCGGTGCGGCTGTAGCCGTCCCACCCGAGGCTGGACTCGCCGCAGCCGCGGATGTCGAGGTTGGCGACGCGGTAGCCCGCGTCGACCAGCGCGGGCGCCAGGAACCGGTAGGAGTGGCGGCTGTCACCGATGCCGTGGGCGAGGACGACCAGGGGGCCGTCGCCGCTCACGTCGTAGGCGAGGGTGTTGTCGCCGATGCGGAGGTGCTCGGTCATGGTGTGCTCCTGGGTCGTGGACGGGTCGAGTGGCTACGTCCATTAGCCTAGGGCTAATGGCATTAGCCAGTCAAGCCCTGGGCCACCCGGCGCGGAGCAGGGCGGCGTACGTCGCTCGCTCGTCGGTGGTCGCCCACCTCGAGGACGCGTCGTTCTCGTAGAGGCGGTCGCCGCGATGGCGGGGCAGCACGTGCACGTGGAGGTGCCACACGTCCTGCCCGCCGTGCGGCTCGTTGTGCTGGCGGGTCGAGACCCCGTCGCACCCGTAGGACGCGCGCATCGCGACCGCGGCCTGCTGCACGAGGTCCCACACGGCGTGGCCGACGGGCGCCGGCAGGTCGTAGAGGTTCTCGTGGTGCTCGCGCGGCATGACCAGGACTCCTCCGGGGTTGTGCGGCCACCACTTCGGGGAGATCCGGGCCAGCGCCAGGTCGGTCTCGGCCACCACGTCGCTCTCCGCGTTGAGGTCGTCGAACTCGCGGGCGACGAACCTGCAGAAGGGGCACGGGTAGTCCG
Organism: Nocardioides renjunii; assembly: GCF_034661175.1. Classification (NCBI taxonomy): domain Bacteria; kingdom Bacillati; phylum Actinomycetota; class Actinomycetes; order Propionibacteriales; family Nocardioidaceae; genus Nocardioides; species Nocardioides renjunii. The sequence goes on along the minus strand of NZ_CP141058.1, from coordinate 1,523,443 downwards.
CCGGTTCGTGTCGCCAGGACTCCATGGCGCCACCCTGCCATCGACGCGCACCCGGCACGTCGGCCTGCCAGACTCCCGGGCATGGAGTTCGACGAGCTGCAGGACCTCGCCCGGGGCGTGCGCCAGAAGTACGCCGCCAGGGAGCACGAGAACTACGGGCGGACGTGGAGCCGCGAGGAGATCATGCTCGGCTTCCTCGGGGACGTCGGCGACCTCGCGAAGCTCGTGCAGGGCAAGGAGGGCGTGCGGCCACGCGAGGACCTCGACGAGGCCTTCGCGCACGAGCTCGCCGACTGCCTCTGGTCCGTGATGACGCTGGCCGACTCCTACGGCGTGGACCTCGAGGAGGCCTTCGTCTCCACGATGACCGAGCTCAACGGCGTCCTCGACGAGACGTAGCCGGCGCTGGCCGGCCGAGGCAGCATCCCCTGTCGGACCCGCGTGCTTCGATCAGGGGATGGTGGAGGTCGTGGTCGGAGCGCTGCTCCTCGAGGGTCGGGTCCTGCTGGCACACCGCAGGCCGGACAAGCACGCGTATCCGGGCGTGTGGGACTTGCCCGGCGGGGTCGTGGAGGACGGTGAGACGGAGCTGGTCGCCCTCAGCCGTGAGCTGCGCGAGGAGCTCGGCGTGGAGATCGTGACGGACTCGGTGTCCCACCTGGGCCGGGTCACCGTGGGGGCGGCAGACGAGCCGGCACTGCTGAGCGCGTGGGTCGTCCCGGAGTGGCAGGGCACGCCGGCCAACGTCGCTCCCGAGGAGCACGACGACCTCGCGTGGTTCGGACCGCTCGAGCTGCCTCCGCCCGCGCATCCGCTCCTGCGCCCGGCACTGCTCGAGGCGATGCGGCGCACCCGCTCGTGAGCCCGGGAGCGAGCCTCAGCGTTCGACGTAGGCCATCGAGCGCAGGCCGCGCTCGAGGTGCCAGGCCAGGTAGGCCGCGATGAGGGTGCTGGCCTCGCGCAGGTGGCGCGGGTCGGCGGCGTGGACGACGGGCCAGTCGCCGACGAGCAGCGCCCCGAGCACGAGCACCGTCTCGGGGGCGGGCGTCGCAGAGCCGGGCAGCCGGTCGGAGGCGCACATCACGCCGCCGGCCGAGGGGTTGAAGAACCGGTGGGGGCCCTCGACCCCGCACTGCACGCAGTGGTCGAACGACGGCGCGTAGCCCGCGACCGAGAGGGAGCGGAGCAGGTAGGAGTCGAGCACCTGCCCGGCCGGGTGCTCACCGCCGGCCATCGCCCGCAGGCCGCCGACGAGGAGCAGGAACTGCTGGACGGCCGGCTCCTTCTCCTCGGTGACCAGGCGCTCGGCCGTCTCCAGCATCGCCGTGCCGGCGGTGTAGCGCTCGTAGTCGAGGCCCAGCCGCGCGTGGAACGGGTCGAGCGTCTCGGCCTGGGTGATGACGTCGAGGCTGCGGCCCTCGGCGAGCTGGAGGTCGACGTGGGTGAACGGCTCGAGGCGCGAGCCCCAGCGCGACGTCGTACGCCGCACGCCCTTCGCGACCGCGCGCACCCGCCCGTGCTGACGCGTCAGCAGGGTGATGATGCGGTCGGCCTCGCCCAGCTTGTGGGTGCGGAGCACGACCGCCTCGTCGCGGTAGAGGGGCACCGTCCCATTGTCCCCCACGGACCCCGACCGGGCCCGGCGCCACGTCAGCGTTTCCGCAGGCGTGCCCGGCGGGTGGTCGTGGCGTCCTGCCAGCACGCGACGGCGAAGTCGCTGGCGGCCGCGGTGAGCCGCTCCGGACGCAGGCGCCACTCCAGGACCGAGGAGGCCCGCTCGACCCGGACGTCGGGCAGCTCGGCGGCGAGCATGTCGACGTCGACGAACGGGTGGAACGGGTCGACCGGGTGGCCCACGACGAGGACCGGCGCGGCGATCCGCCGGCGCTGGCTCGACGACGGGGCGATCCGCCCGAAGACGACTCCGTGCAGCACCGAGGCGAGCGAGTCGGCGCGGTGGTCGACCGTGTCGAGGAGGACCCCCGCCCAGAACGGCACGAGCCCGCGCGGCACCGACCGGGCCGTCCGCTGGACCGTGTCGGCCACGACGGGCACGTAGCGCGCGGCGAGCATGATCGGGACGAAGGCGAGGACCCCTGCGACGAGCGCGTTGTCGAGCACCGGCATCTCCACCACCAGTCCCCGGACCCGCTCGGGCGCGACGACCGCCACCTCCAGCGCCACGTTGGCGCCCAGCGACGTACCTCCGATGACCGCCTGGTCGGCGCCGAGGTGGTCGAGGAGCGCCACGACCTGCTCGCCGAACGACGACGTCGAGTAGACGAGCGGGTCGGCCGGCTGGTCGGAGCGGCCGTGGCCGAGCAGGTCGAGGGTGACCACGTGCAGGCCCTGCGCCGCCATCGCCCGCGCGAGCGGCTGCTGCATCCGGCGCGGCATCAGCAGGCCGGGGAGCAGCACCACCCAGTCGCCGCCGGAGCCGTACTCGGTGTACTCCAGCCGGTCCCGCCCGCCGTCGGACTCGACGAACAGCTGGCCGATCCGCTCGCTCACCAACATGGTCGGGACCGGTCCTCAGGCGCGGTTGACGGCGCTGATCACGGCCTTGAGCGAGGCGGTGACGATGTTGGCGTCGAGCCCGACGCCCCACAGCACCTTCTCGCCGACGGCACACTCGACGTACGCCGCCGCGATCGCGTCGCCGCCGGCTGAGAGCGCGTGCTCGGCGTAGTCGAGGACGCGCACGTCGTGTCCGAGGCCGGAGATGGCGTCGACGAAGGCGGCGATCGGGCCGTTGCCCTGTCCCGACAGCTCCTGCCGCTCGCCGTCGACGAGCACCCCGACCGTGAGCTGGTCCTTCTCCCCCGCCGCGCTGGAGGTGTGGACCGAGTCGAGCTCGAGCGGGGTGGTGCGGTCGAGGTACTCGCCCCGGAACACCGACCAGATCTCCTCCGGGGTGATCTCGCCGCCCTCGGTGTCGGTGTGCTGCTGCACCACGCGGCTGAACTCGATCTGCGCGCGGCGCGGCAGGTCGAGCTTGTGCTCGGACTTGAGGACGTAGGCGACGCCGCCCTTGCCGGACTGGCTGTTGACGCGGATCACGGCCTCGTAGGTGCGGCCCACGTCCCGGGGGTCGATCGGGAGGTACGGCGCCTCCCACGGCAGCTCGCCGACCTCGACGCCGAGGGCGGTGGCCTTCTTCTCGAGGTCCTCGAGGCCCTTCTTGATGGCGTCCTGGTGGGAGCCGGAGAAGGCGGTGTAGACGAGGTCGCCCGCGTAGGGGTGGCGCGGGTGGACCGGCAGGTTGGTGCAGTACTCCACGGTGCGCCGGACCTCGTCGATGTCACCGAAGTCGACCTGCGGGTCGATGCCCTGGCTGAACAGGTTCATGCCCAGCGTCACCAGGTCCACGTTGCCGGTGCGCTCGCCGTGGCCGAACAGGCAGCCCTCGACCCGGTCGGCGCCGGCCATCAGGGCCAGCTCGGTGGCGGCGACCGCGGTGCCGCGGTCGTTGTGCGGGTGCAGGCTGATCGCGGAGTGCTCGCGGCGGGTCAGGCCGCGGCCGAAGTACTCGATCTGGTCGGCGTAGGTGTTGGGCGTGGACATCTCCACCGTGGCCGGGAGGTTGAGGATGATCTCGCGTCCCGCCTCCGGCTGCCACACGTCCGAGACGGCCTCGCAGACGCTCAGCGCGAAGTCGGTGTCGGACTGGGTGAAGATCTCCGGGCTGTACTGGTAGCCGAAGTCCTGGGAGCCGACGATGCTGCCGAGCCGCTCCTCGGCGTACTTCATCACCATCTCGGTGCCGCGCACGGCGATGCTGCGGCACTCGTCGGGGGTGACGTTGAAGACGACGCGCTGGAAGAGCGGCGCCGTCGCGTTGTAGAGGTGCACGGTCGCGCGTGGCGCGCCGACCAGCGAGTCGACGGTGCGCTCGATGAGGTCCTCGCGGGCCTGGGTCAGCACCGAGATCTGCACGTCGTCGGGGATCCGGTCCTCGTCGATGAGCTTGCGGACGAAGTCGAAGTCGGTCTGGCTGGCGCTCGGGAAGCCGACCTCGATCTCCTTGTAGCCCATCGACACCAGCAGCTCGAACATCGTGAGCTTGCGGGCGGGCGTCATCGGGTCGATCAGCGCCTGGTTGCCGTCGCGCAGGTCGGTCGAGAGCCAGCGCGGCGCCTTCTCGACCTTCTTCGTCGGCCAGGTGCGGTCCGGGACGTCGACGGGGACGAACGGGGTGTAGCGGGCGAACGGCATCGGGCTCGGCGCCTGCTGGTTGGCGGTGTTGCTCAGGTGGGTCATGGGTTCCTCGGTCTGCTGGAGGGGCGACCGGCACGCGCCACACTCCGCAACGAGGGGGCCGGGTCTAGGCCTCGTTGCGGCGGCGAAGGAGGAGGCTGCGCATCATGACCCGGCCACCCTAACCGCCCGCGGCGCCGTGCGTCGCCGGACCTCCCGCGGACTGAGACGCGGTCAGGCCCGCCCGCGGGCGGCGTACGCCACCGCGGTGAGGTCGAAGGGACCTTCGCCCAGGCGGCGGCGCAGGACCTCCTCGAGACGCTCGCGGCCATCGGGACCGAGCGCGGCGACCACGTCGCCGGCCGGGCCGACGCCGTGGAGGTAGGGCTCCCACCACTCCTCGAAGCTGGGGTGGGTGACCGTGACCGACAGCTCGACCGACTCGACGTCGCGCAGGCCGGCGTCCCGGACGATCGCGACGAGGCCGTCCTGCGACCCGCCGGGGAACTCGCGCTCGCCCGGGTGCTCGGGCCGGAGCTCGGCGACCGCCTCCCACAGCGGCCACATCGGCGCCCGGGACCCCGCGAGGTCCCACACCGTCGCCCCGACCCACCCGCCGCGACGGGTCACGCGTCGCATCTCACCGACGCCGCCGACGGGATCGGCCATGAAGTGCACGACCAGGCACGCACCCGCCACGTCGAACATGGCGTCGTCGAAGGGCAGCGACTCGGCGGCGGACTGCCGGACGTCGACGCCGGGGAAGCGCTCGCGGCAGGCCTCCACGAACGGCGCCGACGGGTCGACGGCCGAGACGCGCTCCGCGCCGATCCGCTCGACGAGCTGCTCGGTCAGCGCGCCGGGGCCGCACCCGACGTCCAGTGCCCACTGGCCCTCCGTGACCTCCAGCAGATCGGCGAAGCCCGCGGAGAGCGGTCGCGAGTAGCGGCCCATGAAGCGGTCGTAGGCGTCGCCCGGCACGTCGAACGTCATGCGCCGAAGGTACGCCCGCCGGTGCGGCGGTGAGTAGCCTCGGCACCGTGCCGCGCCTGCTCGTCGTCCACCACTCGCCGACCCCGTCGGTGGTGTCCCTGACCGACGCCGTCGTGGCCGGGGCCTCGGACGACGCCATCGACGACGTCGAGGTGGTGGTGCGCGCGGCGCTCGAGGCGGACGCGGACGACGTGGTGGCGGCGGACGGGATCGTCCTCGGCACGCCGGCGAACTTCGGCTACATGAGCGGTGCCCTCAAGCACTTCTTCGACTCCGTGTTCCTCCAGGTCGGCGGGGCGCTGTCGGACGACGGCTCGGCGGCCGGCGCCGACGGGGGCCGCAAGCCGTACGGCCTCTACGTGCACGGCCGCTACGACACGGCCGGTGCCGTGCGCGCGGTGGAGTCGATCGTCGGGGCACTGCCCTGGCGCCGCGCCGCGCCGGTCCTCGAGGTGCTCGGCGACGTGGGCGAGGCGGACCGGGAGTCGGCGTACGAGCTGGGCGGGACGCTGGCCGCTCTGGTGATGCGATGAGGCGGCTGCCGCTCCTCGCGCTGGTCGCCGCCCTCGCGCTGGGCGGCTGCACGTCGCCGTCCGACGGGGAGCCGCCGGCAACCACGCCGTCGACGTCGGCCACGCCGACCGGGACGGTGCCGACCGAGACGGTGCCGCCGGACCCCGGACCGGACCCCCGCGTCGGCGAGTGCCACGCCCTGTCGTTCGGGCAGGCCGTCGCCGTGGTCGGCCGCACCGCCCCCGTGCCGTGCCGGCGCAGGCACACGGCCCAGACCTACTTCGTCGGGCGCCTCGACCTCGAGACCGAGGCGGGATTCACCCGTCGCGTCGACTCGCGGGCCGCCCAGCGCCAGGCGCGGCAGGCCTGCACCACCCGACTCCCCCAGCACCTGGCCCGTACGCCGCGGGAGCTGCGGCTCAGCATGGCGCGGGCGGTGTGGTTCACGCCGAGCCCGCGACGCGCCGAGGCGGGGGCCGACTGGTTCCGCTGCGACCTGGTCGTCGTCGCGGCCCCGGAGCAGCTGCTGCGCCTCCCCCGGCGCACGCAGGGCTGGGGCGGCACGCCGGCCATCGCGATGTGCGCGACCGCGGCTCCTGGCACAGCCCAGTTCGCACGGGTCGCCTGCGGCGGCAGGCACTCGTGGCGGGCGGTGACGACCGTGGACCTGCCCGGCCGTCGGCTGCCGCGACAGGCGGCGATCGCCGCCCGCATGGAGTCCTCGTGCCGCGACGCGGCACGCGCGCAGGCCGACGACCCGCTCGACTTCGTGTGGTCGCAGGAGAGCCCGACCCGCGAGCAGTGGGACGCCGGTCAGCGCTACGGCATCTGCTGGGCGCCGGCCTGACCGACGCGCCTCAGAAGCCGAGCTTGCGGAGCTGGCGGGGGTCGCGCTGCCAGTCCTTGGCGATCTTGACCTGGAGGTCGAGGTAGACCGGGGTGCCGAGCAGGGCCTCGATCTGCTGGCGGGCGGCCGTGCCGACGGCCCGCAGGCGCGAGCCCTTGTGACCGATCATGATGCCCTTCTGGGAGTCGCGCTCGACGTAGAGGTTGGCGACGATGTCGAGGAGCGGCTTGTCGTCGGGACGGCCCTCGCGAAGGCCCATCTCCTCCACGACCACGGCGATCGAGTGCGGGAGCTCGTCGCGCACGCCCTCGAGCGCGGCCTCGCGGATCAGGTCGGCGGCGAGCGCCTCCTCGGGTGCGTCGGTCAGGTCGCCGTCGGGGTAGAGCGGCGGCCCCTCGGGCATGAGCCCCACCAGCAGGTCGGCCAGCAGGTCGACCTGGTCGCCGGCGACCGCTGACACCGGGACGATCTCGGCCCACTCGGTCGACGTCTCCTGCCCGAGGACGGCGATGTCGAGCAGGTGCTGGGCCAGCTGCTCGGGCGTGGCGAGGTCGGTCTTCGTGGCGACGGCGATCCGCACGGTGCGGCGCACCTTGGCGAGCTCGGTGACCAGGTAGCGGTCACCGGGCCCGATCTTCTCGTTGGCCGGGAAGCACACCGCGACCACGTCGACCTCGGCCCAGGTCGTGCGGACCAGGTCGTTGAGCCGCTCGCCGAGCAGCGTGCGGGGGCGGTGCAGCCCGGGGGTGTCGACCAGGATCAGCTGGGCGTCGTCGCGGTGCACGATGCCGCGCACCACGTTGCGCGTGGTCTGGGGCTTGGACGACGTGATGACGATCTTCTGCCCGACGAGCGCGTTGGTCAGCGTCGACTTCCCCGCGTTGGGGCGTCCCACGAACGACGCGAAGCCGCTGCGGTAGCCCTCAGGGGCCTGGAAGAACGCGCCGGCGGGGGCGACGCCCGACAGGTCGAACTCGTCGTCCAGCTCGTCCTCGTCGTCGTCCTCGTCGTCGTCCTCGTCGTCGTCCTCGTCGAGCTCGTCGTCTCCGCCGTCCGGCTCGTCGGCGAGCTCGTCGTCCGGCTCGTCGTCCAGCTCGTCCTCGACGCTGTCGTCCGCGTCGAGCTCCTCGGGGACCTCGCGGTCCTGGTCGTCAGCCATCGTTCGCCTCTCGCGCCGCGTCGTAGTCCGCCCAGATCTGCTCGTCACTCTTCCCTGCCGCCTTGCCCGCGCGCCAGATCGGGCCGGGGTCCACGGCACGCGGCTGCCGGCCGGCGGTGGCGCGCCAGTAGCCCATCACGTCGTAGTGGCTGGTCGGCAGCCCGACCTCGCGCATCAGGTGCTTGCGGATGGCCCGCATCTGCGCGGACTCCCCCGCCATCCAGAAGTAGCCCTCGCCCTCGGGCCAGTCGATCCCGGCGACCACGTCGGCCAGGGCGCTCTGCCCGGCCGACGGCGGGCTCAGCCAGGTGACGTCAGCGGTGGCCGGCAGGTAGCCGGCGAGGTCGTCGGGCACCTCGGCCAGGACGTGCGTCGGCAGGCCGGGGTGGGTCTCCAGGATCCGCGCCACCGCGGGCATCGCGGTGAGGTCGCCGACGAGGATGAACCACTGGGCGCCGGCGGGCGGGTGGAACGACGCCTTCGGCTCGGTGATGGTGACCGTGTCACCGATGCAGTCGCGCATCGCCCACTCGGTGACCAGCCCGACGTCGTGGACGACGACGTCGAGGGTCATCTCACCGTCGGCGAAGGACCGCACGGTGTAGTAGCGGCTCTGGAACTGGCCCGGCACCACCAGGCCGACCCACTCGTCGGGGACGCCGGTGGAGGTGAAGTCGTCGAGCCCGCCCAGCACGAGTCGGAGGAGGTGGTCCGACAGCGGCTCGCGGCGACGTACGGTCGCCTGGAACTGCGCTGCCCGGGTGCTCACCGCACGAGGCTATCGGTGGCTCACCAGTGCGGGCGCATCGGGAAGTCGGAGCGTCCGTCGTCGTGGTTGCGGGTGGCCAGGACCTGGTGGAGCTCGACCTCGCCGCGCTCGAAGCCGACCCGGGACGCGGCGATGTAGAGGCCCCAGACGCGAGCGGATCCCTCGCCGACCTCGGCGACGCACTCGTCCCAGTGCTCGACCAGGTTGCGGTTCCAGTCGCGCAGCGTCGCGGCGTAGTGCAGGCGGAGGTTCTCGCTGTGCTGCACCTCGAGGCCCCGGTCCTGCGCGGCGGCGATGATCGTGCCGGACCCGATGAGCTCACCGTCGGGGAAGACGTAGCGGTCGATGAAGGCGCCGGTCTCCTTGCGCTGGTTGGCGCGGCGGGTGATGGAGTGGTTGAGCAGCCGGCCGCCGGGCCGGAGCCGGTCGCGCAGGTGGGTGAAGTAGGCCGGGTAGTTGCGCACGCCGACGTGCTCGGTCAGCCCGATCGAGCTGACCGCGTCGAAGCCGGTCTCGACGACGTCGCGGTAGTCGAGGTGCCGCACCTCGGCGAGGTCGCCCAGCCCCTCGCGGTCGATCGCCTCCTTGGCCCACTGGGCCTGCTCGAGCGAGAGCGTCACCCCGAGCACCCGGACGCCGTACTCCCGTGCGGCGTGGCGGACCATGCTGCCCCAGCCGCAGCCCACGTCGAGCAGCTGCTGCCCGGGCTGGAGGTCGAGCTTGCGGCAGACCAGGTCGAACTTCGCGGCCTGCGCCTCCTCGAGCGTGGCATCGGGCGTCTCGTAGAGGGCGCACGTGTAGGCCATCGACGGGCCCAGCACGAGCTCGTAGAACCGGTTGGAGAGGTCGTAGTGGTGGGCGATGACCTCGGCGTCTCGCATCATCGAGTGCCGCAGCCCCTCCACCGTGCGGCGCCAGCGAGGCAGGTGCTCCTGGGGCGGCGGAGCCGGCGGGCGCAGCCGCGACAACCCCAGGCTGCGGACGATGGCCAGCGCCTCGGACGGCGCCGGCACCCGGAACCTCGTGTGGTCCTTGAGGAGGACCACCGCGTCGTAGGGGTCGCCCGGGTGGACGCCGGTGAGGTCGAGCTCGCCGCTCACGTAGGCGCGGGCCAGGCCGAGGTCTCCGGGGGCCGTCACCAGGTAGGCCAGGCCGCGCTCGCTGCGCAGGTGCAGGCCGACGTCGGCCGTGGGCGGGCCCGCGCTGCTGCCGTCGTAGGCGGTGAGCCGCAGCGGCAGCCCTCCTCGCACGAGCCGGTCCATCGCCTCGCCGATCGTCACGCGAGCCGCTGCGGTCGAGCCCACCTGGAAACGGGTGCTCATCGGCGTCCCACCACCTTGTCGTAGAGAGGGGTCAGTCGGTCGTCGGGGTCGTGGAGCCGCTTCACGCGGGCCAGCTGGTCGCCGCCGTAGAGGCGGTCGAACTCCCCACGGTCGTAGAAGGCCTCGGAGTAGAGGCTCTTGTGGCCGCCGAGGGCGGACACCTCCGCCTCGATCGCCCGGTTGCGGGGCGCGAGAGGTGCGTCGGGCCCGACGTTGACGACGCCCCAGAAGCCGACGTTGACGTACGTCGTCGCGGGGGCCAGCGGGTAGCCCGGCCACGGCCTGGCCTCTCCCTCGCCGGCGTCCTCACCCCCGCTCGCGCGTCGCAGCCGCAGCGGGCACAGCCACACCGGCCGCATGCCCACCTCCCGGTCGAACCACGCGAGGAACTCCGCGAGCCGGTCGACGGGGACCTCGACGTCCTGCACCACGCGCTCGCCCTGCGGCCGGCCGGCCCGCCGGTCGAGCCGGTCGCCGATGCCGAGGCGGCGGTCGAGGGCGACCAGGCGCCAGTAGACGTCGGAGCGACGCAGGCGCCGCGGCCACAGCCGTCGTACGAGCGGGTGCTGGGCACCGAAGGCGCGCGAGCACCAGAACCAGTCGGTGTCCCAGCGCCACAGGTAGTCGTGGATCGTCAGCCGGTCGGTGGCCCTGTGCTGCAGCGAGCGGTAGTAGACCTGCTGGCCGGTGTAGTCGCTGGTCGGACCGGGCTCGTCGGTCCAGCGGGCCAGGGTCAGGTAGAGCTCGTCAGGGGTGAAGGCGACGCCGTCGAGGCCGTCGACCCGCTCGCCCTCCCACGCGCCGTCGGCGACGATGCGGCCGACCGCGTCGGCGAGCGAGCCGGCGTCGTCGAACCGCACGTGTCGGAGCGCGACGTGGGCCGGCACCTGCTCGAGCTCGATCCGGAGCCGCGTGGCGTAGCCGAGGGAGCCGTAGGAGTTGGGGAAGGCGTCGAAGAGCGCGTCACCGGGCTTGGTGGTGACGACCTCGCCCGCACCGGTCAGCACGTCCATCTCGAGCACCGACTCGTGCGGCAGGCCGCTGCGGAAGCTCGTGGACTCGATGCCGAGCCCGGTGACCGCGCCGCCCAGGGTGATGGTCCTGAGCTGGGGCACCACGAGCGGGATCCGTCCGTGCGCGAGGGTGACCTCGACCAGGTGCTCGTAGGTGCACATGCCCTGCACCTCGGCGACGTCGCCGTCGACCTCGATCACCCCGGTCAGGCCGGACACGTCGAGCCCCCGCCCGGCGTCGGGGCGGCCCCGGAAGAGGTTGCTGGTGCGCTTGGCCAGCCGCACCGGCGACCCGGCGGGCAGGGCGGCGTAGGACTCCCGGAGCCTCGTGACCCCGACGGAGTGCTGCTCCCATCCCCCCGGCTCGCGCACGCGACCACGCTAGCGAGGTGCGCGGGGGGACGCGAGCGGGTTGTCCGTCAGCCGGCGCGCGTGGCGGAGCGTGAGTGGATGCGGCCCTGCGGGTCGCCGACGAGGACGGGGACGTCGGGGCCGGCGAAGTCACCGGCCGCGCGGACGTCCACCGCGTCGCCGTCGGTGAGCACGACCGCCGCCTCCAGGCCGGTGGAGCCGGACGACAGCGCCATCGCGACGCAGACCTCCAGCCCGGTCAGCCGCAGGTGCGGGAGGTCGACGCTGGCCGCGGCGTACGTCCGCCCGTCGAGGTCACGCACGGCGGCGCCCTCGGCGGCGCGGGCCCGGGCGCGGGTGGCGCGTGCGAGGGTCACCAGCTTGGCGTCCTCGGCACTCAGGTCGGCTGACAGGTCGGTCATGCGAGCAGCGTAGTGAGGGGGCAGCCGGCCTGCGCAGCGTGCTCAGCGACCGGCGGAGCCCACGTGGGTGGCCGCGTCGTCGGAGGCGTCCTCGGCGGCGTCGGACAGGACGGACACGAGCACCGTGTCGATCTTGTTGCGCCGCCCGGTGGCCCGCTCGGCCTCGAGGCGCAGGCCGTGGCACTCGACCACGGACCCCGGGATCGGGACCTTGCCGAGGTGCTTGGCCATGAGGCCGCCGACGCTGTCGACGTCGTCGTCCTCCACCGAGACGCCGACGATCTCGTCGAGGTCGTCCACGGGGTAGCGCGAGGAGACCCGGATCGCGCCGCCCTCGACGTGCTCGACCTCGACCTCCTCGGCGTCGTACTCGTCGGTGATCTCGCCGACGATCTCCTCCAGCACGTCCTCGATCGTGATCAGCCCGGCGGTGCCGCCGTACTCGTCGACGACGACCGCGATGTGCTGGCGGCGGGCCTGGAGCTCGGTGAGCAGCGCGTCGACCGGCTTGGAGTCGGGCACGTAGTGGACCGGGCGCATCACCTCGTCGACCCGCTGGGTGAACTCGACGTCGGGGGCCTCGAAGTCGCGGCGGACGAGGTCCTTGAGGTAGGCCATGCCGACGATGTCGTCGAGGTTGTCGCCGATGACCGGGATCCGTGAGTAGCCGCTGCGCAGGAACAGCGACAGCGTCTGCCGGAGGTTCTTGTGGCGCTCGATGTAGACGACGTCGGGGCGCGGGACCATCACCTCGCGGGTGATGGTGTCGCCGAGCTCGAAGACGGAGTGGATCATCCGGCGCTCGCCGGACTCGATCACCGCCGACGCCTCGGCGAGGTCGACGAGCTCCCGCAGCTCGGTCTCGGTGGAGAACGGGCCTTCGCTGAAGCCCCGCCCCGGCGTGATGGCGTTGCCGAGCAGGATGAGCAGGGCGGGGATGGGTCCGAGGATCGTGGTGACCAGCGACAGCGGACCGGCCGACAGCAGCGCCACCGTGGCGTCGTGCTGGCGACCGAGGGTGCGCGGCGCGACGCCGATCGCGACGAAGGACACCACGAGCATGACGCCGATCGTGGTGAGCACGCTGGGCACCAGGGAGTCCTGGTAGGCGTCGCGCGCCCACGTGCTGACGAGCACGATGGCGCTGATCTCGCACAGCAGCCGCAGCAGCAGCGCCGTGTTGAGGTAGCGCGGCGGGTCGTCGAGCAGCATCAGCAGGCGCGTGGCACCCGCGCGGCCCTCGGCCTTCAGCTCCTCGGCGCGGGCGCGCGAAAACCCGTTGAGGGCCGCGTCGGCCGCGGAGAACAGCCCCGCGAGGAGGACCAGCAGGGCGGCGGAGCCGAGCTGCCAGATGTCGGCGGTCATGTCGGGAGGGTCATCTTCGGGAGGTCATGTCGGGAGGGTCGTGTCGGGAGGGTCATGTGGGGAGCGTCGTGCTCAGGCGGGCTCGGGGCTCGAGCGCCACTTCTCGAGCAGCTCCCCCTGCAGCCCGAACATCACGGCGTGCTCGTCGGGCTCGGCGTGGTCGTAGCCCAGCAGGTGGAGGATGCCGTGCACGGTGAGCAGGTCGATCTCGGCCTCTCGGCCGTGCCCGGCATCCTCGCCCTGGCGCTCGGCCACGGTCGGCGCGAGCACCAGGTCGCCGAGCACGCCCTCCTCGGGCTCCTCGTTGACCTTGCCGGGACGCAGCTCGTCCATCGGGAAGGCGAGCACGTCGGTCGGGCCCTGCTTCTCCATCCAGTGCTCGTTGAGGTCGGCGATCGTGTCCTCGTCGACGGCCTTGATGCACAGCTCGGCCTGCGGGTGGACACGCATCTCGTCCATCACGAAGCGTGCGAGCCGGGACAGGCGGCGTACGTCGACGTCGCGCCCTGACTCGTTGAGGACCTCGATGCTCACCGGGGCTTCCGCCCGTCGGTGCCGCGGTCGCTCGCGGCGGGGACCGTGGTGGCGACCGGTGTGGCGGAGACGGGCTTGCCCTTGGCCTGGCCGGACTTGGGCCCGCGCGCCTGGTCGGTGGCGTCGAAGACCTCGTAGGCCTCGACGATGCGGCCGACCAGCCGGTGGCGTACGACGTCGGTGCCGGTGAGGCGGCAGAACGTGATGTCCTCCACGCCGTCGAGGATGCCCTCGACGACCCGCAGCCCCGACTGGGTGCCCGAGGGGAGGTCGACCTGGCTGGTGTCGCCGGTGACGACGATCCGCGAGCCGAAGCCGAGCCGGGTGAGGAACATCTTCATCTGCTCGGGCGTCGTGTTCTGCGCCTCGTCGAGGATGATGAAGGAGTCGTTGAGCGAGCGCCCGCGCAGGAACGCCAGGGGCGCGACCTCGATCGTGCCGGCGGCGAGCAGCTTGGGGATCGTCTCGGGGTCGACCATGTCGTGCAGCGCGTCGTAGAGCGGGCGCAGGTAGGGGTCGATCTTCTCGCTCAGCGTGCCGGGCAGGAACCCGAGCCGCTCGCCCGCCTCGACGGCCGGGCGGCTGAGGATGATCCGGTTGACCTCCTTGGCCTGCAGCGCCTGCACGGCCTTGGCCATGGCCAGGTAGGTCTTGCCGGTGCCGGCCGGCCCGATGCCGAAGGTGATGGTGCTCTTGTCGATCGACTCGACGTAGCGCTTCTGGTTGAGCGTCTTGGGTCGGATCGTGCGGCCGCGGTTGGACAGGATGTTGAGGCTCAGCACGTCGGCCGGCCGCTCCTGCGTCTCGGTCTGCAGCATCTGGATGATCCGCTCGACCGTCTCGCCGGAGACGCCCTGGCCGGTGCGGACGAGCGTGACGATCTCGTCGAGCAGCCGTTCGGCCATGGCCACCTCGGCGGAGTCGCCGGCCAGGGTGATGCGGTTGCCGCGCACGTGGACGTCGGCGTCGAAGGCCCGCTCGATCAACCGGAGGTGCTCGTCGCCCGGACCCAGGACCGAGACCATGTCGATGCTGTTGGGGACGACGACGGTGTGGGTCGGCTTGTCCTGCTGGGTGTTGGTGCCGGTCGTGTCAGTCATGGATGCCCGTGATCGGGCGGCCTTCCGGGTCGGTGGCAGAGCACCTCCATGCTACCGAGCGGGCCGCGCGCAGCCCACCCGGTTGTGGCCGACCCCTCAGGGGCGGGTGACCTGCAGCATCCCGAGGCACATCTCGTCGGTCGTCCCCTCGCCCCACACGACGTAGCGGTCGGGCTGGCCCTCGAACGACGGGAGCCTGTCGCGCAGCCACTGCACGTGCCTGCAGGTCACCTTGACCTGCTCGAACGGCTCGAGCCGGACGGGCTCGATCGGCCGGCTCCCCTGGTCGTCGAAGTCCCACACGGGGATGTCGAGGATCGTGCGTGCCTGCGGCGTGCCGGGGTTGACCTCGATCGTCAGCGAGCGGCCGAGCAGGTGCATGTGACCGGCGACGCCGTGGATGGTCAGCGGCTCGGACATGGTGCGCACGCACGACTGCACCTCCCCCGGCTCCGGCTCCCCGCCGCACAGGAGGTGGAGCAGGTCGGCGGTGTTGCCCTCCGCACCGAAGCGCTCCTTGACGTCGGCCAGCGCCGCGGCGCGGTCGCAGAGCTCACCGTCGGAGTGCTTCGGGCGGCACGGCAGCTCGACCGGGGCGGGCAGCAGCATCGTGCTCAGCGACTCGAGCCGCCGCGTGCCCGGGGCGAGGCGCAGCTGGGCGGCCGAGGTGTCGGCCTGCTGGCCGGCGAGGAGGTTGTAGTGCACCTGCATCACGATCCGGCTGCCCTTGGCCAGGCGGATCCCGAAGCCGGGCTTGATGACCGTCTCCTCACCACCGGGCGCCCAGGCGCCGATCCACGACGACCGGTCGACGTTCTGCACGCGCTCGAGCCCCGTGCCACCGAAGCACGTCCAGCCCTCGCCCTCCTCGGCCGCGTCCTTCTCCTCCGCCGCGGCGGACTGCTCCGGCGGGAGCTGGAAGAGGATGACGTGGTGGACGGTGTCGGGGTTGCCGGGCAGGACCTGGGTGCCGGTGAGCCACGCGTCGCGCTCCAGCCCCGGGTCGAGGACGAAGCAGCGGTAGTCGTCGGTGCCGGTGCCGTAGGGGGCTGACGGGGTGTAGCTGCCGGGCATCGCGATCGTCGTACGCGTCTCGCCGGCGCGCAGCCTCTTCGACCGCGCCGGCTCGGCGTAGTGCCCGTCGTGGCCGGCCTGCTGGGCCTGCTCCTCGCCCGCGTCGGCGGCCGACTCCGGGCTCGCGGCATCGGCCTCTGCCGGCTGGGTGGCGGTGCGGTCGTCCGCGGGGTCCGAGGCGGGGTCGTCGCCTCCACAGGCGGTCAGGAGCAGCAGCCCGGAGGCCAGGGCGGCGGCGAGCGCGCGGCGGGGTCGGGTCAGCACCGGGTCAGACCAGCGACTCGGTCATCCCGGGCGCGGAGCCGAGGACGTGGAAGTGGGTGTGGAAGACGGTCTGGCCGGCGGAGGCGCCCGTGTTGGCGATGAGCCGGTAGTCGTCGTTGCCGGACGCCCGGGCGACCTCGTCGGCCAGGGCGATCGCGTGACCGGTGCCGGTCGGGTCCGCCGCGGCCGAGGCTCCGGCGTTCTCGTGGTGCGCCACCGGCAGCACGAGCGCGTGGAACGGGGCCTGCGGGTTGAGGTCCTTGATCGCGATCGCGTGGTCGTTGCGACCGAGCACGTCGGCCGGGATGTCCCCGGCGACGATCTTGCAGAAGACGCAGTCCGCCGAGGTGTCGCTCATGGCGCCACCCTACGGCCGCGGGGCGCGCGCGGCGCCCGGAATCGACGGTCGGGTGATCGGCCGCGCTCGGCGGGTGCGGGTGCGCCGGGGTGGTCGGGGTGGCGCGGCGTGTGCGCGGATCGGCGGGCGCGGAGGCGCCGTACCGTGACGACCATGACCCCCACCACGTCCCGAGCGGCCCTCGCCCGCGCCGTACGACGCCGCGCGGGCGCCGCGGTCGTCGTCGTGGCGACCAGCCTGGTCCTCGTCGCCTGCGGCGAGGACCCGAGGCCCGTCTCCGACTCGACCGGCGAGCCGACGGCGAGCGACGGGGCGCAGCAGTCGGAGTCCCCCTCGCCCGCGCCGGTCGAGTCCTCCACCGGGACGCCGACCGAGTCGCCCACCGAGTCCACCTCGGAGGCACCGTCCGAGTCCGGCACCGCCGTCCCCGTCTACTTCGCCGGCGACGGCCCGGGCGGCAGGACCGCGCTGTTCCGCGAGTTCCACCGGGTGCAGGGCGACCCGCTGACCGAGGCGGCCCGCCTCGTCGCGGGCGGCGGCCAGCCCGACGACCC
This sequence comes from Nocardioides renjunii, assembly GCF_034661175.1. Classification (NCBI taxonomy): domain Bacteria; kingdom Bacillati; phylum Actinomycetota; class Actinomycetes; order Propionibacteriales; family Nocardioidaceae; genus Nocardioides; species Nocardioides renjunii. The sequence goes on along the minus strand of NZ_CP141058.1, from coordinate 1,506,608 downwards.
GGACTACCGCACGCTGTGGCCGCAGATGGAGGTCGCCTCGGTCACCGCCACCGACGGCGTCCTCCTCGTGCAGCTCCCCTCGGACGCCTTCACCGAGGCGCCCGACGGGATGAGCAGGCGCGACGCCCGCCTCGCCCTGCAGCAGCTCGTGCTCACCCTCCAGGGCGTCCAGCAGGAGCGGGTGCCGGTGGTCGTCCAGCGCGACGCCCCGGGCCTCGACCTCTTCGGTCGACCGACCGGCACGCCGGTCTCGGCGGCCAGCGCGCTGCGTACCCTCAACCTGGTCAACATCACCTCGCCCGCCGAGGGCGACACGGTCTCCGGCGACACGGTCACGGTCACCGGCGTGGCCAACTCCTTCGAGGCGTCGGGCCCCTGCCGGCTCCTGCAGGGCAGCCAGGAGGTCGCGCTCGAGGGCTACCAGTCCGACGGGTGGATGGAGGACCGGCTCTTCCCGTTCGAGGTCGAGCTGCCGCTCGGCGGCGTCACCGGCGAGGTGGTCGTCCAGTGCGAGACCGACGACCCCAGCGGTGGGACCGAGGGCAACGGGCCGTCGGTCGACACGAAGACCATCACCGTCCGGTAGGCGCGTCGCGGCGCGTCGTACGCCGTCGGCCGTCGGCCGAGATCGCGGAAGATCCGAGTCATCTCGTGGCTCGGATCTTCCGCGTTGTCGCTGGAGTCCCCGGATATCCGGGGACCGCCGAGCCGGAGCCAGCCAGCCCGACATCCAGCCCGCCCCCCTCGCGCCGTCAGCCCCAGCGAGGGGTGCGGGCCAGCAGCGCCGCGACCGCGACGACGCCCGCGGTCGAGGTGCGGAGCACCTCGTCGCCGAGCCGGACGGCCTGGGCGCCGGCCTCGGCGAAGGCGGTGAGCTCCTCGGGGGCGATGCCGCCCTCGGGCCCGACGATCACCACGATCCGCCCGGAGGCGGGTACGTCGACCGCGCTGAGCGGGGCGGTGGCGTCCTCGTGCAGCACGACGGCGAGGTCGGCCGCCGCGACGATGCGCCCGACCTCCGCGGTCGAGGCGAGCGGGGCCACGGTGGGCAGCCACGAGCGGCGGGACTGCTTGGCGGCCTCGCGGGCGGTGGCCTGCCACCTGGCGTGCGACTTCGCGGCCCGCTCGCCCTTCCACACCGCGACCGATCGCGACGCGGCCCACGGGACGACGGTGTCGACCCCGACCTCGGTCAGCACCTCGACGGCGAGCTCGCCGCGGTCGCCCTTGGGCAGGGCCTGGACCACGGTGACGGCCGGGTCGGGGCGGGCGGTGCGCTCGAGCGAGGCCACCGTCACGGTGAACAGCCGCTTGCCGGTGGCGGCCACCTCGCCGGTGACCGACGTGCCGCGGCCGTCGGTCAGCACGACCTGCTCGCCCTCGCGCAGCCGGCGTACGGCGACGGCGTGGTGCGCCTCGTCACCGGTCACCTCGACCAGGGACCCGACCGTCGCGTCGGCCAGCGACTCGACGAGGTGGACCGGCAGCGACACGGCGCGGCGCCCGACTCAGCCCTGGAAGGCGTCGCGCAGGCGGCCGAACATCGACTTGTGCGGGGCCTCGACCTGCCCGTCGGGCGTCTCCTCGCCGCGGATCGCCGCCAGCTCGCGCAGCAGCTCCTCCTGGCGCGGGTCGAGCCGCGTGGGGGTGTCGACGACGACGCTGACGACCAGGTCGCCACGACCGCCGCGCAGGCTCGGCACGCCGAAGCCACGGATGACCTGCTCGCTGCCGGACTGGGTGCCCGGGCTGATCTCGAGCTCGAAGGTCGTCTCCGTCCCGGACTCCGAGTCGGCGGTCGCCACGTCGGCCTCGAGCAGCGGCAGGGTGAGGTGCGTGCCGAGGGCGGCCGCCGTCATCGGCAGCGACACCGTGGTGTGCAGGTCGTTGCCGTTGCGGTTGAAGGTCGGGTGCGGCTCGACGTGGATCTCGACGTAGAGGTCGCCGGACGGTCCGCCGCCGGGGCCGACCTCGCCCTGCCCGGTGAGCTGGACGCGAGTGCCGTGGTCGACGCCGGCGGGGATCTTCACGGTCAGCGTGCGGCGCGAGCGGACCCGGCCGTCGCCGGAGCACTCCCGGCACGGGTCGGGGATGATCGAGCCGTAGCCGCGGCACGCCGCGCACGGGCGCAGGGTGCGGATCTCGCCGAGGAACGAGCGCTGCACGACGGCGACCTCGCCCTGGCCGTGGCACGTCTCGCAGGTCGTCGGCGAGGTGCCGGGCGCCGTGCCCTGCCCCTCGCACGCCTCGCAGCGCAGGGCGGTGTCGACCTTGAGCTCGCGGGTCACGCCGAAGGCGGCCTCCGCCAGCGTCACGTCGAGGCGGATCAGCGCGTCCTGACCACGGCGGGCCCGCGAGCGCGGGCCGCGGGTCTGGCCGCCGCCGGGAGCCCCACCGCCGAAGAACGCGTCCATGATGTCGGTGAACGAGAAGCCCTGGCCGGCACCGCCGAAGCCCTGGCTGAAGGCGTCACCGCCGCGGTCGTACGCCGCCCGCTTGCCGGGGTCGCTCAACACCTCGTAGGCGCGGGTGACGTCCTTGAACCGGTCCTGGGTCTCCGGGTCCGGGTTCACGTCGGGGTGCAGCTGCCGGGCGAGCTTGCGGTAGGCCTTCTTGATCTCGTCGGCACCGGCGTCTCGGGAGACGCCGAGGATCTCGTAGGGGTCCTGGGTCACTGGTTTCCTTCATCGAGGATCCGGGAGACGTAGCGCGCGACCGCGCGCACGGCTGCCATGGATCCGGGGTAGTCCATGCGGGTCGGACCGACCACGCCGAGGGAGCCGAGGTGGAACTCCTGCGGGCCGTAGCCGGTGGCCACCACGCTGGTGGCCGCGAGCTCGGAGTAGGGGCCTTCGTGCCCGATGCGGACGGTGAGCGCGTCGACACCCGACTCGCCGAGCAGCTTGAGCAGCACGACGTGTTCCTCGAGCGCCTCGAGCAGGGGGCGCACGGCCGTCTCGAAGTCGCCGTAGCGGGCCAGGTTGGACGTGCCACTCACCGCGACGCGCTCGTCGCTGCGGTGGTCGGACATCGCCTCGGCGAGCACGCTGACGATCGCGCGCGTCGACTCGGCCTGCTCCGGGCGGACCGCGTCGGGCAGCTCGCCCAGGGCGGCGGCCGCCGCAGCGATCTGCACTCCCGCGCTCGCCTGGTTGACCGCGACCCGCACCTCCGCGAGGTCGGTGTCGACGACGGCCTCGTCGAGCTCGACGAGGCGCTGCTCGACCCGGCCGGTGCTGAGGATGAGGATGACCATGATCCGGGTCGGGGTGAGCGAGACGAGCTCGATGTGGCGCACCGTCGAGCGGGACAGGGTGGGGTACTGCACGATCGCGACCTGGCGGGTGAGCTGGCTCAGCAGCCGCACCGACTTCTGCACGACGTCGTCGAGGTCGACGGCGCCGTCCAGCAGCGTCGAGATCGCCCGGCGCTCCGCCGCGCTCATGGGCTTGAGGGTGGCGAGCTTGTCGACGAACAGCCGGTAGCCCTTGTCGGTCGGCACCCGGCCGGCGCTGGTGTGCGGCTGGTGGATGTAGCCCTCGTCCTCGAGGGCGGCCATGTCGTTGCGCACCGTCGCCGGTGACACGCCCAGGCCGTGGCGCTCGACGAGGGCCTTCGAGCCCACCGGCTCCTCGGTGGCGACGTAGTCCTCCACGATCGCGCGCAGCACGTCCAGCTTGCGGTCGTCGACCATGGAATCCCTCCTCGCTCGCGGGGCGGCGCGCCCGGTGCCGTCCGGCACGGGCTGGCACTCGTTCGTCCTGAGTGCCAAGACTACTAGCCAACCGTAGGCTCGCGAGCATGGCCGACCACACCCCCCGCTTCACCGAGGTCGCCCCGCGGGTCTGGGTGGCGCACTACGACTGGATGCACGTCAACATCACGCTCGTCGGCGGGTCCGACGGCCTGCTGATGGTCGACACGCACGGCTCGGCCGCCCAGGCGCGCGCCGTCGCCGAGGACGTACGACGCCTCGGCGCGGGGCCGCTGACCGGGATCGTCAACACCCACGAGCACTGGGACCACCACTTCGGCAACGCCACCGTGGTCGAGCAGCTCGGCGAGGTGCCCATCCACGCGACCGACTGGGCGGCCGAGCACATGGTCGAGTCCGCGGAGCGCACCTTCGCGAAGTACGAGGACGCGGCGGGCGACCCGCACCGCGACGAGATCCTCGCCACGGCGCTCCGACCGCCCACCCACACGTTCTCGTCGGTGGTCCAGCTCGACCTGGGCGACCGGGCGGTCGAGCTCGTGCACCCCGGCCGCGGCCACACCGCCGGCGACCTCGTGGTCCACGTCCCCGACGCCGACGTGCTGCTCGGGGGCGACCTGGTCGAGGAGTCCGACCCGCCGTTCATCGGCGACGACTCCTGGCCGCTCGAGTGGCCGCTGACGCTCGACCTCGTCCTCGAGCTGATGACCGACGCGACCGTGGTCGTCCCCGGCCACGGCCGGGTGGTCGACAAGGCGTTCGTCCAGGACCAGCGCGTCGATCTCGGCGTGGTCGCCGAGACGATCCGCGACCTGGCGTCGCGCGGCGTGCCGCAGTCCGAGGCGCTGGCCCAGGGCGACTGGCCGTGGGACCCGGCACTCCTCGTGAGCGCCGTGCGCCTGGGCTACGAGCACCTGCCCCGCAGCCAGAAGCGGCTCCCTCTGGTGTGATCACCCTTCAGCGAGTTAGGCTTGCCTTACCTAATCGCCGGAGGACCGATGACACCGACCGAAGCAGCAGTGCTGGCCCGCAGCGTGCTGTCGTGCCCCGACGCGATCACCCTCCGGGTGAGCGAGGACCGCCAGACCAGCCTCGACGACGACTACGACGTCACCTGCGACGTGCACGGCGCGCCGGTCTTCAGCGCCTGCGAGGACTCCGCGCTGGTCACTGCCGCCCGTGGCGGCGCGGGCGGCGTGGTCGAGGTGTCCAGCGGGTTGAGCCACCCGGCGACGGGCGGTCGTCGGATCGACCTGTTCCTCCAGGGCCGACTCGCCGAGCGCGGCGCCGGCTGCGCGTGCTGCGGTGAGTCACGCTCCCTCGTGGCGCTCGACCCCACGCGGGTGACGCTGTTCTGCGACGACCGGCCGGTGCCGGTGGACCTCGACCGGTTCCGCGACCGCCGCCACGTCCTCAACCCCGGCTACCTCCAGCGCACCGCCGAGCACGCCAACGAGGCGCACGAGAGCGAGCTGCGCACGGCGATGGCGTCGACCTTCGGGATCCCGGTGCGGACCCTCCTCGCGGCCAGCCTGCTGCGGGTCGACCCGTCGGGCGTCGACGTGTCGTGGCTCGACTCGGCCGGGGCCCACACCGAGCGCCTCGACTTCCTGCGCACGGTGTCCTCGCCGCAGGAGCTCGGCGAGGCGCTGCGCTCGCAGCTGCACGCCGGCCTCTGCTGAGACGCCACACCCCCATGGGGCTGGACGCGATCGGCTCGAGTCGGTTGCATGAGGACATGACCGAGAACACCGAGTCCCAGCCCGACCACACCGAGACCCCGCGGTCCTCCAGCGGCACCAGCCCGGCGGACTCGGACCACTCGGGAGGTACGACGTCGCCCGACTCCGCGACCCTCGGCGGCATCTCCGACGACCAGCTCCCCGAGGACCTCCAGCCGGGCGAGGACAACCCGCTCGCGGAGCCGCTCGACCCCGACGCCGAGGAGACCAAGAGCCGCGAGGAGCTCGAGATGGACGCCACGCAGGAGGACCTCGGCAACGACGACGGTGCCAGCACCGCGCCGAGCCAGAGCGGCGGCCCGGGCGAGGGTGCGGGCCAGGCGAGCCGCGAGCCCGACGCCTCGACCACCGACACGAGCGTCGACGCCAACAGTGGCGAGGGCGCCCAGGGCGACGGCATCGCCGAGGGCTGACCGCTCGCCGCGGCGCCGGCTCCTGGGGCTCAGCGTGTGAGCGCCAGGTAGGCGATCAGCGCGGCGAACCCCCCGACGAGTACCAGCACGCACGCGACGGCGACCAGCAGCTCGGCCGACGGCACCAGCCGGAACAGCGGGACGTGGTCGTCGTCCGCGTGGTCCTCGTAGTGGTTCCCGGACTCGTCCCACGTGAGCCGGGCCGCGGCCCGCTCCCAGCGGCTCATCGGCGCGACACGCCGACCGCGGGCGTCCAGCTCCTCGGAGGCGAAGCCGCTGCGGCCCCCGAAGGAGCGCGCGATGTCGCTCTGCTGGGTCGGCCTGGAGCGCTTGACCACGGCGTGCCACCCCCGTTTCGCGGCGTCGGCCGCCTAACGTAACCCGGTGCCCAGCGATCGCTACGGAACCGACGTCCTCTCCGGTGACTGGAAGGCGCCCCGCAACGGCCGTGCCGTCGAGGTGCCCACCGAGCTCGGGATGGTCGTCGAGGAGATCACGACCGACTGGTGCGGCGAGGTGGTCGCGGTCGACCGCGACATCGACACGCTGACCCTCGAGGACCGGCGCGGCAAGCGGCGGACGTTCCCGCTCGGTCCCGGCTTCCTGCTCGAGGGCAAGCCGGTGATCCTCACCCGCCCGGTCCGCGGCGGCGCCCCCGCCGCGCCCACGCGTACGGCGTCCGGCTCCGTCGCCGTGCCCAACGCCCGCGCCCGCGTCGCCCGCGCCAGCCGGATCTTCGTCGAGGGCCGCCACGACGCCGAGCTCGTCGAGAAGGTGTGGGGCGACGACCTGCGCATCGAGGGCGTCGTCGTGGAGTACCTCGGTGGCGTCGACGACCTCGCCGACCACCTCCGCGACTTCAGGCCCGGACCCGAGCGTCGCGTCGGCGTCCTCGTCGACCACCTGGTCCCCGGGTCCAAGGAGGCCCGCATCGCGCAGGGCATCGCCCGCTCCCCCGTCGGCAAGCACGTCCTCGTCGTCGGCCACCCGTTCATCGACGTCTGGCAGGCGGTCAAGCCCGACCGGCTCGGGATCCCTCGCTGGCCCTCGGTGCCCAAGGGCATCGACTGGAAGACCGGCACCTGCCAGCAGCTCGGCTGGCCGCACCGCGACCAGGCCGACATCGCCCGCGCCTGGAAGCACATCCTCGGCCGGGTCACGTCGTACGCCGACCTCGAGCCGGCCCTGCTCGGCCGCGTCGAGGAGCTCATCGACTTCACGACGCTTCCCTGAGCTTGCTCAGGGAAGATCACGTCGGGAGATCGAGTAGGGCTCGGCCGGACCCGAGCGCAGCGAGGGACCGGCGACCCGTATCGAGATCCGCGATGACTGATGGGTCTCGATACGCCCGCTCGTCCCTCGCGGGCTACTCGACCAGCGAGCGGGTTCAGTCGACCAGGTCGCGCACCACGGCGTCGGCGAGGAGCCGGCCGCGCTGGGTGAGCACGAGCCGCTCGGCCGCGAGCTCGACGAGGCCGTCGGCGACGAGCCGGGCCACGTGCGAGCGGCCCGCGGCCTCGAGCGCGGTGACCGGCAGGCCTTCGACGAGCCGGATCTCGAGCAGGACCCGCTCGACGCGCTGGTCGCGGTAGCCGAGCACCTCGCGGGCGAGGGCGGGCGAGACGCCGGTGGCGAGCCGCTGGGCGTACGCCGACGGGTGCTTGACATTCCACCAGCGGACGCCGCCGACGTGCGAGTGCGCGCCGGGGCCGACGCCCCACCAGTGGCCGCCGGTCCAGTAGAGGAGGTTGTGGCGGCACCAGTGGTCGGGCGAGGTGGCCCAGTTGGACACCTCGTACCAGCCGAGCCCGGCGGCGGTGAACCGCTCGTCGGCGAGGTGGTACTTGTCGGCGAGGTCGTCCTCGTCGGGCATGGGGAGCTCGCCGCGCGCGACCTGGCGCGCCATCGCGGTGCCGTCCTCGACGATGAGCGAGTAGGCCGAGACGTGGTCGGGCTCGCAGGCCAGGGCGGCGTCGACGGAGGTCTCCCAGTCGGCGAGCGACTCCCCCGGCGTGCCGTAGATCAGGTCGAGGCTGACGTCCTCGAAGCCGGCCCGGCGTGCCCAGTCGACCACCGCCGGCACCCGCAGCGGGTCGTGGGTGCGGTCGAGGGTGCGCAGGACGTGGTCGACCGCGGACTGCATGCCGAAGCTGATCCGGTTGAACCCCGCGGTGCGCAGCTCCTCGAGGTCCCAGGCCGCGACACTGTCGGGGTTGGCCTCGGTGGTGATCTCGACGTCGTCGGCGAGGCCGAACTCCGCGGCCGCGCTCGCCACGATCGCCCCGAGGTCGGCGGCCTTCAGCAGCGTGGGCGTGCCGCCGCCGAAGAAGATCGTCTCGATCGGCACGTCGCGGTGGCCGAGGACGTTGCGGGCGAAGCGGATCTCGCGGATGGCCGCCTCGGCGTACGTCGACCGGCTGGCGCCGACCTCGTCACCGAGCTCGTGGGCGGTGTAGGTGTTGAAGTCGCAGTAGCCGCAGCGCACCGTGCAGAACGGCACGTGGACGTAGAGGCCGAAGGGCCGGCTACCGAACTGCGCCCATGCCTCGTCGGGCAAGAGGCCGTCCTCGGGGGCGAGGTCGCCGTCGGGTTGAGCGGGGGGCACGCGGGTATCCAACCACGCGTGCACCCCCGCTCACGCAACCGTGACGGTCAGGCGTACATCTCCTCGATGAGCGCCTGGTTGTTCTGCTGCACCACGTTGCGCTTGACCTTCATCGACGGGGTGAGCTCGCCCGACTCGACCGTCAGGTCGTGGTCGAGGAGCTTCCACTTCTTGATCGTCTCCCAGCGGTTGAGGTGGCTGTTGAGGTCCTCGATGTAGTCGGCGACCATCTGGCGCACCGCGTCCGAGCGCACGATCTCGGTGTAGGACGCACCGCTCATGCCGTTCTCCTCGGCCCAGCCGGCCATCGCGTCCGGGTCGAGGGTGACGAGGGCGACGCAGTAGTTGCGTTCGTCGCCGAAGACCATGAACTGGCTGGCGTAGGGGCACACGGCCTTGAACTTCGACTCGATCGCGGGCGGGGCGATGTACTTGCCGCCCGAGGTCTTGAACAGCTCCTTGATGCGACCGGTGATGACCAGGTGGCCGTCCTCGTCGAGGGCGCCCTTGTCACCGGTGTGCAGCCAGCCGTCGGAGGTCAGCGTCTTCGCCGTCTCCTCGGGCAGGTTGTGGTAGCCGTCCATGACGCCGGGACCCTTGATCATGATCTCGTCGTTCTCGCCGAGCTTGACCTCGCTGCCCGGGAAGACCGGACCGACCGTGCCGAACTTGTTCTGCTGGGGGTGGTTGACGAACGAGCCGGCCGAGGTCTCCGTCAGGCCGTAGCCCTCGAGGATCGTGATGCCGGCCGCGCCAAACCACTCGGCGATGTCGCGGTTGAGCGCCGCGGCGCCCGAGATGAAGAAGCGGACGTTGCCGCCGAAGCGGTCGCGGATCTTCGAGAAGACCAGCCGGTCGAACAGGCCGTGCTGGACCTTGAGCCCCAGCGGGACGGACTTGCCCTCGCGCTTGAGCCGCTCGACCTCGAGGCCCACCTTGAAGGCGCTCTTGAAGATCTTCTCCTTGGCGCCGCCCTCGGCGGCCTGCATGGTGACGATGCGGCCGTGAGCCTTCTCGAAGATGCGCGGGGCCGCGCCCATGAAGGTCGGCTTCACGACGCCGAGGTTGTCGACGATCTTCTCGACGCGGCCGTCGATCGCGGCGGCGAAGCCGCACGCCATCTGCGTCGACATGAGCACCTTGCCGAACGAGTGGGCCATCGGCAGCCAGCGGAACTCGAGGTCGTCCGGGCCGAGGATGCCCTGCGCGCGGATCGCCTCGCCCTCATAGACCCACGAGGAGTGCCGCAGCCGCACGCCCTTGGGGCGACCGGTGGTCCCGGAGGTGTAGATCAAGGTGGCGAGCTGGTCGGGGGCGATCGCCTGCGACGTCGTACGCACGACGTCGGGCTGCTCGGCCAGCCTGGCCGCGCCGAGCGCGGCGAGGTCGTCGAGGGAGATCACCCAGTCGCCGTCGCCCTGGCCGTCGAGGACGACCACCTTGCTGACGTGGGGCAGCTCCGCGCGGTGCGCGGTGAGCTTGGCGAGCTGCTCGGCGTCCTCGGCGAAGACGACCCGGCTCTCGGAGTCGCCGAGGATGTAGACGGTGTCCTCGGCGTTGGTGCTCGGGTAGACCGTCGTGGTGGCGCCGGCGGCGCACATGATCGCGAGGTCGGCCAGGATCCACTCGTAGCGGGTGCCCGACGCGATCCCCACGCGCTGCTCGGGCTCGACCCCCAGGGCGATCAGGCCCGCGGCGAGTGCCTCCACCTTGTCACCGGCCTGCTTCCAGGTGACGGACTCCCAGGCCTCGCCGCGCGGGAAGCGGAACGCCTCGCTGTCGGGCGACGCCGCGACGCGGTCGAAGAACTGGACGGCCACGTTGGGTGGCATGGTGTCGAGGAACGCCGTGTCGATGGTGATCGGCATCTGTTACCTACTCATTCGTCGGAGCGTGACGCGGCGCGTCACACAGCGGGGCTTGCTGCTGACTGGGCTGTAACCTAGATCACTTGGTTTACCGAGTGGTAGCAAACACGGCGAATTGACCGGACCAGTGAGCCGCGGCGGGCGACTAGTCCTGCACGGCCTTGGTGATCGCGACGCAGCGGGTGATCCAGTCCTGCTCCTCGGCCGTGAGCCGGCGACGGTCAGCGCGGGCGTCCTGCACCGTCCACCCGGCGTTGACGACCATCCGGACCACGACCCAGTCGCGCGCCCGCGCCTCGTCGAGCCCACCGGCGTCGACGAGGGCGTGGAAGCGGCGCCGCAGCCCGTCGCGCACCGAGCCGACGGCGCCGGGGCCGCTCAGCTCCTCCATCCTGTTCCACAGCATGGGTGCGGGCTCGTAGTGCGGGTCGCCGGCCATCGGCTTGGGATCGATGGCCAGCCACTCCCCTGCGTCGTCGGCCATCACGTTGGCGTAGTGCAGGTCGCCGTGCACCACGACGGGGGCGGCCGCGTCGGCGAGGAGGTCGGGGCCGAGCGCCAACGCCTGCTCGACGTAGCGCCGCGGGATCGGCACGTCGCGGCCCAGCTCGTCGAGGTCGCGCAGCCACCGCTCGACGTACGACGCCACGGTGGCCAGCTGCGGCATGGCGGGGACGTGCAGCCGGTCGTAGAGCCCGCCGACGACCTCGCACGCCTCCACGTCCCACACGTCGCCCATGTCGGGGCCGGGCAGCCACCCGAGCAGGAGCGCGCGCCGCCGCGGGTCGGCCCGGAGCAGGCGTACGGCGCCGCGCCCGCCCCAGTGCTGCAGGGCCAGCCCTTCGTGCAGCGACTCCTCGTCGCCGTCGAAGGTGATCTTGAGGGCCGCGCCCGTGCCGTCGGCGTCGGTGACCGGCAGCACGAGGGAGCAGAACCCGTGCAGCGGCAGCGCGACCGGCGTGAGCCGCCACTCCTCGAGGAGGTCGGCGGCCACGCGCGGCAGCCGGTCGAGCCACCCGGACCAGTCCTCGCCGAGCGCCCGCTGCGCGAGCAGTCCCGGAGGGATGGTGACGGGCATGCCGCGACTCTAGGCTGGCCGCCATGAGCGAGCGCCAGCGGCCGTGGTCCGACGACGGCGTCGAGCACGGGCGGATCCTCGTCCTCAGCGACAACCCGATCGCCCGGGCGCTGGCCGCCATCGCGTCGACGGTGGGCCGCACCGTGGTCGTCGAGCCGGCCGACCACGGCGGTCCGGGTCTCGACCCCCGTCCCGGGGACGCGGTCGTCCTCTGCGACCACGACGCCCCGGACGCCCCGGCGGTCCTGCGGGCTGCGCTCGCCTCCGAGGCGGCCTACGTCGCCATGATGGCGAGCCGGCGACGCGCCGCGGGACTGGTCGAGGAGCTTGTCGCCGAGGGCGTCGACGTGTCCACTCTCCACGTGCCGGCGGGCCACGACCTCGGTGGCAGGACCCCGGGCGAGATCGCGCTGTCGGTGGTCGCGGAGATCGTCGCCGAGTCCCACGGCCGCCCCGGCGGCCCGATGCGCGGCTGAGACGTGGCGCGCACCTGGGCCGAGCTGGGCGCGGCGTCGCTGGCCCGGCAGCTCCCCGACCGTCCCGTCCCCGCCAGCGGCGCCGAGGTCGCGGCCGCCGTGCACGCGATCGGCGACATGCAGACGCAGACCGCCCGCTCCGCCTTCATCGGGCTCGGCGCCCGCTTCCCCGGCACCACCCACGCGGCGATCACCGAGGCGTACGACACGGGCGCGATCGTGCGGGGCAGCACGATCCGCGGCACGGTGCACACGGCCAGCCCGGCGGCCTACACCGTGCTCGCCGAGGCGACCCGGGTCGGCCAGCACCGCCGCTGGGCCCGGATGCTGGGCGTCACCGACGACCAGCTCGCGGCCCTGTGGCTCTCCATCGAGGACTTCGCCCGCGAGTGGCGCACCCCCGACGAGCTCCGCGACCACCTCGTCGACTGGCTCGGCCGGCACGCACCGCACGCGCAGGGGGCCACGGAGACGGTCCCGGGGCGCTACCTGTCCTTCGCCCACGGCGGGCTCGTCCGCCGGCCGGCCTCCAGCGACCGGTGGGAGGGCCAGGGCAGGCCCGTCTACCGGACCTTCGACCGCACCGGGCTGGCCACCACCACCGACGTCGTCCGCCTGCACCTCGCGGCCCACGGTCCCTCGTCCCGCCAGGACCTGGCGTGGTGGTCGGGGATGTCCCTGCGCGCGGTCGAGGAGGGCCTCGCGGGCCTCGGCAGCACGGACGTCGTCGAGGACGAGGGTCCGGACGGGCGCGGCTACCTCGACCTGGCGGACGCGCCGCCGCCGCGGGACCTGCCCGGCGTACGGCTGCTCCCGGAGTTCGACGCGCTGCTGTGCGGCTACGACTCCAAGGCGCGCGACCGCTTCGTGAGCCCCAAGCACAACCGCCGCCTGTGGAACGACTCCAACGGGATGCTGCTCCCGCCGCTGCTGGTCGACGGGAGGATCACCGGCTTCTGGCGGGCCGGCGGCAGCTCGCGGCGACGTCCGCTCGAGGTCACGTGGTTCGCCCGCACCCGCAAGCCGACAAGGACGGAGCTGGAGGAGCCGGTCGCGGCCCTCGAGGCGGCCCTGGGCATCGAGGTGACGGACGTGTCGCTCACCCGCGAGGCCGTCTGAGGCGCCTCGCGGTCTCGGCGAAGGGCCCAGAACGGCCCGCAAAGGCCCAGAACGGCTCAGAACGGCAGCCCGTCCGCACCGACCGGCACCACCAGCAGGCCGAGCAGGCCCCCGTCCTGGCCCAGCGCGACCCGGCCCTGCCACTCGCCGGCCTCGCAGACCAGCGTGGTGGCACCCACCACGGTGCCGAGCACCTCGGCGGAGGGCGCGTCCTCACCTCCGGGCAGCTGCACGACCGTGTCGCGGCACGCGACCAGGTTGCCGGTGTCGGCGACCGCGCGCGCCCAGGCGCCGAGGACGACGTCGCGGGTCAGCACCCGGGCGACGTCGTCGGGCATCATCGCGCGGAGCTCGTCGTAGCGGCCTGCGTCGAGGGCCGCGAAGACGCTCTCGGTGGTCGCCACCACGCCGGCTGTGTCGGCGGGGGCCATCGGCCGGCCCGTACGCGGGTCGCGCGGCGTCCCGAACCGCTTGAAGGCCGCCTGCCGCGAGGTGCCGAGGACCGCGCCCACCGCGGCCCAGCTGTGGCCGGCCGCCTGCGCGCGCCGCACGGCGTCGGCGAGGGCGCGCTCGGCGAGGTGCACCGCGGTGGCGGCCGCCCTCACCCGGTCGAGCGGGTCGTCCTCAGGCACCGTCGCCGGCTCGCGACCGGCTGGCCACCAGGCCGGCCGGCACCAGCACGCCGGCGAGGATCACGCCGGTGGCCCACCACGAGGCGCCGTCGCCCACGACGTACATGGCGTAGCCGAGCACGAGCGCGACCGCTGCCGCGACGGCGTAGTGCGAGGCGGAGGTGCGCCCGTGGGTCTCCCGCTCGGGACCGGCCCAGGAGCCGGCGAAGAGCATCACCCACAGCGAGAGCGCCAGCCCGGCGCCCATGACGAAGTAGGGCCAGGTGCCGCCGGAGACCAGGCCGACGACGACCGTGAAGGCGAGGGCGACGAGGAGGTGGGCCGGGATCGGGGACATGCCACCACCGTGCCGCGCGGGCCACCGTCTGTCAACCTCAGGTTGACGTCCCAGCGGACGGCTGGTCGCGGAGGTACTCCCCCGGTGTCATGCCCGTCACCGTGCGGAAGTCGTGGGTGAAGTGGGCCTGGTCGGTGTAGCCGAGGTCGGCCGCCATGTCGGCGAGGGCGCCGTCGCCCGTCTTGAGCGCCAGCACGGCGTCGTGCAGCCGTCGCCGCTGGACCAGCCACTTGGGGGCGAGGCCGAGGCGCTGCTCCACCAGCCGCTGGAGGCTCCGCTCCGACAACCCGGCCTCCCGCGCCAGGTCGCCCACCCGGGTCACCTCCGGGTGCTCGCGCAGCCAGGCGACCAGCCGGTTGACCTGCAGGCCCTGCGCGTCGACCGGGAGGAGGGTGGTCAGCCAGTCCTCGGTGGCCGCGATGGCGGCCGCGTGGGCGACGGGGCTGCCGGGCTCGTCGGCCATCGCGGCCCGGACCCGGTCGACCAGCCCGGCGTGGTCGTCGGGCAGCACCCCGGACAGGTCGATCCACGTGTCGGTCACCTCGGCCACCGACCGCCCGAGGACCAGCCGCCCGGCCGCGGGCGCGAGCATCGTGCCGACGGCCCAGCCGTCGTTCTCTAGGGTGACGCTGGACCGGCCGCGCGCCACGCCGTAGAAGCGGGCGTAGGTGTTGCTGACCACGACGAGGCACACCGGGTGCTGCAGCGTGCTCTGCGTGGACGGCTCGGCCAAGGACCACACCGGGATCCAGTAGCGCTCGACCAGGTCGGCGAGGTGCGCGGACGGCGCGTAGCGGTGGATGGGCGGCGAGGGCCTGCTCAGGCCGGTGAGGTGTGCGCGGTCGACCGGGTCGACCGGCTGGAGGGGCACCTGTCCGGTCATGTGTCGGATTATCACAAGAGGCACCGACACGAGCGGTGCGAGCGTGGACCCATGACCACCACCGCACAGCACTTCACCCAGCGCGCCGCCACCTTCGCCGACATCCTCGACCGCGCCGACGCGCAGTGGGACGCCCCCACGCCCTGCGAGGGCTGGTCCGTCCGCGACGTCGTCGCGCACGTCGTCGACACCGAGCGCGACTTCCTCGAGCGCCACGACCTCGCCCCGGGCCCACGGCCCGACCTCACCGACCCTGCCGCGGGCTGGCGCCGGCACGCGGCCGACGTGGCCGCGGTGCTGGACCGCGACGGCGTCGCCGACCGGGAGTACGACGGCTTCTTCGGCCGCACCACGATCGCCGCCACGATGGCCGACTTCTACGGCTGGGACCTCGTCGTCCACGGCTCCGACGTCGCCCGGGCGACCCGCCAGCCGTGGTCGATCGACGAGGCGGAGGCCGCCGAGCTCCACGCCACCGCCGACGGCTGGGGCGACGCCCTCTACTCCGAGGGCGTGTGCACCGGGCCCGTCGACGTCGGCCCCGACGCGAGCGCGACGGACCGGCTGCTCGCCCGGCTGGGCCGCGACCCCCGCTGGGAGCCGGCCACCGTCAGCTGACGGCCTCGAGCGTCACCACCGCCACGGTGCACCGACCCGACACCTCACCCGGACCGGTGACCAGGCAGCCGACCTCGGCGCCGTCCGGCCGGCCGGCGAGGACGTACGCCGCCTGGTCCTCGGCCAGCGGCAGCGTCGAGGCGCGGCCGAGCTCCAGCACGGTGACGTACGGCGTCACGCTGGGCCCGGCGATCACGTTGAGCACCCGCACCGGCCCCTCGGGCACCGTGGCCACGACGGCGGCTCCACCGTCGAAGGCGAACGGGCGGCGCGGCTCGACGACGTGGGCCGTGCCGTCGACCTCGAGCCCGAGCACGGCGCCGTCCACGAGCGTCAGCAGCCGCTGCCGGTCCGGGAACGTCGAGAAGGGCCCGTCGCGGTCGACGTCGGCGAGGCTGATCCGCCACGAGCCGTCCGCGGCCGTCGCGAGCTCGCGCGTGACGCCGCCACCGTTGGCCCAGGGCCGCGCGGTGACGTCGTCGGCGCGGACGACCGGCACGGCTACTTCTTGCCGGACTTCTCGGTCGGCTGCGTGGTCGAGAGCGCGGCGACGAAGGCCTCGGGCGGGACCTCGACGGTGCCGATGTTCTTCATCCGCTTCTTGCCGGCCTTCTGCTTCTCGAGCAGCTTGCGCTTGCGGCTGATGTCACCGCCGTAGCACTTGGCCAGCACGTCCTTGCGGATGGCGCGGATGTTCTCGCGGGCGATCACGCGCGCGCCGATGGCGGCCTGGATCGGCACCTCGAACTGCTGCCGCGGGATGAGCTCCTTGAGCTTGCCGGCCATCATCACGCCGTAGCCGTAGGCCGCGTCCTTGTGCACGATCGCGGAGAACGCGTCGACCGGCTCGCCCTGCAGCAGGATGTCGACCTTCACCAGGTCCGCCGCCTGCTCGCCGGAGCGCTCGTAGTCGAGGGAGGCGTAGCCCTTGGTGCGCGACTTCAGCTGGTCGAAGAAGTCGAAGACGATCTCGCCCATCGGCAGCGTGTAGCGCATCTCGACGCGGTCCTCGGAGAGGTAGTCCATCCCCTCCAGGCTGCCGCGCTTGGTCTGGCAGAGCTCCATGATCGTGCCGATGTAGTCGCTCGGGCTGAGGATCGTCGCCTTGACCACCGGCTCGCGGACCTCGCTGATCTTGCCCTCGGGGTACTCGCTCGGGTTGGTCACCGTGACCTCGGTGCCGTCCTCCATGACCACCTCGTAGACCACGTTGGGCGCGGTCGAGATGAGGTCGAGGTTGAACTCGCGCTCGAGCCGGTCGCGGGTGATCTCCATGTGCAGCAGGCCGAGGAAGCCGATACGGAAGCCGAAGCCCAGGGCCCCGGAGGTCTCCGGCTCGAAGGTCAGCGCCGCGTCGTTGAGCTGCAGGCGCTCCAGGGCGTCGCGCAGCGTCGGGTAGTCGTCACCGTCGATCGGGTAGAGCCCGGAGTAGACCATCGGGTTGGGGTGCTTGTAGCCGCCCAGCGCGTCGGTGGCCCCGTGGTGCTGGCTGGTGACGGTGTCGCCGACGCGCGACTGGCGCACGTCCTTCACTCCGGTGATCAGGTAGCCGACCTCACCGACGCCGAGGTCCGCGGCCTTCACCGGCTCCGGGCTGATCACGCCCACCTCGAGCATCTCGTGGACCGCGCCGGTCGACATCATTTTGATGCGGTCGCGGTGGGTGAGCTTGCCGTCGACGACCCGGACGTAGGTGACGACGCCGCGGTAGGTGTCGTAGACCGAGTCGAAGATGAGGGCGCGCGCCGGCGCGTCGGCGTCGCCGACGGGCGCGGGGGTCTGCAGGACGATCTCGTTGAGGAGGCCGGCCACGCCCACGCCGGTCTTGGCGCTGACGCGCAGGACGTCCTCGGGCTCGCACCCGACCAGGCCGGCGAGCTCGGCGGCGTACTTGTCGACCATCGCCCCGGGCAGGTCGATCTTGTTGAGCACCGGGATGATGTGGAGGTCGGCGCCCATCGCGAGGTAGAGGTTGGCCAGCGTCTGCGCCTCGATGCCCTGCGCGGCGTCGACGAGCAGGACGGCAGCCTCGCAGGCCTCGAGCGAGCGCGACACCTCGTAGGTGAAGTCGACGTGGCCGGGCGTGTCGATCATGTTGAGCACGTAGGTGCCGGGGTCGGCACCCTCGTCGTTGTCGGTCGGCACCGTCCAGGGCATCCGCACGGCCTGGCTCTTGATCGTGATGCCGCGCTCGCGCTCGATGTCCATCCGGTCGAGGTACTGCGCGCGCGCCGCCCGCTCGTCGACCACCCCGGTGAGCTGCAGCATCCGGTCGGCCAGCGTCGACTTGCCGTGGTCGATGTGCGCGATGATGCAGAAGTTGCGGATGATCGACGGGTCGGTCGAGCCAGGCTGCGGCGCGTTCTTGAGGCTCACGGACTGCTTTCAGTGGTACGACGGCGGGATCGCGTCATTCTTCCACGCGGGTCCTGCCCGACCGAACCGGCGACGGGCCGCCGGAGCGGGCCGTCTCGGCGGCCGCGCCTCCGCCCGGCCCCCTGGCGCCGGGACGCTAGCGTGCGGCGGTGCCCCCACGGACCGGTTCGACGCTGCCGCTCGTCCCGGCCGCGGCCTTCGTGCTGGTCTGGTCGTCGGGCTACATCTCCGGGCCCGCCGCCGTGCACGCCGCCGCCCCGTTCTCGGTGCTGGGCTGGCGCTTCGTGGTGGCGGCGCTGCTCGCCGCCGGGCTCGCCCTCGTCCTGCGGCGACCCACCCGGATGGACCGGGCGACGCTCCGCCGGGTGGCCGCCGTCGGGCTCGTCATGAACGCCCTGCAGTTCGGGCTGATGTACGTCGCGTTCGACCTGGGGCTCGGTGCGACCCTGGCCTCGCTGTTCCACGCGCTCAGCCCGGTGCTCACCGCCCTGCTCGCGGCCGCACTCCTCGGCGAGCGGGTCTCGAAGGTGCAGGTCGCCGGGTTCGGCGTCGGGGTGGCGGGCGTGCTGCTCGTGCTGGGCGCGGACCTCGGCCACGCCGGCGGTCCGGTCGCGGTCCTCATCGGCTGCCTCAGCATGCTGACGCTGAGCCTCGGGACGCTCGGCCAACGGTGGATAGGAGCGCAGCCCGACCTGCTGTGGTCGGCGGCCGTGCAGTTCGCGGTGTCGGCGCCTCCGTTGCTGGTCCTCGGCTGGACCACGGAGGGCGCCTGGCCGGTGACCGACGCCCGCCAGGCCCTCGTGGCCGTCCTCTTCCTGGCGGTGGTGAACTCGATCGTGGGCCTCGTGCTGCTGTCGCTGCTCGTGCTGCGCGGCGGGTCGGGTGCCGCGGCCAGCCTGTTCTTCCTGAGCCCGCCGGTCACCGCGGTGCTGGCGTGGGTGGTCCTCGACGAGACCCTGTCGCCGACGCAGCTGGTGGGGCTGGTCGTCGCCGTCGTGGGCGTGGCGGCCGCCACCCGGACGCGGAGCGCACCCGTCCCGGCCGGCGTCTGATCCCGTCGGCGTCCAGGTCTGGCCGGGCGCCTCGGTCGCGACCGGGCCGGACGTCAGGCGGTGGGCACCCAGTAGCGGCGCTTCACGCCCCGCACGTCCTCCAGCTCCCCGCCGGCGGCCTCGATCACCCGGACGGAGCCGTGGTTGTCGACGTCGCAGGTGACGAGGGCCGGGTCGATGCCGAGCCGCCGCGCCCACGGCAGCGCGGCCCGCAGCATCGCGGTCGCGTGCCCCTCGCGGCGGCGGGAGGGACGTACGTCGTAGCCGATGTGGCCGCCCACGTCGAGCAGGAAGTCGTTGAGCCGGTGGCGGATCGCGAGCCGGCCGAGGTAGGAGTCGCCGTCGATCCACCACAGGGTCGTGCAGGGCACGTGCCACTCGGGTCGGGGGCTGTCCTCCTCGGCGTCGGCCCGCACGGCTCGCACGAAGGTCTCGAACGTGTCCGGTCGCGACCACCTCGGCGCGTGGGTGTCGATCCAGGCGGCGGTCTGGCTGCGCTCGACGCCCTCGGCGACGAACTCATCCATCGCCTCGAGGAAGGACTCACGGACGGCAGTGGTGGGCAGCACGAGCTCGGGCATGGCGCCAGTCTCGCCGCTCCCGGCCACGCGGCTCCAGCGGATATCGGATCGTCCGTCCGGCGGGCGTGGGGAAGGATGCGCGGCATGCCCGTCGCTCCCTACCCCGTCCCGCACACCGCCACCGCGCGCCGGCTCGAGTGGGCGTTCCTGCCCACCAACCTGCGGGCGTGGATCGAGCGCAAGTGCGGCTCGCCGGTCGTGCGGGCGATCTCCCAGACCAGCGGCTTCACCCCCGGGTTCGCCTCGGTCCTGGTCTGCGAGGACGGCTCGCGGCACTTCGTGAAGGCGGCGTCGGTCAAGGCCCAGCGGATGTTCGCCGACAGCTACCGCGAGGAGGCGCGCAAGCTCGCCGCCCTGCCGCCGGCCGTGCCGGCGCCCCGCCTGCTGTGGCACCTCGACGACGACTGGGTGGTGCTGGGCATCGAGTACGTCGCCGCCCGGCTGCCGCAGCGACCCTGGCAGGCCGACGACCTGGACGCGCTGCTCGACTCGCTCGAGGAGGCGGCCGACGCGCTGACCCCGCCTCCGGCCGAGCTCCACCTCGACACCGCCGAGGCCGACTTCGCCCCGCTGCTCGAGGGCTGGGCGACCCTGCGGGCCACCCGCACCGACCTCGACCCGGACCGCCTGGCCGAGGCCGAGGCGCTGGCTCGGCGCTACGCCGAGGTGGTCGGCGGCGACACCCTCGTGCACACCGACATCCGCTCCGACAACGTCTTGATCGACCCGGACGGCCGCGCGCTCGTGTGCGACTGGAACTGGCCGGTGCGCGGCGCCGCCTGGTTCGACTCCTTCGCCGCCCTCATCGGGCCGCGCGGCGAGGGCCTCGACGTGGAGGCCGTCATCGCCGGGCGCCGGCTGCTGCGCGACGTCGACCCCGAGGCCCTCGACGTCAACCTCGCGCTCTACGTCGGCTACTTCTTCACGCAGTGCGAGCTGCCGGTCCCGCCGACCTCCCCCCACATCCGCGCCCACCAGCGCTGGCAGGGCGAGGTGTGCTGGGACTGGCTCGCGGAGCGGCGGGGCTGGTCGTGACGGCACCGCGTGCGGTCGGCGTACGCCTGCCGTACGCCGACGTGCCGGCCGGCGTCCGCGACTGGGTCGAGCGCGAGCTCGGCTCGCCGGTGGTGGCGGCCGCCGAGCAGGTGGGCGGCATGTCGCCCGGCTGCGCCACCAGGCTCACGTGCGCCGACGGCACGCGTGCGTTCGTCAAGGCCGTCGGTGCCGGGCTCAACCCCGACACCCCGCGCCTGTTCCGCCGCGAGGTGGGCGTCCTGGGCCACCTCGGCGAGCACGAGCTGTGGGCGGGCCTGCGGGCGTCGTACGACGACGGCGACTGGGTGGCCCTGCTGATCGAGGACGTGGAAGGCCGGCACCCCGACTTCGCCGACGCGGGCGAGATGGAGGCGGTGCTCGTGGGCGCCGACCGGCTCTCCGCCGTCCTGCAGCAGCGCACCGTCCCCGCGTCGCTCGACCTCGTGGACGTCGCGCTCGTCCTCCGCAAGTGGGCCGACTGCCTCGCGACGCTCGCGGACGCACCCGCCGCGGCCCCGGTGCCCGACTGGCTGCGCGGCGATCCCCACGGCTGGGCAGAGGTGCTCCGCGACCACGCGGCCCGACCGATGTCGCACCTGGCGCACTGGGACATCCGGGTGGACAACCTGCTGCGTCGCCCCGACGGCGAGGTGGTGTTCCTCGACTGGGGCCTCGCAGCGCGGGGACCGGCGTGGGTGGACGCCCTGCTCGCCCGGATGGAGCGCGTCGACGAGCCGTGGTTCGACGACTCGGCCGGGTCCTCCCCCGCCCTCGCTGCGGCCGGCGACGACGCCGTGACGGCCTTCCTCGCCGGCTTCGCCGCCCACATGGCGGTGCGCTCGGTCGTCGCGGTCGACGTCAACCTGCCGACGCTCAACGATTTCCGGATCCGCGAGTCGCGGCGCATGCTGGAAGCCGTCGCACGCCGCACCGGCCGCTGACCTCGAACGATTTGGGCGGGCGGCACGCGTGGCGGTAGTGTTTCTCCCTGCATGTCCGGCACCCGACCCTCTGCTGCATCTGGGGGGTTGCCAGGCAGCCGACAATCACGAGACTTCCTTTTCCTGACCAGTTCGAGCATCCGAGGATCCACACGTGGCGAACATCAAGTCCCAGATCAAGCGCAACAAGCAGAACGAGGTGCGCCGTCAGCGCAACCAGGCCGTGAAGTCGCGCCTGAAGACCGCGGTCCGCAAGTTCCGCGAGCTGTCGGAGACCGGTGACAAGGACGCCGCTGCGGCTGCCGGCCGCGACGCGATGCGCGCGCTCGACAAGGCCGCGTCGAAGGGTGTCATCCACTCCAACCAGGCGGCCAACCGCAAGTCGTCGATCGCCAAGAAGGCCGCGTCGCTCTGACCCGGGCCTGCTGAGCAAGACACCCGCCCACGTGGCGGGTGTTTTCGCATTTCGGGGACCTCAGCGGGAGTCGCGCAGCCCGGCCACGGTGAGCACCAGGCGCTCCAGCGTGTAGGACGCGTCGTGGGCCTGGCCCTTGATGTCCGCATCGGCCACCGCGACCGCCCGGACCGCCGCGGCGATGCCCTCGGGGCTCCACGACCGCGACTGGTCGCGCACGGTGCGGACCTTCCACGGCGGGACGCCCAGGTCGCGGGCGAGGTCGGCGTCGCGGGCGCCGCGCGAGGAGCCGAGGTAGCGCGCGAGGCTGCGGGCCGAGGCCGCCATGGCCGAGGTGACCAGGACCGCGGCGGTGCCGGTGTCGAGCGCCCAGCGCAGCTCCTCGAGCGCCAGGGCGCGCTTGCCGGAGAAGGCGGCGTCGGCGACGGTGAAGGACTTGGCCTCCGCGCGTCCACCGAAGTAGCGCTGGACCTTCTCGACGGTGAGCTGCTCGCCGGGGTAGTCGTTGGTGAGCTGGTCGGCGGCCGCGGCGAGCGAGCGGAGGTCGTTGCCCACCGCCTGCACGAGGAACGTCGCGGCGTCGGAGGTGATCTTGGCGCCGCGCGAGGCCACCTCGGAGGTCACGAAGCCGGGCATCTCGTTGGCCCGGACCTCCTCGGACTTCACCTCGGTCACGGCCGACAGCTTGCGCAGCTTGGTCAGCACGCCGCTTCCCTTCGCCCCGCCGGAGTGCACGAGCACCAGCGCGACGTCGTCGGCCGGGGCGGCGCAGTAGGACAGCAGGCCGTCGACCGACTCGTCGGGGAGGTCCTCCAGGCCCCGCACGACCACGCACCGCACGGTCGAGAACAGCGACGGCGCGGACATCTCCCCGAGGGAGGCCAGCGTCAGGTCGGACGCCGCGGACTCGGCCAGCTCGGCCTCGACGTCGTGGGCCCGCACGGCCTCGCGGACCGAGGCGACGGTGCGCGCGGAGAGGTATTCCTCCTTGCCCGTCACGAGGACGACGTGGCCGAGGACCTGCGCGGCGGAGGGGGTGCGTGCCATGGTGCGGCAACTCTATCCGCGGGCGACGACACCGACCCCGCCCTCCCGCTCCACCACCACGAGGTCGCCGGACAGGTCCGTGCGCCAGGTGCGCGCGCCGGCTGCCGTGAGCGCGGCGAGGAGGTCGGGGGCCGGGTGGCCGTAGTCGTTGCCCTCGCCCACCGACACCAGCGCCAGCCGGGCGCCGAGCGACGCGAGCCAGTCGAGGTCCTGGTGCCGGCTGCCGTGGTGGGGCACCTTCAGGACGTCGACACGGAGCTCCGGCAGCTCGCGGGCCAGGGCCGCCTGGGCGGACGGCTCCACGTCCCCGGTCAGCAGGATGCGCACCCCCGACACCTCGGCCACGAGCACCACGCTGGCGTTGTTGGGCGCGCTCTCGCTCGGGTCGGTCCCGCTCCCGTCGGGCCGCGGCCACACCACCTGGAGGGTGACGTCGCCGACCACCCGCGTCGCGCCGTACGCCGACAGCGCCGGGCCGCGGCCCACGGCGTCCTCGACCGACAGCACGCCCGCGGCTGGGTCGAGGAGGCCGGTCGCCTCGATCGTGCCCACCCGGCGCCCGTCCACGACCCCGGCCACCCCGCCGACGTGGTCGGCGTGGAAGTGGGTCAGCACGAGCAGCGGCACCGAGGTCACCTCCAGCCGGTCGAGGCAGGCGTCCATGGGCGCCGGCTCGGGCCCGGCGTCCACCACCACGGCGTCGTGGTCGCCGGCGCGCAGCACGAGGCCGTCGCCCTGGCCGACGTCGCACACCGCGAGCACCCACCCGCGTGGCGGCCAGCCCGGGATCGGTGGGCGCACCAGCATCACCACCACGAGCAGCCCGGTGCACGCCATCGCGGAGGCCGGCCTGCCCAGCAGCCGCGGTGCCACGAGCACGGCCGCCACGCACAGGGCCGTGAGGGCCGCGAGCGGCACGGGACCGGTGCCCCAGTCCACGGCCGCAGTCGGCACGTCCGCCCCGCGCCGTGCCACCGCGATGATCCACGCGGCCGACCAGGCGGCGGGAGCGGCCACGAGGACGCCCAGCGGCGCCCACAGGAGTCCGAGCAGGCCGCCGGCCAGGCCGAGGACCGTGGCGGGCGCGACGGCCGGTGCGGCCAGCAGGTTGGCGCCGACCGCCACCAGGCTCACCTGTCCCGACAGCGCCGCCACCACGGGGGTGCAGGCGACCTGGGCGGCCAGCGGCACGGAGACCGCCTCGGCCACCCACCGCGGCGTCCACCGCATCAGCGCGTCCCGCCACGGCGGCGCGAGCAGCAGGATGCCGGCGGTCGCCAGCACCGACAGGGCGAACCCCGGTGTCACGGCGAGCCGCGGCCAGACCAGCAGGAGCCCGAGGACGGCGACGCCCAGGGCGCGGGCGCCGCGCGAGCGCCCGTTGGCGCCCATGCCGACGAGCGCGACCGTGCCCATCGCCGCGGCGCGTACGACGCTCGGCTCGGCGCGGGCCGTCATCACGAACCCGACGATGCCGACGGCCGCCAGCGCGTGCAGCCACCGCCCGCGCACGCCGAGCCACCGGCCGAGGACGAGCACGGAGCCGACGACGAGCGTCAGGTTGGTGCCGCTCACGGCGAGCAGGTGCGTGAGGCCGGTGGTGCGGAAGTCGTCGGCGAGCGCCGGGTCGAGACCGCCGTCGTCGCCCACGACGAGCGCCGGCACGAGCTCGCGGGCGTCGGCGTCGCGGCCCTCGACCGCGGCCCGCACCGACCGGCGTACGGCTGCGGCGGCGTCCCACCAGACGTCCGGCTCGGCGACCACCCGCGGCTCACCGGTGGGACGCACCAGCGCCGCCACGTCGCCGTCGGCGGGCACCAGCCGCGCCGCGGTCTCCAGCGACGTGCCGAGCGGCGGGCGCGGCCAGTCCGCGTCGGCCATCACCACGACCGGCGCGTCGAGCGACCACGCGCTCCCCCGCCCCTCGACCCGGGAGACGCTGGCCTGCGCGACCTGCAGGTCGCCGAAGCGGCCGGCGACGACGCGTACGTCCGAGGCGATCTCGAGACGCAGCGAGACGACGGCACCCTCCTCGGCCAGGGCCGCCAGCGGCGAGGTGGCGACCAGGGTCTGCTGCAGGGTCGCCACGCCCGCCACTGCCACCAGCGCCGCGGTCGGTCCCAGCCAGCCGGGAGTGACCAGCCGACGCGCGACCCCGAGCACCGCCGCCGACGCGACCAGCACCACCACCGCGAGGGCCACCCACCCGGGCAGCAGCAGCACGAGCAGGGCTCCGGCCCAGGCACCCGCACCCAGGGCGAGGGCGCGGAGGTCGGGCACGACTCAGAGGGTGACGAGCGGCGCGAGGTCGGCGAGGGTGGCCTCGCCGATGCCGTCGACCTCGAGGAGCTCGTCGACGGAGGTGAAGCCCCCGTGGGCGTCGCGCCAGGCCAGGATGGCGTCCGCGGTCACCGGGCCCACCCCGGGCAGCGTGTCGAGGGCCGCCTGGTCGGCGGTGTTGAGGTTGACCAGGGTCCCGCCCGGTTGGGTCGGCGTACCGAGGGTGCCGGCCACACCGGCCGCCGGTGCCACGCCGACGAGGATCTGCTCGCCGTCGACGAGCAGACGCGCGAGATTGAGGCCGGTGAGGTCGACCCCGCGGTTCGCGCCGCCGGCCGCCTCGAGGGCGTCGACGACCCGGGAGCCGGGTGGCAGCACCGCGATGCCGGGTCGGCGCACCTTGCCCGCCACGTCGACCACCAGCTCGGTGGTCGCGCCGGGGTCACCGGTCCCCGTGGAGCCGGGCGCGTCGGCGCCGCCGTCGGTGGCGAGCGGGGTCAGCGGTGAGGGCGCTGACGACACCGGGGCGACCGGGACGACCTCCGCCTGGTCCCGGACCGACCACCACGCCGCCAGCCCGACCGCCGCCGCGGCCACGACCGCGACCACCGCGAGGTGCACCGGACCCAGCTGCAGCCCGCCGATGCGCAGCCGTCGCGAGGCGTGCCGCCCCGGTACCGGCAGCACCACCGGCGCCGGGGCCGGGGCCGCCGCCTCGGGACGTTCGCGGACGCGCGTGTGCGCCGACGAGTAGTCGCCGAGGTCGCCGGGGTCGCCGCGCACGGCGGCGAGCTCGGCGCTGAGCGTCGCCAGTCGCCTCGACACCGCCTCGGCGTGCTCGGAGGAGGACTGGGATCGGCGCATGCCTCCACGCTAGGAACGCCGGCACCCCCTCCGACAGGGGCGTTCGCCGATCTGTGGAGAGACCCGGCGTCCCATCACTCCACCTGGCGTCATCCCGATCCGTACGCATGCGTGCCGGGTTCGTATGACGCAGCCCGAGGCGTCAGACCGCGGTGCGGAGCAGGACATCCCCGTCGGGTACGACGACCGTCCCGGCCGCGAGGTCGTGCAGGGCGCGGTGGTCCCGTCCGACGAGGATCCCCACCAGGCCGAGCCCCGCCAGCAGGCAGCTCAGCGGGAAGACCAGGGTGCGCACCACGGCTTGCCGCGCCGACACCGGCGTCCGGTCGGTCCGTACGACGCGGGTGCCGGCCAGCCACTTCCCCGCCGTCTGACCGGCGACGGCGACGCACCCGGTCGTGTAGACGAACCACCAGACGGCGAAGGCGACGCTCGCGACGAGGCCGTCCTGGCTGCCGAGCTGGCGGCGGGTGAAGGCGTCGACCAGGACGGCCGTCGCGGCCCATCCCAGGGCGAAGGTGCCGCTGACGGTGAGGACGTCGACCAGGGCGCCGAGGGCCCTCGCCACGGGCCCGCTGGTGGTGGACCGGTCAGCCTCAGCGCCGGGCCGTACCCGCTCCACGCCCCGGTCCACACCGGTGTCGAGCGACGCGGCCGTGACGCGGACCCGGTCGAGCACGGACACGGCCACCTGGCCCGTGCTCGCCCTGACCATCGCTGCGACGTCCACCCGTTCCACCAGCTGGGCGACGTCGACACGTGCGAGGACCCGGTCGAGGTCGACCCGGTCCAGCACCGCGTTGACGTCGACGCGTCGCAGCACGGCGTCGAGGTCCACCCGGTCCAGCACCCGGTCGAGGTCCACCTTGTCGAGCACCCGGTCGAGGTCGACCCGGTCGAGCACCCGGTCCAGGTCCACCTTGTCGATCACCCGGTCCAGGTCCACCTTGCCGAGCACGCGGTCCAGGTCCACCCGGTCCAGCACCGCGTTGACGTCGACCCGGCGCAGCACGGCGTCGAGGTCCACCCCGGCCACGACCCGGTCCAGGTCCACCTTGCCGAGCACCCGGTCCAGATCCACCCGGTCCAGCACCGCGTTGACGTCGACGCGTCGCAGCACGGCGTCGAGGTCCACCGCGGCCACGACCCGGTCCACGTCCACCTTGCCGAGCACGCGGTCCAGGTCCACCCGGTCCAGCACCGCGTTGACGTCGACGCGGTCCAGCACCCCGTCGAGGTCCACCGCGGCCACGACCCGATCGAGGTCAACCCTGCCGAGCACGCGGTCCAGGTCCACCTTGTCGAGGACGACATCGAGGTCGACGTTCGTCAGCAGCGTGGTCAGGTCCACGCGGGCGAGGAGCCGGTCGAGGACGACACCCTCCAGCAGCCGGTTGACGTCGATGCGGTCCAGCACGGGGTCCAGCTCCACGCGCGCCAGCAGCGCGTCGAGGTCCACTCCCGCCAGGACGCGGTCGAGGTCGACCGTTTGGAGGATCGTGTCGAGGTCCACGCGGGTCACCAGCGCGGTCATGTCGACCCGGCCCAGCACGGGGTCGAGCTCGACGCGCGCGAGGACGGCGTCGACGTCCACCCGGGCGATCACCGAGTTCGGGTCGACCCGGTCCAGCAGCCGGTGCACGTCGATCCGGTCCAGCAGGGTGTCGATCTCCACCCGGGCCAGCAGCGCGTTGATGTCCACGGCGCTCAGCACGATGTCGGGGTCGACCGTCTGGACGACCCGATCGGTGACCTGCCCCGCGAGCCGGCCGAGCCTTGACGCCATCGGCACCTCCAGAGCTCGACGGGCGCACGTCCGGTGCGTCCGGCGCGAGGGTCGCGCCGCCAGCACGCCCGCGTGGTCCCCGAGGGTGGCACGCAACTCAGGCTCCGGGGTCACCCGTTCCGGGTGTCCTGCGGACGGTGTCCTGCGGAGGGTGTCCTGCGGACGTCAGGTCGCGGGTCAGGCGTCCGGCCGGGGCGAGACGCAGACGGCGACCATGCCCGGTCCCACGTGCGCGCCGAGCACGGCACCGAGCTCGCCGCACATCACCTCGCGGCCCTCGAGGCCGTCGGCCAGCCGCTCCGACAGGATCGCGGTCAGCTCCTCGGCGCGATCGGCGTTGGACAGGTGCGCGACACAGACGTCGACGGCCTGGTCGCCCGCGGCCTCGACGGCGAGCTCGCCGAGCCGGGCGAGCGCTCGCGACGCCGTACGCACGCGCTCGCGGGGCGCCACCTTGCCGTCGACGATCTCGAGCAGCGGCTTGACCGACAGGGCGCTGCCGACGATGGCGGCGGCCGCGCCGATCCGGCCGCCGCGACGGAGGTACTCCAGCGTGTCGACGTAGAACAACGACGTCGCCGCCCGCCCCCGCGACCGCGCTGCCTCGGCGGCCTCCTGCGCGCTGCCGCCGGCCTCGAGCACGTCGAGGGCGGTCAGCGCGGCGAACCCGGTGGCGATGCCGACCTGGCCGGTGTCGACGACGTGCACCGGGAGGTCCACCTCGCCGGCGGCGAGCTGGGCGGACTCGAAGGTGCCGCTCATCTCGCGGGACAGGTGCACCGAGACGACCTGCTCCACCCCGGCGGCCGCGAGCTCGCGGTAGAGCTGCACGAACAGCGCGGGCGCCGGCCGTGAGGTGCTGACCGGCACGAACTCGCGCAGCGCCGAGGCGACGACCTCCGGGGTCGCGCCGTCCGGCCCCTCGTCGAGCACCCTCGCGCCGATCACGACCTGCAGCGGCACGACCCGGATGCCGCGGTCCGCCGCCAGGTCGGCGGGCAGGCTCGCGGTCGAGTCGGTGACCACCGCGACGCGGGGCACGGCTCGCGGATCGACCGGGGGCTCGACCTGGGACATGGGGGCGACCCTAGCGGCCGTCACGCTCCTCAGACGACGATGTTCACGAGCTTGGGCGCCCGCACGACCACCTTGCGCACGGTCGCGCCGTCGAGGGCCCGCTGCACGCCGGCGTCGGCCAGGGCCGCGGCCTCCAGGTCGGCCTCGGTGATGTCCGGGGACACCTCGAGGCGCGCCTTGACCTTGCCCCTGAGCTGCACGACGGCGGTGACGGTGTCCTCGACCAGCAGCGCCTCGTCGACGGCCGGCCAGCCGGCGCGGACGACGGTGGGCTGGTGGCCCAGCCGCTCCCACATCTCCTCCGCGGTGTAGGGCGCGACCAGGGACAGCAGCACGGCGACCGCCTCGGTCGCCTCGCGCACGGCCGGGTCGTCCGGACCGCAGCCGGAGTCGATCGCCTTGCGGGTGGCGTTGACCAGCTCCATCACCCGCGCCACCATCACGTTGAAGCGGTAGTTCTCGACCAGCTCGGCCGCGTCGTGCACGGTCCGCGCGGTCGTACGCCGCAGCGCGACGTCACCGGTCGACACGTCGGCGCCCGGGGCGGAGGTGACGTCGCCGGACAGCCGCCAGGCCCGCTGCAGGAAGCGCAGCGACCCGTCGGGCGACATGTTGGCCCAGTCGATGTCGTCCTCCGGCGGACCCGCGAAGACCAGGGTCAGCCGCACGGCGTCCACGCCGAAGGCCGCGAGCTGGTCCCCCAGGTTGACGCCGTTGCCCAGCGACTTGCTCATCTTCTTGCCCTGGTTGATCACGAAGCCCTGGTTGAGCTGGGCCGACCACGGCTCGCGGAAGTCGACCAGGCCCATGTCGTTGAGCACCTTGGTGAAGAAGCGCCCGTAGAGCAGGTGCAGCACGGCGTGCTCCACCCCGCCGACGTAGAGGTTGGCCGGCATCCAGGCGTTGACCAGCTCGGTGTCGAACGGCCGGTCGTCCTCGTGGGGCGAGCAGTAGCGGAACATGTACCAGGACGAGTCGACGAACGTGTCCATGGTGTCGGTGTCGCGCGTGGCCGGGCCCCCGCACGTGGGGCATTCCACGTTGACCCACTCGGTGGCGCCACCGAGCGGCGAGGTGCCCTTCGGCTTCAGGTCGCTGCCCTTGAGCATCGGCAGCGTCACGGGCAGCTGGTCCTCGGGGACGGGGACCTCCCCGTCGACCGGGCAGTGGATGATCGGGATCGGCGGACCCCAGTAGCGCTGACGGCTGATCAGCCAGTCGCGCAGGCGGTAGTTGACCGCACCGGAGCCGCGCCCGTCGGCCTCCAGCCGCTCGATGATGGCGCGGATCCCCGCGACCTTGTCGCTCAGGCCGTCCAGCTCCCCCGAGTTCACGTAGGCGCCGCCGCCCGAGGTGGCGACCCCGGTCTCCTCCGGGTCGTCCTCCCCCGTGTCGATGACGCGGCGCACCGGCAGGTCCATGGCGCGGGCGAAGTCGAGGTCGCGCTGGTCGTGCGCGGGCACGGCCATGATCGCGCCGGTGCCGTAGTCGGCCAGGACGTAGTCGCTCGCCCACACCGGGATCTCCTCGCCCGAGACCGGGTTGGTCGCGGTGATCCCCAGGTCGACGCCGGTCTTCGGGCGGTCGGTGGCCAGCCGGTCGATGTCGGAGGCCTTGCGGACCTCGACCAGGTAGTCGGCCAGCGCCTGCGCGCGGTCCGGGTGCACGATCTCCCCGGCCAGCGCGGCGTCGGCCGCGACGACCATGAACGTCGCGCCGTACAGCGTGTCGGGACGGGTGGTGTAGACCTCGATGTCGCGCTCACCGTCGGCGGCGTGCAGCGTGAAGGTCACGTGGGCGCCCTCGGAGCGGCCGATCCAGTTGCGCTGCGCGGTGACCACGCGGTCCGGCCAGGTGGGCTCCAGCTCGTCCAGGCCGTCCAGCAACTCCTGGGCGTAGTCGGTGATCTTGAAGTACCACTGCGTCAGCTCCTTCTTGGTCACCTCCGCCCCGCACCGCTCGCAGAAGCCGCCGACGACCTGCTCGTTGGCCAGCACGGTCTGGTCCTGCGGGCACCAGTTGACGGGGCTGTTCTTGCGGTAGGCCAGGCCGCGCTCGTAGAACTTCAGGAACAGCCACTGCGTCCAGCGGTAGTACTCCGGGTCGGAGGTGTTGAAGGTGCGCGACCAGTCGAACGACGCGGCGTACCTCTGGCACGACTCGATCGAGCGCGCGATGTTGGCGCGCGTGTAGGTGTCGGGGTGCTCGTCGTTGCGGATCGCGGCGTTCTCCGCCGGCAGGCCGAACGAGTCGAACCCCATCGGGTTCAGCACCTCGTAGCCACGCTGCCACCAGTAGCGCGCGACCACGTCGTGCAGCGCGAACACCTCGGCGTGGCCCATGTGCAGGTCACCGCTGGGGTAGGGGAACATCGTCAGCGCGTAGCGCTTCTCGCGCGGGCTGTGGTCGTCGGCGCGGAACGGCTCGAGCTCGCCCCAGACGCGCTGCCACTTCGTCTCGGTGGCCTCGATGTCGTACGACGCGGGCTCGGTGGCGCTCGGGTCGTGGGCTCCGGTGTCGGTCGTCATGGCTGGTCCTCTGGGGCAGTTGCGGGCGAAGCGGGGTCGGGCATGAAAAAACCCCTCACATGGAGGGGTAGCCGCGTGCCGGTCCGGTGGGACTGGTCAGCGCGGCTGAGGAAGGAGCAGGTCCTGGTGCACGAGAGCCAGCATACTCGTATCCATGGCTGCCGACCTGAGCAGGTACGACGACGTGCTCGCGTTCCTCGGCCGGCTCCCCGAGGAGGTGCCCGCGCTGCAGGTCGTCGTCGTCAACGGATCGGCCGTCACCGGCGGCTGGGACGAGCACTCCGACCTCGACGTGGAGGCCTGGTGCAGCGGCGACGCGGCCGCGACGTACGACGCCGTGCTGGCGCTCGCGCGGCACGAGCTCCAGGTCGACCACGTGTGGGAGCTGCCCGAGGCGACGTGGCCCGACGGCCGGCAGTGCTTCGTGCACCTCCAGCCCGACGCGGCCGACCTCAGCCGGCCCACGCGGCTCGTCGACCTGGTCGTGCAGACGATGCCCGAACGGCTCACGATGGACACCCGTCGCCACGGCGTGCCCGTCGTGCTGCACGACCCTGAGGGTCGGCTCGTCCTCGAGGACGACGACGAGGCCGAGCTGGAGGCGCAGCGCCGGTACGCGGTCCAGCAGACGGCGGCACGCCGCCAGACCGCCGCCTGGCTGGTCGAGCGGGCGCTCGCGCGCGGCGACCTCGCCGAGGCGACGACCCTGCACCTGCGCCTGGCGGTCGAGCCGCTGGTGCGGCTGCTGCGCATCGAGCACTGCCCGGCACGGCACGACTACGGGCTGCGCTACCTGCGCACCGACCTGCCGGCCGGCTACGCCGAGCGGGTGGAGGCGCTGCTGCCCGGCCCGGACCTCGCGGTCCGGGCCCGGGCGGCGTTCGCGTGGCAGGACGGGGTGCTGGCCCGCCTCACTTGACGAGCTGGGGGGTGAACGGCGGGTTCCACCACTCGCCGTTGTAGGCCTTGACGGCCCCGATCACGTGCAGGACGCCGGCGACGACCAGCGGCACGGCGAAGACGGGCAGGAACACCACGAACCCGATGCCGAGGGTGACGATGCCGAGGACCACGTAGATCACCGCGGCGACGACCAGCCAGATGAACATCGAGATCTGCACGTTGATCGAGTTGGCGGCGTGCGCCCGCACGAAGGGGCCGCGGTCCTTCTGGATGACGTAGACGGCGATCGAGGCCAGGAAGCCGAGGAAGCCGGCCGAGCAGATCATCGCGACGACGGCGCCGGCGTGGCTGATCGCGCCCCACGTCCGCTCGTCCTCGGGCGACATGGTGGCCGGCGCCTGCCGGTAGGTGCCCTGTGGCTGGGAGGAAGGCTGCTGGTAGGGCTGCTGGCCGTAGGTCGGCTGGCCGTACGACGGCTGGCCCTGCGCGGCGGGGTCCTGCGGGTGCTGCGGGTACTGGTCGGACATCTCACTCACTCCTCGGTGGGCCGGGTGCCCTGCGATGCGACAAGCCTCCCACGCCGAGGCGCGCGGATCACGCGCTCCAAGGGGGTGGTCAGGGTCGAGTCAGGGTGCGGTCCGGGGTCCTCGGTACGCCGACGGCTTCCCCGTCCTGCGGACAGGTCCCCAACAAGTGTTTGACAGTTGAGCGCCTCCGCGTCCAGACTCACTCCCCAACGACTGTTGGAGGGTGACATGGCGGACCAGACGGGCGAGGCCACGGCGGGCGCCGTGGCGCGGCTGAGGGCGACTGCGCACCCCCTGCGCCTGCGGATCCTCTCGCTGCTCACCGCGGAGGCGATGAGCGCAGCGGACGTGGCCCGCGCCCTCGGCGTGACGCACGCCAACGCGTCGTACCACCTGCGGGTCCTGCACGACATCGGCGAGCTGGTCGTCGAGAGCGAGGAGAAGATCCGCGGCGGGGTGGCGAAGCGCTATCGCTACGACGCGACGCGGGACCTGCCCGCCCAGGGGGCGGAGGTCGGCGACCGGATCGCGTACGCCCGCGCGACGGCCGTGGAGGTGGAGCGGCGGCTGCTCGACGTCGCACCCGGACACTCCTCGTCGAGCGACCTGGAGGCCTGGGTGCCGGTGGAGGCGTGGCACCGCGCGGTCCAGCTGCTGCACGAGGCGTCGCACGTCCTGCACGCGGCGGCGCGTCCCGCCGGCACGCCGGACACGGTGCACGTCAGCGCCACCTCCACCGCCTTCACGATGACGGGCGGCCTCACCGGCGACGCCGTCCGCTGGACGCCCTCCGAGGAGCACCGATGAACTGGTCCGAATCGCTCGCGCCGCTGCGCAACCGCAACTTTGCGTGGTACTTCGCCTCGCGCCTCGTCAACACGTTCGGCAACATGATGGCGACCGTCGCGCTGGCGTTCGCCGTCCTCGACATCACCGACTCCCCCACCGCCCTGGGCCAGGTGCTCGCGGCGCACACCATCCCGATGGTCGCGCTGCTGCTGTACGGAGGGGTGATCGCGGACCGGATCCCGCGCACGCTCGTGCTGCAGTTCTCCAACGTCGCCTCGGCGATCAGCCAGGGCGCGATCGCCGTTCTGGTCCTCGCCGGGCACGCGGAGATCTGGATGCTCGTGTGCCTGAGCATCGTGCACGGCGCCGTGTCGGGCGTCGGCTTCCCGGCGATGGCCAGCGCGCTCCCGCAGCTGGTCCCCCGGTCCGACCTGCAGCCGGCCAACGCGCTCGTCTCGCTCACCCGCAACGGGATGATGGTGATCGGCCCCACCCTCGGCGCCCTCCTGGTCGTCACCGTCGGGTCGGGGTGGGCCCTCGCGGTCGACGCGCTCACGTGGGCGCTCGCCGCCCTCCTGCTGGTGCCGGTGACGATCCCGCCCAGGGAGTCCGCGGGCGAGCCTGCCGACACCGTCCGTGAGCTGCGCGAGGGGTGGAGCTTCTTCTGGGCGACGCCCTGGCTCTGGATCGTCGTCGTCGGCTTCGGCGTGCTCAACCTCATCCACGCCGGCGCCTGGACCACGCTCGGTCCCGCGATCGCCGACGACACCATCGGCCGCCAGGGCTGGGGCTTCGTGCTGTCCGCGGAGGCGGCCGGGTTCCTCGTCACGACCGTCGTCCTGCTCCGGGTCCGCCTCGAGCGGCCACTCCTGCTCGGCATGCTCGGCGTGCTGCTGATGGCACCGCCCATGCTCATCCTCGGGGTCTCGCCGCACCTGGTCGGCCTGGTGGTCGCGGCCTTCGCGGCCGGCGCCGGCACGGAGGTGTTCGGCATGGGATGGAACCTGGCGATGCAGGAGAACATCGAGGACCGGATGCTGTCGCGCGCCTACTCCTACGACGCACTGGGCTCCTTCGTCGCCATCCCGATCGGCCAGATCGCGTTCGGTCCCCTCGCAGCGGTGTTCGGCTATCGGCCGGTCCTCATCGCCTCGGCCGTCGCGTACGCCGCCATCGTCGCGCTGGTCCTCTGCTCGGCGTCGGTGCGCAACCTGCCGCGCGCGCCGGCGACCCCTGCGGAGACGGTGACCACCACCACGCCGTAGATTCTCGCCATGGGAGTCCTCGATCACTTTCGCCTCGACGACAAGGTCGTCATCGTCACCGGCGCCTCGAGCGGCCTGGGGGTCGCTTTCGCCCACTGCTTCGCCGAGGCCGGGGCCGACGTGGTCCTCGGGGCGCGGCGGGCCGACAAGCTCGAGCGCGTCGCCGGCTCGGTGCGCTCGACCGGGCGCCGGGTCCACACGGTCGTGACCGACGTCGCCGACCCGGAGCAGTGCCAGCGCCTCGTCGACGAGGCGATGGCGAAGTTCGGCCGGGTCGACGTCCTGGTCAACAACGCCGGCGTCGGCACGGCGGTCCCCGCCACCCGGGAGACGCCCGAGCAGTTCCGCTCGGTCATCGACGTCAACCTCAACGGGTGCTACTGGATGGCGCAGGCGTGCGGCCGCGTGATGCAGCCCGGCTCGAGCATCGTCAACATCTCCTCGATCCTCGGCATCACGACCGGCGGCCTGCCCCAGGCGGCGTACTCCGCGTCCAAGGCGGGCCTCGGGGGCCTCACCCGCGACCTCGCCCAGCAGTGGACGGGCCGCAAGGGCATCCGGGTCAACGCCCTGGCGCCCGGGTTCTTCGCCTCGGAGATGACCGAGACCTACCCCGAGGGCTACATCGACCTCGCGCTCCAGCGCGTCCCGGCCGGCCGCAAGGGCGACCCGCGCGAGCTCGCCGCGACCGCGGTCTGGCTGGCCTCCGACGCTGCCGGCTACGTCACCGGCCAGATGATCCCGGTCGACGGCGGCCTGACGATCGCCTGACCGAGATGGCGCAGGTCGAACGATCCCGCGCGGGCCTGCTGGCCGTGGCGGGCGTGGCCGTGGTCGGGCTGCTCAAGCTGACCTACCCCTACTGGCAGCTCGACCTGCCCGGCGAGCGACCCGTGCGCGCCCAGTGGGACCCCGACCTAGCGGTCCGCAACGCCTTCAACAAGCACCAGGTGGCCCTCGGGACATCGGTCCGGATGACGACCGCGGACTGCGAGGAGATGGGCAGGGCCAAGGGCTCCACCGGCCACTGCGTCGTGCGCTACGACGACGGCGGGACCGACGAGCTGACGTTGACGATGCTCGAGGACGGCGGGGACTTCGACATCGAGGTGACGCAGGAGGACCGCTGAGGCGACGGCAGCCCGGACGTGGCGCTCAGCCGGCGGTGAGGATCTCGGCGACCGCGTCGACCAGGCCGGCGATGTCCTCGTCGCTGGCCACCAGCGGCGGGGCGAAGCGGACCGTCGAGCCGTGGGTGTCCTTGGCGAGGATGCCGCGCGCCATGAGCGCCTCGGACATCTGGCGACCGGTCATCAGCGCCGGGTCGATGTCGATGCCGGCCCACGCGCCGCGGACGCGCACCGCCATGAGGCCCTTGCCGACGAGCGGGCGGAACCCGGCCTCGATCTGCGCGCCGATCTCGGCCGCGCGGGCCTGGAAGGTGCCCTCCTCCAGCATCGCCACGACCTCGGTGCCGATCGCCGCGGCGAGCGGGTTGCCACCGAAGGTGGACCCGTGCGACCCCGGGGTGATGACGTCCATGATGGCGTGGTCGGCCGCGATGGCGGAGACGGGGTAGATGCCGCCGCCGAGCGCCTTGCCCATGATGTAGACGTCGGGGACGACGTCCTCGTGGTCGCACGCGAAGGTCTTGCCCGAGCGCGCGAGGCCGGACTGGATCTCGTCGGCGATCATCAGCACGTTGCGCTCGGTGCACAGCGCGCGGAGGTCGCGCAGGAAGCCCTCGGGCGGCATGACGACGCCGCCCTCGCCCTGGATCGGCTCGAAGAGGACGGCCACCGTGGTGTCGTCGATGGCCGCGGCGACCGCGTCGACGTCGCCGTAGGTGACGCTGCGGAAGCCCGTGGTGAAGGGGGCGTAGCCGGCCGTGGCGACCTCGTCGTCGGAGAAGCTGACGATCGTCGTCGTGCGGCCGTGGAAGTTGCCCTGCATCGTGATGATCGAGGCCTGGCCCGCCGGGACGCCCTTGACCTCGTAGCCCCACTTGCGGCTCACCTTGATCGCGGTCTCGACGGCCTCGGCGCCGGAGTTCATCGGCAGGATCATGTCCTTGCCGGTCAGTCGCGCGAGCGCCTCGGCGAAGCCGCTGAGCTGGTCGTTGAAGAACGCGCGGCTGGTCAGCGTGAGCTTGCCCAGCTGCTCGCGCGCGACCGCCACCAGGCGCTCGTTGCTGTGGCCGAAGTTGAGCGCGGAGTAGCCCGCGAGGCAGTCGAGGTAGCGGTTGCCGTCGACGTCGATGACCCAGGCGCCCTCGCCCTGCGCCAGCACCACCGGCAGGGGGTGGTAGTTGTGCGCGGCGTAGCGCTCGGTGGTCTCGATGTGCGCTGCCGTGGCGCTGCTGGTGCGGGTGGAGAGGTCAGTCGCGGTCATGTCCGCATGGTGTCACCCGGCGGCCGTTCCGCCAACACGCCGACGCAGGATCGCGAGCCCCTCCCCACGCAGCTCGTCGAGCGCGACGGCCCGGCCCGCAGCGGCCATCAGCAGGGCCTCGCCGGGGCCCGCCACCTCCGGTCCGTGGCCGGCGGTCCAGCCGATGTCCTCGGCGACCAGGCGGAGCCCCGTCACGTTGCTCCTCGACGGCAGGGTCGGGGCGCGCAGGGAGAAGTCGAGGACCGGCACGAGGCGCTCCCGAGGGATGACCCGCGGCATGCCCAGCGCCCGCCGGACGTCCTGGTGGTGGATCGTGCCGTCGGTCAGCGCGATGCCTCCGCCCATGGCGGACGGGAGCCCCCGTGGACGCCGGCAGGCCGCAACAAGCCGGACCACGTCGGCGGGCTCGAGCCCGGCGTACCGGCGCAGCGCGACCTCGTTGACCGTCGCGGGTCGCAGGCCGCCGCGCACGAACGTCGTCACCGTCTGCGGCACCGACAGCTCGTCATAGCTGACCACGTGGGTCACGACGTCACGCACCGACCAGTCCTCGCACAGCGACGGGGCGGCCCACTGCTCCGGCGTCAGGGACTCGGCGAGCCCGAGGAGGTCACTCCGCTCCTGCTCCGCGAGCGGCATCAGGTCGGCCATCCGCCGATCATGCACCGGCCGAGGACTGCTGCGGAAGACGCCGAAATGCAGCGAAGGCGCCCGGAGGCGCCTTCGTGTCGGTGGAGCTGAGGGGACTCGAACCCCTGACCCTCTGCATGCCATGCAGATGCGCTACCAGCTGCGCCACAGCCCCAACATCGTCTTCCGGTGGTGCTGGAGGACAACGCGGAGAACATTAGCCGACGGCGACGGCGAGGTGAAATCGGGGTCCCGCGCCCGGTCGCTCACGGCGTCACGACACGGTTCCAGGCGATGAGGCGCCACCTCTCGATGCCGCCGGTCCACGTCGAGGCCGCGTGCTCGAGCTCGACCCACCCGCAGTTGTCGAGGACGCCCAGCGTCTCCGCCGGCTCCGTGCCCCAGCCGA
Organism: Nocardioides renjunii; assembly: GCF_034661175.1. Lineage (NCBI taxonomy): Bacteria > Bacillati > Actinomycetota > Actinomycetes > Propionibacteriales > Nocardioidaceae > Nocardioides > Nocardioides renjunii. Next base: position 1,468,226 of record NZ_CP141058.1, on the reverse strand, counting down.
GGAAGGCCGGCACGACGGCGCGCAGGGCGGCACCATGGGAGACCAGGAGACCGGTCTCGCCCTCCCCCAGCCCGTCGGCGTACGTCGTCAGCGCGGGCAGGAAGCGGCCGAGCACGTCGTCGACGGTCTCGCGCCCCGGGATGCGCTCGATCTCGCCGGCGAGGAGGGCGGCGTGCTCCTCGGGGTGCCGGGCGGCGTACTGCTCGTTGGTCAGGCCCATCCGGTGGGGCCCGACGTCGAACTCCCTCAGCCGCGGGTCGAGGACGGGAGCGAGTCCCGCCTCGGCGGCCACCGCGGCGGCGGTGCCGGCCGCGCGGGCGAGGTCGGAGGACCACACCGCGACCGGCCGGCACGCGGCGAGGACCGGCGCGACGGCCTTGGCCTGCGCCTCCCCCAGCTCGTCGAGCGGCACGTCGGCGTGCCCCTGCGCGCGCCCGGCGTCGTTCCAGGCGGTGCGGCCGTGGCGCAGGAGGACGAGCCGCCTCACGTCAGGGTCAGCGGGATGAGCGGGCAGTCGCTCCAGAGTCGCTCG